>NZ_JBICXP010000013.1:0-234939 GCF_043200355.1 Streptomyces sp. NPDC048436
ACCTCATGGCCCGCAGACTCACCGGCGAAGCCACCCCGAACTGGCGCGGAACCTAACCCGGGACCAAACACGAACCAACGGACCAAACGCTCAGTTAGCTTGTTCTTTATCTTCGGTTCGCGTGGAGTTCGGCGAAGGTCTCGGCGCGTTTGACGGTCTTGCCGACGTCGTAGCGGGGTGCTGGGCGGCGATTTCGGGAGCCGGGCGGGTGTCCGTGTCCGGGCCCGGTGCCGCGGGGTTGGGGATCACGAGCCGGGCAGAGCAGGTGAGCGCGGATTTTGCTGAACCCCTGGCGGACCGGGCCGGGGTCAGCTGCTCCGGCCTCGCGGGCTTCTCCCAGGGACGGCGGAGGTCGGTGGCCAGGGGCCGGCGAGCCGGAGCTGGGTGTGCGCGGCGATCAGGATCCAGGTCCACCTGTCGGCGGCTTCGGGCGTACGGAGCTTCGGGGTGGTCCAGCCGAGGGTCTGTTTCGCGAAGCGGAAGGTGTGCTCAAGATCGAATCTTCTCAGGAACTCCTGCCACCAGCGGTCGACATCGGCCGGGGTGGCGCCGGTCTTTGAGGACCACAGCCACGCCGGCGGCGCCTCGCGGTCCTTCGACAGGTGCTCGACTTTCAGCCGGACCAGGGTGCCTTCAACCATGGGGAGCTCGCCGTCGTGGTCGAGCCAGGCCGAGCGGTGGGTCAGCATCGGATGGGCCCGGTCCCACGCCCGCGCCTCGGCCCTGCGGCCATGGTTGAGCCCGCCGTACAACGCGCCGTGCCCACACCGGTGTTCGGGCAGTAACGTCAGACTCACCAGCGACTTCACCGGGCCGTCCGCGCACAGCACCGCGTCACACAACTCGGACAACTCATCGCGGCGAACGGTCAGACATGCATAGAACTCACCCCGGAAGCGTGACGCCTTCGCGAACGCCTCCCGCCGGGACCGGGGTATGGGCAGACCCATGGCAACGGCCTTCGTACTGATCAAATGCCCTACTCGACACGGCACACGATCGTGTGATGGCCGCCGCATGGCCGGTGAAATGCCAGAACCCACCCGAAGTTCGAGACCTGCTCGAGATGCTTCCCGTGATCACAGCTCGCGAGGAATCAGAGCCCTCCGTGGCGATTCTCCAGGGCTGCCATGTCCCAGACCACCAACACGCCGTCCTGTTGCGCGTCCGCGTCCTCCCAGTACGGAAGCCCCTGTTCGTCCGTGGCAAGCACGTAGTCCAGGACATCCGTGGCTGAGCCGACGGACAGGGCCTGCGCGGCCCAGCTGAGCAGGGCTTGCAGCGAGGTGTACTGGGGCCGGTCGTCGAACCGTCCACCGTCGCCGTGGGCATGCGCACCGATGCGACCGTGCTGGTCACCCGTTGCCATCTCGACGAAGAGGGAATCCCCGGCGCCATCTCCGGCCAGAGGCAACCACGATGAACGCCAATAGCGCAGTTCATCGGGAACATCCCGCTGCTGCGACCCGATCCACCACACGTAGTCTTTCGCGATCTCGGCTGCGGCGAACAGGCGGTAGTTGCCGGGCAACAGGCACTCCCCTGCGCCGTCATGACGGCGCAGGGATGCCACCAGGTCCTCGGGAAACACGAGCCCGCACTGGCGTTCTGCCACGCGTACCGCATCAGAGCCCGCGGCTGGGGGCAACGAGGCGTACGCGGCCGGGGCGAACTCACACAACCAGTTCTCGATCCGCAACCACGAGTCCTCAATCGTCATGGCATCCATCGTCGTCCGCGGGACCATCCGGACACCAGACCGTCGACCGCTCGGCACCACGACGACGCGGTAGATAAAGATCAAGCTTAGCGCGCAACCGTCAGGACCAGGAGCCCTTCGTAGGCGCGCTCACGCACGCGATCTACCTCTACGGCGATCTGCGCAGCAGCGCGAACCCCACTAGGTCACGCCTCTCCTCCTCTTGAACAACAGAGGGTCATACACTTCCGCCGCCGCACCGACCAGGGCCCCACCGATTGCCCCGATCATCCCCATCAGCGCACCGCTATCCACGGTCATGGCCATGCCCCGAGGGTTGCAGAGTTGAAGCATCAGAACGGTGGTTCTTGGGATGCCCACGGGTCATCAGACGCGGGATTGACGGCCAGTTGCTGTAGCTCTCACCCGCGCTGCCGGGCCGGTCTCACGACCTGACCGCCGCCCGCACCCACCGGATCATCCGTATCTGCAAGCGCCACGGCGTTCCTGTCCTGGCCGAACTCGCCTACCAGGTCGGGTGCCCCTGGCCGACCGCGGGCACCAACCCCAGTCCCCTGCGGGAACTCACCCCACCGAGAAGACCGTCAACCGGGCCATGGCCGCGGCACGGGCACAGGTCGAACGCGGCGTGACGCGCTGCATCGGCTACAGCTGTCGGCATCTCAGCTTGCCTCTATAGCCCCGGAATCGGACGTTGATGCTGCCCGTGATCTATCTGGGCTGCTGGGTGACGTTGACCATCCAGGTGATCCCGAACTGGTCGACGAGCGAGCTGGCATCGTCACCCCATGACTGCCTCTCCAGGGGCAGCGTCACGGTGCCGCCGGCGGACAGCCTCTCGAAGTAGCCGCAGGGTTTGGCGTCTTCGCCGTCGAGGAAGACCGCGGCGTTGTTGCCCGAGGCGTGGGGCACGGCACAGATCGCTACTTAGCGTCACACGTTTGAGGGGTTTGCGGCATCCTCGTCACTTGCCGCGGGCATGAGCCAAGCAAGTCCGCGTGCCACATGCAAGGAGTGACGATGGTCCAGAGCGAGCCGCAAGAGGCCCTCACTGATCTTCGCGTGCGGGTTTCGCCAGTCGGGGCGAACAGCGGGGGAATCCTTCAGCGTGGGGAGCACGCTCTGCTCGGGGTGAGCACGGGCAACAGCTACTTCAGCCGCCGGCGCCTGGCCAAGGCGATGGCGTGGGCGGTGGAGCACTTCGCCGCCGTGGACGTGGTGTATGCGGATGTCGCCCTGCAGCCGATACTCGAAGCCTTCGGCTATGAGCCTGCCGCCGCGCGCAGGAGCGTTGCGAAGCAACTGCGCGGCGTTCGGCGGCGTATCGCCGGCGCGCTGGAGGACATTGGGGCGGCTGCGGCGCGTGTGCAAGCGCGCCCGCTGTCCCATTTCCTGGACCAGCCCGGTTACCGGGAGGTGCAGACGCGGACACGGATGGCTCTGCGAACCGACGTGGAGCTACGTTCAGTCCGGGATGCCATGGCGTACCAGTTCCTCACCCAGCGGCTGCCGCCCGGCACGCTTCCCACGCCTGCAAAGGTGGAGGCGGCGCTGGCCTACGTCGACGCAGAGTTGCCGTTCTTCGTCGACACACTACGGATCGTGGACGTCCCATCGTCCGTCCACTGCTATCACACCGTCCTCCCGCTGGGCCGACTGCTGTTCGGCGAGCGCCGGACGGGGCTGCGCCCAGCCGACAACCAGGGGTACGCCGTCGTCGCATGCGACGACCGAACCGAGCAGTGAGTCCCGCAAAGCCGCAGAAGAAAGCAGAGCGTCATGGCATCCACGTCCACCGAAGTCTCCGCAGGCCCTTACGCCGATGTCGAGTGGCCGCTGTGCCGGCGCGGTGACATCGTTCCCCCCGAGCTCGCGCGGCTGCGCGAGGAGAGCCCCGTCGCACGAATCCGGACACTCACAGGCGACGATGCCTGGCTGGTGACCAGTTACGCGCTGGCTCAGCAGGTTCTGGAGGACGAACGCTTCAGCCTGCGCGACACGGCGGCTCCGGATGTACCTCGCCAGTACGCCCTGACGATCCCCCCTGAGGTCGTCAACACCATGGGCAACGTCAACAGTGCTGGGCTCCACCAAGAGGTGCTGCGTGCCTTCGGGCCCCGCTCCGGGCCGGTGTCCGCGCAGTGGATGTCCGCGCGCGCCCACGAACTGGTGGACGCGATGGTGGAGGAGGGTCCGCCCATCGACCTGCGGCAGCGGTTCGCCGAGCCGTACTCCGCGGCCCTGGTCTGCGAGGTGCTCGGTCTGCCGTACGAGGACGGGCTGCGGCTCATGTCCGGCCTGGACCTCGGCTTCGTCACCAGCCCCGTCGCGTACGACGGCTGTACCGCCAACTGGGACAAGGACTACGCCTTCGTCCTCCGGTACGTACGCGCCGACCGTGCCGACCAGCACGGCCTGATCCGGCGGCTGTGCGAGCTGCGCGACGATCCGGAGCGTGACGGTGGCGATCTGACCGACGAAATGCTCACGGCCACGGTCACGTCACTCTTCGGCGCCGGCGCCATGAGCACCTATGTGTTCCTCCTGCACGCCGTGCTGACCCTGATGAGGCACCCGGAAGCCATGGAGCGACTGCGCGAGCAGCCTGAGGCGATGCCGAGCGCTGTAGAGGAGCTGATGCGCTGCACACTGTCGATCGGCGACGGACTGCCCCGGATCGCCCGGGCCGACGTACAGCTCGGTGACATCTTGGTGCGAGCCGGAGAACTGGTCCTGGTCTGCGTGGAGGGCGCCAACTTCGACCCCGAAGAGTTCCCGGACCCCGAGCGCCTGGACCTTGACCGCTCGCCCAACGGACACCTCTCCTTCGGCGCGGGACGACACTTCTGCCCCGCCTCCGCGATCTCCCGCGTCCATGCCGCGCAAGCTCTCACCGTCCTCCTCGAACGCCTTCCGCAGCTGCGGCTCGCGCTGCCCGTCGACCAGCTCGTCTGGCGTACGGGCAACATCAAGCGCGTCCCCGAGAGGCTGCCGGTCCAGTGGTGAACTCACCGGAAGGCGCCCGGATGGCACGCCTCTTCGACACGGTCGGCATGGAGTACGAGCACGCCTTCGCCGACCGGAAACAGGCCCAGATCGACGCCGTCGAGGAGCTGTCGCGCCGCCTCACCCCTGGCTCCCGCATCCTGGACCTGGGTGCGGGACGGACCGCCCCACCACGCAACAGCTGTGCGCGAAGGGCCTGGACGTCACAGCGTCGACGTCTCCGAGGTCATGCTGGCCCACGCCCGCCGCCAGGCGCCGCAAGCCCGCTTCATCCTGGCTGGCTTATTCAGCAACATCACCGGCCTCGGCGTGTACGACGCCGTCGTGTGCATGTTCTGCCTCGTCAACCAGCCCGAACCGCGCTTCGTGGAGGGTCTTCAACGCATAACCTCACTCGCCGTGCCCGGCGGTTCCGTACTCGTGGCAGTACCGGAATCCCACGGCACCGAAGAGGTGCACTTCCTCGACCTGACGTACCGGCCCGCTCGCTGCCTGCGCGAGGACGTCCACCGTTACGCCCAACTGGCCGGCCTGAACGTCGAACGCGTGGAATCCCATGCGGCACACCCCGGGCCTGCTCGTCCGGAGTATCAGTACCGGTGCTCAACGCCCTTAATTACGGCTGAACCTGACGTGCAGGAGGAGCGAGATGACCGCACAGGTCACGATGGCGAAGGCGGGCGTAGCCGTAGTTGCCGCAGACGAGCAGGCTGGACGGGAGCGACGCGAGGTTGCCAAGAAGCAACCCTGCGACAAGGGGTGAAGCGATGACATTGCATTCCGATGTGGCCGAGATGTTCGCGGGGGTCGGCATCCTCGCCGTGGACGTCGACGATGGCGTCGCGGACGAGGACGCCCGATGGTCCAATCGTCCGCGTACCAACGCGTCGTCATGGTGACCGCTTCCTCGCGGAGCCGCGACCGGGACCGGGACCGGGCGATCGTGGCCACGATCCTGCGCGACCCCAACGAGATGGGGTCCAAGACGGCGGGGGTCGCCCTCGTGAACGGGATCGCGAGGACGGTGACCGGCCCTGCCGAGCTCCGGCAATGGTCGGCTGAACTACTGCCGGAGATCGACCAGCTCAAGCCGGAAGGAACCGCGAGTTCATCCGCCGCCGCATCCACGACTGGCTGTTCTACCTGTCCATCTAGGACGGCCACGTGCCGACACCGGCCGAGTTGGCGGAGGTCACGGACTGGATGCAGCGCCACCTCGCCGAGAAGTCGACGTCACCGGCGGTACTCGACGGGCTCGCCGAGTCAGCCAACCGCAAGAAGATACGAAACATCGCGAAGAACCGAGCCGGATTCTTTGCGGTCTGACCCGGGCGAGTTTGGCGATGGTCTCGGGCCGTCTGACGGTTTTGCCCACGTCGTAGCGGGTGGCGGGCCGCTGGTTGTTCGAGCCGCGTCGAAGCTCGACATGGGAACCTAGTTTGATCACGTGGAGCGGAATCCGGCCGAAATGGGCTTCGAACCGGGCCGCTCACCTGGGTACTCGCGGGAGGCCGCGGGAGGCAGGGGCGGCCTTCGTCCCTAATTGGTGGTGTGCGTGGGGTAGACCTGAACATCGGTGTAGGCGCCCTTGATGTCTCCCGCGTCCGCGGGCCACGGCAGGTTCACGGTGTGGGTCTCGTTGGGGGGCGTCACCTGGATGGTGGTCGGGGAAGAGAGGGTGTCGCCGGTGTTGTCGATGTCGTAGGCGAGGTTGAAGATGGCGGCGTCGCCGGGCTTCAGGGTGGTGATACGCGGCTGGGCGTGGCCGCGCTCGATGGGGTTCGAGGTGTTGTCGGCGTCCTTGATGTCGACGCCCGCGAAGCCCGTTGCCGAGCAGGCGGCCGACCCTCGGTTGATCATGGTGATGTCGATCCTGCCGGTGTTCTCGTCGGGTGCGGCGTCCCTGGCGTCGATGGCCAGGTCCTCCGTTTTGCAGAACGTGACCTTGCCGCCGGTCTTCGTCGCGCTGTTCGCGGCGCCGGCGCGGACCTCGGTGTCCTCACCGGAACCCGACTTCGCGCTGTCGGCCTCCGAAGCGCTCTGTGACTTCGAGCCACCGTCCGAGGACGAAGAAGACGAGGACGAGGAGTCCTTGGAGGACGAGTCCTTCGCAGAGTCGTTGCCGCCACAGGCGGTGAGCGAGAGGGTGGCGGCGACGCTGACGGCAGCAAGAGCGGTGATGCGGGAGTGCTTCACGGTGATCCCCATATGAGTAAGGCGGTGCGTGCGGTCAGAAGTATTTGTATCCCGCACCGAGTTACAGGCAGTCCTCCGCGACGTCTTCGTTCTGTCACAGGCGAACGGACCTCACGGCCCGCCACGGCGACACCGCACGGTCACCACCCCAACGCGCGACCACGGAAAACTCCGCGCCCACCTGGCCGGTCCCCGACCTGGAGGGCTATCGGTCCCCCTCCGTCCCGGTCGAAGGCACCAACGGATGTACTGCAAAACCCTCGCCTACGCCTTCCACGACCCCATGCAGCCGGTGTTCAGCTTCCGTCTGTGGAGCGGAACGAACCCCGGCCTCTCCACCTGGCCGTCACACGAGGAACCGCTACAGCTGGCTGTGCGCCGCGGTGACAGTGACTTCGTTGACAGCTTTACGCTCGCCCCGCCGGGGCAGACGCTGGGCTGGACCCGCCCGAAGCTCCGCACGTCCGCGGCGGCGGACCGGTGGACCTGGCTGATCATCGCCGCCCACACCCAACTCCGCCGAGCCCGGCCCTTGGTCTCCGACCTTCGTCGTCCGTGGGAGAAGCCGGCCGAGCCCAGCTGCCTCACCCCTGCCCGGGTCCGCCGGGGGGGCAGGAACCCGCCCGAACCCGCCCTGCCCGACCTCTGCGCCAAAACCCAACCGACCCGGCCCGGGCAGATCAGAGGCTGGATTGGCCTTGTCGCACGCGTTCAGACGGCTCAGACCTCCCTACTTTGACGCTCCCCCCTTAATGAGGTGATCACGACGAGCTGATCCGACACACTGGTTCGATGCAGCACGATGATGAACAGCCTTTGTCCGGCGGCAACGTCAGTGATGGTGTCGTTCGCGTCGGGGACACCGTTCGCCGTCCGGCCGGACCATGGACTCCCGCCGTGCATGCCCTGCTTGCCCACCTGCACGAGGTGGGATTCAGCGCGGCGCCTCGTCCACTCGGCGTTGACGATCAGGGGCGTGAGGTCCTGACCTTCATGCCGGGAGATGTGGTCTGGCCCGACCGGTTCTCGCTGATGGAACCCGCTCGACAACTGGCTCGCGTGGCACGGCTGATCCGGGACTTCCACGACGCCGTGCAGGACTTCACGCCGCCGTCCGATGCGCGGTGGCAGACGCTGATCCCCGCTGAGGGCAGTGCCATCATCGCCCATAACGACCTGGCCCCCTGGAACCTCGTGGTCGCAGACGAGGCTCGGTGGGCCTTCATCGACTGGGACGCTGCAGGTCCCGGCTCGCGCCTGTGGGATGTCGCATACGCCATTCACGGGTTCGTCCCGCTGTCCGGGCATCCGGACTGGCAGAGCCCGGACGCGGCGGACCGACTGCGAGTCTTCGCCGACGCCTACGGTCTCGCTGAGGCCGAACGCCGTCGGTTGGTCCCTCTACTGGGGCGCCGTACGCGTTCCATGCACGACTTCCTGCGCGACCAGGCAGCCCAAGGAGCCCCGCCCTGGGCAAGGCTGTGGGCTGAAGGCCACGGCGACGCCTGGCGAAACGACGCCGAATACATCGAACAACGCGAAGACCAGTGGATGCAGGCCCTGCTCGCCAGCTGAGCCCCGGTTCACGCGCCGGGGTGCTCGCCGTGTACTTCGTCATCGTCTACATCGGGATAGGCGTGCCGGGCCATCGTCTTCAGCATCGCCATCCGGCACATCGGCATCGGGACCGCGATGATCGGCTTCGCGTCCATCCTGTCCCTGGGCGCCGTTGTCTCGACCGTTGTCGCTTCGCGCGGCCGCACGTGGAAGGTTTGATCTCATGCGCTACATCATCATCGGAGCAGGGGCAATCGGCGGCACCGTGGGCGGGCGGCTCGCAGAAGTGGGCCACGACGTGGTGCTCGTCGCGCGTGGCGCGCACTACGAGGCGCTGCGCGAGCGCGGCCTGCGCGTGTCGACACCTGACGGCACCCGCACCCACCGACTCCCCGTCATCCAACGCCCCGACGAACTGGGCGAGTTGCGGTCGGACGACGTACTGTTCCTGGCCGTGAAGACGCAGGACGGCGAGGCGGCGCTCGATGCCTGGAGCCCGCGCCCGGTGGCGGGCGGCGGCACGGCGGGCGAGCGACTCCCGCTGATCTGCGCGCAGAACGGCGTCGAGAGCGAACGCATGGCCCTGCGCCGCTTCCGCCACGTCTACGGAATGTGCGTCTGGCTGCCTTCGACGTATGTGGAACCGGGCGCCGTCTCCGCGGCGGGCGCCCCTTACACAGGCATCCTGCACATCGGCCGCTACCCAACAGGCATCGACGAGACGGCCCGCAACATCGCGGGCGACCTGGAGAAGACCAAGCTGCTCGCGCCCGTCGTACCGGACGTCATGCGCTGGAAGTACGGCAAACTCCTCGCCAACCTGATCAACACCATCGAGGCCACCTCCGGACCCGTCACCAGCAACGCCGGCGTCGCACTCCTCAAGCGGGCCCAAGCCGAGGGCGAGGCTGCGCTCAAGGCCGCCGGTATCGAGGCGGCCGGCGAGCAGGAACAGAAGGAGGCCCGCGGTGACCGGATCCGCTTCGAGCCCATCGAGGGCTCCGAGCGGCGCGGCGGCTCCTCCTGGCAGAGCCTCGCCCGCGGCACCGGGACCATCGAGGCCGACTACCTGAACGGCGAAATCGCACTCCTGGGCCGCCTCCACGGCGTACCGACACCCGTGAACGACACCCTCCAACGCGTCGCCAACGCGTTCGCGAGGGAGCGCAGGCAAGCCGGATCAATGCCGGTGAGCGAACTGGCGGCGCTGGTGGACGAGGTAATCGCCCAGTAGACGCCGCAGCAGGTAACCCAGTGGTGAGCGCAAAAACTACGCCTGGAAGGCGACCTGTACGCCGCCGAGATCGAACCGGTTCATCCCCAGCGGCAGTGGCATGACGGTGTATGTGTCGGGGCCCCGTCAGAGTTGGCTGGCTTTCTGTAGTTGTCCAGGGGGTTCAGCCGCGTAGCGGGCGGCTTCGTGTTCGGCGAGGGTGACGTGGACAACGGTCAAGAATGAAAGGCCCTCATAACGTCTCCAGCTCACCGGACCTCGTGGATGCCCACCTGGACGAGGCGTTCGCCAAGGCACGTACCGCAAGACTGACCCGCTCCCCCACCTGCCCCGGTGTCCGGGCCTGGCCTTCCAACGGGCCCGGCGCACGGCGACGCGCAGTGCAGTGCAGTGCACACCCATCGACCGCCTGGGCGCCCCGGTGAGCGGGGCGTCGGAGCAACGATGGGCTGTGGCGATCGAGGGTCGTCGCGCTATGGGTCGGTGACAGTAGACGTTGGACTCGCGGCGGGCCTCGGCGTGCTCGTCGGGGATGTCCACGCAGACGAAGAGCACGGCGACAGCGGTGACGAACAGTCCGGCCGGGCCGAGGAGCTAGGCCATTTCGTTCAGATCATCGGGGGGTGATACGGGCTTGAAGAGCGCCGGAAGGTCCTGGGGAGTCTTCCGGCCAAAGACCGTGAGGTTCGGTTAGGCAGATTCGTTGGTCAACGGGCGGACCAGAGGAAGATGCCCGCGACGTGCAGTCCGGCAAGGTAGCGCCTGGTGCGAAGGGGCCGGCAGTGCGCGTCGGCTGCGAGGTGAATCTTGGTAGTCAGACCGCCGCGGGACCGGCCGATGGCATGGTCATTCGGCTCGTCTGCCGAGCCCCCTTTTTGCTGGCCCCGGGGGCCTGCTGATGCGCACGCACGATCGTGGAGTCCACCGAGCGAGACGGACCAGTTCAGGTCCTCATCGGTGTCCGACTGAGCTACCCGCGTGGTGAACACCCGCTCCCAGGTGCCGTCGACGGCCCACATCCGCAGCCGATTGAACACGCCTCTCCGGTGCCGTACTTCTGCGGCAGGTGGATCCACTGCGTCCCGGTCCGGAACTTGAAGGCGATCGCATCGATCACCTCACGATGGTCCCGCCACCGGTCACCCCGCTTCGGCGTCTGGTCCGGCAGCAGCGGGCCCAATCCGCGCCCACTGCGCGTCAGTCAACGGCACACCCAGTCCAATGATCAGGTGATTGGAACGAAACGGCCTAGCGTCACGAGGGGAGCCAGCGCCGGTCACCGCCGAGGCCGACGCACGGATTGTCCACGAGCCTTCGCCGACCGCGGCGGCGCGACTCCCTCCCTTGAGTGTGGGTGCCCATGTCGGAGGAGAGCGCGCCGCACGCGGCCGGGCCGGCACGGGGGCTGTTTGCGGTACGTGGCAGTCCGCCCGCGGTGGCTGGCGGGGTCAGCGGACCTTCGTCAGCTCGCCCTTGTCCTGGAGGGCCGCGATCCCCATGGCCCAGAGGCTGTTGACCCGCTGGCGCTCCTGCGCGTTCGGGTAGGCGTTGGTGCAGGACGTGCCGGGGCCGCCGCCGGACATCAGCTCGCTGCACGGGCCCGAGTAGTGGTCAGGGAGACCGAGCACGTGCCCCGTCTCGTGGGCCGTCACCCGCGTGGAGTTGTACTGCTGGTTTTGCCGGTAGTCCAGGAAGATGTAGCCGTGGCCGTGTCCGTCGGTGGAGGCGTACGAGCCGCGCGAGTCGTTGCCCTCGCGGTACTCGAAGTCAGCGCTCGAGCTGGTCTCCTGGAGCTTCACGTTGCTGACGGAGGAGTTCCAGATCTGCGTGCTCTGCCCTATCTGGCTGCGGAAGCTCGGTGCCCGGGTCGTGCGGTACCGGACGGTGACGATCTGGATGCCCGGCTGCGCCGCCTGCTTCTTCAGCGCCGACTTCATGACGGCGTCGAAGAACTGCCGGTTGGCGGCCTCGTCCTCGGCGGAGCCCGCGTACGCCGACATGGCGTTCGTGGAGGCAGGCTCGACCGTGACGGACGAGGGCGCCGCGAACGCTGAGGGGGCGACGGCAAGCGAGCCGACGAGAGCGGCGGCGCCGAGGATGGCGCGGAGGCTGGTGCGGGATCTGTTCATGGGGGTATGTCCCTTCCGGATGTCCGGTGGCCTGGATGGCCGGGGCGGCCGGGAGCTTTGGGGCACGGAGATGCCCGGGATCCCGGGGCCGGGGGCCTGCGTGCGGGCCTCCGGTCGGGACGAGTATCGGGAAGGCCGGGCCGTTCATCCCGATGCCATTCGGTGATAGCGGCAGAGCATCAACTGGTATGCGCAGTAAAGGACTTGCCGCATGACATGCCCGGTTCTACGCCGATTGGAGACGCCCGATCCGGTGAATGCCGCGCACGCAGACGTTCGGGGGCGGCGACGATGATCTTCGTACAGGCCAGGAGCGCTGTTCGTGCGGGGATGGCGGACGAGACGAGCGCGACGACGAGATACAGAGTTCGCCGATGCTCCACTGCTGACCGTGCAGCGCCTGCTGAGCTCGGAGAACGGCCGCACCCTGGCCGAGCCACACGCGGCATCGCTCAGCGGCCCTTCAGCCCTCACTCCCCCACTCGCACGACTGAGGGGATACAGCGTCCGCGTAGCAGGCAGACGCGGCACACGCGTACGTCTCCGAGCCGGCTGACGGCTGGCTGCATGAAATCGACACTGCTGTCGGCGGTGGTGGCCGACGGTCTCGGCGGGGTCTGCGGCGTCGTGCTGGCCGTGACCACAGATGCATTTACGTCAGCAGCCGACAGGGCAAGCTGTTGCGGAGCTCCCGTGTGTTGCCCGATATTTCCCGGACCGTGCACCGGCTGCGCCGCCACCCCGCACGCAGCACCTCCGAAGGCCGATCGGTGAGCTGCCCGTCATGGGGGGGAGACGGCGGGGCCGGTGAGGGCGGGGCGGATCTGGGTTGGTCTGTCCGCCCCGCCAGGCCGTTCGCTACGGAAGGCTGTGCACCTTCGGACCGACAGAGTTCGACCACGCGTTGCCCGCCGTCGCGTCCCAGTTCGTGGACCATGTCATGGCTCCGCGCAGCCCCGGGTACGTCTTCGACGGCTTGAAGGAGCCGCAGCCGGTGCCGCGGGCCAGGCAGTCGAGGGCGTTGTTCACGACCGACGGGGCCACGTAGCCGCTGCCCGCGCCGCGCGTCGATGCCGGGACGCCGATGCCGACCTGCGAGGGATCGAGACCGCCCTCCAACTGGATGCAGGCGAGCGCGGTCAGGAAGTCCACGCTGCCCTGGCTGTAGACCTTGCCGTCACAGCCCAGCATCGAACCGCTGTTGTAGTACTGCATGTTGACGACCGTGAGGATGTCCTTCACGTTCAGCGCCGTCTGGAAGTACCCGCCCGATGTGGACTGCATGTCGATGGTCTGCGGCGCCATCGTGAGCACCAGTTTCGAGCCTGCCTTCGCGGAGAGCTGGCGTAGCGCCTTCGTCATGTAGGTGGGGTTGAGGCCGTTCTCCAGGTCGATGTCGACGCCGTCGAATCCGTACTCCTGCATCAGCGCGTAGGCGCTGTTGGCGAATGCCGTCGCGGAGGCGTCGCTGTTGACCGAGATGGCGCCCTTCTCGCCGCCGACCGAGAGGATCACGGACTTGCCCGTGGCGTGTTTCGCGGCGATGTCCGCCTTGAAGTCGGCGGAGGAGGAGTAGCCGACGGCCGGGTCGAGATTGAAGGTGATCTGGCCCGGCGTGCTGGTGGCGTCGGCGAAGGAGACGGCGATGATGTCGTACTGCGAGGACACGTCCCGCAGCTTCTGCACGGTCGCGCCGTTGTCGAAGTTCTGCCAGTAGCCGGTCAGCGCGTGCTTGGGCACAGTGCCACCGTCTCCGCCGCCGCTGCCCTTGGCGGTCCGTACGGACACAGACGTCGACTTCGCGGACTCCCCCGCCGCGTTCGAGGCACTCACCTGGAAGCTGTAGGTGGTCTCCGGCGTGAGACCGGTGACGGTCGTCGAGGCGCCGCCGGCCGAGGCGACCTTTGTGCCGTCGCGGTAGACGGTGTATCCGGTGGCCGTGGACACCGGGGTCCAGGACAGGTCCACCGAAGTGGACGTCGTCGTGCCCGCCTTGAGGCCGGCCGGCACAGCCGGTATCTCCACCGGGTCGGTGCCGCCGCCCCCGTCGGGTCCAAGGACGCTCACATCGTCCGCGTAATACGCACTCTGCCCGTACCAGCCGTGCGTGTACACGGTGACCGACGTGGTGTTCGCGCCGGTGGTGAAGCTGGTGGAGAGCTGCTGCCAGGACGAGTTGCCCGGCGTCCAGGTCGACACGTCGGTGGTACCTGTACCGCGGGCACCCAGATAGACATAGCTGCCCTGCACCCAACTGCTCAGCTTGTACGTGGAGTTGGGCTTGACCGAGACGATCTGGGAACACTCGGCGTTGCTCTGGCCCGCCGGGGTCGCCCTGAGCGCCTTCGTGCCGCCGTGCACGGGAGAGGTGACGACGACACCGCTGTTCGCGGTGCATGTCCAGTTGCTCAGGTCCGACTCGAACCCGGCGTTCTTGGCAACGTTGACGTCCGCCGCCGTGCCGTCCGCCGCATTGACGCCCGTCGCCTTGACGTCCGCCGACTGCGCGGGCGCCGCGAGCGCGGTGACGGCGAGCGCGGCGGCCGCACCGACGGCGATCGCCGCGCCGATTCTCCGGCGAACGCCGGATCTGCCCTTACGTACACGGTCCACGGAATGCCTCCAGGGAGAAGCTAAGGACGAAGGTGAGAGCCGGTGG
The DNA here is from genome assembly GCF_043200355.1 of Streptomyces sp. NPDC048436. Lineage (NCBI taxonomy): Bacteria > Bacillati > Actinomycetota > Actinomycetes > Kitasatosporales > Streptomycetaceae > Streptomyces > Streptomyces sp. NPDC048436. The sequence goes on from NZ_JBICXP010000013.1 coordinate 14,502, forward strand.
CCACCGCTACTGTGCGCAAAGCTGGTCCAGACCAATCAAGTTGTCAAGACCTCTGGAACAAGCGATCTGACCTCGGAGCCATGAAGGCGCCACGGAGTTCGACCAGGACGACCTCGTGATGCCGGTGAAGCCGCTTATGGCCACGATCTCGATCCCGTGGCGGAACGCTGATGTCTGGGCCTTGAGCCAGGTCTTGAACACCCTGCTTGGATTGGCCTTTGACGTGACGAACTCTTCCCCACTGCGGGTGTGGCGGCACGCCTGCTCATCCACGCCCGAGACTTGGACGCCGCCGAAGCGGGTCGGGTCGGCGATCAGCGGCTGGTGGCCGGTCGCCAGGGCGACGTCATTGACGGTGTGCCAGGACACCCTGGGCCCGGCGGCGATCCGGGCTATCGACATCCGGTCGACGGCGACACTCTTCAACGCCCGCATCGCCGCCTGCGTCGCCAGTCGGCGCAGCACGCTGTCGCGCGGCGTCCCCAGGCGGCCGCAGGCATGGCACCAGCCATCAGGGTCGACCACCCGATGGAGCACCACGGCGTGGTCGGGCTACAGCTGCTGCCCCGCCGACCACTTCCAAGCCGAGCTCATCCAGCCGACAGAGCGGCGTTAGGTCAGCAGGGCAGAAGGGCAGAAGGGCAGGGTCGCGCGCGAGCCCAGGGCGCGACCGCGGTCTTCGGGGATTGCTGATCGTCCGGTGGCGTTCGGCCGATCAGGCGCGGTCGTGGAGAGTGACCTGGTAGCCGTCGGGGTCGGCGAAGGTGAATGTCCGACCGAAGGGGCCGTCGATCGGTGCGGAGACGATGGTGTGACCGTCGCCGACGAGAGCATCGTGAATGGCCTGGACGTCCGTGGCGTGGAGCCAGATCGCAGCACCGATGCCGGGCTGAGCAACGGATGCGAGATCGGTGCCGGGAACGACGTCCCGGAGTGCGAACGCGATCGGCTTCGTCTCGAAGACGACGGCGTGCGGAGGCCCGGCCTGCGAGCGGATGAGGCCTAGGTACTGCTCGTAGAACGCCTGCGAAGCGTCGCGGTCGCGCACTTGGAGCGAGATGAAGTCGGGGCCGGTGACGGGCATGATGATGCTCCTTCTTTACGTGTCAGCTTTCTGACACAGGTCAATCTATGTCAGAATGCTGACATGCATCAAGACGGTGTCGGCATCGACCTGGAGACGTCACTGGGCTACCTGCTCAAAGAGGCGTCGAGCGCCCTCCGCACAGCCATGGAGGAGGTGCTGCGGCCGCTCGGGATGAGCGTGACGCACTACTCCTGCCTCGAGCTGCTGGCTCAACGACCGGGCTTGTCGAACTCCGAGCTCGCGCGGGGCGCGTTCGTGACACGGCAGACGATGAACGTACTGCTCCAGACCCTGGAGCGAGAGGGCTACGTGACCAGGCCCGCGGAGGCACCCGTCGGGAAGGTTCTTCCCGCTCGGCTCACGCCTCGCGGCCGACGGAGCCTCGAGAAGGCGACCGCAGCGGTCCGGTCCGTCGAGGTCAGAATGCTGGGCGGCATGACCGAGACCGAGCAGTCAGGTGCCTTCCGGATCCTGCAGAGCATGATCCATTCCCTGCGCGATGGCACCGGCGGTGCATAGCTCGTTCCCCGGCGCACGTCTCGTCGCGCCCGGATAGGAGTGCGGCCGAGCCTGAAATCCGTGCCGGCGGCCTCGAAAACCGCCAGACCCCGACTACGCCCTCTTTCGCGAAGAGCCCCTTTGGCTGGCGGCCCGCCCGCGGTCGCCTCACCGGGGTCGTGGCGCAGCCGAGGCCGAAGCTCGGCCCCTTCGGCCTCGACCTAGGCAAAAGTGGCCCTCCAGCGTCCGTAGACGCACTCCGGGCCGGTCGGGCACCGCGAAACACCGTCCAAGTTGCCTGCGGGAGACGGCGGGGGCATGTCCGCGTTGCGGCGACGCGCCGCCTGAATCAGCTGCGCGCCGCCCGCGTCACCGGAGTCTCAGCGCCCGAGTACCTGCCCGTAGTACAGCGCTCCCCGCAGCCCGAACAGCTGTGGCGTCAGCGCCTTGGAGCCCGCCCCGGCGCCGTTCGGCAGGGTCCAGACGCCGCCCGTGCTGAGGTTCTGGTCGTACTCCGTGCTGTTCTCGTTGTAGACGCCGACCGTGACATCGCCGTCCCCGTCACCGTCGTAGTCCCCAAGGGCCAGCGCCGAGCCGAATTCGTCGTTGACCTCCGGCGCCCCCGGGACCCCAGTGGAGTCCTGGTGCCAGGCCGTCGACTTGGCGGTGCCCGAGGCGTCGAGCAGACCGTCCGGGCCCGCGGTCAGCACGGTCGCCGAACCGGCACGGTACGACGTCCCGATGGCCTCGGCGGGTGTGCCTGCCACCAGGTCGTCCCGGCCGTCCCCGTTGAGATCGCCCGCGGCCAGCTTGATGCCGAAGTTGTCCGCTTCCTCGGCCGTGCCCGCGACGCCCGGAGTGTCCTGGCTGAAAGTGTGGTTGCGGGTGCCGAAGCCCTCGGCGCCCCCGCCTCCGTAGAACACCCGCACCTTGCCGCCCTTGGCCAGCTCGTCGGGGCCGCAGGCTCCGGTGGGCCGGTCGGCCTCGGCGGTGATCAGGCAGTGCCCGAGCGCCAGGTCGTCCACGCTGTCGCCGTCGAAGTCGCCCGCCGCTATGTCGTAGCCGGTGGCCGGGGACTTCCAGTACTCCTGCAGCGCCGAGCCGTTCCAGCGCCACAGGGTGGTGCGCGAATAGTCGTTGGAGTACGCGGAGATCGCCAGGTCGCTCTTGCCGTTCCCGTCGAAGTCCCCAGCCGCCAACCTGCCCGAGGTGCCACCGAAGCCGGTGTCGAGCAGGTGCGTCAGCGGCTTTTCCTCGGTGAGCGGGCCGGGCCGCAGGGTGACCTCGCCGAACTCCCCGTGGGGCAGGCCCACCGCCACGTCCACGGCGCCGTCCTGGGTGAAGTCGCCCACGGCGAGCGATGCCCCGGCGCCGCCGCCCGCCGGGCCCTGCGCGATCGTCCTGCCGCGCTCGAAGTCGCCGCTGGACGAGCCGTACAGGACGACCACCGAGCCGTGTCCCATGGCGGCCGGATCACTGCCGACATCCTCGCCCGGCGCCCCGACGACGACGTCGGTGAAGCCGTCTCCGTCCACGTCGGCCGTCGCGACGGAACTGCCGAACAGGTCGTTCTTCTCGCTGGTTCCGGGGACGCCCGGGCTGTCCTGGCTGACAGAGGTGGTGAAAGTGCCGGCCCCGCTCGATCCGCCGTAGAGCACGTGCAGATAGCCCGCGGACTTCTTGCCGTCGACGTCACCTCGATACACGCCGACCACGGCGTCCGCGTACCCGTCACCGTTGAAGTCGGGCCCCTGGACGGCCGCCGTCGGCGCCGCGCCCGCCGTTGGGGCGAGCCCCGCCGATACGAGGACGGTGGCGGCGCCGAGCAGAGCGGCCGAGAGTCTCTTACTGCGCACAGGCGCTCCAAATCGCGAAGCTGGAGAATGAGTTCACGTACTGCGGGGGGCAAGCGGGTGCTCAGAGCCCCAGCACTTCGCCGTACTTGATGGCCCCGTTGGGCAGCGCGAAGCCGAACGGGGTCAGCGACTTGCCCACCGGGTACGTCTCCTCGGTGCTGCTCGGCGCGAACCAGACGCCACCCGACCTGGGCTCACCGGCGTTCTCCCCGGGCGCGCTGACCGCGGTGTCCCCCAGTCCGTCACGGTTGTAGTCGCCGACAGCCACCTGGGCGCCGAAGCGGTCGCCGGCCTCGGCCGTGCCGGGCATGTTCGGGGTGCTCTGACTGCGGGCCAGACCACCGTAGAGGCCGTGCTCCGTGCCGTTCATGGTGACGTAGCCGCCCGCGTCCTTCACGGTGCCGACGTCCTCGGCGGGCACGCCGACCACCAGTTCCGGGCGACTGTCGCCGTTCAGGTCACCGGCGGCAAGCGCGGCGCCGAAGTCGTCGCCCTCCTCGGCGGCGCCGCCGACCTCAGGGTTCGACTGGGTGATGCACTCGCTCTCGGTGCCGAAGTCCGTGGTCTTCGATCCCTTGAGCAGGAGCACCGCACCGCCGAGGCGGTCCTCACAATGCGTGGTCTCCGTCTCGGGGTTGGGCTGTACGAGGCCGACCGCCAGGTCGTCGGTGCCGTCCCGGTCGAAGTCGGCGGCGGCGAGCGCGCTGCCGCGGTCGGCGTCGGCGTACCACTGGGCGGGCTTGGCCTGGTCGTCCCAGCGCGTGATGAAGGTGCCGGAGTCCTCCATGGCCTTCCAGGTGGTGGCGAGGTCGTCCCTGCCGTCACCGTCGAAGTCACCGGTGGCCAGGTCGTGGGTGCGGCCTCCCATGCTGTAACCGCGCAGGGTGGTGATGGTCACCGGGTCGGCGGTGAGCGGGCCCGGGCGGAACCGGAGCGCGCCGTGCTCCTCGCCGTTCTCGCCGTACGCGAGGTCGGTGTCACCGTCGCCGTCGTAGTCGCCCGTGGCGATGGAGTCACCGATGCTGCTGAACTCGTCCGCGCCCCTGGCCACGGTGGTGCCCTTGACGTTCCACTCCGAACCGTCCAGGACGGTGATGGTGCCCTCGTCCCTGAGCTGCTCGGAGGTGAGCGACTCGCCGCTCGCGCCGACGACGAGCTCGAAGACACCGTCGCCATTCACGTCCACGGGTGCCACGGAGGAGCCGAAGCGGTCGCCCGCCTCGGGAGTGCCGGGTATACCGGCCTCGGCCTGGCTGATGACGCCGGTGGACTGGCTCGGGCTCTGCGGGCCGCCGTAGATCACGCTCACGTAGCCGGCCTTGGCCTTGCCGTCCACCGTGGCGTTGGGCATGCCGACGGCGATGTCCGCGTACCCGTCACCGTTGAAGTCGAACCGCCCAGTCGTCGCAGCCGCGGCGCTCCCGGCGAGCGGCAGGGTCAGACCGGCGGCGGTGAGTGCCGCTACGACGGCGGTGGCGGCCAGGGTACGTACACGCACGGTAGAACTCCCGTAGTCAAAGGGGGAAATGAGAGGGCAAGGCTTCCGGAGATGTGACTCACGAGCCGTACGAAGGGTTGTGTGAAGGCAGCCGCGCCGTGAACACGACTTGAAGGCTCTGACAAAGGCGTTGGACGCGGCGGTGGGTAATCAGGCATACGGCGATGCCGAGGAAGACGCGTACGCGGTCAACGCGCCGTCGCTACCGACGCAAGCGCTGGATACTGCGTTCTCCTCCGTACGTGAAGGCCAGCAGTCGCGATCCCAATGCTCGAACAGCCCGTAATGGACACTGATCTCGTCCGGCACTGTCATACCAACGGATGAGGTGGGCCGGGACGAACGAGCAGGGCTTGGCGGTGCGCGGGCAGCCGGGCAGCCGGGCAGCCGTCGTCAGGGGGTGTCGACCTGGTGGCGATGATCCGCGAGCAGTCGGGGCGGAGGCGCAAGCGCGAGCTGGACAGGTCGATCGCGGACGGGTAGGCAAGCACGGCTCAACTCCTGGTGAGACGAGCGGCCTTGGTCGCAACTCGTCCACCAGGGGCTTCGCCACTTCAAGCACCCGGGGCCACCATCACCTAGCGGCGCGCCAGCAGGACTCCGCCGAGCTTGCGCGCGGCCGATGTGAGCGTGGGGTGGTCCTCGACGGTGAAGCCGGCCTCGTCGAGCCAGGCGGCGACTTGGCTCGGCCGACGACGACGGACGTAGGACTCCGGCCAGTTCTCGCCGTTCTCCTGCGGCTCGGGCGGTGAGGCGTCGCCGACGTGAAAACCCAGCAGCAGCAGACCGCCGGGCCGCAGCACCCGACGGAAGTCGGCAAGGACCGCGCCGATCGCGTCATCGGGGACGTGGATGATCGAGTACCAGGCGATCAGAGCGGCCAACGAGCTGTCCGTTAGGGTGAGTTGCGTCATCGACCCCACCTCGAACCGCAGACCGGGATGCTCACGCCGTGCCACCTCGATCATCCGGGGCGACAGATCGATACCGAAGGCGTCCACGCCTAGATTCCTCAGGTGGGCGGTGATCCTCCCCGGCCCGCATCCCACGTCCGCGACGGGACCGCCGCCGTTCGCCCGCACCCGCTCGGCGAAGAGCGCCATGACGTCCCGCTCGGGCGGCAGTTCGGCCAGGAGGTCTCGCACCTCGTCCGCGTAGCTGATGGCGTCGGCATCGTAGGACGCCCGGGTGTCCGCCAACCACCCTTCGGCTTCTGGGCCTTCTCGTCCGGTGCTCACACCCGCAGGCTAGCCCAGTAGCCGGTCGCCGCATCAAGCATCCGGGGCCACCGCGCCTCCCCACATATATGGACAGGCCGGAAAGGGTGCAGTGAGTTCACAGTGGTCTGGAGGTACGGGACTTGCGCCGCCTCACGCCCACGTCGCCCGGCTCGCGGTGAAATCCGCAAGGAGTACTTCGAGCCGCTGGGTCATGAAGGCGTAGTACTCGACCATCCGCCGCACGCGCTGCTGCTGCTCGGGCGGGAGCCCCGCGGCCCGCCCTTGGGCCCGTTCGGCCAGGGCGTGCAGTTGCGCGGTCTGTTCGAGCTGGTGCTGCAGGCAGCCCACCCACGCGTCGTCGCGCCAGCGGAAGACGAACTGGCGCGAGCCTGCGGGCTTGTACCGCTCCACCGTGCCGTTGGTGATCAGCAGGCGCGTCGTCTCCGACATCGAGCCCTTGCTGGCGCCGAGCACGTCCATGAGCTGCGCGAGCGTCAGAGGGCTCTCGCTCGTCATCAGGACTCCCGCGGCGCGCCCGGCCATCCGGGGCCAGCCCATCGCCTGGCCGATATGCAGGCCGAAGTCCTCGATGAGCGCGGCCGCGTCACCGGATCCCGCCTCCCCCGCTGCCGACACCCGCGCCTCCTGTGATCGATGCGATCGGTCTGTGCGATCGGTCTGTGTGGTTGATCTGTGTGGTTGCTCCGTGTGGCCGGTCAATGCAATCGGTCAATAAGAATTGAACGTTCACTATTGACTGAACTGTGAGCTGGTTGCAGTCTACCTTTCACGGCGATCCGAGTCTGCCGCGAATCTCTTCTCATCTGACTGCCGGAGGTGCCGCATGCCTGAAACAGGCTGGGATCTGATCGTCGTGGGTGCCGGGTCGGCGGGGGCCGCGCTGGCCGCCCGGTCGGCCGCCGCCGGGCGGCGCGTGCTGCTGCTCGAGGCCGGGCCCGACTACCGCTCCGCCGAAATGCCGGAGGTCTGGCGCTCCCCGAATCCGGTCCGGGCCCTGCTGGACCCGACCGCCGCGCAGGACCTGGTGTGGCCCGGCCTGAACGCCACCAGGACCGATCGACAGCCGCAGATCCCGTACTGGCGCGGCCGTGGCGTCGGCGGGAGTTCATCGGTCAACGGGCAGATCGCGATTCGGCCGCCGATGGAGGACTTCGACGACTGGGTCGCCGCCGGCTGCACCGGCTGGTCCCGCGAGGACGTACTGCCGTACTTCGCGAAGCTGGAGAACGACGCGGAGTTCGGCACCGAGCCGTACCACGGACACGACGGCCCCACCCCCATCTTCCGTACTCCGCAGGCCAGTTGGGGCGGCGCGGACCGCGCGCTTCACGAGGCGGCACGCGCCGCGGGGCACGCCTGGGCTCCGGATGTGAACGCCCCCGGCGCGACGGGGGTCTCGCCCTACCCGATCAACTCCCGGGCCGGGCGCCGAGTCTCGGTCAATGACGCCTATCTGGAGCCCGCCCGGGACCTGGCGACCCTGACGGTCCGCGGCGGGGCCCTGGTGGACCGCGTCGTGTTCTCGGGCAGCCGCGCGGTCGGTGTCCGCGTACTGGCCGACGGGGCACCGGTGACCGAATACGGCGACGAGATCGTGCTGAGCGCCGGAGTGATCCACTCCCCCGCCGTGCTGTTGCGCTCCGGCATCGGCCCGTCCGCCCAGCTGCGTGCGCTGGACATCGGCGTACGGGCGGACCTGCCCGTCGGCAGCGGTCTGCAGGACCACCCCATGATCGTCCTGGAACTTCCGCTTACCCGGGAAGCTGCCATCAAGACGCCCGACGACCGGCACACCAACGTCTGCGTCCGCTACACGAGTGGGTCCGGCACGCACGTGAACGACATGATGCTCGTCTCGCTCAACCAGAACGTGCTGTCCATGGCGGCGGCCGACACAGACCTGCCCGCGGGCGGGGTCGGGGTGTGGCTCAACCAGACGTTCTCCCGCGGCCACCTCAGGCTCGTCTCCGCGGATCCCACCGCGCAGCCCCTGATCCACGAGCGCATGCTGTCCGACGTCCGCGACCGGGCCCGACTACGCGAGGGCGTAAGGGAGTTGGCGGCGCTCGCCGCGGGCACGGAAGTGGCGGCGGCCGTCCGGAGCCCCGTTCCGGAGCACAACGCCGACCTGTTCGCCGCGCTCGACGACGACGGGCGCCTGGACGACCATCTGCTCACCCACGTGGTCGACGCACAACACGGCACGAGCACCTGCCGCATGGGATCTGAGGCGGACGCGACTTCAGTGGTCGATCCGGCCTGCCGCGTCCTTGGCCTCGAAGGGCTGCGGGTGATCGACGCCTCCGTCTTCCCCTCCGTCCCCCGGGCCAACACGAACCTGGCCGCGATCATGGTCGGGGAACTCATGGCGGATCGACTCACCTGACGTCCCGAACGGTCCACGAAGGAGCACCAGTTCCATGCAGACCTTGCAGAACCTGATAGCCGGAACGTGGCGGGAGTCGGCCGGCAAGACCCTCCACGACCTCGTCGATCCCGCCACCGAAGAGCTCGTTGCCCACTGGCCCGGTGGATCGGACGAGGACGTTGACGCCGCCGTGCGTGCCGCCGTCGACGCGCAGCCCGAGTGGGCCGCGCGGACACTGACCGAACGGATCGAGCTGCTGCACCGCTGGTCCGACACGATCACCGAACACGCCTCGGAACTGGCCGAGTTGGAGTGCCGGGAGATGGGCAAGCCGGTCGGTCTCGGCCGGACGTTCATCGAAGGCGCGGCCCTCGGACTGCGCGCCGCCGCCGACCAGGCCCGGTCGTACGCGTTCGAGCAGAGCGTCCCGGGACCCGGCGGGAGCACCACCCGGATCGTGCGGCGGCCGCTCGGCGCCACCGCCGTGATCACCCCGTGGAACTTCCCTGTGCCGATGGTGCTTGGTGCGGTCGGCCCGCTGCTGGCCGCGGGCAACACGGTGGTGGTCAAGCCGTCCGAGCGCGCCCCGCTGTCCGTGGTGCGACTGTGCGAGCTGCTCGACCCGCCACCGGGCGTGCTGAATCTGGTGCTTGGCGACGCCCGGGCCGGGATCCCGCTGGCCGAGCACGAGGACGTACGCCTCGTGCACTTCACCGGCTCCGTCGCGGCCGGACGCTCCGTCGGGGCCGCCGCCGGTGCTCGGCTGCACCGCAGCGTGCTCGAACTCGGCGGCAAGGACCCGGTCGTGGTCGACGCCGGGGTCGACCCGGTGCGGACGGCGGCGGCGGTCGCGTTCGGCGCATTCGTCAACTCCGGCCAGATCTGTACGTCCATGGAGCGCATCTACGTCCACCGCGCCCTCGCGGAACCCTTCATCGAGGCGCTCGTGGCGCAGGCCGCCGGCCAGGTGCTCGGCGACGGCCGCGACGAGCGGACCACGCTGGGCCCGCTGGTCGACCGGCGCCAGCGTGACCTCGTGCACGGACACGTCGTCGATGCCGTGGCACGCGGCGCCACGGTCCGCACGGGCGGCGCCGTGCCCGAAGGCCCTGGCTTCTTCTACCCGGCCACCGTACTGACCGGCGTGGACGAATCGATGGCCGTACTGCGCGAGGAGACCTTCGGCCCGCTCGCCCCGGTCGTCGTGGTCGACTCGTTCGAGGAAGGGCTCGACCGCGCCGCCCGGTCCCAATTCGGCCTCGCCGCCACGGTCTACACCGAGGACGCCGACCACATCACGGCAGCCGAACGGCTGCCCGCGGGTGTGGTGTGGGTGAACCAGTGGCAGGGCGGCGGACCTGAGCGGCTGTACGAACCGGCCGGCGTCAGCGGCATGGGCGCCACCGGGGCCCATGCCGCCTACGACGCCGCCACCCGTCCCGTCTCCGTACACATCGCGAAGGCCGGCTGATGGCCGTCTCCCGTACGGCCGTCTCCCGTACGGCGGACAAGGACCGTGTGGCCTCCGAAATCCTGCGCGGCGGCGAGGAGTTGGTGGCTCTGTCCCACCGCATCCACGCCCACCCCGAGCTCGCGTTCGAGGAGACCCTGGCCAGCCGGTGGGTCGCCGAGGCCCTCGACGGTGCGGGTTACGAGGTCCGGCACGGCTGCTACGACCTGCCCACCGCCGTGCACGCGACGATCGGCAGCGGCCCGGTCCACGTGGGGATTTTCGCGGAGTACGACGCCCTGCCCGGGATCGGCCACGCCTGCGGGCACAACATCATCGCCGCCGCGGCCGTCGGCGCCGCGGTGGGCCTTGCCGGCGTGGCCGACGACCTCGGACTGACCGTCTCCGTGTTCGGCACGCCCGCCGAGGAGGGCGGCGGCGGCAAGGTCCTCATGCTGGAGCGTGGAGCCTTCGACGGCCTGGACGCCGCGATGATGGTCCACCCTGCGGCCACCGAGATGGCGGCCATGCCCGGCCTTGCCGTCTCCCAGTTCGACGTGTCCTATCGCGGCCGCCCCGCCCATGCCGGGGCCTGGCCCGAGGAGGGGGTCAACGCCCTCGACGCGATGACGCTCGCCCAGGTCGGCATCGGACTGCTGCGCCAGCAGACGCGCGGCGACGACCGTATCCACGGCATCGTGACCGACGGCGGAACGGCCCCCAACGTCATCCCCGACAGCGCCGGCGGCCGGTGGATCGTGCGCTCCTCGACCCGGGAGGCCCTGGAGCGGCTGACCCCGCGCGTCCGCCGCTGCTTCGAAGCGGGGGCGCTGGCCACGGGATGCGACCTGACCGTCCGGTCCGGCGGCCCCGACTACGCGGACCTGCGCCCCGATCCCGCGCTGCTCTCGCTGTACCGGGCCAACGCCGAGGCGCTCGGCCGCAGTTTCCCGCCGCTCCCGCCGGGTGGTGCTGTCGGCGCCGCGACCGACATGGGCAACGTGTCCCATGTCGTGCCGAGCATCCACCCCATGCTCGGCCTCGGCTGCACCGACGCCGTCAACCACCAGCCCGAGTTCACCGCCGCCTGCATCACCCCCGCCGCCGACCGGGCAGTTCTCGACGGGGCGACCGCCCTGGCCTGGACCGCCGCGGACCTGGCCCCGGGGACCCGCTAGGTCCAATGCTGTTGCATCAGCTTGCGGGCGTAGGCGACTGACGCTGGAGCAGAACTTCGCTCCGTCGCACCCCGGCTGGATCGCTTCGGGATCCTAGATCGACCACCTGTCGTGGGCGGACGTCGGTCCGATCGAGTGGACTCTCAGGGACGTCTACCGCAGAAGGGCCTCCCACCAGACTCCGGATGGTGCCGTTGCACGGTCAGCCCCGATCCGGAAGAAGGCCCCGGCATGCGACGTACTCCCTCCCCACGCCTGTTCGCAGCTGCGATGTTGGTGGTGTCCGTACTGGCCCCGATGGCTGCGGTCCCCGCTGCTGCCGGCACTCCGGCCCGCCACGTGGGCGTCGATCGGCACGACCAGCAGGACGAGCGCCAGCCGGGCGGCCTCGGCCGCGACATGACCGCTCGGCTGGACAAGGCCGTCGAGAAAGTCCGCCAAGAGGCCGGCATTCCCGGCGTCGCCGTCGGGCTGTGGATGCCGGGCAAGGGACGCTACGTACGCGCGAGCGGGGTCGCGGACACCTCCACCGGTCAGCCGATGACCACAGGCCTGTACACGCGAATCGGCAGCGAGACCAAGACCTTCACGGTCACCGCGCTGCTCAAGCTCGTCGACGACCGGCGGATCCGGCTCGACGACCCGATCTCCCACTACGTCCACGGCGTGCCGAACGGTCGCCGGATCACGCTTCGCCACCTCGCCGAGATGCGTAGCGGCCTGTTCCCGTACACCGACGACGCGGACTTCGAGCACGATCTGCTGAGCGACCCGGGCCGCTCGTTCACCCCGCGGGAGGTGCTCGCGTACGGCTTCAAGCACAAAAATACCTTCGCGCCGGGCAAGCAGTTCCAGTATTCCAACAGCAACCTGGTCCTCCTCGGTCTGGTGATCGAGAAGGTCAGCGGCCATCGCGTCGCCGACTTCATCCACAAGCGGGTGCTCCGCCCGGCCCACCTGGACCACACGCTGTTCCCCAGCGGCCCCGAATTCCCCGAGCCGCACGCACGCGGGTACACCAACCAGACGCTGAGCGGCGAGGTCGAGGACTCCACCGACTGGAACCCCAGTTGGGCCGGATCGGCCGGGGCGATGATCTCGAACCTGCACGATTTGCGCCGCTGGGCCAAGACCGTCGCCACCGGGACGCTGCTCCGCCCGGAGACCCAGAAGCAGCGACTCCGTACGCTGCCGACCGGCTACCCCGGTACGAGCTACGGCCTAGGCATCTTCAAGAGTGGCGGCTGGATCGGGCACAACGGCTCCATCCCGGGCTACGAGAGCGTGACGGTCTACCTTCCCTCGCAAAAGGCGACCTTGGTGCTGCTGCTCAATACCGACATCACACATGACGGCCAGGAGCCGTCCTCGCTGGTCGCCCGAGCGATCACCGAGATCGTTACCCCCAACAACGTCTACGACCGCCCGGTCCCCCCGCGCTAGAAGCCCCCCATTACCGTTTTCGTAGCCCCGCAACGGGGTTACCGGCCAACGGAAAACACCGCCGATTACCCCGTCACGCCGGTTGTCCATGGACAGGGAAGCCAGCCGCCCTGTCATCCGACCGAGGCGTTTGACACCGAACCTAGGCGTCCACGCGGTCTTCGGGCGCGCGTGCGCGGTCAGGAAGCGGGCGCGGTCTACGCCTGAATGCCGGGTCGGGCACGGCGAGTTGGGGCATGCTGAGGGTGCGCTCACGCGCTCCACTTCGGTGGCAGGGGGGTCGGTGTTACGCATTCACTTCACGACGGAAGACCTCGCCCGGACACGGGTGGCCGCAACGATCGGCGTCGCAGCGGAGGTCTACTACAGCCTGGAGCTGCTGAGGGAGAAGCGGGAGCTGCCTCACTTCCGCTCGTGGCGGTCAGCGGTCGCGGGCCGGATGGGAGCGGACACGCGCCCCCTGACGTCCCTGGTTCCGGTGCGCGGTCCCGGGCTCGACCTGCTGGCCCTGATGGGTGATGTGTCCTCTCTGGACCACGCCGTGGACAACCTGCTGCACGCCCCGGTGTCCCTGCTGCGACGCGAGTTCGAGGGTCTCGGTTTCCATCCCGGACATCTGCCGTGGGCCAGGCGGGTGTCCGAGGGTGACCGCGACGCGCGGCGGGAGCTTGCCGAGGCCGTGCGCGCCTGCCATCGGCTGACCGTGGAACCCTACTGGCACCGAGGGCGGTCAGAACTGGTCGCGCTGTCCACCCGCTGCGCGAACCTGGTGTTGGAGGGAGGCATCGATCTGCTGCTGCGTTCGATCTGCGCACCACTGGTCCGCTGGCGTCCGCCGGTGCTCGAAGCTCCCTACCCGCGCCGAGTCGAGGTGCGTCTTCAGGGAAGGGGCCTGATCATCGCGCCCACGGTCTTCTCGAAGCGTCCGGTGTGCTTTCTGTGGGACCCGCTCGATATCACCCAGCCACCCCGGCTGACCGTGCCGGCCCTCCGCCGGCCGCTGACCGGTACCGGACCGGCGGAGGCGGACGGCTCCGCCATGCGGGACCTGGAGTCTCTGCTCGGCCGCACGCGAGCTGCCGCCCTGCATGTGACAGCGGAAGGCTGCACGACGAGCGAACTGGGCCGCCGCCTCAACGTCACGGCCGCGGCGGCCAGTCAGCACGCGACCGTGCTGCGGAACACGGGCCTCATCACCACCAGCCGCCGAGGCGGATCCGTGCTGCACCTCATCACCCCCCTCGGGCTGGCCCTGCTGCGGACCGGCGCCCTGACGGAACCGTGAGGCCCGAGAGCACCGCGGCGTCAGACCAGTGGGCGCGGCGTCGTCCTGCTCGGGTGTCACCGGACAATCGTGCCGGGGTGCGCCAGGCGCCGCGTCTGCCGTCCCGCCCCCTTTAAGCCGTGACTTAAGAGGTAGGCCGCGGGTGGCCGACCCGCCCAGGATGGGAAGCCACAACCGGCTCATCCCATTCTGGAGGTCGCATGAAGACTCATCTCGCTGCCGCCGTCGGTACCGTCGTGCTGACCGCGGGCACCTTGCTGGGCGCTCCCGCCGTCAGCGCGCAGACCGCCGCCTACCCGACCACCGCTGTCGACATTCCGTACGGGGCCAGCTATCTCCGCGGCACCGTGACCTGGTACAACCGGTCGGTCGCCTTCAGTGGAACGCTCCGGGCCGTTGGCTGCCGCAGGGCGTGGTTCGGCACGTACAGTGCCTCCGGCACCCCGCTCGGCACCGCGAGCACCAGCACCAAGTGCGACGTGACGTATCCGTTCAATGTCGGAATCCCTGCGGATGTGCCCGGTGGGGCCGCGTCTCTCATCGTCTGTATAGACGATGCGAACGCGAGCCCACTCAAGTGCGTGAAGTTCAACCGGCCCTGAGGCCGCAGCTGCTGCGGGTGGAAGGCGGCCGTGAGCGGGAGCAGGGCGAAGGCGGCACAGGTGAGTTCGCCCCCGCTCACGGCCACCAGCGCCCCGGCCACAAAAGGCGCCGGGCCCCGAACCCGTACCGGCTGGCCGGGGCAGGCGGTACGGAGCCCCCTCACGTCCCGCTCGCGATCATGATCGTGATCGTGTTACGAGCTCTAGCGGATCACCATTCCGGGGCCGTTGTCGCCGCTGAGGTTGGCGCCGAACAACGCCTGCGCCGCCGGTGCCCCGACGTCCATCGGGTTCTGCGCAACCGACTCCGAGGCCGTCACTCCGGAGGCGGCGCCGCGCAGCAGCCACACCGCTCCACCGTTCACGACGGCACCCAGGTTCTCGCCCGGCCCACCCGCGACCAGATCCGCCTTGGCGTCACCCGTCACGTCGAGCAGTCGTAGCGACCCTCCGAACAGGTCGCCGGACTCCGCGACTCCCGGCACGCCCGCCGTGTCCTGGTGGAACGCTTGCGCGCCCTTGCCGGTGAGCCCGGCCCTGCCGCCCTTGAGCAGCACGACAGCGCCCGCTTTCGCCTTCGAGCCGATCGCCTCGCCGGGGACTCCGACGGCCAGGTCGGGGAATCCGTCACCGTTCACGTCGCCTGCGCTCAGCCGTCCGCCGAACTGGTCGCTCTTCTCGTTCGCCCCGGGCACGCCCGCCGTGTTCTGCGTGATCGTCTGTGTGCGGGTCTGACTGGGGCCGGACGGCGAACCGTAGTAGATCTTGACGGTCCCGGGGTCCTCCTCGTTCTCGGTGTCTCCGCCTGGGAAGATCCGGGTGGCGAGGTCGGCGTAACCGTCGTGGTCGAAGTCGGCGACGGCAGTGCTGGACGCGGAGTTGAGGCCCTGCGGGACGGTGGACAGGCCGGCCTCGGTACCGAGCCACAGCTTGCCGCCCTCGGCATGGTTCTCGTAGACATAGAAGGTCGCGAGATCCTCGATGCCGTCGCCGTTGAAGTCGCCCGCGGCTGTCGAGTTGATGGTGTTGTCGGTGCTGTAGACCTTCACCTGCTGCTCGCGGGCGGGGACGCCGTTGCGGCTGAAGGGGCCATGAAGCACGTCGTGGTAGTCGTAGTCCTCGCCGTTGCCCATGAACAGGTCCGTGTGCCCGTCGCCGTCGAAGTCGCCCGCGGTGATGTCGTCGCCGACCTGGGCGTTCGCCGGCGCGTCGATGCGGACGGCATCCTGGCCCGAGATGCCGGTCTTTCGGCCCCACAGGACGATCACCGATCCGTTGACGTTGTTCTCCGCTCGGTAATCGCGGGCGACCACCGCCAGGTCGGTCAGGCCGTCGCCATCCAGATCGCGGGAGACCATCGCGTAGCCGAAGACCTGGTTGTCGCCTGAGACGCCGGGCACACCAGGGGTGTCCTGGGTAATGACGGCGGTGCGCGCGGGATCGAGGCCGTGCGCCGAGCCGTAGCTGACCGTGAGGTAGCCGGCCGAAGCATGGCCGCCGACCTTCGCGCCGGGCGCGGCGACGGCGACATCCTGATAGCCATCCCCGTCGAAGTCCTCGCGCACGGTGGCGGCGCCGTCCTTCGCAGACGCGGTGCCCGCGACGATCGGCACGCCGAACGACCCGATCAAGGCAGCGGCTACGGCGGTCGATATGGCGGGTCGGCAGATACCCACGGTTCCTCCTTAAGGCGCGAGCGATGTCGCAGACGCGTGCGCGCAGATGTGATTCACCTGCGAGACACGCGGGAACCGCTGATGGTTGTGCGGAGAACGGCACTTGCGCGGGCGCAGGGCGACGGGTGAGGCGCCGCCTCACCCGTCAAACCACTCCGATCCGGCGTGACACCTGATCGGTCTCAGTCTCATCACCGAGCTCCGACCTGCAGACTCTTCGGCGTCGGCCGGTTCGGTGCGCTCAAGCGAGCCCTGGGCATCTGGGCGAACATCCTCACCGCGCGACTCAACAACCTGACCGAGCTGGGTCTGCTCACCAAGCGGGCCTATCGTTCGGACAAACCGTGGTATGAGTACCAACTCTCCGACAGCGCCCGCGAACTCGTCGTTCCCGCCATCGCGGCCATCACGCGCTGGGCAGAGACTTACGCGACTGACAGCGACATCACGCACCATCCCGTGGTGCATACGGTGTGCGGCAACCCGACCAAGCCGTGTCTCGCGTGCAGCAGTTGCCATCAGCCGGTTGAGGCCTCGAACCCCGGCCGGCGCCCGTTGAGGGGACGGGCCTCGCGCTGCTGGTGCCGGCGGTCCGGCGCGACTGGTTGAACCTGGGTTCGTGGACCGGGTCCCTGGTCTGCTTCTGGCCGGGCCGGGCCAGGGCTTCCGGCTCCCGGTGCTGCTGTGGATCGTGCTCTCCGACGTACCGGCGGGCTCCGGTACGGCAGCAGGGCCCGGACCGCGCGTCGCGGTCCGGGCCCTGCCCCGTGCGGTGCCGCCCTGCGGCGGCGGTGCGTCAGCTCTGTGCGGTGTCGTCGTCCGTCTGCCCGGCGCCCTCGGCTGCGCCTGTCTTCTCGCGCATCTTGCGCACCAGCTCCGCCTTCTGGTCGGCGGCGCCCTGGCGGTCGAGGTTGCGGTGCGGGCCGTTGTTCTGCCGTTCGGCACGTGACAGCTTCTTGCGCTGGCCGCCGCCCATGCCTACGGGGTTGTTGATGTTCTTGCTCATGGGTTCTCCCGGAATGATGTGAAGTGATCTACGGATTCATCGGTGGGGACGGGCGCGGCGACGTCGAAGGACATCAGCAGGGGCCCATCACGCTCTCACTCGTAAATCAGTGCCTGGAAGAACATGACCAAGAGGTTACCCGGTTCCGTCGGCCCCGCACACCAAGTTTTTCGCCGTCCCGGCGTCGGCCGGGCCTACGGCGAGCGCCCCGGGGCAGCCGTTTCCTTCCAAGAATCGCAGCACCGCCTGATCCCCACCACTCTGGGCGACGAGCTCGCCAGGGTGTTCCCTGGCTACCGCCCGGAGCGGCCAGCGGCGAAGATGCCGCCGCTGGCTTCCAAGGCCGCGTTCATCATTCTCAGCGGCCGTCAGGACGGGCACCGCCAGCTGAACACCAGCATGAACGGCCGACTCCATCGAGGGCAGCACCTTCCGCGTGCCCCCAGCGCACCGCCCACCTCACTGCCCGCGAGAACCCCGAAGGCGTCAACGCCGAGATCGATGCCTTCCTCGCCACGCTGCCCCGCGACCTGATCAGGACCGAGGACACTGACATGTTCTTCGGCATCGGGCGCCGGGATGTGATCTCGTTCCGGGGCCAGCCCGTTTATCCGAAGCCTCGGGGCGCTGGACGGACAGGACACACCGTTCTTGCGCGGCACCGACGCGAACACATCCGCCACGAACAAGGCCGACCGCGCCGTGTCGCCGTACGCCTACCGGACCGTCGCCGTGCGCTGCCCCAGGCACTCACCGCCCCCTTCGCCGCCTACGTCGAGCAGCTCGACGGCCCGCACACTGGCTCGCCGCAGGCCGAGCAGTCTCGGCGACCGCACTGTCCGGCAAGCAGAGATCTGCCGCGTACGAAAGGGGAGGGCGGGCCGCCCCGCCGTGGCGCCTACGTCATAGGTGGAGTGGCGGATTGTTGCGGATTGCCGAGCGGCGGGCCCACAGCGCGCAGGCAAGTAACACCAGACCGGCGAAGCAGTATGCCCACGCATTGACACTGCCCCTGGCCCAGCCGACGGCCCAAACCAGCGACCAGACGGAGAGAAGTACACACAGCGCTGTCCAGGCCAGCGTCCACATTCTGTTGCGCGCGGCGAGGCGGTGCGGAGTACCTCGTTCCATCTCGCCCATCTCACGCGAGCCACCATGCTCATCACGAATCGTCATACCTGGCCGGATTCCCCCGACTCGGTGAGCGAACCACCCTGGGGCCTACTGGCGATGTACTCAGCCGACCACGCCGACGGCGTAGAGAATCCCGGACACGACAAGGACCGTCCGGTTCCAAACTTGCGTCGGCCTGCCGCCAGTCGTCCCGGACATCTCCCTGGAGCTCGCTGCGCCGCCCCTTGAGAATCGAGGGGAAGGTACGGCCAGAGCGGTTGCGGTGCGGGCACCGGGGCGGGCCAGAACGTCCTGCGGGGGAGTCGGCCGCCGGGCCTGTTGCACGGTGCTGACGGGTGGGCGACTTGACCAGGCGGACGGTGGCAGATCGACGGCACATCAACGGGTACGACACCCCATTTCTGTACGCCGTTGTAACGCAGCGCATGGAATATCTCGAGGACGGGCACCTGATATCACCTGACCACGCCAGCGAATAACCGACGGTCCGAATTCAATGAGCGCACCGAGAGAATGTCCGAGGCATAACTGTCGCTTTCGCTCCACCATTGGCCCTGCAGGGTAATTCTCCACCTCCATGAAAACCCCGTGGACTTCCGATCCGCCCGCCCGGGTGAATTCCGATCCTCCCATTCGGAAGATATGCGGGGAAGGATGTTCGGCCCGCTGAATCGGCAAACCCGAAAGGGCCGCCCGCACGGGAGTAGCCGTCTGGGTGCTCTGCCGCTCCCGATGGCCCCAGCGCACTCACCAGGGCCGGCTCCGGGAGCAGACGCACCGGCGGGGACGCCCGCCCGGGACAGAGGCAGAGCGCGAGACGCGGCACGGAATTCCCGCGAGGTCAAATATCAGGTTAAGCAATTGACAGAGCACTTGGCGACATGCCCCAGGGGCTTACTAAATCGTCGGCCCGGTCACATCTTCAAGAATTGACAGGACGCTGGGCGGCATGCCCTCGGTACGCCGAAAAATCGCCGACTGTTATCGGTCTCCAGGGAATTGACACCCGCCTGAAGGCTGCTTAAAGTCCGCTCGTCAGGTTTTCCGGACCGCATGCAAAGGTATTCATGACTGCATCCACGTTGCCGAAGTCAAAGCAGCATCTGATTCTTGCCGTTCTCATGGTGTGTTCATTGCTGATCTGGTTGGACAACACCGTCCTGAGTACCACCTTGGAGACCCTCGCGGACCCGGTCCGTGGGCTGAACGCCAGCCCGGCGGAGCTGCAGTGGGCCACCGGCTCGTACACGCTGGCCTTCGCCACCTTGATGTTCACCGCGGGCGCGCTGGGCGACCGCTTGGGTCACCGGACCGTGCTCGCAACAGGCCTGGTGGTCTTCGCCGCGTCCTCGGTGTGGGCGGCGTTCGCGGGAGACGCGGGGCAGTTGATTGCCGCCCGGGCCGCGATGGGCGTCGGCAGCGCGCTGATCATGCCCGGCAACCTGGCCATCCTCATGTGGACATTCACCGGCCCGGCGCGGTCGACCGCGATCGCCATCTCCTCGACCTCCGCCGGAGTCGGCATGGCCGTGGGCCCGGTGCTCGCAGGCGTGCTGCTCGACCACTTCTGGTGGGGCTCGGTCTTCCTGGTCAACGTCCCGGTCGTGGTCCTCGCGCTGGTCGGCGTCTTCCTGCTGGTCCCGAACTTCCGCAGCCCCGTCGTGCGACCGCTGGACCCGGCCGGAATGCTGCTGTCGATCAGCGGCCTCGCGGCGCTCGCCTACGGACTGATCCGCACGGGGCAGGTAGCGGCCTGGGGCCGTACGGACGTCTGGGCGCCGATCGTCGTCGGACTGATCCTGCTGGCCGTGTTCGTCCGCGTCGAACTGCGCAGCAAGATGCCGAGCTTCGACCCCCGGCTTCTCGCCCAGCGCGCGTTCGGTGGCGGCAACGTAGCCCTCGGGCTGCTTCTGTTCGCCATCTCCGCCGTCACCTTCTACAACGCGTTCTACCTGCAAGGCGCCCGCGGCTACTCGCCGGTCGCCGCGGGCCTGGCCGGCCTCCCGACCGCGCTCGGCGCGATCCTGGGGGCACCCGTGGGCGCGCGCCTGGTGCATCGCTGGTCGCTGCGGCTCGTCGCCGTGCCGGCCTTCACTGTCGCGGCGCTGACCATGGGCGCGTACGGCCTCTTCGGGCTGAGCACTCCCCTCATCTGGATCGAGGTCCTGCTGCTGGTCCAGGGCCTGTCCATCGGCATGGTGCTCGGGCCGGTGACCGCGGCGCTGATCAGCGCCCTGCCGTTGGAACGCGCCGGCGCCGGATCGGCCGTCACCAACACCGTGCGCCAGACCGGCAGCGTGCTCGGAATCGCCGTCGGCGGCACGATCATGTCGATCGTGTACCGGCGCGCGATCGAACCCTCGCTGCACGATGTCCCCGGACCGGCGCGGGACCAGGCGCGAGTCTCCGCCGAACAGGCCCGGCACGCCGCCACCACCTCCCACCTGCCCGCGCTCGGGCACGCCGCCGATGACGCGTTCGTCCACGCCATGCACGTCGGCGCGATCTGGATCACGCTCATCACGCTCTTCGGCGCGGCTGTACTACTGCTCGCCCTGCGCACGGTCCGCGAGCCCGCGGCTGCCGGGCGCGAGCCGGAGCCCGCGCAGGAAGACCGCCCGACCACGGACGAGGCGGCCCCCCGGGCCGGGGCCGATGCCCGGCCCGTCCGCGAGAGCGACGACGTGGGCAGCCGCTGACGCCATGGGAACCAGACAGAAACTCCCCGAAGTACGGCCGGACAGTCAGGCCACTTACCTGCCCGACCGGCACATGTTCGCCCTGTGGACCTGGGCCGACGGAGCCGTGGGGGCGGCCCCGCCGGTCGGCGACGTCGAGGCCGTTCCGCTGGTCGTGCCGACGCCGGACCTCGGCAGGCTCAAGGTGTCCGACATCGACTGCGTGCTGATCGAGCCGGACCGGCTCGTGGCCGTGCCCCTCGACTCGCCCGGCCGGTCGGTGAAGGTCTGGCGGTCATGGATCGCGGGCGCCGAGCCGGCTCTGCCGATCGCCGCGTACGCGGTCCCCGACGCCACAGGTGTCGCCGTGACGACGGCGGAGTACGCGGGCGGCGTCTTCCGCCGCGCCACCTCGGTGGGGGCCGAGATGCGCACGGCGCTCACCGCCAAGCTGCGGCCTTATCAGGTGCGCGGGGTGAGCTGGCTGCGCGAGACCATCGAGACGCACGGCGGCGCGGTGCTGGCCGACGAGATGGGACTCGGCAAGACCTTGCAGACCATCGGTTGTGTCGCCGGACGCGCCGAGAATGCGCCGCAACTGGTGGTCTGCCCCACGTCGTTGGTGGGGAACTGGGCGCACGAGATCGCGCGGTTCGCACCGGGACTGCGGACCACGATCTGGCGCGGCGGGCCGCTGCCCGAGGTGGACAGCGGCACGGTGGTGCTCACCGGCTACCCCACGCTGCGCATGCACAGCCCGGCCCTGGCGGGGATCCAGTGGAGCACCGCGGTCTTCGACGAGGCGCAGGTCCTGAAGAACCCCCGTACGCAGGTGTCGAAGGCCGCGCGCGCCATCGCGGCCGACGCGCGGATCGCCCTGACCGGAACGCCCGTCGAGAATCACCTCGACGAGCTGTGGGCCCTCCTCAATCTGGTCGCACCGCACCTGTTCGCGAACCGGACGCAGTTCCGCCGTCGCTTCGTGCGGCCGATCGCGGACGGCTCCCCGGCCGCTTCCGCCCGATTGCGCGGAGCCATTGAGCCGGTCGTACTGATGCGGAAGAAGTCCCAGGTCGCAGGGTCACTCCCACCCAAGATCCACGCCGATCTCATCTGCGACCTCAGCGAGGAGCAGGAGCAGCTGTACGACCGGCTCCTCGACCAGGTCATCGACGACGGCTTTGGCAGCGGCGCCCAGCGGCAGACCAAGGTGCTCGCGGTCCTGACGTCGCTCAAGCAGGTCTGCAACCATCCGGGCCTGATCACGGACGACCTCAGTGAGCTGTCGGGCAGGTCGGGCAAGCTCGACCTGTGTACCGACATCGTGGCCAACAACTTGCAGAACGACTCTCCGACCCTCGTCTTCACCCAGTACCGGCAGACCGGTGAGCTGCTGGTCCGGCACTTCGCCGAACAGTTCGGGGTGAGTACGCCGTTCTTCCACGGTGGCCTGAACCAGGAGCAGCGGGCCGACATCGTCCGCCGGTTCCAGTCCCACGACGGGCCGAAGGTGCTCGTCCTCAGTCTGAAAGCAGGGGGCACCGGGCTCACGCTCACGCGCGCGGCCGACGTCATCCACTTCGACCGGTGGTGGAACCCGGCCGTGGAGGCCCAGGCGTCCGACCGGGTCCACCGGATCGGTCAGACCCGCACGGTCACCGTCACCACCCTGACCACCGGTACCACTGTCGAGGAGCACATCGCGGCCATGCACAACCGCAAGTCCGCGCTGTCGGACATCGCCGACACGTCGAGCGTCGCCGAGCTGACCCGTCTGGACGACGACCGTCTCATCGAGGTCCTCCGCCGGAAGCGAGTCAACTGACCATGGCCGATCACGACTATGGTTACACGAAGTGGGGCAAGGACTGGGTCCGGTTCGCCGAGTCGTTGCGCCAGACCCGTCCTGATCCCCAGCTGCCGAGCGCGCGCCGCGCGGCACGGGACGGGAAGGTCCAGATCACGTTCGACGACCGGACCGTGCGTGCCGTCGTGCACCGAGGTCGCGGCACCTCGGTGGTCACGATCGAGGTCGCGCCGATGTCCCCGGGGGCGACGGCCGAGATCTCCCGTCAACTGAGTGGCACCCAGCCCCTGCTCAGCGACGACCTGTACCGCGCGATCGCCGACGCGGGCCATCCGCCCGCGCCGGCCCTCGACAGCGTCGGCTGCTCCTGCCCGACCGCCACCCCACGGTGCGTCCATGAGCTGTCCGTCTACTACGACATGGCGCGGCGCATCGACGACGATCCCCGCATCGCTCTTGACGTGCAGGGCTTCTTCCGCGCCTCGGCGGGCGGCGGCCAGACGCCCGCCGAAGCGACGGCGCAGCGCTGGATCGCGCTCAACTCCCTTGATCCGGCCGCCTACTTCACGGCGGCCGATTGAACCGGCCCGGCCTGAGGAGGGGGCGGTGCGTGCACGCCCGGCGGGCAGCACGCACCCTCACCGCCCGCTGAGCCTGCTGATGCCCCCGCGTCCTCTGGCCGCGACGGCCCCTCTCGCCCGGGGGGATTTCAGAGTCGTGGTGGTCTCATGAGTGTGCGGGGCACGGCGGTGTGACGATGCCGGTCGGATGCGCGGCCGAACGCATCGAAGCTCCGTTGTGGGGGTGACCTTCCCAAGTCGCCGTTCCACAAGGGAGCTTCGATGTGTCGTCGGTCTGCCACCGTCTGCCTGGTCAAGTCACCGACCCGTCAGAGCCATGCAACAGACCCGCCGGCCGAGCGGTTGGCCGCGCCGGCAATCCGCGATGCCGGCGCGGAAGGCATCACCCCTTCGTGGCGGCGCTGCCGATCGCCTGCTCCGCCCTGACGAGTGGGGCGAGGAACTTCCCGTGCCGATCCCCTCTGAGCGCCGGTCGGATGTGACGACGTGTCTGATCGACGCAGCGAGGCGGGATGGCACAGCCAGTCAGCGTGCGCAGACTGACGGGGCAGGAGGGACATCTGCGGCGGACTGTGCGCCGGGGCTGCACCAGCACTCTGCGATTCCGTCGGAGCAGACGTAGGCTCAGCTGGACACGGGAACGGCCTGCGGGTCGACTTCGCAGTGAGCGACCGAGTCGACCAGGCCCTCGCCACTGATCTTGACCCGGGTGGTCGCCTTGCCCTTCCCGGACACCTTGACCTCCTCGCTCTCCTCGACGATGGTGATGCCGCCCTCGTCCACGAAGGTGACCGACACCCAAAAGCGCCCCGTCTTCTTATTGTCGTTCGTGACCTTGACCGTCGCGTACGGGGCCGCCTTGGTCGCGCAGCTCACCAACTTGGCCTTCGCGTTCTCCAATTGCCCACCATCAGGAGAGCTGGAAGAGGTGGAGCGGTGGGTCGGCCGTCGGTTGTACGTGCCGCCGCTGGAGTTGCTGCTCCCGCCACCGCTGCTGCCGTACGTATCGTCATCGTCGTCGTAACCAGAACCGGATGTCATCGATCCAGAAGATCCAGAGGACCCGGATGACCCGGAGCTGGTCGACGACGAACTGTCGTGGTTCTGGCTCGAACTGCTGCAGCCGCTTCCGCCGCCCCCGCCGCTGTGGCGACTGCCACCGCCGTGACCTCGCCCCGTCGTGAAGCCAGTCAGCGCGAGCGCTGATAGCACCAGTACCGCTGTGACCTTGATCTTGCGCCCCCGATTGCTCATTCGATCATCCTACCCAGGGCCGGCCACGGAGGGGCTGCGGTGGGCGCCGGACCTCCACAGGACGCTCACGGGCCATCCCACTGCCGGAGCTGGTCAACTCCCGCCGTGACAAGAGGGGTTCGCGTCCGCTCCAGAGCGCGAGCCATCCGCTCCGCCCGACACTCACAGAGCCCGCGACGGCAGCGCCTACCGGAAGCTCCGCAAGAGGAAGCCGGGGCTCCACCCGGCACTCGCCCTGGACAAGGCCGCCACATTCCGGGCCCTCCAAGTGGGCGGGCGGTTCCTCTGAAGGAAGATTTGCGCTGCGGGAAGCTATGAGTCATACGCCTCTGCACCGATACGGTGTGGGCCATGGTCGAACCTGACGGTGGCAGCGAGTCGGTGTTCATACGCGGCATGGCGATCTTCTCCGCCGTCGTCACCGCTGCCCTTTACCTCTAGGGCCCCTTAGCCATCGGCCTCGCGGTCAGCGAAGTTGGAGATGGTGCGGATTGCACGCCCATGCGCGAGTGTCGGGACACCTCTCATCGCCCTCAGGGTGCGCAAGTCTTGCAGCATGAGGTGCAGTTCATTCCATTGCACGTCATGTGCCGAACGACCGACGGACGCCTGTTCACCAGCCCGGTTGTTCCGTCCTGGCTCAGCTTGTGCTTTAACCTCTGAGCCCCTCATTTCAACAGGGCAGCCGTGAACAACCCGCGGTGTGCCATCAGCCACTCCTGGATGCGGGCCCAACGCTGCCAACCACCGCGCTCGGACAGTGCCCGGGTGTAGGCGGGGTCACCGTCAGCCACTCGGTCAGCGACGAAGGCCCGGCAGGATGCGGTGGCCTGTTCGATGACGCCAGGCAGTTCAGCGCGCTCCTGCAGGGAGAGGCCGTAGCCGTCGGCGAGGATCCGCAGTCGTGCCGGGGCATCCAGCCCCGCGGGATGGAGAACTGCCGCGGACGTGGGATCGAGCATGGGAACCCAGTAGCGGGCGGTCATGGCAACGTCCCACACCGCTCGGCCGGGGGCCGCCAGGTCGAAATCGATCAGGGCTGCGGCATGGCCGTCGCGGAAGACGACGTTGTCCGGGCACACGTCGTTGTGGCACAGCATCGTTCCTCCCGCCGGGTCGGCCAGGGACCGGGGCCACTCGACACCTGTGTCGACCGGGATGGCCGCGCTGGCGTCGTGCAGGCTCCGCAGCAGCCTGCCCACCGATCTCAACGCGGTCTCGGTCATCGCC
This sequence comes from Streptomyces sp. NPDC048436, assembly GCF_043200355.1. Lineage (NCBI taxonomy): Bacteria > Bacillati > Actinomycetota > Actinomycetes > Kitasatosporales > Streptomycetaceae > Streptomyces > Streptomyces sp. NPDC048436. The sequence continues at coordinate 40,374 of NZ_JBICXP010000013.1, forward strand.
CAGCGCGGAAACGGCGGCAGAGCGACGTCGCCCGGGATGAAGGTCAACTGCTCGCGGCCATCGGCGGTGAGACGGATCGGCCTCGGAGCCGCGTCGAACCCCTGCTCTTTGAGCGCGAGGAGATGGGCATGGAGGGCGCGCGCGGTGCGCGGCGCCGGGCGTTCCACCAGAGCACCGTGGCGGAAGACCGCGCCCGCGTTCACCATGCCGCCGACCAGGGGTTCGCCCTCTGCCGTCTCGCCGTCAGCCGTCATGTCGATCACGCTACCTTCAGGTCGGCCGGGTGTGGGACGGTCCCGAAATGTGCTTCGAACTAGGCCGCTCACCTGGGTATTCGCCAGACGCTGAGGCGGCCTTCGTCTGATCATGCGCTCCGATCAAGGACGCACGTGACCACGACGAAGGCCGTGACGATGAGTTTGTTGCCTGACCATGTTCTGGGGAAGCGTTCGCGAAAGCGTCACGCTTCCGGAAGGACGTACTCGACTGCCTGACCGCGCGCGGGGACGAACTGTTCGAACTGGTCGACGCGTTGTTGTGCGCGGACGGTCCGGTGACCTCGCCGGTGGACCTTACGCTGGTGGCCGAGCACCGACGCGGGCATGGTGCCATGTACGACGCCCTGAACAGCGGAAACGTGGACGTGCCCAGACTCCGGCAGGTGCTGGCCAGGCTGCCGATGCCGCGCGCCGCCGACGGGCGCCTGGTCCTCGCGGTCTACGTCAGCAACTGGCTGCGTCCCGACGCCCCGACCAGCGCGGACCGTCTGTTCTGCCACGTCTACGGCCGCAGCGGACGGACCTCGGACCAGTTCGTGCCCGGCTGGCCGTACTCGTTCGTCGCCGCCCTCGAATCAGGCCGGACATCCTGGTGCCAGTACCTGGACGCCGTCCGTCTTGGCCCGGCCGACGACGTCGCCGAGGTCACGGCCGCCCAGCTCCGCCGGGTAGTCATCGACCTCATCGAGATGGGCCGCTGGCATGCCAGCGACCGCGACATCCTCATCGTCTTCGACGCCGGCTACGACGCCCCGCGCATGGCCCACCTGCTCGACGGCCTCCCGGTCGAAGTGCTGGGACGAATGCGCTCCGACCGCGTCATGCGACGGCCGACACCCACGCTCAAGGAGTACGCCCTGTCCTACGCCCAGGGCGGGCGACCGCCGAAGCACGGCAAGGAGTTCCGCTTCGCCAAGCCGGAGACCTGGGGCAAGCCGGACACGGCCACGACGCAGGTCACCGACCGGTACGGCACCGCCCGCGCGATGGCCTGGGACCGTATCTACCCCCGCCTGACCACCCGCTCCGCATGGATCGACCACACCAGCGAACTCCCCATCATCGAAGGCACGCTGATCCGCCTCCAGGTCGACCGCCTGCCCGGCGGAGGCGACCCGCTGCCCCTCTGGCTGTGGTCGTCCGCCACCGGCTTGACCGGCGAGGACGTCGATATGCGCTGGCAGACGTTCCTGAGCAGGTTCGATCTGGAGCACACCTTCCGGCTGATGAAACAGACCCTGGGCTGGACCCGGCCGAAGCTCCGCACCCCCGAGGCTGGCGACCGCTGGACATGGATCGTCATCGCCGCCCACACCCAGCTCCGTCTCCTCCGCGAGGCCGCCGTCGACTTGCGACGCCCCTGGGAGAAGCCCGCCGAGCCCAGCCGACTCACCCCGGCACGGGTCCGCCGGGGGTTTCGGAACCTGCGCCCGCACCTTGCCTGTCCAGCCCGCGCTCCCAAACCCTCAACGCCCGGTCCGGGAAAGCCACTTGGCTCAAAGAACCGCTGCCCCGCAACTCGGTACGGCGTCGGGAAAACGACCAGACGACCCGAGACCATCATCGAGCGCGACCGCCCCAGAGGTTAAACGACAAGCTCAGAGCCTGTGCCTGAACCTTCTGCCTCTGTGAGTGGGTCGATTCTTCGACGGCTGATCGTTTGGTTAACGGGAAACCCTCAGCAGCCTGGTGGCTTTTACACGAGTTACGGCTCAGGTCCACTTCCTGTGAGGCGGTCACTTGAAGTGATCGGTGGCGTTTCCAGGACCTCAATCACCTGTTGGACTTCGTGGCGCCACTGGTCGGCGTCGTCGCCGTCCACCCAACCTGTTGCCATCTCTGATCCATCTTGAAGTACCCGTTGGAGCGCGAGCCGGGCTGCCGCCCGGAGCGACACCGGAAGCTCCGGCAGCGGTTCTCCGGGGCCGTCATCAGGGTCGATATGAATCCGGGCCCCCGGGAGGGCGCTGGCGACGAGAGCCGCAGCAGTGACGGCCTCGATGCCATCGCCGCCATCCACATGGGTCTTGGCGTTCGTGACCCGCAGAAATGCTCGCGCGAGCACATCGATGATCTGTTGGGAAGACAGCCCCTCAAGTTCATCGACGAAGTCTGCGGCCAGGTCGCTGTCGAACGGACCGGTTCCCCACGTTCCCATGCTGTGCTCCTGGTATCGGTGTCGCTGGCGACGGCAGCATCCCAGCAGCCACTGACATTGGTCACGGAGCGAGGAGAACTCGCTTGCGGAGCAGGTCGAATCCGGCGCGGCCGAACATCTGGCGTTTGAGCATCTTGATCCGGTTGACGTGTCCCTCAACACCACCGGAGCTCCAGGGAAATGAGAGGCCTGCGATGACCGCGTCGAGGTCACGTTCGAGGTGGTGGGCGAAGTAGCGGAGGCTGGGCAGATCGGGGATGGTGGTTGCTGCTTCGATCCATGCGGGCAGTTGGTCGCCTTGCAGCTTGGTGAGCATGTGGGCGCAGGCGCGTACGTGTTGGGCGAGCACGTTCAGTGCGGGGCAACGGGTTTGGGAGGCGCCCGTTTCCACGGTCGGGTGATGTTCACGAGTTTTGAAGGCAGTGGGAGCTTGCCAGGACAGCATCGGGGTGTTCCCGGTGAAAGGCCCTTGTCATGCTGTAGATGTCGAAGGTCGAGCTGTGCGCAGCGATCCGGCGGGACCACCGAGCGGACGTACGAGGAGGAAACCTCAAGCGGGCAGTTTCGTGTCAATGACGAAGCTGATTTCGATGACCTGGCCGGGCAAAGTCAGTTCAGTGATGCCCAAGACCGTGCTGGCCGGGCGGTGGTCGCCGAAGTACCTCAGGTTGCCCTCCGCCGTCACCGCGGCATTCTGCCGCAGGTTCACCACGTACAAGGTCTGCGAGACGACCTGGTTCCGGGTGGCGCCGTAGTGGTCCAGGACCTTGTCCATGTTGGCGTAGGTCTGCTTGAGCTGGGCGGCGAAGTCCCCCGCGTAGAGGAACTCGCCTGCCTCATCGAACGAGAGCTGTCCAGAGACGTGGATCAGCTCGCCGGACTTGATCGCCTGTGAGTAGCCGAAGTCGCTCTCGGCCGGCACGTTGTAGTTGAAGACCTCAGTGGTGGCCACGGTGCTCGCCCTTCCGGTGTGCTCTCTTGTAGTTACTCGGAAACTGTAGGAGAGTGACGGTTGACCTGGAAGAACGCACTTTTCGGTGACTGAGGAACCTGATGGTGACCAAGCAACTACTCAAGGGCCTGCCTGAGGACGCTGACCTGCGGCGCGCAGACTCCCTGGCGCGGGAGATCTTCTCGGACGTCGCCAACAAGTGGGCGCTCCTGATCATCGAGGCGCTCGGCGAGCGCACCCTGCGCTTCAGCGAGCTGCGGAACGAGGTCGAGGGCGTAAGCCACAAGATGCTCACCCAGAACCTGCGCATGCTGGAGCGCAATGGCCTGGTCGACCGGAAGGCGCACCCCACCGTGCCGCCGCGAGTCGAATACACCCTCACCGAGCCGGGCCGGGCCCTGCGCACCGCAGTCGACGCCATATGCGGCTGGACCCACCAGCACCTCGGTCACATCGAGAGTGCACGCGGCCGTTTCGACGCCTGACGGGCGCGCGGCGACACCCTCGCGCGTTCCGCGATTCCTTGATCGATCTCACGTTGGTGGCCACCAACGTGGCCCGCGCTTCGCCTGATCGGGCTACCGAGCCATCCTGTGCCACAGGTTCAGAAACAGACATCTCACAGGCGGCGGACCGTCCCATGGACTTGCTGCTATTTCGCGTGAACATCCACGAGCCTCAAGATCACAAACTGCTGCCCAAACCGGCAGACAAACGCTGCTGTTTGAAGTGAACGAAGCCACTCACCACACCCGCCATGGCCGATGACCCCGATCTCGGCATCGGGAGCCTGATGCTCCCCGAATCAAGCGCCGCTATGGAGACTGTTTTCGTCCCCTGGGGCGTGGGGAGAGACGCCGCCACCGGTCAGCCGTAACGCGATGACGGGGGGCAGGAACGGTGGCTGTCGCCGCGGTGATGGTCCTGCGCCGGTGATTCAGACAGTGGCCGGGGTGAGGCGGATGGCCCGCGGCGTGATCCTCAGTCGCACTCTGGGCTGAGGTGCTTCGGTCTTCCAGGGCGGCCTGGGGTTGTCAACCAGCGGGGTCTTGCGGGTGAGCGGCGGGTCATGAGCGTGATCGCGGCGGCAAAGTACGGGCGAGGAGATGCGACTCAGGCCGCGTAGTCGCTGAGCGAATGTCGGATTCGTGATCAGGCAGTGAGATCGTATTCCTGCTCGTCGCCCCGTCGACGGGTCCCCAGAGATCGGCCGCCGGCCGCTCGCCAAGGCCATGCCCGCAGCGGACGCGTATCGCGCGGTCATGGACCGGATCGACCCAGACTTCCGGTACGACCTCCACGAGCTTATCGAGAAGCTGGACTACGAGGACGAGAACGGGCGGGACATGCGGGACGTCGACTGGTACGCACACGACACAATCTTCTTCTCCATCGTCGGCTGAACCCATGCTCCTTCAGCGCCGCCGCACGGGCCCGCCGCGCGAAGGACGGGGCGGGCTCAGTTTGGAGCCTGGCTTGCCCCGGTCCACGGGGCTCGGACCTGTGAGTTCGCCCCCCTTCTTTAGCGGGAGGGGTCAGCGAGCCAGGTCCGCCAGACGTGCCTTGTGTTGGGGATCTCCGGATGGTCCAGGAGCCAAAGCACGTAGCCTGCGTGGAGTTGGGCCCATGGGCTGTGCGAGTGGCGTGCGCGGTTGAGCCTGGTGCGCAACTCATCGCCGTCGACGGCTCGGGCCACCCGCACGTACTCGCGGTCCTTACAGCGGTAGGCCCGCCGCACGACGAGTTCGACGAGGTCGATCAGCTTCTCTGTGGTGGCCTCGCTACGGCCGCCCACCGCCAGCCTCCGGATGAGTCCTTGCTTCGTGCCCCATGCCTTGGCGTGCCTTTGCCACTCCAGTGGATATCGCGCCTCCCATTCCAGAAAGAGCAGCGCAAAAGGCAACTGCGGGGACATCCCGATGTCATCGGTATACGGCACGAAGTGCAACGCCTCCGGCAGACAACGGCTCCCAGCGGCGTCATAGGCTTCGCGCGCCGCCACGACCACTGGCTCGCAGAACAAAGGCCCTGCACCCGTCCTGGACGCCTGTACCCAGGCTTGGTTGTACTGAACGAGTGCCTCGTGGGCTTCTGCTCGGGCCGCATCCAGCCGCGCGAGCGCCACACCCCGCTCTATGTCGTCGGGGGCTATCAAGTCGTACGTCCAGCCCAGACGCTCAGCCCACTCTCCGGGGCTGTCCGTGTTCGAGCCTGCTGCTTCCGCCATGGCACACATCTTTCCTTGCCCTGTGCGCAATGACGATCCCGTTTCTGGAGGTGCCTGGTTGCCGGAGAGCCGTACCAAATCAACTGCACCGCTGCCACGCAGCAGTCCGACGTCCGGTTCGGAGGGAACCAGGGCAGCGCGGCCCAGGCGACCGCGGGCCTTGGACCGTAAGGGGAACTGATCGGACGGCAGTCCGTTGTGGTCACATATGACATGGATCTGGCCGGAGTGAGGCACCGGCCGCACCGCGCGTAAGGCACCATTTCGCGCCGCCGGTTGTCGATCCTGGTCGCGCCCGCAACTTCGAGGGCCTCGCCCGCTCACAGTGAACCCTGTACCAACCACCAGTGGATTCCGTACAACCAGCTCCGCCCTTCGACGGTCACACCTGGTATCGCGCACCCTGTCGACCGAGTGGGAGCTACCGTGCCGCACAGCCGCCGCATCCTGACGTACGCCATCGCAGCCGCCGCCGCTACCACCGCCGGGTTCGTGCTCCCGTCCAACTCCACCGCTGCCGCACCCCGTACCGTCACGAGCGACTTCAACGGCGACGGCTACGCGGACCTCGCCGTCGGCGTCCCGGACGGGACCGTCGACGGCAAGACCAAGGCCGGGTACGTGAATGTCGTCCAGGGCGGCCCGAAGGGCGTCGGCGCCTACGGAAGCATCCGTGTCACCCAGGCCACTCCCGAGGTTCCCGGTTCCCCGGAGACGGGCGACCGCTTCGGCGCATCCGTGGCTCTGACGGACCTCAACGGGGACGGCATCGCGGAGCTGCTCGTCGGTGTCCCCGGCGAGGCTGTCATCGACCGCGGTACTGACGCGGGCATGGTCATCGCCATAGGGGGCTCGAAGAACGGGCCGGGACCGGGGTCGACGGTCCTCACCGGGCCGTCGCCGTCAGCTGCGTACGGAAGATCGGTCGCGGCAGCCGATCTGACCGGCGACGGCAACAAGGAGATCGTGATCGGCGGCACGGACAAGGTCGTCGCTCGTGTCGCCCAGGGCGAAGACAGCATGGTCACCACCATCGTCGCCGCCCCCATGGGCGGCCGCGCCCCCGTCCTGGCCACCGGCGACTTCGACAGCGACGGCACGGCGGACCAGGCCGTGTCGTACTGGACCGCCGGCGACCCCAACACGCAGTCCCACGTGCGCCTGTTCAAGTGGGACGCCGACCGGTCCGCGATGGCCAACTTCTGGAACACGGACAACGCCGGCGTGACCGCCCTGGCCGCCGGTGACTTCGACGGCGACAACCACGACGACCTGGCGCTCGGCGAATGCCGTGAGATCGCCGACGAGAACATCGACGATCCCTGCGGCCCCGAAGGACTCGCCAAGGGGGGCGCCGTCCACATCCATTACGGAAGTCCCGCGGGCTCGTTCGGCAGCCGCGCCCAGACCCTGAACCAGGACACGGCAGGCGTCCCGGGTGTCGCCGAGGACGGCGACCGTTTCGGCGCCGCCCTCGCCGTCGCCGACGTCAACCGCGACGGGCGCGACGACCTGACCGCGGGTGCTCCCGGCGAGGCCATCGGAAGCAAAGCGGGGGCGGGCGCCGCCTGGCTGCTCCACGGCGGCGCTCGCGGGCTGCTGGATGCCAACGGCGCTGCCACGTCCGTCTCCTGGAACCAGGACACGCCCGGCCTCCCGGGCGTCGCCGAGGCGGGCGACACCTTCGGCGCGGCGGTCGCCGCGGGCGACTTCAACGCCGACGGGGTACCGGATGTCACGGTCGGATCTCCTGGCGAGAACGCCTCCCTGGGCGCCGTATGGCTCCTCCCCCGCGGCTCAGCCGACGGCTCGGCGGCCTTCTCGCCCCGCACGCTCGGCCTCCCGTACCTGTCCACGGCTCAGAAGTACGGCAAACCGCTGAGCAACCGCTGAGCCGCCCTGCGGATGTTGCAGCCGCCCCCTCTCCCTGGGGGTTCGCCTCGCTCCGGGTGGTGTAGCGGCGGAGCCGTGTCGAGCATGACCAGGTCCGGGCTGCCCAGCTCGTCGGTGAGGTCACCCGGCGGCCGGCGGTCACGTACTTCACAGCGTGTTCGACAGCGCGGGGTGCCGGCCCCAGACGGCAGCGAGCGCCGGGCCCGGCAGTTCCCGCCCGGGTCCTGCCCTACTGCTTGCGCAACAGCGCGCAGACGAAGTTCTCCTCCACGGTCCGCAGCCGCTGCAGCAGTTCGGGCTTGTTCGTCTTGTTGACCTGGGTGGTGAGGGAGACTGTCAGCGACCGCTTGCCGTCCGGGGCAGCCGCGACCAGCTGCGTGTAGCCGGGGGTGTTGCCGGTGTGGCCATACACCACGCCGCAGCGGGTGGCGTACCGGAAGATGGCAAGACCCGCCTTGTTCTTGCCGGGACCCGCGGGTTCGGATGCGCCGTTCACCCAGTTCAGCTGCTGATGGCGTGTCCGGTCGGAAATCAACTTTCCGCCGGCGTAGGCGCGAATGAAGGTTGTCATGTCCTTCGGCGTCGAGAGGATCCCGCCCGACGCCCACACGCCCGACGCACTCAGTACCTCGCTGAGGTCCTCGGGCGGGTTCGGCGGGGTGACGTCGTAGCCGTGCATGTACGGCCTGGGCATCCGGTACCCCTGCGGCAGGCTGGTGCCGCGCAGACCCAACGGGCGGTACACGAGGTCGGCGAGCAGATCTTCGTAGCGGCGGCCTGTCACCGTCTCCGCCGTCAGTGCCACGGCGATGTTGTCGGAGTTGGAGTAGGCGTACCGGGTCCCAGGGCGGAACGCCAACGGTTCATCGGACGCGAAGTCCAGCAGCCGGCGGGAGTCGAAGTGGCGGCGCGGGTTTTCGGTCACCAGGGCCAGGAACTTCGGGTTCGCGCTGAAGTCCGGCAGTCCGCTGGTGTGGTTCAGGAGCTGCCGCAGCGTTACCCGATGCCATGCGCGGGGCAGCCGGGGAAGCAGCTTGCCGATGGTGTCGTTCAGACGCAGCTTCCCGTAGTCGGCGAGCTGGAGGGCGACCGCACCGCTGTACGCCTTGGCCGTACTGGCGATGCGCATGTGGTCGGTGGCCTTGATCGGACGGCCGGTTCCGGTCTTGGCAACCCCGGCCCGGTACACCTTGGTGCGGGACCCGCGCTTGAGGACGGCGATCGCTCCGGGCGGTCCGCCGGGTGCGTTGGTCAGTTCCTGCAACTGCCCTCGCAGTGAGCGGTCATCGTCTGCGGCGACATCCGCGGCGCGGGCCGGGGCCTGCACCGAACCCGCCATACAGGCAGCGGCCAGCAGAGCGACAAGGGGCAGGCGGACGGGCAGGCGGACCTGCGAAAAGCTGGGAACCGGCACGGAAGGACTCCTGAGACGTGAGCGCGGCGGGACGTCAGAACGATCAATTGCCGTCAGGGCATCCGATCTTCTGGACCCGCAGGTCTTCCAGCACCAACGTGCTTCTCACCAGGGTCCCTCCCGATTCATCCCATAACGGGATATACAGAAACAGGACATTACCCAAAGGCCTACGTGACGCGGCCGTACTGGACCTCAACGAGTGACACGGACACACCGCCGGAGGCCCGCCCTCCTGCTCGCCCGCTCGCTGCCCTGCAGGCTGCCTGAGGTCGGCACGGCGCGCCGTCGCTCCCGCCATGGTGATCGAGTACGAGCGTGCGCACCGATGATCCGTCAACGGTCATTCATTCGCACCCACATTCGGCGGCTCCACGGGTAGTTGGCCGTGTCCGCTCTCGTGGTTCTCATTTGCCGGGCGTGGCCGGTCCATCCGGATCAGCACGCGTTTGAGCCAGCGGTCCGAGCCGTCATACCGGGGTTTGAAAGATCTGCGGCTGTGCACGGCGACGTCGTTGTCAATGAGGACCGCGTCACCGGGGTGCAGCCGTACTGTTTCCTCGCAGGCGGCGAGGTGCGCGCCGAGCGCCGCGTACGCATTATGGAACGCCGGGGCATCGGTGAGCAGTCTGCTGTAGGCCGGGTCGTAGCGTAGTTGTCGACCATCTGGCCCGTTCCAGAGCGTTTTTGCCCCGGGCGCAGTGCCGGACTTCGCTGTCCAGTCTCCGTATGAGTCGTCCGGCATGATCTGCACCAGCGGCTTCTCCAACTGCGCCGCCTCCTCGTCGGAAATGGCCGCCCGGCGGATGCTCGCCACTCCGGTGCCAATGGCTTCGGGGTTGCGTACGCAGACCAGCATCAGCAGGTCCGCCCGCTGAGGGTGAAAGGCGTCCTCCGTGTGACAGGTCAGGGGCGCGGTACTGCTGGCTCCCACCTGTACGCGCTCATATCCCTTACTGGGCACGATGTTGTGGACCAGGCGCCCGTCCTGCTGATTCACCCACCCGAAGACCCCGCCCACTGCCGACGCAGCCAGCACGAGTGCGATGTCGAACGCTGCCGTACGCGCCGATCCGGCCTCGCTCCAATGCGCCGGTGTCGGGCCGGCGTCGAGGGCGAATGGCTCGAACAGGCCAGGCACGACGCGGTATCCGTCTGCCGTGGGGACGGGCGACAACAGGGGAAGCAAATCAGCGACAACCGCGGCGCGTTGAGGAGTCGGCCGCAGCTGCAGGACCGCATCGGGTGTGACGCCGTCCTCGGCGAGGTCACGGGCCACCATCTCCAACCGCTCGGCCGCAGCGGGAACGGCGCTATGTGCCAGCATGCGCACTCCTTGGAATCTCGATGTACCCGCCGCGCATCCGGCCAAGTGCCGGGGGTTGCGGTGCCGTGGGCTTCGTGGTCCAGGCCCAGGCCGTGTTTGAGTCCGCGGTAGTCGTGCTCGATCCGCCAGCGGAGTTCGCCTGGCGCACCAGGTCGGCGACAGCCTGCGGGCCAACTGGAACGCCCGCTTGGGCCGAGTGCAGCGGTGAGGGACGAACTCGAGCGCTAGGTCTCACTCGCTGTGCCTGAGCGCGCTATCGGCATGAGGCGCCAAGTAGAGCGCTCAGTGTGGCCTGCTCTTGCGCTGCGGGCGTGTCAGTCGAATTCGCCGTCGCGTACTCCGCCGCGGAAGGCGGCCCACTCCTGCTCGGTGAAGCGTAGGTCGCCCCGGTCAGGGTTCTTGGAGTCCCGCACAGCAACCGCCCCGCCGCCGAGCTCCGCCACCTCCACGCAACCATCTATGGCTTGGCTCCTGGTGCTCTTGTGCCAGGAGGCCGATGACAGATCCCGCTCGTACAGATCCTGCTTGCGCATGGTGGTCTCCTTTCATCACCTTCCACCGTGCTCCGCACCAGTCGCCTGTGCATCTTGGATCAGCACCCTGAGGTCTGCGGGGGGCCGCCACCTAGCATGCCCGCACGGGCCAAGTGCAGCGGCCGACCCTTCGCGTCGCGCGTTCTTGGAGGGCCCGCCGCGCCTCCTGCACCTCACCCGTGGTGCTGCTGTGCGACCTCGGTGGCAGCGGCGAGAAGGGCTCGCAGTTGGTCCTGCTCGGTGGCGGAGAGACGGGTCCGCAGAGCTCGCTCGAGGGTCAGGACCTTCCGGTCGGCTTTTTGGAGGAGTCCTTGGCCGGCTGGGGTGATACGTGTCTCGCGCACATGCCGGTGGGTGGGATGGGGGATGCGCTCGATCCAGCCGTTCTTCTCCAATTTGGCCACGGTCTCACTCATGGCCTGGGGCGTGATGAAGCAACGGCGGGCCAGCTCGGCGCTGGTGATGCCGGGCGTCTCGTCGAGAAGGATCATCACGTTGTACTGCGCCATCGTCATGCCCGCCGCGCGCACGGCCGCGTTTTTCGCATTCTGGGTGGCTTGTTCAGCCGTCTTGATGGCCGTGAGCAGACGGCGCGCAGGTGTGAGGTTCGCATCCATGCAGGAAGTCTAGTTCCCGTATGGCTATCAGGTAACCTGTTAGGAGTAAGGAACCTGAAAGGAGTGCCGAAGTGAACAACCCCCGCCCCTCTGACATCGCCCGCGCCTACCTGGACGCCTTCGGCAGCGGGGACGTCGCTGCCGCACTCGCCCTGCTCACCGACGACGTCGTCTGGCACGTCGACGGCGCCCCCGAAGTGCCTACCGTGGGGCTGCGGCAGGGCCGCGCCCGTGTCAAGGAATGGATGGAAGGCTTCCCCGAGTCCTTCGAGCCGCTCGGCTTCCGCATCTCGGCCATGGCCGACTGCGGCAGCACCGCCCTTGCGACCGGCTGGTTCCGCTACCGAGTTCGCGCCACACAGCGCACCGTCGAGGGCGACTTCACCATCCGGTTCGAGGTCCGCGACGGCAGGATCAGCCACTACCAGATCTACGAGGACTCCCTCGCGCTCGCGCAGGCCTTCCAGACCGACGTCGCGGCGCCCGATCCGGACGCCCGGCGGCTGCGCGTCAACGACACGGTGTACGCGTACGAAGATGTCGGAGAAGGCCCGGTCGTGCTGTTTCTGCACGGTCTGTTCCTCGATCGGACCATCTTCCGCAGCCAGGCGCGGGAACTCGCCCAAGACCACCGCTGCGTCTCCGTGGACCTGCCGGGGCACGGACAGTCCACATGGCCGATTGCCGGGTGGACGCTGGACGACATCGCCGACGACATCGCTCTCATGGTCCAAGAGCGCGGATGGGGAAGGGTGGCGCTCGTCGGGCACTCGCAGGGCGGCATGGTCGCCCTGCGGCTCACGGCCCGCCATCCCGGCATGGTCGACCGCCTCGCGCTGCTCGGTACGAGCGCCCGCGCCGAACCTGCGGACCGCAGAGAAATGTGGCAGCGCCGCCGCGCCCTGCTGGGTGAAAGGGGCGAGGGCTACGAGGCCGAAGGCACCGGTCGCACCACACTCGCCGAGGAGATCCAGGCCTACGCGACCCACCCGGACTGGCGCGCCGCCCACCCCGAAGCGGCACAGGACGCCCGCAGGCTCATGGAGGTACAGGACGGGCCGGCAATGCAGCACGCGCTCGACTCCGCGGTACTCGGGCGATCCGACATACGGCGCCTGCTGCCGGACATCCATGTGCCCGCGCTGGTTGTGGCGGGCCGGGACGACACGGCGACCCCTCTGGAACTGTCAGCGGAAATCGCCGATCTCCTTCCCCGCAGTCGGCTGGAGGTGCTCGACCACGTCGCCCACCACGCCCCCCTGGAGTCTCCAGAACGTGTCTCGGCACTCCTCGCCGACTTCTTGCGCGAGGAATAGGCGCAGAGAGGCCGTGTCGCCACACCGGGCGGCCCTCGCGGAGCACGATTTCCCGTCCTCGGACGCTGCCGCATCCACAGACGGGATGCCCGACCCGCAAGGCACGGAGACCAGCACACGGCAAAGGCCGCCGCCGAGCTTGAGAGGGGCGGACGTGAGGACCACGGAGCGATCGCTGCGGGTACGCCCCGGTGGTGCGGGGGCGTGGGCGGTTGGCCTCGCGGTGGGCGCCGTCGAGGTGGTCGTCGGCGCGACCCTCTCCCCGTTCGACCCCGAGTGGGCGGCGGTGACCCGACGCGCGGCCGGACCGATCCGAGTGATTCCGTGTGTCGGTGCCCGTGGCAACGTGGGTGCTGAGGTGCCTGTGGAGGCGGGCCCGCGGCAGCCGACGTCCCAGGAATCGACCGAGGATCCCGCCACCGCCATGCGGAGGCAACGGCGGTCGGTGAGCGGCGGCCGGTTCGGCAGTATCGGCTGATCCAAGCGCCGCCTGCGCGCATCCCGGACGACTGGCCTGTCGGCGTCACCGGCCGTATCCGATCCGTATGCCGAGAGCAGGGCCCGGCATGGCCACCCCACACGCATACGCGAACGGCGCGAGGCCGATGGCCGCACACACCGCACACACCCCGCGGGGCGCTCACGCCGTGGCCGCGCAGGCATCGCTCCACCCTCCGGAAACGCCGCCCCAGCGCGCGCGACACCCCCCTTCGTCGGCCGTCAACTGCGGCCACCAGAGCGCCCGTTCAACATATGGCCGCTTTAACGTCCTCGTAAGGCAGTTGCGATTTAAGCCTTGACACGTGCCTGCCACCGCGCCACCTTGGGAGCGCTCCCACAACGAAGACTCGCACATTCCACTCCCCCGCACCGGATGACGAAAGGACGTGACGCGGCGCATACGCGCTCCCCGTCATGCTCCAGGCCGTCCGGCAGAGGAAGGCGTTTGTCATGAGCTCGCCGAAGCGCTCCAGGCACGGCCGCACCAGAGGGCTCCCGGCCCTCCTGATCGGCGCCCTCACGCTCGCCCTGGCCGTCACCCTGACGGGCGGGCCGGCCACCGCGGCCCAGCAGGACACGTTGCATGAACTCGCCGCCGCCCAGGGCAAGTACTTCGGCTCCGCCACCGACAACCCCGAACTGCCCGATGCCGCCTACTCGGCCATCCTGGGCTCCGAGTTCGGACAGATCACCCCCGGCAACTCCATGAAGTGGGACACCACCGAGCCCGTCCAGGGCCAGTTCGACTTCGCCAAGGGCGATGTGATCACCGACTTCGCCGCGCAGCACGGCCAGACCGTGCGCGGCCACACCCTGGTCTGGCACAGCCAACTGCCGGGCTGGGTCGGCGCTCTGCCGTCGGCACGGGTCGAGGCGGCGATGACCCGCCACGTCACCGAGGAGGCCGCGCACTACCGCGGCGAGGTCACCGCGTGGGACGTGGTGAACGAGCCGTTCAACGAGGACGGGACCTTCCGCTCAAGTCCCTTCTACACCGCCATGGGCAGCGACTACATCGCCACCGCCCTGCGCGCCGCCCACGCCGCAGACCCGGACGCCGAGCTCTATCTCAACGACTACAACATCGAGGGGCTCGGCGCGAAGAGCGACGCCATGTACACCCTTGTGAAGGAGCTGCTCGACGAGGGCGTGCCGCTCGACGGAGTCGGGATGCAGGCGCATCTGGCCGTCCAGTACGGCTTCCCGAACCAGATGCGGGCCAACATGCAGCGGTTCGCCGACCTCGGTCTCGATGTGGCCGTCACGGAACTCGACGTGCGCATGGAACTGCCGGCCGATGCGGCCAAGACCGCAACGCAGTCCTCGTACTACCGGCAAGTGGTCGAGACCTGCCTGGCAGTCGAGCGTTGCATCGGTATCACGGTGTGGGACTACACGGACAAGTACTCCTGGGTCCCGAGCACGTTCCCCGGTCAGGGCTCGGCCAATCTGTACGACGAGAACCTGCTGCCCAAGCCCGCCCACTCCGCCGTGCGCACGGCTCTGGGCGGCGAGGACGACGGCGGGGACGGCGGACCGGGGGCGCTCAAGGCGCAGTACCGCAGCAGCGACTCCGCTACGCGTGACAACCAGATCAAGCCCGGCGTCCAACTCGTGAACACCGGCAGCACGGCGGTCAGCCTCTCGGACGTGACGGTCCGGTACTGGTTCACCTCGGAGAACGGAGCTTCCTCGTACAGCACGTGGTGCGACTGGTCCCCGATCGGCTGCTCCACCGTGACCCACCGGGTGGCCACCGCGGGTATCCCGAAGGCGGGCGCCGACCATTACCTCGAAGTCGGCTTCCGCGGCGGCAGCCTGGCCCCGGGCGCCTCAACAGGCGAGATCCAGCTGCGGCTGAACAAGACGGACTGGTCGAACTTCGACGAGTCCGACGACTACAGCCACGGCAGCGGCACCTCGTACGCGGACGCCCTGAAGATCGTCGTCTACGTGGGTGGCGAGCGGGTCTGGGGCATCGAGCCCTGACCATCGGCCGCACCGGCCGCACCGGCCGCACCGGCCGCCCCATCCTTCCGCACCGCCTTCCGCTCCCCCGCCGCACCTTCCCGCTCGCCCCCCCCGTCCCCCCTCCCCCGTTCCTCACCCCTCCTTCCCCCGACGACACCCCCCAATGGAGGATTTGTGTCGATATCACGAAGAACGTTCAGCAGCGCCTTAGGCGGCAGTCTGGTCGCCGTCGGCCTCGCGCAGGGCACCGCCGTCGCCCAACCCGATCCCCCGGCGGCCGGCACCGGCGCCCGCGCGGCCGCGGCCGACGACCCTTACACGCAGGCCTTCCTCACTCAGTACCGCAAGATCAAGGCGTCCGCCAACGGCTACTTCAGCCCGGACGGTCTGCCGTACCACTCGGTCGAGACCCTGATGGTGGAGGCGCCCGACCACGGTCACCAGACCACGTCGGAGGCGGTCAGCTTCTGGATGTGGCTTGAGGCGGCGTACGGACGGGTGACCGGTGACTGGGCCCCCTTCAACGCGGCCTGGGCGGTGGCCGAGAAGACGATCATTCCCCAGCACGCGGACCAGTCGACCTCCGGCTCCTACAATCCCTCCTCTCCCGCGACCTATGCCCCTGAGCACCCGCTGCCCAGCGGCTACCCCTCCGCCCTGGACGGCAGCGTCCGGGTCGGCACGGATCCGCTCGCCACCGAACTCGCCGCGTCCTACGGGACGATGGACGTCTACGGCATGCACTGGCTGATGGACCTCGACAACGTCTACGGCTACGGCAACAAGCCCGGCACCGGCGGCGAGTCCGGGCCTGGCGCCGGGGCCTCCTACATCAACACCTACCAGCGCGGCGCGCAGGAGTCGGTGTGGGAGACCGTGCCGCAGCCCACCACCGACCTCTTCAAGTACGGCGGGCCCAACGGCTACCTCGACCTGTTCGTGGGCGACGCGAGCTACGCCAAGCAGTGGAAGTACACCAACGCGCCGGACGCCGACGCCCGCGCTGTGCAGGCGGCCTACTGGGCCTTCCGCTGGGCCTCTGCCCAGGGCAAGTCGAGCGAGGTCGCGGCCTCGGTGGCGAAGGCCGCCAAGATGGGCGACTTCCTCCGCTACGCCATGTTCGACAAGTACTTCAAGCGGATCGGCGACTGCACCGACCCGGCCTCCTGTCCGGCCGCCTCCGGCCGGGACGCCCAGCACTACCTGCTGTCCTGGTACTACGCCTGGGGTGGCGCAGCGGCGGACAGCGGCGGCGGATGGGCCTGGCGCATCGGTGACGGCGCCTCCCACCAGGGCTACCAGAACCCGCTCTCGGCCTGGGCGCTGTCCAACGTACCGGCGCTGACCCCCAAGTCGGCCACGGCCAGGGGCGACTGGTCCAAGAGCCTGACCCGGCAGCTGGAGTTCCTGACCTGGCTGCAGTCCAGCGAGGGCGCCTTCGCGGGCGGCTGCACCAACAGCTGGGAGGGGAGCTACAGCAAGCCGCCGGCCGGTACGCCGACCTTCTACGGCATGGCGTACGACTGGCAGCCGGTCTATCACGACCCGCCGAGCAACAACTGGTTCGGCTTCCAGGCGTGGGGCATGGAGCGGCTCGCGGCGTATTACCACGAGACGGGCAACGCCGCCGCCAAGGCCGTGCTGTCCAAGTGGGTCGCCTGGGCCGCGTCCGAGACGACGGTGGGCGCCGACGGCAGCTTCCGCTTCCCCTCCACGCTCAAGTGGACCGGTCAGCCCGACACCTGGAACGCGGCGTCACCCGGGAAGAACGCGGGCCTGCACGTCACGGTGGTGGACTACGCCAACGACGTCGGTGTCGGCGCCGCGTACGTCAAGACGCTCACCTACTACGCCGCCAAGTCGGGCGACAAGGACGCCGCGGCGCTGGCCAAGGCGCTCCTGGACGCGATGGCGCTGAACACCACCGCCAAGGGCATCGCCGTGCCGGAGACCCGCAGGGACTACAACCGGTTCAACGACAAGGTGTACATCCCGGACGGCTGGTCGGGCACGATGCCGAACGGTGACCCCATCAAGCCGGGTGCGACCTTCATCAGCATCCGCAGCTGGTACAAGGACGACCCGGACTGGCCCAAGGTGCAGGCCTACCTCGACGGCGGTGCCGCACCCACGTTCACGTTCCACCGGTTCTGGGCGCAGGCGGCGCTCGCGCTGGCCTTCGCGATCTACGCGGAGCTGCTGGTGGACGGCGGCGGGACCGGCGGGGACACCGAGGCCCCTTCGGTTCCGGCCGGCCTCACCGTGACCGCGACGACCAGCGACAGCGTGTCGCTCTCCTGGTCGGCCGCCACCGACAACGTCGGCGTGACCGGCTACGACGTCTACCGCAACGGAGTCCTTGCGGGCAACGCCACCGCCCGGACGTTCACCGACACCGCTCTCGCCGCGAAGACCGAGTACAGGTACGCGGTCGCGGCACGGGACGCGGGGGGCAACACCTCTGCGCTTTCAGCCGCGGTCACCGCCACCACGAAGGGCGGGTCGAGCGGCACCGGCGCGGTGAAGGTCCAGTACAAGAACAACGACTCGGCCACCGGTGACAACCAGATCAGGATGGGCCTGCGGGTGCTGAACACGGGCAGCGCCCCCATCGACCTGTCGACGGTAAAGGTGCGGTACTGGTTCACCTCCGACGGCGGACCGAACACCTTCGGCACGTACTGCGACTACGCCGCGCTCGGCTCGTCCAACATCACCCACTCGGTGACCGCCGTCTCCAGCCCCACGACGGGAGCCGACCGCTATCTGGAGATCGGCTTCACCGGCGGTGCCGGAACCCTGGCCGCCGGTGCGTCGACGGGCGAGATCCAGCTGCGGACGAACAAGAGCGACTGGTCCAACTTCAACGAGGCGGACGACTACAGCCACGCCACCAACACCGCGTACGTGGACTCCTCCAAGGTCGGCGCCTACGTCGCCGGAACCCTCGCGTGGGGAATCGAGCCGTGACCGGCAGGCGGTTCCCGCTCCTGGCCGGGACAGCGGCAGCGTTCGTACTCGCCGCCGCGTCGATGCTCACCGGCGCCCCGGCCGCCTCGGCGGCGGCTCCGGTCACCGACTGCACTCAGTGGGGCACCACCCAACTGCGGGGCGGGGAGTACACCTACCAGCAGAACGAGTGGAACTCCGAAGCCGAGCAGTGTGTGAGCGTCGACCCGGCCACGGGCGCCTGGAGCGTCACCAAGGCCTCGTTCTCCCTGCCGACGAACGCCGCCCCGGCCACCTATCCCTCCAGTTACAAGGGCTGTCACTGGGGGGCGTGCACCACGGGCAGCGGGCTGCCGTTGCGCGTCGACGAGCTGGGCAGCGTACGCACCGACTGGTCGACCACCCAGGTCGGCTCCGGCGCGTACAACGCGTCGATGGACATCTGGTTCAACTCGGCGCCGATCACCGACGACCAGCCGGACGGCACCGAGCTGATGATCTGGATGAACCATCGCGGCGGCGTCCAGCCGATCGGGTCCCGCACCGCCACGGTGCAGCTCGACGGCCGGAACTGGGACGTCTGGACCGGTCCCGGCGCCTCGGGCTGGAAAGTCATCTCGTACGTGCTCCAGGGCGGCGCCACCGAGCTCACCGACTTCAACGTGAAGAAGCTGATCGACGACGGCGTCGGCCGCGGATCGATCAACCCCGCGCACCATCTCATCGACGCGGAGGCCGGGTTCGAGATCTGGCAGGGCGGTCAGGGCCTCGGAATGAACGGCTTCTCCTTCGCGGCGAGCAAGGAGGACGACGGCGGCGGGCCGGACACCCAGGCACCGACGGTGCCGGCGGGCGTGGCCGTGACCGGCACGACCAGCAGCTCTGTCTCGCTCTCCTGGACTCCGGCGACCGACGACACCGCTGTCAGCGGGTACGACGTCTACCGGGACGGGGTGAAGGCGGGCACCACCGCCTCCGCCTCGTTCACCGACACGGGGCTTACCGCGTCCTCCACCCACAGCTACACCGTGCGGGCCAAGGACGCGGCGGGGAACACCTCCGCGGCCTCCGCGCCGGTCACCGCGACCACCTCGCCGGGAGGCGGCGGACCGACCGGCGCCATCAAGGCCCAGTACAAGAACAACGACTCCTCGCCGGGCGACAACCAGATCAGACCCGGCCTCCGGCTCGTCAACACCGGCTCCACGGCGGTCGATCTGAGCAAGGTCACCCTGCGCTACTGGTTCAGCGGCGAGTCCGGCGCGGCCACGTACGGCACAGCGTGCGACTACGCGGTGATCGGCTGCGGCGCGGTCACCCACCGCGTGGTGTCCGCAGGGTCCGGCAAACCCGGCGCGGACCACTACCTGGAAGTCGGCTTCACCGACGGCAGCCTGGCACCCGGCGCCTCCACCGGTGAGATGCAGCTGCGGCTGAACAAGAGCGACTGGTCCAACTTCAACGAGACCGACGACTACAGCAGGGCCACCAACACGGCCTTCGCCGACGCCCCGAAGGTCGCCGTGTACGTCAACGGCGCCCTGGCGTCGGGCACTTCACCGTGACCGGGCGCTGACAGCGCCGGCCACCCATCCCACTCCCGATGGCGGGTTGTCCATCCGCCCCGCGATACCCGCCATCGGGTGCACAGCCGACACCCCACGAACCGCCTGCGAGGAGCATCCGCAGGCGCACGAGAGGAGCACGGAGCCGCAATGAGTACCAGTGGAACCACCTTGCACCGGCTACGCCGAAGACTGGCCGCAGTCTCCGCCCTGGCCATGGGCGCGGCGCTGGCCGTCATCATCCCCACCACCCCCGCATCGGCGGCGGCGCGGGTCGACAATCCCTACGTGGGCGCCAAGGCGTATGTGAACCCCGACTGGTCCGCCAAGGCCGCGGCCGAACCGGGCGGCGCCGCCATCGCCGACACGCCGGCCTTCGTCTGGATGGACCGCATCGCGGCCATCAAGGGCTCGTCCCAGGCGAAGGGCCTGCGCGAACACCTCGACACGGCACTGGACCAGGGCGCGAACCTGTTCCAGGTCGTCATCTACGACCTGCCGGGACGGGACTGCGCCGCGCTGGCGTCCAACGGTGAGCTCGGCCCGACCGAGCTGGGCCGCTACAAGAGCGAGTACATCGACCCGATCTCCGACGTCCTCGACGATCCGGCGTACGCGAACCTGCGCATCGTCACGGTCATCGAGCCCGACTCGCTGCCGAACCTGGTCACCAACGCGGGCGGCACAGCCGGTTCGACCGAAGCCTGCGCGACGATGAAGGCGAACGGCAACTACGAGAAGGGCATCGGCTACGCGCTGCACACCCTGGGTGCCATTCCCAACGTCTACAACTACATCGACGCCGCCCACCACGGCTGGCTGGGCTGGGACAGCAACATGGGTCCGGCCGTCACGGAGTTCAAGAAGGCGGCCACGACCGAGGGCGCCACGGTCGCCGACGTCTCGGGCTTCATCGTGAACACGGCCAACTACTCGGCGCTCAAAGAGCCGAACTTCAAGGTCACCGACTCGGTGAACGGCACCACGGTGCGCCAGTCCAAGTGGGTCGACTGGAACTACTACGTCGATGAGCTGTCGTTCGCCCAGGCGCTGCGTACCCAACTGGTGAGCGAGGGCTTCAACTCCAACATCGGCATGCTGATCGACACGGCCCGCAACGGCTGGGGCGGCTCCGCACGGCCCACCGGCCCCGGCCCGCAGACCAGCGTGGACACCTACGTCAACGGCGGCCGGGTCGACCGGCGCATCCACGCCGGCAACTGGTGCAACCAGAGCGGCGCGGGCATCGGCGAACGTCCCACCAGCGCGCCGGAGCCCGGCATCGACGCGTACGTCTGGGCGAAGCCCCCGGGTGAGTCCGACGGCAACAGCGCCCCCATCGACAACGACGAGGGCAAGGGCTTCGACCGGATGTGCGACCCCACGTACACCGGTAACGGCCGCAACGGCAACAGCATGTCCGGCGCCCTGCCCAACTCCCCGCTCGCGGGCCACTGGTTCTCCGCGCAGTTCCAGGAGCTCGTGCGCAACGCCTACCCGGCGATCAACGGCGGCGGCGGTGGCGACACCAAGGCGCCGACCGCCCCGACCGGCCTGACGGCGACGGCGAAGACCGCCGACAGCGTCTCGCTGTCCTGGACTGCGTCGACCGACGACACCGGTGTGAGCGGCTACGACGTGTTCCGCTCCGGAGTGAAGGTGGGCTCCACGACCACGACCTCGTACACCGACACGGGACTGGCGGCCTCGACCGCCTACAGCTACACGGTCAAGGCCAAGGATGCCGCAGGTAACGTCTCGGCGGCCTCCAGCGCCCTCTCGGTCACCACGTCGGCGGGCGGCGGCACCGGGACGGGCGCCCTCAAGGTCCAGTACAAGAACACCGACTCCTCCGCCACCGACAACCAGATCCGGATGGCCTTGCAGGTGGTCAACACCGGCAGCACCGCGGTGGACCTGTCCAAGGTGAAGCTGCGCTACTGGTTCACCCCCGAGTCCGGGTCCTCCACCTTCGGTACCTCGTGCGACTACGCGGTCATCGGCTGCGGGACCCTGACCCACGGGGTGAAGACCGCCGGTTCGGCAGCCGGTGCCAGCCACTACCTGGAGGTCTCGTTCGGCAGCGGCACCCTGGCCGCCGGCGCCTCCACCGGTGAGATGCAGCTCCGGCTGAACAAGAGCGACTGGTCCAACTTCAACGAGGCGGACGACTACAGCCGTTCGACCAGCACGTCCTTCGCCGACGCGGCGAAGATCGGCGCGTACGTGAACGGCACGCTCTCCTGGGGCACCGCCCCCTGATCTTGCGTGATCCATGCCGCGGTCCTCAAGGAGGGCCATCGGCCACCAGGCCCGGCATGACGGTGCCCCCCTGTCGATCGGATGACCAGGGGGGTGCCGTCACCGGGCCCAAGGTGTGCTGCCGGAGACGCTGATCAGGGCCGAGTCGGCGCAGGCAAGATCGGACTCAACGTCCACTCAGCTATCTTGCAGGGGAGTCAGGACGAACGCGAAGCCCACCGGGGCGAGTTCGAGCCGGTACTGAGGCAGTACGCCCGGTCCCACCGCGGCGGTGCCGAGGCCCTGGACGGCATGGTCGGTGTGGAGGTGGATCACCGGGCCCGGGGTGAGATCGCTGGGGTGCCGTGCGGCGTCGAGCTGTCGGTCGGTCCAGCGGCGCGCGGCGAAATGGAACGGCTCCTCGCCCATGACGCGCAGTCCGTTCCCTGCCCCCTCGGTGAAGGTGGCCCAGCGGGTGTCCGCACGGTTGCCGTTCTCCTGGGGGCGCACGTAGGGCGTCCGCAGCTCGACCAGGTCGCGCGGAAACCGCCGACGCGGACTGCCTGCCGCGAGTCGGGGTAGGCCTCGCCGGGGCCTGTTCCGAACCACTCCACCTGGGACCGGTCGGCGGGGATCTCCCAGTCGAGTCCGATGCGCGCCAGTGAGCGGGCCCCGTTCCTGCGGACCAGCTCCTGGTACTCCTCCGGCGGGAGTGCCGGGTCCACCATGGTGTCGCCGAAGTCATCGCCCCGCTCCGGCCAGTGGCCGACGGGTTCGGCGTGCACCCGCAGGCGCAGGCTGTCACCGTCGCTGTCCCAGCGGTAGGTGGTGAGGTAACCGGAGCTGCCCGCGGCGGCGTTGCGGACGACGACTGTCATGCCGTGGGCGTCCGGGGTGACGGAGACGGTGCGGTACCGCAGTCGGTCGAGTCCACGGTCCTTCCAGTAGGCGGCGTCGCGCTGGTGCCGGCCGCGGTCGTTGTCGGTGGGGGCGCGCCACAGGTTCAGCCGTGGTCCGCGGAGGGAGAGTTCGCCGATGGAGAGCAGAGCTCCGGTGGTCCGGTCGAAGCAGCCGGGGCCCAGCAGAATGTACTCGCCGTCGCTGCGGGCAGGGCCCGGCGGGCCGATCGGTCGGCGACGGTCCGTCGCGGAGAGCTGGAGCTGGAGCTGGAGCTGAAGTTGCCCCCAGGCGACCACGTGACCTTCAGGGGCCCAGTCGGCGGGCTTGGCCAGCTCCGCCTGGACGGTGAGCCAGAGCTCGCCTCCGCCGTCCTCCCCGCCCTGGGGGCACCTCCCAGCGGTAGCTGGGGGAGGGTCAAGGCGGGGCAGCGGCAGCCAGCCATGTTCCCCGGCCGCGAGCTCCGGTGTGGGCAGCACGCCATGGGCCAGCTCGACCCCTTCGCGGGCCAGTGACCAGGTGAACCGCAGGTGGGACAGGTCCAGGACCTCGTAGTGGTTCTCCACCGTGAAGGCGTCCGCCTCCGGGCCGGGGCCTATGCGGACGGGGGCGATCACCTTCGCGTACTCCAGGAGACCCGGGGAGGGAGTGCGGTCGGGGAGGACCAGGCCGTCGCAGATGAAGTTGCCGTCGTGCAGGTCCTCACCGAAGTCGCCGCCGTAGCCGAAGAACTCGCGCCCCTGGGCGTCACGGGTGCGCAGTCCCTGGTCCATCCACTCCCAGACGTAGCCACCCTGGACCCGCGGGTACTCGTCGCACAGCTGCATGTATTCGGCGAGTCCGCCGGGCCCGTTGCCCATGGCGTGGGCGAACTCGGCGAGCAGGAAGGGCTTGCGGTTGCGCGGGTCATCCGCCGGGTCGCCGGAGCCGGCGCGCGCCGGATAGTGGACCTCGCCCGGCAGCTGCTGTCCCCTGCCGATCCGGGCGACGGCGGCGGGCCGGCCGGTACATCTGGCCCTGCACGTCGGTGTACTCGCCGAGCCGGTCGGCCTCGTAGTGGATCGGGCGGGACGGGTCGCGCCGCCGGACCCACTCGGACATGGCCCGGAGGTTGCGGCCGTCCCCGGCCTCGTTGCCGAGCGACCACAGGATGACGCTCGGGTGGTTCTTGTCCCGTTCCACGGTCCGCTCGATGCGGTCCAGGTAGGCGTCATGCCAGCGAGGGTTGTCGGAGGGGTTGCGCTGCCAGCGCTCCGGATCGGCATGCTCGAAGCCGTGGGTCTCGAGGTCGCATTCGACCATGACCCACAGGCCGAGCTCGTCGCACAGGTCGAGGAACGCGGGGTGCGGCGGGTAGTGCGCGGTGCGCACGGCGTTGATGTTGTGCTGCTTCATCAACTCCACGTCACGGCGCATGACTTCGAGCGAGAGCGCACGGCCGCGATCGGGGTCGAACTCGTGCCGGTTCACGCCGCGCAGCACCACCCGGCGGCCGTTGACCCGGAGCACCCCTGCCTCGTCGACGGCCACGCTGCGGAACCCGACCCGGATCCGGACCCGCTCGCTGCCCGTGGCCAGGTACGCCTCGTAGAGCTGCGGGTCCTCCGCGCTCCAGGGCCGTACCGCCGCGAAGGCGAACTCGTCCCCGGCCGGCTGGTCGTGGATCCCGAGGGCCGGGATGTCGATCCGTACCGGTGCGTCCGCGTCGGCCTCCACCCGGAGCTGGCCCGCGCCGGTGTCCGCGTCGTAGTCGGCGTGCACGAAGACGTCCCGGATGCCGCCCGTCGGGCGGGCCAGCAAGGACATATCGCGGAAGATGCCCGACAGGCGCCAGGTGTCCTGGTCCTCGAGGTAGGTGCCCGCGGAGAACTGGTGCACCCGGACCGCGAGGACGTTCCGGCCGGGCCGCAGCAGCTCGGTCACGTCGAACCCGGTCGGCAGGCGGCTGCCGTAAGTGACGCCCAGCTCACGGCCGTTGAGCCAGACCCGGGCGCAGGAGTCCACGCCTTCGAAGCGCACCACGGTCGGCGCGTTGGCCCAGGTGGCGGGCAGGTCGAAGACCCGGCGGTAGTCCCCGGTCTCGTTCTCGTCCGGGACGAAGGGCGGGTCGACCGGTATCGGGTAGGCGATGTTGACGTAAATGGGGCGGCCGTAGCCGTGCAGCTGCCAGTGCGAAGGGCGTCCCAGGATCCGTCGTCGAAGTCCGGGGCTTCGAATCCGTCCGGTTCCGGGCACAGGGCGGGCGAGAACCGGAACGCCCAGTCCCCGTTGAGGTCGATTCTGGGGCGTCGGAGTCCAGGGCTGCGCGCGGCACGGCCCTGCCGTGGCCGGGTGCGAAGTCCTCGAAAT
Source organism: Streptomyces sp. NPDC048436 (assembly GCF_043200355.1). NCBI lineage: Bacteria > Bacillati > Actinomycetota > Actinomycetes > Kitasatosporales > Streptomycetaceae > Streptomyces > Streptomyces sp. NPDC048436. Next base: position 65,562 of record NZ_JBICXP010000013.1, read on the forward strand.
AGCGGGCGGACATGCGGCATCCTCCGGCGATCTTGGATGATGCGGGCGACCGTACTATCGAAGGTGTCTTGCGGGAAGCGCCGCCATCACACGGGGCTGTTCCGGGGGTTGGGCCGTGCGAACGCGGCGCCCCGCGGCGATGTCGAACAGCTCAGCGCCCACGAGGCATCTCGGGAGGGCTTCAACTCCGCGACGCTGCCCTGCGGTTGATGAGTTCCCTCATGCGCGAGGGGTTGACGTTGGCTGTGGGAATTCTATGATTCACGGCGTCCGGAGGTTCGTTCATCGTCCGAAATATCGAACCCGTAGGCCGTTGCGGGGGCCTCGGGCTCCCCGCTCGGCTCCACCTGACATCAACCGGCGACTGGGAGCGCTCCCAACGCTCTGCCGGTTCAGCGACAGCACCCGCACCCCGCAAGGAGGCGCCATGGTCACGCACAGAACGTCAGGCTCGTCCGCGTCAGAAGACCCGGCCACGTCCAGAACTGCTCAGCATCGCCCACACAGAGCGGGCAGGCGACGAGGGATCGTCGGCGTCCTGGTCGCCGCGCTGCTGGCCGGCCTGTGCGTCGCCCTCGGCGCGGCTCCTGCCTCGGCGGCAACGGTCGACACCGGCGCCTGGTACGTGCTGGTCAACCGCGCCAGCGGCAAGGCTCTCGATGTCACCGGCCGCGACGTGGACAACGGCACAGGTATGCAGCAGTACACCCGCAACAGTGGCGCCTGGCAGCAGTGGCGGTTCGTCGACGCGGGCAACGGCGCGTACGAGATCCGATCCCGCTTCACCGGCAAAGTGCTCGACGTGGCCGGGGCGTCCACCGCCGATGGCGCCCGCATCCAGCAGTGGGACGACGCGAACGGAAGCAATCAGCGTTTCTCGCTCGCCGACTCCTCTGACGGCCATGTCCGCCTGATCGGCAAGGCCAGCAACAAAGCCGTCAGCGTATCCGGGGCCTCAACTGCCGATGGTGCAGCGGTTGTTCAGACCGCCGACAGCGGCGCGACCGCCCAGCAGTGGCAGTTGGTGCGGGCCGGAACCGTCTCCACCTCACTGTCGTCGGCGCCGTCGTGGGTGTCGACCGGCGTACTGGCCGGGCCGAAGTCCGACGCCTCGCACAACCTCGCCTCGATCAAGGACTTCTCGGTCATCCGGTACAACGGCAAATACCACGTGTACGCCACCACGGCCAGCAAGTCCGGCGGCTGGAACCTGGAGTACTTCAGCTTCGAGAAGTGGGCGGACGCGTCCTCGGCCACCCAGCACTACCTCGACTCGTCGGGCATCGGCAGCGGCTATCGCGCCGCTCCCCAAGTCTTCTACAACGCCCCGCAAGGCCTGTGGTACATGGTCTACCAGACCGGCCCGCCCACCTACTCGACCACGACCGACCCGTCGAACCCCAAATCCTGGTCCACACCGAAGACGTTCATCGCGTCCGAGCCCGCGATCGTGACGCAGAACAAGGGCGACGGCGGCTGGATCGACTTCTGGACGATCTGCGACACGTCGAACTGCTACCTGTTCTTCAGCGACGACAACGGCCACCTCTACCGCGCGCAGACCACCCTCGCGAACTTCCCCAACGGGTTCGGCAACACCCAGATCGTCATGACGGACTCCAAGTACGCTCTCTTCGAGGCGTCGAACGTGTACAAGGTGTCCGGGACGAACCAGTACCTCCTCATCGTCGAGGCGATCGGTGCGAACGGACGCTACTTCCGCTCCTGGACGTCGTCGAGCCTGACCGGCACCTGGTCCCCGCAGGCGGCCACCGAGAGCGCCCCGTTCGCGGGCAAGGCCAACGTCTCCTTCAACGGCCCCGCGTGGACCAACGACATCAGCCACGGCGAGATGATCCGGGCCGGCAACGACCAGACACTGCCCATCGACCCCTGCCATCTGCAGTACGTATACCAAGGGCGTGATCCCAACTCCGGCGGCGACTACTCACAACTCCCCTACCGCATGGGCCTGCTGACGCAGTCGAACTCCAACTGCTGACTCTTGACTCAGTGAAAGCGACAAGAATGCAGAGGGATGCCATGCATTTGGGATTCAGCACGTCCTGGTGGGGACGCCGACGGCGTACGGGAGTGCTCATCGCGGTGACCGCCCTGATGGCGGCGCTCTTGACCGGGTTGGGCGCCGCCGACGGGGCGAGTCTCACGCAGTCGACCCCCACCAAGAGCGCCAACCAGCAGTGGCAACTGGTCCGCGCGAAAGGGGTGCTGGCACAGGTGCACACCGCCGGGCGGGTCAAGGACGGCGGAGACACCGTGCAGTACAGCTGGCCCGGCGTGTACTTCGAGGGCCGCTTCAGCGGTACCGGCGTGGGCATCGTTCTCAACGACTCGGCCGCCGACTACGACGTCCAGATCGACGGAGCAACCGTCGACACGCTCGTCACGCCCGGCAACACCACGCACTGGGTCAAGGGCCTGTCGAACGGCACGCACACCGTCCGGCTCGTCAAGCGCAACGACACTCCAGGGGACACCAGCACCTTCGGAGGTTTCGTCGCCGCACCCGGCGGTGCCGTACTGAGCAAACCGGCCGCCCGCGATCGCCAGATCGAGTTCATCGGCGACTCCCTCACGGTGGGCTACGGCAACCTCTCGACGTCACGCACGTGCACCTCGGAGCAGGTCAAGCGGAACACCAACTCCGATGTGAGCTACGGCGCCCTCACCGCCCGGCGGATGAACGCCGACTACCAGATCAACGGCTACTCGGGCCGTGGCATGGTGCGCAACTACAACGGAGGCTCGCCGGACGTCACGTACCGGACCTTCTACGACCGTGCCCTGCTGAACGTGTCGGGTGACGTCTGGCAGAACCCGGGCACCTGGCGCCCCAAGGTCGTGGTGGTCAACCTCGGCACCAACGACTTCTCGACCGCGGTCAACCCCGGTGAGCCGTGGACGCCGGACAGCCTCGCGGCCGCCTACCGCGGCGCGTACGGCGACTTCATCCAGAAGCTGCGCACGCGCTACGGCGCCGACACGACCGTCGTGGCGATCGGCTCCGGCCAGTACGCCGGCCATGTCAAGGAGGTCGTCAAGGCACGCAACGACGCCGGCGACAGCCGGGTCCGCTACTGGTCCCTCGACGACTCGGGCCTGGACTTCTCCGGCTGCGACTGGCACTACTCGGCCCACGACGACCGGCTCATCGCCGACCGCCTCACGTCGTTCATCGGCGGTCTGCCGACAGGCTGGTAACGGCACCAAAGGTGATGCGGTGAGGCAGGGCCGACCCTGCCTCACCGCATCGGCATGACGCGGCCTTACCGACCTCTCAGGAGGTCGTTCCGGTCACGGTGGATCCCGACTTCGTCACGTAGTACGTCACCTTGGCGCCGCTCCAGAAGTGGAAGGTGAGCGTCACGCGCGAACCTGCCTTCACCGCGTCGAGGAAGGCGGGGGTGAGGCGGATGAAGTTCTTCCCGTAGTCGGGCGAGAACGCCTTGTTGAACTGCTGGTACGGGGTCCAGTCAGTCGGTCCGGCATTGCTGCCGTCGGCGTACTTGGCGGTCATCGTCGCCAGCACGTCCCCGCGGAACCGTGTGGGGATCCGGAACGCATCGGCCGCTCCGGTGGCAGCCGACTGCACCGGGGTGCCGTGGGAGATCACCTGGATGCGCCAGGGCACACCTCGGGAGAACTCGGCCTGCAGCGTCGCGTTGACCCCCTCGCTGCGATCGCCGACGAGGCGGGCAAGCGTCGCCGCCTTCAGGGTGAGACGGTTTCCGGAGAGTGTGTAGTCCTTGCCGTTGACCAGCTTGGTGGTCCCCTGCTTGAGCGCCTTGAAGGTGGCACCGTTCAGGTTCAGGGTGAGCGTACGGACCTTGACCGGGCCGGATTTCGGCACAAAGACGTTGTCCGAAGCGGCCGTTGCCGAGCGCGTCGTCCAACTCGACTTGATCTGACGGAACAGTCCGGCGTCCTTCCACTGTCCCCGGCTGCGGTCGAAGAGGGACCCGTTGTCCCACAGGACGGTGGTGACCTTGTTGGTGCGGGCCGTGTGGCCGAGCGCCTCGAAGTACTTCAGCATCTCGCCGCGTTCCACACCGCCGGGACCGTGGTCGTCGCCGAGCAGCCCGTCCTCGCCGAGGACGACGGGGATGTCCTTGGCGACGAAGGTGTCATGCATCCGCTTGAATGCCTTGTCCAAGTCCCCCTGGGCCGTGGCATCGAAGCGGGTGGAGCCGGCGAGGTTCACGCTGAACGGAAAGTAGCCGTAGTAGTGCACGGTGGCGATCAGCCTCGGGTCGCGCAAGGACTTGATCTTGGTGGCCAGGTTGTTCATCAGTGCCTGGTCGGGCGTGCAGCCTTCGGTGGGCAGCATGAGCAGGCGGCTCTTGTTGTTCCCTCCCGACCCGCGCACGACCTTGTGGAAGGAGGTGTTCAACTCATTGAGCAGATCGGCCTTCCGGTCAGCGTCGGCGTTGTCGAACTGGGGCTCGTTGATGCTCTCGAAGACCAGCTTCGCGGGCTCGTTCTTGAACGCCTTGGAGATCTGGGTCCAGGTGGAGTTGAAGCGGGACAGCACCTTGTCGTGGTCGGTGGACATCGCCTTCGTCCACTGCCATGAGTCGTGATGGACGTCGAGGATCACATAGAGACCGTCGTCGATCGCCCAGTCGACCACTTGCTTGACCCTCTTGATGTACGCGGGGTCGATGGTGTAATTCGGTGCCGCTCCCTGGTGGTCGCTCCATGTCACGGGCACCCGGATGCTGTTGAAGCCCTGGGCGCGGACCTTGTCCAGCAGGGCCTTTGTGGTGCGGGGCTGGCCCCACGCCGTCTCGTCGGGGACGGCGTCAAGGCTGTTGCCGAGGTTCCAGCCCGGCTGCATCGCGGCCACGGCCGCCTTCGCGTCGGCGGGAACCGGGGCGGCGGCCGCGGACGCCTTGGGGGTGGCGTCGTCGCCGAACGTTCCGAAGACCGTGCCGTACGTGAGCACGCTCGCGACGACCGCGGCCAGCGGCACTCCCACGGTCAGCCGCAGTCTGCGGCGGCGGTGCTGTGGGGACTGTTTGTTCTTCATCGTTCATCCGTTCTGGAAGACCTGGTCAGTGTCTCTTCGTGCAGTTGCCGCCGGTGAACGGGAGGTTGCCGTGTTTCGCCCATCAATTTTCGATTTCGCTGAAATGTTTCGTACGTGGAAACGCCCTGGTTGCCCGGTGCGAGTCGGGCAACCAGGGCGAGGGGCCGTTGCTCAGGACGTCGTGCCGGTGACCGAGCTTCCGGACTTGGTCACGTGGTAGGTGACGGTGGCGCCGCTGTAGTAGTGGAAGGTCAGTGTCACTGGCGCGTCGGCGCGCAGCGCGTCAAGGAACTCAGTGGTCAGGGTGGTCTTACCGCCCGGATAGTCGGGCGAGAACGCCTTGTTGAACTCCTGGTACGGAGTCCAGGAGGTCTGGCCGGCGGTGCTGCCGTCGGCGTACTTGGCCTCCATGGTCGCCAGCACGTCACCGCGGTACTGCGTGGGAATGGTGAACGAGCCGGTCGTACCCGTGGAGTTGGACAGCACCGGAGTGTCGTGGGTGACGATGTCGATGTTCCAGGGCAGTCCGCGGGAGAACCGTGCCTGGAGCGTCGCGTTGACTCCGTAGTCATGGTTGCCGGTCAGCCGGGTCAGTGCGGCGGCCGTGAGGGTGAGTTTGTTACCGGAGAGCGTGTAGTCGCGTCCCGCGACGAGCCGAGTGTCGCCTTGCCACAGGCCCCGGAAGGTGGTGCCGTTCGGGTTCAGTGTGAGCGACTGGGCGGTGATCGGGCTCGACATCCGCACGAAGACCTTGTCGAAGGAGGCGGTTCCCGAACGGGTGGTCCAGCTCGACTTGATCCAGGAGAACAGGGCGGGGTCGCGCCATTTCATCGTGTCGCGGTTCAGGTAGGCGAAGGGGTCCCACAGGGCGGTGGTGACTTTGGCGGCGCGCGCCGCGTTGCTGACGTTTTCGAAGTACTTCAGCGCCTCACCCCGCTCGACGCGCGGGGGATGGTTGTCGTCGGGCCAGCTGAGCAGCCCGTACTCGCCGAGGTAGACGGGGATTCCCTTGGCGACGAATGTGTCGCGCATCCGGGCGAAGGAGTCGGTCGTGTTCTTCTGGGCGGTGGCGTCGTAGTGAGTGCCGCCCGCGACGTTCACGCTGAACGGGTACCAGCCGTAGAAGTGCACGGTGGCCACCAGATTGGGGTCGTGCAGGGCGCTGATCGTGGCGTTCAGTTCGTCCATGGGCTTCTGGTCGGCCGTGCAGTACTGCGTGGGCAGGGCGAGCAGGCGGTTGGTGTTGCCGCCGCCCGACGAGCGGACGACCTTGTGGAAGGAGGTGTTCAGCTCGTTCAGGAGCTCGGCCTTCTGCGTGTCCGTGGCGTCGTCGAAGACCGGCTCGTTGACACTTTCGAAGAGCAGGGTGCGTGGTGCGTCCCGGAAGGTCGAGGAGATCTGGGTCCAGGTGGCGTTGAAGCGTGCGCGCACCTTGTCGTGGTCGGTGGCCATCTTGTTGATCCACTGCCACGAGTCGTGGTGGACGTTGATCACGACATAGAGGCCGTCGGCGAGCGCCCAGTCCACCACCTGCTTCACCCGGGCCATGTACGCGGCGTCGATGGTGTAGGGAGCGGTGGCCGACCGGTGGTCGGTCCAGGTCACCGGGATGCGTACGCTGCGGAAACCCTGCGCGCGGATGGTGTCGAACAGTGCTTTGGTGGTCGGTGGATTGCCCCAGGACGTCTCGTTCGGAAAGGCGTCCAGGGTGTTGCCCAGGTTCCAGCTGGGCTGCATCTCGGCGACGGCGTCCATGGCGCCGGCGGGAACTCTCACCTTGGATTGGACCTGGTGTGCCGAGCTGTCGGCCGTGGCCATCGCGATGCTGCCGGACAGGCCCACGACCACGAGCAGCGTCATCAGCAGGGCAGCCAGGCGCCCGCGGCGACGGCCGCGGTGGTACTCCGATTTCCGTATGTCCCTCACGTGTCGTCCCTTTCGGTCGGTCATGTGGGTGGTGCTCGGATCGGGGGTCATGGCGCGGTGGTGGGTTCGTAGTCGAACCAGTCGAAGTGGGTGGTGCCGCTCGTCGCGTACATGCCGATGACGCGGCCGGTGAAGCCGCCTGCGACCTCGGTCGACAGGTAGCGGCCGTCGAGGGTGGCGAGCGTGGTGAAGGTGCCGTCGGGCCGTTCGAAGCCAAGAGAGATGGCGTCGGGGCTGGTGCGGGAGTCGTGCGGAGGCAGCGGGTCGGTGATGGTGACGCCCAGGACGACCGGCCCGCCGGTCAGGGGCTCCGCGGCCACGACGGAGCGCAGGGTCCCGACGCGGGCCATGACCCGCACCTCGGTGTCGGACACCTCGATCGCGTAGTGGTGCCGCTCGTCAAGCCGTACGGCCAGACCGCCGCATCCCTGCGAGGCGTCGATGAGGGTGCGCGCACGGCACCTCAGATGTTGCTGGCGCCGGCCGGCGAAGACGACGTCGGCCGCGTCCAGGGAGTCGCCCCGGGCGCGGAGCGTCAGCCAGCCCGGGCGTTCCTTGGTGGTGAAGTGCTCGGCCGGGCGGTCGCGCAGCGAGATCCACGACGGGCGCAGTTCGTTCAGCTCGAAGTCGTCCCGCTGCTCCTCGACGGGGCCGGGGGCAAGCGGCCACGGGAACTTCGGTAGATCCAGGGCGACTTCGCCGACGACCGGCCAGCCGTCCACCCAGGTGACGGGCGCCAGGAAGGTCTCCCGGCCGAGCACGTGCCAGCCCGGGGTGCCGCCGCCCGGCCGCACCCCGAGCATGACCATCCACCAGGATCCGTCGGGGGCCTGGACCAGATCCGCGTGCCCGGTGTTCTGCACGGGGTGGTCGGTTCCGCGGTGGGTGAGGATCGGGTTGGCGGGGCACGGCTCGAACGGGCCGCTGGGCGCATGGCCGCGGGCGATCGCCACGCCGTGGCCGCGCTCGGTGCCTCCCACGGCGATGAGCAGATACCAGTACTCCCCGATCCGGTACAGGTGCGGCGCTTCCGGGGCCTTGGCTCCCGGTGCGCCCGACCACAGCTTCTTCGGCGGCCCGAATGTCTCCCCGGTCGCCAGGTCGATCCGCACCTGCGTGACCCCGGCGACGGTGCACCAGCAGGTGCCGTCCTCGTCCCAGGCCAGATCGGGGTCGATGCCGGGCACGCCGGGCAGCCGGACGGGATCCGACCAGGGACCGGCGGGGTCGGTGGCGGAGACGACGATATTGCCGACGCCCTTGCTCACATTGGTGACGATCAGCCAGAAGCGTCCGTCGTGGTGCCGCAGGGTCGGGGCGTAGATCCCGGCGGAGGACGGCATGTCGGCCGGCAGGCTCAACTGGCTCGGCCGGTCAAGGGCGTTGCCGATCTGTGTCCAGTGAGCCAGGTCGCGGCTGTGGAAGACGGGGATGCCGGGAAAGTACTCGAAGCTGGAGCAGACGAGGTAGTAGTCGTCGCCGACGCGGCAGATGCTGGGGTCGGGGTGGAATCCGGGGATCACGGGGTTGGTGGGGCGGGTGGTGTCTGACACGCCACGAGGTCCTTTCGGGTACGGGAGATGCGCAGCGGACGGGTGCGCCGGTCAGGCCTGGCGGCGCGGTCCGACCGGTCGGGCAACGTGCGGGGTCACGAGCCGCGCAGCACCGCGCAACCGCCGGCGGGCAGTTCGTGGGCGACGGTCCCGGTGAGCAGATCGTGGGCCGGGCTCGGCAGGCGTACGGCATCCGTGCCGTGGTTGATCAGGAACTGCCAGCTGCGGCCGTCGGGCGCGTGCCGGGTGACGGCTTCCACGCCGGTCGGCAGGCCGGGAAGGCCGGGCGTGACTCCGGCCGCGTCGAGCAACTGGCGTACCAGAGCGCTGTAGTCGGCGTCCTCCAGGCGTGTGGAGAGATACCAGCCTTGTCCGCCGCCGAAGCGGTGGCGGGTCAGCGCCGGGCCGGCGTCGAGCATGCCGTGGGTGTACGTGGCGAGCGTCTCGGCGCCTTCGGTGTGCAGCAGTTCGCTCCAGACGGTGGCCCGCGATCCCTCGGACAGCTGGATCAGCTCGCCGTGTCCCAGTGGGCGGTACTCCTCGACCCGGATGCCCAGCGCCTCGCGCAGCGGCTGTGCGGGGTAGCCGCCGAGGCGGGCCTGCATCCGGTCGTCCGCGTAGGCGCAGGCGTACTGGACAAGGAGGGTGCCGCCGCCCTCGACGTAGCGGCGCAGGTTGGCGGCCGCGGCATCGGAGAGCAGGAACAGCGCCGGTGCCACGACAAGGCGGTAGCGGTCCAGCTCCTGCTCGGGATGTGCGAAGTCGACGGTGACACCGGCGTCCCACAGCGCCCGGTGGGCCCGGCGCAGTGTGCCGAGGTAGTCGAGTTCGGCGGAGGGCAGCCCGTCGGAGTCCATGGCCCACCAGGCGTCGGAGTCGTGCAGCACGGCGACATCGGCGTGGACGGTGGAGCCGGCGAGCTCGCCGAGCCGGGCGACGGCCTCGCCGGTCCCGGTGACCTCGCGGAAGATCCGGCTGTCGGGTCCTGCGTGCGGCACCATCGCCGAGTGCCACTGCTCGGCGCCCGCGCGGGACTGGCGCCACTGGAAGAACAGCGCGCCCTCGGAGCCCCTGGCGATATGGCCCAGACTGTGGCGCAGGATGTCGCCGGGCTCCTTGCCCAGGGTCCGGTCGCCGGCGTACACGGTGTTGGTGCCCTGCTCCATCAGCAGCCAGGGGGCGCCCCCGGCGAAGGAGCGGGCCCTGTCTGCGCCGAAGGCGGTGTCGGCGGCGGCGTCCAGGCCCGGCGCGCTCGGGTAGTGGTCGATGCTGACGACGTCGACCTCGCGGCCGAAGGCCCACAGGTCGAGGGTCTGGTAGCCGGGCAGCATCAGGTTGGTGGTCACCGGGCGGTCGCTTGCGGCGCGGATCGCGTCGCGCTGCTCACGGAAGGCTGCCAGTGCCTCGTCGGACCAGAAGCGGCGGAAGTCGAGCGCCTGCCCGGGGTTCTTGTGCCACTGGGTGGCGCGGGGCGGCTGGATCTCCTCCCAGGAGTGGTAGCGCTGGCTCCAGAAGGCTGTCCCCCAGGACTCGTTGAGGGCGTCAAGGGACCCGTGCCGGGCCTGGAGCCAGAGCCGGAACGCCGCGGCGGTGTGGTCGCACCAGCACACTGACGCGTATTCGTTGTGGACGTGCCACAGCGCCAGCGCGGGGTGGTCGCCGTAACGCTCGGCCAGTGCCCCGGCCACGCGCCGGGCAGCGGCGCGGTAGGCGGGCGCGGCCAGGCAGTAGGTGTCGCGGCTGCCGTGGGTGAAGCGGGTGCCGTCCATCTGGACCGGCAGGGCGTCGGGGTGCGCGAGCGAGAACCACGGCGGCGGGGAGGCGGTCGGGGTGGCCAGGTCCACAGCGACGCCGTTGGCGTGCAGCCTCTCGAGGTGGGCGTCCAGCCAGGCGAAGTCATAGCGGCCTTCCTCCGGTTCAAGGAGGGCCCAGGAGAAGACCCCGACCGTGGCCAGGTTGACCCTGGCCGTGCGCATCAGCTCGTCGTCCTGCTTCCAGACCTCCTCGGTCCACTGCTCGGGGTTGTAGTCACCGCCGAAGGCGAGACCGCCGAGACGGTCCGTCAGGGCGTCGGCGGCCGGCGGGCGGGTGCTTCGTGAACGGGAAGCCTGCGAGGGGGTGGTCATGGTCCGGTCCTCCGGTCAGGGCGTCGGTGGTCGGTTCAGGCCGGTTCAGTTCGGGCCGGTTCGGTTCAGGCCGGGCCGGTTCGGTTCAGGCCGGTAGGCAGGGCGCCGAGGTCAGGGCTTGGGGGCCAGCCCGCGCCCGTCCAGCCACTCCAATTGCGCGGGCGGGTTGGACCCATAGCCGCCGCCGTGGTCGCCGAAGGGCCAGACGGTGATGGAGCGGTCCTCGCCTGCGTAGTGGTTGTAGGCGGCGTAGACCGTGGACGGCGGGCAGACCGGGTCCATCAGGCCGACGCTGAACAGGGCCGGTGCGGTGGCCCGCCGGGCGAAGTGGACGCCGTCGAAGTAGTCGAGGGCGGCGAGGGTCTGGTCGACCCGGTGCCGACTGTGCCAGCGCAGGTACTTGGCGACTTCCACATAGGGGCCCTCACCGCTGATCTGGACGGCACTGCGGAAGTGGCACAGGAACGGCACATCGGGCATGGCAGCCGCGACGCTGTCCCCGCAGAGCCCGGCCGCGGCCAGGGTCAGCCCGCCACCCTGGCTGCCGCCGGCCAGCACCATCCTGGCCGGGTCGAGGCCAGGGAGCTGCGCCACCGCGTCCACCGCCAGGACGCAGTCTGTGATCAGGCGGCGGTAGTAGTAGGTCTCAGGCGCTTCGATGCCGCGGGTCATCAGTCCCTCTGCCCACTGGGTGCCTTCGCTCGCACCCGCACCTCGGTCCGGGGTGTCGTGGCCCTGGCCACGGCTGTCGACCATCAGCTGGGCGTAGCCGGCCGAGGGCCAGAAGAGGTGCTCGGTGGGCAGTCCCCGGCCGCCGCCGTAGCCGAGGTAGGTGACGACGACCGGCAGCGGGCCCTCGGCCCCGCGCGGGCGCAGCAGCCACGCGGCCACCGCTGCACCGTTCCAGCCGGGGAAACGGACGTCGTCCACGTCGACGGTCCGCAGCCGGAACCGCTCGGTCACCCCCTGCACCCGCACTTCTCCGGCCCGTGCCCGTGCCCGGGCGTCGGCGAGGGTGTGCTCCCAGAACGAGTCGAAGTCGCCGGGCACGGCCGACTGCGGCCGGTAGTCGACGAGTTCGTCAAGTCCGAAGTCTGTCAGCGGCATGGGTCTGCTCCAGGACGGCGTTTGTGGTGGGTCGGGTCATGGAGTTGCCTATGGGGCAACTTGCACGATCCTCTCGAAGAGGAACTCGTGCTTGAGGAAGGAAACGTCGTACTCATGGCCCGGGTAGGGCGGCAGCAGTGGCGACACCTGGAACAGCCGCCAGCCGTCCCGCAGCGCGTCCGTGCCCGTGGCATAGGGAGGCACATCGCTGTCGCCGGTGGTCGGCGAGGTGTCGCCGGTGCCGTCGTAGCGCGACCAGCCGACGACGCGGGCATCCAGGAGGAGTCCGACAGGAACAGCACCAGCACCTGCTGACGCTGCGTCGAGGCGGTAGTGGTGGTCATATCGCCTCCATCTGGGGGCGGTTGGCGACCCTGGTCACCCAGTAGTCGAGGTCGAAGCCTTGGTCTCCGGTGAGCTCCCGCCACAGCAGAGACCGGTTGTAGAGCTCCAGGCGGCCGGCGGCCTGCTCGTACCAGGAGAAGGTCTCGCCCAACGCCGCGAGGACCTCCGGAGAGTCCAGGTCCGTGGTGTCCCACAGCCGTTGCTGACGGACCGTCGGATTGAACCGGATCTTGAACATGTAGCGCGTCGAGTCGCTGTCGTTGCGACGGCCGCCGTGCCAGATGCCGTGGTGCACGAAGACCACCGTGCCGGCCGGGCAGACAAGGCGGTCCTGGCCGAGCAGGTTCTGGTAGCGGCCCGTGTCCGTCTCGTTGACCCGCCGCAGGTGGCTGCCGGGGACGCTGAGCGTGCCGCCCATCTCCAGGGTCACCTCCTGCGGGTAGTGCATGAGCTGCACGTCGAAGGCGTCGGGGCGGACGTCGATGATCGCGTCGGCGTGCAGCGACTGGGCCGCCCCGCCGCGTGGTTCGCGGATGTGCACCGCGTCGTGGTCGACGGTCGGCTCGGGGCCCACGAGACTGCGCAGCGCCCCGGCCACTTCAGGGACCTCCAGCAGCCTCTTGGCCAGGGACCCGTCCGGGTACGCCTTCGACAGCGGGGTTCCGTACGCGACGTGCGGGCCCAGCGCCGAGGTCGCCATGGCCTCGGCGTTCAGCTCCGCAGGGACCACCGCGTCCAGGCGCAGCGAACCCCGCGCCACGAACTGTGCCATCTGTACGGAGCTGAGCAGTGTCTCGTGTTTCTCCATGTCTGCCTCGCTGGTCGGTTGTTGTTCTTCGCTCATGGGGTTCAAGGACTCCGTACGGATCCTGAGCTCTCCCTGGCCGTGAGGACGGACCGAAGCAGGGCGATCTCCTCGTTGGGCCGGCCGTCGAGCTGGGACATCAGCAAGTCCACGGCGCGGCTGCCGAGTTCTCTCGCCGAGCCGGTGACGGCGGTGAGCTGGGGCGAGTGCTGCTCGGCGAGTTGTTCCGGGCACAGCACCACCACGGAGGCGTCGTCAGGGACGACTCGCCCCGAGGTCCGCAGCAGGGACAGCAGCGGGCCGATGGCGCCCTCGTTCTGGACCACGAATCCGGTGGTCCCCGTGCGGTCGGCGAGGATGCGGGCGGGCGCTCCCGCGGTGGACTCGAAGGTTCCCTCGCAGGGGCGGTGCACCACCCGCAGTCCCCGTTGCCGAGCGGCTTCCCGGAAACCGGCGATCGTCCGTTCCGCATAGCCGGAGTGCCGCCGGTAGACGGCCGGAGCGTAGCCGATGAAGGCGGTCTCCCGGTGTCCCAGCTCGGCCAGGTGTTCCGCGCAGAGCGCCCCGGCGCGGGCGAAGTCGTGGTCCACGCATGCCAGTTCGCTCGGGTCCGCGGGCAGACCGATCAGCGTGGCCCGGGAGTCGGTCTCCCGCAGCACGGCGATGCGCGGGTCGTCGAGCTGGACGTCCATCAGGATCACGCCGTCGGCACGGCCGCTGCCCGCCACCCGGCGCAGCCCGGCAGGGCCCTCGTCGTTGGTGAGGAGCAGGACGTCGTAGCCGTGCCGGCGTGCCGCCATGGTGACGGCGAGGGCGATCTCCATCATGACCGGCACACAGACGTCGGTGCGCAGCGGGACCACCAGCGCGATGATGTGCGACCGTTTGCCCGCGAGCGTTCTGGCGCCGGCGTTGAGGTGGTAGCCGAGCGCTCGGATCGCCTGTTCCACCCGCTCCCGGGTGGGCGGGGAGATCGCCCGCTTGCCGCTGAGCACATAGCTCACCGTGCTCGGCGAGACTCCCGCGACCTCGGCCACCTGGGCCAGTGTCACCATGCCGGTCAGCCCTTGACCGCGCCGGTGAGCACACCGGTCCTGAAGTGCTTCTGCATGAACGGGTAGACCATCAGGATGGGCACAAGCGTCAGTACCACCACGGCCATCTGCAGTGACAGCGGCGCGGCCTGGGCGTGCCCGGCGGAGGCGCCGTTGTCGACCGAGCCCGGCATGCCCAGCCCCTTGGACACGTACTGCAGCAGCACGTACTGCAGTGGCCACTTCTCGCTCTCGGTCGGCATGTAGAGCATCACGTTGAAGAAGGAGTTCCAGTAGCCGACCGCGTAGAACAGGGTGATCACCGCGGTGACCGCCTTGGAGGTGGGCAGGACCACCGACCACAGGGTGCGCCAGTCCCCTGCGCCGTCGATCTTGGCGGCGTCGATGGTAGTTGGCCACTTCCAGGAGCTCCAGGATCTGGGCCTTGGAGAGCTTGGCGTTCAGGTAGCTGACAATGGTGGTGTTGGGGCCGAGGAAGGTGCTGGGAGTGGACTTGCCGTCGGCCGCGAAGATGTTCAAGGCGCCGCGGCGGTAGTCCTTGTCGGCCGCGGTCCCGGCCTGGTTGTCACTCAGGTTCCACGCACCGAGGCCGTCCCCGGCGATCAGGACGTCGCCTGCGTGGAAGCGGGTTTTGCCGCTGTTGTTGCCGGCCAGCGCGCGGGGTGCATGAAACCGGACTTGGCCAGCTTGTAGTGCCAGTCCAGGGCCTCCAGGAGCTGGTCCGTCTCGTACTTGTGGACCAGCTTGCCGTCGGTGACGGTGAACTTGAACGGCACGCCCCAGAACGGGCTCGCATAGGTCCAGATGTCGTCGAAGGCCCACACCTTGCCCTTGGCGTCGGTGCTCTCCTTGCCCAGGTTGTAGAGGTCGTCGGCGGACTTCACCTGGTCCGCGGTGATGCCCTTCGCGTCGAGGATGTCCCGGCGGAAGAAAGTGGTCCCGGGGAGCGCGAAGCCGCTGGCGAAGCAGGGGAAGCCGTATATCTTGTCCGCCCACGCCGCGTTGGTCCACGCCTCGGTGGGGATGGCCGCGAGGTTGGGGTACTTCTCGATCTTGTCCCCCGACAGATAGGGCGTCAGGTCGGCCAGCTGGGTGCCGACCAGGCCGCCCACGTTGATGCTGCGGTACCAGGTGGGTAGCTGGATCCAGTCCGGAAGCTTCTTGGCCGCCGTCATGGTCGGGACGATGGAGCCGTAGTTGATGCCGTCGACGGGCTTCATCTTCAGGTTGACGCCCAAGGCCTTGCTCATCGCCTGGGAGAAGGAGTTGCCCGGGTCCGGCACCGCGCCTAACGACGGGACGATCGCGGTGTAGCTGCCGCCCTTGCCGGGGACGCCGGAGACCGTCTTCACCGGATTGGCCGGGTAGTTGAGGTAGCCGGGGGCGGTCACCGTCCCGACCACGCCATTCACCGAGGGGATGTCCGGCTTGGCCGCCCTGCCCGCCACATAGGTCGGCAGGGCGGCCTTCAGGCCCTTCTTGCTACTAATTCCGCCCTTGTTGCCGCCGGTGTCGCTGCCGCCGCAGGCGGTCAACAGCGGGGACAGGGCGGCTGCCCCGGCCACGGCGGCGGCGCCGCTCACGAAAGTTCTGCGGTTGATTTCGGTCATGGGAGCGGCCCTTCGCCTGTTGGGGTGGCGGGTGGAGCGGCGGTTCCGAGGGGTGCTCGGGAACGATGTTTCGTTCCTGCGGAGTCGTCGAAGCGCTTGAATGTTGCCGAGAGATTAAGGGCCCTCTCGCCGCCAGGGCAAGAGAGGCGACAGGAAATACCGCGCTGAAACTGAAGTTATATTTCCTGGAAAGTTTCGCTTTACAGCACCTTGTTCCCATGCCAGCTTCGAAGCGCTTCAACGCTGATCCCCGACTGTCGAAATCCGCAAGGGACAACTACCTGTGAGCACCGCTGCCGCCACGCTGCCCTACCGCGATGCCGGGCTCCCCCTGGGCGAACGCGTCGAGGACCTGCTCTCCCGGCTCACGCCCGAGGAGCGGATCTCGATGCTGCATCAGTACGTGCCGGCGATCCCCCGCCTGGGCGTCGAGGAGTTCCGCACCGGCACCGAGACCCTGCACGGCATCGCCTGGCTGGGCCGGGCCACCACCTTCCCGCAGGCCGTCGGCCTGGGCGCGACCTGGGACGAAAGGCTGATCCACGCGGTCGCCGAGGCCATCTCGGTCGAACAGCGGGCCTTCCACCACCACCGGCCACCGGCCGTCGGCACCGGCCGCAACAGCCTGCAGGGCTGGGCCCCGGTGGTGAACCTGCTGCGCGATCCGCGCTGGGGCCGCAATGAGGAGGGCTACTCCGAGGACGCCCTGCTCTCCGCCCGACTCGGCGACGCCTTCTGCCGCGGAATGTCCGGCGACCACCCCGAGTATCTGCGTACCGCGCCGATCCTCAAGCACTTCCTCGCCTCCAACAACGAGGACGACCGCTGCACCACCTCTTCCGGCGTGCGCCCCCGGGTGCTGCACGAGTACGACCTGGCCGCCTTCCGGCTCGCCATCGCCAGCGGTGCCGCCACCGGTGTGATGGCCGCGTACAACCTCGTCAACGGCCGCCCCTGCCACGTCAGCCCGCTGATCGAGCAGCAGCTGCGCCGCTGGGCCGAGCCCACGGGACATGACCTCTTCGTGGTCTCCGACGCCCAGGCGCCCTCCAATCTCGTCGATCCCGAGCACTACTTCGACGACCACGCCGAATCCCACGCCGCGGCCCTCAAAGCGGGCATCGACTCCTTCACCGACAACGACGCGGACACCCTGACCACGTTCCAGCGCATCAGCACCGCCCTCGAACGGGGCCTGCTCACCATGGACGACGTGGACCGCGCGGTCCGTCGGCAACTGTCGATCCGCTTCCGCCTCGGCGAGTTCGACCCCGAACGCGACCCCTACGCCGGCATCCCCTGGGAGGCCGTCAACTCGCCCGCGCACCAGGACCTCGCCCTGCGCGCCGCCACCGAGTCGGTCGTCCTGCTCAAGAACGAGGGACTGCTGCCACTGGCCGCCGAACGCCGCGTGGCCGTCGTCGGGCCGCTGGCCGCCACCCTCTACGAGGACTGGTACAGCGGCAACCACCCCTACCGGATCACCGTCGCCGACGGACTCGGCGTCGAGGGCGTCGAGGGCGTGGACCGCATCGCCCTGCACACCCAAGACGGCCGCACCCTCACCGCGGTCGGCGCGGACGGCCTGCTCACACTGACGGACGCCCAACTCCAGGACCCCGCCGGTCAGTTCGACCTCTTCGACTGGGACCAGGAGGTACTCACCCTGCGCTCGGCCGCCACCGGCCGACACGCCTCACTGCGCGGCGCGGACCAGACCGTGGCCGCCGACCGCGACCAGCCGGGCGAGTGGTTCGTCCACGAAACCTTCGCCTTGGACTGCGCCGAGGACGGAACCGAACTGCTACGCAGCATGCTCACCGGCCGCTGGGCGCAGGCCAACGCCAGGACCGGCGTCATCACCATGACCGCGGACAGCGCCGACCAGGCACTGCGGTTCACCCGCAGCGTCGTCGTCGACGGCACGGCCGCCGCGGTCGCAGCCGCTCAGGCGGCCGACGTCGCGGTCGTCGTCCTCGGCAACGACCCGCACATCAACGGCCGCGAGACCGAGGACCGGGCCTCGACTCGGCTGCCCCCGGCCCAGGAGCGGCTGCTGCGCGCCGTCACCGCGGTACGTCCCGACACCGTCCTGATCGTGATGTCCAGCTACCCCTACGCCGTGGACTGGGCCGACGCCCACCTGCCCGCGGTCCTGTGGACCTCGCACGGCGGCCAGGAGACCGGCCGCGCGCTGGCCCGGGTGTTCCGCGGCGAGGCCGACGCCTCCGGACGGCTGCCGCAGACCTGGTACCGCGGCGAGGACGAACTGCCCGGGCGCCTCGACTACGACATCATCAAGGCCGGCTGGACCTACCAGTACCACGATGCCGCGCCGCTCTACCCTTTCGGCCACGGACTCTCGTACACCACCTTCGCGTACGGCGAGCTCAAGACCCGTGCGGCCGAACTGGCCCAGGACGGGGAGATCGCCGCGACCATCACCTTGACCAACAGCGGCACGAGGGCCGGTGCGGAGACCGTCCAGCTGTACGCCAGGGCCCTCGACGCACGCTATGCGGCGCCGCGGCTGAAGCTGATCGCCTATCAGAAGGTGCGGCTGGCCACCGGGGAGACCGCCGAGCTGGAATTCCGGCTCCCCACCGCGGAAGCGCTCAGCCACTGGGACGTGGCCACGGGCGCTTTCACCGTCGACCCGGGACGCTACGACCTGCTCGTCGCCCGGTCCGCCGCCAACCTGGTCGGCAGCGCCCGACTGACCGTCACCGGCCCGGCCCCCAGGCCGCGCGAAGTGCTCGGACGTCCGCTGCACGCCGTCGATTTCGACGACTGCCAGGACATCGCCCTGACCGACGCCAGCCGCACGGACGGCGACGCCGTCAGGCCCGAAGGCAGCCGCGGCGAGCTGCTGTTCCGCAACGTCGACCTGAGCGGCGCGCGCATGGTCACCGTCGAGGTGTTCCGCACCGCCGTCGGCACCGCGCTGCTCGAACTCTGGTCCGGTGAGCGGCTGCTGGCGGCCTTCACCGTGCCCTCGACGGGAGAGCGTTACGCCTGGACGACTGTGACGTCCCGTCTGGCCGAGCGGGTCGAGGGCGTGCACGACCTGCGGGTCGTACTCACCCGGGAGCAGCGCCTGAGCACGCTGTCCTTCGCCCTCTGAAGCCTCGCTGTCCTTCGCCCCCTGAGGTCTCGCTGTCCTTCGCCCCTTGAGACCGGTGGCGGCCCCGCTCCTGGTGAGGCGGGGCGGGGCCGCCACCTCCAGCCCTGATCTCTCCGGTGCGGACCCACTCCCCTGGCTCCGCACCGGAGTTGCTTTCCCTCGTCGAACGATCCCCCCGCCAACCGCTGCCACGGAGGCCATCCGATGCCCGTACTGCCGTCCCGCGTTCTGTTCGGCGCCGCGTACTACCCCGAGTACCACCGCATGGACCGGGTCGAGGCCGATCTCGACCTGATGGCGGAGGCAGGCTTCAACGTCATCCGCGTCGGCGAGTCGGTGTGGTCCACCTGGGAGCCCGAGAACGGACGCTTCGACCTGGACTGGCTGCAGCCGACCCTGGACGCCGCCCAGGCTCGCGGCATCTCCGTGGTCCTTGGCACCCCCACCTACGCCGTCCCGCCGTGGATGGCCCGGCAGTACCCGGAGATCGCCGCGGAGGATGCCACCGGCCGCCGCGCCAACTGGGGCGGTCGCCAGGAGATGGACTCCACCCACCCCGCCTTCCGCTTCCACGCCGAACGCGTGATCCGGCGCATCCTGGCCCGCTACGCCGACCACCCCGCGGTGATCGGCTACCAACTCGACAACGAGCCAGGATGCCGACTGCCGCACAACACCGGCGTCTTCCAGCGCTTCGTCGACGACCTGCGCTCCCGCTACGGCGACGTGGAGACGCTCAACCGCGAGTGGGGCCTGGTCTATTGGTCTCACCGGCTGACCGACTGGGCCGACCTGTGGACGCCCGACGGCAACGCCCAGCCCCAGTACGACGTGGCCTGGCGTGCCTTCCAGGCCCGGCAGACCAGCGAGTTCATCGCCTGGCAGGCCGGCCTCGCCCGGGAGTACGCCCACCCTGACCAGTTCGTCACCACCTGCCTCCACTACAGCCACGCGGCTCTGGACGACCAGCAGTTGGCGCAGAACCTGGACACGATCGCGGCCAACCCCTATTACGAGATGCAGGACGCGCTCGCCCTGCCCGCCGACCCGGAGCGGCCCTCGCACTCCTGGCTGGCCGGCGGGGTCTGGGGGCTGCTCCAAGGCGCGGACCGGGCCTGGGCCACACGCCAGGAACCCTTCCTGATCACCGAGACCAACGCACAGAGCGTCGGCGGCACTTACGACACCGTCCCGCCCTTCGACGGCCAGTGGCGCCAGGCTGCCTGGGCGATGGTGGCGCGCGGCGCGCGGATGGTGGAGTACTGGCACTGGCACACCCTGCACTTCGGCGCCGAGACCTACTGGGGCGGCGTGCTGCCGCACAGCGGCCGTCCCGGCCGTGCGTACGCCGAAATAGCGCGCTTGGGTGCGGAGTTCGCCGCAGCCGGGGCGGCTGTCGCCGGCCTTGAGCCCGACTGCGACATCGCCATGGTGTACTCGCTGCCCAGCAAGTGGCTGATGCAGAAGCACCCGCCGCTGGCCGGCGCCGACGGCGGTCCCGATGGCGGCTCTTACCACGGACTGTTCGACCCATTCTACCGTGGCGCGGTCGAGTCCGGGCGGCAGGTGCGGATCCTGCACGCCCGCCAGCTGCACGACCCGGCCGACCCGTCGGCGGGACTGAGCCCCGAACTGGTCGCCCAACGCCACCCGGTGCTGATCGCCGCCGGACTCTACCTGGCCGAGGACGGCATCCTGGACTGGCTCGACGCCTACGCCGATGCGGGCGGCCACCTGGTGCTCGGCCCCCGCACCGGCTACGCGGACGAGGAGGCCAGGGCCAGGCCCGAACCCGCCCCCGCCAGGCTCAGCCGCGCGGCCGGGGTCAGCTACGAGGAGTTCAGCAACCTCTCGGCCGAACTCCCCCTCGACACCCCGACCGGCAGCCCCCTGACTCTGCCGTCCGAGGCCCGGGCCACCCGCTGGGCGGACGGGCTGGTGCCGTCCGATGCCGAGGTCCTTGCCGAGTACCGGCACCCGCACTACGGCCGCTGGCCCGCGATGACCAGCCGCGCCCACGGCCGGGGCCGGGTGACCTGCGTCGGCACCGTCCCCGCCCCGGAAACCGCCAGCGCCCTGGCCCAGTGGCTGGCTCCTGAGCCACTCGGCGGCTGGCATCAGCTTCCCGCCTCGGTCACCGCCCTGACCGGCACCGCTCGGGACGGACGCCGCGTCCATGTCGTACACAACTGGAGCTGGCAGCCGACCGCCGCCTCCGCCCCCTGCGGCCTGGTGGACCTCCTCGCCGACGGTTCCGACCCGGCAGCGAAGGCTGCACTCCCGGCCGGGGCGCCGGTCGAGCTGGGGCCTTGGGATGTACGGGTGTTCGCCGCCGAATGACGGACCCTCATCCCATCGCCCACTTCTGGTTGGCGACACCGGGGCAGGTCCACAGCTGGACGAGGGTCCCACCGGGTGCCACCACCCAGGCGCCACCCGGCGGGGCAAGCACCGCGAGGGCGCAGACGGCACCCGTCGACCGCAGCCGTTCTGACGGGTGAGTACGCGCCCGCCGCACGGGCATCAGAGGGTGTAGGCGATACGGAGAGTGGTGGACGACGAGGCGTGCGTCCGATCCGGCTTCGAACTGAGGCCATCGCGATTGATCATGCCGAGATGCGCGATGCCTGGGCGGTTCGGTGCCGACGCATGCTTCCTGACCGCGCTGCCCTCCGGGCGGCGGGCTTCCTCCCGGAGGGTGCCGATCCCGCTCAACTCGACCAGCACGCCGACGCCTTGGCTGCAGGCGGGTCCGTTGGAACCCCGCCCGCCCCGACCGGCCCCGCTCCGGACCGGCGACGCTCAGGCATCGGGAGCCTGGAAGTCGCACAGCCACCTCCGGTCTGGGCCCCTTAGCAGCGTCATAGGGAAAGTTTCTTCGTTGCTTCCCTTTCATTTCCCTGGAAAGATGGCCTCGTGCCGTGGGACGGTCAACGACGCTTCGGACACAACTCCGGCAGTCCCGGGTCAGGTCAGGGATGTCACAATGGCCCGCACAAGGCCGCCGGGACACCGTGACTGACGGGCCCCGGGGCAGCCCGGCGGTGCAACCGAATCTGGAAGGGTGAACGTGACGACGGACTACCGAGCGGGCGAACCGGCAGCTGACGAACGGCGCTCGCAAGGAGAAGGGTCCGGCTCGGTCACGATCGCCTACATCGCGGAAGCCGCAGGCGTCTCCATCCCCACCGTCTCGAAGGTGCTCAACCGGCGTACGGGGGTCTCCGACCAGACCCGCGCCCGGGTTGAAGAACTCATCACCCTCCACGGCTACCGCAAGCCGATCGCCAATCGCAGCAATACGGTGGAGCTGCTGTTCCGCGAGCTGGAGAGCATGTGGGCGACCGAGGTCATCCGAGGCGTGGAACGCGTGGCCCGCAAGCACCGCTTCGGTCTGACGGTCACCGAGCTCGCCTCCCGCGACGGCCAGGCCACGACCGTGGACGACACCATCAACCGTCGCCCCAACTGCGTGGTGTCGGTCGCCCAACTGACGCCGATCGAACGCGCGCAGCTGCACGCCAAGGGGATCCCTCTGATCGTCTTCGACCCGGTGGACGAGCTCCCCGACGACGTTCCCTTCGTCGGCACCACCAACTTTCGAGGCGGCCACGCCGCGACCCGGCATCTGCTGGAGTTGGGACACCGCCGCATCGCCATGATCACCGGTCCGGACCACCCCGTCTGCCTGACCCGTAAGGCCGGTTACCTCTCCGCGCTGGCGGAGGCAGGCGTGACCGCCGACCCGACGCTGCTGGTCCAGGCCCCTCTGGTCCGTGAGCACGGGCGCATCGCAGCGCTGGAGCTCCTGGCCCGGAGCGAGCGGCCCACCGCTATCTGCACCACCAACGACATGCAGGCGCTGGGCGTCTACCAGGCCGCCAGGGAACTCGGCCTTTCCGTTCCCGCCGACCTGAGCGTGGTCGGCTTCGACGACCTGCCGATCGTCGCCTGGGTCGAGCCGCCGCTGACCACCGTGCACCAGCCGCTGACCGAGATGGCCGTCGCTGCCGCGGAGCTAGCACTCACGCTGGGCCGCGGCGAGGAGGTCTCGCAGGCCGGGGTCGAGATCGCCACCACACTCACGGTCCGCGGGAGCACGGCTCCGCCGAAGCGCGGCACACCCCGGCCAGGCAAGACCGCGTCTAAGTAGTCCCGCTGCCGACGGGTGCGCCGTCTCTGCCCGTCGGCAGCGACGCGACGGGCACATGGGACTGATCGGGGTACGCCAAGGGTCCGGTCCGCCAAGGGCGTGTCGTGTTCGAATGCGCCGACCGCTGGCAGTCGATGGCGGGGGCGAGGGCGAAGGAGGGCTGGAGGGAACGCCCACCGCCCGCTAAGCAGGCGGCCGGTTCGGTTCAGCCTGCCAGTTGCTGCAGCCATTCGCGCAGCAGAGCCGTCTCCGCGGCTCTCAGGGGCACCCCGGTGCCCGCGACCGGGGGTCCGGTGGTGAGCGCGGTTTCCAGTGCGGCGTCGAGGGCGAGTGCGCGCGAGGCCAGGTCCGATTCGAACGAGGCGGGCTGGTCCGTGGTGATGGAGGCGATGACGGTGTCCCGCAGTCGTGCCGACGTGGCGAGGTCCCGCTTTGAGGGGGCTTCGCCGATCAGCGCCAGCGTGGCACCCGTCGTTGCCGCGTGGATGACACGGGTCGCCTGTTCCACCGGAACGCGAAGCCGCCCGGCCTCGGCCGCGCGGCGCAGCAGTTTCACCAGCAGGGCGTGCGCCTCGTCCGCGGCGGGGGGCCGCCGCCCGGGCTGCGCGGTGCCGTACATGAGCATGTAGAACGCGGGGTGCTGCGCTCCGAAGTCGACGTGCAGGTCCCAGCCGCGGTAGAGGTCGGCCACCGGGTCGTCGGGGGTCAGCGCCAGGGCGTCCCGTTTTTCGGCCAGGTACATCTCGAACCCGTAGGCGGCCAGCTCGGCCAGGAGTCCGTCCTTGTCGTCGAACATCCGGTAGAGCGCGGGGGCCGTGATGCCCGCGGCTGCGGCGACAGCGCGCGTCGAGACCGCGTCGCTGCCGCCCTCCTCCAAAAGCTTGGCGGCCACCTGCAGCACCTGGCGCCGCGCGGCGCGTCGTCCCTCGTTCATGGAACAACGATATCGCATTTTGCGTATCGTCGCCTTATCAGTGCTACTGTTTAAGGCGGAACAACGATCCATGGTGATGGTGGTCGGCGCCGGCACGCGAGACCTGCGCATGCGCCGCACCCCGGCCGGGGCCGTCGGTCCCCCACTCGTGGAGCAGTGCGGCCGACCGCCGCAGCGGGCAGCTCATCGCCCGCCGGCACCACCACAGAACACGCCGCCATCGCGGCAGGAGAGGAACACCCATGTCCGATATCTCGATCGTCATCGCGTCGCATTCCGGCTACGGCCACACCGCGCAGATCGCCGCGGCCGTCGAGGACGGCGCACGCTCCGTCGCCGGGACGCAGCTCCAGCGCGTGGACGTCGCCTCCCTCAGCGACGCCGACTGGGAAGCGATGGACGCCGCGGACGCCATCATCTTCGGCACCCCCACCTACATGGGCAGCGCGTCGGGGGCGTTCCATGCCTTCGCCGAGGCCAGCAGCAAGCGGTGGAGCACCCGCGCCTGGAGCGACAAGCTCGCGGCGGGATTCACCAACTCCGGCTCCATGAGCGGCGACAAGCTGCACACCCTGCAGTACCTCTCCCTCCTGGCGGCCCAGCACGGAATGCTCTGGGTGAGCCTGAACCTCCTGCCGGGCTGGAACACCACCACCTCCAGCCCCCAGGACGACAACCGCCTCGGCTTCTACCTCGGTGCCGGCGCACAGAGCTTCAACGACACCGCCACCGTCCACGACGCAGACCTGAGCACAGCCCGCCACCTCGGCCGACGGGTCGCCGAGCACACCCGGATCCACCGGGCCGGACTGACCGCCGCAGCGCACTGAGACACAGAACCTTTTATGCGATTCATTCGATTCAGAGGAGTACGCCATGTCAGAGGAGTACGCCATGCAAAACCGAACACTGGGAAGCCAGGGTCTTGAGGTCTCAGCCATCGGCTACGGCGCGATGGGCCTGACGATGGCCTACGGGCCCACCGACGAGGAGGCCGGCGTCGCCGCCCTCCGCCGCGCCCACGACCTGGGCGTCACCTTCTTCGACACCGCCGAGATGTACGGCTGGGGCACCGGATCCAACGAGATCCTGGTCGGCAAGGCCGTCAGGGACTTCCGCGACGACGTGGTCCTGGCCACCAAGTTCGGTATCGACATGTCGGTGCCTCCGGAGCAGATCGGCGGCCCTCTCGACAGCCGGCCCGACAACATCCGCAAGGTCGCCGACAACAGCCTGCGCTACCTCGGCGTGGATCACATCGACGTCTTCTACCAGCACCGCGTCGACCCTGAGGTGCCCATCGAGGAGGTCGCGGGCACCGTCAAGGAACTGATCGACGCGGGCAAGGTGAAGTACTTCGGTCTCAGCGAGGCCGGGCCCGAGACGATCCGCAAGGCGCACGCCGTGCAGCCGGTCTCCGTCCTGCAGACCGAGTACTCCCTGTTCGAACGGGACGTCGAGCAGCTCTTCCCTGTCCTGGACGAACTCGGCATCGGCTTCGTCGCCTACTCCCCCCTCGGCCGCGGGTTCATCACCGGCACCGCCAAGCCCGCCGGCCAGTACGAAGCCACCGACATGCGCAACGTCGACCCACGCTGGCAGCCGGGCAACTTCGAGAAGAACGTCGAAGCCGTCGACCGGCTCGCCGAGCTCGCGGCGACCAAGGGTGCCACCGTCTCCCAGCTCGCCCTGGCCTGGCTCCTGACCCGGGGCGAGCACATCGTGCCAATCCCCGGCACCCGCAGCCCGAAGCGCATCGAGGAAAACACCGGCGCCACCGACCTCACCCTCACCGACGCCGACCTCAATGCCATCGACGAGATCCTGCCTCAGGGCGGCTTCGGAGCCCGCTATGCCGACGGGCACGTGCCCACCTGGATCTGAGATCCACCCCGGGACAGAGGCCACTCAGGTCGGCTCCGGTGGGATCAGGGCAGCGGGAATCGGCTGGTCACGTGGTGATCTCCAGTCAGTTCGACGGTGGACATGCCGGCCAGTCCTCGCCGTCGTACCGACAGGAGGGCGGCTGTTCCGTCTGCGACAGCCGTAACGCCGCCGCGGTGAAGATCAACGCACGTCCAGCACGCTACCCGGATCACGCCACGGCCCGCAGCCCTATTGCCGGTAGACCAGTAGCACTGGCGATCACCATGCCGAGCGTCGCGCACAGCAACACAGCGTCCAGGAACGCCATCAGCACGATCGCCGCAACGAACCTCACCGCGCCGGTGGCCGCGGCTACGACGCCCGCGTGGTGACCGAACGCAGCAGCGTCGTGTCGCCGCACGTATCCAGGGGCGCAGCCGGTCCCCTGATCACCGAGCCGCAGCAGGCCGAGAAGATCGTCACGGACGGCTGGGACGACGCGGTCCTGCTCGGCCGCCTGCTGCCCGTCCCGTCCCTCGACCGGCGTCCGGCACGCGGCGCGCGAGCTGCGAGCGGTGATGTGCACGTGCCGGAGCAGTACCTCCACTCCGTCACACGTCGTGCACGCGTGAAGTTGCCGGGGCCCGGCGGGACTGTCGCCGGGCCCCGGCCGGCTTCAGCTCGCTGCGCTGTTCAGCGCCGCGAGGACCGCACCGTATGCCTCCTTCTTCTGGTAGTTGCCGTTGAAGAGCAGCGGGGTTTCCTGGGCGCGCCAGGAGTACTTGTCGGTGATGCCCCACACGGTGATGCCGTTGCACCGGGCGACGGCCACGCATGCCTGGGTGACCTGGCGGTACACATTGGCCTGTGCCGCGCCGGAGCCGCCGACGTCGAGTTCGGTGATCTGCACATTCACGCCGAGGTCGGCGAAACGCTGGAGGTTCTGCCGGTAGGTGCTGAGGTTGGAGTTCGAGGCCAGGTGGCTCTGGAAGCCGACGCAGTCGATCGGGACGCCGCGGGCCCTGAAGTCCTGGACCATCCGGTAAATGGCGTCGCTCTTGGCGTTGATGCCGTCGGTGCCGTAGTCGTTGTAGCAGAGCTTGGCCTTGGGGTCTGCTGCTTTCGCGGCGCGGAAGGCGTCCTCGATCCAGCCGTTGCCGAGTTGCTGCTGGAGGTTGGACTTGCGGCGGCTGCCGTCCCATTCGAACGCCTCGTTGACCACGTCCCAGGAGTCGATCTTGCCCGCGTAGTGGCCGGCGACCCCGGCTATGTGGCCCCGCATCGCCTGGCGCAGGTTGTCGCCGGTCAGTCCCTGTACCCAGCCGGGCTGCTGGGCGTGCCAGACCAGGGCGTGGCCTCGGACGAACTTTCCGTGCTGATTGGCGTAGTTGACGAGTTGGTCGCCGCCGCTGAAATTGAACTGCCCCCGGCTGGGCTCGGTGGCGTCCCACTTCATCGCGTTCTCGGCCACCACGCTGGAGAACTCCCGGTTGAGCGTGGACTCGTAGTCGGTCTCACCGAGGTGTGGGGCAACCGCGGCGCCGAAGTACCGGCCGTGCTGGGCGGCCGCGCCGCCGAGGGTGTCGGCGGCGTGAGCGGTGGGCGAGAACGCCAGGACGGCCGCTGTCGCCAGGGCGCCGGTCGCCGCGGCGGTGATCGCCGACCGGGCGCGTCGTGGGAGGCGTCGTGGGGCGCGTCGCGTTGTGCGGCTTCTGGAGAATCTGTCGGTCATTGCGTGTCCCTCTCTTATGGGGGGTGTGGCAGTGCAGGGGCTGGTCTCGTACGGCTATCGGCGGCCGTCAGGCCAGGGCGGCTTCCCAGCGAGTGCCGTTGCCGGTGGCGTCGGCGGGGAGCCGGTCGCGGGCGGCGGTGTCGTCGTACAGACGCCAGCGGAACCAGTCCACGAGGGTGTTCTGGGTCCGGTCGAAAGTGGGGAACCCCGGGTTCAGATACGCGGCGTGGTCCGCGCCGACGTGGGTGAGGAACGCCTTGGGCGCGCGCAGCTCCTGGTACGCCCGCCGGGCCAGGGCGTAGTCGCAGGTCGGGTCCCTGTCGCCGTGGATGAACAGCACGCCCGCACGGACCGAGGCGGCGGGGTTGCCCATGTCCACACAGGCGACCGGGACGGCGGCGACGATACGGTCGTCGGGCCATGCGGTCACCAGGCCATGGGTGGTCATGCCGCCCATGGAGTGCCCGGAGACTCCGACGCCGGCCCTGGTGTCGATGTGCCCGGCGAAGGGACCGCCCGTGGCGTCGTTGAGCGCCAGGGTCCGGGTGATGACCTCGGAGACGTCCTTCGACCATTCGCCTCCGTAGACGGAGCCGAGGTTGGTGTTGTCGGAGAACGAGGGAGCGGGACAGATGAAGCCGGCGGAGGCTATCGCATGGGTCTGCGAGGCGTAGGAGTCGGAGTTGCCGCCCATGCCATGGCTCCACTCGGCGATGGGGAACACGCCGTCGGCGAGAGGGGCGTTGGGGACGGGGGCGCCGCCGGGGGTGCCGGGGGCGGGGTAGAAGACCTTGGTGAACAGCGAGCGGGCACCTCGGCTCCAGTTGAACTGGCGCACTCCGATGGCGAACTTCTGTGCAGGCGCACCCAGTTCGGCGCCGTAAGCATGGTTCAGTCCGGAGGCGAGCAGGGGGGTGCTCAGGCCGGCTGTCGCGGCTGCGGTCAGGCCGAGGAAGGTACGTCGTCTCAACGACATGCGTGACTCCTTGTGGGGGGTTAGGTCCTGTCTGCAGGTCTCAGCAGGCGGGGCCGGTCTGTGTGGCCAGGGCGAGTCGGTAGGGCAACTGCGAGTAGTCACCACTGGAGTTGGGGTTCCGGCCCTGGTAGAGGAGCTGGAGGTGGCACGGATCGAGTGTCATGGTCTGGTCGTTGGTGGAACGGATCAGCTCGCCATGACTGATGTCCTTCGTCCAGGCGCCGCCCGGGAAGGTGACATTGGTGGAGCGGGCGAAGGGGTTGGCTTCGGTGGCGGCGAGGGGCTGCCACGTACCGGTCAGGCCCTTGGAGGTGAAGGAGCGGTAGTAACGGTTGCCGTCGGAACCGATGGCCTCCCACATCAGCAGGTAGGTGTCGGTGCCCTTGACGCGGTAGACCGCGCCTCCTTCGAAGAGGGCGGAGCGGGAGTCCTGGAGAACGATCTTGGTGTTGCCGAAGCCATTGGGGAAGTTGGCGACGGTGGTCTCGGACCGGTACACGTGGCCGTTGTCGTCCGCGGAGAACAGGTAACACTTCGCGTCGTCGCAGATCACGTAGAAGTCGAGCCAGTTGCCGTTGCCGATGTTCTGCCGGACGACGTCGGGCATGCTGCTCATGAGGTTCTTCGGCGCGGACCAGCTGGTCGGGTCGTTGATGTTCTTGGTGGTGGAGTACGACGGCAGCCCGGTCTGGTAGACGAGGTACCACTCGTTCTTGGGGGCGAAGTAGAAGGCGTGCGGGGCGGCGCGGTAGCCGGGGCCGATGGCGGAGGCCTTTTCCAGGTGGGTCTGTTTCGCGCCGGCGGCCTGGGACCAGTTGTCGAAGCTGGTCTGGGCCAGGCTCCAGTCACCGGAGGTGCTCGCGGTGGTCATGAAGACGTGCCATCTGCCGTTCTTGTCCTGAACCACCGAAGGGTCCTTGACGGCGACGGAGTTGCTGCCGTCGGGCTGCGGTGAGATCAGCGGCCCCGTGGACGACCACCGGAAGCTGCCCGGCAGGCCCTGCTGGCGGGCGCCCGCCGACGTCGCTCCCTCGGCGGGCACGGCGAAGAACGCCGCAAGCAGGGCGATGAGCAGGGCCACATAGGCGTGACGGCGACTGGGGCGAGGGCGGGGGCGGGGGCGGAGACGATGCGGCAAGGGCATGGGCAACTCCATAGCGGCTCGACCGATGGACCCACCTCACGACGCCTGGTGCGCCCGGCTGTACGAGGACCGGGGCTGCGAGCGGGAGGAGCCTCACCGGAACAGGAAATGGGGGGTGGTGCGCATGCGGTGGAACGGGTTCGGGCGGCTGGACGCCTCGCTGTACGGCTCAGGCCGCCCAGTCCGAAGCTTGGTCGATATACCGAACGACAGTCGGACCTTCGGACGTAGGAATGATGAGGCGCTTGACGGTGTCTGGTCAACGCTTCGCACGAAATAGTTTCAGCCTTAGCTAAGAAAGATTTGCGCGGAAGTTTCGACAGGGGGCATGCGTGGGCGAGTTGGCGAGCGCCTGGGCTCGCTTGGGGGGGGGCGGGGACGCCGCGCTCGGTTCGTCGTGGGGGGCCGTGGTGAGCTCTGTGGCGGGGCCGTGCCAGTTCCGCGGCGGGGCCCGCGCTCGGCTCCGCGGCGGGGCCCTGCTCAGCTCTGTGGCGGGGCCGTGCTCTGGCGGACCACGAGTTCCGTGGCGATCTCCAGGCCGAGCTGCGGAACCCTCTCCCCGCGGCCGAGCGCGAGGGCCAACTCGGTGGCAGAGGCCGCCATTTCACTCAACGGCTGCCGCACCGTCGTCAGCGGCGGATCGGCCCAGACCGCGACCGGCATGTCGTCGAAGCCGACCACGCCCAGGTCCTGGGGGATACGCAGCCCGGCCTCGCGCGCCGCCTGGTAGACACCAAGTGCCTGCATGTCGTTGGCGGTGACGATCGCGGTGGGCCGATCCGGCCGGCCGAGCAGGGTGCGCGCCGCAGCCTGGCCGCCCTCGCGCGTGAGCTGGGAACGGACCGTCAGATCCGGATCCACGGGGAGGCCGGCCGCCTCGAGTGCGGACCGATAGCCCGCCGCTCGGGCCAGGCAGAACGCGTGATCAGGGCCGCTGACCATGGCGATGCGCCGGTGTCCCAGCGCGATCAGATGGCGCGTCGCGGACTGGCTCCCTTTGAAGTTGGTGGCGCCGACATAGGGGACACCTTCGGGAACATCGTCCACCGGATCGAACACGACGTAGGGGATGCCCTTCGCCTTGAGTCGCTCCCGTTCCGCTTCGGGGAGCTGGAACACCGACAGGACACACAGCGGGCGTCGCCCCACGGTGTCGTCGACCGAGGCATCCGCGTCGTGCAGACCGAACTTGGAGACCACGACACCGGCGCGGTTCCTGCGGGCCACCTCCTCGACACCGCGGATGATCTCCCCCACCCACATGCTCTCCAGCTCGCGGAAGATCAGCTCCACGTACTTCTGCTTGTTGTCCGAGGGCTTGCGGTATCCGTACTCGTTGATCAGTTCCTCGACCCGGGACCGGGTCTCGCCCGACACTCCTGGTCGGCCGTTGAGCACCTTTGACACCGTGGGCACCGATACACCCGCCAACTCGGCGATCTGCGCGATCTTCACCGACACCGACACCGACGTCGACCCGTCACTCCGCGCGGCCTTCCCGCTGCCCACCGGCGCTCCCTCACGGCTGTCCGCCACTACTGCTCTCCTGAGAGGCCGTTTACCCGGATCAAGGCCGCCGACATGCGAGTTACGCACGTGTCCCACTTCGATACAGATAGATCGACATACGCAGAACACCGCCCGGCGGGCCAAGTCCCGCCGCCCGTCTCATCCGTTGCTGGACCCGGAAACTCGTCTGACGTAGAGATCCTACAGAGCCGCCCTGTCACCAGCGGAAAGCGAGGTTCCGGCATACTTCCGGCGTGCTTTTGGTCTTGGTTTTGGTCACACATTCCCAACAGGCGCCGGGTGCCCCCTAGTTGCGGTCATGCGAGCGATTTCCGGTCACCGGCGCGGAAGGCTCGCGGTGCAGGGTGAACCGGCCGCCCGAGTCAACCTTGCGGCCGGTTGCCGGCCCGGCCCCCGAGACGATCAGACGGCCAGACGTCCACTCAGTGAACCTGTCGCTCACTCAGGCGGCCGACCAGCAGCTGATCAAGGTCCCAGAAGCATGGCTGCCCAGGGTCGTCACCAATCTTTGCCTGCACCGAGTCTGCGAACCAACAGCGCCTCGCGACTGCCCCAACTCGCCAAGGTCCTCAACGTGCCGACGCCGAACCGAACCCTGCCCCCTGAATGACGCGAGGCTCGTCAGGGATTCGGGGGCATGAGGCCAGTGCGCTGGGCGTAGCTCTCCAGGGGCTCTGCTGAGGCCCACCAGGACCTGTAGTAGTCGCGGAAGGAATTGACGGCCTCGGCCGTCTCCAGGCTGTGCCCACTCGTGAACGATCCGTCCGCGGTCAGCAGCAACAGCACGGCGGTGTCGTCGATGATCGCCATATTGACCGCGTCGACGCCGCTGTTCGTGGTCACCACGCGGGCGTGGTAGGCCATGCCGCGCATCTCTTCGCAGTGCTCGCGCAGCCACTGGCGCATGGCGCCGATCGACCCACCGATCGTGAACAGCAGAGCGACTCGACTTGCCCTTCTGGCCTTTGACCCTGCCCGAGCCGGTCGCCACGCATCATCCAAGTCCTGGCGGCTTGACGACTCGACCGGCGGGGCGGGGGTACACGGGGCGGATGTCTCGCTTACCCGATACTCCGGAGCAGTGGTTGTCCGTCGGCGGTGCACTGGCGGTCTACGCAGCGGTGCGCGTCACTCTGGCTTGGCGTCAGGCGCGCTTGGAGGGCGACCCTGAGCCCGTGCGTGCCGCGTTCGCCAATGAGGACGATGGGGTGCGGACAGGGCATACGGGGCTTCCGCCGTACGGCAGTTCCTGGCGCACGTACCTGGGGCTGCTCGTCGCCGCTGGAGTCCTCGGCGCCGTGAGCGCGACCACTGCCGGGACCCTGCAGTTGGCGTTGATGCTGACGCTGGTACCCGCCATCGCGATCGGCGCGGCAGTGATGGACTTTCGCACCGCGCGCACGCGGCGAGAGGCAGGGGGCAGGGACGGGGCTGAGGTTGAGGGGAGCCAGCGAATCTGAGCCTTGCCTCGCCCGCGATGTCCTGCTCGTCGCAGCGCCGGACGCGGGCGGCGGAACGGGTCGGGTCGGGTCGGGTCGTACGACAGGTACTGCTACGTTCGTTCAACGGCGCAGCGCCCGGCCGAAGGCACAGAGGAAACACCGACGTATGCACGACGGAGCGGGCGGCACCGGTCAGCCGCCGCCTGCTCCCCTTGCCCTACGATCTACGATCTACGCTCTACTCGTAGAACTCGGGACGCTCGATCAGCGCCACCTCGACCCGCCCGCCCTCCCGCTGGGACACCAGGCCCGCCTCGCACACGGCCGCAGCCGCATAGCCGTCCCAGGCACTGGGGCCGGTGATCTCGCCCCGGCGGGTGGCGTCCACCCAGGTCTGCACCTCGCGGTCGTAGGCGCCCTCAAAACGCTCGACGTAATCCGGCGGGATGCGGGCTCCCCAGCGGCCGTCGGCGCTGATCCGGGGCCCTCGTTCGTCTCCGATACGTACGGTGCCCCGCTCGCAGACCGCCTCGGCCTGCACCTGGTAGCCGTAACCGCAATGGCCGAAGATTTCGACGTCGACGAGCCCGCCCGCCGAGGTCTCCAGGAGGACGAACTGGGGGTCGTTCATGCCGGCCGGGGCATGCGACGACGCCGTCGGCTTGTGCACGGTGATCGCCGTGATCTCCTGGTCGAGCAGCCAGCGGGTCGCGTCCACCTCGTGTGCGACCGAGCTGCTGATGAGCATCTCGTCGGTGAACCCCGGCGGCATGAGCAGGTTGCGGTGCCGTTGGTGCAGCATCAGTGCCGCGCCCAACTCGCCGCTGTCGAGGAGCCTTTTGAGCTGGACGTACTCGGCGTCGTAGCGCCGCATGAAACCCACCTGGATACGCCGACGTCCGAGCCGCTGCTCGGCTTCCAGGATCCGCTGGGCGGATGCCGTGTCCGGAGTCATCGGCTTTTCACACAGCACCGGCAGGTCACGGCCGAGGGCTTCGCTCAGGGCTGCCTCATGGGCAGGACCGGGTGAGGCAATGAGAACGGCATCCACGTCTTCCGCCGCAATGGCCGCCGCCGCTTCTGTGTAGGCCGTGCAACCTTCGATCGAATCGGCGAGCAACTGCGCCCGTTCCGCCTCGATGTCGGCGACAGCGGTCACCCGCGCCCCGCTGATGACGTCGTGGATCCGACGTACATGGTCCGCGCCCATTTTCCCGGCGCCGATGACGGCCACACCGAGCACTCGCTGAGATGGCATGACTTGTGGTGTCTCCCCTCCTGTTCAAGGACCTTCCCGCCCATCATCTCCAGCGAAAGGCGGACCGACTCGCGGCCAATCCGCCCCGGTGTTCACAGAGCGATCGACCGAGCCCCGCGTTCGTAGGTGGTGTCAGGCCCACCCCCACGGGGGTGCTGGGCCGCTGGTGGGCTCACCGGGACACTCATAGCGTCGGAACATGAGGGATTCCACGAACGAACAGCCAACGGGTACCACCAGGCGGACGGCGCTGCGCGGTCTGGGGATTGCGGTGGGGAGCATGGCTGTGGCCGGCGGGCTCGGAGCCTCACGGGCGGTGGCGGAGCCACGTCGCGGGCCGACCACCTACGTGCTGGTGCACGGTACCCACAGCGCCGGCGCGTTCTGGATGCCGATCGCGCGGGAGCTGACGCTGCGCGGTCACCGCGTCGTCATGGTGGACCAGCCGGGGCATGGCGCGGAGGCTTTCGTCCCGGAGTCGTGTCAGCGGCAGGACCTCAAAGCGATGGCGGTCGAGCCTTCCCCGCTGAAGGGCCTCGGGCTGGACGACTACGAGGCGCGCGTCACGGGTATCGTGCGGCGCGCGGCGCGGAACAGCCCGGTGGTGCTGGTCGGGCACAGCCTGGGTGGCGTATCGGTCAGCCGTGTCGGCAATGCCGTCCCGCATCTGCTTCACCACATCTGCTACATGGCGGCCTTCTGCCCCAGCCGTGCCCTGCCCACAGCGGACGCCTGCACGGCGGCACCCGAGAACGCCAACGCCGTCAGCCCGGTCGAGCTGGTGGTCGGTGACCAGGACCGGCTCGGGGTGCTGCGGCTGAACTTCCGGACAGGTGACGGCCGTGAACTGGCCCTCCTGAAGGAGATGAGCTGCGCGGACTACCCCGACGCCGACTTCCGCACGTTCATGGCCGGCATGCAGACCGATGAGCCCATCGCCGCTTATGCGGGCCGAGCGGTCGGCCGAGCTGACAGCTGGGGACGCATTCCCCGCACCTACTTGCGCTTCGGTAAAGACCGGACGATCGCCACCGCGCTCCAGGACAGGATGGTCGCGGAGGCCGACGCACTCACACCCGGCAACCGCTTCCGCGTACACAACTTTCCCGAGGCGTCGCACGTAGGGCCCCTGGGTCTCGCCCCCATCGCAGAAGTCCTGGACACACTCGCGGCGTAGGCGCAGCCTGGTCGGCCTCGTAACTGAGTGCGTTTGCGCCAAAGAGAGTCCGGTAGCGGGCGGCTTCGGCGCGGGCTCGGGTATATCGGGTATCGGGTATGCCGAGCGGCTGCTGAGCAGGGGCACCCGCACCGGTAGTCGTCCACCAGCCTCATCTACGGGCCGTCGGCCGACCGTCGTGCGCGGACAGTTTCTCGGCCTCGCGCATTCGGATGCAGGCGTTCAGCGTGAAGACCAACGCCGGCACTCACAGAGCCGGCCCGGTTTGCGAGGGGAACGACACCACGCCGGAATCTCAGAGCGCCCGGCGGCTCCCGACGCCGACTACGGTGCCTGGTGTGACTGATCGTCAGAACGCCGTGCCGGACCGTCGCCGGGGCGGATATCTCCGGGCCGCCGGCGCCTTCGCCGTGTGTATGGCCGGCACCACGCTTCCCACCCCGCTCTACGGTCTGTACCAGGACGAGCTCGGCTTCTCCGAACTGATCGTGACGGTCGTCTTCGCCGTCTACGCCTTCGGAGTGATCGGTGTCCTGCTGCTCGCGGGCAACGTCTCGGACACCGTCGGCCGCAAACCGGTCCTGCTCTGCGGACTGGGGCTCGCAGCCCTCAGCGCCGTGTGCTTCCTGTCCGAGGGCGGCCTGGCGCTCCTGTACCTCGGACGGCTCCTCTCGGGGCTGTCCGCCGGACTGTTCACCGGCGCCGCGACCGCGTACGTGATGGAGTGCGCCCCGCCCGGCAAGGAGGGGCGGGCCGCCTTCGCATCTACCGCGGCCAACATGGGAGGCCTCGGCTGCGGCCCGCTGCTCGCGGGGCTGCTCGCCGAGTACGCGCCGGGACCGCTGCAGATGCCGTTCGTGGTGCATCTCGTCCTGGTGGGCGTCGCGTTCGCCATGATCTGGTCCCTGGCCGAGACCGTGCGCGACCCGCGGCCCCTGCGCACGGCACGACCACAAGGGCCCAGCCTGCCGCCGGAGGTCCGGAAGGTCTTCGTACCCGCAGCACTCGCCGCCTTCGTCGGATTCTCCCTGCTGGGGGTGTTCACCTCGGTGTCCCCGGCCTTCCTCACCCGGACCCTTGACGTCACGAACCTCGCCCTCATCGGACTGATCGTCTTCCTGGCGTTCTTCGCGTCCACCATCGGCCAACTCCTCGTCGGCAGGCTCGGTGTGGCAAGGGCGCTGCCGCTCGGCTGCCTCTTGCTGATCATCGGTCTGGGCCTGTTGGCAGGGGCGTTGACCTGGGAGCAGCTCCCCTTGGTGGTACTCAGCGCACTTGTGGGCGGAGCGGGTCAGGGACTCGCCCTGCGGGCCGCGGTGGCAGCCGTCTCGGGCGCCGCCCCGGAGGCGCACCGGGCAGGCGTCATCTCGTCGCTGTTCGTGGTCGCGTACACAGGTATCTCGATCCCGGTCATCGGCATCGGCGTGCTCTCCGAGGCACTCGGTCTTGAAGATGCCGCGCTTGTCTTCATCGGGGTCATGGTGCTGCTCGCCGCTGCCGCCGGTGTCTACCTGGCGCGGCGCCCGGCCGTGGGCGCAGGCAACGCAGGGCCGTGACGGGTCCGCGATGAGCGGGATCAGCGAGCCGCCGAGAGGCCCCCGCATCGGACTACGACAGGCGGTCGGTCCCGCCGCCGGTGCCGCCGGTGCCGCCGCCGGGGGCGGCATGGGCCAGGCCCGTCCGGTAGGCGATGACGACGAGTTGCGCCCGGTCGCGGGCCTCCAGCTTCGTCATGGCGCGCTGCACATGGGCTCGGACGGTGAAGGGGCTGAGGAACATCCGCTCGGCGATCTCCTGGTTGGACAGGCCGGTCGCCACCAGGGCCACCATTTCGCGTTCGCGCGGGGTGAGCACGGCGAGCTGTTCGGGGTGGCGCGGCGGGGCGTCGTCCGGTGTGGCCAGGAAACGGGCGACCAAGGAGCGGGTCGCGGCGGGCGAGAGAAGAGTGTCGCCGTCGGCGATCGTACGCACGGCGTCCAGCAGGTCCTCGGCCCCGATGCCCTTGCCGATGAAGCCGCCTGCTCCCGCGCGCAGCGCCTGAGCGACGTACTCGTCGGTCTCGTACGTGGTGAGGATCAGGATGCGACTGGCACGCAGTTCCGGGTCCGCGCAGATCTCCGCCGTGGCGGTGAGACCGTCCACCTCGGGCATACGGATGTCCATGATCACCACGTCAGGGCGAAGCTCCCGGGTGAGTCTCACCGCTTCCCTGCCGTCGGCGGCCTCGCCGACCACGGTGATGTCCTCGGCACTGTCGAGAAGCAGCCGGAAGGCATCGCGCAGCAGGGCTTGATCGTCGGCGAGCAACACCCGGAGCGTCACGGCACATCCCCCGCCTCTCCGTCATTGCCCGGCCGTACGTCGCCTGTCACTCCGTCAGCCACCCGCCCCTCCAAGGTTGTTGCTCCGTCAGTCCTACGCGTCGAGTCCTTGGTGGGCGGGAGGGGCAGCTCGGTGGAGACGAGGAAGCCGCCCTCCGGGCGCCTGCCCGCGGAGAGGTGTCCCCCGACCGCGGTGGCGCGTTCACGCATCCCGATCAGACCGTAACCGGGCTGACGGTCCCCCGCCGTGGACGCATTCGGTCCCTTGGGTGCGGTCGTCGCCGTACGAGCCTTCCCTCCGTCGTCGGCGACGGTGATGCTCACGCGATCGCGGGTCCAGGCGAGGCGCACCCGGGCGCTACCGGTACCGGCGTGCTTGGTCACGTTGGTCAGGGCCTCCTGGACGATGCGGTAGGCGGTGAGGTCCACTCCCGGCGGCAGCGGCCTGGCCGTGCCCTCCTGGTGCACCGACACCTCCAGACCCGCGCGGCGGAAGGACTCGAGGAGCGAGGGGAGCCGGGAGAGTCCGGGGGCCGGTTCGGCGGGCGCGGCCGTGTCCCCGGACTGACGCAACAGGCCGACTGTGGCCCGCAGTTCATCGAGCGCGTCACCGGTGGTCTCGACGAGCTCGTTCAGGCTCTTGCGGGTCTGCTCCGGGCGGGCGTCGAAGAGGTGGGCGGCGACCGTGGCCTGCGCGTTGGCCAAGGTGATCTGATGGGCCACCAGATCGTGCAGTTCCCGGGCGATGCGCACCCGTTCCTCGGCCACTCTCCGGCGCGCCTCACTGTCCCGGCTCTTCTCTGCCCGCCGGGCCCGCTCCTCCACTGCCGCCAGGTAGGCCCGTCGGTTCTGCGTCGAGTGCCCGAGTACGCCGGCCACCAACGGAAACGCCGCCACCGCCCCCACCCTGCTCGCGTCCTTCCACGAGAGAGCCCCGAACAACGGGGTGGAGGCGACGAGCAGCGCCACAGAGGTGAGCGACACCGCGCTCGCCGCGTGCCGTTCGGTGCGCGCGGTGAGCGAGTAGGCGGTGATCACGGCGGGGGCCACGATGAGCGGGCTCAGCAGGAGGCCCAGGGGCGGCACCAGCATGCCGCTCGCGGTCGTGGCCGCCATGGCTGCCAGGGGCGCCCGGTGCCGCACCGGCAGCACGGCACAGGACACCGCGGCGATGAAGTAGGCGGCGGCAGGCGGCGGTGTCAGCGTGCTGCCGTCGTCCTGCAGCACGCCGCCGAGCAGACAGAGCGCGAACGCCGTCGCCGTGATCGCTCCCTCCCGCCACCACGTACGGCGGGATCGCCGGCCACCGTCACCCGTGTTCACCTTCGTCATGGCCGGCTCAGTTCCGGCCGACGGGGAGACGCGGCACCGATGCTCCCAACTTGGCCCCGGAGGCCGGGACTTGCCTGCTCAGTGCCTCACCCTCGATATCCACATTCGGCAGCACACGGTTCAGGGTACGGGGCAGCCACCAGGCGCGGTGGCCGAGCAGTGCCAGGACCGCGGGTGCGATAGCCATCCTGACCACGAAGGCGTCGAAGACGACGGCGGCGGCCAGACCGACGCCCATCGTCTGGATGGTCGGGCTGCTCATGCCGATGAATCCGGCGAACACGCTGATCATGATGATCGCCGCCGCGGCCACCACACGTCCGCTGTGCCGGAAACCGTTGACGATCGCCTCGCCGGGGGACGCGCCGTGGACGTAGGCCTCCCGCATCCGGGTGAGGAGGAAGACCTCGTAGTCCATGGCGAGGCCGAAGACTATTCCGATGATGAGGATCGGCATCAGTGACATGACCGGTCCGGTCTGCTCGATGCCGATCAGGTCTGCCGCCCAGCCCCACTGGAAGACGGCGACGAGTACGCCGAAGGCGGCACCCACCGACAGCAGGAAGCCGAGCGCCGCCTTGACCGGGACCAGGACCGAGCGGAAGACCACCATCAGCAGGAGCACCGCCAGGCCGATGACCACGGTCAGATAGGGGATGAGGGCGTCGGACATGGCTTCGGAAATGTCGATGTTCAGCGCGGTGGTACCGGTCACCAGGATGCCGGCGCCCGTGTCGGCCTCGACGCCTGCGACCGCGCCCCGGATCGCGTGCACCAGGTCCTTGGTCTCGCCGCTGTTCGGCGCGGTCCGCGGGACGGCGGTGAGGACGGCCGTGTCCTTGGTCCGGCTGAGAACCGGATCACCGACCGACGCGACCCCGCCCACTGCCCGTACGGTCTTGACGACCAAGTCCGTGGTGGCCCGGGCGTCCCCGGACTCCGACGTGTCCACGACCACGGTCAACGGGCCGTTGAAGCCCG
The DNA here is from genome assembly GCF_043200355.1 of Streptomyces sp. NPDC048436. NCBI lineage: Bacteria > Bacillati > Actinomycetota > Actinomycetes > Kitasatosporales > Streptomycetaceae > Streptomyces > Streptomyces sp. NPDC048436. The sequence continues at coordinate 105,109 of NZ_JBICXP010000013.1, forward strand.
GGCCGAAGCCCTCTGACAGCAGGTCGTAGGCACGGCGCTGGGTGGTCTCCACCGACTTGGACTCGTCTCCGGGCAGCCCGAGTTCGAGGCTCAGCGCCGGCAGGGCGACGGCACCGAGACCGAGTCCGGCGATCATCAGCACGGCCACCGGACGGCGCAGCACGAACCTCGCCCAGCGGGTGCCGAGCCCATTCCGGCCGGCCGCGGTGGACACCGGGTGCGGGCGCTCGCTTCCCCGCGGGACGGCCTTGCGGCCTGCGCGGGACAGTACGCGGCGGCCGAAGAAGCCGAAAAGCGCGGGGACCAGGGTCAGTGCGACGAGTACGGCAAGGGCCACCGCACCCGCGCCGCCCATGCCCATCTTGGTGAGTTCGGGAATTCCGACGACCCCAAGGCCGACCAGGGCGATGAAGACGGTCGCGCCGGCGAAGACGACGGCGGATCCGGCCGTGCCCACCGCCCGTCCCGCGGCCTCCTCCGGCTCGCTGCCCTGGGCGCGCTCGTCGCGGAAGCGGGAGGTGATGAACAGCGCGTAGTCGATGCCGACCGCGAGGCCCAGCATCAGCGCCAGGATGGCGACGGTGGACGTCAGGCCCAGCGGAACCGCCAGTGCGGAGACCAGGCCGAAGGCGATGGCCACGCCCACGAAGGCGGTCAGCAGCGACAATCCGGCCGCGACCAGCGACCCGAGGGCGAGGACGAGGACCACCGCCGCCACCGCCACACCGATGAGCTCCGTCGTCCCGCCCGGTTCCTCTTCCGAATCCAGGGCCGAGCCGCCGATCTCCACGGTCAGCCCCGCGTCCCGGGCCTGGCTCGCGGCGTCCTCGAGGGCGCTCTTCGTCGGCTCGGTCAGGTCGACGGCGTCCGCGGTGTAGGTGATCGTGGAGTAGGTGATGCTGCCGTCCTCGCTGACAGCGCCGGTCTCATAGGGGTCGGTCGTCGACGCGACCTGATCGCCCCCGTCCAGCGAGCCGAGCGTGTCCTCGACGACCGCCCTGTTCTCCCTGGCCGTCACCCGGTGCCCGTGCGGGGCCTGGAACACCAGACGCGCCTCGGCACCCTGGGAGTTGCTCTGGGGGAAGCGCTCGTCCAGCAGGTCGAACGCCTTCTGCGACTCGGTGCCGGGCATGGAGAGGTCCTCTTCCTCCCCGGCCGGTGCCACGGCGGCGGCAACTAAGGCCGCCACCAGGACACCCAGCCACACACCGCCCACGAGCCGACGCCGCCGGAAGGCCCACCGTCCGATCCGGTAAAGAAATGTCGCCACCTGTTGATCACTCCAGACACCGCTAGGAAAGGGGAATGCGCGTGATTTCCGCGCCTCCAACCCTTCCTTCCGGCGCTCCGCCGGGCATCGTCCCCCGCCGCCGTCTTCCCCTGGTGCACCAGGACCAGCCACTCACGCGTCCTGATGCCTACGCACCAGGCCGACTTGGGCCTCAACGGCCCCCCGGCGCCGGAGCAACGGGGGGGGGCCGACCTGCGCCAGACCCGCCTCAAGGAACTGATGGCTCACCGCGCCCCGTTGTACGAGGAACTGCGCCGCCGACCCTGCAGAGAGGACACGAGCCGGAGCGCCCGCACCCGTGAACGGATGGGGCGCCCCGGCGTGGATCCCGGCTCAGCGGCGGTTACTTCATGCCGATGAGCTGTTCCAGCGGATCGATCGCGAAGTAGACGAGGAAGAGGCCTGCGGTGCCCCACAGCAGCCAGTGCACCTCGCGGGCCTTGCCGAGGCAGGCCTTGATGACGACGTGCGAGACGAAACCGGCGCCGATGCCGTTGGTGATGGAGTACGTGAACGGCATCACGGCGATGGTGAGGAACGCGGGGACGGCCAGCTCGTAGCGCTCCCAGTCGATGTGCTTGACCTGCGTCATCATCAGGAACCCGACCGCGACCAGGGCCGGGGACGCGGCCTGCAGGGGCACGATCGTCAGGACCGGGGTGAGGAAGAGCGCGGCGGCGAACAGGCCGCCCGTGATCACGCTGGCGAAACCGGTGCGCGCGCCTTCGCCGACACCCGCGGCGGACTCGACGTACGTGGTCGCCGACGAGGACGAGGCGGCGCCACCCGCGACGGCCGCGGCGCCGTCGATGAGCAGGACGCGGCCAAGGCCGGGGACCTGGCCGCGCTCGTCGAGGAGTCCGGCCTCGGCCGTGACACCGACGACGGTGCCCATCGTGTCGAAGAAGTCGGACAGGATCAGGGTGAAGATCAGCAGGACCACCGTCAGGACGCTGACCTGGCCGAACGAGCCGAAGATGTCGAACTCGCCGAGCAGCCCGAAGTCCGGGGCGGCGACCGCGTTGTCCGGAACGGACGGGGAGATCAGGCCCCAGGACTTGACGTCGGCGATCGAGTTGACGATCAGGGCGAGAACGGTCATCGCGGCGATGCTGATGAGGATGGCGCCGGTGACCTTGCGGGCCAGGAGGACGACGGTCAGGAGCACGCCGAGACAGAAGACCAGCATCGGCCAGCCGACGAGGGTGCCGCTGCCGAGCTGGACGGGGACGGTGCTGTTCGCGGCGTCCGGGACGCGCGTGACGAAGCCGGCGTCGACGAAGCCGATGAAGGCGATGAACAAGCCGATGCCCACGCTGATGGCCTGCTTGAGCGCCTGCGGAATGGCGTGCATGACAGCCTGCCGCAGGCCGGTCATCACCAGGACGCAGATCAGCAGACCCTCGAGGACGACCAGGCCCATCGCGTCGTCCCAGCTCATCAGCGGGGCGATCTGGAAGGCGACGACGGCGTTGAGACCGAGGCCCGCGGCGAGGGCGAGGGGGAGATTGCCGCCGAAGCCCATGATGATGGTCATCATCGCCGCCACCAGCGTGGTGGCGGTGGCCAATTGGGTGGGGTCGAGCTGCTCACCGAACTTGTCCTCGGCGCCGCCGAGGATGATCGGGTTCAACACCAGGATGTAAGCCATGGTGAAGAACGTGGCGACCCCGCCGCGTATTTCGCGGGCGTACGTAGACCCGCGTTCGCTTATCTGGAAGAACCGGTCGAGGGGGCCACCGGATCTGGCGGGCGGCGCGGCCGGCCCCGTGCTCGTCTGCATGACTGCGTCTCCTGGACCTGCATATGAGGGGGATTTTCGGGAGTTGTCAGGTGCCACCGCAGGCGCATGTGAGGCAGTAGTGCGAACGTACATGCGGCACCTCGGGGGTGGATCATACGCGGCGTGACGGAGTTCTCAATTCCGGTGACAAATGGCGGGACTGAGGCGGTCGCAATGTGGCGATCAGTATGTTCCTTCCTACAAAATCGTTGCGGATCTACTCCACCAAAAGCGGACGCAGACGACAGCGGACCTGCGGTCGCGGTCCGTAAATGCCTACTCTCTTTCCGTGCATCCACCGATCCCCTTCAACGCGCGTGCCGCCCGGACCTTGCGCGAGAAACTCGGGATGGCCCCCGGACACGTCGCGTACGGCATGAGCGTTTCGTTCGGCATAACCCACATCACCCCTGACCACATCAGCGCGTGGGAACGCGGCGTCGCCGCGCCCGACCCGAGCGAACTCGCCGCACTGGCCGGCGCCTTGTGGTGCGCGCCCGGTGAGCTGATGGGCCGGCCGCGGACCCTGTACGAGCACCGGCTCGCCCGCGGTATCGCCGCGGACGACGTGGCCGACGCGACCGGCCTGCCGCGCGAGGCCTATATGCACATGGAGGCCGCCGGCCGCTGGAGCGGCGACGCCCAGCAGTCCGCCAAGCTCGGCAGCTTCCTCGGTCTGGCCCCCCGCGACCTGATCGCCGTCACCGGCCTGGAGGACGAACTCGCGCGCCTGCTCACCGAAGCGGTCTCCACCCGCTGGCAGGCGCACATCAAGGCCATCGCCAAACTCGCCTCCCTGGACCACCGCAACCTGAAGAACCCGCTGCGCACCATGCACGACGAGTACCAGACCTTGCTGGCCGCGACCCTCAGCCGGGCCGGCTCCAACTCGGCCGCAGGCGAGGGCGGACAGCGGTACGTCGACAACATCATCGACCGCTTCTGGGAGGCGCTGGAGCGGTAGGCGGCACGCCGGCCGCCTGTGACCGCGAAGACCCGAAGACCGAAGACCGAAGACCCGCAAGTAGGGTCAGGCCAGATCCCACGCCACACGGAAGCCAAGATTGCCCGTGGTGCTGTCGGCGGTGTTGGAAGTGCGGGCGGCGACGCGGTAGCGGTTGCAGTACGAGTCGTGGCACAAGTACGACCCGCCCCGCATGACGCGCGTATGTGAGTCCTTCGGGTCCCACCGGTCGGCGCACCACTCCCACACATTGCCGGCCACGTTGTAGAGGCCATGCCCGTTGGGCGGGAAGGCGTGCACCGGCGCGGTACCGGTGTAGCCGTCCTCGGCGGTGTTCTTGGCGGGGAAGGTGCCCTGCCAGATGTTGCAGCGGTACTCGCCATCGGGGGTCAGCTCGTCACCCCACGGGTAACGGGCCTGGTCCAGGCCGCCGCGTGCGGCGTACTCCCATTCGACTTCGGTGGGCAGCCGCCCGCCGGCCCACTTCGCGAACGCCCGCGCATCGGACCAGCCGACGTGGGTGACCGGGTGATCCTGGCGCCCTTCGAGATCGCTGCCGGGACCTTCGGGAGTGCGCCAGGTGGCTCCTCGGACGCCGCACCACCACGGAGTGGCATCGGGGCGCGGGGAGACGCGCCGCAGCTCCGCGGGAAGGAAGCGGGCGAAGACATAGCTCCAGCCGTACCGTTCGGCTTCGGTGCGGTGCCCGGTCTCGTGGACGAAGGTCGCGAAACGGGCGGTGGTGACGGCATGCGCGCCGATGGCGAAGGCGTCCACGGCCACCTCGCGCACGGGTCCCTCCCGGTCCCCCGGATTCGCGTCGGCGTCCTCGTTCCCCATCCGGAAGGTGCCACCGGGCAGCGCGACGCGGGTCTCGTCGCCGGGCGAGCGCGACGTGCTGACCGGCCCCGGTGGGAGCGAGACGTCGAGCGGCGCCGCACCGCTCGTGCCGGCTTCGGTGCGGGCGGGGGCGCAGCAGGAGGGGCGTGGCCGGCCGGTTGCGCAGGTCATTTCGTCCTGCCGACGGTCGTCGCGGGGCCCGCGCCTTCCGTCTCCTGGGTCTCGAACGCGGACAGGGTTGTGTCGTAGTCGGTCGGAACGTCGTACATGGGTGTCATCCAGTGGAAGAAATTGTCGCCGCGGTCACGCAGCAGGTGATAGAGGCGGTGCATCAACTGCTTGCGTACGCCGTTGAGTTCAGGGTGGTCGTAGCGGTTGAGCAGTTCGTCGGGGTCGGCTTCCAGGTCGTACAGCTCGTTGCGCGACTCGGGGTTGACCACCAACTTGTAGCGCCGGGTGCGCAGCATGCGCTGCGGGTAGGGGAAGTGGTGGCCGTGGTACTCGGCCAGGTGGTGCTCGTCCCACTCCGGCCGCTCGCCGCGGGCCAGCGGCAGCAGGCTGCGGCTGTCGACGGCGGGCGCCGGGTCGCTTCCGGCCAGTTCCAGGATGGTCGCCGTGTAGTCGGTGAGGGAGACGAACTCCGCACGCACCTGCCCCGGGACCCCGCCCGGCACTCGCAGAAGCCCGGGGATGCGGTAGATGTCCTCGTACATGGCGGGGCCCTTGTCGTGCAGCCGGTGGGATCCGGTGAACTCGCCGTGGTCGGCGGTGAAGCACACCGCGGTGCGCTCGTCGAGGCCCAGCTCACGGATGGCGTCGAGGATGCGGCCGATCTGCTCGTCGATGAGCGTGACGTATCCCCAGTACACGGCGATGAGTTTGCGGCTGTCCTCGATCGGCATCGTGTCGAACGCCCACAGCTTGCTGTAGTTGCTCTGCACCGGCGGCTTCCCCGCGAACGTCTCGGCTATGGAGGCGGGCAGCGGTACCGACTCCGGTTCGTACAGGTCGAAGTGGGAGTCGGGCAGGATGTAGGGCAGGTGCGGGCCGAAGAAGTGGGTGGCGAGGAAGAACGGGGCACCCTCCCCCGCGCGTTCGTCAGCCGCGAACCGGCGCAGCATCTCGATGGTGCGGGTGGCCAGGTAGTACTCGAAGGTGGCCTCGACCGGCTGGTGCAGCCGGGCCGCGAGAAGGTTGCCGGGGCTGCCGTTCGGCGTCGTACCGCGCATTTGGTCGCTGATGCGGTACTCCGGAAGACCGTTCTCCTTGAGGTAGGCCAGGTAGTCGGGGTGGTCGACGGGGTTGTGCCAGCCGGCCAGGTCGGGGCCCTCGAACCCGTAGTCGGCGGCCGTCCGCCGCACACCGCCGTGCCACTTGCCGAGCAGGCCTACGTTGTAGCCCTCGTCGCGCAGTTGTCGGGAGAAGGTGAACTGGCCCTCCGCAAGGTCCTCCAAGTAGCCCACGTTCCGCTCGTAGTTGGCGAGCAGCCGGTGCCGGAAGGGCGCCGCGCCGGTGAGGAGGCTGGCGCGGGCCGGGGTGCAGATGGCGGTCGGCGTGTAGCAGCTGTCGAACCGGGTGCCCTCGCCGGCGAGCCGGTCCAGGTTGGGGGTGCGCACCTGTGGGTTGCCGTAGGCGCCGAGAGTGTCCACCCGGTGCTGGTCAGTCATGAGGAAGAGCATGTTGTGGCGCACGGCAGTGCCTTTCCGGTCGGTGGAGCTCTGTTCTCGGATCCTGCGCGGGCGTCATCCCCCGCCGCTCATGACGTTGCCCCGGATCATGGTCGGGTCGGGTCGGTCGGATCGGGTCAGGTCAGGTCGTCGCGGGCAGGAGCGGCGCGTCGGGCCTCGCCGACGCGTGCCCTACTCGCCGTGCGCTTTCTCGTACAGGTCGCCGTCGTAGTACTCACCCGGGTCCGGGTTGTCGTCCATCTGCTCGTTGCGGACGAAGAAATCGCCGAGCTTCTTGAGCCACGCGTCCACCTCGCCATTCCTGGTCTTGGCGACCAGATCCTTGGTGGAGAGCGTCCGCACGTGGGAGGCGTCGGCCCTGGCCTGGGCTTCGGTGACGTCCAGCATCTTCGCGGTGAGCGCGATGGTCTCCTCGGGGTGCTTGTGGCGCCAGTCATTGGCCTGCTGCAGCACCTTGATCACCTTCAGGTTCTTCCCCTCCGGCACCTTGTTGCCGGCGACGAACGCCGTGGGGAAGGCGTCCCCGGTGTCCTTGGTGCTGGCGATTTCCTCGAGGTCCGGGACCTTCTTCTTGATGGTGTCGATGGCGGGGTAGAAGAAGCCGGCGCCGTCGATCCGTCCGGAGGAGAAGGCGGAGACGATGGTGGACGGGTCCATGTTGACCTTCTCGACGTCCTTCGCGGTCATCCCGGCCTTCTCCAGGGCGATGTTGAGGATCATGTCGCCTGAGGTGCCTTCGGGTACGCCGATGCGCTTGCCTGTGAGGTCCTTCATCGACTTCATGCCGGGTTTCGCGATGACGCGGTCCGCGTAGGTGAGGGTGTCGATGGCGATGAGCTTTGATTTGCCGGTGGCGGGCAGCCACATCGCTCCAGGGCCGATGTAGCCGTAGTCGAGGTCACCGGCGGCGAGCGCCTGGATCTGCACCGGACCGTTGTTGAAGGGCTTCACCTGCGGGGTCAGACCTGCCTCTTTCCACAACCCCTGCTTTTCGGCGATCGCAAGGAGGCTGGCGCCGTTGTAGTCGGCGATGTAACCGAACCGGACCGTGTCGTCGTCCCCGGTGGAACCACCGGAACACGCGCTGCCGGAGAGTACGAGCATCAAGGCGATGGGCAGGGCCGTGAAGGCGTGCCTGATCGTGCTTCTGGGCATGCGGGATGGTCCCCTCTCGGGACGATGCTCGGGTGGGTTCTGGGAAGGCCCAGGGCGAGGGCTCGGATGATCGGCGAGTCAGGCGGCGTCAGCCGGGGCTTCCTGGTGGTACACGGAGGTCCACACCTCGTTGCGGATGCGCCTGAACTCGGGCGAGAGCCGAATCTCTTCGGTACGTGGGTAGGGCAGATCCACGTCGACGACTTGGTGGATGCGGCCGGGCCTGGCGGCCATCACGACAACCCGGCTGGCGAGGTAGACGGCTTCGTCCACGTCGTGGGTGATGAACAGTACGGTGCGCTTTTCCTGGCTCCAGGTCTGCAGCAACTGGTCCTGCAACTGCACCCGGGTCAGGGCGTCGAGCGCCCCGAACGGCTCGTCCATCAAGAGCACTTGGGGGTCGACCGCGTACGCACGCGCGATGGCACAGCGCTGCTTCATGCCACCGGACAGCATTTTGGGCAGGGCCTCGGCGAAGTCACTCAGGCCGACAAGTCCGATGGCCTGCTCGGCACGCCGGCGTCGCTCCACCGCCGGTACGGAGGCGAGCTTGAGCCCGAACTCCACGTTCTGCCGCACGGTCAGCCAGGGAAACAGGGCGTACTGCTGGAAGATCACCCCCCGGTCCGGGCCCGGTCCGGACACCGGTGTGCCGTCGACCAGGACGCTGCCCGAATCGGGCTCCTGCAGCCCCGCGGCCATGCTCAGCAGCGTGGACTTGCCGCAGCCGGACGGGCCCACGACGGTGACGAACTCCTGGTCCGCGATGTCCAGGCTCACCCCGCCCAGTGCCGTGAAGGAGGTGCCCTTCAGCGGGAAGGTCTTCACCACGTCCCGGAACGTGATCTTGCTGTTCATCGTCGCTCCTGCCAGCCGGTGAGGCGTCGCTCGGCCAGCAGCAACAGCCGGTCCATGACGAGCCCGAGTACGCCGATGGTGATCAGGGACACGAAGATCGTGTCCATTTCGAACCAGGTGGACGCTTTCTGCATCCGGTAGCCCAACCCCTCCTGCGCGCCGATGAGTTCGGCGGCGACCACGGTCGCCCAGGACGCGCCGAGGCCGATCCGCATGCCGACGAGGATGAACGGGGTGGAGGCCGGCACGACCACCTTGGCGAAGATGGTCCGGTCCGAGGCGCCGAGCACCCGGGCCGCGTTGATCAGCGTCTTGTCCACGTCGATGACGCCCTGGAAGGAGGAGACGACGCAGGCCATGAACGAGGCCAGGAAGATCACGGCGACCTTCGGCACCTCGCCGATCCCCAGCAGTACGACCGCCAGTGGAATCATCGCGAGCGGAGGGATGGTGCGGAAGAACTGGATGTACGGCTCGACCAGGGCGCGCACTGTCGGGTACCAGCCCATGAGGAAGCCGACCGGTACGGCGACGAGCACGCCGAGGGCGTAGCCCAGAAGGACCCGGCGCAGGCTGGCGAACGTATCGGAGGCCAGCGTGCCGTCGGAGATCATGGTGCCGGCCTTCTGGGCCACCGCCGCCGGCGTGGGGAGGTTGTCGACAAGGCCAAGCACGGCCACGACGGCCCACAGGGCGATACCCGCAGCCAGTGCCACGAAGTTGAGGACCAGGAACCGGCGCTGGGAGGGGCGCGGTTGCTGTTGCCGCGTGTCGACGGCGACTTTCTCGGCGGGGGTGATCACAGCCATGGGTTCCTCGCTGGTGGCTTCACGCGTTCTCCTCGGGGACGGGCTGCGGATAGTGGGAGAGCAGGGGGGATTCATGTAGAACGAGGGCGATGCCGCCCAGCGCGCTGCCGGCCTCGCCGAGCGTCGCGCGCCGCACGTCCACGTGTCGGCGGGCCATCGGCATCAGGTGTTGCCGCAGGGCCCGTTCGATCGGCTCGAGGAGTACGGGGCCTGCCTCTGCCAGTTCACCGCCGACGACGATGACGCCCGGGCCTACGGCATGGCAGACCGCTGCGAGTACCTGGCCGATCTCGCTGCCGACACGCTCCAGCACCTCCAGGGCGGGGCGTTCGGCGTCCGAGGCGGCGTCCAGGAATCCGGCGAGATCGGTGGCCCGGCCGCCGGCCTCGCGGTAGCGGTTCAGGACCGCGTCGAGCGAGGCACGGGTCTCAAGGCAGCCGGTCCCGCCGCATTCGCAGCTCCGCCCGGTCGGGTCCACGGTGATGTGCCCGAACTCGCCCGACAGGCCGTAGCGGCCTCGGTGCAGCGCGCCGCCCACGACCAGACCGCCGCCGACGCCGTGTGACAGCCGCAGGTAGAGCACGTCACTGCTGTCCGCCGCAGCGCCCCACACCGCTTCGGCGAGGGCCGCGAGCCGGGTGTTGTTGTCGAGGAGCACCGGCACCCCGAACTGCTTGCGCAGCAGGTCCGGCAGGCCGTCGATGCCCTGCGCGCGGGCGTTCTCGCTGCCGGGGTCGGTGATCGGCCCGACCACTCCGACGCCGATCGCGCTGAGCGCGTCGAGGTGGACGGCGGCCGGGCGCCCCCGGCGGCCGCTCGCCGCGTCACCGGCCGAGCCGGTCGCCAACGTGGTCAGGAGGCGTCCGGCGATGTCGACCCGCTCGGGCCAGGACAGATCCGCGGCATGCGCCTCGCCGGCCGAACCAATGACCTCATGGGCGAAGTTGATCGCCGCGACGTGCACGGCGCGGCGCGCGAAGTCGATGCCGACCGCCTCACCGGCGGCAGGGTTGAGGCTGAGCTTCTCCACCGGCCGGCCGCGCTTGCGCACCTCGGCATGCGGTGTACCGGCGACGACCGTGCCGCTGCCCGCCAGGCCGGCGACGATGTCATGGAGCGTCGTACGGGACAACCCGCTGCGGGCGCCCAACTCGGCGCGGCTGAGCGGACCGTGCTTGCGGAGCAGATCGAGCACACGGTGTTCATGGCTTCGTCTCAGCCGCGTGAGCGGACCGTCGTGTTCGTGCATGCCGGACAGCATGTGAGCGCCGAGTATTTTCGTCAATGAGTTGAAACAAACTCGTCACACTCCGGCGGCCTCCGTGGGCGCATTCCGCCTCAACCGGCCAGAGTTGGGGTGCGAGATCGCCCCGGACGGCGAAGTACGTCGCGGCGCGGAACCCTCCGGATTATTTTTCCGACCTATTGACGAAAATCAGTGAGTGTTCGCATGCTGAGCGACAGCCACAGCGGGGGGCGCCCGTCCTGGTGTCCTTGACGACGAAGGTGAGTGCGACTGATGAACAGATCCGAGCACGGAATACACGTCGGCCGACGGACTCTGCTGGCCGGGGTCGCCGGCTCTGTCGGAGCGGCGGCGCTGTCCACTGCTGCCGGCCAGACGGCACAGGCGGAAGCCGCATCGACACAGCCGTACCCGCCGAACTGGCCCGATCCGAGCCCTTATGGCCTCGCGGACACCCGCAAGGACCTGTGGCCGCGCAGGGACAACTCCTTCATCCTCCCCCTCGAGCTCCGGCCCCGCGACAAGGCGCTCGGCCGGGTCTGGATGCGAGACACCTACGTCAACTGCTTTGTCGTCAACGGCCGTCCGCTCTACGTCGCGACCGGCACCACCCGGGTGCCCGGCCTCACCGCGGCCGCACCCTGGAACGACGGTCTCTTCGTGTGGACGGCACGGAACCTGCGCGGCCCGTGGAAGCTCGCCGACACCACCGGCATCCGGCCCGGCGCCGAGCGTGGCAAGGTGTGGTCGCCCGAGTTCGTCGATGAGAACCGCCCCGGACGCACGGTCGTCGCGCCATGGCAGACCCACTGGCACGACGACCAGTTCGGCAAGCGCGGCAACGTCTGGGCGCCGGAGCTGCACTACTTCCGCGACAAGTGGTACCTCGTCGCGTGCATGGGAGACCACTCACGGAAGGTCGGCTCCTTCATGCTGGTGAGCGAGGGCGGGGTCGAGGGCCCGTATCGCCTCGTCCGGGGCAATCTCGACAAGCCCTTCGGCGACTCGTTCATCGGCGGGCCGTCGTTCATCGAGCCCGGCGCCTACCACCACATCGACGGCAGCCTCTACAGCGAGGACGACGAGGCGTGGCTGGTGCTGCACAACCACGTGTACGCCAAGTTCCGGGACGACATGGAGGACATCGTCCCGACGACGAACCTCCCGTCGTTCCAGCAGACGCCCTACAACCCCGAGCCCTACCTTGAAGGTGCGTACGTCTTCAAGTACGGCGGCAAGTATTACCTGCTGCACGCCGCCTGGGACCGCAGGTCCACCAACCCCGACGGCAGCACGCGTAACGCCTACGACCCGCCTGGCCCCGACCGGACGCAAGACCAGTACGACGCGGTGGTCGCTGTCGCGGACCGCTTCGAAGGCCCGTACTCGCGGCGCTGGACCGCGGGGGTGGGCGCCGGACACAACAACTTCTTCGAGGACCACCACGGCGGACTGTGGGCGACGTTCTTCCGCAATCCGGCCTTCGGCTACTGGGCCGACCCCGCGCGCATCGCCGACGCCGCGGTGCCCGGCCTCGTGCGGCTGGAGTGGACGGGCCCGGCAGGCAACCGCCTGTACGCCCGGCGCCGGAACTGATCTGGGCCGGCCGTCCTCGCCGTCACAGGTCCAGGACGATGCGGGGGCAGGCGGCGCGCGAGACGCAGATGAACATGGTGTCGTGCGCGGCCTGCTCGGCTGCGGTGAGCAGGGAGTCGCGGTGGTCCACCGTCCCGCCGAGGACAGCGGTCTCGCACGTGCCACAGGTGCCTTCCTGGCAGGACGACAGCACCTGCACGCCCGCCTCCTCTACCGCTTGGAGGACGGTCCTGTCCGGCGGGACGGTCACGGTGATGCCGCTCTGGGCCAGTTCGACCTCGAAGGCCTCGTCCGGGCCGTACGAACCATGGTCCTTGGGAGCGAACCGCTCGATGTGCAAGGCGCCCGGCGGCCAGCCGGAGCAGCTCTGCTCAACGGCGTTCAGCAAACCTTCGGGACCGCAGCAGTAGACGAGTGTGCCGGACTCGGGGTTGGCCAGCAGCCCGGCCAGGTCCAGTACGCCGAATTCGTCCTGCGGTCGTACGGACACCCGCTCTCCGTACGCCGCCTCCAGCTGCTCGCGGAATGCCATGGAGCGGCGGCTGCGGCCGCCATAGGCCAACTGCCACTCAGCTCCCCGCCGTTGGGCTTCGGCGACCATGGGCAGGATCGGGGTGATACCGATGCCGCCGGCAATGAACAGGTAACGAGGGGACGGTTCAAGGGCGAAGTGATTGCGCGGTCCGCGCACCCGTACCTCGGCCCCTTCCCGCAGGTGCTCGTGGACCCACTTGGAGCCGCCCCGGCTTACCGGTTCGTACAAGACCGCGACTTGCCACCGGTAACGGTCGGCCGGGTCCGAGCACAACGAGTACTGCCGCACCAGGCCGGAGGCAAGCACCAGGTCGATGTGGGCGCCGGGGCTCCACTCGGGCAGAGCGGAACCTTCGGGGTCCGTGAGCGTCAGCAGCGCGACGCCCTCTGCGAGGATCTCCTTGCGCTCCAGGGTCAGGCCGAGTTCGACCTCGGCCGCGATGCGCGGGGGGATCACGATGGTCACAGTTCGTCCCTCACAGTTCGCCCCTCACGGTTCTTCGCTCACAGTTCGTCCCTTCAGGCCGGAACGGCCTGCTGCGCGCGGGCGGTGGTCCTCGGGGTGGCCCAGCAGCCAGTCCCACAGCTCCACCGGGCCCTCGAACTCCCGCTCCGCGCCGCAGTGGCAGACAGCCAGCTGCCGGTCGGTCCCCAGCACCCAGTGGATACGGAAGACGCCGTCCCCCGTAAGGGCAGCGGGGTGAAGCGCGCTCATCGGGCCGTCGCCGCCGACTGCCCGGCGCCGGGCTGCGACGCCAGCCGGGCGAGAATGCGACGGGCGGCGAGGCCACCGGTGTCGATGTTGATGCTCAGCTCCTGGTAGCCGTCCTGCTCGGTGTCCAGGGACTTCTGCAGCACGTTGAGGGCCACCACGTCCTGCATGACCACCGTGTGGTTGTTGTTGCGCAGGAATTCGGTGACGTCCTGATCGTCGAGGGCGAAGTCCCGGGCGACGGCCCAGAAGTCGTACGTCGTCTTCTCCGTCGAGGGAGTGATGCCGTAGACGACCTCCACATGGAAGGCGTGCGGGTCGCTGCCGTCCGGACGCGGACCAGGGGCGCCGGCGGGGGCGATGCGCGAGTGGAGCAAGTAGAGGCAGGGCGCGTGGTATTCGACGTCCTGCCAGCGGGTGATCCGGCCCTCGATGCCCGTGGACTTCGCGTAGAACGGCGGGCATTCGGCGTCGTCCATGTGGCGGCTGACGTAGACGATGCCGGCCTTGTCGTCGACCTCAGTGGTGATGGGCGTCTCGGCCACCTCCGGTGTGCCGATGTAACCACCGTGCAGGTACGTCTCGTGGGACAGGTCCATGAGGTTGTCGACGAGCAGACCGTAGTCGCCGGCGATCGGCTCCATGCCCGACACGACGGTGTACTCGGGCGAATCCATCCATGGGGCGCGGGGCGGCAGGGTGTCCCCCGGCTCGCGGTCACCGATCCACACCCACACGAAGGAGTCCTGCTCGACGACCGGGTAGGTCTTCAGCCGGGCGGTGCGCGGGATGCGCTGCTGGCCGGGTACGAAGACGCAGCCGCCGTCGGTGTCGTAGGTGAAGCCGTGGTAGCCGCACACCACCCGGTCGCCGTCCAGCCGGCTCGGTGCCTGCGACAGCGGGAAGCGCCGGTGCACGCAGCGCTCGGCCATCGCAACCGCCCGGCCGCCCTCGGTGCGGTACAGCAGGATCGGCTCCCCGAGCACGGTGCGTCCGAGCAGCTCGCGCCCGACCTCGCGGCCGTAGGCGGCGACGTACCACTGATCGCGAACGAAAGCAGTCATGAGCATTCCCTTGTGAGTGTGGGGCGGGCCGGGCTGCCACATAGACGTATGTCAGGCCTTCGCCGACAAGCCGAGTGGTGCCCGGGCATCGACCGGTGCTGACCATCGTGCGACCGGCCGGACCGGGCCACCAGGGGCCTTTCCGGATGCCGGGAAACATCTGCGAAACACGCGCAACGCCGCCGCGGCGGCGGCAGGCAATACGGCGTGAGCACCGTGGTGTGGTGTGGTCGGCTCGCGGCACGGTGTGGGCGGGGAGCCGGCGCTCAGGCGGAGTTGCGGAGTGCGGCAGGCTTCAGGCCCTGGGTGCGGCCATGACGCGGGAGATCGCACGGGCGCTGGTACAGACAAGCCGGGCCAGTGAGTTCGGGGAGCTGCTGCCATGGCGCACGACGAGTGAGACGGCGGCGATCACCGCACCGTCGCTGCCGTGCACCGGGGCGGCGACCGACAGGGCGTCCATGGTGACCTGGCGGTCGCTGGCCGCGTAGCCGTTGGTCCGCGTCTCGGCCAGCATGCGACGCAACGCACGCGGATCGATGACCGTGCGAGGCGTGAAGCGCTCGAAGGGGCCGGCAAGCACCTGGTCCTGCACGTCAACGGGGGCGTGCGCGAGCAGCACAAGCCCGACGCCGGTGGCTGTGAGGGCGAAGCGTCCTCCCACGCGTGTCAGTACGGGGACCGCGCCGGACCCCGCAATGCGCTCCACGAAGACGAGCTCGGTGCCCTCGCGCACCGCGAGCTGCACGTTCTCGCGGGTGATCTGGGAAAGATCCTCCAGGAACGGCAGCGCACACTCTCGCAGCCCCTGGCCCCGCGGGGCGAGCGAGCCGACTTCCCACAGCCTCAGGCCCACGCGGTAGCAGCCGTTGGCGCCGCGCTCCAACGCGCCCCAGGACATCAATTCGCCCAGCATCCGGTGCACGGTCGACACGGGCAGCCCGGACCGCCGGGACAGTTCGCTCAGCGTCATCTCCCGGCAATCCGCGCTGAACGCGCCGAGGATCTGCAGCGCGCGGCCCAGCACGGGCCCCGTACCGGACTGGGAACCACGGCGGGGCGTCGCAGGTCGCTCTGCCGGGGCCACCGGCGACGGTCCGCGCTCGCCCTGGCCGGGTTGCTGTGTGAGGGAGTGTTCCACCGGCGCCCCCGCTGCTTCCCATCGCTGAGCCCCAGCCGGGGCGGATCACTTGACGGCTGCTTTCTCCACCGTGCCGGTCAGTGTGCAGCAAGGCAGAAGCCGCGTCGAGACCCACGCAGGCGGCACGGTGGCAGGCCGTCGGCCCGGACCGGTCCTGACCGTCCAGTGGCAGGCATCCTCGCTGAGGGACTCCGAGCCCGCCCGGCCACGGCACGACACACCTCGGCGAGACCGCCCCGACCGCGTGGGTTAGCCTTGCCGACGCAATCCGACACGGGGTGCCCCGACCAGCGGGGCTGAGATCACACCCGTCGAACCTGAACCAGTTAGCACTGGCGGAGGGATGTCATTCATGTCATTGCCGCATGCTCCGAACGGCCCGGCGGACACCGGCCGGCGGTCCGTCTTCGATGGGCGGATGCCCGCGGCCCCCGGTGACCTGCGCGTCGAGACCCGCGGGATCGCCCCGGTCCCCGAGTCGCACCGCTACGGCGAGCCGGCACGGCTGTTCACGGTGTGGTTCGCCCCGAACCTGACGATGACAGGCGTCTTCACCGGCACGATCGGCATCGCCCTCGGTCTTGATTTCACCACCGCGCTGGTGGCCGTCGTGCTGGGGACGGTCGTCGGTGCCGTGCCCACCGCTTACCTGGGGACGTGGGGCGGTCTGACGGGGGCAGGGCAACTGCCGCTGGCGCGGCTCGCGTTCGGCCGGGCCGTTGCCGTGCCGGGTGTGCTGCAGTGGCTGTCGTCGGTCGCGTGGGACGCGCTCATCGGCCTGTTCGGCGGGGACGCGCTGGCCCGTTTGTGCGGCTGGCCGTTCTGGGTGGGCGTACTGGTGATGATGCTGGGGCAAGGCGTACTCGGCGTGTTCGGCTACGAGGCGATACACCGACTGCAGAAGGTCATGACCTTCGTGCTGGCAGCGGCCTTCGCCGCGCTTGCCCTCAAGCTCCTCGACGGTGTCCACCCCGCCACCGCCGCGTCGGTGCACGGATCCGACCGCGCGGGCGCGTTCGTTCTCACCAGCACCATCGCGCTCAGCCTCGCACTGTCCTGGGCCCCCTACGCCAGCGACTTCAGCCGTTACCTACCGCGTTCGGCCTCCCGGCCGCGCATGTTCTGGTGCACGCTGCTCGGCGTATCGGCCTCCTTCGTGGCGGTCCAGGCGCTCGGGCTGTGGGGTGCGTCAATCTTCACCGACCAGACCGCGAAGGGCGTCGATGAACTGCTGGGTGGTGGCGCACTCGGCGCGTTCGGGCTGCTGGCCGTCGCGTTGGCCGCGCTGTGCAGCAATGCGATGAACGACTACAGCGGCTCACTGGCCCTCCAGACGGTCGGGGTGCGCATCTCGCGGCCGCTGGCGGCGGGCCTCGCTGCCGTGCTCGGCTTCCCGCTGGTGCTGTGGATGCACGCAGCGGATACCGCGGCGCGTTTCCAGAATGTGCTGCTGTTCGTCGGCTACTGGATCCCGGGGTTCGTGGCGGTGGTGGCCGTCGACTGGTTCGCACGCGCCCGCGCTCGAGGCGGAGCTCCGTTCGAGCTGGCTGCCGAGAGCGCCCGCCCACAGCCGTGGTGGCCCGCCCTCGCGGCGTTCGTTGCCGCCTTCGGCGCCGCGGTGCCGTTCATGGACACGAGCCTGTACGTGGGGCCGGTGGCCGCGGCGTTGCACGCCGCGGACCTCGCCTACTACGTCGCGTTCATCGCGGCGCTCGTCGTGTACACGCCCCTGCGGCTACGCCGTCGAGCGGCCGGCCGCTGACCACGACGACGTGGCGGCGAGGGCAGTGAGGTACGCCTCGTGCGCGTGGCCGGGGTCCTCGACGGGGCGGATCTCCGGCAGGGTGTCGTGCAGGCGCCGCCCAAGGAGCTGGGCGGGGACGGTGAGGGCGCAAACCCCGAGGAACTCTTCGCGATCGGGTACGCCACCTGTTTCGCCACGACGCTGGACCTGGTGGGCATCGCGGCGAACTCAAGGCGGAAGACGCGGAGGTCGACTCGGCGGTTTCACTGATCCCGGTCGACGGCGGCCGCTTCAAGCTCGGTGTCGAGCTGCGGGTCACGCTGCCGTCGGTCACCGAGGCGCAGGCGGTCGAGCTGGTCGAGGTGGCCTGCCCACCAAGTCTGCCCGTACTCCAATGCCACGCGCGACTACATCGACGTAGCGCTGGTGGTCAACGGCACACCACTGTGAACACCGTCAGGCAACGTTCGCCCTACAGGCGGGTGTTATCGGGCAATCTGCCTGCCGGGCCCGCAAGGCCGTGGCGTCGCCCGGACTATGTCGGCGTACCGCCGGGCGCCGGGATGACGCCGAGTTGCTGGAGGAAGCCGAGAAGGTCCTTGTCGGACCACTTCTCCGCGAGCCTGCCGTTCTCGATGCGGTGAATCACCGTCGCCGTCATCGTGAGCTGGTTTCCGGTGGCCGGGATGCCCGGCAGGTCCCTTTCGTGCACTCCACGGGCCGTCATCCGGGTCACCACTTTGTCGCCTTCCGCGATCTGGTCCTCGATCTCATGAGTCCCGGGAGTGGCCTCCCAGAAGACTCGGAACGCCTGCTTGAGCCCCTCGCGACCGGGCCCGAGCCCTGGGAACGGTGGCGGGGAGTGGTCCTGGTAGTTCTCGGCCACGAGTTCGTCCATGGCCTCCACGTTGCCCTTGTCGATCTCCGCGTAGAAACGGCGAACCAACCTCTTGTTCTCTTCGGTCGACACGGGACTCCCCTACGCGCGTTTCGTACCACCGGACCTGGCGCACACGACCGGCAGCATGACCCGCCCGGCCTCGGGGCCGCGCGTACGCCGCGCCGAGCTTCCGTGTGTGTCACCCGGAAGCATCCATGCGGTAGCGGTAGCTGTAGTGGCCGTAACCCCGGCAAGTGCCGCTTTCCGGAGCAAGCCTGCGAAGAGCTGGCGGAAGCGTCGCCCGCAGGGGGCTTTCACCATCGGGGTCCGCCACAGATCACGGGAGGCGGCCACGGCGAGTGATGCCGCTGTTCGAATCGACGTAGGGCACAGGCAATGGTGGTGCGCCGCCGCGTCCGCGCCCCGGACCGCCCGGGCTCAGCCCAGCGCGTCCATCAGGGCGGTGATGTAGGCATCCAGCCGCTCTTCCACTGCTCGCGTCGTCAGCTCCGTCCTCCCTGCCTCCCGCCACAGCCGCGCCACCACCTGCACCTCTTCCGAGGACGCCAGCCCGTCCCGCACCTGCCAGTACAGCCGCTCGCTCGTGGCCGCCGCCAGCACCCCGCCGGCCTCCTCGTACGCCTCAGCGAACCGCAGCCCCCACTCCGGTCCGTGCAGCAGCGCGAGATTGGTGGAGCAGTGCGCGACATCCAGGTCCGCCGGTCCCCAGGAGGCCGCTGCCCAGTCGACGACGCCGGTGATCCGGGGATCTGCCGGGCTTGAGGGCGGCACGTCGAACAGCACGTTGCCGGGTTGGAAGTCCCGGTGTAGGAACCGCCCCTCATAGGGCGGCGCGGGCTGGCGGATCACGTCGATCGCCGCTGCCCATGCGGCCGCGTCGGCGCCCTTAGGCGTCACGACGGTGTCGGCGGTCGTCAACGCCACATACTCCCCGTGCCGCTCAGCCGGTCGCAACGCGTGGATCGCCACGAGTTGACGGGCCAGCACAGGGACGCGCGTCTCCAATCCCTCATCGTCGAGGACCGTCCGGCCCGCCAGATGTGTCATGAGGAGCGACGGGTACTCGCAATGCGCAGCGGTCGGATCAACCGCGACCAGTCCAGGAGCCGGCACTCCGGTCCCCTTGAGCAGGGTCAGGGCGCCGGCTTCCCGGTCCAGCCCGTCCTCGGCGCGCTCCACATAGAACGGATCGACGAAGCTCCGCAACACCAGGTCACGCGTGCTGCCGTCCCGCGCGCCGACGGTCAGCCGCCGTATTTCGGCAGTGATGCCGCCGTGCAGCACCTCGGTTTTGACGATCCGTTCGCCGACCTCCAGGTGCCGGCTCACCCAAGCCAGGGTCAACGGTCGGACAGCCGCCGCCTCATCGTGTTCTGTCACCGTGGCACCACATCATCCGGACGCGGCCCGCGCAAAACCTTTGTCGGAGGCGATATCAACGCTGTTCTGTTCCTCGCGTCCGACGGCTTGCGTGTCCACCGCCGGGAAAGCCCGCAGGCACCACTGCCAAGGGTGCCGGGAGGGGGGCGGGGCGCCGGTGCGGTTCAGTCGCCTCGACTGCCCCAGCAGCCCCAGGTGGTCCAAGTCGTACGGTGGCGAGGCGACTTGAGCACGAGTGAGCCGTTTGCAGGTGATGGGAGGAGTTCCCTGTGACTGGGTTCCGGGCGGCGGTGGATTGTTGCGTGTCTCCAGCAGGTCTAGGTCGCCGCCGCCATGCCGCCCTCGGCCGGACGGAGAGGCCCCGGCTCCTCCCCGGAGATCATCCCTGCCGCCCGACCAGTGCCTGGGCCATGAGCGAACAGCTCCGCAACTCGGCGGCGTCATCAGGCTCCCGGAGCCCGCATGACCGCGCAGCTCCAAGTCGCAGCTGACGACTGACACCGCCACGATCAGCGTCGCAGCCCGGAAGAGCCACAGTCCGGGAGGGCCGGTCCGGGAGGCGGCGGTGCACGAGTCAGCTGAAATTTCGCCCGACTTCCCAGCGCCGCGTCGGCAAGCCTGGGGCAAGGATGTGCTGGCTCACCGGTAGTGGCGTGTGCGCACCCCAGAAGACGAGCAGGGCGATGACGCTGGTGGCGGCGAACCACGGCATAGCAAGCTCATGGCCTGGCAGCCGCTCGCCGGTCGGAGACGTGGAACTCCATCCATTCGATGACTGGTACGAGGAAGTGGGAACCTGTGATTGAGGCGGCGCCTCCACGGAATCGGAGCCGCCGGAAGCGCCTCGATCGGCAACGCTGCTGCGTGCCTGTTTCCGTCCACCAAGAGTCCCGCGGCGCCCATGCCGCCGTCGAGTTCGGAGTTCCGCCAGTGCTTTTCGACGTCACCCGCAACGAACTCGCCGACATCTTCGGCCAGGACCGGCTTGCGACCCTGCCCGCTACCGCCTTCCCGCCCTCCGCCGTGGAGACCGAGGGCGCCCGGCTGCTGCAGACCGTCGGCGTCCCCACCGGGACACTCGGACTGCGTGAGCCCGACGCGGACGACGTTCGGCTGCCCCTCGTCCAGGACGTCGTCGACGCCGAGAGCTTCGAGAACGCCTCGCAGGACGCGGGTGAATGGCCCGTCATCGGCTGGCTGCTCAACGCCCACCTCGCCCTCGACCCCGCTTCCGGCAAGGTGCACGCCTTCGACGCTGACGAGGCGACCGTGCGGGAACTCCACGCAGACGTCTCCTCCCTCGTCCAGGTCACCCTCCGGTTCCAGCGCGTGCTCGAGGAGTTCACCTTCAGCGGAGACGACGGCGACGAGGAAGCCGACTTCGAGCGCCTGGAGCGCGAAGTCGAGCGTATCCGTCTGGAGACGAACATCGTCGACCCGCTCCCCTTCCAGGACGACGAGACCGTCTGGGCGGTGGTCGGTGAGGAGATCGCCGCGGGCCAGCGCTTCAAAGGCAACAGCCCGGGGGCCCGCTCGCTCTACGGGTGATCGCAGACCGCCTTGCTGCGGACCGGTCTTCTCCTCTGCCGCGCCGGTAGAGTCATCGCCGCAGCTGACGGGGCAGGGTCACCTCGACGGTCATGTCGTCACAGACCTGCGGTCCGGCGATGTCCATGGCGTCGGCCAGGTCCTGTGCACGGGGGCGGCACTCGCCGGGCGGGCCGCATCTGAACCAGCGTCAAAAGGTGCCGCCTGCACGAGTGGGTAAGCCTCCTGAGCACGAGTCTCTAGGCCGCCGCGTCGAAGGAGGACTGCCGTACGGTCGCGCGCCGGGCGGCCGACGCGGGGCTGCGTCGGCCGCGTGAGGACGCGCTGCGCTGACGCCGCTCGGTCACCGGCGCGGTGATCGTCACGGGGATGCCGGAGGGGGCTTGGGCGCCGGTGATCTGGCTGAGTGCCTCTTCGCCGGAACGGACCTGGGTGGTCTGGGGCACGATGCCCGCAGCCGTCATGAGGCGGGCCATGTCGCGACGCTGATTGGGGGTGACCAGGGTGACGACGCTGCCGGACTCCCCGGCGCGCGCGGTGCGGCCGCCGCGGTGCAAGTAGTCCTTGTGGTCGGTCGGCGGGTCTACGTTGACGACAAGGTCGAGGTTGTCGACATGGATGCCGCGGGCGGCGACGTTCGTCGCCACGAGCACGGTGACGTGCCCGGTCTTGAACTGGGCCAGGGTCCGGGTGCGCTGGGGCTGCGACTTGCCGCCGTGCAGGGCAGCGGCGCGTACACCGCTGGTCAGCAGGTCCTGCGTCAGCCGGTCGACGGCGTGCTTGGTGTCCAGGAACATGATGACCCGGCCGTCGCGCGCCGCGATCTGCGTCGTCGTCCGCTGCTTGTCGGCGCCGTGGACGTGCAGCACGTGATGCTCCATCGTGGTGACCGCGCCTGCGGACGGGTCGACGGAGTGGACGACCGGGTCGGTGAGGTAGCGGCGGACCAGGCGGTCGACGTTGCGGTCCAAGGTGGCCGAGAACAGCATCCGCTGGCCCTCGGGGCGTACCTGGTCCAGGAGTGCGGTGACCTGGGGCATGAAGCCCATGTCGGCCATCTGGTCGGCCTCGTCCAGGACGGTGATGCCGACCTGGTTCAGCCGGCAGTCGCCGCGGTCGATGAGGTCCTTGAGGCGGCCCGGCGTCGCGACGACGACCTCGACGCCACCGCGCAGCGCATTGGCCTGCCTGCCGATCGGCATTCCGCCGACGACGGTGGCCAGGCGCAACTTCACCGAGCGGGCGTAGGGGGTGAGCGCGTCGGTCACCTGCTGGGCCAGCTCACGCGTCGGAACGAGGATCAGGGCCAGCGGCTGACGGGGCTCGGCGCGCTGTCCGGCGGTGCGAGCCAGGAGTGCCAGGCCGAAGGCGAGGGTCTTGCCGGAGCCGGTGCGCCCGCGTCCTAGGGCGTCGCGGCCCGCGAGGGTGTTCGGCAGGGTCGCGCCCTGGATCGGGAACGGAACGCTCACTCCTTGCACGGTCAGCGCGGCCAGCAACTGCTTGGGCATGTCGAGGTCGGCGAACGCCTCGACCGCGGGCAGCGCGGGAGTAATCGTCTTCGGCAGGGCGAACTCGCCCTGAACCGCTGCGGGCCGCCGGCCGTGGCCGCCCGAGCGGCGCGGATTCACTGAACGGCTCGGGGCGGACGAACCGAAGCGGGAGGAGTGGCCGTTCGTACGTGCGGGGTTCATCGAGAACCTTCCTTGATACGGCACGCACCAAGGAATTCTCGCAGCGAAAGAGCAGCGCGGGGAATCACAAGAACGGGCCGAATGGAATGCGAAAAAAGAATCTGGATTTACAGTGACCGGCATGGCGCACAAGAAATGAAATCGACGACGTCATGTGCAATGAAAGTCCGGACGTCGAAATCCCCGCAGCTGGGGCCCGCACCCCCGAGGGATGCGGGCCCCAGCTACAAAGTGCGCGTCAGCGTCAGGCGAAAACGATGTTCTCGGCCGTCGGTCCCTTTTGGGTCGGCGCGATATCGAAGGTGACCTTCTGGCCCTCGAGCAGCTCACGGAACCCCTGGGCGGCGAAGTTCGAGAAGTGGGCGAACACGTCAGCACCCCCACCGTCCTGCTCGATGAAGCCGAAACCCTTGGCCGCGTTGAACCACTTCACGGTGCCTGATGCCACGTCATATCTCCTTTGGGGCAGTACGCCGGCATCCGCGATACACGGTTGCCGGGTCGCCGCGATGATGCCCCGTCCGGAAATGACCGGCAATACGAAGACGCTTCCAGCGGGCTTGAAAACCGGCGAAGACGCGTGAAGTTTTGGGAACCATAACTGCAACTTAGATCGACAGTAGCATGAGCTAGCTGCCTGCGTACGCCAAATAATTCCGCTCTGTCAGTTACGGCAAAAACACTGCCCGCATGGTGAGTTAAACCCTCATCTCGCGGTCATAGATATTGACTTGCCCCGAGCGCAACGTTCCAGGAAGAGCGGTCGCGGTTTACGGAACGGAGGAATTAGTCATTCCGGTGAGGCGGGCCGGCCCGGGCCGGCCCCCAGCAGTGCCACGGTGGTAAACGGCGCTTGGGGGCGCGCAGCCATGGCTGCGCGCCCCCAATCTGTGCATGACAGGCTCTTACCGCCGCCCGGCACGAGAGCGAGACCCTTTTGTCCGGCTGGCAGCACGGCCCGCACGGGCGACAGCAGCTACCGGACGCGGTGGACGCGCTCCCTCAAGCAGAGCTGCGAGGTCAGGCGGAGTTGATGTTCTCGGCCTGGGGGCCCTTCTGGCCCTGGGTGACGTCGAACGTCACGGCTTGGCCTTCCTGGAGCTCACGGAAGCCCGAGGAGTTGATCGCGGAGTAGTGGGCGAACACGTCGGGGCCGCCGCCGTCCTGGGCGATGAAGCCGAAGCCCTTCTCCGCGTTGAACCACTTCACAGTTCCCGTAGCCATGTCTCATGCCTTCCAGTCGATGTACGCCTCCCACAACGCGCGGAAGGCGGAGGTGATCGCCCTGGTTCCTGCGACACAGCACAGCAAAACGCCCACGCCGAGGACGTGGGCGAAGGGGAACTTCCGAACCATGACAGCTGACGCAGACGCTACACGTCCACACACTCTGTCACCAGAGGAAACGGCCCACGCGTCACATCCCGTCAGCTGCGCCGGGGCCCGCCGGTACCGGCGGGCGGCACTTCCTCAGGCCGCGGGCGAGCTGGACGCATCGGCGGCGCGGCGGTGTTGGGCGTTGAGGCGCTGTGCTTCTTGGAGTTGGTCTTCGAGGATGACGATGCGGCAGGCGGCTTCGATGGGGGTGCCCTGGTCGACGAGTTCGCGGGCGCGGGCGGCGATGCGCAGTTGGTAGCGGGAGTAGCGGCGGTGGCCGCCGGCTGAGCGCAGTGGGGTGATGAGGCGGGCTTCGCCGATGGCACGGAGGAAGCCCTGGGTGGTGCCGAGTATTTCGGCGGCTCGGCCCATGGTGTAGGCGGGGTAGTCGTCGTCATCGAGACGGCCGAACGAGTCGTCTGCTGTCATTGCACCTCTCTATGGAACGCTTGGCACGCGTGGAGGGGCCCGGGTGCTGTATCCGCACCCGGGCCCCGAAGGAACTGCTACACCATCTGCCGACCCTATTCCTGCGTCGGCCTTCTGTTTCCGCTGACCCGACCGAACTGCTGCCGGGGTTGCGGGGATCGCGGTTGCTTGACCGGAGACCACCTCACTATCGATGTCCTGCGGTACCCGGGCCCAAGACTTCCGCCCGGGCGATCCTGATGGCGCCTGGCTCCTCCGTTCTTTCCCTCTGAACCAATCACTTACTGAACTGCTGGTGTTGCGTACTACTGGTGACCTGCCACAGCGCCACTCTTCGGCAGCCAGCCCCGTCGCCTCTCCTGCATCTGCCCTGGCTTAGAACCCCACTGCCGAACCTCCCGGCACGCGCGCCCGCAGCCGACGCCTTTACCGAGGTGCTGCTCACTGACTTCACTGCTGGTCCTGCGGTCCTACTCGTGGTGGCCCCTGATCACTGCGGGCCACCCGGTCCGGTCGTCAGTCCCGTCGCCGTCCTGCACTGCTCTGGCTTCGAAACTCCACCACCGCACCGTCCTGCAACTGCACTTGCGGGTACTGCTGCCCGGCAGTTCATCTCTGCCGGGCCCTGCTCGATCTCGGCTACGAGAGAAACCATAACCACACCACCACCCAATGTCTACTCCAGCCACCATAGATTTTCGGGTGTTCGACAGTGAGGTAGTCGGCTCACCAAGAGCTGACCGGCCGAGCCATAGATCGATGATTCGAACGGCTACAGCACCCCGCGGCGCCCCCGGTGCACTGCCGCCGCATCCTGAAGGCCTTGCGCCCACAGGACCTGAACACGTACTCGTCCTGCCGCACTTGAAGGTGCCTGTTCAGCCCGCCACGTACACGGTGTTGGTGGCGGGCTTTCCTTGCAGCGGGTTGGGGAAATCGACGACGTGGCTCTCCGATCTCGTGAAGACCTCGGCGAGCACCGCGTTGAATGCCGCCTCCGGCGGGTCGTTCGACCACAGCGCGAAGATGCCTCCGGGGTGCAGCAGCCGGGCGAGTGCGCGCAACCCTTTTGGTTCATACAGCGCCGAGTGGCTGGGGTGCAGCACATGGCGGGGCGAGTGGTCGATGTCCAGGAGGATGGCGTGGAAGCGGCGATCCGGCTCCTGAGGGTCGAGGCCACTGCCGTCGCCGGCCATCGCGAAGAAGTCGCCTTGGACCAGGCGGCATCGGGGGTCCGACGTCAAGGAGGCACCCAGCGGTACGTATCCACGCTCATGCCACTCGATCACTTCGCCGAGTGCCTCGATCACGGTCAGCGAGCGCACCCGCCGGTCCTCAAGGACCGCCCGTGCGGTGTACCCGAGACCGAGGCCGCCCACCGCGACATCCAGTTCGCTGTCCGGAAGTTGTTCCAGACCGAGCCGGGTGAGCGCGATCTCACCGGCGGTGAAGAGGCTGGACATCAAGAACTCGTCCCCGAGTTTCACCTCGTACACATCGTCGCCCGACGCCGGGTCCCGTCGTCGCCGCAGGCTGAGGTCCCCCATTGCTGTCGGCCGCCAGTCGATCTCCTCGAAACGCATGCTCATCCGTTCACCTTTCTGGGCAGCTCTCGGCAGCGGGAACGGCACGAGGTCAGGCGTCGATGATGACCGGGATGATCAAGGGCCTGCGTCGGTGTGCGCGGTACGCCCAGTTCGCAACGGCACGGGCGATCAGCTGTTCCAACTGATGGGCGTCGCCCACTCCTTCCTCGGCCGCGGTCGCCAGAGTCTTCTCGATCACCGGGATGACGGACTCGAAGGTGGTTTCGTCGTGGACGAAGCCGCGGGCCAGGAAGTCGGGGGCCTCGGCGAGCGCTCCCGTGTCGGCGTCGACGATGGCGACGACGGTGACCACACCCTCCTCGGCCAGCGTGAGCCGGTCCTTCAGCGAGGCTTCGGTGACGCCGCCGACGGTCATGCCGTCCACATAGACGTAGCCCGCGGGCACCTTCCCCGTGATGGAGGCACGTCCATCGACGAGGTCGACGACCACGCCGTCCTCCGCGATGATCACCCGGTCAGGGGCGACGCCGGTACGGACGGCCAGATCGGCATTGGCCTTCAGGTGCTTCCACTCGCCGTGCACGGGCATGACGTTGCGGGGCTTGACGATGTTGTAGCAGTAGATGAGCTCACCGGCACTGGCATGGCCAGAGACGTGGACCTTGGCGTTGCCCTTGTGGACGACGTTCGCGCCCCATCTGGTCAGTCCGTTGATCACTCGGTAGATCGCCGTCTCATTGCCGGGGATCAGGGAGCTTGCGAGCAGAACGGTGTCTCCCTTACCGATGCGGATCACGTGGTCGCGGTTGGCCATCCGCGACAACGCGGCCATCGGTTCGCCCTGGGATCCGGTACACACCAGGGTGATCCGGTTGTCGGGCAGCTTCTCCAGTTCTTGCATGCTGACGACCAGGCCCTTGGGAACCTTCAGATAGCCCAGGTCGCGGGCGATGCCCATGTTGCGGACCATCGAGCGGCCCACGAAGGCGACCTTTCGGCCGTACTGGTGGGCTGCGTCGAGCACCTGCTGGATACGGTGCACATGGCTGGCGAAGCTGGAGACGATCACCCGCCGCGGCGCAGTGCGCAGGACCTGCTCGATCGCGGGATTGAGTTCACGCTCGGAGGTGGTGAAGCCCGGCACCTCAGCGTTGGTGGAGTCGGTGAGGAACAGGTCGACGCCCTCCTCACCGAGTCGGGCGAAGGCACGCAGGTCGGTGATCCGGTCGTCCAGCGGGAACTGGTCCATCTTGAAGTCCCCGGTGTGGAGCACCATCCCGGCACTCGTTCGGATGGCGACGGCAAGGCCGTCGGGGATGGAGTGGTTGACCGCCACGAATTCGCAGTCGAAGGGCCCCCATCCACGCCGGTCGCCCTCGCGCACCCGTACCGTGCGCGGCCGGATGCCGTGCTCCTTGAGCTTGGCCTCGAGAAAGGCAAGCGTCAGCTTCGACCCGACAACAGGGATGTCGGACCGCTCACGCAGCAGGTAGGGCACGCCGCCGATGTGATCCTCATGGCCGTGTGTGAGCACTACGGCCACGACATCGTCAAGGCGGTCCCGGATCGAGGTGAAGTCGGGAAGGATCACGTCGACGCCGGGCTGGTTCTCCTCGGGGAACAGCACACCGCAGTCAACGATGAGCAGCTTCCCGCGGTGCTCGAAAACGGTCATGTTGCGGCCGATCTCGCCCAGGCCGCCGAGGGCCACAACTCGCAACCCCCCTTCGGGCAGCGGTGGGGCAGGCTTCAACTCTGGATGCGGATGGCTCATACCGTGACGCTACCGGAGACTTGAAACGGCTGGTCCGAACGACGCCCATCCGCCTGATGATCCGCCCGAAGAGGCCTGGATGTCGCCTCGGCCCGGGGGCGTGCAGGAGCGCGCCCAGGTGGTCGCGGCCGGGCACCGGCTGTGCGACCACTCGGTGTCGCACAACACCGCCATGGACAAGGATTCCCCCGTGCGCTGAGTGGCACTCGGCTCTGCGCCACGGACCCAGGGGACGACAGGTGCAAGGGGCGAATGTCGGGGGCAGGGTGGGGGCATGACGACGACACTCGGTGCCTTTGTTCTCGGTACTCCCGATCCACCCGCGCTGGCCGACTTCTACCGGGCCCTGCTGGGCTGGCAGGAGGTCGATCGCCGGCCGGAGTGGGTTCGCTTGCGGGCCCCAGAACAGGAGCGCCCCGGCCTCAGCTTCCAGCTGGAAACCGACCACACGCCTCCGACGTGGCCGCAACGCCCGGGCACTCAGCAGATGCAAGCGCACTTGGACTTGCGGGTCGACGACCTGGAGGCGGAGACCGAGCGAGCTTGCGCCCTGGGCGCGACGCTGGAGGAGCACCAGCCTCAAAAGGACGTACGGGTCCTTCGCGACCCGCACGGCCACCCGTTCTGCCTCTTCCTCCCAGGCGCCTGACCGACCACCAGTGGCCTGCCGCTGTCGGGCGGCGCCTATGTGAGGGAACAGGCTCAGCCGACGCGGATGGAGGTGACCTCATAGACGGCGGCGGAACTCATTGACAGTCCGCGGCAGGTCAGCTGACACGGCGGTGTGCGGTGGGAGTGCACCTCGACGTCGAGAACCGTCGGACGAGGCGGGCGGCCGGTGACGCGGATTCGCCAGCGGTTGCCTTCGCGGGAAGTCTCGAGGACCGCGTAGTCATGCCGGCCGGCCGGGCCGAAGTGTCTGAGGACGGCCGCGACAGCGGCCTGCTGCGGCGGGAAGAGATCCGTGTATCCGCGCAGATGCTCTGCGCGCATCCGGTCGGCCAGGTGCTGTTCGACCGCTGTCACCGACGACGTGGCATCGAGACCTCCGTAGTAGACGCCGTCGGGCGCGACAAAGACATTGGCCGCGAACCTGTCACCGCCGACGTGGGTGCATTCCCACACAAGGTCCGGCCACCGCTCAGTGAGGGCACGTCCCACAGGCCGGCCACGTACGGCGCAGCAGGTGTCGTGCTGACCGTGGGCGCAGACGAGGACGACGGGCGGGCAGCCCAGTTCTCCGGGGGCGTCGAGGGCATCGACGATCTCCACCAAGTCCTGATCACGGCTCCATGTGCCCCATTGCTGGCGGTAGGCGCCTGAGTTCTCATAGCGCAGCACGGCCCAGCGCCTGAGCCCTTCGAGGCCGCGGCGTCCGTGCCGCCTGATCAGAAGTACGCGTGCACGCACCGCTTGGGCGGCGGAGAACACAAGTCCTTTGGTGTGAGGCTCAAGATTGAGGCCGTCGAAGCCGTTGGGCGGCCAGCCACCTCGGTACTCGATGAGGACCCAGACAGAGCCATACGGTGCTGTGCCCGCGAGTGAGTCGCCGCGTGTCCGCGCCGCGTCAGCGCAGAAGAAGCGTTCTGCCGCAGTCACCGTGACCGCCACGTCACTGTTCCGCGGGCACCAGTACGCCCGCGCGCAGCAGTCTCTCGACGAGTCCGACGCCGAGGTCACCGGCGGTGCGGACCTCGCCGTCGAGCATGCGGGTCACCGCCGGCAGATCAGCCGCCGGGAAGTCGAGCCAGCCCACGCGCGTATCCAGGCGCGAGCCCTCCAGCCGTGCTCCCAGCGCCTGACGGAGCCGCACCCGCGAGTCGGGCCCGAGGCCGTCGACGGCCTTGAGCTGCGCCAGCGGCCCCAGTGGCGCGGGGCGCTCCTGGCCTCGCCGGGTGCGGTGGAACAGCGGAGCCGAATCGGCCTTTGTGATGGCGGCTACGAGGTGTTCACGGACGATGTCCATCTCGCCGTCCGGCCCGTCCACGCCCAGCGGCAGGCTACTGCGCATCTGGGGATCGTCGCGCAGCATCGCGAGTGCGGACCGGGCGAGCTGTTCGGCCAGTTCGTACCGCGTCCAGCTGTGGATTCCGAGCGTCAGGTGGATCGAGACCTCGCCCTGCGCCTGGGCGGCGTGCAGCCAGCCCCGCGGCAGGTAGAGGACATCACCGGGCTCGAGCACGGTGTCGATGTAGGCCTTGCCCTTGGCGGCCTCGGCCACCGCGGAGCGGCGATCGGTCCAGGGCTGATCGCGCAGCGGGTCGGGATGGACGGGCTCGTGGACGAGCCAGCGCTTGGTGCCGTCGATCTGGAGGACGAAGACATCGTGTACGTCATAGTGGTCCTCGAACCCGCGGTTTTGCGGCGGAGTGATGTAGGCGTTGGCCTGCACCGGATGCCCCAGCTCTGTGCTCAGTCGGGCACCGAAGTCCGCGACCGGCCCCCAGGTGCGCTGCAGAGCTTGCAGGACGAGTGTGGCGCCGCCGGAGAAGGCCCGCCATAGAGCGGTGTCGTCGAGCTGGTCGGAGATGGTGGCGCCGACACCGCCGGACGAGGTGAATGACGACTCGGGAAGCGTGGAGCCGTTCTTGGCAACGCGGAGAAAGGGCGTACGCAGTCCGCGACGCGAGATCAGTTCGTCCACGGCGTCGGCGGAGAACAGGTCGGAGAAATCATCCGCGCGACGCGTGAGCAGCGCGGTGCGCGCCCAGACGTCGCGGGCGAACTCCTCCTGGCTAAGGCCTGTCAGCCGCGTCTCCAAAACGCCGACGCCTCCCGTGGCGCCGGCGTCCTGAAGCTCGGTCAGAGTACTCAAGCGCCGGCGTCGGACTTGTCGGCTCCACCGTCCGCGCCACCGTCATGGACGCCCGGAGTACCCGCCGCTCCACCATCCGCGGGGCCTTCGGCACCACCATCGGCGCCACCGTCATGGACGCCCGGAGTACCCGCCGCTCCACCATCCGCAGGGCCTTCGGCACCACCATCGGCGCCACCGTCGTGAACGCCCGGAGTACCCGCCGCTCCACCATCCGCAGGGCCCTCGGCACCACCATCCGCGCCGCCATCGTGAACGCCCGGAGTGCCGGCCGCGCCGCCGTCCGCGGGGCCCTCGTGCTGATTCGCATCCTGACCGGGGTTAACCATCATTCCTCCTGAGAATCGAACGGCTGGGATCGGGCACACCATGCAGAGCCCTATCCGCTTTCACCAAGCTCGCTCACGAGATTCCGGTCGGCAACCTGAAGGGGCCGCCAGCAAGCTGGCGGACCCCGTGAGCGATCGAAGCTGGTCAGGCCTGCGGACGCGCATGCACACGCATCACGACCCCCTGGCACAGCGGATTTCTTGTTGCCGGAATGTCAGTCGAATTCGCCGTCGCGTACTCCGCCGCGGAAGGCCGCCCACTCTTGCTCGGTGAAGCGCAGGTCGCCCAGACCGGGGTTCTTGGAGTCCCGCACAGCGACCGCGCCGCCTCCGAGATCGGCCACCTCCACGCAGCCGCCATCTGCCATGCTCCTAGAGCTCTTGCGCCACGAGGCAGATGAGAGATCCCGCTCGTACAGATCCTGCTTGCGCATGATGGTCTCCTTTCGCCATCTTCCACCGTGCGCCACAACAGTCGCCTGTGCACCTCGGCCCCGCGGCAAGCCCGATGTCCGCGCCTGGTGACCCGAAGACTCCGCAGGTAGCCCGCCCCATCGCTGTCCCTCGGGCCACACTGCTGGGTGCTGACGTGTGGACGAAGCACTCCGGGGCACATGAGCCGCGATGTCCAAGGCGTAGGAGGCTACGTGTTTGACGGCTTCGAGTTGATGCGGTGCGAGGGAGACGGCGCTCATCTGCGGGTGCGTCGCGGTGGCAACGGTCCGGCAGTGCTGCTCTTGCACGGCCATCCGCGCACGCACGCGACCTGGCACCGCGTAGCCCCGCTGCTGGCCGCGTCCGGTCACACCGTGGTCTGCCCCGACCTGCGGGGCTACGGAGAGTCCGACAAGCCCCCGACCGACGAGCGGCACCGTCCGTACTCCAAGCGCGCCATGGCCGGCGACTGCCTGGCGCTCATGCGTCGCCTCGGGCACGAACGGTTCGCCGTCGTCGGGCATGACCGGGGCGCGTATGTGGCCACCCGCCTCGCCCTGGACCACCCAGAGGCCGTGTCCGCCCTCAGCGTGCTGGACGCCGTCCCCATCGGGGAGGCCTTGCGACGCTGCGACGCGACATTCGCCGCGAGCTGGTGGCACTGGTTCTTCCTCGGACAGACCGACAAACCCGCCGAACGCATCATCAACGCCGCCCCCGACGCCTGGTACAAGGCCACCCCCGAGCAGATGGGCGCCAAAGCCTACGAGGACTACCGGCGCGCGATCCACGACCCGGCCACCGTGCACGCCATGTGCGAGGACTACCGGGCCGGCCTCGGCATCGACCGGGAACACGACGACACCGACCGTCGAGCCGGCCGGCGCATCGACTGCCCTCTGCAGGTGCTGTGGGCCACCCGCGACGACATGACCGATCTCTACGGCGACGTACTGAGCATCTGGCATGACTGGGCGGGCGACCGACTGGACGGTGGCCCCATCGACTCCGGACACCACATCGTCGAAGAGGCACCCGAAGCGCTCGCCATCGCCCTGCGTGAGTTCTGGCAGAACAGCGAGGGGACGAACAGCCCCTGACCTGTGGAGAGTTACACAGGGCAGGGGCTGGCTGTCGGCGGGCCTTGCGGCCATGACGCGCTATCGATCAGACCAGTTCCGCCGGGCGTTCGCCCGGAGGCTTCCCCTCGCTCGGCGCGGGAACGGGCACGAGCGCGTCCGCGTCGTCGACGTCCGGATGGATGTCCGGAAGGATCCGGTCCAGTCGGCGGGGCAGCCACCAGGCGTGCCGCCCGAGCAGACTCATCGCGGACGGGACGAGCACCATGCGCACCAACGTGACATCGAGGAGGACGGCCACGGAAAGCCCGATGCCGAACACCTTGGTGTCGGCCTCCGGAGCCAGCACGAACGCGCCGAACACACCGATCATGATCAATGCCGCGCTCGTGATGACCCGGGCGGTGGAGCCGACACCCTCGATGATCGCGGCCCGCGGGTCACCGTGGCGCGCGTACTGCTCGCGTACGCGGCTGAGCAGGAACACCTCGTAGTCCATGGACAGTCCGAAGAGAACCGCGAACATGAGCATCGGCGCCAGCGCGAAGATCGGCATTGTTTCGTGGACACCGATCAGGCTCGCCCCCCAGCCCCACTGGAAGACGGCGACGACCACTCCGTACGAGGCTCCGATACTCAGCAGGTTGAGGGCCGCGGCCTTCAACGGCACCAGGACCGACCGGAACACGATCATCAGGACGATGAACGACAGGCCGATGACGGCACCCAGGAACCACAGCATGCGCCCCTGGAGTTGCGCGGAGAGATCCTTCACGAGCGCGGTGTCGCCGGTGAGTATCGGCTCCGCCGCGGTGCCGCTCAGCGCGGCGGGCAGTACGTCGTCGCGGAGGCGGTCGACCAGCCGGTCCGTTTTGACGTTCTGCGGGGAGGTGGTCGGGGTAACGCCGAACGTCGCCAGGTCGCCTTTCGGGTTGAACGCGACGGCGCCCACGGAGGCGACTCCGGGATCGGCGCTCACCGCCGTGCTCACACCGTCGAGCGCTGACCGGTCGGCGCCGTTGAGTTCGACCACCACTTGGAGCTGGCCGTTGAAGCCGGGGCCGAAGCCCTTGGCGAGCAGGTCGTACGACGTTCGCGTCGTGGTGTCCGCGGGGGCGTTGCCCGCGTCGGGGATGCCGAGCCTCATGGAGAACGCCGGGATGGCCAGCGCACCGAGCAGGACGGCGGCCGCGATGCCGTAACGAAGGGGCTTGCGCACCACTAAGGCGGTCCAACGGCTCGACTTGGACCGCGGATTGTAGGCGGGCCGCTGCTTCACGAAGGGAATGCGCAGGCTGTTGACCCGGGTGCCGACGAGTCCGAGCATCGCGGGCAGCAGGGTGAGCGCGGCGAGCATCGTCACCGCGACCATCATCGCCGCGGTCCAGCCCATCACGGTCAGCATGGGGATGCCCGCCACCTGCAGCCCGGCGATCGCCACGATGACGGTGACCCCGGCGAACAGCACCGACAGGCCCGCCGTGGCGTTGGCGCGGCCCGCCGCCTCGGGTACGGGCATGCCGCCGGACAGGTTCTGGCGGTGCCGGGTGAGGACGAACAGCGCGTAGTCGACGCCGACTCCGAGCCCCAGCATCATGGCGACGACCGTGGCGATCTTCGGGACGTCGACGATGCCGGACAGGATGCCTATGCCGCTCATACCGATGACGATGGCCACCAGCGCCACCACCACGGGCAGGCTCATCGCGACCAGGGAACCGAAGGCGATCGCGAGGATCAGTACGGCGAGAGCGATTCCGAGCATCTCGCTGCCGCCGCCTCCGTCGTCCTTCGCGGCGCCGAGCCCACCGGCGTACTCGACCTGCAGTCCAGCGGCACGAGCGGGCTCATTGGCTTTCCGCGCGGCGTCGAACTGGGCCGCGTCGACCTTCTCCGCGGTGTCGAAGGCGACGGTCGTGAACGCGGTCCTGCCATCCGAACTCACCGTCGGGCCTCGTGCGTCGTAGGGGTCGGACACCGCGATCACGTGCGGTATCGCGGAGAGACCGGTCCGGGCCCTGGCCACGGCCGCCTTGGCGGCGGGGCCGGTCAGGCCGTCGTCGGAGTGGTAGACGATGTTCGAGGTCAGTACGGTCTTCTGCGGGAACCTGTCCTTGAGTGCGTCGACGGCCTTCTGCGACTCCACGCCCGGCAGCCGGAAGGACTCGTCGTTCGTGCCGCCGATGGACTGATTGAGCAGGAAGGCGGCGGCCACGATCGCGATCCAGGTGAGGAGTACGCGCCACGGGTGGCGGCCGGAGAAGTGCCCGATCCGGTAGAGCAGTCGGGACATGGTGAACCTTTCTGAGCGTCCTGAGGGTTCTGAGTGAGGCCGGAGGGGTTCCTTGGGGTCGTCCTGGATCACTCGGGTCTTCATTTCGGCTCCTCGTCGGTACGTGGATTGCCCGCTGCCCATCAAGCTGGCAGCCCCCGGAGGGCGTGGTAAGGCGGGCCACAGGCGGCTTCGGGGGGCGGGTTTCTGGTACCGGTGAGGGCGGCTCCTGTTACCGGCGACGGCGGCTTCTGGTCGCGGCAAGATCGTCGGAGTAGCGTGCAGCAGACGCCTCCCGACGGGAAAAGCTGACGCCTCCCGACCCGGGAAGGCAGACGCCTCCCGAGGGGGAAGAGGGGGCAACCGTGGCACCCGCGCGAGTGGCTGTCGCCGCCGTGACGGCCACCGCCGCCACTGCCGCCGTCGCGGCCTTCGTCGGCCTGATCGCCCTGGCCGCGGAGAACGGCTCGGACCTGGTGCACGCCGCGCTGCTCCTCTGGCTTGCGCTGTCGTACACCCTCGCCGGCCTCGTCGCGTGGCGGCGCAGACCGGCGAACCGCATCGGCCCCCTGATGACCATCACGGGCTTCAGTACGTTCGTGTCGGCCCTCGCGTGGGCGGACGACGCCGCTCTGCGCACCGTGGGCGTGACCTTCGACCTGGTGCCGCCGGTGCTGGTCCTGCACGTGTTCCTTGCGTACCCGACCGGTCGGTTGAGGGGACGCCCTGAGCGTCTGCTCGTCGCCACCGGCTACGCCGTCGCCTTCGGCGCCCAGTTGGCGGTGATGATGCTCGGTGGCCTGGGCCCGGGGCTGAGGATCGTGCACGAGGCGGGCGCGGCCTCGGTGCTCCACACCCTCGAGCTGGTCGTCATCGCCGGGGTGTCCCTCACCGGCGTGGCGCTGCTCACCGTACAGCGAAGGACCGGAGGGCGGCCGCTGCGCCGCTCCCTCTCGCTGCTGGTCGACTTGTTCGCGCTGGGCCTTGCGATGATCGGAGCCCTGCTGCTGGTCGGGGTGTTCGGCGGGCCCGCGTTTCCAGCGGTGCAGCAGGTGAGCATCGCCGTGATCAGCCTCGCCCCTGCCGCCTTCCTCGCCGGCCTGCTCAGTGCCCGGCTTGCCAGGAGCGCCGTCGGTGATCTCGTGGTCGAACTACGGGCCGAGCCGACGGATCTGCGCGCCCCGCTGGCCCGGGCGTTACGTGATCCGTCGCTCTCCTTGGTGTACTGGCTGCCGCAGTTCGGGAGTTGGGCCGACCAGGAGGGCAAGCCCGTCGAACTGCCCACCGACGGCGGTCGGGTGGTCACGCTGATCGAGAGCGCCGGAGAACCCGGAGATGCCGGAGGCGCGGACGAAGCCGGGGAGCCCGTGGCGGCCCTCGTGCACGACCCTGCCCTGAACGATGAGCGCGAACTGCTCGACGCGGTAAGCGCCGCGGCGGCCATCGCGCTGAAGAACGGGCGGCTCCAGGCGGAACTGCGGGCCAACGTCGACGAGTTGCGCGGCTCGCGCGCACGGGTCATCGAGGCCGGGCAGAAGGAACGTCAGCGGCTGGAGCGTGACCTCCATGACGGAGCCCAGCAGCGGCTCATCGCGCTCTCCCTCGACCTCGGCATGCTGCAGGCGCGGCTCGACGGGGACGCGGCGGCGCGCACCCTGCTGGCCCAGGCCAAGAAGGAGATCGCGGCCTCGCTCGGAGAGCTGCGCGACGTCGCACGCGGCCTGCATCCCGCCGTACTCAGCGCGCACGGCCTCGCCGTCGCCCTCGAATCCCTCGCGGCGCGGGCTCCGGTGCCCGTACACCTGACCGTCGGCCTGGACGCCAGGGTGACCGAGGCCGTCGAAGTCGCCGCGTACTACGTCGTCTGCGAGAGCCTGGCCAACATCGGCAAGCACGCTCAGGCGACCGCGGCGACGGTGAGCATCACCCGCGACGACGGACGGATGGTCATCGAGGTGGTCGACAACGGCCTCGGCGGCGCGGACACCGAAGGCGGCAGCGGGCTGCGCGGTCTCGCGGACCGTGTCGAGGCCCTCGACGGCCGCCTCCTGGTGTGGACCCCGCGCGGCGGCGGCACCCGAGTGAGGGCGGAACTCCCATGCGTGTAGCCATCGCGGAAGACAGCGTCCTGCTCCGGGAAGGCCTGGCCCGGCTGCTCACGGACGCCGGCTTCGAGGTACTTGGCCGCTGCGGCGACGCCGACGAGTTACGCGATTTGCTGCGCAGCCGGCTGCCCGACGTGGTCATCGTCGACATCCGGCTGCCGCCCACGCACAGCGACGAAGGCCTGCGGGCCGCCCTGGAGATCCGGGCCGGGCATCCCGGCGTCGGTGTCCTCGTCCTGTCGCAGTACATCGAGATCGGCCTCGCCATGAAACTGCTGGCCGACTCCGCGGAAGGGGTCGGCTACCTGCTCAAGGACCGCATCAGCGACGTACCCGACTTCCTCGACGCCGTACGCAGGGTGGCCACCGGTGGCTCCGCCGTCGACCCGACCATCGTTTCCACGCTCCTGTCCCGCCGACGCAGCGACGACCCACTCGGCCAACTGACGCCGCGGGAACGCGAAGTGCTCGAGTTCATGGCCGCGGGCAACTCCAACCAGGGCATCGCGGACCACATGGTGATCACGCTGCGGGCCGTGGAGAAGTACGTGTCGAGCGTCTTCGGCAAGCTCGGCCTGCCGGCCACCGGCAGTGAATCCCGGCGTGTGCTGGCCGTGTTGCTGTTCCTGCGTGCCTGAAGACGAGGCGGAACTGTTGTGATCTTGTAAGGCTCCGACAAGAACAATGTCGGCGCGGCGCCCGGACCGACCGTGGCCTCGCTGGGCCGATTCCGCTCGTACGAGAGCAACGCACTCCCGCTCTGTCACCAGGGCGGTGGTTGGCGTGGGCCAACGGCACGATTATGGCGGGTCCTGGGAGGCCGTCTCAACGATTGGGCTCTCACCTCGGTGAGGTGCGTCGCGGAAACGGATCGAGCGACCGGGGCGCCACCAGTTGGCCGGCCCCAGGGCCGCCATGACGGCCGGTACCAGTACACCGCGGACGACCACCGCGTCGGTGAGCGCCGCCACGGCGATTCCGACACCGATCAGCTTGAGGGAGCTGACCTGTGAGGTGGCCAGCGCTGCGGTCGACATGGCGACCGCACCGGAGGCTGAGGTCACCAGACGACCTGTGCGCGCGATGCCGAGAACGAGCGCCTCGGAGTTGTCGCCGGTGTGGTCGAACTCCTCCTTGATGCGGCCCAGTAGGAAAACCTCGTAGTCGACCGAGAGGGACAGGGCGATGGCCATGGTGAACAACAGCAAGGAGACGTCCAGGTCGCCGGTTGCGCTGAAGTTGCCCAGCAGTGCGCGCCCATGGCCGTCCTGGAACACCAGGACGAGGATGCCGAGGCTGGCCCCGAGGCTGACGGCGGCGACCAGGATCGCTTTGATCGGAGCGACCAGGCTCCGGGTGAGCAGAGCCAGCAGTAGGACGAAGGCGGCGGCCAGGAGCCAGGCAACGCGTGGCAGTGCGTGGGTGACGGCGGCTGTTGTGTCGGTGATCTGAGCAGCTCGGCCTCCGACCAGCAGGGTGCCGGGCACCTGGCGCAAGGCCCGCACGAGCTGAGCTGCCTCGGGTGTAGTGGGGGCGTGCTCACCAGCGACGATGAGCAGGCGGGAGGACGGGTTCTGCCCTGCAGGGGGCCCGGGCAGAACCCGTACGGCGGCGACCTCGGGAAGCGAGGCGATTTCCTTGATGTAGCGGTCCAGTGCCACGTGCCGGTTTCCTCGTGTGGCGGACAGGTCCGTGATGACGGGCAGGAGATGACTCGGCGGGTGGGCGAAGTCACCGTCCAGTTGGGCGGTGGTGGTCGACGCGGTGAGCGGCAGAGCACGGTGGTCCTCGACACCGAGCTGTACCCGGGTGAAGGGCAGGGCGAGCATCCCCAGCAGTGCGGTGGCGGCCACGGCGGTGAGGACCGGCCTGCGGATGACACGTCGGGTTGTCTTCTGCCAGAACCGGCTCGGCTCGCCCAATGTGGTCCGGCGCAGGCGGCGCAGCGGGTCGGCGCGATTCAGGTGTGTGCCCAGCAGCGTCAGCAGGCTGGGCAACAGCAGCAGAGAGGCCGCCGCCGACAGGACGGTGACGGTGATGCCTGCCAGCGCCAGTGAGCGCAGCAGGGAAGAGGGAACGAGAAGGGTGATGGCCAGGCAAGAGACGACCGCGCCCGCGGAGAAGGCGACAGAGCGTCCGCAGGTACGCCACGTGGTGTGCAGGGCCTGGCACTTGGTGACGCCCCTGGCTTCTTCCTCCTGGTAGCGCGAGATCAGAAACAGGGTGTAGTCCACAGCCAGGCCGAACCCGATCGCCGCCGCGGCGTTGACGGCGAACACAGAGACGTTGGTCGCTCGCGCCAGGACTCCCAGGACCGGAATGGTGCAGGTAACGGTGAACCCGGCGACGAGCAGCGGCAGCAGCGCGCACACGAGTGATCCGTAGGCGATGAGCAGCACCAGGAGTACGGCGGGCGCCGCCAGCAGTTCAGCTCGTAGCAGGTCCTTCTCACACTGCTGGGCGATCTGCGCGGTGACCCACGCCGCCCCGCCGGCCCGGAAGCCCAGTGGGGATGCCGCGCTTCGGGCAGCGGGTACGAGCCGCTGCGCTGTTTCGACGCGTTGCTTTTCATCGCCCCTCAGGTCAGCCGTGACAAGGAGCGTGCGCGAGTCACGGGAGCGCAGCCATCTCTCACCGCTCGTACTGGGTGAAGCGACAACGCTCACTGCGGCGTCGTCCGCGAGTACAGCGGCGACATTACGTTCACCATCTCGCAGCCGGGATGCGGCGGTACCTGCGGGAGCCGTGAGCGCGATGATCAGATCCGGAGTGGGCAGACCCAGTTCGGCGGCGCGCCTTTCAGCCTCCTCCGCTTCGGTTCCGGTGGCGAGTGTGCCGCCGGCACCCAATGAGCCAAGGGCAGGCGCGACTTGCCATCCGGCCAGGAGGAACAGAACCACAGCACACAGCAGCACCGTCAAAGCCCGGCGGCGGGATTGGGTGAACATGCCCTCTCCTCTCTCGGTATCCAGCAGGCGACCAGGACAACCAGGAAACGCAGTCGAGCGACTGATCGCCCTGCGCGTCGGCTGTCCGCCGGCAGAAATAGCGCTCAGTGGGTGAATTCGAAGCCGTCCGGTCCGGTGAAAGACTGACCGGCGGCTCGTCTTCCTATCCTCGCTGAATGACACCAGAACCCCGCCAGGGACCGCTTCGCTCCCCTGCCCACAGGCACGCACCAATGGAAGATTTCCTCAGGACGACCCGGTACTGCGACTATGGGCACCCGGCCATCCGCCACACGGCGCAGAGCCTGCGGCGTACGTATGGCGGCGACGGTCACTGCGAACTGGCCGCTGGTATCTACGACTTCGTCAGTGAGAACATCGAATACCAGGTCGGAAAGTGGAACTGGCTCGCCTCTGAAACGCTGGCACGACGCGCCGGAACGTGCACCAACAATGCCAACCTCATGGTGTCCCTGCTCCGCGCGTGCGATGTTCCCGCCGGATACCGGATCATGCGAGTGCGAGGTGACGCGTACCTCGGGCCTGTCACGCCCAAGCGTCTTGCCAGACACATCGCACCGACAAGCACACATATTTACGTTGCGGTGCACCTTCACGGCCGCTGGCTGCAGTGTGACCCCTCAAATGACTACGCACTCTCGCTCGGCATCCAGCACCTCAACCCTCCGTCCGGTCTCGTCCGATGGAATGCGACCGGTGACGCCCCACTCAATATCGACCGCCGGCACGTGCTCGCCGATACCGGTCCGATCGCGGACATCGACCCACTGATGACGAAACGCAACCGGCCACTCGTACGCCTCGGTCTGCAGATGTCGAACCACTACATTCATTATCTGCGCCACCATGGGTCGGGCCACGACACTCTGCACTCACTCAAATCGGGGTTCACGAATTGGCTGCGCACCAACTACCCAATGAGCTACGTGCTATATATGGCCGCGCCTTACTGGCCTGTGCGACACCGGGGCCACAAGGCACCGTTGGCCCCGGATACAGCGGACGGGCAGACGACGAATGCAGCGTCCGGATCAGGGGCTCGTGAAGATCAATACTGCGTTTTGCCCGCCGAATCCGAATGATGTGCTGAGTGCGCTCCGCATGTGCAGCGCACGGGGGGCCTTGGTGACGACGTCGAGTTCGATGCCGTCCCCGAGGCGGCCCAGGTTCGCCGTCGGCGGGATCTGCTGGTGCGTCAGCGTCATGACGGTCAGAGCCGCTTCGATGGCACCGGCTGCGGCAAGGGAATGACCCAGCACGCCTTTGTTCGCCGTCACCGGTGGCGGGGTGGGAAAGACAGT
The DNA here is from genome assembly GCF_043200355.1 of Streptomyces sp. NPDC048436. Classification (NCBI taxonomy): domain Bacteria; kingdom Bacillati; phylum Actinomycetota; class Actinomycetes; order Kitasatosporales; family Streptomycetaceae; genus Streptomyces; species Streptomyces sp. NPDC048436. The sequence goes on from NZ_JBICXP010000013.1 coordinate 146,486, forward strand.
GCGCAGGGCTCGGGCTTCGCTGAGGTCGTTGAGAGTGGTGGAACTGCCATGGGCGTTGACATGGTCGATGTCGCTCGGCTCCATGCCGGCTGACGCGAGGGCGGCGCGGATACTGCGTGCGGCACCGCTGCCGTCGGGCGTGGGAGCGGTGGAGTGGTAGGCATCGCAACCGAGGGCTGCTCCGGCCAGGTAGGCGTGGACAGGCGCGCGGCGGGCGTGGGCGTGCTCGCTCCTTTCCAGGACCAGGACCGCCGCTCCTTCTCCGAGCACGAAACCGTCGCGTTCGGCGTCGAAGGGGCGGCTTGCGGCTTCCGGGGAATGGTTACGGCGGGAAAGTGCGCGCAGTTTGTCGAAGCTGGCCGCCATGAACGTGGAGCAAGCCGTGTCGCTGCCACCGGCCAGCACCACATCGCATGTACCGGAGCGCAGCAGGTCGCGGGCGATGCTCACCGCGGTGGAGCCCGAGGCACAAGCGGTGTTCACCGAAAGGCCGGGCCCTTGAGCGCCGATGTCGAGGCTGACCTCCCCGGCAGCCATGTTGGCCGAGCTACCGGGGATCGTCGTCGGGGAGATTCCCTGGGGGCGGCCGGCGATGAGCTTCTTCCATGCGGCTCCACTGGCCCCGCTGCTGCCGCTGGCTCCGATCACTACGCCGACGCGGAGGGGGTCGACAGAATCGTGTTCCAGGCGGGCATCTGCAGATGCCTGCCTGGCGGCAACCAAGGCCAACTGAATGAAGCGGTCCATCCGCCAGGTCAGGGTGCGGCCGAGGATATGCGCGGGCTCGAACGCCTCCGCCCGACAGGAGAAGGCGACCGGCAGGCCCTCCAGCTGAGGGTCGAGCCTGGCTGTCCCCACACCGGTGTTGACACGCTCCCAGGTGGAGGCGGCGTCGTTTCCGGCCGCTGTGACCATGCCGAGGCCCGTCACCGCGACGCAGTCGCTCATACGGCACCGTCTTTGACCGCGTCGGCCAATGGCGCCGCGGAACCCTGCACCGACTGAAGGTAGTCAGCAACCTCGGCGAGGGTCGGGTCGTTGCTGAACGCCCCCACGTCGTCAGGCATCTGCAGGTGATGCTCGTCCTCCAGGATTGTCAGCAACTCGAGCAAGGCGAGGGAATCAACTTCCAACTCGCCCAGCCGGGTGTCGGGCCTGACCGCCTCGGGATCTTGCCCGAGGTCCTCGACGAGTGTGGTGATCAGCAAGGTCAACATAGGAGACATGGGCCGGCCTTTCGTTAGTGAGCGGACCTTCAGGAGGCGGCAGCATCCAGGGGGCTCGTGTCCTGGACCACCATGCAGGTGGCGGTCATGCCGGTGCCCAGTGACAGCAACAGGGAGTACGGGGCCCCTGCCCGAGGCCTGTGCGGGAAGTCAGCCTTGTGCAGAGCGGCAAGATCGGCCAGAAGGTCACCGGGACCCAGATGACCGGTGCCGGTGTCCTGCCCGAGAGCGCAGGCCTTCGGACGCAGGGAAACCGGCAAGCTGGGCAGCACAGCCCCCCTCAAGACGGACTCTCCCAGCCTCGGCAGCCAGAGCGCCCCGATCGAGGGGTCGTCGGCAGCAAGACCGGCATCGTGCAGAGCGTGCTCAATTGCCACCATGACCGTCCGCCGAAGCTCCCGTCGGTGGTCCAGATGTCGCCGCACCGTCTCCCCCACCACACTGCCCCCAGCCCGGGCGGATGTCAGAGTCGCGGACAGCGGAACGACGGGGGCACCGCAGGAAGCCACCGAACGAATCCGAAGCCGCCCCGCCGGTGACCTGCTCAGCACCACCGCGGCAGCACCGTCTTCCAGCGCGACGCCCTGGCCGCCGGGGCTGCTCCAGTGGTCATCGGGCAAATTGGCGAAGGAGTCGGCTGCCACCACCACGGCGTGATCCAGAGCTGGATCCGCCTGCATCCTGGCCACCACATGGTCGATGCCCGCAGCTCCGCCGGACGACATCTGTTGCACCCCGAGTACGGTCGCGCGCACCGCTCCGCACGCCCGGGCCAGATGAAACGGCGCCAGACGCCATTCCTCACCGTTGTCGAAACCCAACGCGAGAACCAGCAACTGCACTTCCTCGGCCGCCAGCCCCGCATCATCCAAAGCGGCACCAGTGACCTTCTGCGCCATCTGCGGCCCTGTCAGCACCCTCTCGGCCACCGCAGTGCGCGCCCCCTCCGCCAGCCCCGTCTCAGCGCCACGCGCAGCGGGAGCAACATGACGAAGGCCCGGCAACAACCGTGCGCCTCCCGAGATATGGACGGCGTCCGCCACTCTCATCCGCAACGCCCCCAAGTCCGGCGCCGGCACCGTGCGGCCTGTGCACGCATGAGCGTCTCTCCTCATCACACCGGCCGACCCGTGCCGCGCCGAATCAGCTGCCACACTTACGCCAAACACCCCTGCCCTTCATGCTCACGCGCCCCGCATCCCACGAATCGCCCAGTAAGTGAAATAATCGACAGGCCGCCTTGGGGCTGCTCAGGCCGGCCGACGCACCCCCCGTATTCACCGTGGCACGCCGGAGCCGACCGTCGGCAGGTAATGCGGCGCTCGCCAGGCCTTCAGCCGGTGCTCCACTGCGGCCCCCAGTGACAGGAGTTCGGCGTCCTGGTGGTCACCGGCCATCAGGAGCAGGCCGACCGGCAGTTCGTTCACGGCCGCGGCGGGCACCGAGAGGGACGGATATCCGGCGACGGCCGCTGGTGTGGAGGACGGGATGACGTCGTTGTCGCCGCGTGCACAGTCGGTTGTCCAGGCGGGCGGATTCGTGGGCGCGGCGATGGCGTCCAGGCGGTGGGTGGCCATGGTCTCGTCGATGGAGCGCCGGGAGAGGTCCTTCAATTCAGCGCGCATCGCCTGGTACTTGGGGTCGGTGGTGGGCGGCGCGGCAAGGGCCTGTTCGAACAGCTCCTGGCCGGCGAAGCAGGTCTGTTCCTGGGGATGGGCGCGGTTGAACTCGATGAGTTCGGCGAGGTTCCGGGGGCCTTCGCGCGTACCGAGGTAGGCGTCGATGTCCCGGTGGAACTCGCTGAGCAGCGCCGGGAATTCCAGTTCGGCGAGCCGTGTCTGGTACGGGGGCGTCACCTCGACGACCACGGCTCCGGACTTGCGCAGCTTCTTCGCCGTACGAGTCATCACCGCGTCCACGTCGGCTCCGAGCGAGGGCAGGCGCCACAGGCCGATCCGCTTGCCGCGGAGGCTGGTGCCCATTTGGTCTGCCGTCGCGTCCTTGGCCGGGAGGCCGGACGGGCCAAGGCGGCTCTGGAGATCTGGGAGACCTGGGAGACCTTCAAGGGCATCAGGGCGGGCACCGTCACCACGCGAGCCCTCGTGACCGCTCAACACCGAAAGCGTGAGCGCGGTGTCGATCACGTTGCGTGCCATGGGTCCTGCCGTGTCCTGCTCGGCGGAGATCGGCACCACGCCTGACTGGCTGACCAGGCCGAGGCTGGGCTTGTGGCCGACTATGCCGTTCATCCCTGCCGGGCACACGATGGAGCCGTCCGTCTCGGTGCCGACCGCCACTTGCGACAGCGACGCGGCCAGCGCGGCGGCGGAACCGGCCGACGATCCGCACGGATTCCGGTCGAGGACGTACGGGTTCTTGGTCTGGCCACCCACCGCCGACCACCCCGATGTCGGCTTCGCACCGCGGAAGTTGGCCCATTCGGACAGGTTGGTCTTGCCGAGGATCACCGCCCCCGCCTTCCGTAACCGGGTCACCAGCGCGGCATCGGTGGCGGGCGGGCTCCCGGCGAGCGCGAGAGACCCGGCCGTCGTCGGCATGTCACGCGTATTCACGTTGTCCTTGAGCAGAACGGGAATGCCGTCCAGCGGCCCAAGGGTCTCGCCGCGTCGGTGCCTGGCGTCGCTGGCGGCCGCCTGGCGCAGGGCCGTCGGGCTGGTACGCAGCACCGAGTGAATCCTGGGATCGACTCTCTCGATCCGCCGCAGGTAGGCCCGGGTCAGCGTCGACGAGGTCAGCGAACCGGCCGCCATGCGTGCCTGTAATTCCGGAATCGTCACGGTGTCCAGGTCGACCCCGGAAGTGTGAGGTGACCCGGGCAGCGGCGACGAACTGTCGGTGCCATGCTCGGCAACTTGCGCACCAGCATTCGGTACGCCCATCAAGAGGGACCCCGCGACAAGGGCGGCGGTCATTGCGGCAATGCTCCTTTTCCCCATGCGGCTCAGCGGACTACACGGGCGTCGTCCGGCGCAAGGGTGCGAGGCTTCCGCAGGTCGCGAACTCAGCGCCCATGTCCTGGACGGAGGAGACCTTTTGGCGCCGGCGCGCCGACAGGCACGCCCAGGAAGTTACGCTGCACGAAGCGCTCATCGCCATCGAGGCCACGGAGTACGAGAGCGTCAAAGACACTGTCACCAACGCGGGTAGAGCAGTTGCCTCTGTCAAACCGGGCAGCGGTACGAAAGCAGAGGTGCGCAATCTGGGCGTACGATCCGCATCTGCCACATCTGCACCGCACGCATCGACGAAAGGTCGCCGCCATGTCTGAAGGCCGACTGGAAGCCACCGAAGTACAGGAACAGTACGCAGCCAAGGTGGCCGCGGACCTCGAAGCCAATCGCAAGGAACAAGAACGCATCGGGGCCGAGGTTGCCTCACTGCAGGAGCAACTGCAGGTGCTGGAGAACGACCATTCGCTCCTGGTCCGCGTACAGCAGGCGCTGACACCCACCCGCGCGACGGCGGCCGGAACCAAGAAGGAAACCTCCCGCCAGAAGGCCGCGCCCAAGTCGCAGCAGAGCACCAAGAAGTCAGGGGGTGCCCGCGCGAAGAAGTCCGCCACCGCACCCACGCCCGCCCCGAAGGTGCCGGCCGCACGGTCGGCGGATCCGACACTGGTCGAGCTCGTCCACGGCCACCTCGACCAGCACAACGAACCGCGTTCCGCCGCCGAGATCACCTCCGCGCTCAGCCAGGCCTACCCGGAGCGGAACATCAAGACCACGGTCGTACGCACCACGGTGGAAGGTCTGGTCGCCAAGGGGCGTGCCGAACGCACCAAGCAAGGCTCCTCGGTCTTCTACCTCTCGACGAACCCGTCGGAGCAGCCCGCCTCGCCCCAGGAGCACTCGAACGGACAAGCAAGTCCGATCGGCTGACAACTGGCCAGGCGACCGTACCCAGGTAGACATAGGTCCGCTTGTCGGAACGATTGTTCACCAGCTGATCCCGGCCGCCACCGGCAAGTGGTCGCTGCCGGTGGCCGGCAGCACCCACGAGCTCTCCGGCTCCACGCCGCGGACCAGGATCTGGTCGATCCGTGCCACCGGGAACTTCGCCGGCCAGCTGAACCCGAAGCCGTCCCCGGACTTCTCCTGGACCGAGTCCATACGCGAGGTGATGCCGGCGAACGCGCGGTCGTCCAGGGTGCCGTTGAGGTCGCCGAGCAGCACCACCCGCTCGTTCGACTCAGCGGCGACGGCCTCGGCGAGCGCCTTCGCGCCTCGGTCCCGGCTGCCCGTCCAAAAGCCAGTTCTGGGAAACACGCGTACGGACCCCAGGTGGGCCACATACACCGCCAGCGGGCCCTGGTCCGTGGCCACCGTGACACGCAGCGCCCGGCTGTAGGCCATCTTGACGTCGGCCGGCTTGGTGTCCGCCAGCGGTCCGACGTCCTGCTTGATGTCGACCGGCTCGGTGTCCGACAGCGGCAACTTGCTCCACAGCCCGACCGTGCCCCGCACCGTGTGGTACGGGTAGGACTTCGCCAGGCCCTTCTCGTACAGCGACTTCGCCTGCGGGGTGATCTCCTCCAGCGCCAGTACGTCCGCCTTGGAGGCGGCCAGGTCGCGGGCGGTGCCTGCCGGGTCGGGGTTGCCGGCGTCGACGTTGTGGCTGACCACGGTGAGGTCGCTGTCCGGGTGTGACTTGTCGCCGAGCAGCCCGCCGAAAAGGTTCAGCCACACCGTGACCGGCAGCAGTAGCGCGACCACCGCCGAGGCGGAGCGGCGCCACAGTGCCCCGGCCAGCAGCACCGGGATGAGAAGGCCGAACCACGGCAGGAAAGTCTCCACCAGACTGCCGAGGCCCCCGCGGTCCGTGATCTGCGTGCGCAGCAGCATGAGCAGGCCAAGCAACAGCGCCATCGCCGCGAGCACCAGGCCGCGCTTCCACGGCTCCGGCCGGGAGGCTCTACGGATCACCCGTCGGAAGCCCGCGCTTCGCCGGGCCTCGGCACCGACACCAGCACCGCCTTGTCCGGTCTCCGCCTGCACCATCGTCTGTCCTCGTTCGCTGCCGGTCACTGCTGCATCCTCGGGTCCTGGGTGGCATCGGCATACATACGCGGACAGCGACGATCGGTCGCTTCGGGGCGCAGTTCGTAATGCCAGGGTTCGTTCTTGTAGATCTGGCACAGCCCGTATGCGGCGCCGTGTCGGGACAGCCACGCGATCGCTTGTGAGCGCCCGATGTCGACCGCGTCCCCCGACACGTGAGGAGACGTCGCCGCGGTGGCCACCCATCGGGCGGCCTCCTCCTCGGAGCCGTACTTGGCGACCGCCTTGCGAAGCAGCTGATTCTGGTACTCCGGGGAACGCCAGCCGCTGTTGACGTAGAACTCGACGTTGTCGTCCGCGGCGTACGTTGCTGCCTGGCGCAGGGCCTTGACGAGATCGGGATCGAGGTTGGCAACAGCCGGAATCTCGTCATCGAAGACCGTCACGCCGTCGCGGACGGCACCGTCGGCCTCGCCGAGCGCACCGCGTTTATCAGTGCGCAGAGATTGCAAGGGTGATGTGACTGAGGAGGACGCGGAGGACTTCAGTAACTGGTAGCCGATGGCTGCGGTGATCGCCGCTATGACGACTGTCAGGCCGATGGCAAGGAGTCGGCGAATCCGGCGGGCCGCTATGCGTGCTGATGGTGGGGTTCGAGTCATGCTGCCAGTCAAGGCAGCGCGGTGTTGCCGTCATGTATGTGGTTTTCGATACGCCGACGATACGTGCCGGCTCGTAGCCTCGGAGCATGCGTGTTTTGATCGTCGAGGACGAGCCCTTTATGGCGGAAGCCATCCGCGATGGCCTGCGCCTGGAAGCGATCGCCGGGGATATCGCGGGTGACGGTGGCACCGCTCTGGAGCTGCTGAGCATCAACACCTACGACATCGCCGTACTCGACCGCGACGTCCCCGGACCCTCCGGTGACGAGATCGCCGAACACATCGTCGCCTCCGGCAGCGGCATGCCGATCCTCATGCTCACCGCGGCCGACCGTCTCGACGACAAGGCGTCCGGGTTCGAGCTCGGCGCCGACGACTACCTCACGAAACCCTTCGAACTCCAAGAGCTCGTGATGCGGCTCAGAGCACTCGACCGCAGACGCGCCCGCAACAGACCCCCCGTACGGGAGATCGCGGGGCTGCGGGTGGATCCGTTCCGCAGAGAGGTCTACCGGGACGGCCGTTACACCGCGCTGACCAGGAAACAGTTCGCCGTGCTCGAAGTCCTCGTCGCCGCCGAAGGCGGTGTCGTCAGCGCCGAAGAACTCCTGGAACGCGCGTGGGACGAGAACGCCGACCCGTTCACCAACGCCGTACGCATCACCGTCTCGGCGCTGCGCAAACGGCTCGGCGAACCGTGGATCATCGCCACCGTGCCTGGCGTCGGCTACCGCGTCGACACGCCACCGGAGGCCGGACGCGAGGGGGCAGTCCGTGGATAGAGCGGATAGGGCACCTGGGGTGAGCGTTCGCCTCAAACTCACCCTCAGCTACGCCGGGTTCCTCATGCTCGCCGGCGTCCTGCTGCTTGCGGCGGTGTGGGTGTTCCTCCTGCGGTACGTCCCCGACCGCGCGATGCTCTACGAGCCTGATGTCAGACCCACACATGGTGTCTTCCCCGTCCGGTCCGCCCTCCTGGATGTCTTCGCTCCGAGGGCAGCCGCCGTACTGGCGTTCCTGCTGGTATTCGGGCTCCTGGGAGGGTGGCTTCTCGCCGGCCGTATGCTTGCCCCCTTGCCCCGCATCGCGGATGCCACACGCAGGGCCACGAGCGGATCGCTCTCCCACCGGATCCGACTGCCGGGCCGCAGGGATGAGTTCAGCGAACTCGCCGACGCCTTCGACACGATGCTCGCCCGGCTCGAAGCACACGTCGCCGAACAGCAGAGGTTCGCAGCCAACGCCTCTCATGAGTTGCGTACCCCGCTCGCGATCTCGAAGACGCTTCTCGACGTGGCCCGCACCGACCCGACGTGCGACACCGGCGAAGTCATCGACCGCCTTCACGACGTCAACACCCGGGCGATCGACCTCACCGAGGCGCTCCTCGTACTCAGCCGCGCCGACCGGGGGTCCTTCACCCGAGAGCACGTCGACCTGTCCCTCATGGCGGAGGAAGCCACCGAGACACTCCTCCCTCTCGCGGAAGAGCACGGCGTCACCATCGAGACCCGCGGCGACATCACCCCCACGACCGGATCGCCGGCGCTTTTGCTGCAGCTGACCATGAACCTCGTACACAACGCGATCGTCCACAATCTGCCGGACCAGGGCACCGTGTGGGTCGCGACCAGCGTCCGCCCCGGGGCTGCGTTGCTCACTGTTGAGAACACCGGCGAGCAGGTCACCCCGGAGCTGGCCTCGACACTCACCGAACCGTTCCGGCGCGGCACCGAACGCGTACACACCGATCACGCCGGCGTCGGCCTCGGCCTGGCCATCGTCAAGACCATCACCCGAGCACACGACGGCACCCTCACCCTCACCCCACGCCCTGCCGGTGGACTCCGCATCACGGTGGAACTACCCGCGACAGCCCAGCACACCGGCAGGTGAAGAATCAGGGGGCCCGAGGATGTCCCAGCAGGCGGCCCGTACCTACAGGGTCGCCAAGGCAGCGCTCGTCCACTCGGCGCGCAGCGCCTTCTTGTCCACCTTGCCGACCTTGGTCGTCGGCAGCTGGTCCAACAGGACCGTCTTCCGAGGCGTGTACAGGTCTCCCAACTCAGCTGTCACGGCCGCGCCGACCATGTCCGGGTCGAGGTCAGCGCCCTCGGCCGTGGCAAGGAAGATCTGAACGGCCTCCCCGTACTCCTCGTCCGGCACGCCCAGCGCCGCCGCGTTGCGCACACCGGGCAGCGTGAGCAGGAAGTCCTCCAGGACCCGCGAGTAGACGTTGTCGCTGGTGCTGCCGGTGACGATGATGTCCTTGGCCCGGTCGACGAGATAGAGGTACCCATCGGCGTCGAGATAGCCCATGTCCCCGGTGCGCAGCCAGCCGTCGTGCAGCGCCTCCGCCGTGCGCTCGGGGTCCTCGTAGTAGCCGAGCATCACCGTCTCACCCCGGACACACACCTCGCCGACCTGCCTGACGGGCAGCGCCACCGTGCTGTCTTCACCACGGATCTCGATCTCGGTGTCGCGTATCGCGCGACCGCAGCTGCGCCAGAGTTCGGGCCGCCGGGGTCCCTGCGAGGCGAGGTCCTCCGCACCGAACGCGGCGATGCCGAGTGCTTCCGACTGGCCGTAGCCCTGGCTGAGTACGGGCCCGAAGACCTCAACTGCCTGCTGCAGCCGACTGGGCGACGAGGCCGCGCCGCCGACGACGATCCGGCGCAGCGCGGGGAGTACGCCCGGCTCACACTCCGGGTGGTCGAGAAGCGCGTACAGCATGGGCGGTACGAACATGGTGGCGGTGATCCGCTCCTCGCGCAGTACCGCCAGCGCCGCGCCCGCTTCGAACTCGGGCAGCACGACGAGGGCGGAACCTGTCACCAGCGCTTGAACCGAGGTGAGGTGGCCACTGCCGTGCGTGAGCAGCGTGGAGGCGAGCACCCGGTCCGTGCCCGGGTCCATGGTCGGGAAGACCGCGGGGTGGGGGTCCTGCGGGGTGCCCTTGACCAAGTCCACCAGCGTGTCGTAGAGACGGTGGCTGTGTGCGGCGAGCTTGGGGCGGCCCAGGGTGCCGCCGGTGTAGAGCACGGTGACGACGTCGTCCGCTCCCGGGGCGGGCACGCCGTCAGGTCGCACCTCGGGGCACTCGTCCGCCAGGGCCAGCAGGTCCGTGCACCGCTGCTCGCAGGGCCCCACGCTTAGCAGCACAGGTGCGTGGACGCTGCGGCCTGCCGCGTCGGCGGCCCGCTCCGCGAAGAGCGGGTCGGTGACCACGGCGCGCGCCCTGGACTGCTCGACCAGGGCGGCGAGCTCGCCGGGCCCCGGCTCGGGCGGCAGGAACACGACGCGGCAGCCGATGAGATGGACCGCGAGCTGCACCAGGACGGAGTCCACGCGGTTGGCCAGGAACAACCCCACTCCGTCGCCGGGCGCGAGCCCCTGTCGACGTAGCGCGTGCCCCAGACCGAACAGCCGCCGCCGAGCCTCTCCCCGGGTCAGCCGCTGCGCGCCCTGGACGAGCGCCTCGGCGTCCTCGTCCGTGTGCCAGTGCTCCAGGATGTGGTCCACGTAGGTCTGCGGCTCGGATGTTTCCTGTGCGTTAACGATCATGAACACATGCAAACATGCCGCTCAGGAACCGTGACCTCACAGGGGGGCGAATTCGGCCATCAGCGGGCGGAGTATCATGCCCCGACCTGGGACGATGTGGTCAGCTACTCGGGCATGCGGACGGGCCGCTCCCCTGCACCTCTCACCGCTCATTTGCGGTTGCCTACGAGACCTCACGGCCGGCTTCCGGCGTCCCTCGTGACAGGGGCATCGGGTGGGGAGAGAGCGCCCTCGTCTGCTCTCGTCCTGATCAACCGCCCCTCCACCGTGCCGATCACCAGGTCTCCGTCCGGCCCCACGCTCAGGCAAGTCGGGGTGTAGACGTGCCCGCCGAGGACGAGCCTCCTCCGCCGCACCACCGTGCCGTCCACTGCTCGCAGCGTGAGCAGCTCGCAAGCCCTTCCCGCTCCGGCCCCGGTCACGGCGTGGACGAGACCGCCGTGGACGTCGACCCCGGTGACCCGCGCGTCGAAGCGGTGCGCCCAGGCCACAGCACCGTCCGGGTAAGCCCGACGTACGAGGTGGGTGCCGTCGGGCGCCGTGCACGTGTGGACGAGCCCTGGCCCAGCATCGTCGTCGGCATACACGGCGGGACCGCCGCGCAGGTAAGGGCCGAGGGAGTCGTCCCAGGCGAACGCGAACAGCCGCTCGATCCCGTCGGGGCCGGCCCGCACGACCCACTTCTCCAGTGCTTCCGGCCTCACGTCCTCCCCACCGCCGACGCCGTGGAGGAAAAGCAGATGGGGCGAGCGTCGTACCGGGAAGTCGTAGGAATTGTCGCTCTCCCCCAACGCCAGAGTGGCCAGCTGTCGCCCGGAAGGCGTGAGTACGACGCCCTCGTTCGGCGGCCACCGCGGCCCGGGGAACAGCTCCCGGGAGTCCCGGGCCACCCAGGCGCCGTCCGTGCGCGCAGCAATGGCCACCGGGAAGTCGAGGCGGAGCTCGGCGAGTTGGACGCCGTCGGCGAGGTCGAACCGGCACAGCAGGGTACGCCGGTCACTGCTGTCGCCAACCAGGACGGTGATCCAGACGCTCTCCTCGTCCGGGGTGACATGCAGCCGGCAGCCGCTGCGTTGCCACTGCCCGTCAGGCACAGGCACGGACCACTGCAGGGTGCCCTCCGGCGACCAGCACTCCAGCAGGGTCCCACTCTCCGCCGCGGCAAGCACCCGGCCGTCCCGCAGCGCCTCCACAACGGCCGCCTTGGCCCGCCGGGTCCAGGCGCGGCCCTTCTCCGCGGCGATGCCGGCAAGGTACCGCTGAGGTTGGTCGATGTCCGGGCCTTTGATGCCGCTCCAGTCGACCTCCGCGGGAACCTGCGGCCAGGAGACCAGCGCCGCGAGCAGGTCGGCAGTCGCGCTCTGCCAGTCGTCGTGCTCAGCGACGGATCGCGTGTACGTCACCTCGCCCGGGTCTGCGTAGTCGATGACCGGCCGGGCGAACGTCACCTCCAGGCGGCGCGCGTCCCGCCAGCGCAGGGCGCTGACACCGGCTCCGGCGACGGCCACATCGGTACGACGCCGGGTCTCCGGCTCGTACAGGTGCAGCCCGCCCCGCAGTTCGAACTCGTCGCCGCCCTCCGTACCCACGGCGAGCACAGGCGAGGCCGGGTGGAAGGCGAGGCCCTCGACCCCCTGCTCGAGCACGATCTGGTCCCACAGGGCGAGATCGTGCGTCCGGTAGACGACGATCCGACCAAGGTCTCCGCGGCTGCTCGCGTGACAACTGACGGCGATCCAGCGGCCGTCCGCGCTCACGTCGGTCGTGTAGGGGTGGCCGATCTCGGGGAACGGGTCGTCGGGTATCAGACGCATCGCAGGAGCCTACCGTCCGATGATCCCGAGGCGTTTGTGCCAGGCCCGGGGCACGGTCGGAAGGGGTAGCGCTGTGACCAGGCATGACGGCCTGACGGATGAGGTCGGGATCCCGGGGAATAAGGGGCGACAGACGATGGGAGGTTGCCATGGATGGAAGAGATCTGGAACTGGGCGAGCTTCTAGCCGCCGCGGAGTCCGCGCCGCCCGGGGAGTCCGTCGGCGTCATCGCGCACGACCTGCGCAAGCGCTTCGGCGCGGAGCGTGTGTCGTTCCTGTTCGTCGATCTCATGGGGCAGCGGCTGCTGCGCCTGAGCGTGCCCGCTGAGGGAGGGAGGGCCGACGGTGCGGAGCAGATCGATTTGCAGGGCAGCATCTACGACGCAGTTCTGCGCAGCCAGCGCCAACACGTGGAACCGGACGGTCAGGGTGGACGGCGTGTCATCTCGCCGGTGACCAATCGCGGTGACTGCATCGGTGTGCTGGAGGTGACGCTGCAGTACGCCGACGACACCGTACTCGGACAGATCAGCGAAGCGGCCCACGCGCTGGCTTACATCATCGTCACGGACCGCCGCTTCACCGACCTGTACCACGCGGGCCGACGCACCACCCGGACCAGCCTGGCCGCCGAGATCCAGCACCAGTTGCTCCCTTCGGCCTCCTGCTGCGAGGCCCCCCAGTTCACCCTCGCCGCCGGGCTGGTCCCGGCCGACGACATCGGTGGCGACACCTACGACTACACGCTCGATCAGGACACGCTCCACCTGTCCATCACTGATGCCATGGGCCACGACACCGACTCCGCCCTGCTGGCGACATTGGTCACGAGCGCGTTGCGCGGTGCCCGCCGTACTGGCTGCGACGCGCTCCGTCAGGCCCAGCGTGCCCACGAAGCCCTGCTGACCCACAGTCGTGCCCTGGCCACCGGACAACTGCTCTGCGTCCGTCTCGAGACGGGCACCTGCGAACTGGTCAACGCGGGACACCCCTGGCCTCTGCGCCTACGAGACGGCGCTGCCGAGGTCGAGGAGGTCCAGCTCGCCGTCAACCTGCCGTTCGGCGTGACGGCGCCCACCTCATACCAACTACAGGAGCTTCAGCTGCTCCCCGGCGACCGCCTGGTCCTGCTCACCGACGGCATGCAGGATCGCGAGGCCACAGCTGTCGACCTGGGCGCTCTCGTGCGTGACACCCGTACCTCGCACCCCAGGGAGGCCGTTCGTACTCTGACGACAGCCGTACTGGACGCCTGCCGGGGCAACCTGAAGGACGACGCGACCGTCCTCATCCTGGACTGGCACGGCTCCGCTCCGCGGATGAGCGACGACCGTGAATCTGTGCAGAGCCGGGCATACCGATGAACCGCCCCGGCTCGTTTCCACCCATGGGCGGGCCCATAGGACGCCAAGACGATGCGCTGAAGCGGGGCGCGGCAGGAAGCGGATCGCGGCGGTGGCTAAAATCGGCTGCTATGTCGAAGCCTGACGAACTGCTTGTCGAAGTTGCCGCCCTGGTGGAGTCCGGGCACAGCAATCAGATGTCCCTGACCGTGGTCGCCGGTGGTGCTGTCATCACCGGTCGGCTGGCTCCCGAAGCCGTCTGGAGGCAGCGGGTGTCGGAGGTCCTGGCCGACTCGGCCAGCCTGAGCGGTTTCTCCGCCGTGTTCACCGCGGCGACTCCCGAGGAGGGGCCGCCCACGCATCTGCATTTCCATGTGGCGCGGATTCTGCAGGGCGCCGTAGGGATCCCGGAGACAGGTGGGATGTACCGGGTGGCGATCGAGGAAGTCAGTGCCTGGACGATGGGCGACTTCAGCTACTCCGACCACTGACCTACTATCGCGCCGAGAAACCTCGGTATGTACGCGGTGAGGGTCCGACCGGCGTATCGCGGTCGGACCCTCACTGTTGTGTTGGTGCCGGCGTGTCTGCCTGTCGGTCGGACGGCCGCGGGAACCGCGCCGGCGCGTGAGCACACAAGCCTCACGTGTCCGTGTCGGGGAGCCTTGACGGAGCACCGCTGCGCGGCACCTCCGGAATCGGAGCTACGGCATCACTGGCCAACGTCGGCCAACGATGAGTTCACGTACCGCGTCGAGAAGACCACAGTGACAAGCGGTCTCGGTGATGACCGGCATTCACGAGGGACGCCTCCGCCGCACGGGGGAAGCGGCTCATACGCCGGTCTGATTCCTGCGCACCGCGGATCCAGAACAGTGAGCCCATGGCGATCAGCGAGACGAGTCCAACGAGGCGGACGACGCAGATGAAGCGGACGGGGGGCAGTGCGCACGTCCAATGGGGGCGACGCCGACTCCGGTGCCAGTCACCTGAGTTGGGGACCACGGGAGGCCGTCCGTGACGATCTGGCTCATGTCGTTCCCGGCCTTCGCGTCTTTGCTGGCCTTGTTCGCCCTGGTGGAGAGCGCATGGCGATGGTTCACGGGGCTTGGCTTGATCCCCTGGCTACGCAGGCGCACGGGGCAGTCGCTGTCGAACATCGCCTTCGATGAATTCACGGCGGTCGTGAACGGAAACAAGACAGTTGAACTCGAGCAGCGGCGGGTGGAACTGCTGAGGCGGGACGACGAGAGCGACGGTGCGCCGCCCCGCTCCAGCATTGACCTGATCAAGGGCACGGCGGTCATCGTGTTGCCACAGGGGGCGAATGGCCCGTGCGCCGGCGATCCCGAAGCCCTTGAGGGACGGCAATGAGACGCGAATCGGAGGACAAAGGCGCAGAGTCGCCGTCCACGCTGTGGGGTCGTATCGCGTGCTTATGGGCCGCCGCGTTCGCCGGGTTGCACTTCTACTGGGCCGTCGGCGGCGATGTGGGGCTGAGCATCTCCGCCGGTCCGCTTGCCACGGAGCGCCCGCTGTGGTTCGTCGCAGCCGGTTTGTGGGGTGTGGGTGCGCTCTGTCTCATCGGCGCCTTGTTGGCATGGCTGCTTGCCCGTCCCAGGCTCCGGGGCCGTCCCGCTCTGCTGGCACGGTGGCTGGGGTGGGGCGTCGGTACCCTCCTGCTGGTCCGGGGCATCGGCATCGAGGTGCTGCTGCTGACCAACACGACGCGCATGGACACCTCAGTGAGCGCGGGGCAGCGGGCCTGGACGCTGGCCCTCTGGAACCCCTGGTTCATCACCGGAGGACTGGCCTTCGGCCTCGCCGCTCGTCAGTCCCGTACGCCTATCGGCGCGGAACCTTCCCCGTCCAGAGGCTGGGTGGCGGCCGACCCACTGGCGCTCGACCGGCCTCGCTCGACACGGACACGGACACCCCTCCCGCCTGGAGTCGCAGCCGGCCGCCGCTGACGGGAAGCTGGACGCGGCGGTCCTGAACCGGGCCGACGAGATCCCCACCCCCGGCACAGTGAAACGCGGCCGCCGGCAGCTTCAACACCCGCGCTGCGCTGCTCTGCTGACAGCTAAGCCCGGCCAGACCGGGCTCGACAATCCCTACAGTCCACTCCCATGACGACGCTTACGACGCGCACGGTCGAGTACACGGCCGACGGCCTCACGATGATCGGGCACCTCGCGCTCCCGGCCGGTGTCGACCGCCGGCCCGCGGTCCTGATCGGGCCCGAGGGGCCGGGGCTCAACGACTTCCAGCGCCGCCGGGCCGACGCCCTCGCCGAGCTGGGGTACGTGGCGCTGGCCTTCGACATCAACGGCGGGCGCTGGTTCACCGACCCCGAGGAGATGCTGGCGCGCATTACCCCCCTGCTCGCCGACCCCGACCGGATGCGGGACATCGGCCACGCGGCGCTCGACGTGCTGCGCGCCGAACCGCGGACCGACCCCGAGCGCGTCGCCGCCGTCGGCTACGGCACCGGGGGCGCGATCGTACTGGAACTCGGCCGCGACGGCGTCGACCTGCACGCGATCGGGACAGTCAACGCACTGACTACGGGACGACCGGGAGAGTCGGCACGCATACGCTGCCCGGTGTGGGCCGGGGTCGGATCGGAAGACCCGATCATGCCGCCCGCGCAACGGGAAGCGTTCACCGCCGAGATGCAGGCCGCGGGCGTCGACTGGCGTCTCGTCGTCTACGGGGGCGCCATGCACGCCTTCCACCATCCGCCGGTCGACCTCGACCAGACCGTGCTCCCCGGCGTCGGGTACCACCCACGGCACGCGCAGCGAGCCTGGCGCGACGTCGTCGGCCTGCTCGCCGAGTGCCTGCCCGTGCCCCGTTGAAGCGTGTCTGGCAGATAGCAGTTCGCCGACCTGCCAGGGCGGCGAGCCGCCGGTGCGTTGGTAACGGTCATGGTAGATGGCGTAGTTCAGCCCTCCGCGGCCATCGCGGGCACGCCCGATCTCGGACATGTACGCGCGGCCGGACGCGGTGTCGCCATCAAGCTGGGCAACCCTGAGTATCCGGTCGAAGGTGAAGACGCCCCCTAGCCGTCCCGCGCCCACGGCCGCAGCTTCTCCGGATTGCGGACCGCCCAGATGCGGGTGACGCGGCCGTCGGCGACTTCGAACGAGGCTACGGTCATGACCGCGCCGGCACGTTGGGCCACCAGGCCCGGCACACCGTTCACCGACCGCTCCACGAGTTCGAGCCCCGGAGCCTTGTCGGCGATGGCGACCATGTACTGGGCGATGCGCGCGCCACCTTCGATCGGGCGCAGGACGGCTCCGACCAGGCCGCCGCCGTCGGCGGTCATCACGGCGGCCGGGTCGAGGAGGTCGACGAGGGCCGCGATGTCCTTCGTCTCCCATGCCTCTTTGACATGCCGCACCACGTCGGCCTGCCCGGCCACCGTCACCGGAGCGCGCGCGACGCCCACCCGCCGCCGGGCGGAGGCCGCCAATTGCTTGCAAGCGGCAGGAGTCCGGCCGAGGATGCCGGCGATCTCGGCGAAGGGGTAACGGAAGACGTCGTGCAGGACGAACGCCACCCGCTCGGCGGGCGTCATCGACTCCAGGACGACGAGGAAGGCCATGGTCACCGATTCGTCCAGGACCATCTGATCGGCAGGATCGGTGCCATGGCCCTGGTCCCGCTCGGCGCGGTCCGGCAACGGTTCGGGCAGCCACGCGCCGACATAGCGTTCACGCCGTGCCCGCGCCGAACCGAGCACGTCCAGGCAGACGCGGCCGGTCACCGTCGTCAGCCAGGCGCCGGGGGACACGATCTCCTCCTGCCGACTACGTGGCATCGCGTACCAACGCGCGTACGCCTCCTGTACGGCATCCTCGGCTTCGGCCAGGGAACCGAGCAACCGGTAGGCGACATTGATCAGTTGGCGCCGCTCACCGGCTATCTCGTCCGTGCTCGCCCCAGCCATCCCCGTGCCCCCGGCCGCCTCGTCGCCTTACCTTCCACAGGCCCACGTCGTCGGGCTGGTGAGAGCTTATCGATCTACTGCTTCCGGGCAGAACAGGGGAACCGTGACATGGCCATCCAGGCGACAAGACAGCGCAGCTTCTCGTTTCTGCAGATCGCGATCACCGCGCAGACTCTGACCATCTTCCTTCAAGCGGTCACCGCCGGACTGCTGTTGACCTCGTCCTATGGTGAGACGCTGCACAGCGTCGGAGCCCGGGTGATGTACGGGTCGACGATGCTGTACGTCCTCGCTGCGATGCTGGCGTGGAAGCCGGGCGGCGGCTCACTCCGGCCCGTCTGGCACGCGTCCGGCTTCCTTGCCCTCGCCTCGGTCCAGGTCGTGCTCGGTATCGCGCACGTACCGTCGGTCCATCTCCCCCTGGGGGTCCTGATGTTCGGACTGAGCGTGCTGGCGCTGGCTCGGCGCTGAAATCCCCTACGGGGGCGCATCGGAACGACGAGGCCACCCTCTCGCTGGAACAGGCACTCGCGAATCTCGCGGGAGGAGTACGTCCGGTCGGCGAGCACGTGCGGTGGCCGGGGCCGTGCGCGCAGGCGCGCGGCGCGGACGTCACATGCGGTTCGAAACATCCGGTTCGAACCCGGCAGGTCATGAAGGTGGGCAAGGAGGAGCAGACTGGTGGTATGGAGACCGACCGGCCCAGTTCCTTCCCCGGGGCGTCCGACGCCGCACGCGGGAAGGGTGACGAGCGGGAGCGGCAGCAGGAAGCCGCTCCCGCGGACCGGCGTGACGCTGCTGCGGATGAGCGGGAAGAAGTGGCCGACGAGCGGGAGCAGGCGGCCGATGAGCGGGAGCGTTACGCCGATGCGCGCGAGGCCGTCGCAGACGAGCGGGAGGCCCGGCTCGACACGCGGGAGGGCGAAGTGGACGCGCGCGCCCGCAGCACAGGGCTGATGGCGCCCGCTCTTCGACGACGTGCGTACGAGGCAGTCTCCCGGGCCCGCGAACTGACCAAGGCCACCCAGTACCGCATAGAGCGCGACGAAGCGATGCTGCACCGTGCTGACGCTCGCGATGATCGGGAACAGGGCACCGTCGAGCGCGAGGCGGCCGCCTCCTCCGCACGGCGGGCTGAAGGAGACCAGCAGCGTGGTCGCACGGACCGCGACAAGGGCGGCGGCTGAACGCCTCGGCTCACCTGTAAGTCCTCTCCGGACCAGGTCATCGAACAGCGCCCCACATGGCACAAGCCCATGTCCGTACACGTCGGGGATCTGCTGGAGCACGAGGAACCGTACGGGCCCCATCACACGCAAAGGAGGCCCACCGCCACCGCACGGGCGCCGAGAACGTCGTCCGCGTGCCCGCAAAGCCGCCCCGACAGGGGCCGGGCCACGCCCGGCCCGGCCCTCAGCGTGCTGAAACTGCACTCGCCGGCCCCCGCCCTCCCGCTCAGGCCGACTTCGACTTCTTCGCCGTCGTCTTCTTGTCGGCTGCCTTCTTCGCCGCGGTCTTCTTGGCGGGGGCCTTCTTGGCGGGAACCCTCTTCGCCGTCTTCTTCTTGGGCCTCATCTCGTGGACGGTGGCGCCCTGCCCGTCCTCGCCATCCTCTCCTCGGGAGGCCTTCGCCTTCGACACCGACTCCCGCAAGGCGGCCATCAGGTCGACGACCTTCCCCGTCGGCGCCTCCTCCACGTCGGGCTTGGGCGGCTTCTTCCCCTCGGCCTTCGCGTGGATGACCTGCTCCAGGGCGGCGGTATAGCGGTCGGTGGCCCAGTCATGGCCGACGACGTCGTCGACCGTCATGGAGTCGATGAGATGCACTGCCTCGTCGATCTCCTTGTCGTCGAGGTCGACGCCCTTCGGTGTGAGGCTGTCGGGGCTACGCACCTCGTCATCCCATTTCATGGCGTGCAGGAGGATGACGTCGTCCTGCACGCGGAGGAGGCCCAGCCTCTCCCGACCGTGCCACGCGAATTTGGCGATGGCGGCCTTGCTGCTGCGCTCCAGCGCCTTGCGGAGCAGCGTGTACGGCTTCGCGGAAACCTGCCCGTCGCCCTGAAGGTAGTAGCCCTCCCCGATGCGGATGGGATCGATCGTCTCGTAGGGCACGAACGCCGCGATCTCGATCGCCTTGGCCGTGGGGAGAGGCATCTCGTCCAGTTCCTCATCGGCGACCGCGACGATCGTGTCCTTGGACGCCTCGAACCCCTTGCCGATCTCTCCATTCGAGACCTCGCGGTCCTCGATCTCGCAGATCTTCTTCGTACGAACCCGGCCCATGTCTTCCGTGTGGTACTGGTGAAAACGGATGCTGTGGTTCTCGGTCGCAGGCAGAACGCGTATGGGAATGGTTACCAAACCGAACGAGATCGCGCCGGACCAGACGGGGCGGGGCATGACGAACCTCCATGGTCAGCCCCGAGGTGTCCAGGCTATGGCGGGCTGCGGGATCCGGCATCCTTGGCCTCTACTCCGATGGTCGCGGACGCCCTGTCGCCATCAACGGCCGTTCCGTGCAGTTCGGTGGGGCGCTCGTCGACCTGCCGTGGTCTGTTGCGGGGACAAGTGGACCTGGTTAGGCGTGCTTCGCCGAGCCTGGGGATCCTGTCGGAGCGCTTCACCGACGACGCCTACCGCAACCCGATCCCGATCGGGACTCCCTCCGTCCCGTCTGGCCGCCGCCCCGGTCCGCTTCACCCCCGGCGCCCGCGACGGCTATGTGGTGCTGGCCACCGCCGACCAGACGGTCTAATGCCCGGCCAGCGAGGAACACTGGCACGACGCCACCGACACCACCCTCGAGTACGCCGCGGCCCTGAAGCCCGCCTCGGGTGCAGGGCGATGTTGACGCCCAGGCTGTCCAAGGTGATCACGACGGAGCGCAGCAGTGTCGCCGCCAGGAGTTGAATGATTTCACTGAGAATCAGGTTGGCGGCAAGCGAGCAGAATTCCCCCGAGGGCGCTCTCCGCAGAGGTCACAGTCCTGTGTACCTCGACGGTAAAGCCTGCGTCGCTGAGCCAGGCGGTCATCTGACGATGCTGGCGACGATGGACATGGACTTTCATCGGGTGCCCGCCGTACCCCTGTGTCTTCAACTGCGACTCATCACCGACGTGGAAGCTGAGCAGAAGACGCCCGCCCGGCCGAAGCACGCGCTGAAAGTGCGCAAAGACCGAGGTGACCTCCTCGTCGGGGACATGGATCAACGAGAACCAAGCGACCAAGCCAGTCATCGAGCCGTCCGCGAGAGCGAGGTCCGTCATGGAGCCGAGCTCGAACCGAAGGCCAGGGTGGTCGCGCCTCGCCACCTCGATCATCCCGGGCGAGAGATCGATCCCGAACGCCTCCATACCCAACTGACACAGGTGAGCCGTGATCCTCCCCGTCCCGCATCCCACGTCAGCGACGGGACCGCCACCCTGAGCGCGCACCAGGTCCCCGAACAAGGCCAGGACAGCGCGCTCCTCCGGCGTCTCATCCAGGAGGTGACGCGTGATGTCTGCGTAGCTTGCAGCCACGGTGTCGTAGGACATCCGCGTGTCTTCCAGCCAGCCCTCAGTGCTCGGTTCGATGTCCACGCCCGCAGGCTACCCACAGCGGAACCCTAAGAACGCGACAGGAACGTCCAGCTCACCGACACCACCTTCGCGGCGACACGCTCTCGACTTCCGAGCGAAATAGTAGAATTGCCCGATAATGCGGGAGTGCTCAAAACCACGCTGCCCCGACTGATCGTCCCCTTGCTCATCTGCACGGTTTCCCTCAGTGGGTGCAGCAACGAAAGAGCTCCGGCCGACAGCCAGTCGGGCAATAATGCACCGCCACACCAAACCCACGGCCAAAGAGCGTTCGATGAGCGGCCCACCACAATCCCCCAACTCGGGCAACAGATGCAGAACACCGTGGACCGCATGGGCGCCAAGCAGGTTGTCCTGGTGTCAGGAGACGCGCCCGACTCCAGCTACGCCACAGTCCACTTGTTCGAACGCGAGGCCATGGGCGGATGGCGCAGAGTCTTCGAACCGTGGCCGGCCCGCAACGGCCAGCGCGGCTGGACCGCCCGGCACATCGCAGGCGACCGGAGCACTCCGGTCGGGGTATTCGGCCTCAGCGACGCCGGCGGTCTGCTGCCCGACCCGGGTTCCAAGCTGCCTTACGACCAGTCCCCCGTCTACGACGAGGACGGCGTCGGCTTCCTGGGGCAGTCCCTCAAGGGGGCCTTTGACCACGTGGTGGCCATCAATTACAACCGTCAGCCCGGCACTCCGCCCAGAGACCTCGTACGACCGCTGGGGCCCGAACGCGGTGGAGGCATCTTCATCCACATCGAACATGGTGGGCCGACACAGGCATGCGTGGCGCTACCGCGTAAGAAGATGTCTGAACTCCTGAGATGGCTCGACCCCAAGATGAAACCGGTGATCGCCATGGGTGACATCGAATCAGTCTCACGTTGACTCCGCCGCTGCGCAGCGGCCGGCCCAGGGACCGCAGCACCTGATGCCGAGCGCGGCGTCGACCGCGCCAGCGGCGTCCGCGGAGCTTCGACTCCCTGAGCGCATCGGCGCTCCGTAGCCCCCTGCCCGGCAACCGGATCATCAGCTTCTGCTGGTCCCGGGTTACGTGATCGTGCAAGGGTGGCGCCCATGACGACAGAGCGATTCGAAGTACAGCGCCAGATAGCCGCGTCCCCGGAGAAAATCTTCGCGTTGTTGTGTGACCCCGCCGGACACGTGGCGATCGACAGTTCAGGAATGCTGCAGTCCGCCGAGGGGAAACCCGTGCGCGGAGCCGGCGACGAATTCGTCGTCCACATGGACCGTGAGGCGTTGAACGACTACCCGTTGGGCAAGTACGACGTCACCGTCATCATCACGCAATTCGAGCAGGACGCCCTGATCGAATGGACCATCTCCGGCCAGATACAGCCTCCCATCCGGCACCTCTACGGCTACCGGCTCAGCGCCGCCGAGGGCGGCACGCTGGTGACTTCGTACTACGACTGGAGCGAAATCGAGGAGCGGTACCGGGACGCGGGCATCTTCCCGGTCATCCCTGAGGCAGGCCTTCGCGCGACCCTCGGAATTCTGGCGCGGAACGTGGAGCGGTGACACCGGGCAGACAGTCAGGGTCTTTACGTGAAGTGATCTTGCTCGGGTTCATCCGGTGAAGCCCAGCGCGTAGGTCCGGCCAGGCAGCAGGGCCTGTCTGCCGTAGAGGTGTGTGCGCGCCATTCGGGTGGTGGGGAGAAGCGTGGGAAGACGACAAAGACGACACCTCCGTGGTTCGTCGCTCCCCATGCCTCCCTCCTGCCGCGCCCCCCCCGTTCCTCAGACAGTGCTGAGCGGGTGCGCCGCCGTGACAGAGCGCGGAGGCCAGGCGCGTGGGGCCAGGATGCCGAGGACGTAGGCGCGGGCCACGAGGGCGGGGCGGGTTGCGGCGTTCAGGTGTTGCCGTAGGCGGCTGAGGTGGTAGTCGACCGTCTGCCGGGACAGCTTCAGCGATGTGGCGATGTCACTGTTGCTGCAGCCCTCCGCCAGGAGGGAGAGGATGCGGATCTGCGCGGCGGTGAGCGACGGATGGGCCTCGTGGGCCAGGCTCTGGTGGGTGACGACGGCCCACACGTGCCGGGCCCGGGCAGCGGAATGGCCGACCGTCGTCAGGTGGAGGTGTGCGCGGCGTTGTCGCCCCTGGCTGTCGACCAGGGCCGCGGACGTCTCCACCCGTCTGGTGCGGCGGGCTATCAGCCCCTTCCATCTGCGGTGCAGTCCTTCCAGGTCGGGGTCGGGAGCGAGCAGGGTGTGCACGCGACGGCCGACAAGCTCGGGCAGGCTGAGGTGGAACAGTTCGGCGGCCGCCGCGCTCGCCTCGATCACGCGTCCGTTGACCGAGAGCAGTGCGCAGGGCAGACCGCTGTGGTCGCGCAGCGCCTGGAGGTTCTCCTCCGCCTCCTGCCGCTGGGCCGTGGCGCGGACGTGGTCCGTGATGTCCACGTAGATTCCGGCCACGCAGGTCTCCGCGTTCTCCCGTACGGGGAAACGATGGCCGACCGTCTGACCGGCGCTGCCATCTGGGCGGCGGTAGCTGAGCGTGTGGCGTACCGGCGTACCCCGGGTGAGGATCTCCTGGTCGAGGGCGCGGAACTGGGCGGCCTCGGCGGGGGCGTCGAAGTCCTCGATGCACTTGCCGGCGAGTTCCTCCGCGGTGGTGCCGTAGAGGTGCGCGTAGGCGTGGTTGGCCCATAGGTAGCGTCCGCTTCGGTCCCGGATGAAGGCGGCGGCCGGGGCCAGGTCGACGAGGTCCGCGAAGGCGGCGTACCGGCGCGGGATTTCGGGGTGGGCGTCGACCTCGACCGCGAGGCCGCGTGTACGGCTGTGGGCGCGGTTCTCGTCCAGGGGCCAGCTCACGTCGAAGGTGCGGCCGTCGAACCGGGCCTGCCAGCGGCCGTCCTGCGATGAGTGCCCCATGGCCGAGAGTTCCTGGTGCATCCGGTCCAGGAAACGCTGCGCTGTACGGGTGTCGGCGAAGGCGCCGCCTCCCCTCTCCAGGACCTGCCACGGCTCGTCGACCTCCCACCAGAACACGGGAAGCTGCTCGAGCAGCGCCTTGAGGCTGGAATCGTCCACAGCGGTCTCTCCGTCCGTATACGGCAATTGACGCTCAGTCACCACGCGTTGCGTATCCCGTCCTACTGCCGGACATGCTCGGTTCTCAGCCGAAGTGGCAGCCGACCGCGGAACGTGCGGCGGCCCAACACGGCCTGCGACTCAGGCATTTGCCTGAGTCGCAGGCGTCCCCGCCGACGCTGCGACCACCTGGCGACTGGTCCCCTTGAGTGTGCGGGTGAACACGCCCCGCTACGTACACCGGGTGGTCCCGACGCTCTACGCGCGTCACCGATTCGTAGGGCGACCACTCACCAACCGCACGAATGGAGATGAACTTCAGTGAGCAAGGTGCTGTTAGTGCACGCCAAGGGTGGTCCGCCGCTCGGTCACGTCCTGTCCCGGGCGGCCGCGAGGGCAGAAGTGCACCTGCTGGCGCTCAGCGCTCTTCCTCCCACCGTGGCAAGCTCCGCCCGCGAACTGTGTGCCGCGGTGGTGACGCCCACCGACGCGCACCGCTCCGACCTGGTGTCCCTGATCGTCTCGCAGGCCAAGGCCGTGGGCGCGGACGCGGTGCTCACCTTCTCCGAGTACGCGGTCGTCGCCGTCGCCGAGGCGTGCGAGGAGCTCGGCCTGGCCGGCGCGGGCGCCGCCGCCGCGCTCTCCCGTGACAAGCGTCTGATGCGGCGCACCTGGCAGCAACACGGCCTGCCGCAGCCCGAGTTCCGCCCTGTCGCCTCGGAGGCCGACCTGCACTCGGCAGCCGATCACCTGCCCTTCCCGCTGCTCCTCAAGGCGGCCTGGAGCGCCGGATCCACCGCGCACCAGATCATCCGCTCCCCGCACGAGGTGTCCGCCGCCTGGCGGCGATCGGGTGAAGTGATGGCCGAATCGGCCCAGTTGGGGTACGCGGAGCTTCATGTCGCCGAGGCCGACGCGGACTTCGTGGTCGAGCAGATCGTGACCGGCGCCGCTTCGGACTGGTTCGACGAGCCCGGCTGGGGCGACTACGTCAGCGTCGAGGGCGTAGTGGCGGACGGCGCGTTCCGCCCGGTCTGCCTCAGCGGCCGGATGCCCACCGTCGAGCCGTTCACCGAGCGTGCGTGCATCACCCCCGCCCTGCTGTCCCAGGACGCCCAGGACCGGATCGTGGCCCTCGCCCGGCAGTCCGTCGATGCCCTGGGCCTGCGCGACTGCGGAACCCACACCGAGATCAAGCTCGGTGCGGACGGCGGCATGTGGCTGATCGAGACGGCCGCCCGGTTCGGCGGCGCGATGACGGTGCCGCAGGTCGAGGAGGTCTTCGGGCTCGACCTCATCGGCATGCTCGTCGATCACCTCCTGGACCGCCCGGTCGAGTGGCCCGAGCAGGCTCTCACGCCGGCGCAGGCGCGCGGCGCGGCAGGCTCCCTGGTCGTCCTCGCGGTCGACGGCAAGGGCGAGGCCTGGCAGGACCGCAAGGTCTGGGACTTCTCGGCGGTCGCGGCGGACGTGCCGCTGAGCCCGGGCAGCGAGCTCTCGGTGGTCGCGGAGAGTTCGCTCGCCGACGGCAGCATCGTGCCGGTCTACGACCCGGCCGCAGGCGCCAACACCATGGCGGCCCTGTGCCTGCTCTCCGCCACCGACCCGCGAACGGTGCTCCGCGACTTCGAGACCCTGGTGGACGCCCTGCCCCGGGTCCTGCCCGCCGCGCGGCCCGAGGAGGTTTCCCGATGACCGCCCAGCTGTTCACCGGCGCAGCCGAACCGGTCACGGACCGCACGGTCGTCGGCGAGAACCTCTCCCTGCCGCTCTTCCGTACCCTCTCGGGTGTCCTGGCCGGTCACCCGTACCTCAAGGTCGTCGTCGACCGCGCCGAGAACACCTGGCACGTGCTCGACACGGCCGCGCACCCCTTCCACGTCAACTACGTCGCCACCCGCGTCCTGGGCATGGAACTCGCCGCGCTCGACGCGGATCTGGACGCGTTCAACGCCTCCGTCTACATGGACCCCGGGCGCCGCTTCCTCCTCGGTGTGCTGTCCCTGCACACCGAACAGAACACAGAGGGCCGCGAACGCACCTTCCTCGTCCTGGAGACGACCGAGGCCGACACCATGCACGGCGAACTGCTCTCGTTCTTCTACGCGTTCGTACGAGAGAGGGTCGACGGCAGGCTGCCGGTACTCCTCAAGCCCGCCAACCACGGACAGGAGGAGGAGCTGGCGGCGATCAGCGAACTGCGCGTGCCGCGCATCCTGAGCCACGAGCTCTTCGGCGCCAGGACGCGGACGCCGCTGAACCCCGGCGAGGCCACCGGGCGACTGCGGTTCTTCCGTACGCACGAGCAGTACGCGGCGGCGGAGGCCGGGCTCGGCTGGGCGGACATCGTGGCCATGCCGTGCCTGCCGGACGACGTACCCCGGGTGGCCGGATTCCTCAACACCGCGCCGATCACGCCGCTTTCGCACACCAACGTCCTCGCCTCCGGCTGGGGCATACCCAACGCGATCGTGCGCGACCTGGAACAACTCGTCGAGAAGGACGCGCTGGACGGCGCGTGGGTCCGCTACCAGGTGCGCGAGGACGGGATCTCCCTGGAACGGCTCGACCACGAGCCGCCCCTGCGGGCTCCGGCCTGGCACCAGCAGCGCATACGCCTGCAGCCGCCCCTGCTCGAGGACACCCCCGTACTGGCCCTGCACCGGCTGCGCAGCACCGACCGGGACCGCTACGGCACCAAGGCGGCCAACCTCGGCGAGCTGCACCACGTACTCGACAGCCGCAGCGCCGACCTGACCGCCTTCTACGCCAGGCCACGCCCGCCGCGCGACGACCTCTACGGGCACCTCGCGGCGCGGCTCGGCCTCAGCACGCCATCCCTGGCCGAACTACGCGCCCGCGCGGCCGACTTCGCGGCCTCGACGGTCGGCGCCCCGGACGGAGTCGCGCTCCCCTTCGCACTCCAGCAGCACTTCCTCGCCTCCTCCCCCGCACTCCAACAGGGCATCGGCAAGCTCAAGATGGCGCTCGAACTCGACGCCATCGATGCCCTGGACGCACTCTGTCTGCAACTCCAGCACCTGATCCGGCACACGCACCTGCCCGAGTCCGTCACCCGGCAGATCAACCAGGCCTTCCCCACCACCGCAGCCTCACGCCGACGCCTGGTGGTGCGCTCCTCGTCCAACGCCGAGGACCTTCCGGGCTTCTCCGCGGCGGGCGTCTACGACTCCGTCACCACCGTCCACTCCACCGGCGAACTCCTGGACGCCGTACGCCAGGTGTGGGCCTCCATGCTGTCGCCCCGCAGCGTCCGGCTGCGCCACCAGGTCGGCATCTCCCTGGACGACACCTACATGGGCGTGATCATCCAGGAGTACGTGCCCGCCTCCCTCGGAGGCGTCCTGGTGACCTGCGACCCGACCCGCCGCGAGGACTTCCGCAACGTCTACCTCAACTGCTCTCCCGGCTCCCCGGAACAAGTGGTCGACGGTTCGGTCCTGCCCCAGCAATACCTGTACAACACGGTGGAGGGCGGCGGCCGCACCGTCGCCCTTGGCTCCTGGGGCGAGGCTCTGTCCGTCGCCACCCGGGCCCGGCTCGCCGACCTGTCCCTGACCGGGCGGCTCCTGCAGTCCCACTTCAGCGGGTCGGAATCCGATGGCCATGAGGTGGACAAGCCGCTGGACATCGAGTGGCTGATGACCGAGCAGGGCGACTTCCGGCTGGTCCAGATCCGCCCGTACGCGCTGTGAGCCCGCGACCTCGGTGGCCACGTCCCGGAATAGAGGCGCGCCCCGGCCTGACGGACACCGCCCGCCGGATCATCCGGCTGAACTACGGCTTCCAGCTACTGTTCAACCTGCTGTGGTGGATGCCGGTGTTCTACGCCTACCAGAAGGCGGCCGGGCTCAGCGACGCCCAGATCTTCGGCATCCAGAGCATCTACTACGTGGCCTTCTGCCTGCTCGAGATCCCGACCGGGCTGATCGCCGACCGGATCGGCACCCGCAACTGCCTGCGGGCCGGCGCCGTGGTCATGACGGCGGCGAACCTGGCTCCGGTGTTCAGCGCCTCGTACACCGGCTTCCTCGTCCACTTCCTCGCCATCGCCGTCGGTCGTTCGCTCACTTCGGGTGCGGCGAGCGCCTATCTGTACGACGGGCTGCGTGCCGAGAAGTGCGACGAGCACTACCTGAAGGCGGAGGGCACCGCACGGGCCCTGGGTCTGGCGGCGAAGGTCGTGTGCTGGCCGCTCGTCGGGCCCCTGATGTCCGTCGCCCACGCGGCTCCCTATGTGCTCAGTGCCGCCAGCGCGGCGGGCTCCCTCGTCTGTGCCGTCGCGCTGCCCCGGCTCGCCACGGCGGACGGCGGTACGGCGAAGACCGCCGAGCGGACTGAAGGCGGGCGCAGGGGCGGCGCGTTCCTGCGGGACGCGGGTTCCGCGCTGCGCTGTGTCGCCTCCTCCCGGTGGCTGGCCCTGGTGATGGTGCAGGGCGTGGCGGTCTTTACGCTGTCTCGGATCTGCCAGGTGAATCTGTTCCAGCCGATCCTGCTCGACCACGGCATCGCGGAGGCTTCACACGGCGGGGTGCTCGCCGCGATGACGGTGGCGGAGGCGGTGGCCTCGGCCCGCCCGCAGTGGCTGAGCCGTCGCCTCACACCGGTCGCCTGGGTATCGATCCTCAGTCTCGCGCTCGCGGGCACCCTTGCGGCCATGACGCTCGGCGGCCCGTGGACGGTGGTCGCGCTGCTGTGCCTCTTCGCCGCCGCGACCGGCTTCGCGTACCCGGTGCAGCGCAAGCTGGTGAACGACGCGGTACCCGCGCACGCCCCGCGCGCCACGCTGCTGTCGGTCGAGAGCATCGTGGACCGCGCGGTGTGCGCCCTGGTCGCGGTCGCCGCGGGCGCCTATCTCTCCGCCGGGCACCTGGACGCCCTGCTGTGGCATAGCGCGCTCGCGACGGCGGTGCTGCTCGGAGCCTTCCAACTGCTCGTGCGCAGCGGGGTGGTGCGGCGGGATCAGGGGGCTGCGGCTTCGGGGGCGCTCCCGGACGGGGCCGGGGTTCCGCATACCACTGCTGATGTGGCCGATACGGACAACGGCCGCGCTCGGCCCGACAGCCCGCGCTCCCGTGGCGCAACCGGACGGGGATGACACACCCGCCGACGTACGCACCCACAGCAGGGGGCGTACGTCAGCGGGTGCGGTGCTCGCGGTCCTCGCTCAGCGGGAGGACCGGCCGAGGTGCTCGATCAGCCGGACCGGCAGGAACGCGGGCCGGTGGGGCCGGGCGACCTGGTACGGCACATAGCCGAGCGAGGCCGCGACCTCGACCTCCTCGGCCGTCTCCGCCTGGTAGACGAGCCGGCAGCGGCCCGAGTCGGCCTTCGCACGCTCCCAGAGGGCGGGAGCCGGTTTGCGTTCCGCCTCCGTGCGGGGAGTGAGGATCCGGTCGCCGAAGTCCTTCCAGGCGAAGGGCGCGGAGCCCCGCCACGTGGCGTCGACCTCCTTCTTCAGCCTGGCGGCGCGCTCGGCGTCGGTCGTACCCCAGGAGGGCGGAACGTTGGTGATCAGGCCGATCCTGATGTGGCGTTCGCGTAGGTCGCGCAGATAGGAGGCCGCGCCGGGCTGATAGCCGGTGCTTCCGTCGTCGGCGGTGTGCACCAGGGTCTCGCCCAGGTCGAAGTACACGATGGGGCAGCCGCGTTCGCTGCTCACGGGGCTGGCCAGGGCCGCTGCCGTGCCGTGGCTCGTGTCCCAGGGCACGGCCGCACTCGCCGTGGCGCAGAGCACGGTCGACGCCAGAGCCGCGGCGAGCGTGAGGCTCGCCCGGACCGAGCTCCTGGTGGCGGATCTATTCATGGCGTCGTGGCCCTTCTCCTGGCGCACCGTGAAGATGCGCGGAAGTCCAGTTCATGACAACTATGATGCGGCTGAGCCCAGTTCCGTCCGCAACACCGCCCGCGCCGATCCCGACCAATCCGGTCGACCGAGTTCGGCCGAAGCGCCGGCTGTGCTCACGAACTGGACCTCGGCGGCAGCCGGTGCGACGTCACGTCGTGCAGAGCGCCGTCCGAGACGGTCAAGGTGAGGAACGTGCGGAACGGCTGGCGCCTGCGGTCGGTCGGGGAGCCGGGATTGAGAAGCCTGAGCCCGCCGGGGGCGGTCGTGTCCCAGGGGATGTGGCTGTGTCCGAAGACGAGGACGTCCAGGTCCGGGAAGCGTTCGGCGCACCGGCGCTCGCGTCCGGTAGCCGCTCCGGTCTCGTGTACGACACCGAAGCGCAGTCCGGCCAGCTCTGTACGGGCGACTTCGGGGAGCCGTCGGCGCAGCGGCGGGCCGTCGTTGTTGCCGAACACGCCGATCAGCCGACGCGACCTGGCCTCGAACAGATCGAGTGTGGCTTCATCGATCCAGTCCCCGGCGTGGATCACCACATCGGCCTCCTCCATGGCTGCCAAGAGGGCATCCGGCAGTACCTTCGCCCGGGCCGGAACATGCGTGTCAGAGGTCAGAAGCAGCCGCATGGGGCGAGCGTAGGCCAGAGCGCAGGCCTGGCCTGTCCTGACCGCTCCCGTGGTCGCGCTGGGCGCCACGACGGGAGCGGCGTTTCCCGCCGGGGTCCGTAAGCAGTACGGCACTCCCCCAACGAGGTCGCGGGGCCTCCTGTGGTCCGCGCCCTACTCCGCGTCGATCTGGGCGATCAGGGTCTCGATACGGGACTTGATCTCGTCGCGGATGGGGCGGACCGCCTCGACACCCTGACCGGCCGGGTCCTCAAGCGCCCAGTCGAGGTACTTCTTGCCGGGGAAGATCGGGCAGGCGTCGCCGCAGCCCATGGTGATGACGTAGTCGGACGCCTGGACGGCCTCGGTGGTCAGGACCTTCGGCCGCTGGTCGGCGATGTCGACGCCGACCTCCTTCATCGCCTCGACGGCGGCCGGGTTGACCTGGTCGCCGGGCAGGGAGCCGGCCGAGCGGACCTCGACGCGGTCGCCCGCGAGGTGGTTCAGGAATCCGGCGGCCATCTGGGAGCGGCCGGCGTTGTGGACGCAGACGAACAGCACGGAGGCGAGCGTGGTGGTGGACATCGGTTCTTCCTTCAGTTGGTCGACAGAGGCCACGAGAACCCCTTCGGCGGGCCCCACGAATCACCCCGGACTGTTATCAGCACCGAGTGATGTGAAAGTATCAGCCCATGATGACGTCAGTCGACACTGATCTGATCCGGGTTCTCGCCGACCCGCTCAGGCTCCAGATCGTGACCCTGCTCGCCCGCGAGACGCTGTGCACCACCCACCTCGTGGAGGAGACCGGCGCCAAGCAGACCAACCTCTCCAACCACCTGAGAGTGCTGCGGGAGGCCGGGGTCGTGGAGACCGAGCCGTGCGGGCGCTGGACCTACTACAAGCTCAAGCCGGACGTCATCGCCTCACTCGCCGGTCACTTCGCCGACCTGGCCGAGTCCGCCCGTACCGCCGCCGAGAACAAGAGGGCCTGTCCGTGACCCGCACCGAAGCACCCGCGATCGCCGAGGACTCCTCGGTCGTCGCGAAGCTCTCCACGCTCGACCGATTCCTCGCCGTATGGATCCTGCTCGCGATGGCACTCGGCCTCGGCCTGGGCCGGGCCATCCCCGGCCTGGACGACGCGCTCGCCAAGGTGGAGATGGGCGGCATCTCGCTGCCGATCGCGGCCGGACTGCTGATCATGATGTACCCGGTCCTGGCGAAGGTCCGCTACGACAAGCTCGACGCGGTCACCGGCGACCGCAAGCTCATGGTGTCGTCGCTGGTCATCAACTGGGTTCTGGGCCCGGCCGTGATGTTCGCCCTCGCCTGGATCTTCCTGGCGGATCTGCCCGAGTACCGCACCGGGCTCATCATCGTCGGACTCGCACGCTGCATCGCGATGGTCATCATCTGGAACGACCTGGCCTGCGGCGACCGCGAGGCCGCCGCCGTGCTCGTGGCGCTGAACTCCGTCTTCCAGGTCATCGCGTTCGGCCTGCTCGGATGGTTCTACCTGGACCTGCTGCCCAGTTGGCTCGGCCTCGGCGACGGCCAGCACCTCGACATCTCCATGTGGAAGATCGCGCTGAACGTCGTCATCTTCCTCGGCATCCCGCTGCTGGCCGGCTTCCTGACCCGCCGCATCGGCGAGAAGCAGCTGGGCCGCGAGAAGTACGAGTCCAAGTTCCTTCCCAGGATCGGGCCCTGGGCGCTGTACGGACTGCTGTTCACGATCGTCATCCTCTTCGCCCTGCAGGGCGACACCATCACCTCCCAGCCGCTGGACGTCGTACGGATCGCGCTGCCCCTGCTGGTCTACTTCGCCCTCATGTGGTTCGGCACCTTCTTCCTCGGCAAGGCCATCGGCCTGAACTACGACCGCACCGCGACCCTGGCCTTCACCGCGGCGGGCAACAACTTCGAGCTGGCCATCGCGGTCGCCATCGCCACCTTCGGCGTCACCTCCGGCCAGGCCCTGTCCGGCGTCGTCGGCCCGCTCATCGAGGTACCGGTGCTGGTCGGGCTCGTGTACGTATCGCTGGCCTGGCGCAAGAAGTTCACGGCAGCGGCGTGATCTCTCCGCCCCGGTATCCGGTCAGCACAGTTCAAGGTTTCCTCTCAGTTCAAGGTTTCCTGAATTCAGGATTGCGTGTACTTTCGACTGGTGCTGACCGTCGCCCCCGACATCGAGGTGCTGGCCCGTTTCGGCCGCGCGCTCGCCGACCCGATCCGCTGCCGCCTCCTGCTCTCGCTGCGGGAAGCCCCGGCCTACCCCTCCGACCTCGCCGACGCGCTCGGGATCTCCCGCACCCGGCTGTCGAACCATCTGGCGTGCCTGCGGGACTGCGGCCTGGTGGTCACAGTGCCCGATGGACGCCGCACCCGCTACGAGTTGGCGGACGAGCGCCTGGGCCACGCACTGGATGACCTGCGCGCCGCGGTGGTGGCGGTCGAGACCGACCGCACCTGCCCGGACGCCGAGGCGAAGGGCTGCTGCTGATGACCGTGACATCCCCCGGAACGTCCCCGGCGCGCCGCGACGCGCTCGCCCGCCGCATACGTCTCCTGGTCGCGGCGACCATCACCTACAACGCCATCGAGGCGATCATCGCGCTCACCGCGGGGACGCTCGCCTCCTCCACCGCCCTGGTCGGCTTCGGCCTGGACTCGGTCATCGAGGTCTCCTCCGCCACGGCGGTCGCCTGGCAGTTCTCCGCCCGTGAGCACGCCGTGCGCGAGGCACGGGAGAAGACCACGTTGCGCATCATCGCCGTCTCCTTCTTCGCGCTCGCCGCGTACGTCGGCGTCGACGCCGCACGGGCCCTGACCGGAACCGGCGAGGCCGAACGGTCCATCCCCGGCATCGTCATCGCCGCCCTGTCGCTGGCGGTGATGCCGTTCCTGTCCGCGGCCCAGCGCCGCGCGGGCCGCGAACTCGGCTCCGCCTCCGCGGTCGCCGACTCCAAACAGACCCTGCTGTGCACCTACTTGTCCGCCGTCCTGCTGGTCGGCCTGGCCCTCAACGCGACACTCGGCTGGTCCTGGGCCGACCCGATCGCGGCCCTGGTCATCGCCGCCATCGCCATCAAGGAGGGCCGCGACGCCTGGCGCGGCAAGGGCTGTTGCGCACCGTCCGCCGGCACTGGCGCTCCCACGGCCGCGGCCCCCGTCACCGGGGCGGGCGCGTGTGCCTGCCAGGCGGGGTGCGACTGCTGCTGAGCCGGTACGCACCGCCGGCGCGGGCTCTGGAGGCCGCCCCCTGGCCGGGTTTCGCCTCGGTCAGGCCGCAGCGGGCGCGGGAGCCAGCAGCCGGCCCATCGCGGCGAGCACGGACGGCTCGACGCGGTAGTAGACCCAGGTGCCGCGCCGCTCAGAGGTGAGCAGCCCCGCCTCCTTCAGCTTCTTCAAGTGGTGGGAAACGGTCGGCTGGGAGACGCCGACGTCGGAGATGTCGCACACGCAGGCCTCGCCGCCCTCGTGCGAGGCGACGGCGGAGAACAGCCGCAGGCGCACCGGATCGCCGAGCGCCTTGAACATCGGCGCGGCCGTTTCAGCCTCCGCGGCGTTCATCGGCCGCTCGGCCAGAGGCGGGCAGCACGGAGTCACGCTCTCCGACTCCAGCAGCGGCAGTACTTTCGTATTCGACATACGTCTATGTTGACACATGTCGAAGCAATGACTCCAGGGACCGGCCACTCCGTCCGCCACCCCGGGCGACACCTCCCCGGCCTCCTTCCTTCCTGACACTTCGATGAATGTCTATGTTGACGCCTGTCGAATCAAGTGCGACGCTGGCGACACAAGCCATCGACAAACGTCGAAACAGGAACAACGGGGAGTCACCATGAGCGAGCCGACCGCCGCGGCATCCACCACCGCCCTGCCCGCCGTGGTGATCGGAGCCGGTCCCATCGGCCTGGCCGCCGCCGCACACCTCGTCGGGCGCGGACTTGAGCCCCTGGTCCTGGAAGCCGGGGCGTCCGCCGGCAGCGCCGTACGCGAGTGGAGCCACGTACGCCTCTTCTCCACCTGGGCCGAGGTCGTCGACCCAGCGGCCGAGAAGCTCCTGGCCCCCACCGGCTGGACCGCGCCCGACGGCGCGACGTACCCGACGGGCGGCGACTGGGCATCGCGCTACCTCCAGCCGCTGGCCGACGTCCTGGGCGACAGGGTCCGCTTCGGCGCGACGGTCACCGGCGTCTCCCGGCTCGGCCGCGACCGGGTCGTCGACGCCGACCGCGACCAGCAGCCCTTCACCGTCCACATCGCGTACGCCGACGGGCGCGAGGAGCGGATCACCGCCCGCGCCGTCATCGACGCCTCCGGCACCTGGTCCACGCCGAGCCCGATCGGCGGCGACGGACTGCCCGCACTCGGCGAGAAGGCCGCCGCCGAGCACATCTCCTACCGCGTGCCCGATCTCAAGGACCCATCCCTACGCGCCCGTTACGCCGGGAAGCGCACCGCCGTCATCGGCTCCGGAGCCTCCGCCTTTACCGCGCTCGCCTACCTGGCCGAACTCGCCAAGGACACCCCCGGCACCCACTCCGCGTGGGTCCTGCGACGCGGCATCGGCGGCGCCACCTTCGGCGGCGGCGAAGCCGACCAGCTTCCGGCCCGCGGCGCGCTGGGCCTTGCCGCGAAGGCAGCCGTCGACGACGGTTATGCCGACGCCGTCACCGGCTTTCGCACCACCACGGTCGAGAAGTCGGGTGAGCAGCTGGTCCTGGCCTCCGAGGACGGCCGCCGCCTGGATCCGGTCGACGAGGTCATCGTCCTGACCGGCTTCCGCCCCGACCTCTCCTTCCTCGCCGAGCTGCGCCTGGGCCTGGACGAGCGCCTCCAGGCCCCCGTCGAACTGGCCCCACTGATCGACCCCAACCAGCACTCCTGCGGCACCGTCTACCCACACGGCGTGGGCGAGCTCTCCCACCCGGAGAAGGACGTCTACCTCGTCGGCATGAAGTCCTACGGCCGCGCCCCGACCTTCCTCGCCATGACCGGCTACGAGCAGGTCCGCTCCATCGCCGCCGCCCTCGCCGGAGACCAAGAGGCCGCGGAGCGCGTGGAGTTGACCCTGCCGGAGACCGGAGTCTGCGGCGGCGCGGGCCTGTTCGACGAGCCCGAGGCCAAGGCCAAGGCCGCGCAGGGGCAGGCCTGCGGCGGCTGCTGATCTGACACTCCACCCGTCCACCCCATCAGGAGGTTCGCCATGTCCCGCGTACAGCTAGCCCTCCGCGTCCCCGACCTCGCCGCGTCCATCGCGTTCTACACCAAACTCTTCGGCACCGAACCGGCCAAACTCCGCGACGGCTACGCCAACTTCGCCATCACCGAGCCGCCTCTCAAGCTCGTCCTCATCGAGGGCGACAGCGGCGAAGAGACCCGCATGGACCACCTCGGCGTCGAGGTCGCCACCACCGAGGACGTGAACGCCGCCACCACGCGCCTGCGCGAGGCCGGACTTGCCGCGTCCGAGGAGAACGACACCACCTGTTGTTACGCCCTCCAGGACAAGGTCTGGGTCCACGGCCCCGGTCAAGAGCCGTGGGAGGTGTACGTCGTCAAGGCCGATGCCGCCGGCAGTTGCTGCTGACTGCCGATGACCGACGTTCACCCCAGCGGGGCCGCGACCGGAGCAGGGGACCGGTCGCGGCCTTCTTGCGCTCACGGCGTCCGGACGACACGGTCATGCGCTGGCACTATCAAATACAAAGATGTAACCGTTTTTAAACACTAACGGTTAGTGTTATGTTCGTCCGCATGAAGAAAGTGAGCTTCGCCGAGTTCGGCGGTCCAGACGTCCTGCACCTCATAGACGCCGAGGAGCCCCACGCGGGCCCCGGCCAGATACGCATCGCCGTACGGGCGGCGGGCGTGAACCCCGTCGACTGGAGGGTTCGCGAAGGCCAGGTCCTGGGGGCCCATCCGACCGAGTTGCCCGCCGGAGTCGGCATTGACGCCTCCGGCCTTGTGGACGAGGTCGGTGAGGGCGTCGAAGGGGTCGAGCTCGGCGACCGCGTGTTCGGCGAAGGGGCAAGCACCTACGCCGAGTTCGCCGTGCTGTCGGCCTGGGCCCCTATGCCCGAGGGCCTGACGTTCGAAGAGGCGGCCGGATACCCCTCCGTGGTCGAGACCGCGCTGCGCATCATCCGCGAGGTCGGTGTGCGGCCCGGGCAGACACTGCTGGTCAGCGGCGCGTCCGGTGGAGTCGGATCGGCGGTGTTGCAGATCGCCCGCGACCGCGGCATCACGGTGATCGGCACGGCAGGAGCCGCGAACCAGGACTATCTGCGCGGCCTGGGGGCCATCGCCACGACGTACGGCGAGGGCTGGGTCGAGCGAGTCCGGCAGCTCGGCCATGTCGACGCGGCGCTCGATCTGGCCGGCTCGGGCGTGATCCGCGAGCTCGTCGAGCTGACCGGGGATCCGCAGAAGGTGATCACCATCGCCGATCTCGGTGCGCCGAAGCTCGGCGTCCGGTTCTCCGGCGTGGCCGGGAGCGTGCCGGCGGCGCTCGTCGAGGCCGCCGGCCTCATCTCGCGGGGAAAACTCCACATCCCGGTCGAGAAGTCGTACACGCTCGCCGAAGCCGCGGCGGCGCACATCGACAGCCAAGCCGGTCACACACGCGGGCGCCGAGTCATGATCATCTGAGCCGTTCCCTGGGCGGCCGGTGCTCACCGAGTCGGGTCAGGCGCTGATCGAGCCTGCGCGTGAGGCGGTACGGAGTCTGGAGACGGCGCGGTCCGGTGTCGCCGCCGTACACGAGTCGTGTGCGGGCCGGCTCGACGCGGCGGCGATGCCGTCACAGGGGGAACGAGACGGACTCAGACATGCAGGGTGGGCCGGTAGATGAGCTCCTGGATGTTGCCGTCGAGCGTCCGGTTCTCGATCAGCTCCAGGTCGAAGTCGGCAGCATCCTGGAAGATCGGCTCCAGACCGGTCCGACCCGTGATCACAGGGAAGAGCGTCACCTGTACGCGGTCGACCAGACCGGCAGCCATCAGCGCCCGGTTCATCGACAGGCTGCCGTGCGAGCGCAACGGCACCTCGGACTCCTTCTTGAGCCGAGCGACGACGTCGACGGCATCACCACTCACGACGGTCGCGTCCGGCCAGTCAAGTGGCCCCTCCAGGGTCGTCGACACCACCGTTGCCGGCAGGCTCCTCATCCGCGTGACCCATGCGTCACGCACGTCGGACTCCTCGGTGCTCTCGGCCAGCATCCGCGCGAACGCCCGATACGTGTGGGCGCCGAAGACCATCCGCTGCTCCTCGCCGTACAGGGCGAGGCGGTGATCGAGCAGCTCGGGGCCTTGCTTGCCCCAGTAGCCGGTCCAGTTGCCGCTGGCGGCGCCGAAGCCGTCGAGGCTGGAGAAGACGTCGAAGGTGTAGGTGACGGTCATGATGCTCTCCTGCTGTCGTCGATGGCGGTCGATCGGGTGTGAAAGTACAGACCGGACACCACGGCGAAACTCATCGCGGCCGGACTTCAGGGGTCCGGGACTCCGCCGCCGGATTCGGCCCGCCGGGCGCGAAGCACGCCACGCCCTCGATCAACAGGCACACGGTTCCCATCCTGCCACCGGAGCCTGAAGACGGCTTCAGGTGGCTTCAGGTTGCCTTAAGGATCTTGCCGCCAGTGTGAACCCCGGCGAGCCCACCGCCGCACACACACCGACGCGCCGTCAACTGGCGTGCCAGGAGGAACTTTCCGATATGCAACCCCTGATCACCGGAGCCCGTCCCGGTGAGCTCTTCGAGCTGCGGACCGCGGGCAACATCGTCCCCCCGTACACCGCCGAGCAGCCCACGGGCGAGGCGGCCACCATCGAGTACGCGGTGGAGGTGCTCGGGGTCCGGGACATCGTCGTATGCCGCCACTCGCACTGCGGCGCGGTCGGCGCGCCGGTACGCGGTGACAACCTGACTTCCGTCCCCGCGGTGCGCGACTGGCTCGCGCACGCGACGCCCCGTCCCGACGGTGCGGCAAAGGACCGGTCCGTACTGGCCCATGACAAGCACTCCGACACCTTCCAGGCACTGTGAGGGCCGCCGTGGACCACCGGAAGAAGTTTCCTCATCTGCGGCAGGACTTCGCCGCCTCGCTCGTCGTGTTCCTGGTCGCCCTGCCGCTGTGCGTGGGCGTCGCCGTGGCCTCCGGCGTGCCGGCCGAACTGGGCCTGATCACCGGCATCGTGGGCGGTCTTGTCACCGGCATGATGCGCGGCAGCAGTCTCCAGGTGTCGGGCCCCGCCGCCGGACTGACCGTCCTGGTCTTCGAGGCCGTACAGGAATTCGGACTGCCCGCACTCGGGGTCATCGTGCTCGCCTCCGGCCTTCTCCAGCTGGCCATGGGTTTCTTGAAACTGGGGCGCTGGTTCCGGGCCATCTCGGTCTCGGTCGTCGAGGGCATGCTCGCCGGCATCGGGCTCGTGATCATCGCCGGCCAGCTGTACGCCGCGGCAGGCATGAAGGCCCCAACCTCCGGCCTTGGCAAGGTCGTTGGACTCCCCCAGGCGCTGGTCGATGCCGCCGGGAGCGGCACGGCCCTCGCCTCGCTCGCTCTCGGCGCGGGCACCATCGCCGTCATGGTGGTGTGGAAGCGGCTGCCCAAGGCCGTACGGACCGTCCCGGGGGCGCTCGCCGCGGTCGTGCTGGCCACGCTGGCCTCTTTGGCGTTCGCCATGCCGGTCGACACGGTCGAGGTGCAAGGGCTTGCCGGCTCCATCCACCTGCCCGGGCTCGACGCCTTCGGTGAGCTCGCCGACGTGAGCGTACTCGGGACAGTTCTGGCCTTCACGCTGATCGCGTCGGCCGAGAGCCTGTTCAGCGCGGCGGCCGTGGACCGGCTGCACAACGGACCGCGTACCGAGTACGACAAGGAGCTCATCGCCCAGGGCACGGGTAACGCCGTGAGCGGGTTGCTCGGCGCGCTGCCGATGACGGCGGTCATCGTACGCAGCTCCGCCAATGTCCAGGCAGGCGCGCAGAGCAAGGCTTCGCGTGTCCTGCACGGCGTATGGCTGCTCCTGTTCGCTGCGCTGCTGCCCTTCGCACTGGCGCTCATCCCGATCCCGGCCCTCGCCGGCATCCTTGTCCATGCGGGGTGGAAGCTCATACCGCTGCGTGCGACGGCGACGCTGTGGCGCGAGCACTGGGGCGAGGCACTGATCCTGATGGTCACCGCGGTGGCGATCGTCGCGGTGAACATGTTCGAGGGCGTGCTGATCGGTCTGGCGCTGTCCGTGGCGAAGACTGCCTGGGAGGCGTCGCACATCAGGCTTGAGGTCATCGACAAGGGCGCCGGTCCCATCGAGGTGTTCCTGACGGGTAATGCCACCTTCCTGCGGCTGCCGAAGATCCTCGACAGCCTGGAGGCGCTGCCCCAGGACCGTCCTATCCGGCTGAACCTCACCGGCCTGCACCACCTGGACCACGCGTGCCGGACGGCACTGGAAAACTGGTCGGTGCGGCACAGCGCCGCCGGGATCGAGCCGGTGAAGGTCACTGAGCCCCCGTCACCGTGACCGCCCAGCCGATGTACTCGCAGCCATCGCTGGCCTATCCGATGAGACGGACTCGCGGCTGTGCGCCCAGCCTCAGTGCTGTTCCTCGTCGAGCAGACCGCGCTTCCGCGCTTCGGGGACGCACTCGGGCGGGATCGTGTCCGCCGCCAGGTGGTCGGCGTACTCGCGTTCGCCGTGCTCGATCCGGTCCAGGATCCGGGTGCATTCCCGTTCCTGGCGGGAGGGCTTGCTGTCGGCTTCCGTGGACTGAGTGGTCCAGATGCCGCCGGTGACGGCCGCCGCGACAGCCGCCGCCGCGACGACGCAGGCCGCTGCCTGTCTGGCGTTCATGCGCCGACCATACCGGTGACGACGCCTGTGGGTGGCGGTGCTGACGAAGCGGAACCGGACACAGCGCCGACAGGAAAGCCGCGCCCTGTCCGCAGTCGGGCGCGGCTTCCATGCCGACCTGCCATGCTGTCCGCAGGTACCACCCTGGAGTGTGCTCGCCGGGAGCCGTGAGGCTCTCGGCGCCTGTCACTCCCCGAGGCGGCGGCCGACGGCGTGCCCTGCCGTCTCTCTGCCCGAC
Organism: Streptomyces sp. NPDC048436; assembly: GCF_043200355.1. Taxonomy (NCBI): domain Bacteria; kingdom Bacillati; phylum Actinomycetota; class Actinomycetes; order Kitasatosporales; family Streptomycetaceae; genus Streptomyces; species Streptomyces sp. NPDC048436. The sequence goes on from NZ_JBICXP010000013.1 coordinate 187,282, forward strand.
CACGCAAGGCGGATCATGCGGAAAGGTTCACCCCTCGCCCGGCCCGAGGCTGACCCGCCACGGCTGAGCGTGCGCGCCCTGGAGGCCACGGACAGCGGAGACGTGCTCACCTTTGCGCTGGCCGGTGAACTCGACGTACTCAGCGTCAACTTGCTGTGCGACCTGGCCATCACCCATATGGAGGACGGTCACCGTCATCTGCACCTGGATCTCGGCGAAGTGGTCTGGTGCGACAACGGAAGCCTCTACATGATCCTCGGCCTGCGGCACGCCCTGCAAGCCGCCAGTGGCCGCCTCGGTCTGGTCGCGGTCAGTGCCCCCGTCGAGGAAGCAATCATTCGCAACCAGCACAGCCTGCATCTGCACCTCCACCCGCAGCACGCTTCGCCCTGCTGCCCTGCCGCCGCCCGGTAAGGCCTGCCCTGGCCGCCAGGACGCTTCCCGCGAGGGCGATCACGGTGCAGGCGCAGTCTCAGCGGCGGCGTCCCGACGTCGAGGCCAGTGCGACCATCGCGCCCACGCACGCCAGCGCAGCCGCCGGGGCGAGCACCGACCACGGGGCGCGTTCGGCGTACGGGAGGTTCTCCATCAAGAGGCGGCCCCACTCCGGGGTGGGGGGCTGGGTGCCGAGGCCGAGGAAGCTCAGGGAGGCCAGCGCCAGTGTCGTGGGGGCCAGGCGCAGCACCGCGTGCCGGACCACCGGCGGCAGGACCCCGCTCAGGACGTGGCGGCGAAGGATGTGCCGGTGCCCGGCGCCGGTGACGACCGCCGCCGCCACGTGTCCCGAGGCCCGTTCCGTCTCGGCCAGCGCTGCCGTGTGAGCGGCCAGCGGCGCCCAGCCGACCGCGGCGACCGCCAACGCCGCGCCCGTCATGCCCGCCCCGAACAGGCCGGTGACAAGGAGCCCGGCGAGGATCGCGGGCATGGCGTTGGCGACCTCGGTCACGCCCCTCGTCCAACGGACCAGGCCCAGCGCCACCCCGACGACGCAGCAGACGGCGCACACCACCGCCGCCGTCACCAGTGTCCGCAGCGCCCCGTGCCCGAGCCTGGCCAGTACATCCCGGCCCAGCGCGTCCGTACCGAACGGATGCGCTGCGGAGGGCGCGGCGAGGCGGGCCGTGAGGTGGACTTGGAGGGGGTCCCGGGTCAGACCCCAGACGATCACGGTGAGCAGTACGGCGATCAGGGCCCCGGCGGCGTACAGCCGCGCCGGTCCACCCACGCGTGTCCGCGCGAGCGACGGCAGCGCGCCCGCCTTCAGGGCCGGGCCCAGCAGCCATCGCCGTAGGAGATTGACGGCCACGGCCGCGCTCGCGCCCAGTGCCAGCAGCACCAACAGGCAGCCCTGGAGCAGCGGCAGGTCCAGGTCGAGCGCGGACGCGACGGCGGTGCCGCCGAGGCCGGGGATCGCGAAGACCGCCTCGACGGCGGCCGCGGCCCCGGTCAGGCCGACCACCGTCAGTCCGGCCTGCGGCAGCACGGCTGGCAGCGCGCGCCGCGCCGCGTGCCGGGCGATCCGGGAGCGCGGCATGCCATTGGCCCGCGCGGTGCGCACCCAGGGCTCGGCGAAGGCGGCGGGCAGCGCGTCCTGGCCGAGCCGCCCGAGCACGGCGCCCGCCGGGATGCCCAGGGCGAGCGCGGGCAGCACGGCGGAGGCGGGTGACTGCCAGCCCTGTGCGGGGAACCAGCCGAGGCGTACGGCGAAGAGCGTCGCGAGGACGGAGGCGAGGAGGAACTCGGGGAGCGCGGCGAGGAGCCCGGCGCCCGCGCCGTGCGCGGGCTCGGGGCGGGTGCGCCACAGCGAGGGCGCGCACAGCACGAGGGCCACGACGACGGCGACCACCATCGCGTACGCCATCAGCGAGAGGGACACGCCGAAGGCGGCGCTCACATCCGCCCCGACATCGGCGCCGGTGACCCACGACGTGCCGAGGTCACCGTGCACGACCCCGCGCAGCCACTGCCCGAGGAACGTGAACACCCCTTCCCCCAGGCCGAGTTGGTCCCGCACCTCGGCGAGCTGTCCGGGGCTCGCGGGGGCGTCCCCGTAGCGGGCGTGCAGCACGGTCAGGGCGGGGTCGGTACGGGTCAGCCACGGCAGCAGCGCGGTCATCACGAGCAGTGCGCCGGCGGCGAGGATCCGGCCTGCGGCAGTCTTCATCAGCCGCGCGTCTCCAAGCCGACGAACTGTCGCTCATAGGGGTCGAGGACGATGCCGCGCACACCGGCGCCGACGCCCTGCAGATGTTCCTCGTGGACGATCGGCACGGCCGCGTCGGTGCGCAGGATCGCCGCCTCGGCGGAAAGCACGGCCCGCTGCCGCTCGGCGCCTTCCAGAGCCGCGGCCTCGCGCACCGCGGCGTCCACCGCCGCGTCGCGCAACTGCGCGATGTTGAAGCTGCCGTCACCGGTGAAGTCGGAGGCGAGGTAGGAGACCGGGTCGCCGGTATCCAGCGCGGTCGAGCGGGACATGAGGAACGCGTCGTAGTCCCCGTCGAGCGCCCCGGCTTCGAGCCGCGCGTAGTCCTTGACAACGAGCCGCACCCTGAACCCGGCCTGCTCCAGCTGCTGTTGGAGGGCCGCTGCCACTTCGGGCAGCTCGGCGCGGTTGGTGTACGTGGCGAGGGTGAGCCGCTGCCCGCGCGCTCTGGCGGCCTTCGCCCGGCCGGTGACCGGGAGCTGCTTGCCGTCGGCCCAGGCGAATCCGGGGCCGAGCAGCCCGGTGGCACGCTTGGCGTATCCCTCGTAGACGCTCCGCGCGAGCGCACTGGTGTCGACGGCCTCTCGCACGGCGGCCCGCAGCCCGGCGTCGGCGAGCGCCCCGGCCCGCGTGTTCAGGTAGAGGGTCGTGGTGCGGACGGTGGGGACTTCGCGGGCCCGCTCCCCCAGGATCAGGGCCTGCGCGGCGGGCACGAACTCGGCGAGCTCGATCTGCCCCGACCGCAGAGCGTTCGCCCGGGCGCTGTTGTCGGCGACGAACGTCACGTCGACGCCGCGCGCCGCCGCCTTACCTCGCCAGTACCCGTCGAACCGGTCGAGGGTCGCGGACACGGCACCGTTGACCTTGGTCAGGGCGAAGGGTCCGGCGGCGTGCCCGATCGGATCGACAGCGCCGTCTTTCCCGTACGCCTGTGGGGAGAAGATGGCGAGCGAGGGATTGGCGAGCCGTGCGGGCAGCAGCGGATCTGCGGTCTTGGTCGTGATCCGTACGCTCCGGTCCCCCGCCACGGATGCGGTCAGTTCGGCGTCGCTGAGTACGCGCGGCTGCACCTTCGCCTGCCCGGCCCACCACAGCGCGCCCACGACGGCCTGTGGGGTGACGCGTGCGCCGTCCTGGAAGCGCGCGTCCCGAAGCGTGAACTCCCAGGTGGTGGCGTCGGTCCGGGTCCACTTCTCGGCGAGCGCCGGATGAATGGCCCCGTCGGTGTCCATGCGGGTGAGCCCGTCCACGACGGCGAGCCGGCTGAGCAGCAGGCCGTCGTCGCCGTACGGAGAAAGACTCTGCGTCGGCGCGAACGCGAGGTCGACGGCGATCCGCCCGCCGCGCGCGGTACCGGTGAACGAGCCGCAGGCGCCGGTAAGCCCGGCCATTCCCGCCCCGGCCGCCGCGAGCAGGAAGCCGCGGCGCCGCATCACAGGGCGGGGGCTGGTGCGAAACGCGGGGCGGACTGCGGTAGCGGCAGTGCGAAGTGCACGATGCGCTGTCCGCCGCCCGGCAGTCGGCGCTCGTCGCACACTTCGTGGGCGAGCGACCGCCAGAAGGGTTCAGCGCCGTCGACGGCAGGGTCGGTGTGCAGGTAGAGCGCCTCGTAACCGCCGGCGCGCACCACGAAGTCGGTGAGTTCGCGCACCAGGTCCCGGGCCAGGCCACGCCTGCGGTGCTCGGGCCGTACGTAGATCCGGCACAGCTGTGCGGTGGTACCGGACGGGAAACGGTCGGCGACCCACTGCGGGTTGGGCGGAGAGGCGGGTCCGCGATCCCGTACGCCCCCGGTCGCGACGATCTCGCCGCTGGGCACGTGCTCGGCGACGAGCAGTGTGCACCGCTCGGGGCGCAGGTAGGCGGTGGCCGGATCGATGATGTCGGCGTGCCAGCGCGGCACGTAACCGGACTTCAGATCGCGGTACACGGTGTCCAGCATGACGGCACGGGCCCCGTCCACATCGCCGTCACCGGCCACGCGGACCACGTACTCACCCATTGACTGCCACTGCCTTCACCACGACTGGAACCTAGGCCTTCACTTGCCCCACCATGCTAACTGCAAGCGATTCGCATTAAGAACGGGGCGTCTCGTTGTCCAGCGGCCTTCCTGGCGCAAGTGCTCGCGCACGCCGGACGGGCTGAGCGTCATGAGCAGTCGGCCGGCAGCACATCGGGGCGTACGTCGTGTACTCGATGATCTCGACGCAGCCCTCGACCGCTGCGTACCGGCGGGCGCGGCCCTGCTCGCGGAGCCACAACCGCTGCCGGGGCCGGAGGAGGGCGAACGCACCGGTTCGTCCACCCCCGCACACCCTGGGGCAGCGCACCGGAACTCCTGACCTGGCCCCGTCACACGGGCAGCAGTTCCAGTGGTCGCCCGAGTCAGGTACCGGCGTGGTGGCGGCCGTCCGCGTCCGAGGGCACCGCGCGGTCGGCTTCGTCCCGGACGAGCAGGGAGAGAAGCGAGGCCACAGCCAGCCCGGACTCCGCCGGGTGGCGCAAAACCTTGCTGGGGTCGATCCGGTACGTGTTACTGCGTCCCTCCCGCGTGTGGGAGAGGTAACCATCCTGCTCAAGGTCGGCGATGATCTTCTGAACGGCGCGTTCGGTCAGCCGGCAGTGAGCGGCGATGTCGCGGATGCGGGCGTTGTGGTTGCCGTCGATCGCCGCCAACACCCGTGCGTGGTTGGTGAGAAACGTCCATCCGGTGTGGGGCTCGGGTACTTCATCCATCTGCCAACCCTAGCGACCTGACGTACACGATTTCAAAAACACGTACTTTTGTTCAGGTATTAGTTGACGTGCTTGGGTTGCGGAGGGCAGCCTGGGAGCGGCGCTGGGCACGACGAGAGGGAGAGGCCATGCCGGAGCCTGCAAACTCGGAGGAGCCCCTCCCCGGTGAGGACACCGAGCACGCGCGGGGCGTCCCGCCGTCGCTGCCCGGCCTTTCGGCACCGGCCGTGCTCGACACCGTGCCGGATGGTGACCGGGTGAGCGCCATCATGCGCGGAGAACTCGACCTCGAAGCCTGCCAACGACTGCGGCCCGAACTGCTCGACGCCCTGAACTGCTCGGCCGACGGCGTCGACCTGTATCTGAGCGAAGTGACCTTTTGCGACTGCTCCGGGATCGGCCTTCTCCTCAGCCTGCGCCGACTGGCGTCGCGGCACGGCAAGACGGTGACGGTGCTCTCCAGAAGTACCGCGGTCGAGCGGATGTTTGACCTTTCCGCCACCCATGACCTGTTCGAGCCGGATGAGCCTCTGGTCGATCCGTGCGAGCCTCCGCGCCCCGGTCACCCCGGTCACCCCGGTCACCCCGGGGACGAGAACGGGACCCGTCCGGACGGTGGCGACACAGGCGCTGACGCGGAGTCCGACGAGAGTCTGCGGATCGTCGTATCCCAGTTGCGGCGGGCCATGCAGACCCGTCCCACCATCGATCTGGCCCGCGGCATCCTGATGTCCGTCTTCAGCCTGAGCCCCGAGGCGTCCTGGGACGTGCTGGTCATGGCCTCGCAGAACACCAACACCAAACTGCATCACCTGGCTGAGGACTTGGTGGGCACCGTCCATGGGCCCGAGCTGCCCGAGGCCGTGCAAAAGCAGCTCGTGGCCGCGGTGGCCAAGGCGAACAAGGCGCCCGCCGCGCCAAGTTCAGGGGCAGGGGCGGCGACGACAGAGCGACCCGGAGACAGGCCGCGGCCGGACCCGCACCGCGCCCCCGAGTTCACTCCAGAAGAGCCACTTCAGGTGCCGCCACAGGCCACGCCTCACGTACCGGCACAAGCTTCGCCGCAGGTGGAAGGGGGCAAGCGACCGGGCCCCGGGACATGCCCCGCCACAGCGACGCCTCCTCTGCCTCCGCCGGGCGAGCCCTGACCATCCACCAGGTCCATCCACCTGGCCCATCCAGCTTGCCCACCCATACGAGCCGCCTCATGGGCAGCAAAGGGGTGCTCACGGTGGGCCCTGGCGCTCCATCTTCACCGGATGGGCGTCGATCAGATGCGCTCGGCGCCGATGCCGGGATGAATGGACGGCAGGGGGAAGCTGATCCCTTCAAAGGAGCCTTCATGCCCACCCGTACCGCGATCGTCGCAGCGGTGCTCGTCTCCGCGACCGTCCTCGGCAGCGCAGGCACCGCTGCCGCCCAGACCCACACGTACCCCCGCGCCCTGACCAGCGCAGCACAGCCCCAGGACGACAACCCGTACAGCATCATCGACGACGGTGACGGGCTCAAGAAGGACACCGCCGCCCCGACCGGCGGCCTCCTCGACGGTCTTCTGGGCGGTCTGCTCGGCGGCCTCCTCGGTGGCCTGCTCGGCGGCGGGTCACCGGCCAGCAAGGCGGCCGGAGCGTACTGATCTGATCCCGGGCGTCATCAACAGTCGGGGGTCCTGAGCACGGCGAAGACCTCCGTGTGGTGAAGGGTTACGAGCCTTCACCACACGGAGGTCTTACGCGTCCCGTCCGCAAGCGCCAGTGCAAGTGCCAGTGCAAGTGGCCCGGGCCTTGGCCTTGTCTTGTGGAGGGTCAGACCTCGCCTCGCCAGGCGCCGGTCTCCACGCCGCCCCGTTGCTCGATGAACTGCTTGAACCGCCCCAGGTCGCCGGTGACCTGGCGCTTGACGAAGCCGAGCTTGTCGCCGACCGTCTCGGCCAGGCCGTTGGGGTCATAGTCCATTTGCAGCATGACCTTGGTGCGCGAGTCGTTCAGGCGGTGGAACGTCACGACGCCTGCTTGCCTGGCCTGTCCCTCGATCGTGGTCCATGCCACGCGTTCGTCCGGGACCTGCTCGGTGATCGTGGCGTCGAACTCCCGCTCCACACCATCGATCTTCGTCACCCAGTGGGTGAGTGTGTCGGTGCGCTGTTCGATGCGCTGCACGCCTTCCATGAACTCGGGGAACGCCTCGAACTGGGTCCACTGGTTGTACACGGCGCGGACCGGCACGTTGACTTCGATGGACTCTTCGACTTGCGACACGAATGACACCTTTCCTTGTGAACTCGCCCGGTCCCTCCTCTGCCGGGGCCGGGCAGTGCACGACTTGCTTCCCCCGCGAGTGCCCAGGACCTCCGCCTTCACTCCTGCCTCGCCCGATCGGCGTTCCGCCCCTGCCGAAGCCCCACCTCACGCCCGACCGACGTGCGCTTCGCACAGGTACGGTTGAAGGAATATGCAGATCGGTCTACATTCCCTCCATGGGGCTCAAGGGAACCGAGACACGCAACCGACTGCTGGACGCGACACAGGAGTTGGTCGAGACCGAGGGGTACTTCGGTGCCGGCCTCAACCAGGTGATCGCCCGCAGCGGCGCGCCCCGCGGGTCGCTCTACTTCCATTTCCCTGGCGGCAAGGACCAGTTGGTCGGCGAGTCCGTCCGGCGGGCCGGGCAAGGGATCGGCAACGCCCTGCAAGAGCTGGCCGACTCCAGCCCTTCGGCGGCGGCCTTCGTCGATGGAGCGCTGCGGTACCTGGGTGACCGACTGGAAGAGTCGGGGTGGCGCAAGGGGTGCCCGGTGGCCACCGTGGCCCTGGAGATGGGCGCCATCAACGACCCGCTGCAGGAAGCGTGCTCGGAGGTCTACACCTCGTGGCAGGCGATCCTGCGTGCACAGTTGGAAGGCCGTCCGGACACCGACGACCTGGCGGCCACCCTCCTGGCCCTGGCCGAGGGGGCGCTTCTGCTGGCCCAGGCGCACCGCAGCCGGGAGCCCCTGGACCGCGTCGCCCGCCAGGTCCGGACCCTGCTGCGCTGACCCGGCAACGCCGCGACCCTGGCTCGCCGCGACCCTGGCTTGCCGTGGCCTTGGCCCGCCGCATCGGCGGGCCTCTTCTCTCGCCGGAAAATATGTAGACCGATCTAATTAGGAGGCTCTTCATGGATGCCATCGTCTTCGGCGCCACCGGCTTCATCGGCCGCTCCCTCGTCGCCGAACTGCTAGGCCGCGGTCAGCGCGTAGCGGCGGCCGTACGCACCGACACCCTCACCCCCTGGCTGATCTCCCGGAGCGTCGACACCGGCCGACTGGAGATCGTCACCGCCGACATCACGCGCCCCCTCGCGGGCCTGCCCGCGGCGCGCGACGTCTACAACACGGCCGGGCGCTACGCCTTCGGCCTCGGCGTGCGGGAAGCACGGGCAACCAACGTCACCGGGGCCCTCAACGTGCTGGAATGGGCTGCCGCGCTGCCCGGACTGCGACGGCTGGTGCATGTCAGCGGCTACCGGGTGAGCGCCGTGGACAGTCCGCCCGACTACGCCGCGCTGGGGGCGTACGAGGCGTCGAAGGTCGAGGGTGACCTCGCGGTGCGCACCCGTGCCCGGGAGTTGGAAGCGCCGCTGACCATAGTCAATCCCAGCACCGTGATCGGGCCGGGCCAGTACGTCGGCCTGGCCTCCCTCGTCGAGAAGCTGTGGAACGGGAAACTTCCCGCGCTCCCCGGCGGCCCGGATACGTTCGTGCCGATCGTCACGGCCGACTACCTCGCGCGGTTCCTGGCCGAGGTCCCCAAAACGCCTGCGGGTGAGCACCATTGGGTACTGGATGACGCCACGCCTCCGCTGCCCGAACTGATCAGCGCGATCGCCCACCACACCGGCGTACGGGCACCGCGCCTGAACATCCCGGTCGGCCTGCTGCGGCGCCTGCCACGCACATTGACCGGCGCCGATCCCGAGACGCTGTCGTTCCTGTCGTCCGACGGCTACCCCACCGCTTCCGCCCGCGCTGTCGCCGCGACCGCCGGCCTGGAGATGCCCCGGGCCACCGACGCCCTGAACACCTGGGCAGAGGATCTGGTGGCCGCCCGTTTCGGTGCCACGCGGCCCCAGTTGAGCCCCTACGGCTTCCACCCGGTGGCGGGCAGCCGCACCTGGGTGACCGGAGAGCGGCACCGCCCCGTCCATGTCCTGTTGCACGGACTGCCGATGAACGCCGACCTCTGGGCGCCGCTCGCCGCGCACCTCGACGGTCCCGTCCTCGCCCCGGACCTACCTGGCCTGGGGCGTTCGGCCGCCACCGCCCAGCCGGTGGATGCCTGGCTGGCCGATCTGCTGGGCCCGGTGCGGAGCCGCCCTGTGCTGGTCGCACACTCGGCTGCCTGCGGGCCCGCGCTGCGCTTCGCCGTCAGTCATCCGGACCGCATCAGCGGGCTCGTCCTCATCTCTCCGTCATTCCTGCAAGCACCCGGCCCACGGCTCGCCCGCTCGGGCCTGACAGTGCCGATGATCCGCCGCATCTCCGCCGCACGGCTGGCCCGCGAGCTCGGCGTCCCTGAGGGGGCAGAGGTGGAGAGCGCCGCAGCAGACCTGCGGCGGCCCGGCGTTGCGCGCCGGACGGTCACGGCTCTGCGCGCGAACGCCGCCGAGCGCGAGCGGTCCCGAGCGCTGCTGGCCCGGGTGAGTCTCCCCGTCCAGATCGTCGTGGGCTCAGCGGATGCGCCGACCGCGACCGCCGAACACCCAGTGGCCGAGATCCCCGGGGCAGGGCACTACCCCCAGCTCACTCACCCCTCCCACGTTGCCCGCCTGCTCGGCACGGCTTCCGCTCCGATCGGCGGATAACTCTGGTTCAGGGTCGGTCGCCGATGTCCTGGTGCTGCCGGACGAGGTCGTGCGCGGTGCCGGAGATCGCCTGGGGGAAGCCGGCGCTAACGGCCGTCAGTACGTGCTGTGAGGTCTTCGTCCGTGACGGGCCGAAGCACACGGCAGGGAGCTCCGACCGCGACGGTCATGGGGGGAATGCTGCGGCTGACGACGCTGCCGGCGCCGATGACCGCTCCGTATCCGATGCGGACGCCCGGCAGGACCACCGCATTGCTGCCGATCCAGACCTTGTCCTCGATCACAATCGGTTCCGAGAACCGCCCGAAGTCCACGCGCCGCGAAGGATGCACCGGATGACCCGTCGTAGAGAGGGTCACGCTGGGCGCGATCATGACGCCATCACCGATACGGATGTCCACGTCGTCGACGAACGTGAGGTTCACGTTCCCGAAGAAGTCGTCACCGATGTAGACGTTGCTGCCGAATCCTGCGTGGAACGGCGGCAGCAGCACTGTGCGCTCTCCCACCGCCCCGAAGATCGCCATGAGCAGCGACCGCCGTCTTTCCGTTTCGCTCGGCGGCGTGTGGTTGTACTCGAAGATCTGCTCGGTGCGGCGGCGCGGGGCTTGGAACGCGGCTTCCGACTCGGTATAGACAAGCCCTCTGCTGATCCGGGCCAGAACTTCTTCCTCATGACCTTGCGACACGGCAGCGCACTCCATCGGATCAAGCCACTCAAGCACAGACGCGCCACGCTCCCCATCGACCGCGCACGCTCAAAGCCTATGCGCACTGCGCCGAGACCAGAAGGATCTTCCGGCCTCACATCGCCTTCTTCATCCGCTACTTGCTCCGAGCCAGGTGCGCAACGCGGTCGTCAGAGCTGCGGTGTCAGGGGCCTGTTCCGGCGACGCGGCCCAGGCGACGACGCCGTCGGGGCGGATGAGGGCCGCCGACAGATCATCGCGGTCGATACCCGTGGTCTCCACGACCGTGAGGCGCTCTCGCCACTCGGCCGCCGCCGCGAGAACCGGGCCGTCGCCCGGGGCGAGGAGCAGCGTCCCGCCGTCCGTAGCGATCCGGCTGAGCAGTTCGGTCCGTGAACCGCCGCCGCCGTCGGCCGAGTTGGCTGTGAGTTTCAGGTCGGGGCAGTGCTGGCCCAGCAGGGGATGAGGGTCTTTGGTGGCGTACGGAAGGGCGTACCGCGTCCCGAGGCCGGTCAGCATCCGGCCGAAGTGCCGGTTGACCTCAGGGATGTCCATGAGGTCGGACACGATGTCCCGCAGGGCATCGGTATGCGCACCCGGCCGCAGCAGCGCCGACTGGGCCCGCGTGTTGTGCAGTACGGCGGCTCCGGCCGGATGCCGTTCACGGGTGTAGCTGTCCAGTAGCCCCTCCGGCGCCTCACCCCGCACCTCGGCCGCCAGCTTCCAGCCGAGGTTGACGGCGTCCAGCAGTCCCAGGTTCAGGCCTTGACCCCCGTTGGGCGAGTGGACGTGGGCGGCGTCGCCTGCGAGCAGAACCCGCCCCTGACGGTAGGTGGCGGCCTGGCGGGCGTGGTCAGTGAAGCGCAGGGAGGGGCCGATCGAGGTGACGGTCACCTCGGTGCCTGAGACTCGCCGCAGGCTGGCCTGCAACTCCTCACGGGTCACCGGCGCCTCACGGTCGGCCGGCACGTCCGCGGCATCGAACTCGAAGGTGCCGACCCTGCCCGGAGAGTGGAAGAGCGTGCCGGTCGGGGTCCGGCCCGAAGGTGGCAGGACGCCCGGGTCGGCGATCTCCGCCTCCGCCTGACGGGCCGTCATGATGGGGCCCGTGCCGGGGAAGTTGAATCCGGCCAGCTTACGGACGGTGCTCCTGCCGCCGTCGCAGCCCACCAGGTAGGCGGCGCTGAAGCGCCGCTCCCCTTCGGGCGTGCGGGCGGTCACGGTGACGCCGTGGTCGTCCTGGACTATCGCGGTCACGGTGTGGGCGCGGTGCACCGGGACGCCGAGACCGGCGGCGTACTCACCGAGAACGGCCTCCAGATCCGGCTGCCAGATCAGCACGCCTTGGCGGTCGGGCTCCTCCTGGAGTGCGAGGTCGACCTTGTGAATCCACGCGAAGTGCCCCCTCTCGCTGCCATGGTCGCGGGCCTTGTCGGCACTGCCCCGCGAATGGTGGGCGGCGATGCGCTCACCCAGGCCCCGGCGCCGGAGCGCCTCGGCGGCCGGCGGACCCACCCCCCGGGCCTTGCGCCGGCTCGAAGGCACCGCAAGCCGGTCCAGGAGCAGGGAAGAGGCCCCGGCCAGGCGTAGTTCGGCACCGAGCATCAGGCCTACCGGCCCGGCCCCGACGACGATCACATCTGTGGTCATTATCTGCCCTCCTTAACAAGTTAAGGTCATTCGCAGCGTGCCTTTAACTTGTTAAGCTGTCAAGCGGCAAAAGGAAGGCGGACGCATGGCGATCACCAAAAGCGAGGCGGCCCGGACGGCGCTGCGGCTACTGGACGCGCACGGCCTGGACAAGCTCACCGTGCGCCGGGTCGCCTCCGAGCTCGGCGTCCAGGCACCGGCTCTCTACTGGCACTTCGACGGCAAGCGCGCCCTGCTCGATCACATGACGGACGCGCTGCTCGCCCCGGCCGCCGCCGCCCTGGACCGCCCGGCCGCCGCCCAGCCCTGGTGGGAATGGCTGGAGCAGGTACTCGACCGGCTCCGGGGCGCACTGCTCGCCCATCGGGACGGCGCGCGGGTAGCCTCCGGCGCCGATCTGAGGCAGGCGGTCGCGCTCGGGGCGTTCGTCGAGCGCATCACCCAGGTTCTGCACGAGGCGGGCTTCGGTCTTGGCGATGCCTCCCGCGCCGCTGGAGCGCTCGTGCACTTCGTGATCGGGCGGGCCGTCGAGGAACAGTCCAGGCCGGACCCGGCGGCCGAGCTGGACACGGCCTCCGCCCCCGACTTCCCGTTCCCGGTCCTCGCCGGCGCCCTGCGCGAGCGCCACGCGGCCGGCAGCACCCCAGACGACGACTTCCGCTACAGCCTGACCATCATGCTGACCGGCCTGCGCGCCATGCACGACCACTGACCGTGGATGCGTACCGGCCGGAAGACCGCCACCCTCAAGCTTCCGTTATATGGCGTACCGCGGTTGTGCCTGCCCCGGGGACAGCGGATTCTGTAGAGATGGACGGGGCTGATGTGGCGCCATGACTGCATGGAACGCGGAACAGAGTGCCGACTTTCGTGGCCCCCTCGACGTCACCAGGGCAGCCACGGCGATCGTCGACGCCCAGGACACGGTCATCGCATGGAGCGCCGCAGCGGAGCGGCTCCTCGGTTACCGGTCGCAGGACATCGTCGGCCGCCCCCTCGCCACGTTCCTGTTGCCACCCCGCCCGGCGCCCCCTCTGCTCCCCCACCCGCCCGAGTCCCGGGGAAACGAGATGCGCGTCGCCCGGCACCGGGACGGGCATGAACTGATCATCGCCATGGCGGTGTGCCCCTTGACGGGGGCCGACACGGCGATGCGCGTTCTCGTCGCGACGGAGCTGAAGGATCTCCGGCTGTGGGAATCCCGGCTGGCCCTGTTGCACGGGCTGGCCACCCAGTCGCCTGTCGGCCTGGCCATCTACGACACCGATCTGCGCCTGGCCTGGTGCAATACGGCGTACGAACTGGAGATGGGCCGGCCGTTCGCCGAGTTCCGCGGCTCTCGGGCCGATCAGCTGTACTCCGAGGGACGTTTCGTGAGCAAGGGGCATCCGCCCACTCTCGACACGGTCATGCAGCACGTCCTGGATACCGGCGAACCCTTCCTGGACCTGCACTTCCAGGGCCGGCCGCCCAGCGACCCCGAAACGGACCATCTCTGGTCCTGCGCCTACTACCGGCTCCAGGACGCGGACGGACACGTATTCGGAGTGTGCGAGGACGCCTTCGACATCTCCGATCGCTACAAGGCCCAGCGTCGTCTCGCCCTGCTCGTCGAGGCGGGCCGCGGGATCGGAACCGCCCTCGATGTGCTGGCCACGGCGGAGAAGATCACCGAGGTGGCGGTACCGGAGTTCGCCACCACGGTCACGGTCGATCTCGCGAAGGCGGTACTGGAGGGCGAGGTGCCGGCCAGCAGCGACTCGCGGTCGATGTCCCTCGTACGGGTCGCCCGCTGCTCGGACCAGGACGCCGGTCAGGAGCAGCCGGAACAGCGCTCTCCCTGCCCGCCCCTCGAAGACCACCCACCCGTGGAGTACCCGTCCGGATCGCCGCAGGACCGCAGCCTCGCCTCGGGCGGGCTCGTGCTCGACGACACGGCCCTGGTCGTGCCGCTGCGGGTCGGGAACAGCCTGCTGGGACTCGTCACCTTCGTACGCGGCACCGATTCGGCCACCTTCGACGGCGGCGAAGTGGCGCTGGCCGACGAGCTGGTCGCCCGGACGGCTGTATCCATCGACAACGCCCGCCGTTTCACCCGTGAGCGCACTGCCTCCCTGGCCCTCCAGCGCCAGTTGCTGCCGCAGCAGGTGCCTGAGCAGTCAGCGGTCGACCTGGCCTACCGCTATCTGCCCACGGACGATGTGACAGGGGTGGGTGGTGACTGGTTCGACGTCATCCCGCTGTCCGGGACCCGGGTCGGACTCGTGGTCGGGGACGTGGTCGGCCACGGTCTGCAGGCAGCCGCCACCATGGGACGGCTGCGTACGACCGTGCGCGCCTTCGCCCAGATGGACATGGATCCCGTCGAGTTGCTCTCACGGCTCGACGATCTGGTGGCGCAGCCGACGGAGGAGCAGTGGGGCGAGCCGGGGACGCCAGGTGGCACCTACTCCGACGTGACCACCGGGGCGACCTGCCTCTACGCGGTCTACGACCCGGTCTCGCGGCGCTGCGTCATGGCCAGGGCCGGGCACCTGCCGCCGGCGGTCGTCGATCCGGACGGCAGGCTGTCCTTCCCGGACCTGCCGGCCGGCCCGCCCCTGGGCCTCGGCGGCCTGCCGTTCGAGTCCCTGGAGATCGAGCTGCCGGTGGGCAGCCTGCTGGCGCTCTTCACCGACGGTCTGGTCGAGGCCCGCGACCGCGACATCGACCACGGACTCGACACCTTGGGACGTGTGCTCAGCGACCGGGACGCCTCGCTCGAAGAGCTGTGCGACCGGGCCGTGGCGGAACTCCTGCCGGGCGGTTCGACGGCCGACGACACCGCCCTGCTCCTCGTCCGTACCCGCGAACTCGACACGTCACAGGTCGCCGAATGGGAGCTGCCCGCGGAACCGGTCGCCGTGGGCCGCGCCCGGGAGTTGGCCACCCAGCAGCTGCACCGCTGGGGCCTTGAGGAGCTGTCGTTCACGACCGAGCTCGTCGTCAGCGAACTGGTGACCAACGTGGTCAGATACGCCGAAGGACCGGTCCAAGTACGCCTCATCCGTGACCGCACCCTCCTGTGCGAGGTCGCGGACCGGGGCCACACCTCACCGCATCTGCGCCACAGCGGCGAGGACGACGAGGGCGGGCGCGGCCTGTTCATCGTCGCGCAGCTCGTCCAGAGGTGGGGAACGCGCTACACCCAGTCCGGCAAGACCATCTGGACCGAACAGGCCTTCCCCACGGCGGGATGAAACGGCCGGGCGCATCACGCGGACTCCGTCTCCAGGGGGAAGTGACACAGGGCCGTGTGGGGTTCGGTCCCGTCCGCCGTGTTCCGGGAGACGACCGGCGGCGTCTCGCTCGCGCACAGGTCTTCGGCGCGCCAGCATCGGGTCCGGAAGCGACACCCGGAGGGGATGTCGAACGGAGAGGGGATCTCTCCCTGGAGCTGGATCTCCGGAGGGCTTGAGTCGCGGGCCGTGTTCAGGACGGGAGCCGCCGACATCAGCGCGGCCGTGTAGGGGTGTTGGGGACGTTCGAAGACCCCCTCCGTCTCCCCTTGTTCGATGACCTTGCCCAGGTACATCACCGTCACCCGGTCGGAGATGTAGCGCACCACGGACAGGTCGTGGGAGATGAACACGTAGGTGACGCCGAGCTGCGTACGCAGGTCCGAGAGTACGTTCAGGACCTGGGCCTGCACCGACAGGTCGAGGGCCGAGACCGGCTCGTCGCAGACGATGAGGTCGGGGTCCAGGGCCAACGCGCGTGCGATGCCGATGCGTTGGCGCTGGCCGCCGGAGAACTCGTTGGGGTAGCGGTGGGCGTCGCTCTCGCGGAGGCCTACCAGGGACAGCAGTTCGCGGGTTCGTTTCTCCTGGGCCTTCGCGCCCGGCACGACGTCCCGGTGGGTGCGCCAGGGTTCGCCGATCAGGTCGGCGGCCGACATGCGTGCGTTGAGCGAGGCGAAGGGGTCCTGGAAGACCATCTGGACACGGCGTCGCCAGGCCAGCAACTCCTTGCCGCGCAGGGCGAAGGGGTCGATCCCGTCGAACCGTACGGTGCCCGCGTCCGGCCGCTCCAGACCGAGCAGTACGCGGGCCAGGGTGGACTTGCCGCAGCCCGACTCGCCGACGAGACCGAGGGTCTGTCCTCGCCCGATGCGTACGTCCACGCCGTCGAGGGCGGTCAGCCGGCGCCGACCTCTGCCGAAGGTCTTGGTGACCCCGCGGACTTCGAGGAGCGGTGGGTCTTCCTGCGGACCCTCCGCTCGCGTCCCGGTGGTGGCGGTGGTGGCGCGGGACTCAGACACGGTCGAGCTCCTCGGAGAAGTGGCAGGCGGCCATGCGGCCATCGCCCGTCGTACGCAGGGACGGCCGCTCCTGGACGCAGCGCTCCCGCACCAGCGGACAACGGGCTTGGAAGACACAGCCGGAAGGCACCGCGCTCAGCTCGGGCGGGCTGCCGGGGACGGCGGGCAACGGCCGCCCGCGCACGCTGTCCTCGGGAACCGAGTCGAGCAGCCCCCGGGTGTAGGGGTGGCGGGGCGCGGAGAAGACGTCGTGCACCGGTCCGTTCTCCACGACCGTGCCCGCGTACATCACGACCACCTCGTCGGCGCGTTGGGCGACCACGGCCAGGTCGTGGGTGATCAGGACGAGGGCCATGTCCCCTTCGTCCTGGAGGTCCCGCAGCAGCCGCATGATCTGTGCCTGCACGGTCACGTCGAGGGCGGTGGTGGGCTCGTCGGCGATGAGCACGTCGGGGGCGAGTGCGACGGCCATCGCGATCAGCAGCCGCTGCCTCATGCCGCCGGAGAACTGGTGGGGGTAGGACCGGGCCCGCTCCCTGGGCTCGGGGATGCCCACCCGCGTCATCAACTCGATCGCCTTCTCCCGGGCCTGACTTCGAGAGAGTCCGCGATGGATGCGGAAGGGTTCGCCGAGCTGTCTGCCGACCGGCTGCACCGGGTTGAGGGCGGTCAGCGCGTCCTGGAAGACGATCGAAAGGACGGGTCCCGCCAGCTTGCGGCGTTCCGCGGCGCTCATACGGAGGGTGTCGTCGCCCCTCACCCGGACAGCGCCGCCGGTCACGGAGGCCGCGGGGTCGAGCAGTCCGACCACGGAGAGCGCGGTCATCGACTTGCCGCAGCCCGACTCCCCCAGGAGGGCGAGGGTACGGCCGCGCCGGACGCTGAAGCTCACGCCGTCCACGGCGCGTACCGTCCCGGAGGGTGTGCTCAAGTCCACGCACAGGCCTTCGACTTCGAGGGCCGGGGTATCGGTGCCGGACGGAGCGGGGCTTGTGGTGGTCGTCACGGGATCATCTCCGGAGGTACGGCGGCCGAGACGGCACGGCGCTTCTTGGGCAGCGTCAGGCGCCAGCGCTGGGCGGGGTCGGTGGCGATGCGGGCCCAGGCGGCGAGCACCGTGGCGGACACCGTGGTGAGCACGATGGCCAGTCCGGGCAGCACGGTGATCCACCAGGCGGTCTGCAGGTACTGCCGCCCCTGGGCGACCATCAGCCCCCAGCTCACGTCCGGGGGCTGAATCCCGATGCCCAGGAAGCTCAGTGACGATTCGGTGAGCATCACGAAACAGAAGTCGAGGGTGGCGACCGTCAGAAGTGTCGGCAGGGCGATCGGCAGGATGTGACGGTAGATGATCATCCGGCTGGGTGTGCCGAAGGTACGGGCCGCGTCGACGAACAGCCGGCTCCGCAGCTCCGCCGCCTCCGCCCGCGCGGTGCGCAGATATACGGGGATGCGGGCCACGGCCAGGATCAGCACGATGTTGGTGGCGCTGGGCGAGAAGACGTACAAGACGACCACGGCGATGAGGAGTGAGGGAAAGCTGAGGATCACGTCGGCGATCCGCATGGCCACGCTCTCGCGGCGCCCGCCGTGGTAGCCGGCCCACAGCCCGAGGACCGAGCCGATCGCCAGCGAGCACAGCACCGCGGGAACGGCCACGGACAGCGTCGTGGCGGCGGCGTCGATCAGCCGGGCCACGATGCTGCGACCGAGGACGTCGGTGCCGAGCAGCCCGTACACCCCGTCGCTCAGCGACGGCGGGCGGAGGGAGGCGTCCAGGTTCTGCAGTTGGGCGCGGTCGCCTATGAACAGCCGGCCGAAGACGGCCACGAGGGCGACCACGGCGAGGACGACGGCTGCGACGGCCGCGGCCCGGTCCCGGCCGAGCATCAGCCACCAGCTCGGCTTCCGGTTGCGTTCGGAGGGGGCGCTTTCCGCGACGGGGGTCTCTTCTCGGGGCATGGTGCTTCCTTCGCTCACGCGGGCACCGCCTGACGCACGCGGGGGTCGGTCAGGGCGTGGCAGACGTCGACGAGGATGTTCAGGGCGAAGATCGTCACAGCGGTCAGGAGTACGGCTGCCTGCAGCACCGCGAAGTCGCGCTGGAGGATGGAGTCGATCATGAGCTTGCCGATGCCGGGCCAGCCGAAGATCGTCTCGACGATCACCGCGCCGTTGACCAGACCCACCGCCAGGTCACCGGCGACGGTCAGTACCGGTGTCACCGCGTTGCGCAGGGCGTGTCCGAAGACCACCCGCTTGGGCGTGGCGCCCTTGCTCCGGGCGATCTTGACGTAGGGCGCGGAGAGCGCGGTGACCATGCTGCCGCGGACCACCTGGACGAGCACGCCGAACGGGCGGATCAGCAGGGTCGCGATGGGCAGCACCCAGACCTCGGGGCCGCCGAGCGTTCCCGAGGTCGGCAGCAGCCCGAGGCTCACGCCGAAGACCAGTACGCCCATGATGGCGAACCAGAAGTCGGGGATGCTGGCGGCCGTCATGGAGAGAAGGCTGGCGATCCTGTCGATCAGGGAGTTGGGGCGGTAGGCGGCCAGGCTGCCGACGAGCACCGCTCCCGTGATCGCCAGGAGCATGGTCACACCGGCGAGTTGAAGGGTGACGGGAAAGGCGTCGGTCACCATCGAGCTCGCGGACTGCCCGGTCCGCAGCGAGGTACCGAAGTCGAAGTGCAGGGCGTCGACCAGGTAGTTCCACAACTGTGCCGGGATCGCCCGGTCGAAGCCCTGTGCGGCGGAGAAGTCCGCTCGTTGCTCGGGGGTGGCGCTGAGGGGGAGGTAGAGGTCGACCGGGTTGCCGGTCATGCGTGCCAGGAAGAACACGCCGAGGATCACGCAGACCAGGGGTATGGCACTGGAGATGATGCGCTTGCGCAGGAAGGGGACCATGTCAGTGCTTCGCCGCCTTGGTCGGGCTGACCTCGGCCAGCCGCAGTTCGTCCCCGGTGGCGGAGTTCGGCTTGTACCGGATCGACGGTGACAGGCCGAGCAGTCCGCTCATGTGGGCGATGTGGGTGTACTGGACGACGGAGTCGTTCTGCTCCGCGAGCCGCTCGGCGAAGGCCTTCTGGCGCTTCTCGCCGGACAGCGCGCCCGCTTCGGCGATGCGCCGGTCGAGGCCCTTGGTGCCGAACGTGGACTGGGGCCCGTCGCTCAGCAGGTACTGGCTGGTGGTGAAGGCCGCGTCACCTGCCTGGTTGCCGTGCATGATCAGCAGGGCGATGGGCCCGACGTTCTTGGGCAACGGCCTTAGCTGGTACTGGAGTTGGGTGGCGGTGTCGGCCATCCGGACCTTGACGTCGAGGCCGATCTGCTCCATCTGGAACTGGAGCGCCTCCGCCGTCTCGGACACCCCGGAGAACATGCCGTTGCGGGCGACCAGGGTGATCTGACGGCCGGTGGGTACGCCGTCGGCCTTCGCCTGTTGGACCAGGGCCCGGGCCTCGGCGACGTTCTGTTCCGTCGGTTTGATCTTCTCGCTGTGTCCCACCACCCCGGGTGGCACCAACTGGCCGGCCGGTTCGGCAAGGCCACCGAGCAGGGCGTCGATGATGCCCTCGCGGTCAACGGCCAGGTCGATCGCGCGGCGTACCCGCAGATCGTCGAGCGGGGCCTCGCGGCCGTCGAGGCGCAGCGCCGTCGTCTCGTTGTTGGGGTAGGCGACCGTGGTGTCCTTCTGCGCCTCCATCGGGTCGAGGGCCACGGCGATTTCCGCCTCGTCCTTGTCGATCATGGCCGCGCGTACGCTGGCATCGGACCGCCAGACGTAGCGGGCGCGTGCGAAGGACGGGGCGTCGCCCCAGTAGTCGCCGAACCGGCTCAGGGAGATGGCCGCTCCGGGCTGCCAGGAGCGGACGGCGTAGGGGCCGGTGCCGATCGGGATGCGCACCTTGGCCTTGGTGTCGGTCGTGCGGGGCACGATCTCCACGAAGCTCAGGCGCAGCGGCAGGATGGGGTCGGGCTTCTCGGTGGTGACGGTCAGTCGGCTGTCGCTCACCGCCTTCACCTTGAGGTCGTCGTTGCCGAAGACGTAGCCCTCGACGTTGCACGCGAGGTCGGAGTTGACCGCCCTGTCGATGGAGAAGGCGGCGTCCTTCGCGGTGAAGGCCGCGCCGTTCTGGAAGGTCACCCCGGAGCGTGTGTCGAAGGCCCAGGTGCGCGCTCCGGTCTTCTTCCAGCCGGTCGCCAGCAAGGGATTCAGCTCACCGGAGGCGGGATCTCGTTCCACCAGGGGCTCGGTGATGTTGGACCGGACGACGACCCCGGTGCCGGTCAGTGACGCCTCGCAGGGTTCCAGGGTCGGCGGTTCCTGGGTGAGCACCACGCGCAGCGTGCGGCCGTCGGCGCTGCCGCTCTCGCCGCCCGCGCTGTTGGCCACGGCGCACCCACTGGCCGGCAGGAGGGCGCCCGCGAGAAGCGTCGCGATCATCGCGCGGGGCCGCCTGCGCCTGGCGCGCTGGGTGGATGGAACGGAGGACTTCATCGTCGCGTGTCTCCGGGGAAGTGCCGATGTGTCGCGTTCTGAGCACAGGGTGCGGGGGCCGGTCACAACAAGCTGTCTACACTTGCGTACTCAGTCCGCATCTGTGAACGTCGAAGCTAATCAGCCACCGCGGCAGCGTCAAGAGATCGCGCATCCCCTTCGACGACGACAGGAGTGTCGCCTTGCCACGCCCCGACCACATCCCCAGCTCCCCCGACACCCCGGGCACCCTGCTCCAGGTGTCCCCGCTGCTCCCCTCCCTGGAGAGCGCTCTTGCCGAGCGCTACCGCACGGTCCGCCTGTCGGAACTCCCCGACCCGGCCGCCTTTCTGCGCGATCACGGGAGTGACGTGGTGGCCGCGGTGACCAGCGCACGGACCGGCGTCAGCGAGGAACTCATGGACGCCCTGCCGAAGTTGGGGGCGATCATCCACTTCGGCGTCGGTTACGAGACCACGAACGTGGCCCGGGCCCGGGCCAGGGGCATCGACGTCAGCAACACCCCCGACGTGCTCACCGACTGCGTGGCCGACCTCGCCGTCGGCGCCCTGATCGACGTCATGCGCCGGATATCGGCAGCCGACCGGTACGTACGCGAGGGGAGTTGGAGCGTCGCGCCCTTCCCGCTCGCCTCCCGGGTGAGCGGGAAGCGGATCGGCATCCTGGGTCTCGGCCGTATCGGCCGGGCCGTCGCACTGCGCCTGGAGGGCTTCGGCGTACAGATCTCGTACTGCTCACGCAGGCCGGTCCCCGACGTGAACTACACCCATCTGCCCACCGCGGAGGCGCTTGCCGAGGCGTGCGACGCGCTCGTCGTCACCGCCGCGGGCGGCAAGGACACCCAAGGCCTCGTCTCGGCGGCGGTGCTGGACGCGCTCGGGCCGCAGGGATACCTGGTCAACGTCGCGCGGGGCAGTGTCGTCGACGAGCCGGCCCTGGTCTCCGCGGTCGAGGCGGGCCGGATCGCGGGCGCGGCACTCGACGTCTTCGCGGACGAACCGAACGTGCCGCGGGCGCTGCTGAAGTCGGGCCGGGTGGTGGTGCTCCCGCACATCGCCAGCGCCACACGGGAGACGCGCGAGGCGATGGGCGATCTGGTCCTGCGCAACGTCCAGCGGTTCATGACCGAGGGATGCCTGCTCACCCCGGTGCCGGAGACCGCCGCCCGCTGAGTCCCGCGAAGTCCTCATGCTGATCGCCGATACGAAGTCGCCCCATTGACACCGGCGTACGCCCACGCATACAACTGTCTACAAATGAGAACGCCGTCTACATATGAGGATGGCAGTATGGCAAGCACCTCCGAACGCATCGTCGACGTCACCGTCACCCCCGTGGCCTTCCGGGACCACCCCCTCCTCAACTCGGTCGGCGTGCACGAGCCCTTCGCGCTCCGCACCATCGTGGAGATCACCACGGAGAGCGGGGTCAGCGGCGTCGGCGAGACCTACGGCGGCACGCTCCACCTGGAGCGGCTGCGCCGAGCCGCCACCGAGCTCGTCGGCATGGAGGTCTGGAGCCTCAACGACCTGATCGCCCGCACCACGCGCGCACTGGGCGCCGACACCACGGGTGGCGACGGGATGGCCGGGATGGTCACCGGCAGCAGCGCCGTGGACCGGGTCATGTCCCCCTTCGACGTCGCATGCCTGGACATCCAGGGCAAGCTCGTGGGCCGGCCGGTCTGCGACCTGCTGGGCGGAGCCGTGCGTCCCTTGGTCCCCTACAGCGCGTACCTCTTCTACAAGTGGGCGGCTCACCCCGGCCAGGAAGACGACGACTGGGGTGGGGCCCTCGACCCGGCGGGCCTGGTCGACCAGGCCCGCCGCATGATCGACCAGTACGGCTTCTCCTCCATCAAGCTCAAGGGCGGCGTCTTCCCGCCGGACGAGGAGATCGCGGCGATCAGAGCGCTGCGGAAGGCCTTTCCGAAGCTGCCACTGCGCCTCGACCCCAACGCCGTCTGGAGCAGGGAGACTTCACTGCGCGTCGCGCACGAGCTGGACGGAGTCCTGCAGTACCTGGAGGACCCGACCGAGGGAATCGAGGCCATGGCGTCCGTGGCCAGGCAGACCTCGACCCCGCTGGCCACCAACATGTGCGTGGTCTCCTTCGACGACCTCGCCCCGGCCGTCGCCCAGGGAGCGGTGGGCATCGTCCTGTCCGACCACCACTTCTGGGGCGGTCTGCGGCGCTGCGGTCAACTCGCCGCGATCTGCGAGACCTTCGGGCTCGGAGTCTCCATGCACTCCAACTCGCATCTGGGCATCAGCCTCGCGGCGATGACCCACCTGGCGGCGGCGACACCCCGTCTGACCTACGCCTGTGACACGCACTGGCCTTGGAAGCGGCCGGACGAGGACGTGGTGGACCCGGCTGTACTGCGGTTCAGCGAGGGCAGTGTCGCCGTACCGACGGCTCCCGGTCTCGGCGTGGAGCTCGACCGGGGCGCGCTCGCCCGGCTGCACCAACAGTTCCTGGACTGCGGGGTGCGGGACCGCGACGACACCGGATACATGCGCCGCTTCGAGCCGTCGTTCACGACCAAGAACCCCCGGTGGTGACCCACTCATGCGCATCATGCTCAACCACCACATCCTGAGCCGGTTCCACGAGCAGCTCAAGGCGCGCACGGAAGGCCAACACACCTGGCTGGAGGCCTGCGGCTGGGACCCTGAACGGATCTCCGCCGCCCTCCCCGACGTCGAGGTCTACGTCGGCACGAAGCTGCGCGCCGAGGACGCCCGGCGAGCCGCGCGGCTACGCCTCGTCCACGTCGTCGGCGCCGGCTACGACGGCATTCCGCTGGACGCGCTCGGCCCCGGGGTAGCGGTGGCCACCACCCACCACCACGGCCGCTCCATCGCCGAGCACGTCCTCATGTCCGCGACCATGCTCTCCCGCGACGTACTCGGCGCCGACCGCGCACTGCGCGACGGTCAGTGGCGCAATGTGGCCGTCGACTCCGAACTCCCCTTCGGCACCACGCTGTTCGGCCGCCGCGTGGGAATCATCGGGTTCGGCGAGACCGGCACCGAGGTCGCCCGGCTGTGCCAGGCGGTCGGCCTGCGGGTGCGGGCCGTGCGGCGTGACCCCTCTGCCCCGGTCCCCGCCGACCTGCGGCCCGACTGGATCGGCGGCAACGACCGGCTGCCCGAACTCCTCGCCGAATCCGACATCGTCGTGGTCACGGTCCCCCTGAGCCCAGCCACCAACGCACTCATCGGCCCCGCCGAACTGGCTGCCATGGGGCCCGAGTCACTCCTGATCAACGTCGCCCGAGGGCCGGTCGTACAGGAAGAAGCGCTCTACGAGGCGCTCCGGGACCGCACCATCCGGGGCGCCGCACTCGACGTGTGGTGGTCCGCCCCGCCGCACGCGCCGAGTCGGCTGCCCTTCCACGACCTGCCGAACGTACTCATGACTCCACACCACTCGGGCCACACCACCGACACCTTCGCGGCGCGCGCGGCGGAGATCGCCGACAACATCGGCCGCCTCGAGCGCGCAGAGCCCCTCCCCCACGTCGTGTCCGTCCGCTCCGCCCCCGCCTCCCCGTCGAAGTGAGGAAACCGTCCATGCTCGAAGGCGTTCTCTTCTTCCCCGTCACCCCGTTCACCGCTACCGGTGACCTCGATCTCGAGGCCCTGCGCCAACACGTCACGGCCGGCGTGGACGCGGGCCCCGGCGGCGTGTTCGTCGCCTGCGGCACCGGCGAGTTCCACGCCCTGGACCGCGAGGAGTTCGCCGCGGTCACCCGTACCGCCGTCGAAGCCACAGCGGGACGCGTTCCGGTGTATGCCGGGGTGGGCGGCGCCCTGGGCCTGGCCCGGCAGTTCGCCCGGTCCGCGGCAGAGGCGGGCGCGGACGGCCTGCTGCTCATGCCCCCGTACCTGGTCGAGTCGCCCGCCGATGGACTTGTCGCCTACGTCGATGCCGTCGCCCGGGAGACCGACCTGCCGGTCATCGTCTACAACCGGGCGAACGCCCGCTTCGACGAACGCTCGGCAGCGGCGGTCGCCCAACTGCCCACCGTGGTCGGCCTGAAGGACGGCACCGGGGACCTCGACCTGGTGGCCCGCATCGTGCCCGCCGTGCGTGAGGCCCTCGGCGCGTCCGGCAAAGGCTTCCAGTTCTTCAACGGCATGCCCACGGCGGAAGCGAGCCAGCCGGCCTACCGGGCTCTGGGCGTCAAGCTGTACTCCTCGGCCGCCTTCGCGTTCGCACCCGACGTCTCTCTCGCCTTCCACCGCGCGATCGAGGAGGCGGACCACCACCGGATCGACGCGCTTCAGCGCACTTTCTTCCACCCCTTGGTCCGGCTGCGCCAACGCGTCCCGGGGTACGCGGTAGGTCTGGTCAAGGCAGGGGTGACCCTGTCGGGCGTCAAGGCCGGCCCGGTCCGCCCGCCGCTCACGTCCCTCACGGAGCCGGAGACGGAGAAGCTCGCCGCCATCATCGCCGAGGGGCGGGCTGTGCTCGCTTCTTGAGCTTGCGGCGATGGCGCTGAGCAGCACACTGAGCGCCTCACACCCGGCGCTGTCGCCGAAGGGTCGGTGGACTACTCGTGGTCGGCGCAGAGTTGGGCGGTGAGGGCCGCGCAGGCCCACTCTTCCCAGGCCTCGGGGGACCAGCCCCGGTTGCGGACAAAGACCAGATACAGCTCCGGGCTGAGCAACCCGTACAGCAGGTCCGCGGCACGGGCGGTGTCGACGTCGGGGCGAGCGTCGGGCTTGGAGGTCAGTGCCTTCGCCGCGGCATGCTGGACGGTGTAGCGCGGGTCGGGGCCCGCGGGCCACTGAGCGGCGATCTCCGCGTCCGTGGCCGCCGCAGCCGCGATCAGCGGCACCATCGGGGCGACACGGCCGAGGATGTCGCGTACGCCCCGCACGTGGGCGCGCAACTGCCCGGCCGCGGTGGGCTCGGCGCACGCGGCGCGGAACCAGTCCCGGTCCATCGTGGCGATCGGCTCGGTGTCGCCCGCGATGGACGTGTCTACGACGTCCTTGAACAGCGCGCGCTTGTTACGGAACACGAAGTACACGGTCTGAACAGCCACACCCGCGCGATCCGCAACCTCCTGAAGGCTTGTCGCGCCGTACCCCTGCGCGACGAACAGGTCGCGCGCCGCCGCGACGATCTTCTCGCGGGTGAGCCGTGAGCGCTCGGCCCGTTTGTCGGGGCGCTTGACGTTCTGTCCGTCGGATCCCTTGACCACATCCATGCCAGGAGTCTATCTCTAGAGTCAGCCACTAGAGATGAACTCTAGTTCGTTGGAGGGGTAGCGATGAGTGAGACTCGGACGACTGTGGAGCTCGATCAAGAGGCTGCTGTGCGCCGGGAGTTGGAGGACTTCTACCGGGAGGGCAAACCGCCGTGGGACTGTGGCATCACGCCGCCCGAGCTCGTGGCCCTGGTAGAGGGGCCCGGCGCGCTGATGCCGGGCCGGGCCCTCGAACTCGGCTGCGGCACCGGGACCAATGCGGTGTACCTGGCCCGGCACGGCTGGCGGGTGGCGGCCGTCGACCTGGTCGACCGCGCGGTCCGGCAGGCGAGGGAGAAGGCCGCCGCGGGCGGGGCGGACGTCACGGTGCTGTGCGGGGACGCCACCCGACTCGACGAAGTGGGCGTGCCCGGCCCGTACGACCTGTTCTTCGACCTGAGCTGTTACTGCGGTATTCCACCGCACCGCCGCGACGCCTACGCGGCCGGTCTCACGAAGCGTGCCGCCCCCGGTGCACGACTGCTGATGTTCGGCTACGGCCCTGAGGCATTCGACGACCCGATCTCCGGCGTCACCGCGGACGAACTCGGCGCCAGGTTCGCCGGGTGGCGGCTGACCGACGTGACGCCCGGCACGAACCCGGTCCCGACGTTCTGGTTCACGCTGCACCGCGTCGCCGCCACGGCATGAGCGTGAAAGCCGACCGGCTCCCGGCGCTTCGCCAGTAGCGCGATGGCCTCCGTTTGGCCGAGTGCGTCAGAACCACAGGCGGGAGTGGTCGTTTCGCAGGGCATGAAGATCTCGAAACGCACCCTTGCCGCACTGGCCCTGACCAGCGCGGTACTCGCACTCCCCGCCCCCGTGCACGCGGCCCCAGCCCCGGCCCCGGCCAACAGCGTGACCGTGAACCGCACCGGCACGATCGCGCCCGACGGCACCGTCACGCTCTCCGGCACCTACCGCTGTCTGTCCGATGGCACCCCCGGCCCGGTGTTCGTCAGCAGCGCCCTCGTGAAGGGCTACACGTCCACCGGGGTCGGCGGCACCCTCGCGGTCTGCGACGGGCAGGTCCGCGAGTGGACCAACACCAGCCGTGGCACGAACACGCAGTACAAGCCGGGCGAGGTCACCGTGCGTGCGCACCTGATGAAGCTGGCCACCAAGTCCGGCCTGCCTCTGCCGCAGCCGCTCGCCCAAGAGGAGGCACAGGTCAAACTGCACTGACGGAGTGCAGCACGCTCTGTTCTCCGAGCGCCGTAGCTGACCCGACGGGGTCAGCTACGGCGCTTGACCGCCTCCATGGCGGAGAGCTCGCAGCCGATCGCTTCGCACACACGGTTCACCGCCTCCTGGCCACCGCCCCAGTCCGCGGGCAGCCGCTCGCGGAGGGTCCGCTCGAGCAACTCCGGGTCCGCCGAAGGGACGTGTACCGCGTCGGGCACGGGATCGGGGAGACGGCGCCAGGGCTCGGGCAGGGCGCCTTCGACCAAAATCAGCGTCCCCGGTTGCGAGTTGCCCGTTTCTGGTACGACTGCCGGGCTGGGCCCGCGCAGACGAAGCACCGCCTTTCCGGTCGGCTCGATCTTCTCCGAGAACCAGACGTCGTCGACGCCGGCGTCCGCGACCGCGCTCTGCACCCTCGCCACGGCGTCAAGTTGGCTCTGTGTTTCCTCGCCGCTCCGCAGTGCCAGATTCCAGCTGCCCCGGCCAATACGTCCCGCCACACGGGCGGGCTCGGCAGCTGGGACTTCCAGTTGAAAGAGAGTCACTCTCTGAAATCCGAAGGCAATTCCCAAGATGCGATATTTCTAAGGGAGTTGCTGAGGCGTCATATTCCGAAGCCAGTCCCGGAGCAGAGTCAACGCTTCTCGGACACAGGCCGGGAGCTTGCACGCAGCCACGCATGGCCGGGGCGACATCGATGACGGAGTGCCCCTTTTGACATGAAAAGTAACACCCGAACTACGTCCGGTTCGCACCATAAGGTCGCTTACGCCCGTCATTAGTGCTGCACGTAATGGTCCGCCCGTATTGCTACCACTCGTGCGAAATGAAACGCTCTGCTATTCGGCGAACAGCGTTCACGTTGCTCCCTGTTCAGTGAAACGGGTCACACCGATGAACCCCCGGCCCCTAGATCCGGTCGACGCGCTTCCATTCCGGACAAAGAAAGTTGAGCCTTTCGATCAAGAAGGGCATGAGGCCTCGTCACATTCCCCATTCGAATTCTTGCCTTGTTTCGTCCGGGCTTTCTCGCTTAACGTCACCGTCAATCCGGATGGAACGCCGAATCCTGCCGCTGTCCGGAAGCCGTCCCCCACCCACTCACTTACGTACGGCAGGAGCGGGGAACCCAGGTAAGCCGCCGATCCGGATTCCGGAACGGCTCGGGGTGAAGTCGCATTCACAGTGCGACCGGACATCTCCCGTCCGAACCCGACAGCTCACCTCGCAGGCGACGGAGAGGAATTCTTCATGCCCGCAAAGGGAAAGCACCGCCGCCCCAAGTCCAGCTCGCTCACCCGGGGCATCGCCGCCGTAGGCACGGGCGGAGCCGTGCTCGTCCTCCCGGTGCTCGGCGCGACCGGCGCCGAGGCGGCGCAGGCCGGCACGGCCGCCAAGCCTGCCGCGGCCCCCAAGACCTACGTCGTCGCCGCGGGTGACTCCCTCGCCAAGATCGCCCGAGAGCACTCCATCGACGGCGGCTGGAAGAAGCTGTACCAGGACAATCGGAGCGCTCTCGGCGGCGACCCGAAGCTGATCCACCCCGGTCTGAAGCTCACCCTCGGCGCGGAAGGCCCGGCCGCCTCCAAGGCGTCCGCCGAGCGTGCCGACCGCTCCTCGCGCGACAACGCGGCCGCCGCCGAGCCCGCCGTTGCCCCGGCGAAGAAGTCGTACACCAACGACCTCGACGGCTGGATCAAGGAGTCGCTCGACATCATGGCCCAGCACGGCATCCCCGGCTCCTACGAGGGCATCCACCGCAACATCATGCGCGAGTCCTCCGGCAACCCGCTGGCCATCAACAACTGGGACGTCAACGCTGCCGCGGGAACCCCGTCCAAGGGACTCCTGCAGGTCATCGCCCCCACGTTCGACGCCTACCACGTGCCCGGCACCTCGACGGACAGCTTCGACCCGGTCGCCAACATCACGGCCGCCTGCAACTACGCGGCCGACCGCTACGGCTCGATGGACAACGTCAACGGCCCGTACTAGGCCTTTCTCCGAGGTCTCCGGTAGTGATGGTCGTCCTGGCCGACGACATCACCTACCGGAGACCAGCTCGGCCAGTTGGGTTCGGTCGGCTGCGTGAGGCGGCTTGTCTCACGGCCGTGGTTCGACGGTAGGCGGGCCTACCACCCCACCACCCGCGCGCCGGCCATGCGCGCCCAGGTCCACGCTGAGCAGCGCTGACACCCGGGGCGGCCGTCGCCTTTCTCTCAGCCCCGGTGCCTTCCGTCGCGCGGTCCAGCGCCACGCAACAGCGTGTCGACGATGCGCGTGGCCAGCGCGTCCGGGTCCTGCGCCCGCGGGTCGTCCGAGGCACCGGGCCCGTGCAGGGCCTCGCCGATGAGGGCGTAATAGACCCGCCGCGTCCACTCGAGGTCCGCGGCCGGATCGAGGAACCCCTCGCGCTGCGCCCGGGCCAGGAAGGCCAGAGACCGGGCGTTGATCTCCGACCAGACCTCCTTGGCCATGCGGTTCTGTGCCAGGGGGCTGCCGAGCGTGAACTGCCACGCGCCTTTGACCCGCAGCGTGTTCGCGGTGGCGCGGTGCAGCGCGACGAGCGGTGGAGCGGATTCCAGGTGGGCGTCATCGATCGCTTCGGTGAGCTGCTGCTTCGCGGAGGCGGCCAGTGCCTCGACGAGGGCCTGGCGGTTCGCGAACCGCCGGTGCACCGTCGTCCTGGCCAGGCCGGCAGCCTCGGCGATCTGTTCCATCGACGCACCAGGATCCTCGGCGAACACCCTCTCGGCCGCCTCCAGGATCGCGCGCACACTGCGTTCGGCATCGGCTCGCAGTGCTCGCACCATGGCATCCCCCTTTCCGTTCATCTTTCCGTTCATCGACCCCTGTCCCCAAAGAAGATACCCCTGAGCTGCAGATCCGGCATAAACAGCGACAGTCGAGTTGCAGTTATCGCTGGAACGGATACCCTGAAGATGCGGTTACTCGCAAGCGTGATCAAACTTCAGGAGTACATGATGGTGACAAAACGCCCGGTAGCGCTCGTGACAGGCGCGTCCTCCGGCATCGGAGAAGCCACTGCCCTCGCGCTCGTCGAAGCAGGTTTCGAGGTGATCGGAACCAGCCGGAACACTTCGAAGGTCGCCCCGCGCAAGGGCGTGACCTTCCTCGACCTCGACGTGACCAGCGATGCCTCGGTCACCACGCTGGTCCAACAGGTCATCGATCGGTTCGGCCGGATCGACGTGCTGGTCAACAACGCCGGCATCGGCTCGTCCGGCGCCGCCGAGGAAAGCTCCCTGGCACAGCACCAGCGCGTCTTCGACATCAACGTCTTCGGCGTCATCCGCATGATGCGGGCCGTCCTGCCCCATATGCGCGCCCAGGGCCGTGGCCGCGTCATCAACCTCTCGTCGATCTACGGACTCATCCCCCAGCCCTTCATGGCCACTTACATCGCGTCCAAGCACGCGGTCGAGGGGTACTCCGAATCCGTGGACCATGAGGTCCGCGAGCACGGGGTCAGGGTCCTGCTCGTCGAACCCGGCGGTACCAACACCGCGTTCGAGGGCAATCTCGTACAGCCCGACACCCCCCTGCCCGCCTACGCGGAGCAGCGGCGCGTCGTCGACCGAGTGGTCGCCGGGTCGGTCACGGGGGGCGACGCTCCCACCGTCGTCGCCCAGGCCATCGTCACGGCGGCCACCGCCCGCAAGCCGAAGCTGCGCGCCACCGCCGGGCCGTTCGCCCGGCGCATCAGTCTGCTGCGGCGTATCGCTCCCGCCCGGGTCTTCGACCAGCAGATCCGCAAGTTCAACAAACTGGAGCGGTGACAGCCCTGGAGCCCCCGAAGGGCGATCGAGGCCTTCAGGGGCGCGCGCTGGGACAAGCCCGCCTGCAAGTTTCCTCACCGCGCGGCGGCGAGCGCCGCGTCGGTGTCGGCGGACGCCAAGTCGGCGTTCATGTGCGCGCCCGCCTGAGCGCCGGCCGCGGCCGATGCGCCGACCTGGGCCGCCAGGTCCGTGGCGTTGCCCGCCACCCGGACGCCCGGCACCTGAGTGGTGCCGGCCATGCCGGTGGCGAAGTGGCGGCCCATGCCGTTCGGCAGGTCCTGCATCGGCAGGTGCAGACCCTCCAGGCCCTCGGTGCGGGCCTGCATGGTGGTCGCCACCGCGAGGATCCGGCGGGCGACGGTCTGTCCGCCTTCCAGGCGTACGCCTTCGATGTCCCCGTCCCCTGTGGGTTCGACCGAGGCCACCGGCCCGTCCACGACCCGGATGCCGCGAGCGGCGAATCGCGCCCGGGTCTCCGCGTCCAGGTCGGTGTTCCGGGTGAAGTAGACCAAGTCGTCGGTCAACTGGCGGAACAGCATCGCGTGGTGGATGGAGGCCGGGCCCACGGCCAGGACGCCGATGGGCTCGTCGCGCACCTCCCAGCCGTGGCAGTACGGGCAGTGCACCACCCCATGTCCCCAGTGCCGGGCAAGCCCGGGGATGTCCGGCAGGACGTCCCGCAGGCCTGTGGCCACCAGCAGACGGCGCGCGTGCAGCGTGCCGCCTTCGGCCAGGGTGACGGTGAAGCGCTGGTCTCCCTCAGGGGACGGGTCGGCCGGAGCTGCGGCGATCACCTCGCCGGTCACCACTGTCCCTCCGTAGCGGCGCACTTCTCGGCGGCCGGTGCGCAGCAGTTCGGCGGGGGGCGTGCCGTCGAGGCCGAGCAGGCCGTGCACGCCCTTGGCAGGGGCGTTGCGCGGGGTGCCGCTGTCGATCACGACGACCGAGCGGCGGGAGCGGGCGAGCATGAGTGCGCCGTTCAGGCCGGCGGCACCGCCGCCGACCACGACGGCGTCGACCGTCTCACCGGGTGCGGGCAAACGGTCGGTGGATTCGGTAGTCGTCACAGACATGGGTGGACCTTTCCTCGCGGTGAGCAAGCAGGCCCCGGCGGGGCCTTACATCTGCACGCTAAGCACTCTTTGCGCCATCGGCATACGATGTTGCCTATGACGCAAGACGATGGTGACCTCGACAGCCTCGTACGCAAGCGGATCCGCGCCCTTCGGGTGGCGCAGGGCTGGTCCCTCGACGAACTTGCCACCCGCGCTCGGCTCAGCCCTTCCACGCTCAGCCGCATCGAGAACGGCCGACGCCGTCTCGCCCTGGACCAGCTCGTCACTCTGGCCCGCGCCCTGGACACCACGCTCGATCAGCTGGTGGAGACCGCCACCGACGACGTCATCTCCAGCCCGACGATCGACGCGGCCCATGGGCTGATGCGGTGGCCCATCCGCGCGGACCCCGGCATGACGGTCGTACGCCAGCGCATGACGAACCCGCCGCCCGACAACCCCTCACGCATGCGCGCCCACCCGGGCCGTGAATGGCTCGTCGTCCTGTCCGGCACCGCGGTCCTGCTGCTCGGCAACCGGCGCTTTCGCGTGGAGACCAACCAGGCCGCCGAGTTCCCCACGATGCTCCCGCACGCCATCGGCGCCGACGGCGGACCCTGCGAGATCCTGGGGATCTTCGACCGCGACGCCCGCCGCGGCCACCAGCGCGGTCAGGACACCGCCGACGCGGAGGGCCCGCCCCGGTGACCAAGTGCCGTCCCAGCTCAGGGCCCTCTTGCGCACACCGCAGGCCAAGCGGCCATTGTCTTGCTCTTTCGGGAAGCAGTCGCGCCGCAGGCTCTCGGTCCTCCTAGCGTGGGCGCCATGACACGCACCTCCCCGCACACAGCCCACGACGCCCACGACGCCCACGGCCAGGCCGAGATACTCGACCTGGACGCGGAGGTCCTCGCCGAGCACATCGCCTCCATCGCCGCATGGCTGCCCGTCGAATCCGCGCCCCGACGCATCGTTGATCTGGGCTGCGGAACCGGGGCCGGCACCCTCGCCCTGCTCAACCGCTTCCCCGAAGCCGAGGTGAGCGCCGTCGACACCTCGCCCAGTCATCTGCACCGCCTGCGGGAGAAGGCCGAGGCGGCAGGCCTCGCGGACCGGGTACGGACCGTTCAGGCCGACCTCGACGCGGTCTGGCCCGACCTCGGCACGCCACAACTGGTCTGGGCATCGGCCTCCATGCACCACATGTCCGACCCCGACCGCACGCTGCGCCAAGTCCACGACACGCTCGCGCCGGGCGGGCTGTTCGCCGTCGTCGAACTGGCAGGCTTCCCGCGCTTCTTGCCAAGTGGCGCGCCGGAAAGCCGTCCTGGCCTTGAGGAGCGCTGCCATGCCGCACTCGACCAGCACCACACCGAGCAGGTGCCGCACCGCGGCGCCGACTGGGGCCCCAAGCTGACCGCGGCCGGCTTCGCCCTCGAAGGGGAACGCACCATCACCGTGAACCTCGGCCCCCCGCACGCCGACGACGCCGTGGCCCGCTACGCCCTCAACAGCCTGCGCCGCATGCGTCCCGGCGTAGCCGGCACACTGGCGCCCGATGACCTCACCGCGCTCGACCAACTGCTCGACGACCAGAGCCCGCACAGCATTCTGCGCCGCGGCGATCTGACGGTACGTACCGAACGCACCGTGTGGGCCGCCCGACGTACACGACGTACCTGAAGGCGCTCGTGGCGGGCTACTTCTCCGGCACTTCCCGGGGTTCGAGCGGTCGCGTCGCGGGCCCCTGCAGCACAGTGCCGTCCGTGGCGAAGCGGGAGCCGTGGCAGGGGCACTCCCAGGATGTCTCGGCCGCGTTGAAGGCGACCAGGCAGCCGAGGTGGGTGCAGCGCGCCGACACGGCCTGGGTGGCGCCGGTGTCGTCGCGGTAGACCGCGCACCGGCTGCCGTTCACCCGCACCACCGCGCCCGTGCCCGGGGCGACCTCGCTGATCGAGTCGACGTGGGTGGTCCTGAGCCGGTCGCCGACGAAGTGACGTGCCACATCGGCCTGTTGGCTCAGCAGAGCCGGGGCCTCGCGCACCGCGCTCCAGAGCCGGCGCGGGTCGTACAATCCGGCCCACGGCGGCTCCTCGCCCCCGATGAGCGAGGTCAGGAGCTGCCCCGACAGGGCGCCGCCGCTCATGCCCCAGCCGCCGAAGCCGGTGGCCACGTAGGTGTGATGTGCGCCGGGGTGGAAGTAGCCGATCATGGGCACCGTGTCGCTGACGTCGTTGTCCTGCGCCGCCCAGCGATAGGCCGTCTCATCGACCGCGAAGTGGCCGCGCATCCAGGCGTCGAGGCGGGCGAAACCGGCGGCGGCGTCCCCCTCCCCCGGCGTGAAGCTCTCGCCGGTGACGATCAGCAGCCGCCGGCCGTCGCCGTAAGGCGCCGTACGCACGGACCGCTTGTTGTCGTCCTCGGTCAAGTACATGCCGTCCAGGTCCGGTTCGGCCGACAGTGGCGCCGCGACAACGAGTTCCCGGCGCGGGGAGAGCCTGGCGAAGAGCAGCGCACGGTCGAAGACGGGGTAGTGCGTGGCCACGACCACGTCGCGGGCGGTGACGGTGTGGCCAGCCTCGCTGGTCACCCGGCAGGGAGTGCCCTCCCGCAGCCCGGTCACCCGGGTCCGTTCGTGGATCACTCCCCCGTGCGCCTTCAGGTCCTCGGCCAGCGCGAGCAGGTAGGTACGGGGATGGAACTGGGCCTGTCCCTCGACCCGAACGGCCCCCGCCACCTCGAAGGGCAGCGTGGTCTCCTCGACGTACTGGGCGTCCAGGCCCGCCTCTTGGACGGCGGCGGCCTCCGCTCGCAGTGCGTCACGGTCCTCGTGGCGGGTGGTGTACGTGAAGGCGGGGCGCCGCTCCCACGCGCAGTCGACGCCCAGCTCTCCCGCGACGGCCTCGATCCGGTCGACGGCCCCCTGCTGCGAACGTGCGTACAGCCGGGCCGCCTCCGCACCTCGGGTGCCGGCGATACGGTCGTAGATCAGCCCGTGCAGGGCGGAGACCTTGGCGGTGGTGTGCCCTGTCACCCCGGCGGCGATCCGGTCGGCTTCGAGCACGATGACGCCGCGCCCGGCGCGGGCCAGCTCCCAGGCGGTGCTGAGCCCCGCGATGCCCCCGCCCACGACGACCACGTCAGCCTCCGCGTCGGCGGCGAGCGGCGGATACGAGGTGGTGGGGCTCGTGGCCATCCAGTACGACTCGTCGCGGCCGGGCAGCGACGCGGTTTCGGAAGTGCGGTGTGTACTCATGCGATTCGAGTGCCTCCATCCGTACGGAAGATTCTTGCCTCTGCCGACCGGATGGGCATGTCGGCCACCGCGGGGAGCCGGGCCGCCGAGCCACCTGGCGCGCGGGCGGCATGCGTGACACAGCAGCGACCGGCCTTATCACCTAAAGTGATGACATGGTCACAAAAAGCAACTCTTTCCGCCCGAACCAAGGTCACCGACCCGTCTCCCGAGGCGCCGTCCGCCTGCTGTGTACCGCGGCCGTGGCCGGAGCCCTGCTCACGGGCTGCGGCAACGAAGAGAACGGCGCCACCGCCAAGACCGGCGCGGCTGACGTCGCCCAGGCCGCCAAGCCATCGCCCTCCGCTTCGGCGAGCGAGAGCAGCCTCACCGACGACCAGTCGGAGCGGAAGGCCCTCATCCCCAAGGCCAAGGTCGGCTACGACAAGGCGCTGAGCACCGCGGTAGCGGCGGTACCGAAGTCCAAGCCGGTCTCGATCGAGCTCGACGGCCCTGTCGACAGCCCCAAGTGGGAGGCCAAGGTGGCGACGGCCGACGGCGCCGAACACACCGTCCTCGTCGACGCCGTCACCGGCAAGGCCGACAAGCCCCAGGCCAAGTCGGACGAGGACGCCGACGACAAGCGCGAACTGGCGGATCTGCTGGGCAAGGCCACCGTCACGCCTCAAGATGCCGCCAAGACCGCCACGTACAAGACCAAGGGAACCGTCAGTTCCGTCGAACTCGACGACACCGACAACAAGACACCGAAGTGGTCCGTCGACGTCGTGACGACCGACAACTGGAACAAGACGACCTTCGACATCGACGCGACCAACCGCAAGGTCCTGCGGGAGCACGTCGACAAGGACTGACAGCCGCCGGTGACCGCATGCTGAGTGCGCGCGTGGCCGGCTGATCGACTCCCGCTCGAAAGACCGGAAAGACGTCCACGGTTATCTTTCTGCCATGAACCGCCATCGAGTGGTGGCGCTGCTCAGCCCGCCGCAGTCCCCCTTCGAACTCGCCTGCGCCTCCGAGGTCTTCGGCACCGTGCGGGCGGGGGTGAAGCCGTACTACGACTTCCGCGTGTGCACCCGGCGGCCCGGGCCCGTGCCCACCACCGCCGGGTATCAACTGCTCATCCAGGACGGACTGTCCGCGCTGGAGGGGGCCGACACCGTCGTCGTGCCGGGCTGGCAGCCGGTCGGCGACCCCGCGCCGCCGGAGGTTCTGGAGGCCTTGCGTCGCGCGCACCGGCGCGGGTCCAGGATCGTCGCCATCTGCACAGGAGCGTTCGTACTGGCTCAGGCCGGGCTGCTCGACGGCCGCCGCGCCACCACGCACTGGGCCAGTACCGGTCAACTCGCCGCCGAGTTCCCCGAAGTCGAGGTGGACCCGGACGTCCTGTACGTGGATCACGGAGACGTGGCGACCAGTGCCGGGACCGGCGCGGGCATCGACCTGTGCCTGCACCTGGTGCGCCGCGACCACGGTGCCGCTTACGCCGCTCGGATCGCGCGGAGCATGGTGCTGCCCCCGCACCGGGAGGGCAGCCAACTCCAGTACGCCGAACCGCCCGCGCCCGACAGGGCCGACGGGTCCCTGGCGCCCCTGCTGGAGTGGGCCAACGCCCGGCTCGACTCCCGGTTGACCCTCGACCGGCTCGCCGAGCACGCCGGCCTTTCGAGCCGGACCCTCGCACGGCGTTTCACCCAACAGCTGGGCGTCAGCCCCGGCCAGTGGCTGCTGCGCCAACGCATCGACGCGGCAAGGGTTCTGCTGGAACAGACCGACCTTCCGGTGGAGGCCATCGCGACCCGGGTGGGACTCGCATCGGCCATCAACCTGCGCCGTCGCTTCCGGGACGCCCTCGGCACGACCCCGGGCGCCTACCGCAGGACGTTCGGCGAGGCCCGGTGAAGCACGAGGTGCCTGGCTTGACTTGAAGTGCCTGGCTGGGGCTCTCTCACCGCCTCCCGCGCCGCCGCGCGCCAAGCGCCATCGCACCGCAGGCCGCGCCCGCCGCCGCGACCGCGGCGAGCGCCGGGTGCCGGGAGGCCCACAGCTGTGGGTCATGTCGGTGGGATTCCTTGTCGAAGGATCCGTGCGCCCCGTGGTCGGTGTCGTCGTCCACCGGGTGCCAGAGGTTGTAGCGCCGGTCCGGGTCGTCGGCCTGGTCGGTCTGCTGGGCGTCGTATCCGGTGCGGGCGAGGTATCTGTCGAGCAGCCCCGGCGCGATCTTGTTGGCGACGAGGGTCGCTGTCGTACCGGATCCCACGAAGTACTGCTTGCGACCGGGATGGTCGGCGGCCTGAAGGACGGCGGCCGCGGCGACTTCGGGCTGGTAGATCGGCGCCACCGGCTGCGGTCGCCGGGACAACCGGGAGAGGACCCAGGAGAACTGGGGGGTGTTGACGGCGGGCATCTGGACCACGGTGATCCGCACGCCGCTGCCCTGGTGCATGAGTTCGGTGCGTACGGAAGAGGTGAAGCCGTTGATGGCGTGCTTGGCCCCGCAGTAGGCGGACTGCAAGGGGATGGATCGCGCGCCGAGCGCGGATCCGACCTGCACGATGGTGCCGGCGTCACGGGGTGTCATATGGGCCAGAGCTGTCCGGGTGCCGTTGACGAACCCGAGGTAGGTCACCTGCGTCACGCGTTCGTACTCCTCCGCCGTGATCTCGGTGAAGGGCGCGAAGACCGAGGTGAATCCCGCGTTGACCCAGACGTCGATGCGGCCGAAGGACCGCACGGCCTCCTCGGCGGCGGCTTCGACCGCTTGGTGGTCGGCGACGTCCGTGGGGACGACGAGCGCGCGCCCTCCCGCTTCCTCGACCTCGCGGGCGGCAGCGTCAAGCCCCGCCTGGCCGCGGGCGAGCAGGACGACGTCGTCGCCGCGCGCCCCGAACGCGCGGGCCGTGGCCCGGCCGATCCCCGCGCTCGCTCCGGTGATGACAACGGTCTGGGTCATGACTGCTTTCCTTCCGATCCGGGTGCTGTGGCCAGGCGGATGGAGGATTCGAGCATCATGGCGTGTACGAAGGCCTGCGGAACATTGCCGCGGAGCTGTCGCTGGGTGATGTCGTACTCCTCCGTGAAGAGACCGGGCGGCCCGCAGGCGGCCCGGTTGCGCTCGAACCAGCGCAGGGCCTCCGTCTGGTTTCCCTGCTGGTGTTCGGCGAGCGCCATGACGTATCCGCACAGCAGGAAGGCGCCTTCGGCTTCTTCGAGGGGGCGTTCGTCGTGGCGGAACCGGTAGGCGTAGTAGTCACGGGTCAGCTCCGCGCGGTAGGCG
This sequence comes from Streptomyces sp. NPDC048436, assembly GCF_043200355.1. NCBI lineage: Bacteria > Bacillati > Actinomycetota > Actinomycetes > Kitasatosporales > Streptomycetaceae > Streptomyces > Streptomyces sp. NPDC048436. Next base: position 226,041 of record NZ_JBICXP010000013.1, read on the forward strand.
TCGAGCGTCCGCACCGTCCTGGGGTCGGCGGCGGGCAGGGCCCCGCGGACCGGGGGGATCAGCAGCGCCCCGTCAAGGCCTGGGTCGTCGGTGGCGCGCTGCCAGCGCCCGGAGGGGTGGATGCTGGTCGCGGACGTCTCGGCGAGCAGCGTGTCGGCGAGAGCGGCCCACCCGGCGGCCTTGGCGGGCGGCGCGCACCCCGCCATCGCCCGGAGTCCGGCGGCGCAGAGGAGGCGGCTGTGGGTCCAGGCACGGGCGTCCAACTCCCAGATCCCCGCGTCCGGTTCACCGCGTCGCCGGGCGATCGTGTCGGCCGCGATGCCCGCCGCTCGCCAGCCGTCGCCGTCGAGCCTGCCCGCCCGGGCCGCGGCGGCGAAGAGCAGCAGCGCCTCGCCGAACGCGTCGAGCTGGAACTGCCGGTTGACCCAGTTGCCGGTCAGGTCGTGGCCTCCCGGGTAGCCGGGAAGGTCGAGCGACCGCTGGTCCGGGACCGGGCCGCCGGTGACGGTGTAGGCGGGCGCCATGCGCGGCCCGTCGGCGTGGAGGCGTGCGGCGACGAACCGTACGGCGTCGTCGGTCAGGGCGTCGGCGCCGGCGGCAGCCGCTGCCTGCCCGGCGTAGCACTGGTCGCGGATCCACACGTACCGGTAGTCGTAGTTGCGCCCCGCTCCGGCCCGCTCGGGGAGGCTGGTCGTCGCCGCCCCCACCATGCCGCCCGTCGAGCCGGTGAGGCCGCGCAGCACGGTGCAGGAATGACGGGCGTCCTCGGGCGCCAGCGAGGCCTGCAGCGGGGGCACCGCGCGGAACCACGCGCTTTCCGTGGCGTTCCACGCCTGGTCCGGGTCCACGGGGCGGCCGAGCTCCGCGTCGGAGAGTTCGAGGACCAGGTCGTGGTGGCCGCCGGGCGGCAGCACGAGTTCGGTGTCCAGGCCTGTCGTCCGGAGGCCGGAGCGGACGGGGCGGGCCTCGCCTGCGCCCGTCCAGCGCCACCGCAGGGAGCCGCTGCGTCCGGTCCACACACCGGAGTCGCCGCGGCGCACGTGCCGGGGCGGGCTCTCGCCGAAGTCGGCGTGCGGTTCGAGCCGTACGGTGACACGCGCCTCACCCTGGACCGCGGTGATCCTGCGCAGGAGGACCGCGCACTGCGCGTCGCCGGGGAAGGCGAGCGCCTCGCGGCATTCGATGACGCCGCTCGTGGTGACCCAGCGGTTGCGCCAGATCAGGGTGCCGTCTTCGTAGTAGCCGCCCCAGACGTAACGCTCACCAGGGGCGACGGTGTAGTGGCCCGCGCCGCCGATGAGTGCGGAGAACACCGCCGCGGAGTCCCAGCGCGGTGCGCACATCCATACGATGTCGCCCTCGGGCCCGACCAGCGCGCCGCGTTCACCGTCGGCGAGCAGCGCGTATTCGCGCAGTACGTGCGGTGGGGGCGCGTCGTGGGGCAGGTGTGGGCGAATCATGCGCCTCCTTGTCGTCGGCGTGCGGTGTCTCACCGGAAGCGGTGGCGTGCGGTCGTTCACCGGACGCGGTGGCGTTCCGCGGCCCCGTCGCGGAAGTCGAGACCGTGTCCGGCGGCCCCGCTCTCCCCGGGACGGATCGTGCCGCCTGCCGGGTCGAGCACTCCCCCGAAGAACAGCTCCTCGATCCGCACATGGTCGTGGAACCACTCCAGATGGCGGAGGTTGGGCACGGCGGCCGCGGCATGGGCGTGGACGTGCGGGGCACAGTGCCCGGAGATCTGCAGCCCGGCGGCTTCGGCCAGGGCGGCGACGCGCAGCCAGACGGTGATGCCTCCGCAGCGGGTCGCGTCGGCCTGGAGACAGTCCACCGCGTCCGCGCCGACCATCTGCCAGAAGTAGGGCAGGGCGTACCCGTATTCGCCCGCGGTGACATCCGCCGCCGTCGCCTCCCGGATCTGGCCGAGCCCGGTCAGGTCGTCGGAGGAGACGGGCTCCTCGAACCAGGTCACGTCGTGGTCCCTGAGGTGCCCGGCCACGCGGATCGCCTGCTTGCGGCTGTAGGCGCCGTTGGCGTCGACGTACAGCTCGCAGTCGTCGCCGACGCTGCGCCGGGCCCGGGCGGCGCGCTCCAGGTCGCGTCGCTCGGCCCGCCCCCACGCCTCGCCGATCTTGATCTTGACCCGGGGGATGCCCTGCCCCTCCGCCCAGCCGCGCAACTGCCGGTCCTGCTGGTCGTCGTCGTACGGGGTGAAGCCGCCGCTGCCGTAGACGGGCACCTCCCTGCCACTGCCCCCGAGGAGCCGTGCGAGGGGCAGGTCCAGCAGGCGGGCCTTGAGGTCCCACAGGGCGATGTCGACGGCCGAGACGGCCCCGGCGATCAGGCCGGGGCGTCCTGCGTTGCGCACCGCGCGGCTCATCGCCTCGTTGGCGGCGGGCACGTCCCACGCACAGCGGCCCGTCACGAGGCCGCCGAGCTGGTCGTCGACGACACGGGCGGTGGCCGCTGCCCCGTAGGTGTAGCCGAGCCCGGTGACATCGCCCGAGTGCGCCCGCACCAGGATCAGCGTGGTCGAGTCCCACGCGAGGGTGCCGTCGCCCTCCGGGGCGTCGGTGGGCACGGTGTAGACGGCGGTCTCGACACGGTCCACCACGGGATCGTCTCCGCCCCCGGCGCGCCGGGTCACTTGCCTTCCGGTCCCTGCGTGCCGCGGGGGCCTGACTCGCGGCGGTGGCCGGGCAGCATTTCCTGCACCTTGGCCTTGAACCCCTGGCGCACCACCGCGGTCCGGTCGCTGTCGCCCTTGAGGATGGACAGGGCCGCCGACTCGATCTGGTCGAGGGTGGCGTGCGGAGGGATCGGGGGGACGGCCGGGTCGGTCCGGAAGTCGATGACGAACGGCCGGTCGGCGCCCAGGGCCCGGTGCCAGGCGGACTCGACGTCGCCCGGCTTCTCCACCCGTACGCCGTCGAGGCCGATGGAGCGGGCGAAGTCGGCGTAGGGGACGTCGGGCAGTGCCTGCGAGGGCAGGAACTGCGGTGCGCCGGACATGGCGCGCATCTCCCAGGTGACCTGGTTGAGGTCCTGGTTGTTCAGGACGGCGACGATCAGCCGGGGGTCCTGCCACTCCTGCCAGTACTTGGCGACGGTGATGAGTTCGGCCATGCCGTTCATCTGCATGGCGCCGTCCCCGACGATCGCGAGGGCGGGCCGCTCGGGATGGGCGAACTTCGCGCCGATGACGTACGGCACGCCGGGGCCCATCGTGGCGAGCGTGCCGGACAGCGAGCCGCGCATGGTGCCGCGCATGCGCAGGTGGCGGGCGTACCAGTTCGCGGCGGACCCGGAGTCGGCGGCGAGCATCACGTCGCTCGGCAGGAGGGCGTCGAGGGCGTGCACGACGTATTCGGGGTTGACCGGGTCGGCCTCCACCGCGGCACGCCGCTCCATGACCTCCCACCACCGGGCGGTGTCCTTCTCGATCTTCTTGCGCCAGGCTCCGTGCTTCTTCCGCTTCAACCGCGGGATGAGGGCTTCGAGACTCGCGCGCGCGTCACCGACCAGGTTGACCTCGAACGGATACCGCAGGCCGATCATGAACGGGTCGATGTCGATCTGCACCGCGCGGGCCTGGTCGAACTCCGGCAGGAACTGGCTGTAGGGGAAGCTGGATCCGATCACCAGGAGCGTGTCGCAGTCCTGCATCATCTCGTACGAGGGCCGGGTGCCAAGGAGGCCGATCGACCCCGTCACGTACGGCAGATCGTCGGGGAAGGCGTCCTTGCCGAGCAGTGCCTTGGCCACACCGGCGCCCAGCAGGTCCGCCAGCCGCTCGACCTCGGCGCGTGCGCCGCGTGCGCCCTGCCCGACCAGGATGGCGACCTTCTCCCCGGCGTTCAGCACCTCGGCGGCCCGTTCGATGTCGTCCGGGGCCGGGGTGGGGGCGTAGTTGCTCACGCCGAGGCTGGAGGGGACCATCTTGAACGCGTGCGTCGGCGGCGTGTAGTCCAGCTCCTGGACGTCCGCGGGAACGATCACCGCGGTGACCGTTCGTTTGCCGTACGCCGTGCGCATGGCCCGGTCGATCACGTTGGGCAGTTGCTCGGGGACGGTCACCATCTCGCAGAAGTCGGACGCGACGTCCTTGTAGAGGCTCAGGAGGTCGACTTCCTGCTGGTAGGAGCCGCCCATCGCGCTCCGGTTGGTCTGGCCCACGATCGCGACCACGGGGACGTGGTCCAGCTTCGCGTCGTACAGGCCGTTCAGGAGGTGGATGGCTCCTGGTCCCGAGGTGGCGGCGCAGACCCCCACCTTGCCGGAGAACTTGGCGTACCCCACAGCCTCGAACGCGGCCATCTCCTCGTGCCGGGCTTGCACGAACTTCGGGTTGTTGTCGGCGCGGCCCCACGCGGCGAGGAGACCGTTGATCCCGTCACCGGCGTAGGAGAAGACGTGGTCGACTTCCCACTCGCGCAGGCGTTGCAGGATGTAGTCGGAGACCTTGGTCGCCATGGTGTTGCTTCCTTTCGGTAGTGCTTGGTGTGCGGTGGTGATCCGTTTCGCTAGCGCGCGGTGCGCCGGGCCCGGCGCACCGCGGCGTACAGGGCCCCGGCGGTGGCCGTGCCCAGCGCGGTGAAGGCCCCGGCTGCCATGAGGCGGGCGCCGCGGACCGGTGCGGCGGGGCGGCCGATGGCCCGCTCCGGGCCGGTCGCGGGCAGGGGGCCGTCCAGGCCGAGTGCCAGAGCCTCGGCCAGGTGCATAGCCCGCCTGCCGGTCGAGCCCTGTTCGATCTGTGTGCGGCAGCTGAATCCGTCCGCCACGACCAGGGCGCTGGGCGCGGCGTCCCGCACGGCCGGCAGTACTCCCTGCTCGCCGATGTCCATGGACAGCGCGTAGTGCCCGCGTTCGAACCCGAAGTTCCCGGCGAGCCCGCAGCAGCCCGAGTCCAGTACGTCGGCGTCGATGCCCGCACGCCGCATGAGCTCACGGTCCGCGTCGAACTTCGTGACGGCGTGCTGGTGACAGTGGGTCTGCACCGTCGCGCTCCGCGCCAGCACGGGCGGGCGCCAGTCGTCGGGGGCGTCGTTCACCAGGAGTTCGGCGAAGGTGCGGAACTGCCGTGACAGGCGCCGCACATCCTCGTCGTGCGGCAGGAGTTCGGGGGCGTCCGAGCGGAACACAGCGGTGCAGGACGGTTCCAGGCCGACGATCGGGGTGCCTGCCTCGATCCACGGTCGCAGCACGTCGATGGTCCTGCGCAGCACCCGCTTCGCGGTGGCGGGCTGTCCGGTGGAGATCCAGGTCAGGCCGCAGCACACGGCTTCGTCCGGTACGGCGACCCGGAACCCGGCGTCCTCCATGACCCGGACGGCCGACTTCGCGATGTCCGGGTGGAAGAAGGTGGTGAAGGTGTCGGGCCACAGGACCACCGTGCGTGCGTCACCGGGCTCCGGCCGCTGGCTGTTCCGGGTCCGCCACCACTGGGTGAAGGACTCGGCGGCGAACGCGGGCGGCTGCCGCTCCCCCGCGACGCCCGCGAGCCGTTTGCCTAGGCGGGCGAGGCCGGGAGCGTTCAGCGCGGCGTTCACGAGTCCGGGTGCGAGGCGCGACAGGTGGGCCCAGAGGGGGAGCCAGCCCAGCGAGTAGTGGGCCGCGGGACGAAGCCTTCGCGTGTAGTGGTGCGCCAGGAACTCCGCCTTGTAGGTGGCCATGTCCACGCCCACGGGGCAGTCGGACTTGCAGCCCTTGCAGGCCAGACAGAGGTCGAGGGCGTCGCGCACCTCGGTGGAGCGCCAGCCGTCGGTGATCGTCGTGTCCTGGTGGCCGCCCAGCATCTCGAAGAGGAGCCGTGCCCGCCCACGGGTGGAGTGCTCCTCCTCGCCGGTCGCCCGGTAGGAGGGACACATCACTCCGCCGGAGTGGGAGCGGCAGTTCCCGATTCCGACGCAGCGCATCACGGCCTGGCTGAAGGACCCGTCGTCATCGGGGTACTGGAAGTGGGTCTGCTCGTCCCTGGGGCGCCAGTGCGGGCCGAGGCGGAGGTTGTCGTCGGTGCGACGGGGGTCGACGACCTTCCCGGGGTTCATCCTGTTGTCCGGGTCGAACAGCGCCTTGACCTCGCCGAAGGCGGCCACCAGGCGCTCGCCGAACATCCTGGGCAGGAGTTCGGCGCGTGCCTGGCCGTCCCCGTGTTCTCCGGAGAGCGAGCCTCCGTAGGAGGTGACGAGGTCGGCGGCGCGGAACAGGAACTTCCGGAAGGTGGCCACGCCCTCGGCGCTCTTGAGGTCGAAGGGAATCCGGGTGTGCACGCAGCCCTGGCCGAAGTGCCCGTACAGGGAGGGGTGGTCGTAGGCGAATTCGGCGAAGAGCTTCTTCAGGTCGCGCAGGTAGTCGCCGAGCCGCTCGGGCGGAACCGCCGAGTCCTCCCAGCCCTCCCAGGTCTCCCGTTCGTCCGGGGGCCGCGCGGTCACCCCGAGGCCCGCCTCGCGTGCCCGGAGCATCCTGCGTTCGCGGGCCGGATCGTCCGAGAAGGAGATGCCGGCGTCGCCCTCCTGCCGCCCCAGGGCCCTGATGAGATCGCGTCCCTGCCGGTCGACCTCCTCCAAGGTGTCGCCGGTGAACTGGACCAGCAGCCAGCTCTCGCCCTCGGGAAACGCGTCCAGCGAGGCGACGTGGCTGTCCTCCTCGCGCATCAGCTGCGCCATGCGGCCGTCGAGGGCCTCCAGCTGGGACGGGTCGCTGTGCGCCAGCAGACGCGGTACGTCGTCGGCGGCGGCGCAGATGTCGCGGTAGCCGAGGACGAGCATGGACTCACAGGGCGGCACCGCGACCAGGTCGAGTTCGGCCCGCAGGACGGTGACGAGCGTGCCCTCACTGCCGACGAGCGCCCTGGCCAGGTCGAAGCCCTTCTCGGGGAGCAGCGAGTCGAGGTTGTAGCCGGAGACCCGGCGCGGGATGGCGGGAAACCCCTGGCGGACGTCGGCGAGGCAGCCGTCGATGATGCGGCGAAGCCCGCGGTAGATGTCCGCACGGCGCCCGCCCGCCGCGATGATCTCCTCGAACTCCGTGTCCGACGTCGGGCCGACCCAGCAGCGAAGCCCGTCGTACGTCAGGATCTCCAGCCGTCGTACGTTGTCCACGGTCTTGCCGTAGGCCTGGGCGGACGCGCCGCAGGAGTTGTTGCCGATCATCCCGCCCAGCGAGCAGTGGCTGTGGGTCGACGGCTTCGGCCCGAACATCAGCTGCCGGTCCGCCAGCTGCCGGTTCAGCTCGTCGAGGACGATCCCGGGCTCCACTACGCAGGTGCGGCGCGTCTCGTCGACCGAGACAAGCCGGTCGCAGTACTTGGTCCAGTCGATGACCACGGCGGCGTTGGTGCACTGGCCTGCGAGGCTGGTGCCGCCGCCGCGGGAGAGCACGGGGACGCCGTACTCGGAGCAGACCGCGACCGCTTCTGCCGCGGCGTCGACCGTCCGTGGCACCACGACTCCGATGGGGACCTGTCGGTAGTTGGAGCCATCGGTCGAGTAGGCGCCCCGGCTGCCCGCGTCGAAGCGGATCTCACCGTCCACCCGTCGGCGCAGCTCACGGTCCAGGGACCGCACGTCCGGCGCCGGGCCTGGGCCGGACCTCGGCTGCTCGCCCGGTGGCGCGCTGTCTGTCGCGGCCATGCGCTACCTCCTCGATGCACCGGCCCTGGTCGGTCACACAGCGGCAGGTGAGGACCAGGGCGAACCGTCTGCAAAAGCCCGGTACCCGAAGTCCTCGGGTTCACGTGTCGAATTTCGGGCCGCTGCCCCGATCGGCCCTGACGAAAGCCACGAGTGGCAGCGGCAAGGCGCGCCGTGCGCCCGTTAGGGCGAAGACCTGGTGGTAACCGGATATTGCTTCGAGGAATGCGGGGTACAGGCAAGCAAACAACCGGCCGTATCTACCGAGGAGCCCCTTCATGGCTGCCAAGCAGCAGGACGTCGTCGCCCTCATCCTTGATGACCATCGCGCGATGGAGGATCTTTTCCACCGGATGCGCAGCGTCGAGGCGGATCGGGCGAAGGCGCTGCGAGAGTTCTCCGCGCTCCTGATCGCACACGCCGAGGCGGAGGAGGCCGAGGTCTATCCGGCGCTCAAGCGGTTCCGTCACATCGACGACGACGAGGTCGAGCACGGCTCGGAGGAACATCAGGAAGGCAATGAGGCCCTGCTGGCCCTGCTCGAGGTCGACGATGTGGGTTCGGATGACTGGGACGAGAAGCTGGAGGGCTTGGTCCAGGCGATCAGCCACCACACGGACGAGGAGGAGCGCACCATCCTCAACGGGGCCCGTGAGAACGTGCCGGCCGAGCGCCGGGAAGAACTGGGAGCAGCCTTCTCCAAGGTGCGCGGCAAGTACCTGGCTCAGGACTGCGGAAGCATCGACAACGTACGCAAGGTGGTCGGCAAGAGCTGAGAAGGCGGTCGGCAGGAGCTGAGACGGGGCGGATGGCCGCCGAATAGATTCAGGGGACCGAACAGGAATAGGCAAAGGGCAACCGGGCATACTCTGCCCCCTCTTTGTGAGCCCTCCCATAGGGGCCACGTCACACGCTATCGGCGGTAGTAGACGGGCAAGGCGCTTGGAGGCCGGGGAATCGCCCCGAGGGCGGCCACAGGGAAAACTCCTGCGTAGCCGGGTAGTACGTCACATCCTTGCGCCCCTTTCCCCTCGCCGCTAACCATGGCTGACATCGCAGGGCCGGAAATCGGACAGCGCGAATACCCCGCCATTCCGATCGCGCCGGCCCCGCGCCACGTCCCCCATGGAAAAGGTTCACTCCCGTATGCCCATCAGCACCGGTAACACCCGCATCGCCCGCATCCGCTCGCTCTCCGTCGCGGGCCTTGCCACCGCCGGCGCCACGGCCGCACTGCTCACCATGGCCCCCTCGCCCGCCCAGGCCGCCGA
>NZ_JBICXP010000014.1:0-15507 GCF_043200355.1 Streptomyces sp. NPDC048436
CGGAGCTGATGCCGCTCCCGATCCATCTCGCGCACCGGCTGTCGCGTCGTCTGTCGGAGGTGCGCAAGAACGGGACGATCCCGTATCTGCGCCTGCGGCATGCCCAGTGCAGAGACGACGCGCACGAGCGTGCACAAGCCCCCCACCAGTGCACAGCAGCCCGAGCCCGTACGCCCGACCAAGGAGGATGAGGTCGCGGCGGCCGGCAGCGAGCTGATCGGTGGGCCCATCGGCCGCAGAGTGCTGTTCGCGGCGACGTGGTGGACTCCCGTACGCGTCATCGCCCTCGTGGCCATCGGGATGTTCGCGCTTGGCATGGTGCAGAAGCTGCCGTGTTACGACGGCGCCTGGTTCCAGGGCGCGAGCTCGCAGTACACGCACGCCTGCTACTCGGACATCCCGCATCTCTACCAGGGGCGCGGCTTCGCCGACGGGCTCGTGCCCTACTTCGACAAGCTGCCCGGCGACATGGAGTACCTCGAATACCCGGTGCTGACCGGTGTGTTCATGGAAGTGGCCTCCTGGCTGACCCCGGGCAGCGGCAGCATCCAGCACCAGGAGAAGTTCTACTGGATGGTCAACGCCGGCATGCTGATGGCCTGCACGGCGGTCATCGCCGTCTGCGTCGCCCGCACCCACCGGCGCCGCCCCTGGGACGGCCTGCTGGTCGCCCTGGCGCCCGCCTTCGCGCTGACGGCCACCATCAACTGGGACCTGTTCGCGGTCGCACTGACCGCCGCCGCGATGCTGATGTGGTCGCGGCGCGGGGCGGCCTCCGCGGGCATTTTCCTCGGCCTCGCGACTGCCGCGAAGCTCTACCCCGCACTGCTCCTCGGCCCGCTGCTCATCCTGTGCTGGCGCGCGGGGCGCTGGCGGGCCTTCTGGACGGCGACCGCGGCGGCGGTCGGCGTCTGGCTCGTGGTGAACCTGCCGGTGATGATCGACCACGACTCGACGGGCTTCCACCTCCGCGAGGGCTGGGCGAAGTTCTACACCTTCAGCCAGGAACGAGGCGTCGACTTCGGCTCCTTCTGGCTGGTCCTCTCCCAGCGCATGGACGAACCGCTGTCCACCGACACGGTCAACACCCTGGCGTCGGCGCTGATGCTCCTCGCCTGCCTGGGGATCGGCGCGCTCGGCCTGACCGCGCCGCGCCGGCCGCGCTTCGCGCAGCTCGCCTTCCTGGTGGTCGCCGCGTTCATCCTGACCAACAAGGTCTACTCGCCGCAGTACGTACTGTGGCTGATCCCCCTCGCCGCGCTCGCCCGGCCGCGCTGGCGTGACTTCCTGATCTGGCAGGCGTGCGAGGTCGCGTACTTCCTGGGGATCTGGCTGTACCTCGCGTACACGACCAGCGGAGACGCCCATAAGGGCCTGCCGACCGAGGGCTATCAACTCGTCGTCGTGGTGCACCTGCTGGGGACGCTGTACCTGTGCGCCGTGGTCGTACGCGACATCCTGATGCCCGAGAGGGACCCGGTGCGGCGCTCCGGCGACGACGACCCCTCAGGGGGCGTCCTGGACGGCGCGAAGGACGTCTTCGTCCTCGGCCAGGCGGCCCATCCGCCGCGGCACGCGGCGCACTCCACCGAGGGGACCTACGTGCGGTGGGGATCTCCGCCGACCGATATTTCACCCTGAGCGAACAAGCCGCCGCAGCGGCCGGAAATGACTGAAGGGCCGGGAGCGACAACCGTCGCTCCCGGCCCTTCAGTCTGTCGTCGGTCCGGCTGTGATCAGCGGTCGACGATGCGGTCGAACTGCGTGGTGGTGTGCCGCAGATGAGCCACCAGCTCCTCGCCCACCTTCGGCTCGGGGGCGTCCGAGGGCACGAAGAGGATGGAGACCTGCATGTGCGGCGGCTCCGCGAACCAGCGCTGCTTGCCGCCCCAGACGAACGGCGACAGGTTGCGGTTGACGGTCGCGAGACCCGCGCGGGCCACGCCCTTGGCACGCGGCACCATGCCGTGCAGTGCCTTCGGGGCCTCCAGACCGACGCCGTGCGACGTGCCGCCTGCGACGACGACCAGCCAGCCGTCGGAGGCGGCCTTCTGCTGGCGGTAGCCGAAGCGGTCGCCCTTGGCCACCTGCGTGACGTCCAGGACGGCACCGCGGTACTGGGTGGCCTCGTGGTCCCCCAGCCACAGATGCGTACCGATGCGTGCGCGGAAGCGGGTCTGGGGGAACTGCTGCTGCAGGCGGGCGAGTTCGTCGGCCTTGAGGTGGCTGACGAACATCGTGTGCAGGGGAAGGCGGGCGGCACGCAGCCGGTCCATCCAGCCGATGACCTCCTCGACGGCGTCCGAGCCGTCGGTGCGGTCGAGCGGCAGGTGGATGGCGAAGCCTTCGAGCCGTACGTCCTCGATGGCCGCGTGCAGCTGGGAGAGCTCCTGCTCGCTGACGCCGTGCCGCTTCATCGAGGACATGACCTCGATGACGACGCGGGCGCCCACGAGGCCGTGTACGCCGTCCAGGGACGACACGGAGCGGATGACGCGGTCGGGCAGGGGCACGGGCTCCTCGCCCCGCCGGAACGGGGTCAGGACCAGCAGGTCGCCGCTGAACCAGTCCTTGATCCGGGCGGCTTCGTACGTGGTGCCGACGGCGAGGATGTCGGAGCCGAAGCGGGTCGCTTCCTCCGCGAGGCGCTCATGACCGAAGCCGTAGCCGTTGCCCTTGCAGACCGGGACGATTCCCGGGAACTGCTCCAGCACGTGCTTGTGGTGTGCCCGCCAGCGCGCGGTGTCGACATAGAGCGTGAGCGCCATGGCCGGATCCCGGAACCTTTCTCGTGGCTGCGGTGTATCAGAGGATGGAACGTATGTGTGGCTGTGTGAATTGTGCCGGGTAGGCGCGGTCAGCGGCGCGACATGTAGATGTCGAGGGCCTTGTGGAGCAGCTTGTTGAGCGGGAAGTCCCACTCGCCGATGTACTCGACAGCCTCTCCACCCGTGCCCACCTTGAACTGGATCAGTCCGAACAGGTGGTCCGTCTCGTCCAGGGAGTCCGAGATGCCCCGCAGGTCATAGACGGTGGCGCCGAGCGCGTAGGCGTCCCGGAGCATCCGCCACTGCATCGCGTTCGAGGGCCTGACCTCGCGGCCGATGTTGTCCGAGGCGCCGTAGGAGTACCAGACGTGGCCGCCGACGACGAGCATCGTCGCCGCGGAGAGGTTCACGCCGTTGTGCCGCGCGAAGTACAGCCGCATGCGGTTGGGGTCCTCGGAGTTGAGGGTCCGCCACATCTGCTGGAAGTAACCCAGCGGCCGGGGACGGAACTTGTCGCGGACCGCGGTGATCTCGTAGAGCCGCTGCCATTCGGCGAGGTCTTCGTAACCACCCTGGACGACCTCGACGCCGGCCTTCTCGGCCTTCTTGATGTTGCGTCGCCACAGCTGGTTGAAGCCCTTGAGGACCTCGTCCAGGGAGCGGTTGGCCAGGGGCACCTGGAAGACGTAACGGGGCTGTACGTCACCAAAACCGGCGCCGCCGTCCTCGCCCTGCTGCCAGCCCATCTTCCGCAGCCGGTCGGAGACTTCGAAGGCACGCGGCTCGATGTGCGAGGCCTCGACGTCCCGGAGCCGCTTCACGTCCGGGTTCTGGATGCCCGACTTGATCGCGGGAGCGTCCCAGCGCCGGATGACGACCGGCGGGCCCATCTTCACGGAGAAGGCGCCCTGCCGCTTCAGATGCGCGAGCATCGGCTGCAGCCAGTCGTCCAGGTTCGGGGCGTACCAGTTGATGACCGGGCCCTCGGGCAGGTAGGCGAGGTAGCGCTTCACCTTGGGCAGCTGCCGGTAGAGCACCAGGCCCGCGCCGACGAGTTCGCCGGTCCGGTCGTCGAACCACCCCAGGTTCTCCGAACGCCATTCACTCTTCACATCCGCCCATGCCGGGACCTGGCAATGACTTGCCGACGGCAGGCTCTGGATATACGCCAGATGCTGCTCGCGACTGATGGTCCTCAGGGTCAGACTCATTCCGGGCGCTCCTCGGGCTGGTGTGTCCCCATGGGTACAGGGGCTCCGGCTCTCGCGCCGAAGCCTACTGTGCCCCGCGAGCGCCTCGTCTGGGCGTACGGAACCTTGGCCCCCGCCTTATGGGCGGCGGGGGCGCCGAGGGCGGGTTACCAGAGCCCGCCGAAGAGTCCGCCGTGTGCCATACCCAGGAAGAATCCGACCGCTGACGCACCGAGCCCGAGGATCAGGCCGAAGCGTTCACGCGTCGTCTCGGAGACGAACTGTCCCCACGCTCCCGTGGCGATCCCCACCAGACCGGCCCAGGAACTGAGCAGGTGGAGGTTGTGGAACATCGCGGAGACGAAGGCGATCGCACCCAGGAGCAGGGTCACGCCGAGCAGCGCGTCCTGCAGTGGATGGGCCTTGCCGTCCGTGGCGAAGAGAGAGCCGGCGGTGTTCGGTCGCAATACCTGTGCCATGAGGCACCTCCTGCGGAAGGCGGCGCATCGTAGCGCCATACACACCCGATGTGTACAGATTCTGCCCGTCCGCCGCCGGATTTCAACCGGAAGCCTAGGTGCGGGTAGTCTGTACCGTCTGCACCGGTGTCTGCCCAGGCCATGGCAGGGACTCCCGATCGGTCTACTGATCGGGGAGCCCGATTGTCAGTGGCTGCCGATACCGTTGCGTACGCATCACGACCCTCCTGCCACGGAACGACCGTGGCCGCTGAGTCCAAAGGAGGTGGGTTCCACATGCGTCACTACGAAGTGATGGTCATCCTCGACCCCGATCTCGAGGAGCGCGCTGTCTCCCCGTTGATCGAGAACTTCCTCTCCGTCGTCCGTGAGGGCGATGGAAAGGTTGAGAAGGTCGACACCTGGGGCCGTCGTCGTCTCTCGTACGAGATCAAGAAGAAGCCCGAGGGCATCTACTCGGTCATCGACCTGCAGGCCGAGCCTGCGGTCGTCAAGGAGCTCGACCGCCAGATGAACCTGAACGAGTCGGTCCTCCGGACCAAGGTCCTCCGTCCCGAGACCCACTGAGCTTCCTAGCTCAGCGGTAATCGGGATCCGAGTAGCAGCAGCAAAAGCAGCCAGCAGCAAACCCGCCGAGAGGTTCCCCCATGGCAGGCGAGACCGTCATCACGGTCGTCGGCAATCTTGTCGACGACCCCGAGCTGCGCTTCACCCCGTCCGGTGCGGCGGTCGCGAAGTTCCGTGTCGCGTCCACTCCCCGCATCTTCGACAAGCAGACCAATGAGTGGAAGGACGGCGAAGGCCTGTTCCTCACCTGCTCGGTCTGGCGTCAGGCGGCGGAGAATGTCGCGGAGTCGCTTCAGCGAGGCATGCGCGTCGTCGTGCAGGGCCGGTTGAAGCAGCGGTCCTACGAAGACCGTGAGGGCATCAAGCGCACGGTCTACGAGCTGGACGTCGAGGAAGTCGGCGCCAGCTTGAAGAACGCCACGGCCAAGGTCACCAAGACCACTGGTCGCGGCGGCCAGGGCGGCGGGTTCGGCGGCGGTGGCGGCGGCCAGCAGGGTGGCGGCAACTGGGGCGGCGGCTCCGGTGGCGGTCAGCCGCAGGGTGGCGGCGGTGCTCCCGCCGACGACCCCTGGGCGACCGGTGCGCCGGCCGGCGGCGGCCAGCAGCAGGGCGGCGGCGGTGGCTGGGGCGGAAGCTCCGGCGGCTCCGGCGGCTCTGGCGGCGGCTACTCGGACGAGCCCCCCTTCTAGGCCTTCGGGCCAAGGGTGGGCCGTTCCCACACTTCTTGATCACACAGGAGAAACACCATGGCGAAGCCGCCTGTGCGCAAGCCTAAGAAGAAGGTCTGCGCATTCTGCAAGGACAAGGTCACGTACGTGGACTACAAGGACACGAACATGCTGCGGAAGTTCATTTCCGACCGCGGCAAGATCCGTGCCCGCCGCGTGACCGGCAACTGCACGCAGCACCAGCGTGACGTCGCCACGGCAGTCAAGAACAGCCGTGAGATGGCGCTGCTGCCCTACACGTCCACCGCGCGATAAGGGAAGGGTGACCGACAAATGAAGATCATCCTCACCCACGAGGTCTCCGGCCTCGGTGCCGCCGGCGAGGTCGTAGACGTCAAGGACGGCTACGCCCGCAACTACCTGATCCCGCGGAACTTTGCGATCCGCTGGACCAAGGGCGGCGAAAAGGACGTCGAGCAGATCCGTCGTGCTCGCAAGATCCACGAGATCGCGACCATCGAGCAGGCCAACGAGGTCAAGGCCAAGCTCGAGGGCGTCAAGGTCCGTCTGGCCGTCCGCTCCGGCGACGCCGGTCGTCTCTTCGGTTCCGTCACCCCGGCTGACGTCGCTTCGGCGATCGAGGCCGCCGGTGGTCCGAAGATCGACAAGCGCCGTGTCGAGCTGGGCTCGCCGATCAAGACGCTGGGCGCCCACGCGACGTCCGTGCGTCTGCACCCCGAGGTTGCCGCTCAGGTCAACATCGAGGTCGTCTCCGCCTAAGCACTGCGCTTGGCAGAGCTGAAGCAAACGTTGGGCCGCACCCTCAGGGGTGCGGCCCAACGTGTTTTGCGGGCGTTCTTTGCGGGCGTGCTTTACGGATGTCGTGTTTCACGTGATGCGCTGTTTCACGTGAAACAGCGGGCCGTGCTCAACGGGTGGCGCCGGTGACGATCCAGTTGCCGGAGCGCGTACGCATCCAGAGGGTCGCCATTCGGACGGCCATCATCAGCGTCATCGCTGCCCAGATGGCCGTCAGCCCGCCGCCGAAGGTCGGTACGAGGAGTGCCACCGGAGCGAAGACCGCCAGCGTGGCCAGCATCGCCCAGGCCAGATACGGGCCGTCCCCGGCTCCCATCAGGACGCCGTCGAGGACGTAGACGATGCCGCAGATCGGCTGGGAGATGGCCACCACCACCAGCGCGGGCAGGGCGGCGTCCTGGACGACGGAGTCGCTGGAGAAGAGCGGAATGAACAGCGGCCGGGCGAGGACGACCAGCACTCCGAGCGCGACTCCTGAGGCGATGCCCCACTGGACCATGCGGCGGCAGACGTCACGCGCGCCCTGGGCGTCGTTCGCGCCCAGATAGCGGCCGATGATCGCCTGGCCGGCGATGGCGATGGCGTCGAGCGCGAAGGCCAGCAGGCTCCACAGGGACAGGATGATCTGGTGGGCGGCCACATCGGCGTCGCCCAGGCGGGCGGCCACCGCGGTCGCGATCATGAGGATCGCCCGCAGCGAGAGCGTACGGACAAGAAGAGGAGCACCCGCCTGGGCGCAGGCCCTGATCCCGGCGGCGTCGGGTCGCAGAGAGGCGCCGTGGCGTCTGGCTCCGCGTACGACGACGAAGAGGTACACCGCGGCCATCGCGCACTGGGCGATGACGGTGCCCCAGGCGGAACCGGCGATGCCCAGGCCGGCGCCGTACACGAGGCCGACGTTGAGGACGCCGTTGGCGACGAAGCCGCCGATCGCGACGTACAGCGGGGTCTTCGTGTCCTGCAGTCCGCGCAGGACACCGGTGGAGGCGAGCACGACGAGCATCGCGGGGATGCCGAGCGAGGAGATGCGGAGGTAGGTGATCGCGTACGGAGCGGCGGTGTCCGATGCGCCGAAGAGGTCCACCAGAGCGGGCGCGGTGGGAAGGACGACGGCGATGACGGCGGCGCCCAGCAGGAGGGCGAGCCAGATGCCGTCCATGCCCTGGCGGATGGCGGCCTGGAGATCTCCGGCGCCCACCCGGCGTGCGACGGCGGCTGTGGTCGCGTAGGCGAGGAAGACGAAGACGCTGACGGCGGTCGTGAGAAGGGCCGAGGCGACGCCGAGACCGGCCAGTTGCGCGGTGCCGAGGTGGCCCACGATGGCGCTGTCGGCCATCACGAAGAGAGGCTCGGCGACGAGTGCGCCGAAGGCGGGGACGGCGAGTGCGATGATCTCTCGGTCATGCTGTCGCCGGGCGGCCTTGGGCGCCGCGGAAGCCGATGTCATGGGCACCAATCTAATCTTCCACAGGTAAGAGATGCAATGCATCAGTGACCCTTACCAGCTCTCGGTTGGGACACACTTCGGCGCACTGTTTGTCGCGATCTTGCTCCCAGCGGGAAAGTTTTTCTTCTGCACAGCCGGTGGATGGGAAAGCCGCAGGTCAGCGTGTGTGCGTGGCGAAGGCTGAGTGCTTGTTCACAGGCCTGTCCACCGGGCCGTGCACAGGTTTGGCGGGGTTCTCCACAGCAACGCGCCCGTCATCCACACCGCCTGTGGATAACCAGATTGGCTGACGGTGGCCGCGGGCCTACCGTGGTGCGACGCCCCCCTAGTGATCCGGCCTCGGAAAGCCCGTAAATCCGACGCGCCAGAACCGGAGTTGGGCCGCCCATTTGTCAGTGTCGTGCCGTAAGAAAGAGGGGCACGGCTAGGTCCGCGCGGCGGACGGGAGGAGGTGGCCCGGTGAGTATTTCCGAGCCGTTGGACGACCCCTGGGCCGACAGCGGTCCCAGTGACCGTCTGCCCGCCTCCCGCCAGCGCCGCGACGGGGGCAGGAGCCGCGACGACCAGCACGACCGCGGCCGTGAAAGCGGCGGCTGGGACGGTGGGGGCACCGCTTTCGAGCGCGTACCGCCGCAGGATCTTGACGCGGAGCAGTCGGTGCTCGGCGGCATGCTGCTCTCCAAGGACGCCATCGCCGACGTCGTCGAGGTGCTCAAGGGCCACGACTTCTACCGTCCGGCGCACGAGACGATCTACACGGCGATCCTCGACCTGTACGCGAAGGGCGAGCCGGCCGACCCGATCACCGCCGCGGCCGAGCTCACCAAGCGTGGCGAGATCACCAAGGTCGGCGGCGCATCGTATCTGCACACGCTGGTGCAGACGGTGCCGACGGCGGCGAACGCCGAGTACTACGCGGAGATCGTCCACGAGCGTGCCGTCCTGCGCCGCCTCGTCGAGGCGGGCACACGCATCACGCAGATGGGATACGCGGCCGACGGCGACGTGGACGAGATCGTCAACAGCGCCCAGGCCGAGATCTACGCCGTCACCGAGCAGCGCACCAGCGAGGACTATCTGCCGCTCGGCGACATCATGGAGGGCGCGCTCGACGAGATCGAGGCGATCGGTTCGCGCAGCGGCGAGATGACCGGTGTGCCGACGGGCTTCACCGACTTCGACTCCCTGACGAACGGCCTGCACCCGGGCCAGATGATCGTCATCGCCGCTCGCCCCGCCATGGGTAAGTCCACGCTGGCGCTCGACTTCGCGCGGGCCGCCTCCATCAAGCACAACCTGCCCAGCGTCATCTTCTCCCTGGAAATGGGGCGCAATGAGATCGCGATGCGCCTGCTGTCCGCGGAGGCACGCGTGGCGCTGCACCACATGCGCTCCGGCACGATGACGGACGAGGACTGGACGCGGCTCGCGCGCCGGATGCCCGAGGTGTCGGCCGCTCCGCTCTACATCGACGACTCCCCGAACCTGTCGATGATGGAGATCCGCGCGAAGTGCCGCCGCCTCAAGCAGCGGGCCGACATCAAGATGGTGATCATCGACTATCTGCAGCTGATGCAGTCCGGTGGTTCCAAGCGTGCCGAGAGCCGCCAGCAGGAAGTCTCGGACATGTCGCGAAACCTGAAGCTCCTCGCCAAGGAGCTCGAGGTACCGGTCATCGCGCTCTCGCAGCTGAACCGTGGTCCCGAGCAGCGCACCGACAAGAAGCCTCAGGTCTCCGACCTGCGTGAATCCGGGTCGATCGAGCAGGACGCGGACATGGTGATCCTGCTGCACCGCGAGGACGCGTACGAGAAGGAGTCCCCGCGCGCGGGCGAGGCGGACATCATCGTGGGCAAGCACCGTAATGGTCCGACGGCGACGATCACGGTTGCTTTCCAGGGGCACTACTCGCGCTTTGTGGATATGGCACAGACGTAGTTGTCGCTTGCTCTCAGAGGGAATCTTCGTAGCGGGCAGCAATCGCGGCGGCGCGGTTGCGCAGGGCGGTGCGTAGTGACGCCGGGGCCAAGGCTTCCGCGTCCGTGCTGAGTTGCCACAGCGCCCATTCGGCGTGTCGTGCATCTTGGAACGTCACCTCAAGGCGGAGCCAGCCGTCTGTGTCGGGTTCTGCGGCGCGGAGAGTGATCGCGGTGCTCAGCAGGTCGTCCCGACGCGCCGGGTTCACCCGTACCAGCACGGTGATGTGGCCGTCCGACAGAAACCGCGCGCAGCGTTCCTGCCAGATCCGGTCCAGATCCACCCGGTTCGGTCGCTGTGCCGGTTGGGGGAGTTCCTCGGCGGCGAGCACTCGCGACAGCCGGTAGGTGCGGTCCGCGCCGGCTCTCGTGGCCAGCAAGTAGCCACGGTCGCGCACGGTGACCAGGCCGATCGGGTCCACCGTGCGCCACTGGGGTGCCTGGTCCGTGGCCGTGTAGTGGATGCGCAGTTTGTGTCCGGCGAGCACCGCGCGCCGGATCTCGATCATCGTCGTGTCGGGCACCTCCTCGGTGACCGGACGGCGTGAGAGCAGGTCGGTCTCCGGCTCGACGAGAAACCGCTGGGCCGCGTCGCTCGCGGTGGCCCGGTGGCTTTCGGGCAGCGCGTCAACCACCTTGAGCATGGCCGAAGCGAGCGCCGAGCCGAGGCCGAATGCCTGCTCGCCGCGGCCCGATCCGGCGGTCAGCAGGGCGACGGCCTCGTCGTGGTTCAGGCCGGTCAACTCGGTCCGGAAACCGGGCAACAACGCGAACCCGCCGTGCCGGCCGCGTTCGGCGTAGACCGGGACGCCTGCCGCGGACAGCGCCTCGATGTCGCGCAGCACCGTACGGGTGGAGACCTCGAGCTCACGGGCCAGCGTGTCCGCGGTCAGCTGCCCGCGCTGCCGCAACAGCAGCACCAGTGAGACGAGCCGGTCGGCGCGCATATGAGGACCTTATCGAATACATGACAAGGGGTGTCGTGCTTTGTTGGGAGGCTCATGAGCACCGAAACGCCATCGGTGGCGGTTACCGCGCCGATCGACGTACGTATTCGAATGGAGCTGATGTGGCGATGGAACGAACGGCAGTCAACCCGGTGGCGTGGTCGGTGGAGATGGGATTCAACCAGGGTGAGATCGTCTCCGGGCACACGCGGACCCTGTACTGCTCCGGACAGACCGCGATGAGCGGCGAGGGCAAGCCCCAGCACGACGGTGACATGGCCGCACAGTTGGCGTTGAGCCTCGACAATCTGGAGGCCGTGCTCGGCGAGGCCGACATGTCCCTCGCGAACCTCGTCCGGCTCAACGTCTACACCACCGACGTCGATCTGCTGTTCCCGCACTATGGCGTGCTGGCCTCGCGGTTGGGCGCCGCCAAGGTGGCTCCGACCACGACGATGCTCGGGGTGACACGGCTGGCGATCCCTGGCCAGATGGTCGAGCTGGAAGGGACCGCCGTCGCGTGACCCGTTCTCGCCGCCTCTGCTACATGTGCCGCAAGGCGGTGCCGAGGATCGCCAGGCCCTCGGTGATGTCGGTGGTGGTGGGAGCGGCGTAGCCGAGTACGAGGCCGGGGCGGTGGGGCCGCTGGCTGTGCCAGGACAGCGGCTGGACCTTGACGCCGCGCGTCAGGGCCGCCGCCGCCAGGTCGGTGTCGCGGAAGCCGCCGTCGAAGGTGACCGTCAGGTGCAGGCCCGCCGCGGCGCCGTGCACGAGGGCGTCCGGCAAGTGGGCGCTGATCGCGGCGATCATCGCGTCCCGGCGCCGCCGGTGGCGTCCGCGCAGGAGGCGCAACTGGCGTTCCAGGGCGCCTGATTCCATCAGCTGGGCCAGGACCAACTGCGGCAGTACGGCGTTGCCGAGGTCGGCGAAGCGCTTGGCGGCGACGAGCGCGTCCCGGTACCTCGGCGGCGCGAGGACCCAGCCGATGCGCAGCGCGGGAGCGAGCAGCTTGGACACGCTCCCCGCGTAGCAGACGTGCTCGGCGAGCAGGGAGCGGAGCGCCGGAACCGGTGCGCGGTCGTAGCGGTGCTCGGCGTCGTAGTCGTCCTCGATGATCAGCCCGTCGTGTTCGGTGGCCCAGCGCATCAGTTCACGCCGCCGCTCGCCGCCAAGGACCACCCCGGTCGGGAACTGGTGCGCCGGAGTCAGCAGGACCGCGGGGGCGCCCGTGGCACGCAGCTCATCGACGCGGATTCCGTCGGCGTCGACAGGGGCAGGTGGGGTGGAGAGGCCGCAGTTGCGCAGATGCTGACGGGCGCCGAGCGAGCCGGGGTCCTCCACCGCCACCGTGCGGATCCCTTCGCGGTGCAGCACCTGGCCGAGCAGGGTGAGGGTCTGAGCGGTGCCCGCGGTGATGACGATGCCGCCGGGGTCCGCACGGATGCCCCGGTTGCGGGCCAGCCAGTCGGCGACCGCGCTGCGCAGGGCCGGGGCGCCGTGCGGGTCTCCGTATCCGAAGGCGGACGCGGGGAGCTTCCTCAGGACGGTGCGTTCGGCGCGCAGCCATGCGGAGCGGGGGAACGCGGCGAGGTCCGGTACGCCGGGCGACAGGTCGATCCGGGCGGGGGTGGCCCTCAGGGTGTCGAAGATGTCTGTGCCGGGCGTGGGGGTGAACAGGGCGCTCGGGTGCGGGAGGGTCTGGAGGTGCGGGGTGGGCTGTAGGGGCCGCGGAGGCGGGCCAGCGGGCGCTTCGGGTCGCGTCGGTATCGGTGCGGCGACCACGACGGTGCCGTTCCGCCCGCTTCCGGCGACGTGTCCGTCCTCGCTGAGGCGCTGGTAGGCCTCGGTTATCAGGCCACGGGATACGCGGAGTTCGGCCGCCAGGACCCGGGTGGCGGGGAGTCTGCTGCCCACCGGCAGGCGGCCGTCCGCTATCGCGAGGCGCAGCTGCCGGGCCAGCCAGTCCGTACGTCCGCCTGCCGGGGCGTCGCCGATGTTCAGCTGGAGGAAGTCGGCGCTGGGTGGTGGGTTGCCCGTGGCGGGCTGTGACTTCGTGCGTATGGACCGGTCGGTGGCACAGTCATTGGACCTGTTCACCGGGCCATAGTGACAGCAGGGTGAAGCCATGCAGACAGCCGCAGACACAGGCCCGGCCACGCCCGAGCCTGCTCTGACAGAAGCCGACCCCACTCCGAATCCCGCCGCCCGCCCAGCATTTGACTACGTGCACGGATACTCGCCCCGTGAGGCCCGGAGGCTGGGGGACCAGGCGGACACCCTTGCCGCGCTGCTGCACGACGGCACCGCGTATCCCGCGGGGAGCCGGGTTCTCGAGGTCGGCTGCGGGGTCGGCGCTCAGACCGTCCACCTGGTCGATTCCAGCCCTGGAGCGCACTTCGTGGCCGTCGATCGCTCGGCGGACTCGTTGGAGAAGGCCCGCGCCCGCGTCCTGGGCCACGCGCCCGACGCACAGGTGCGATGGCAGCGGGCCGATCTCTTCGATCTCCCTTTTGCGGACGCGGAGTTCGACCACATCTTCGTGTGCTTCGTCCTGGAACACCTGGCGACGACCCGGCAGGCGCTCACCGGGCTGCGGCGGCTGCTGCGGCCGGGCGGGACCATCACGGTGATCGAGGGGGACCACGGGTCGGCGTTCTTCCACCCCGACAGCGCCTACGCCCGCGCGGCGATCGGCTGCCAGGTTCAGCTGCAGGCCGACGGCGGTGGAAACGCCCTGGTCGGGCGGCAGTTGCAGCCACTCCTCACGCAAGCCGGATACGACGACGTCAGGGTGCGGCCACGCACTGTCTACGCGGACAGGACCCGGCCCGGCTTGGTCGAGGGCTTCACCCGCAGCACCTTCATCGCCATGATCGAATCCGTCAGGGACGACGCGCTGGCCGCTGCCCTCATCACCGAGGCCGACTGGGACCGCGGGATCGCCGATCTGCGCAGGAGCGCGGACGACGGAGGGACCTTCCACTACACGTTCTTCAAGGCCACGGCGACGCGCTCGGGATAGCCGAGGGCAGCGGAGCTCGTTCGAGGCGCTCGGGATAGCCGAGGGCAGCAGACTCGCCCAACGCGCCCCGGATAGCGCAAGCAGCAGAACTCGCTCGACGCGCGCCCCTCTCGGCAGGTGGACTAGGCCCATGACAACACCCCGTGAAGAGTTGCTGCCCTCCACCCGTCGCGCCCTGC
Organism: Streptomyces sp. NPDC048436; assembly: GCF_043200355.1. NCBI lineage: Bacteria > Bacillati > Actinomycetota > Actinomycetes > Kitasatosporales > Streptomycetaceae > Streptomyces > Streptomyces sp. NPDC048436. The sequence continues at coordinate 14,063 of NZ_JBICXP010000014.1, forward strand.
TGCACCGCGTCGCCACCGCTCAGGCGGAGGGGCGGGCACCGTCACTCGTCGCCTCGGTTCTCCGGGACGGCGAGTTGGTGTGGACCGAGGGGCGTACCTGCGTCGAGGGGCACGCCCCGGACGAGAACGTCCAGTACCGCATCGGCTCGATCACCAAGACCTTCACCGCCGTACTGGTGATGCGGCTGCGCGACGAGGGCGCCCTCGACCTCTCCGATCCCCTGGAGAAGTACCTTCCCGGCACGGCCGCGGGCGACGTCACCATCGCGGAACTCCTCGCGCACACGGGCGGATTGGCGGCCGAGACCCCCGGCGAGTGGTGGGAGCGTACGCCGGCGTCGCAGCGCCCCGAGCTCGGGGACGTACTCGGTGAGCACCCCTTCAAGCACCCCACCGGCCGCCGGTTTCATTACTCCAACCCCGGTTACACCTTGCTCGGTTCGCTGATCGAGACCCTGCGGGGCGATACGTGGGAAGCGGTGCTGCGCCGCGAGATCCTGGAGCCGCTGGGCCTGGACCGCACGAGCGCGCAGCCGCAGGCGCCGCACGCTGGTGGCTGGGCCGTCCATCCGTGGGCGGACGTGATGATGCCCGAACCCACCGAGGACCTGGGCCTCATGGCGCCGGCCGGACAGCTGTGGTCCACGACGGCGGATCTGGCGCGCTTCGCCGCCTTCCTCCTGGCGGGCGACGACCGGGTCCTGTCCGCCGATTCGGTACGGGAGATGAGGACCCCGGCAGCGCCCACGCCGCCGGGGGACCTGAACTCGACGTACGGGTTCGGCACGCAGGTGATCCGGGTGGACGGGCGCACCCTGGTCGGGCACGGGGGCTCGCTGCCGGGCTTCATGGCCGGGCTGTGGGCGAGCGAGGAGGACGGTCTGGTGGCGGTCACGCTGACCAACTGCACCTCCGGCCCCGCAGTGACGACGTTGGCCGTCGAGCTGTTGCTGATCGTCGCCGAGGCCGAGCCCCGGATCCCCGAGGCTTGGCGGCCGCTTCCTGAGCTGGACAAGGCCCTGCTGGAGCTCGCCGGCCCCTGGTACTGGGGGACGAGCACCTTCGCGCTGCGGCCCGTCGCCGACGGAGCGGTCGAGTTGTCGCCCCTCACGGGCGGAGGCCGCGGTTCGCGCTTCCGGCCGAACGGCGACGGCAGCTGGACCGGGCTCGACGGCTACTTCGCGGGGGAGATCCTGCGGGCGGTGCGGCGGCCCGACGGATCGGTGAGCCATCTCGATCTCGGCTCGTTCTTCTTCACGCGCGAGCCGTACGAGGCGGGGGCTCCCGTGCCGGGCGGGGTGGACCCGGAGGGGTGGCGCGGACTTGCTCTGTAGGGCGCGCGTTCCCGTCTACACATGGTGGGGGCGTCGTGTTTCACGTGAAAAAACCCCCCCCCCCCCCCCCCCAAAAACCCTCCCCACTCACAGCGATCAACCGTCGGCACC
>NZ_JBICXP010000014.1:15517-227919 GCF_043200355.1 Streptomyces sp. NPDC048436
GGGGGGGGGGGGGGGCGCCGGGGGGGGGTGGGGGCTTGGTGTTGTGGGGGCGGGGGCCCCAGCAACACTGGGGGGGGGGGTTTTTTTTACCCCCACACCCCCCCCCCCCCCACCACGTCACATCAAGCTTCAGAGCTCAGAGCTATCAAGCTTCTTCAGATCTCAGATCTCAGAGCTCCAGCTTGAAGCCCACATGCGACGCCTTGAACCCAAGCCGCTCATAGAAGCGTCGCGCGTCGGTGCGGGTGGCATCGGAGGTCAGCTGCACCAACTGGCAGTTCTGGCGCTGGGATTCGTCGACGGCCCACTCGATGAAGCGGGTACCGAGTCCGCTGCCGCGCTCTTCGGCATGGATGCGTACGCCCTCGATGATCGACCGGGTCGAGCCCTTCCGGGAGAGACCCGGGACGATCGTGAGCTGGAGCGTGCCGACGACGCGTCCCTCGCGTACGGCGACGACCAGGTGCTGGTTCGGGTCGCCGGCCAGTCGCTCGTACGCGGTGAGGTACGGAGTGAGGTCGTCCGGCGACTCGCGCGTGCTGCCCAGGGGGTCGTCGGCGAGCATCTCCACGATGGCGGGGATGTCGTCGGCGACCGCCGGGCGTATTTCAAGATCTCCCATGAGGCGCAGCATAGGCAGCCATCCGCCTCCCAGGCAGGCTGCTGCGTCCACGCCCCCGCCCTAAGCCGGTACGCGCACCGCTTCCACAGCCCTGACCAGCGGCGCGAGCTCCGGGGAGAGCGCCGCCTCGTCGAGCGCCTCACGCAGCGCGGCGTCATTGGTGGGACGCGCTTCGGCAAGCAGCGCGGTGCCCGACTCGCTGACGTCCGTGTAGATGCCGCGGCGGTCGGTGGGGCACAGGTAGCGGGAGAGCAGCCCACGGTCTTCGAGCCGGGTGACCAGGCGCGTGGTGGCGCTCTGGCTGAGCACGACGGCGTCGGCGACCTGCTTCATCTGCAGGTGGCCGCCCTCCCCGTCGTGCTGGCGGCTGAGGACATCGAGCAGGGAGTACTCGCGCACGCTCAGGTCGTGCTTGGCCTGCAGGGCGCGCTCGATGTGGGTCTCGATCCTCCCGTGAAGCAGGGAGAGCGCGCACCAGCCCTGCGCAAGGGCAGTCAGTGCGGGGTCCGTCGCTGTCATGGCTCTTGTTCCTCCGTCCCGGAGCTACTGAGAACCAGGGTAGTCCACCACTACAATATCCGGCGGTTGCAAGTAACCCGCGTGTGCAACTATTGTGGACGCAAGCTAAGCGCACCTGCAACCGCCTTGGAAGGTAGAACCATGCCTCTCGCGCTATTGGCCCTCGCGATCGGGGCCTTCGGAATCGGGACCACAGAGTTCGTGATCATGGGTCTGCTACCTGACGTCGCGGGTGACTTCGGCGTCTCCATCCCCACGGCCGGTCTCCTCGTCACCGGCTACGCACTCGGCGTCGTACTCGGCGCTCCCCTGATGACCGTCCTGGGCACCCGCATCTCGCGCAAGCGGATGCTGATGCTGCTCATGGGCCTGTTCATCGCGGGCAACCTGCTGTCCGCCGTGGCCCCGTCCTTCGGCGTCATGCTGGCGGGCCGCGTCGTCGCCTCGCTCGCCCACGGTGCCTTCTTCGGCATCGGCTCGGTCGTCGCGGCGGAACTGGTCGCACCGCAGAAGAAGGCCGGAGCGATCGCCATGATGTTCACGGGTCTCACCGTGGCCAACGTGGTCGGTGTGCCGCTCGGCACGCTCGTCGGGCAGACCCTCGGCTGGCGCACCACCTTCGCCATCGTCGCGGGGCTCGGCGTCATCGGCCTCGCCGGTATCGCCAAGCTCGTGCCGGACCTGCCCAAGCCCGAGGGCGTACGACTGCGCCACGAGCTGGCCGCGTTCCGCAACGTGCAGGTCCTGCTCGCCATGGCGATGACGATCCTCGGCTTCGGCGGAGTCTTCGCGGCCGTCACTTACCTCGCGCCGATGATGACGGACGTCGCCGGCTACGCGGACTCCTCGGTGACCTGGCTCCTCGTTCTCTTCGGCCTCGGCATGGTCGCGGGCAACCTCATCGGCGGGAAGTTCGCGGACCGCGCCCTGATGCCGCTGCTCTACATCTCGCTGGGCGCCCTGGCCGTCGTACTCGCCCTCTTCACCCTCACCGCGCACAACAAGATCGCGGCCGCCGTGACCATCGCGCTGATCGGCGCCCTGGGCTTCGCCACCGTGCCGCCCCTGCAGAAGCGGGTGCTCGACCAGGCCTCCGGCGCCCCGACGCTCGCCTCGGCCATGAACATCGGCGCCTTCAACCTCGGCAACGCGCTCTCGGCCTGGCTCGGCGGACTCGTGATCTCCGCGGGCCTGGGCTACACCGCCCCGAACTGGGTGGGCGCGGCGCTCGCCGGCTCCGCGCTGGTCCTCGCCGTCATCTCGGCCTGGCTGGAGCGCCGCTCGGCCGCTCCCAGCCGGGTCGTCGCGGGCGTGACCCCCGTCGAGCAGCCGACGCCCGTCCACCACTGACCCCACCCCCACCTCAGCACGAGCACCACCGCGCAAGGAGAAACCTCATGAGCACCACCACCCTCGCCGTCGCCCCGCTCACCACGCAGGACGCCGAGGCCCTCGTCGCCGCGGCACGCAGCGCGGCAAGGGCCGCCGATGTCACGGTCAGCGTCACCGTCCTGGACGCGGGCGGCCATCTGCTCGCCTTCCTCCGTGACGACCGTGCCGTGCTGATCTCCGGCGAGACCAGCACTCGGAAGGCGTACACGGCGCTCCAGCTCAACGCCCCGACCGCCGACCTCGTCGACCTGGTCAAGCCCGACGGACCGTTCCACACCCTGCCGACCGCCCTCGACCGCCCGCTCCTCTTCATCGCCGGAGGCGTCCCGGTCCATCGTGACGGGCGCCTGGTCGGTGCCATCGGGGTCGGCGGCGGAGCGCCCGAGCAGGACCACGGGTTCGCGACGGCGGCTGTGGAGGCCCTCGCGTAGTACGACAGAGGCCACGCGCGGCCAAGACGGAGACCCACCCCAAGTGCCGGATGAACCACGGCATTTGGGGCGGGCCTCTGTGTGCGCTCAGACGCGGCCGGCTGCGTCGGCTGTGCTCAGCCCGCCGCCACCGTCAGGGGCGCGAAGCGCCGGGTCCAGTCGCCGGGCAGCTCGGGAGCGCCGTACATCATCACGGCATTGAAGGCGACCGGCTCAAGCCCGCGCTCCTTCACCCAGGCGAGCAGCTCTTCATGGCGTACGTCGATGTCGGTACGCAGCGGTCGGTCCGAGCCGGCGGCGAGCGAACCGATGAGCGCCTTCGCGGTCTCCGTGTCGGGAGCGACCAGCGGGCCGATGACATGGGTCTCCATGCTCGGCCAGGCTGCCGCGTAGCCGGTGATGCGGCCATCCGTCTCCGCCACCCGCAGCTGGTCGACGAAGGCGGGAAGGCGGGTGATCACGTGCATCCGGTCGAGACCGAAGACCTCGGTGTCGAGACGGACGATCGAGGACAGGTCTTCCGCGGTCGCCGATCGGGTGGCGACATCGGGCAGCGGGCCGTCGGACGTGAACCGGCCGCAGACCATCTCGGCGCGCCCGGTGGTCTTGAAACCGAGCTGCTCGTAGAGAGGGATCCCGTTCGGTGTCGCGTGCAGGGTGAGCGGCGTGGTGCCCGCGCCATCGACGACGTACTGCATGAGGCGGCGGCCGAGGCCCTTGCGGGCGTGCCGCTCGGCGACGAGGACCATGCCGATCGCTCCGAGGCCGGGGCGTTCGTACGGTCCGTACTCGGTCACCACGCAGGCAGCGATGAGGCCGTCACCGTCAGGGTCGTCGATGCCGTAACCCGTGCCGGCCGAGAGCAGCAGCCCCCATTTATGGTCCTCGCGTGGCCAGCCGCGATCCTGCGACAGGTCGGCGCAGGCGGTGAGATCACGGAGGGTCAGCCGGCGGATGGGCAGTGCGGAGAGTGAAGGTGTCGACACTCGGCTCAGGCTGTCTGACGTACGTCCTTGGCGTCCACCGGTTTGTGGGTAGAAGCACGTTGGATTTGGTCACGTCGTTTCCGGTCACGTTGCCTCTGGCCACGGCGGGTCAGACCCCAGGGCTTCAGTACCGACAGGATCGTCATGAAGAGATAGGCGCTCAGCGACACGATGGGTCCGGCGATCAGGCCGGTCGGGTTCGCCGGCGGGGAGCCCGCGGACACGGTGGCCACCGTGTCGTTGATGCCGGGGCGCAGCGCGAACGCGGAAGCGGCTGTGGTGGCCAGGGTCAGCCAGAACTTCGTATAGACCCAGCGGTGCTTGGAGAGTCCCCAGGGAGTGCCGAGCGACAGCAGGAGACCGCTCAGGAGCGTGAGCAGCGCGAGGGGGAGCACCAGCCAGTCGGCGAAGAGCTTCATGGAACGGGCGGCGGCTTCGGTAGTCGCGGCGGAGCCGGTGGTGATGGCCGCGAAGGCGAGTGCGAGCAGCCCGAGCGTGAGCCCGAGCCAGCCCGCGGCAGCGGTGACATGGACGACGAGGGTGGCCCGGCGAGCGGGGCGGCTTAGTTTCACGTGAAACACGGTGCCGCGATCGGCGGCCGAGGGCGTCTGACGGCGGGAGTATCCGCGGGTACTAGCCTCGGCGTACATGGGACGCCTTCACCTCTTCGACCTGGACGGAACACTGCTGCACGGCTCGGCGGCGCCCGTGGAGATCTCCCGCCAGCTCGGCCTCGATGCGGAGATCGCGGAGCTGGAGCGGGATTTCGTGACGCAGCGGATCGACTCCCCTCAGTACGCGGTCCGTGTGCACGCCCTGTGGGCGGAGCTCACGGACGCGCAGGTGACGGCGGCTTTCGAGGGGGCGCCGTGGCTGACGGGGATCAGGGAGACCTGGGCGGAGATCCGTGAGGGAGGCGACTACTGCGCCGTGATCTCGCTGTCGCCGTCGTTCTTCGTGGAGCGGCTCGTCGGGTGGGGCGCGCATGCCGCGTACGGGTCGCTTTTCCCCTCCGTTCCGTTCACCGAGCCGGTGAATCCGACGGGCATTCTCAACGCCGCGGCCAAGGTGAAGATCGCGGACCGGCTGTGTGAAGAGTTCGGGGTGGGGCGGTCCGATTGTGTCGCTTACGGCGACTCGCTCTCGGACCTGGAGCTGTTCGGCGTGGTGCCTGTCTCGGTCGCTGTCAATGCGGATCAGCGACTGGTTGGGCTCGCTACCCACGCTTATGTCGGGCGTGATCTGCGTAAGGCGTATGAATTGGTGCGCGGCGCCCGTTAATTGAGGCGATTGACGGGCACAGCGGCGCCGAATTCATGGTGAAGCAAGGTGGGACTTGTGTGCTGGACGGCTGCCGGTATGGTCGAGTCCGGTTCGAGCCGGGTGCATCTCAGCGCACTCCTGGGGGCATGGGCGGCGGTCGACGCAGCCTAACGGGGCGAAGAGATCGAAGACCTGAACTTTCCGTTATGTGGCCATGGCGATGATGGGGGATGGGACGCTGCTGTGTGATGACTGCGGACAATGTCACATTTCCTGCCTACTTGTCCGTAGGGTCCGGTAACCGGGGTTCAATGTGGCCACATTGGCTTCCAGGGCAGAGCGGGGAAAGCAAGCAACTTCCTTCAGGGGAAGTGGCGCAGACCGACTGAGAGATGTTCGAGGCGAGGCACAGCATGGACGCTCCGACCACCACGTCGGCGGGCAACGGAACTTCCGGCGACAACGGCGGTGGAGGCGGCTGGTTCACACCACGCAAGGCGCCGAAGCAGCCGGAGGGCGGCGAGTCGGCACGGCCCGAGGGCGGTGAGCCTGAGTCGGCCGAAGGGCGCCGGGTGGCCGCCATACGTCCACTGGGCAGGTCTGGCGCGGTTGAGTCTCCGTCCGCTTCGGAGGGACACCCCGAGGGGCAGCCCGCGCCGCAGCGAGCGCCTGAGGGTCGAATACCTGCCGCGCCGGAGGGGGCAGAGCCGGGCGGCACTCCGCAGCAGCAGCCGCAGGGCCAGTCGGGCGCCCCGCAGCCCCCCCAGCAGAGTCAACCCGCCCCCCAGCCGCAGCCCCAGCAGCCCCAGGCGCGGTCAGAGCCCCGCCCCTCCTCCCCCAAGGGCTCCCCCGACGCGATCCTGGTCCAGCGCACCATGGCCGAAATCGGCCCCGTCTCCGACAAGGTGACGTCGTACTTCTACGCGCTGCTCTTCACCCGGCACCCCGACCTGCGCCCCCTGTTCCCCGCCGCGATGGACACCCAGCGCGACCGGCTGCTCAAGGCGCTGCTGACCGCGGCCGAGCACATCGACCACACGGACGTCCTCCTCGCGTACCTGAAGAACCTCGGCCGCGGCCACCGAAAGTACGGCACCCAGCCTGAGCACTACCCGGCCGTCGGCGAGTGCCTGATCGGCTCGCTCAGCCGGTACGCGAGCGCGGTCTGGGACGACGACACCGAGGCCGCCTGGGTCCGGACGTACACGAAGATCTCCCAGATCATGATCGACGCGGCCGCAGCGGACGAACTGCGCGCCCCCGCCTGGTGGTTGGCCGAGGTCGTCTCACACGACCTCAGGACGCCTGACATCGCTGTCGTGACCGTCCGCCCCGACCAGCCCTACCCCTTCCTCGCCGGGCAGTACACGAGCCTGGAGACGCCTTGGTGGCCGCGGATCTGGCGCCACTACTCGTTCGCGTCGGCCCCGCGCTCCGACGGGCTGCTCTCCTTCCACGTGAAGGCCGTGCCCGCGGGCTGGGTGTCCAACGCCCTTGTGCATCACGCTCGGCCGGGTGACGTCCTGCGGCTCGGCCCGCCGGCCGGATCGATGACCGTCGACCACACCACCGACAGCGGGCTGCTCTGTCTGGGCGGCGGCACCGGCATCGCCCCCATCAAGGCGCTCGTCGAGGACGTCGCCGAGCATGGTGAGCGGCGCCCGGTCGAGGTCTTCTACGGCGCCCGCACCGACCACGATCTGTACGACATCGACACGATGATGCGTCTCCAGCAGACCCACCCCTGGCTCGCGGTCCGCCCGGTTGTCGACGATCACGCCCAGTTCCCGGACGCCGTGCGCGAGTTCGGCCCCTGGAACGAGTTCGACGCCTACCTCTCGGGCCCGCCCGGCATGATCCGCAGTGGCGTGGACGCTCTGCGGGACGTCGGCATCCCGGCAGGCCGGATCCGCCACGACTCCGTGGAGGAGCTGGTGGCGACGGGCGACTAGCCGAGATCGGGGGCGTGCATGGCGCGTACGCCCTCGATGTTGCCGTCCAGATAGTGCCGCAGCGACAGCGGTACGAGGTGGACCGAGGCGATGCCGACTCGGGTGAAGGGCACGTGGACGATTTCGTACTCGCCGCAGGGCTCGTCCATCTCGGGGCCGTGCCGCAGCGAGATGTCCATGGACTCCAGTCGGCAGACGAAGAAATGCTGCACCTTGACGCCGGTCGCGCCGCCGTCCTCGCCGATGTGCTCCACGGTGTCCACGAAGCAGGGCACGACGTCGGAGATCTTGGCGCCGAGTTCCTCGTGCACCTCGCGATGGAGCGCGTCCACGACGGTCGCGTCCTCCGCCTCCACGCCGCCGCCCGGAGTGACCCAGTAGGGATCGACGCCGGGCTTGGTCCGCTTGATAAGGATCAGGTCGTCGCCGTCGAGCAGGACGGCGCGTGCGGTGCGCTTGACCACGGGTCGGACGGTCATGGGAGGAATGTGGCCCGGACTGTTCCACGTGAAACATCGTGAACCAATCGGAGCCTCGTTCAAGCCCAGTCAACGGCAGCACGCAACAGCCACTCATGCGCCCGCGCGATGTGCGGCATGGCGAGCGTGCCGGTGCGTACGACGAGGAAATACGTGCGCAGAGGAGGCACCGCCGGGTCCAGCAGGGCCACGACCTTGCCACTCTCCAGAGCGGGCGCGCACAAGTAGCGGGGCAGTACCGCGAGTCCCGCCCCTGTGGCCACGCAGGCGAGCACCGCACGCAGGTCCGGCACGATCACGGCGCCCGATGCGGCCGGACGGGTGTCGAAGACGGTGGCCCAGTAACGGGCGACCAGCGGCAGCGACTCGTGCACCTCCACCACCGGCAGATTCTCCAGAGCGGACACGCCTTTGCGGCGCAGCTTGCCGGGGCCGATGCGCGCGGCCCAGCCCGGCCCTGCGACCAGGACGTGTTCCTCGTCGCAGAGCGGAGTGGCGGTGAGCAGCGCGCCGCGCGGTCGGGCCGTGGTGATGGCCAGGTCGTGGTGCCCGGCGGAGAGCCCTTCGATGACTTCCTCCGCGTTGCCGAACGAGGCGCGCAGCGCGTAGCCCTGGCCGTCCTGTCCGGTGAGCGCGGTGAGGGCGGGCAGCGCACGGGCCGCGGTGAACTCCGGCGGCCCCGCGAGGTGAAGGGTGCGTACGGAAGAGTCCTCGTCGACCCCGGTCTCGGCGATCTCCACGAGGGCGTCGAGATGAGGCGCGGCCTTGTGCGCGAGCTCGTCGCCGATGGTCGTGGGGGTCACGCCGCGCGCCTGGCGCAGGAAGAGGGGGCGGCCCAACTGCCGCTCGAGGGTGCGTATCTGCGAGGTCACCGCGGGCTGTGAGAGGCCCAGCAGGGCAGCCGCGCGGGTGAAGGAGCCGGCCCGGTGCACGGTCACAAACGTGCGTAAGAGGGCCAGGTCCACGGCGGCATCCCTCCCCTCCCGGCGCTCGGGCCGCGCCCAACTATAAATATGTCGATAGGCCTCTGTCGCTACTGTGATTGGACACTGACACAGAGTCAACTAGCCTTGTTCGCGCGGTTCTTCGCTCGCGGAACCGGAACGGTCCGAGCCACGAGGGGGGAGGCTCGGACCGTTCATTGTGCGTAGCCCGGGCCGTCAGCCCGCCGTTTCGTCCAGTGCGCGCAGCACGTCCGCCACCAGGTCATCAGGGTCCTCGGACCCGGCGGAGAGACGGATGAACCCCTCCGGTACGGCGTCCCCGCCCCAGCGGCCACGCCGCTCGGCGGTGGAACGCACGCCGCCGAAGCTTGTGGCGTCGTCCACCAGGCGCAGGGCGCCGAGGAAACGTTCGGCGCGCGTGCGTGAGGGCAGCGTGAACGAGACCACGCACCCGTAGCGCCGCATCTGCCGCGAGGCGACCTCGTACGAGGGGTCGTCGGGAAGCCCGGGATAGCGGAGCCCGGTCACCTCACCACAGGCGCGCAGCGCTTCGGCGAGCGCCAAGGCGTTGGCGTTCTGGCGCTCGGCGCGTAGTTGGAGCGTGGCGAGCGAGCGATGCGCCAGCCAGGCTTCCATCGGCCCCGGAATCGCCCCGACGATCTTGCGCCAGCGCCGCACGGAAGCGGTCAGCTCCGCGTCACGGCAGGCGACGTACCCGAGGAGGATGTCGCCGTGGCCGGTGAGCATCTTGGTGCCGCTGGCCACGGAGAAGTCAGCGCCGAGTTCGAGCGGGCGCTGACCGAGCGGCGTGGCCAGGGTGTTGTCGACCGCCACCAGGGTGCCCTGCGCGTGCGCCGCGTCGGCGAGACGCCGGACGTCGCACACGTCGAGGCCCGGGTTCGACGGCGTCTCGATCCAGAGCAGTTTGGCGCCGTCCAGGACGCCGAGCTGCGCGTCGCCCGCGGTCGGAGCCGTGCGCACCTCAATGCCGTACGCGGTGAGCTGCTCTCTGACCAGGGGCAGCGCCTGGTAGCCGTCGTCCGGCAGGACCACCGTGTCACCGGCGCGCAGCTGCGAGAAGAGCACCGCCGAGATGGCGGCCATCCCGGAGGCGAAGACGAGGGTTTCCACATCGGCGCGGGAGCCGCCGGCATCGGAGGCCCCGTCCCCGCCGGCCCCCGCACCCGGCGCCTCGAGCTCGCCGATGGCCCGCTCCAGGTGCGTCCAGGTCGGGTTGTCGTCGCGCCCGTAGGTGTACGGCCCGGTGATGTCTCCCGGCAGGTGGAAGTGCGCCGCGAACACCGGGCCCGGCAGGGTCGGCTCGTGCTTCACCGGCTCGGGGAGCCCGGCGCGCACGGCTCTGGTCCCGTCGCCCATGCCGACGCCTGTTCCCGCGGCCATCGTTCCTTCGAAGTCCGTCATGCCGCCCGCCCTTCCACTGCGCTCAGTCCTTGTCGTCGGGCAGGACGACGTTCAGCGCCCAGGACACGATCGAGATGATCAGGCCGCCCAGGATGGCGGTCCAGAGCCCTTCCACGTGGAAACTCACGTCGAACTTGTCGGCGAGCCACGAGGTGAGCAGCAGCATCAGGGCGTTGACCACGAGGGTGATCAGGCCGAGGGTCAGGATGAAAAGCGGGAAGGTGAGGACCTTCACGATCGGCTTGACCAGGAAGTTCACCAGGCCGAAGATCAGCGCCACGACGATCAGCGTGAGCGCCTTCTTGCCCGTGCTGTCGCCGGTCAGGGTGATCTTGTCGAGGAGCCATACGGCCACGGCCAGGGCCGCCGCGTTGGCGATCGTCTTGACTACGAAATTCTTCATGTGTCTGATCGTTGCAGACGGACGGTCAGAGCGGTCGGCCGGCGAACTGGGGCAAGGGGCGTACGAGGACGATGAAGGCATTCCGGCTGGATGAACTGGAGACGGAGCGTGCCGCGAACGACGGCGCGTATCTGCAGTTTCTGCGCGAGCGGAACATGTCGGTCGGGCTGTACGCGCTCGACGCCGGGGAGTCCGATCCCCAGCAGCCGCACCAGCAGGACGAGGTGTACATGATCGTCAGTGGCCGGGCGTCGATCACCGTCGGCATGGAGACGACTCAAGTCGCACGCGGCAGCGTGGTGTACGTGCCGGCTGGAGTGGCCCACAAGTTCCACCACATCAGCGAGGACCTGCGGGTCCTCGTCGTCTTCTCTCCGCCGGAGGGCTGACTTCTCAGGGCTGCGACCTCGGGGTTCCCTAGGGGGCGGATCAGGGGAGGACAAGGGATCCGAGGCCCCCGTTGGGCTCTCTGCCGCCTTAGCATCGAATGCAGGAAGTCAGAGATGCACGAAGTCATAGACGCGGAGATGCAGAGACGCAGAGATGCGGAGATGCAGACACCAAGAGATCAGAAAGAGGTAAGACGATGGCTGCGCAGGAGATCTTCTCGGGATTGCCGTGGTGGGTGAAGTGGGTCGCGGTGCCGGTCGTCGCCCTGGTCGTGTTCGGCGGTTTGATAGCGACCGTCGTGGGATTCGTGGTCGGCCTGTTGTTCAAGGCACTGATTTTCGTCGCCCTCGTGGGTGGACTCATCTACGTCGTACGGAAGTTCATATCCGGGTCGTCCTCTTCGCGCAGCGACTGGTGACTTCTCGCGACAGTTAGCTCGGGCGGGGGAAGTTTCCTGGTGGGGCGCCTTGGAGCGGTGGCTAAGGGTTAGAGTCCGAAACCGACGCGGAGTGAGCTCCGTGCACGGGCGCACTGCGCTTCCACCCGTGTATCCCCGGGCACGGGCGGAACACCCCACGCGTTTCGGGAGTGAACCTTGGCCACGGTTGACGCCAAACACGCCGCCACCTCGTCCAACGAGCCCTCGTACGGGGCTTCGTCGACTGAAGTGGACTCAACTGCCACCTCACCGACCCTGATTGGCTCCGTCCAGCGGGCCATGCGGCTGCTGGAGGCCGCCTCCGAGCATCAGGAGGGGGCACCGGCCAAGCAGTTGGCCCGGGAGGCCGGGCTCGCGTTGCCGACCGCGTACCACCTGCTGCGCACGCTGACCCACGAAGGCTATCTACGCCGTGAGAAGGGCATGCTCGTGCTCGGCGAGGCTGCCGAACAGCTCAGTTCTAGCGGGGCGCAGCAGAATCGTCGCGGCATGATCGACGAAGCCCTGGCGCACTGGCGCGACACCATCGGTGTACCGGTGTACTTCGCCGTCTACCGCGAGGGCGAGATCGAGGTCGTCGCCGTCGCGGACACGCCCGGCAATCCGGCCGTGACGGAGTGGGCCGACTTCCGTGAGACCGGACACGCCCATGCCATCGGGCAGTGTCTGCTCTCCCAACTCGACGACGGGCAGCGCCGGGACCACCTGGATCGCCATCCGGTGCAGTCGATCACCCGCTACTCGGTCCGGGACAACCAGAGCTTCATGCGCCGCCTGAACGGGATGGGCCGGATGAAGCCGGTGGTGGAGCGGCAGGAGTACGCACTGGGCTCGGTCTGTGCCGCGATTCCGATCACCGCGGGCAACACGGCGGCCACAATGGCGATTTCCGTTCCCTCCTGTCAAGCAGACCGGCTGTTGCCTGCGGCTCTGCGCCTGCAAGATGAGATCGGAAGGCTACTGGGGACACTCGCCTTCTCTATCAGCATCTGAAAACTCACTCCTTGTGATCTGATGTGTACGTTGAGCAAGATGCCATGAGTGTCAGGGAGTTGGTTCCTGGCCAGTCGAGGTTTAGCGACGGGGTAGGCGGGCGATGCGCGAGTCGGTCCAGGCAGAGGTCATGATGAACTTCCTCGTTTCCGAGGAGCTGTCCTTCCGCATCCCGGTGGAGCTGCGTTATGAAACCGGCGATCCCTACGCCGTCCGGTTGACCTTCCATCTCCCCGGCGACGCTCCCGTGACCTGGGCCTTCGGGCGCGAGCTGCTGGTCGACGGGGTCCTCAGGGCATGCGGCGACGGGGATGTGCACATCGCGCCCACCGATCCCGAGCTGCTCGAAGAAGCCCTCATCAGGCTTCAGGTAGGCGCGGACCAGGCGCTGTTCCGGGTAGGGATCTTGCCGCTGCTCGCCTTCCTGGACCGTACGGACAAGTTGGTTCCGCTGGGGCAGGAGCGGGCGCTCGCCGACTTCGAGACGCATCTGGACGAGGCGCTGGACCGGATCCTCGCCGAGGAGCAGAGCGCGGGCTGAGCTCCGCATTTCTGACCGAAGCCGCACGGCAGATTGGTGCATTTTGTGGCATCGGCGGTTCAGGCCTTGCGCCGCCGGCCCTTTCCGCCACGGCTCTGCTTGGGGGCTGGGGCTGGGGCTGGGGCCGGGGTGGCACCGTCTCCCGGTCGGTCCGCGAGCCCTGAGCGGGCGGCAGGGGCGGCCCGGCCGGCAGGGGCCGTGCGGGCTGCGGGCGTCGAGCGGTCGGCCGAGACCACCAGGGCGGCCAGCGCCGTCGTCACCGGGACGGAGGCGACCAGGCCGATCGAGCCGACCAGGGTGCGCACGATCTCCTCGGCGACCAACTCGCTGTTGGCCACCGTGCCCACGCTGCTCTGGGCGATCGAGAAGAGCAGCAGCAGCGGCAGCGCGGCGCCCGCGTAGGCCAGGACCAGGGTGTTGACGACCGAGGCGATGTGATCGCGGCCGATGCGGATGGCCGCGCCGTACAGACCGCGCCAGCCCATCGTGGGGTTGGCCTGGTGCAGTTCCCAGACCGCGGACGTCTGGGTCACCGTCACGTCGTCGAGCACGCCGAGCGAGCCGATGATGACGCCGGCGAGCAGCAGGCCGCTCATGTCGATGGACGGGTACAGGCCGTGGATCAGGCCGGTGTTGTCGTCCGTGTTGCCGGTCAGCGAGGCCCAGCCGATGAAGAGCGAGCCGAGGAGCCCGATGAGGAGCAGTGAGATGAGCGTGCCCAGGACCGCGACCGATGTACGCGCCGTGATCCCGTGGCACAGATAGAGCGCGATCAGCATGATGGCGCTGGCTCCGACCACCGCCACGACCAGCGGATTCGAGCCCTGGAGGATCGCCGGCAGGATGAAGAAGGTCAGGACCAGGAAGCTCAACGCCAGTGCGACCAGGGCCATGACGCCGCGCATCCGCCCCACCACGACGACGGCGAGGGCGAAGATCCCGGCGAGCAGCGCCATGGGGAGCTTGCGGTTCACGTCGGTGACCGAGTACTGCAGGGCCTCGGGGGCCGTGGGCTCGTAGGCGACCACCACCTCCTGGCCCTGGCGCAACTGCCGCGGGGAGTCCGGCTGGACGATCTCGATGAAGGTGCGGCCGGTGTCCTTGCCGCTCGTCACCTTGATCGTCGCCTTCTTGCAGATGCCCTTCGCGCGGGATTCCGCGGACTGGCCCTCGGCGGTGGAGGTGTCTCCGTTGGGCGGCGTCTGCGAGGCGTTCACGTCCTTGCAGGGCAGCTCCTCCAGCTTCGCCACCTCGGCCGACTGCGTCTGCCGGTCGAAGCCGACTCCGGTGCGCTCGTGGGACGGTGCGCCCCCTGGCCACAGCACCGCGAGTCCCACGACGACCGCCGCGGCGAAAGGAATCAGCACGGCGGCGATGACCTTGCGCAGATGCTTGGAGACGGGCGCTGCCGGACCATGGCTGTGGGAGTGCCCATGCGGGTCCGGAGGCACGTTCGGGACGGGCGGCTGGGACGGCGGCTGTGTGGTGGTCACTGCCCGATCATCGCAAGAACGGAGGGGGCCCTCTGTTCAGCGCGCCCGACAGGACGCTAGCGTGGAGGCACCTTTGCAATCGCGGGAGCTCGGAGCACCGGGCTGAGAGGGCGCTGACCTCCGTACGAATCGGTATGAATCGTACGGAATTCGCTGCGTCGACCGCCGAACCTGTTACCGGGTAATGCCGGCGTAGGGAGTAGGTCTCATGACCACATCGGACACAGGCACGCCTGCCTCCAGCAGCGACGAGAACGACGGCGACGTCGAGAACACCATCGCGGCGGAGGCCGGGAAGTCCATCGGCTGGCACAAGGCGTATGTCGAGGGTTCGCGCCCCGATCTGCGGGTGCCGGTCCGCCAGGTGCACCTCACCAACGGCAAGGCCGTGACCCTGTACGACACTTCGGGGCCGTACACCGACGAGTCCATCGACACCGACGTCCGCAGGGGCCTGGCGCCCCTGCGCGAGAACTGGATCATCGCCCGCGGCGACACCGAGGAGTACACGGGCCGCCCGCCCCGTCCCGAGGACGACGGCATCAAGCACACCTCGCCGCGCGGGGGCCTGAAGAACCTCGACGCGGTCTTCCCCGGCCGCCCGCGCCAGCCGCGCAGGGGGCGCGCGGGCCAGGCGGTGACGCAACTGGCGTACGCCCGCCGCGGTGAGATCACGCCCGAGATGGAGTTCATCGGGATCCGCGAGAACCTCGACCCCGAGGTCGTGCGCGCGGAGGTCGCCGCGGGCCGCGCGGTGATCCCCGCCAACGTCAACCACCCGGAGATCGAGCCGATGATCATCGGCAAGAAGTTCCTGGTGAAGGTCAACGCCAACATCGGCAACTCCGCGGTCACCTCCTCCATCGAGGAGGAGGTGGACAAGATGACCTGGGCGACCAAGTGGGGCGCCGACACGGTCATGGACCTGTCCACCGGGCGCAATATCCACACCACCCGCGAATGGGTCCTGCGCAACTCCCCCGTCCCCATCGGCACCGTGCCGCTCTACCAGGCACTGGAGAAGGTCGACGGCCAGGCCGAGGCGCTGACCTGGGAGATCTACAAGGACACGGTCATCGAGCAGGCCGAACAGGGCGTGGACTACATGACGGTGCACGCGGGCGTGCGCCTTCCGTACGTCCCGCTGACCGCCAACCGCAAGACCGGCATCGTCTCGCGCGGCGGTTCGATCATGGCGGCCTGGTGTCTCGCGCACCACAAGGAAAGCTTCCTCTACGAGAACTTCGAGGAGCTGTGCGAGATCCTCGCGTCGTACGACGTGACGTACTCGCTCGGCGACGGTCTGCGCCCCGGCTCGATCGCGGACGCCAACGACGAGGCGCAGTTCGCCGAGTTGCGCACCCTCGGGGAACTCAACACGATCGCCAAGCGTCATCACGTACAGACCATGATCGAGGGCCCGGGACATGTCCCGATGCACAAGATCAAGGAGAACATCGACCTTCAGCAGGAGATCTGCGAGGAGGCGCCGTTCTACACGCTCGGCCCGCTGACCACGGACATCGCCCCCGCCTACGACCACATCACCTCCGGCATCGGCGCCGCGATGATCGGTTGGTGGGGCACGGCGATGCTCTGCTATGTCACGCCCAAGGAGCACCTGGGCCTGCCCAACCGGGACGACGTGAAGACCGGCGTCATCACGTACAAGATCGCGGCCCATGCGGCGGACCTCGCCAAGGGGCACCCCGGCGCGCAGGACTGGGACGACGCGCTCTCGGACGCACGCTTCGAGTTCCGCTGGGAGGACCAGTTCAATCTGGCCCTCGACCCGGTCACGGCAAGGGAGTTCCACGACGAGACCCTGCCGGCGGAGCCCGCGAAGACGGCGCATTTCTGCTCGATGTGCGGGCCGAAGTTCTGCAGCATGAAGATCTCGCACGACATCCGGCGTGAGCACGGTGGCTCGCAGGAGGAGATCGTGGCGGGCATGGAGCAGAAGTCCAAGGAGTTCGCGGCGGCCGGAAATCGCGTGTATCTGCCGATCGCCGACTGAGTAGCCGTGCTCGACTGAGTAGCCGTACCCGACCGCGCAGCCGTACGCGCCGTGCTTCGGGCGGGCATTTCGCCCGCCCGAGGCAGCGTCGCGTACTACTCCGGCTTGTGGTCGGGGCCGCCGAAGTCCGGGCTTGAGAAGTCCGGGCTCGAGTAGCTCGGGCGCGATCCCGCCGTGGAACCGCCGTCCGGGCTGCTGAAGCCGGGCCTGTTGTAGCCCAGTTGCGGCATGCGTTTGCCCGGGTCCACCGACGGCGTACGGGCCACGTGCGGCGTCCCCGGATCCGCGAGCGCCTCCCGCAGGAACGGCAGGACGCCGCGCTCCATGAGTGCCTCGCCCCAGGCTTCCCTGGCGCGAACCACCTCCTCGTTCCATTCGCCGTACGAACCGGCTTGCAGTGAGGTGGAGCCGTTGCGCAGGGCCGTCAGGAGCAGACCGACCGCCGCGACCAGGATGCCTCCCGCGGTGAGCGCGCCGAACAGCCATCCCGCGGTGAGCAGGGTGTCCGCGAAGGCGGGCTCGGGGTTGAGCATCTTCAGTATGTAGCCGACGAGCAGGAAGATCGCGGCGGCCGTCCCGGCGAGGACCGGTGCGAGCACCGCGACGACGGCGATGGCCCCCGCCCCCGAAGTCTGGGCGGTGACCTCCCCCATCGTGGTGGCGAGACCGAGGCCACCGGAGCCGGCTTCCGCCGTGCCCTCGGGGCTCCGCTCCCGGATGGATGGTGCGGCAGATCCGCTTTCGCGCAGTTCTTCGCGGACCTTCACATAGTGCGTGTACTCGGTCGTGGCGGCGGCCGTGATCAGCGCAGTGGCGTTCAGAGCCATGGTGCGCAGCTGCTCGGGATTGAGCCGCTCACCCACTGCGGCGAGATCAGGACGATTCGGTGCGGTGCGCAGCGCCTCATCGAGGATCCGCTCGTACTCGGGGCGGTCCTCATTGAGCAGGTGTGGAGCGCTGTTCATGTGCATCCCCCGATGCTCCGTAGGGCTTGGGGGCTCGCATGGGTACGAGCCGTCGGGCAGAAACGGAGGGGAGCCTGCTACGGATAAGCCGATGGTAGAGCCGTGAAGGCACGCGGTGACAGGGGGTTTCCGGAAATAGGCCCCCTGGCCAGCGTGATCCTGTAGTGGTGCGCCTGCCCGGTGAACGCTCAGTTATCCAAGGGCAGTTGGCAGACCAGCAGCTTTCCGGCCATGGTCACCCCGCCGTCCATGGCGATGGCAAGGCCGCCCGCGTAGATGTGCGGTCCCTCGATGACCGGACCGCCGCCGTCCGAGTCGTCCTCGGAGCCGACGTCGCCGAGCAGATACGGGATGGGGCTGTGGCCATGGACGACGCGGTGGCCGCCGTACATGTCGAGGAGTTCCCGTACGGCATGGGGGCCCGACTCGTCGCGGAAGGCGAAGCGCTTGGTGAACTTCCTGAAGAGGTCCCAGCACTCGTCCGCGTCGTTGCGCGTGAGGGTCTCGCGGACCGTGTCGTTCACGGCCTCGATCGAGTCGCCGTAATCCAGATAGGCGGTTGTGTCGGAGTGCATCAGCAGATGCCCGTCCTCCGACTCGATCGCGTCCAGGCGGGCCATCCACTGCAGATGGTGGTCCTCCAGGCGCTCCATGTCGGTCTTCTGGCCGCCGTTCAGGAGCCAGGCCGCCTGGAAAGTGGCCGTTCCCGCGCCCGAGTTGACCGGGGTGTCGCCGAACCGCTTCGCGCCGAGCAGGAGCAGCTCGTGGTTGCCCATCAGGGCTTTGCAGTAGCCGCCGGCGGCGGCGGCCTGCGCGGACAGGCGCATCACGAGGTCGATGACGCCGATGCCGTCGGGGCCGCGGTCGGTGAAGTCGCCGAGGAACCACAGGCGCGCGTTGCCCGCGGCCCAGTCGCCCTCGGCGTCGATGAGGCCCTGCTCCTGGAGGGCCGCGAGCAGCTCGTCCAGATAGCCGTGCACATCGCCCACGACGAACAGCGGGCCGTGCTCCTCCGCTGCCGGCGCCTGGGGAGGCTCGGGCATGGCCTGCACCTCCACTTGCACGGTGTCGCCGCGGTTGATGACGGGCAGGTCGCGCTGGGTGGGGGTGTAGCCGTCGTCCGGCGCTCCAGGGGGCACTCCGGGGCCGCCAGGACTCGCCTCGCCCCCCGGGCCCCCCTGGGCCGGACCGGTCTCATGGACGTACGCCGGTACGCGGAAGTCGCGCAACGTCGCCGTCCGCACATCGGGTCCCTGACCGGCCCCCTGAGTCATCGACCCCTCCACCACCATTGCGCCGCATCTGCACCGAGATCGGACTGCCTGGTCGCAGCGGCCCTCGGTGTCGTCCGCCCATCATAGGAATGCGGCTCGCGCTGTGTGGTGCACCAGGGGTGGTGAATCAGTGCCGGACCCCAGTTCACCGAGGTTTTCTCCCGAATTGGGTAGGGGTTTCCCCGTAGGTCACGACCGAACAGTGCCGAACCGGTACCGACCGGTGCCGAACTGGTACCGATCAGGACCGGTCGGCGCCGGTTGACGGGGGTTCTCCCCGCCGACCGGCATGCTCAACCCGGTTCGGGTGAGCGAGGTGGGCTGACCGTCGTACGCGGTGGACGTCGCTCGGACGAGGTGCGCACGATCAGCTCCGTCGGTATCACCTGCTCGATGGGACGGCCGGAATCGAGCCCTTCGATGGCGTCGATGAGCAGTTGGACGACGGCTGTGCCGATGCGCCGGGGTTTGAGCGAGAGCGTGGTGATCGGCGGTTCGGTGGTGGCGTAGACCGTCGACTCGCTGCAGCACACGAGCAGCAGGTCGTCGGGGACGCGCAGGCCGTACCGGCGGGCGGCCGCGAGGAGATCGGTGCCGTTCGGGTCGAAGAGGCCGTATACGGCGTCGGGCCGGTCGGGTCTGGCGAGCAGCCGGTCGGCCGCGACGGCTCCCGCGCAGGGGTCGTGGGCCGGGTAGGACTCGTACACCGGGTCCTGTCCGACGCGCTCGCACCAGCGCAGATAGGCGGTCGTGGACAGATGGGTGTACGTGTCCGTGGTGGTGCCGGTGAGCAGTCCGATCCGGCGGGCTCCGGCCGCCGCGAGGTGGTCGAGGATCTCCAGGACCGCCGCCTCGTGGTCGTTGTCGACCCAGGCGGTGACCGGCAGAGACCCGGCCGGGCGGCCGTCGGAGACCACCGGGAGGCCCTGGCGGACCAGTTCGCTGACTACGGGATCGTGGTCGGATGGATCGACGACGACGGTGCCGTCGAGTGCGACGTTGGACCACACGTCGACCGGGCTGCGACGGGAGGTGGCGGGCAGGATGACGAGGGCGTAGCCGCGGGCCAGCGCGGCCGAGGTCGCGGCTCTGGCCATCTCCGCGAAGTACGCGAATTCGGTGAAGGTGAAAGGTTCATCCCCGTAGGTCGTCACAGTCAGGCCGATCAAGCCCGACTTGCCGGTACGGAGGGTTCGGGCCGCCGCGGAGGGGCGATAGCCCAGCCGTTCGGCGACCTCGCGGACATGGCGTCGGGTGGCGTCCGGAAGCCGGCCCTTGCCGTTGAGTGCGTCGGAGACAGTTGTGATGGAGACACCCGCTGCGGCGGCGACGTCTCTGATGCCCGCTCGGCTCTGCCGGTTGCCCCGGCGGGCGGTCTCCGCTCGGCTCACCTGGTGGTTCCCTGCTGCTGTCATGGCGAGCCGATAGTAGGGCTCATGAGGGTGGGTAGGGCGGACGCATATTCACTCGTTGACAGGCACGTTTCTGCATGGCGGAAGCAGGTCAATTGCCTTGGATTGCAAGGGACTTGGGGGGTTCTGAGGTGGACGGTCCTTTGTCGTCGTGCACAGGCCTGCCGAATGGGCGATGTCTCGAAGAGGTCTCAACTCACCTTCACGGGTGATGCGCGCCACGGAGTGAGCCACCGGCGCGCGCCAGGAAGGGGAGCGCCCCCCTCTCCGCGCGCCTTCACAGGCGAATACCCCTGACCCATTCGCAGCGGAGGTGAATCCTCATAAGGTGAGGAGCATTGAAGTCAGCCGTTCAGGCGTTCAGCCGTTCAAGTGTTCAGATTTTCAGGTGTTCAGGTTTTCAAGAGGAGGACTGCGGTGAGCGAGACGAGCCCGAGGCTGCGTGCCGAGCTGGAGGGCATCCCCACCTATAAGCCGGGCAAGCCCGCCGCGGCCGACGGCCCGGCGGCCTACAAGCTGTCCTCGAACGAGAACCCCTACCCGCCCCTGCCGGGCGTCATGGAGAGCGTGCTCGCCGCGGCCGGAGCGTTCAACCGCTACCCGGACATGGCGTGCACCGGCCTGATGAGTGAACTCGCCGAACGCTTCGGCGTGCCGGTCTCGCACGTGGCGACGGGCACCGGCTCCGTCGGCGTCGCGCAGCAGCTGATCCAGGCCACGGCGGGCCCGGGGGACGAGGTCATCTACGCCTGGCGGTCCTTCGAGGCGTACCCGATCATCGCGCAGGTGAGCGGTGCCACGTCGGTGAAGGTGCCGCTGACGCCGGGGGATGTCCACGACCTGGACGCGATGGCCGACGCCATCACTGACCGGACGCGGCTGATCTTCGTCTGCAACCCGAACAACCCGACCGGCACGGTGGTGCGCAGGGCCGAGCTCGAACGGTTCCTCGACCGGGTGCCGAGCGATGTCCTTGTCGTACTCGATGAGGCCTATCGCGAGTTCATCCGTGATCCCGAGGTGCCCGACGGCGTCGAGCTCTACCGCGAGCGTCCGAACGTCGCCGTGCTGCGTACGTTCTCCAAGGCGTACGGTCTCGCGGGCCTCCGGGTCGGCTTCGCCATCGCCCATGAGCCGGTGGCGGCCGCGCTGCGCAAGACGGCGGTGCCCTTCGGGGTGAGCCAGCTCGCGCAGGACGCGGCGGTGGCCTCGCTGCGGGCCGAGGACGAGCTGATGGGCCGCGTCGGCTCGCTGGTCTGCGAGCGCACGCGGGTGGTCGAGGCGCTGCGGGGGCAGGGCTGGACGGTGCCCGAGACGCAGGCGAACTTCGTGTGGCTGCGGCTCGGGGAGCGTACGGGCGACCTCGCGGCGGCGTGCGAGAAGGCCGGCGTGGTCGTACGGCCGTTCGCGGGTGAGGGGATGCGGGTCACGATCGGGGAGACCGAGGCCAACGACATCTTCCTGCACACGGCGGAGGCGTTCCGCAAGGAGCTTTAGCCTTCGGCGGCTGTGGATCGGGGAGGGTCCCGGGGGTGTTCCCCCGGGACCCTCCTGGCGTTCCGCGCGTGTTCCGGCGCGCATTCCGCGCGTGTACCGCGCGGTAAGGGGACCCCCCTGGTGGTGCCGACAGCCGGTACGACATAATGCTTGTGAATGTGAACGCGTTCACAAGCGTGTCCCGGTTCCTCCGAAGATCAGAGGGATTTAAGGGGCAAACTGCCGATGCGACCGCGGCCGTAAGGAGAAGTCGACGTGGACCTGGCTCTGGCGCCTGAGACATTGGCGCGATGGCAGTTCGGCATCACCACCGTCTACCACTTCCTGTTCGTCCCTCTGACGATCTCACTGGCCGCCCTCACGGCGATCCTCGAGACGGCCTGGGTGCGCACGGGCAAGGAGCACTACCTCAGGGCGACCAAGTTCTGGGGAAAGCTGTTCCTGATCAACATCGCGATGGGTGTCGTCACCGGCATCGTCCAGGAGTTCCAGTTCGGCATGAACTGGTCCGACTACTCGCGCTTCGTCGGTGACGTCTTCGGGGCGCCGCTCGCGTTCGAGGCCCTCATCGCGTTCTTCTTCGAGTCGACCTTCATCGGCCTGTGGATCTTCGGCTGGGACAAGCTGCCGAAGAAGCTCCACTGCGCCACGATCTGGATCGTCTCCGTAGGCACCGTCCTGTCGGCGTACTTCATCATCGCCGCGAACGCCTTCATGCAGCACCCGGTCGGCTACAAGATCGTCGAGCGGGACGGCACCAAGCGCGCGGAGCTCACCGACTTCTCGAAGGTGCTCTTCCAGGAGACGACGCTGGTCAACTTCTTCCACGTCATCTCGGCGGCCATCCTGGTCGGCGGCGCCTTCATGACCGGCATCGCGATCTTCCACCTGCGCAAGAAGCGGCACATCCGCACCATGCGGATGTCGATGCGGCTCGGCTTGGTGACCGCGTTCGTCGGCACCCTGCTCACCGTGGTCAGCGCCGACACCCTCGGCAAGGTCATGTACGAGCAGCAGCCGATGAAGATGTCGGCCGCCGAAGCCCTGTGGGAGTCGGAGAAGCCGGCGCCGTTCTCGCTCTTCGCGTACGGCGATGTGTCCAAGGGACACAACGACGTCGCCATCGAGGTGCCCGGGATACTGTCCTTCCTCGCCAAGAACAACTTCAGCGCCGAGATTCCCGGGATCAACGACCTCAACAAGGAAGCGCAGGACAAGTTCGGGCCCGGCGACTACCGGCCGAACATCCCCACCGCCTACTGGTCCTACCGCTGGATGATCGGCTTCGGCGGGGTCTCGATGGCCCTGTGCACCGCCGGGCTCTGGCTCACCCGCAAGAAGTTCTGGCTCGCTCCGGAGCACCGCACGGGCGCGGACGACGTGCCGAAGCTGATGCTCACCAAGAACAAGGAGCTGACGCCCAGGCTCGGCGACTGGTGGTGGCGGCTCTCCCAGTGGACGCTGATCTTCCCGCTCATCGGCACCGCCTGGGGCTGGATCTTCACCGAGACGGGCCGACAGCCCTGGGTCGTCTACGGCGTTCTGAAGACCAGGGACGCGGTCTCGCCGGGGGTTTCGCAGGGTGAGGTGATCACCTCGCTGGTCGTGTTCACCGCGATCTACGCGATCCTCGCCGTGATCGAGGTGAAGCTGCTGCTCAAGTACATCAAGCAGGGCCCGCCCGAGCTCACCGAGGCCGACCTCAACCCGCCCACCAAGATCGGCGGCCCCGGCTCAGGATCGGATTCCGACACCGACGCCGACGCCGACCGGCCCATGGCCTTCTCGTACTGAGGGAGTTGATCGACATGGAACTTCACGACGTCTGGTTCGTGCTGATCGCCGTCCTGTGGATCGGCTACTTCTTCCTGGAGGGGTTCGACTTCGGGATCGGTGTCCTCACCAAGCTGCTCGCCCGTGACCGGACCGAGAAGCGGGTGCTGATCAACACCATCGGTCCCGTCTGGGACGGCAACGAGGTGTGGCTGCTCACGGCCGGCGGCGCGACCTTCGCGGCCTTCCCGGAGTGGTACGCGACGCTCTTCTCCGGGTTCTATCTGCCGCTCCTGGTCATCCTGCTCTGCCTGATCGTGCGGGGTGTCGCCTTCGAGTACCGGGCGAAGCGGCCCGAGGAGAAGTGGCAGCGCAACTGGGAGCAGGCGATCTTCTGGACGTCGCTGATCCCGGCGGTGATGTGGGGTGTCGCCTTCGCCAACATCACGCGGGGCGTGAAGATCGACGCCCACAAGGAGTTCGTGGGCAGCTTCGGGGATCTGCTGAACCCGTACGCGATCCTGGGCGGCCTGGTCACCCTGACGCTCTTCACCTTCCACGGCGCGGTGTTCGCCTCGCTCAAGACGGTGGGGGACATCCGGGTGCGGGCGCGGAAGCTGGCGCTCGTGCTCGGCCTGGTGACCGCTGTCCTGTCGCTCGGGTTCCTGCTCTGGACGCAGGCGGACAACGGCGACGGCAAGAGCCTGGTCGCGATGGTCGTGGCCGTCGTCGCGCTGATCGGCGCGATTGGGGCGATCAAGAGGGGCCGCGAGGGCTGGTCGTTCGCGCTGTCGGGCATCACGATCGCCGCGGCGTTCGCCATGCTCTTCCTGACGCTCTTCCCGAACGTCATGCCGTCGTCGCTGAACGAGGAGTGGAGCCTTACGGTCACCAACGCCTCGTCGAGTCCGTACACCCTGAAGATCATGACCTGGTGTGCGGGGATCGCGACTCCGGTCGTGCTGCTCTACCAGTCGTGGACCTACTGGGTGTTCCGCAAGCGGATCGGGACGCAGCACATCGCGGATGCGGCGCACTGAGTGCTTGAGTCCTTTGGCCCTGAGTTTTTCCGCAGTCTTCTTCCGGTCCCTCGGAGGGTGTGTTTCACGTGAAACCAATCGACCCGCGTCTGCTCCGGTACGCCCGTGCCACCCGGTTCTTCCTGGTCGCGGTGGTGGTCCTTGGTGTCGCCGGGGCGGGTCTTGTCGTCGGCCAGGCGATGCTCATCGCCGAGATCGTGGTGGGCGCCTTCCAGAAGGACCTCTCCCTCGGTGACCTGGGGACCCCGCTCGTCCTGCTCGCGGTGATCGCGGCGGGGCGGGCCCTGGTCTCCTGGCTGACCGAGCTCGCCGCGCACCGGGCGAGCGCGGCGGTGAAGTCGGAGCTGCGGGGGCGGCTGCTCGAGCGGGCGGGTGCGCTGGGGCCCGGGTGGTTGAGCGGGCAGCGGACCGGTTCGCTGGTCTCGCTGGCCACGCGGGGCGTGGACGCGCTCGACGACTACTTCTCGCGCTATCTGCCGCAGCTCGGGCTCGCGGTGGTGGTGCCCGTGGCGGTGCTCGCGAGGATCGTCACGGAGGACTGGGTGTCGGCGGCGATCATCGTCGTGACGCTGCCGTTGATCCCGGTCTTCATGATCCTGATCGGCATGGCGACGCAGAACCGGATGGACCGTCAGTGGCGGCTTCTCTCCCGGCTGTCGGGTCACTTCCTCGACGTGGTGGCGGGCCTGCCGACGCTGAAGGTGTTCGGGCGCGCGAAGGCGCAGGCCGAGTCGATCCGGCAGATCACCGGCGAGTACCGGCAGGCGACGATGCGGACGCTGCGCATCGCCTTCCTGTCGTCGTTCGCGCTTGAGCTGCTCGCGACGCTGTCGGTGGCGCTGGTCGCGGTGACGATCGGGATGCGGCTCGTCCATGGGGACATGGATCTGTACGTGGGGCTCGTGATTCTGATCCTCGCCCCGGAGGCGTATCTGCCGCTGCGGCAGGTCGGTGCGCAGTACCACGCGGCGGCCGAGGGGCTCTCCGCAGCCGAGGAGATCTTCGAGGTCCTGGAGACTCCGGCGCGCGCCGCCGGGACGGGGCCGGTGCCGGAGGGCGCGCTGAGCGTGGAGGGCGTGACGGTGCGGTATCCGGGGCGGGCCTCCGACGCGGTCTCCGGGGTGTCGTTCACGGTGGGGCGGGGCGAGACGGTGGCGATCGTCGGGCCGAGCGGCGTGGGCAAGTCGACGCTGCTGGACGCGGTGCTCGGGTTCGTCGAGCCTGCCGAGGGACGGGTGTGTGTCGAGGGCGTCGACCTGGCCGAGGTCTCGCCTGAGCGGTGGCGGGAGCGGATCGCCTGGGTGCCGCAGAGGCCGCATCTGTACGCCGGGTCCATCGCGGAGAACGTGCGGCTCGCGCGGCCGGACGCGGACGATATTGCCCTGCGGGACGCGTTGCGGGCGGCAGGGGCATGGGAGTTCGTCTCCGCGCTGCCGGGCGGTGTGGAGACGCTGCTCGGGGAGGACGGAGCGGGGCTGTCGGCCGGGCAGCGGCAACGGCTCGCGCTGGCCCGGGCGTTCCTGGCCGATCGGCCTGTGGTGCTGCTTGACGAGCCGACCGCGGCTCTGGACGGGGAGACCGAGGCGGGGGTCGTCGAGGCGGTACGGCGGTTGGCGGTGGGGCGGACGGTACTGCTGGTCGTCCACCGGCCGGCTCTGCTGGGCGTCGCGGATCGGGTGGTGCGGCTGGAGACGTCTGGTGCGTCTGGTGCCTCAGCTGACGCGGCCCTCCCGCGGGCGGTGCCGGACAGCAGGGCGGCGGGCGACGCGTTTTCGGGCAACCCGGAGGCGCCGGGTGCCCCGGTGGACGTGTGGGAGAGCCTCCGCCCGAAGAGGAGGGTCCTTGCCCGGGTGCGGCATGCCGCTCAAGCCCGCAAGGGCAAGCTCGCGCTCGCGCTGCTTCTGGGCAGCCTCGCCATCGGCAGCTCCGTAGGGCTGATGGCCACCTCCGGGTGGCTGATCAGCCGGGCGTCGGAGCAGCCGCCGGTGATGTACCTGATGATCGCCGTGACGGCGACCCGCGCCTTCGGCCTGGGCCGCGCCGTCTTCCGCTACGCCGAGCGCCTCGTCTCGCACGACGCCGTCCTGCGGATGCTGGCCGACACCCGCGTGGCCGTCTACCGGCGCCTGGAGCGCCTCGCCCCCGCCGGGCTCAGGAAGACCCGCCGCGGCGACCTGCTCTCCCGCCTGGTCGCCGACGTGGACGCCCTCCAGGACTACTGGCTGCGCTGGCTCCTGCCCGCGTCGGCCGCCGCAGTCGTGGGCGCCGGAGCCGTCGGCTTCACCGCCTGGCTGCTGCCCGAAGCGGGCGCGGTCCTCGCCGTCGGCCTGCTCCTCGCCGGAGTCGGCGTACCGCTGCTCTCCGGAGCCGTCGCCCGCCGAGCCGAGCGAAAGCTGGCCCCCGCGCGCGGGGTGCTCGCCACCCGCGTGGCCGATCTGCTCAGCGGCACCGCCGAGTTGACGGTCGCCGGCGCGCTGAACCGGCGCATGGCCAAGGCGAAGGAAGCCGACGCCGAGCTGACCCGGATCGCGTCCAGGACCGCCACGGCCACCGCGCTCGGCGACGGACTCGGCGCGCTCGCCTCCGGTCTCACGGTCGCCGCCGCCGCACTCGTCGGCGTACAGGCACTGCACGACGGCCGCCTCAGCGGCGTCGCCCTCGCCGTCGTGGTCCTCACCCCGCTCGCCGCCTTCGAGGCGGTCCTCGGGCTGCCGCTCGCCGTGCAGTACCGCCAGCGCGTCAGGAAGAGCGCTGAGCGCGTCTACGAGGTCCTCGACGCCCCCGAACCCGTCCCCGAGCCCGCCGCCCCCGCACAGCGCCCGCAGACGCCCTTCCCGCTCCGTGTCGAGGGCCTGCACGCCCGGTACGAAGGACAGGACCGGGACGCGCTCGCGGGCGTCGGCCTGACCCTGGAGCGCGGACGGCGCATCGCGGTGGTCGGACCATCGGGCTCCGGCAAGACGACGCTCGCCCAGGTGCTGCTGCGGTTCCTGGGGACGAGCGAAGGAACGTACACCTTGGGCGGTACGGACGCGGCCACGCTGGACGGCGACACGGTGCGCGAACTCGTCGGGCTCTGCGCCCAGGACGCGCACATCTTCGACAGCTCCGTCCGCGAGAACCTCCTCCTCGCGCGGAAGGGCGCCAGTGACGACGAACTGCGCGGCGCCCTCGCGCGGGCCCGGCTCCAGGAGTGGACCGACTCGCTGCCCGCCGGGCTCGACACCCTCGTCGGCGAGCACGGGGCACGGCTCTCCGGAGGGCAGCGGCAGCGCATCGCCCTGGCCCGCGCGCTGCTCGCCGACTTCCCCGTCCTCGTCCTCGACGAGCCTGCCGAACACCTGGACCTGCCGACCGCCGACGCCCTCACCGACGACCTCCTTGCCGCAACCGAGGGGCGTACGACGCTGCTCATCACGCACCGGCTCGCCGGGCTCGACGCGGTGGACGAGGTGATCGTCCTGGACGCGGGGCAGGTGGTACAGCGCGGTGCGTACGCGGACCTGGTGGCGGTGGAAGGACCGCTGCGGCGCATGCTGGAACGGGAGCGGGCGGCGGACCTGCTGGTGGCGGCGGGTTGAGTCTGTGGGGGGGGCCTGGCCCCAGGCTCGTCCAGAGCTCCGACTTTCCTCGCTAAATAGGACTAACTACTCTCAAGGCATGTCAGCCCCATCGGCCTCCGCCGCCTCACCGCAACCCGACGGCACACCGGGCCCGATCGAGGCGGCGAAGAAGGCCACTCGCGGCCTCCAAGGACTCTCCCCCGAGCTGACCGCGCGCGTGCCGCAGCTGCTCGAAGCGATGCGCTCCGTCGGCGCCGGGCTCGAACTGCACGCCACGCTGGACCGCATCTGTGAGACGGCGGCCGAGCTCGCGGACGCCCACTACGCGGCGATCGGCGTTGTCTCCGAAGACGGAAAGGGGCTCTCCGACTTCGTCTACGTCGGCATCGGCGAGGAGGCGGCCGAGCGGATCGGGCGGCTGCCGGACGGGCACAAGGGTCTGCTCGGCGCCCTCATCCACCAGCCGGAGACCCTGCGCCTCGCGGACCTCGCCACCGACCCGCGCTCGTGCGGCTTCCCGGCCCACCATCCGCCGATGCGGACCTTCCTGGGCGTCCCTATCCGCGTACAGGGTGAGATCTTCGGCAACCTCTATCTCACCGAGAAGCGCAACGGCGCCGACTTCAACGACTACGACGTGCACATGGTCCGTGTCCTCGCGACGGAGGCGGGCATCGCCATCGGCAACGCCCGTCTCTACGAAGCCGCCATGCAGCGCGAGCGCTGGATCGACGGCTCCGTGGCGGTCACCACGGCACTGCTCTCGGGAAGCGACACGGAGGAGGCGCTCGCCGTCGTCGCCGAGCAGGCCCGCCATCTCGCCGACTCGGCCGCAGGGATCGTGCTTCTGCCCGACGAGGAGGGCGGCATGGAGATCGTGGCCGTCTCCTCGGAGCAACCCACCGGGGCGCTGGGCGTCATCGTCCCCCCGGAGAGCCGGATCGTCGCCGATCTGCTCGCCGGAGACGCCGTGTTCCTGGAGGACGCGGCCACGGATCCGCGCATCATGACCGACCTCGCCCGGGACTACGGCCCCGTCATGATGCTGCCGCTGCAGAGCGACGGCCGCGTCATGGGGACCCTCGTCACGCCACGCGCGCGTGGCGCCCGGCCGTTCAGCGAGACCGAGCGGACCCTCGCCACCCAGTTCGCCTCGCAGGCCGCGCTCGCGCTGATGATGGCCGAGGCGCAGCGCGACCGCGAACGGCTCGCGGTGTACGAGGACCGCGACCGGATCGCCCGGGACCTGCACGACCTCGTCATCCAGCGCCTGTTCGCCACCGGGATGATGCTGGAGAGCGCCCAGCGCAGGTCCGTCGTGCCCGAGGTGCAGACCGGTGTGGGCAAGGCCGTCGACGAGTTGGACGTGACGATCCAGGAGATCCGTACGGCGATCTTCGCCTTGCAGCAGGGCCCGGCCGAGGCGCCTTCAGGGTTGCGTACGCGTGTCCTGCGCGAGATCAACATGGCTGCCGTACCGCTCGGCTTCAAGCCCTCGCACCACTTCGTGGGCCCCGTCGACACGGTGGTCGGCGAGCTCTCCGGCAAGAACCTCATCGCGGCACTGCGCGAGGCACTGTCCAACGCGTTCCGGCACGCGGGGGCCGACCGCATCGATGTCGTCGTCGACGCCACGGTGACCCTTCCCGACGGGCATCGAGGCGTGCGCCTGACGGTCTCGGACGACGGGGTCGGCATCGCGGAGGGCGGCCGGCGCAGCGGCCTGAAGAACCTCAAGAGGCGTGCGGAGTCGCTCGGCGGGGACAGTTGGTACGGCCCGGGGATCGGGGATGACGGCGGCGGCACGACGGTGGTGTGGCAGGCGCCTTACTGAAAATGGCCTCTCCGGGAGGGGCGTTATCGAACCCTCCTCCCCGGGGGCCCTGTTCGGACGTACAGGAGTGCGCCGTTCGGGGCACCGCCTGCCCCAGGTGTACCAGTCGCGCAGGACCCGGTGACGGGGGCAGCGAAACGATCCTTGACATGCGCCTGAGCCACCGCGGTACCCACCCGCTCGTAGCTGTGACGGCACTCTTGTGCGCGCTCCTTAGCCCCACGCACGCCGGGGCCTCCGAAGGGCCGGACGCCAGTGGTGAGGTGGTGCGCCTCTACGAGGAGGCGTCCGCGGCGACCGTGCGCTACGAAGCGGGGCGGCGCGCCGCCAAGGCGCAACGGGCGAAGGTCCGGAAACTGGACCGACTCCTTACGAAGCAACGCCACGTGGTCGACGTTCTGCACGACGACCTCGGTCGCATGGCCCGCGCCCAGTACCGCACCGGCGGCGGCCTCCCCCAGACCGCCCAGCTGCTGCTCGCCGACAGCCCGGAAGAGTTGATGCGCGGTCAGCGGCTGATGGGGCAGGCGGATCTCGCCGTCACCAACGCCGTCGACAAGAGCCAGCGCGCCGCCGCCAGGCTCTCGACCGCAAAGCGCACCGCGGACCGCGCCAAGCGCACCCTCGACCGGCGCAGCGCGCGCCTCGCGAAGCTGAAGCGCGGAATCGAGAGCAAGCTGGCGTCGGCGCAGTGGACCCTGCAGAGCGAGGCCGACCGTTCGGTGGCGGCGGGTCGGTGCAGGGGAGCCGTACGCCTGGATCAGCCGGAAACGGCCTCCACGCGCGCGTGGACGACGCCCGTGGAGACGTACGAACTGTCGGCGGGCTTCGACAGCGCCGGTGCGCGCTGGACGCATCGGCACACAGGGCAGGACTTCGCGGTCGGCATCGGGGCTCCGGTGCGGGCGGTCGGCGACGGCCGGGTGGAGAGCGTGTCGTGCGGAGGCGGCTTCGGCATCGAGGTCGTGGTGGCGCACAAGAACGGCTACTACACGCAGTACGCACATTTGGCCGCCGCGGCGGTCGACCAGGGGGAGCGGGTACGCGCCGGGCAGTGGGTCGGGCAGGCGGGCACGACCGGCAACTCGACGGGGCCGCACCTTCACTTAGAGGTGCGGCTCACGCCGTATCTGGGGTCCGCGGTGGATCCGGAGAAGTGGCTGGCCGAGCGGGGGGTAGGGCTGTAGCGGCAGCGCGGGGGTCCGGCAGCGGCTTCAGCCGCCCCGCTGCTCGCTCAGGATCCGCTCGATGACGACCGCGACGCCGTCCTCGTTGTTGGCGACCGTGCGCCCCGACGCGGCGGCGATCACGTCCGGGTGCGCGTTGCCCATCGCGTACGACGTGCCCGCCCAGGTCAGCATCTCGATGTCGTTGGGCATGTCCCCGAAGGCGACGACCTCCTCGGGCGTGATGCCGCGCTCGGCGCAGCACAGCTCCAGGGTGCTGGCCTTGGATACACCCGGGCCGCTGATCTCCAGCAGGGCGCTCGGGCTTGAGCGGGTGATCTCGACCCGGCCGCGCACGGCCGCGCGGGCCACGACGAGGAAGTCGTCGGGCGTGAGTTCGGGGTGGTAGGCGAGGACCTTCAGGATGGGCTGGCTCGCGTCGTACGCGTCGTACGCGAGGAGCTTCTCCGCCGGGGCGACGCTCTCCCCGGGCTCCAAGTGCAGCGGCGGATACGTCGGTTCGTGGTGCAGCCCCCCGGTCCGCTCGACCGCGAAGGACGTGCCGGGCGCCGCCGCGCGCAGGACCTGGACGACGTCGAGCGCGTCCTCACGCCGCAGCTCCCGCACCTTGACGAAGCGATGGCCGCCGGAGCCGTCGTGCAGGTCGACGACTGCGGCGCCGTTGCCGCAGATGGCGAGGCCGTGCCCGTGGACGTGGTCGCTGACGACGTCCATCCAGCGGGCCGGGCGGCCGGTCACGAAGAACACTTCGATCCCGGCCTCCTCGGCGGCGGCGAGCGCGGCGACGGTGCGTTCGGACACGGACTTGTCGTCACGCAGCAGGGTGCCGTCCAGGTCCGTGGCGATCAGCCGGGCCATGGGCCGGTGGGGGGCGGGGGCGGCCGGGGTCCTGGGCCGTGGGGTAGCTGAGGTCACGCCATCGATTGTCCCGCATCTGGCTGCACGGGCGTGCGCTGGGGCGCACATCTGAGTGCCTTTACGCCCCCGTTGTGCCGCCTCCCAGCTGCCCGAGACTCTCCGTGGCGATCCGCTCGAAGACCTTCTCGTCGGCTGCGAAGTCCGTCCCCGGAAGCGGCCAGTGCAGGACGATCTCGTTGAAGCCCAGCTCAGCGTGGTTGCCGGCGAAGTCCACGAAGGCGTCGAAGGAGTCGAGGGGGCGCTCCGGGGTGAACCCGGTGAGGAGGATCTTGTCGAGCTCGGCGACGTCGCGGCCGATGGCGTCGCAGGCCGCGGCGAGCTTGTCGGCCTGTCCGCGGATGGCTTGAAGTGACTGCTCCGGGGTGCCGTTCTCGAAGAGCTTCGGGTCGCCCGTCGTCACCCACGCCTGCCCGTGCCGGGCGGCGAGCTTCAGGCCGCGCGGCCCGGTGGCGGCGACCGCGAAGGGCAGCCGGGGGCGCTGCACGCAGCCGGGGATGTTGCGTACCTCGGACGCCGAGTAGTGATCGCCCTCGTACGACACGACGTCTTCGGTCAGCAGGCGGTCGAGCAGCGGCAGGAACTCGCCGAAGCGGTCGGCCCGCTCGCGCGGGGTCCAGGGCTCCTCGCCGGTGCGGAGCAGCGCGGTGGCGTCGAAGCCGTTGCCGCCCGCGCCGATACCGAGGGTGATCCGTCCGTCGGACACGTCGTCCAGCGTGATCAGGTCCTTGGCGAGCGTCACCGGGTGCCGGAAGTTCGGCGAGGTGACGAGCGTGCCGAGGCGCATCCGGTCGGTGACGGCCGCGGCGGCGGTCAGGGTCGGCACCGCACCGAACCAGGGCCCGTCACGGAAGGTCCGCCAGGAGAGGTGGTCATAGGTGTACGCGGTGTGGAAACCGAGCTCCTCGGCCCGCTGCCAGCGCTCCTTGCCGCCCTCGTGCCAGCGGCGGACGGGCAGGATCACGGTGCTCAAACGCAAACTCATGTATCAGAGCGTATGCCCGCATGGAGTGCGGTCAGTGCGGACAGTGCGGTAAGCGCGGTCAGTGCGGGTCCGGGAAGCGGAGGTAGCCCGGGGGTACGGCTGCGGTGAGCCAGACACCGTTGGCGCTGACCTGGAAGACGTGCCCGTCGCGGTGCATCGCGCCGGTGTCCACGGAGAGCACGACGGGTCGCCCGCGGCGGGCCCCGACCCGGGTGGCGGTCTCGCGGTCGGGCGAGAGGTGCACGGCGTGGCG
Source organism: Streptomyces sp. NPDC048436 (assembly GCF_043200355.1). Taxonomy (NCBI): domain Bacteria; kingdom Bacillati; phylum Actinomycetota; class Actinomycetes; order Kitasatosporales; family Streptomycetaceae; genus Streptomyces; species Streptomyces sp. NPDC048436. The sequence continues at coordinate 48,502 of NZ_JBICXP010000014.1, forward strand.
GTTCATGGGACGTAGGCCCTCGGCACGGATCGCGGCGACGCTGCGGGCCACCGTGCCGTGGAAGAGATACGCGGGCGGGGTCGCCGGAGGCAGTTTGAGGTCGACGTCGACGGAGTGGCCCTGGCTGGCCCGGATCCGGCCGTCCTCGACGGCGAAGCGCTGTTTGTCGTTGGCGGCCACCACGTGCTCCAACTCGGCACGGGTGAAACGGAAACCGTGTGCCGTCGCCGCGGCGATGAGGGTGTCGATCTCCACCCAGCCGCTCTCGTCGAGCGTGAGCCCGATCCTTTCGGGCTGATGGCGCAGGTGCTTGGAGAGGTATTTCGACACCTTCACGGTGCGTCGCTCGTCGGAGGGGGGTTCTCTATTCATCCATTCAGCCTCGCGCCGAACCGTTCTCCCCGCACTTCATTTTCGTCCACCGAGTCTTCATCCATGACTTTTGGCGCACAGGTTTGATCCACAGCCAAGTCCAGTTATCCACAGGGGAATTGACGATCCTGTGGACAACGAGTCGCCTATTTAGGCCTTTTGCTCAACTGATGGAATATTGCCCTGGTTTGCGGCAAGTGAGTCCAATGTCCTTGCCTGGACCTCCCGTTCCGTGGCCGCCGCGATGAACGCCGCCGCATGCTCGGAGCCAACCAGCCTCTCCACGGCTTGCATTGTCGAAGCGGGCAGGGACACGGGCAGGGCCTCATTCGTACGTTCGGTGAGTCGCCCAGAGGCGAGGTGGTGCTGGAGGTGACGCGTGGCAAACAGGCGCATGGCGCGCGCCAGTTCGGCGTCGACGGATTGCTGGGCCAGCGGCCGCAGGCGCCGGACGAGCGCGGCGGCTTCCGCGGCGTCCGCCTCGCTCGGCGGGAGGTGGCCGAGATAGCGAGCGAATACGTGCTCGGTCGTGAACTCCAGGAAACGGGAGGCTATGTGCTCAACCTGTCCCCTCAACTCCCTGAGATGGCCCGAGATAGCGGACAGAGGAACGCCCGCAGCGTGCAACTCGACGGCCACAGCCAGCTCTTGAGGGCTCGGAACGAGAAACTCCCCCTCCTGCCCCGGCACGGGTTCGAGCACGCCGAGCGCGATCGCGTCGGCGACCGCCGCCTCGTCCGGCTCACCGCCGAACGCCGCGTCCAGCTCCGCCCGGGTCATCCGGTCGGCCTTCTCATCCGTCCACGGGCCGTCGACCTCGGCCGCGAGCCCCAGGACGCCACCTAGACCACGGCCCGCGTCCCAGGCCTCGAGAAGCTCCTTGATGGAGGCCAGGGTGTAGCCCCGGTCGAGCAGGTCGGCTATCTGACTCAACCGCGCCAGGTGGGCGTCGCCGTACACATTGGACCGGCCGCGCCGCTCGGGCCGGGGGAGCAGCCCGCGGTCCTGGTAGGCGCGGATCGTACGGACCGTGGCGCCGCTGTGATGCGCCAGATCCTCGATGCGGTACTCCGCCGGTCTGTGCTCGGCGCCGTGGAACTCCACCGGCCGTTGCTCGGCACCGGGGTGCTCCGCCGGCCTCTGTTCCGCGCCCGACTGCTCGTCCACGCTCCCCGCCCCTCCGTAAAACCTCGTGCTAGGCGATGGCCGCCCTGCCGATCGCGGCCGCCGCGGCCCGTGCCGCGGGTGACTCGGCCAGATACTCGACGGCCTTGCGCAGCGAGCCTTCCTGCGAGGGATGGTACGACCGCCGCAGGTAGCGGGGTATGGCCGTACCGAGCTCCCGCCACGTCGGCAGCAGGCCCTTCCTGACCGCCTTGTTGTGCTCGGCCAGGGAGTAGCGAAGGCGCCCCGCCAACTGCGGGTCCCGGCGCATCAGATAGGCGGTGCCCCAGACCCACAGGTACAGCATCACGGGGGCCGTGACCGTCATGCCCGCGATGCGGCGGGCATAGCGCGGCAGGCCCTCGCCGCCGCAGTGCTGGTACATGTCGAAGGCGACCGAGCGGTGCTCGACCTCCTCCGCGCCGTGCCAGCGCAGCAGGTCGAGCATGACCGCGTCGGCGTCCGCGTGGTCCAGGCCATCGGCGTGCAGCACCCAGTTCCCCAGGACCGCCGTGAACTGCTCGATCGCCGCGACGACCCCGAGGCGGAAGCGCAGCCACTCCTGTGTCGGTATCGGAGCCCCCAGGGGCGGTTTCTCACCGAGGAGTTTCTCGAAGAGGAAGTCGACGTACTTCGTGAACGCGGCGGTGTCGAGCCGCTGCGCCGCCAGGTGGTCGAGCACATGCGCGTGCTGCACGCTGTGCGTGGCCTCCTGGCCCATGAACCCCTTGACGTCCTTGAGCAGCACCGGATCGGTGACCAGGGGCAGGCCTTCCTTGAAGACCTTCACGAACCACCGCTCCCCCGCCGGGAGCAGCAGATGCAGCACGTTGATGACGTGGGTGGCGGTCGGCTCGTCCGGTATCCAGTGCAGCGGGGTCTCTTCCCAGTCGAACGAGACCCGGCGCGGAACGATCGTGTAGTGCTCCTCGGTGTTCGTCTCAGCGTTCGTGTCGGCGTTCGTGCCGGTGCTCTTCTCCGTGCTCACAGCGGCGGCTCCAATCGGGCTATCGCACGCAGGGCCTTGGGCGTGAAGCGGGACATGAGGTGCGCGCCGCGTGCCTCCGGAGTGACGGGGACCACCGCCTGGTTCTTGACGACCGCGCGCAGGATCGCGTCGGCGACCTTCTCCGGCGGATAGTTCCGCAGGCCGTAGAGGCGCGCCGTCTTCTTCTGGCGGCGCTTCTCCTCTTCGGCGTCGACTCCGGCGAAGCGCGCGGTCGACGTGATGTTCGTGTTCACGAAGCCCGGGCATATCGCCGAGACACCGATGCCCTTGCCCGCGAGCTCGGCGCGCAGACATTCGCTGAGCATCAGGACCGCCGCCTTGGAGGTGCTGTAGGCGGGCAGGGCCTTGGAGGGCTGATACGCCGCCGCCGACGCGGTGTTGACGATGTGGCCGCCCTGGCCGCGCTCGGCCATCTGCTTGCCGAAGAGCCGGCAGCCGTGGATCACGCCCCACAGATTGACGTCGAGGACCTTCTTCCAGTCCTCGGCGCTCGTGTCGAGGAAGGACCCGGAGAAGCCTATCCCCGCGTTGTTCACCAGGACGTCGACGACTCCGTACTCCCTGGCGACCTTCTCGGCGAGCTTCTCCATGGCCTGCTCGTCGCTGACGTCGACCGTCTCACCCCAGGCCTCGGGGGAGCCGATCAGACGGGACATCTCCGCCGTGCGCGCAGCGCTCTCCGCGTCCCGGTCCACGGCCACGACGCGCGCGCCCGCCTCGGCGAACGCGAAGGCGGTGGCCCGGCCGATGCCACTGCCCGCGCCCGTGACCAGGACCAGCTGGCCCCCGAAGCGATCGGCGTGCTTTCCCGTGGCCACACGGGCGTTGGCGGACATACCGTCCTCATGGGTGCTGACGAACTCGGTGATCCAGGCGGCCAGTTGGTCGGGCCGAGTCCTCGGCACCCAGTGCTTGGCCGGGAGGCTGCGGCGCACCAGCTGCGGCGCCCACATCTCCAGCTCGTCATAGAGCCGCTCCGACAGGAAGATGTCGCCGGACGGCGTGATGAGCTGCACCGGCGCGTGCGCGTAGGCGTCCGCGCGGGGCCTGCGCAACCGCGCGCGGACGTTGTCCCGGTAGAGCCACGCTCCGTGCGCGGCGTCCGAGGGGAGCGAGGCCGTCGGATAGTCGCCCGACGGCACCTTCTCCACGCGTTCCAGGATCTTCGGCCAGCGCTTGCCGAGCGGTCCGCGCCAGGCGAGTTCGGGGAGGACCGGCGTGTGCAGCATGTACACGTACCAGGACTTGGCTCCCTGGCCGAGCAGCTGACCGACCTTGCGCGGAGTGGGCCGGGTCATCCGCTTCTTGATCCAGTGCCCGAAGTGATCGAGCGATGGCCCCGACATCGAAGTGAAGGACGCGATGCGCCCCTCGGTGCGCTTGACCGTGACGAACTCCCAGGCCTGCACCGAACCCCAGTCGTGCCCGACCAGATGCACCGGCTTGTCCGGGCTCACCGCGTCGGCGACGGCCATGAAGTCATCGGTCAGCTTCTCCAGCGTGAAGCCGCCGCGCAGCGGCTGCGGAGCCGTCGACCTGCCGTGGCCACGCACGTCGTAGAGCACGACGTGGAAGCGGTCGGCGAGGCGCACGGCCACCTCCGACCACACCTCTTTGGAGTCCGGATAGCCGTGCACGAGCAGCACGGTGGGCTGCGTGGGGTCACCGAGCTCGGCGACACACAGCTCCACTCCGCCCGTACGCACCCAGCGCTCACGGGCGTCCTTGATTCCCCCGGTGATGTCTCCCGTGCTCATGCGGCGGCCCTCTCCTCAGCCCAGCGCCGCACATGCGGCAGATCGTCATCCAGCCAGAACGCGCTCTGCTCGGGATCCTTGGAGTCGGTGACGACCAGGATCTCCTCGAACTTCGCGCCCGTACCCCGGAATCCGAGGTGCGGTTCGACCGCCCACAGCCCCTTCCGGGGCGGGTGGTCCGAGAATTTGTACGGCGACCACAGCGGCGACCAGCCGTCCCGGTGGCCATGGATCGCGTCGCTGGCCAATCCCTTCAGGGACTGGGTGCCGAACCCGAAGACATGTGGCGACCGCCGGCGCTCCTTGACCCGGTCGATCTTGTGCGCGATGACGCCGAAGGGATACGCCCGGTGGCGGTTGGCATAGCCCTGGCGGACCATGAGCCGGTCCACGTCCTCATAGATCTCGCGCAGCGTGCGGCCCTCACGCACCTCGCGCAGGAGCAGCTCGCGGTGCGCCTCCAGATCGGAGAGCAGCTTGTCGTGCACGGGATTGAGACCCAGGCAGCCCGAATAACCGATGTCCGCGGTGTAGCCCTTGTAGACCGGGGCCATGTCGAGGATGAACGGCATCCCCGGCTCCAGCCTGCGGTTGGTGGGGAAGAACTGCAGTGGTATCCGGAAGTTCACGAACGCCGTGCGGTCCCCGAACCAGGCGAAGGGCAGGTGGAACCAGTCCCGCACGCCCCTCTCCCGCAGCCACTCCCGCTGCATCCGCGCCGCCTCGCGCTCGGTCACTCCCGGCTTGAGCTGCGCCGCGACCGCCTCCGCGCATTCATACGCGAGGGTCTGTACTTCCCTGAACCCCCGCAGTTCCGCGGAGAGTTCGCTTGCCACTGCTGAGCTCATGCCACCGTCCGTCCGTGTCCGGTCCATCGCAGTACGCGCCCGTAACTTGACACTGATGAATGTGACAATGCTCAGCGGCTACGTCAATAGCTGCGCACGAGCCGGCCCCGACACCGGGGGAAGCCGCGGGGTATCCCCCAGGGGTCGACCTCAGGACGACCCTTACGGGCCCGTAATACCCGAGGTTGATACGAGGACAGCACTGTGGTCTGACGCCAGATGTGGCCTGCGCCACTACCTTCGAAATGTGACTGTGATCGCGACCGAAAGCCTGAGCAAGCGGTTCCCGAGGGTGACCGCACTTGACCGGCTCTCCATGGACATCGGGCCCGGTGTAACCGGACTCGTCGGGGCCAACGGAGCCGGCAAGTCCACACTGATCAAGATCCTGCTGGGTCTGTCCCCCGCCACGGAGGGCACCGCCGCCGTGCTCGGCCTCGACGTCGCCACCAGCGGTGGCCAGATCCGCGAGCGCGTGGGGTACATGCCCGAGCACGACTGTCTCCCACCCGATGTGTCGGCCACCGAGTTCGTCGTCCACATGGCACGCATGTCCGGACTGCCACCGACGGCGGCCCGTGAGCGCACCGCGGACACCCTGCGGCACGTCGGCCTGTATGAGGAGCGCTATCGCCCGATAGGCGGCTACTCGACGGGTATGAAGCAGCGCGTGAAACTCGCGCAGGCCCTCGTCCACGACCCCGACCTGGTCTTCCTGGACGAGCCGACCAACGGCCTCGATCCCGCGGGCCGCGACGAGATGCTGGGCCTGATCCGCCGTATCCACACGGACTTCGGCATCTCGGTCCTGGTCACCTCGCATCTGCTCGGCGAGCTGGAGCGCACCTGTGACCACGTCGTCGTCATCGACGGCGGCAAGCTCCTGCGGTCCAGCTCCACCACCGACTTCACCCAGACCACCACGACGCTGGCCGTCGAGGTGACGGACACCGACGAACACCCGGACGGCACAGAGGCGTTCGTCGAGGCGCTGAAGGGCAAGGGAATCGTCACCCACGAGGGAAGCGGCCTGCCCGGCGCGGGGCACACCGTGCTCCTCGAAGCGGGCGGCGACGAGACGTACGACCTGGTCCGCGACCTCGTGGCGGATCTTGGCCTCGGCCTGGTCCGGATGGAACAGCGCAGGCACCACATCGCGGAGGTCTTCCAGTCCGAACAAGCCGAGCAGTCCGGGCAGCCTCAGCAGTCCGGACGGCAGCCCGACCAGAATGAGCGGAAGGAGGCGGTCCGCCATGGCGGTTGAGCAGCCCCCGGTACACGCCGGCGAACAGACCCAGATCCACAACATCGGATATCGCAACTACGACGGCCCGCGCCTCGGCCGCGCCTACGCCCGCCGCTCGCTCTTCTCCCAGAGCCTGCGCGGGGCGTACGGACTTGGCCGCTCGGCCAAGTCCAAGGTCCTCCCGATGATCCTCTTCGCGGTGATGTGTGTCCCCGCCGCGATCATGGTGGCGGTCGCCGTGTCCACCAAGGCGAACGACCTCCCCCTCGACTACACCCGCTACGCGATCGTGCTGCAGGCCGTGATCAGCCTCTACCTCGCCGCCCAGGCCCCCCAGACGGTCTCCCGCGACCTCCGCTTCAAGACCGTCCCGCTCTACTTCTCCCGCCCCATCGAGCACAGCGACTACGTACGCGCCAAGTTCGCGGCGATGGCCTCGGCCCTCTTCGTGCTCACGGCCGCGCCGCTGCTCGTGCTCTACGTGGGAGCGCTGCTCGCCAAGCTCGACTTCGCGGACCAGACGAAGGGCTTCGCCCAGGGGCTCGTCTCCGTGGCGCTGCTCTCGCTCCTCTTCTCCGGCATAGCGCTCATCGTCTCGGCGATCACACCCCGCCGCGGCTTCGGTATCGCCGCCGTCATCGCCGTACTGACCATCAGCTACGGAGCGGTGTCCACGGTCCAGGCGATCGCCTACGAACAGGGCAGCACGGACGTCATCGCCTGGCTCGGCCTCTTCTCGCCGATCACGCTCATCGACGGCGTACAGACCGCCTTCCTCGGCGCGACCTCCGCCTTCCCCGGAGGGGAAGGCCCCTCGTCGGGCACAGGCGTGGTCTACGTGATCGTCGTCCTCGCCCTCATCGCGGGCTGCTACGGCGCACTGCTGCGCCGCTACCGAAAGGTCGGGCTGTGACCACCATCAACATCGACCACACCTCACGCTGGTTCGGCAACGTGGTGGCGGTCAACGACATCACGATGAACGTCGGCCCCGGCGTCACCGGTCTCCTCGGCCCGAACGGCGCGGGAAAGTCCACCCTCCTCAACATGATGGGCGGCTTCCTCGCCCCCTCCACCGGCAGCGTCACCCTCGACGCCAAGCCGATCTGGCGCAACGAACAGATCTACAAGGACATCGGCATCGTCCCCGAGCGCGAGGGGATGTACGACTTCCTCACCGGACGCGAATTCGTCGTCGCCAACGCCGAGTTGCACGGCCTGGACGAGCGGGCGGCGCACAAGGCCCTCGCCACGGTCGAGATGGAGTACGCGCAGGACCGCAAGATCTCGACGTACAGCAAGGGCATGCGCCAGCGCGTGAAGATGGCGTCCGCCCTCGTCCACGAACCGTCCGTCCTCCTGCTCGACGAGCCGTTCAACGGCATGGATCCACGCCAGCGCATGCAGCTGATGGATCTGCTGCGGCGCATGGGGGACGAGGGCCGCACGGTCCTGTTCTCCTCGCACATCCTCGAAGAGGTCGAGCAACTCGCCTCGCACATCGAGGTGATCGTCGCCGGCCGGCACGCGGCGAGCGGTGACTTCCGCAAGATCCGACGCCTGATGACGGACCGCCCGCACCGCTACCTGGTCCGTTCCAGCGACGACCGCGCCCTGGCCGCCGCACTGATCGCAGACTCGTCGACGGCCGGAATCGAAGTCGACCTCAAGGAAGGCGCCCTGCGCATCCAAGCCATCGACTTTCCCCGCTTCACCGCCCTGTTGCCACGCATAGCCCGCGATCAGGGCATCCGACTCCTCACGGTCTCGCCTTCGGACGAGTCCCTCGAGTCGGTCTTCTCCTATCTCGTCGCGGCCTGAAGGGAGCCATCGTGTACGACCCCACTGTCGCCCGGCTCACCTACCGGGCCCTGCTCGGCCGCCGCCGGGCTCTGATCCTCTTGGCCCTGCCCGTCCTGCTGATCGTCATCTCCGCCGCGGTCCGCGGCTTCAGCGGCGCTGACGACCAAGTCGCCGTCGACCTGCTCGGCGGCTTCGCGCTCGCCACGATGGTGCCGATCATCGGCGTCATCGCGGGCACCGGAGCCATCGGCCCGGAGATCGACGACGGCTCCGTGGTCTATCTCCTCTCCAAGCCGGTCAAGCGGCCCACGATCATCGTCACCAAGCTCACCGTCGCCATCGCCGTCACCATGGCCTTCTCGGCGGTTCCGACGTTCATCGCGGGCATGATCCTCAACGGCAACGGCCAGCAGATAGCCGTCGCCTACACGATCGCCGCCCTGGTCGCCTCCATCGCGTACGCGGCGCTCTTCCTGCTCCTGGGCACCATCACCCGGCACGCGGTGGTCTTCGGGCTCGTCTACGCCCTCGTATGGGAGGCGCTCTTCGGGACGCTGGTCTCCGGGGCGCGCACCCTCAGCGTCCAGCAGTGGGCGCTCGCCGTCGCCCAGAAGACCGCGGGCGGCGACCTGGTCACCTCGGATGTCGGCCTTCCGGTCGCCACGGTTCTCCTGGTCGCCGTCACGGTCCTCGCCACCTGGTTCGCGGGTCAGAAGCTGCGGTCGCTGACGCTGGCCGGGGAGGAGTAATTAATTCGGTGGCGGTCAATTCGGGGCGCGGGCACAGTAGTTGTGTCACCGCGCCACGAAACCGGCGCCCGCTTACTGGGAGAGGAGCCGACGTGTCCATCAGCAGACCGTCGAGTTCCCAGCAGGGCAGCCCGCGGCAGGCTTCGGAGTAGTTACTCACTCCGGGAAGCCCCGCCCACGGGGGAGTCGCCCGGGGCGGCCGCTTCGAGCGCGCGTTTCGCCGCGCGGGCCGCCCACCCAACGTCGCACTGAGCCGGGGCCGAATGTCGGTGCCCGGCTCAATGCGTGGCCAAGCGTCGGTCAGCCGAGAAGCTTTTCCAGCACAGCCGCGATGCCGTCGTCCTCGTTCGACGTCGTCACCTCGTCCGCCACCGCCTTGAGCTCCTCATGGGCGTTGCCCATCGCCACGCCGTGCGCCGCCCAGCCGAACATCGGGATGTCGTTGGGCATGTCGCCGAAGGCGATCGTGTCCGCCGCCTTCGCGCCCAGGCGGCGGGCCGCGAGGGAAAGGCCCGTCGCCTTGGAGAGGCCGAGGGGGAGCAGTTCGACGATCCCCTCGCCGGCCATCGTCACGCCGACGAGACCACCGGCCACCTGACGCGCCACCGCGGCCAGCGCGTCGTCGCTCAGGCCCGGGTGCTGGACGTACACCTTGTTCAGCGGGGCCGCCCACAGCTCGGCGACATCGGTGAACGGGACGGCGGGCAGCGGGCCCTCCTGGACCATGTATCCCGGGCCCACGATCACCTCGCCGTCGAGGCCGTCACGGCTCGCGGCAAGCGCCAGCGGGCCGATCTCCGCCTCTATCTTGGCGAGGGCGATGCCCGCCAGCTGCCGGTCCAGCGTGACCGAGGTCAGCAGTCGGTGCTCGCCCGCGTGGTAGACCTGCGCGCCCTGCCCGCACACCGCCAGGCCGTCATAGCCCAGGTCGTCGAGGATGTGCCGGGTCCAGGGCACGGCACGGCCGGTGACGATGATGTGCGCGGCGCCCGCCGCGGTGGCCGCGGTGAGCGCGTCGCGCGTACGCGCCGAGACCGTGTCGTCGGAGCGCAGCAGCGTTCCGTCGAGGTCGGTCGCGACGAGCTTGTACGGGAAGGACGGCGTGGCAGGAGCAGGGTGGCTCACTTGTTGATGGGCTCCAGGCTCTCTCGTCCCCCGAGATACGGACGCAGGACCTCGGGCACCCACACGGAGCCGTCGGCCTGCTGGTGGTTCTCCAGGAGGGCGACGATCGTGCGCGGGACGGCACAGAGCGTGCCGTTCAGCGTCGCGAGCGGCTGCATGACCTTCTTGCCGTCGCGGTTGTCGCGCATCCGGATCGACAGACGGCGGGACTGGAAGCTGTCGCAGTTCGAGGCGGAGGTCAGCTCGCGGTACTTGCCCTGCGTCGGGATCCACGCCTCGCAGTCGAACTTCCGGGAAGCCGACGCGCCCAGGTCACCCGTGGCCACGTCGATCACCTGGAAGGGCAGGCCGAGGCCGGTCAGCCACTGCTTCTCCCAGTCCAGGAGCCGCTGGTGCTCGTTCTCCGCGTCCGCCGGGTCGACGTACGAGAACATCTCGACCTTGTCGAACTGGTGCACGCGGAAGATGCCGCGGGTGTCCTTGCCGTACGTGCCGGCCTCGCGGCGGAAGCAGGGCGAGAAGCCCGCGTACCGCAGGGGCAGCTTGTCGGCGTCGATGATCTCGTCCATGTGGTAGCCGGCGAGCGCGACCTCGGAGGTTCCGACCAGGTAATAGTCGTCCTTCTCCAGGTGGTAGACGTTCTCGGCGGCCTGGCCGAGGAAGCCCGTGCCCTCCATGGCGCGCGGGCGGACAAGGGCGGGCGTCAGCATCGGGATGAACCCGGCCTCCGTCGCCTGCGCGATCGCCGCGTTCACCAGGGCCAGTTCGAGCAGCGCGCCGACGCCGGTCAGGTAGTAGAAGCGCGATCCGGAGACCTTCGCGCCGCGCTCGACGTCGATGGCGCCGAGAGCCTCGCCGAGCTCCAGGTGGTCCTTGGGCGTAAAGCCCTCGGCCGCGAAGTCGCGCGGGGTGCCGATCGTGTCCAGGACGACGAAGTCCTCCTCGCCGCCGACCGGGACGTCCGGGTGGACGAGGTTGCCCAGCTGACCCAGGAGACGCTTGGTCTCCTCGTCGGCCTCGTCCTGTGTGGCGTTGGCCGCCTTGACGGCGGCGGAGAGCTCGCCGGCCTTCTTCAGGAGCTCGGCCTTCTCGTCACCGGAGGCCTTGGGGATGAGCTTGCCGAGCGCCTTCTGCTCGGAACGGAGCTCGTCGAAGCGGAGCCCGGACGACCTGCGCCGCTCGTCGGCGGAGAGCAGGGCGTCGACGAGCGCGACGTCCTCTCCACGGGCGCGCTGGGAGGCGCGAACACGGTCGGGGTCCTCACGGAGCAGGCGAAGGTCAATCACCTCACCAGGCTACCGTCGAGCGGTTGCGGCCCACGACTCGATATTCCACTCTGTAGCGTTATGCCCTATTTGCCGGAATGGAATTTCGTAGGTCCCCGGGTCAATGGAAAGGGTGCCATTCCCCGAAATGGGGCAGAGGGGACTCGCTTCCTTGACCCGATCTCCTTGCGGGGAAGGGGACTTGAGAGGGCTTGGAGCCCTGGTTGTCCACAGGAATGTCCACTCCCGAAAAGTTATCCACAGGCTGTGCGAAAGATCTGTGGATGCCGGAAGTGATCGTTCCGAAAGCCGCATGCGGGACGAAGGATTCCCGGCCCAAACCACCCGCACACCCACTTTCGAGTGGAAATGGTTCGCTCCAAAGAGTTGATCAATGGAAAAGGGTGGACGAGGGGTGACGTGCGCGACTGTGGACGGACTTGCGGGGTGTAGGGCGATTTGTCGACCATGTCGTGGTTCGTTGTCGACTTGTCCCCAGGTCGAGAAGCGAGCCTGTGGATAACTTTGTGGACAACGTGAATCAGCAGGTAAGAGCGCTCGTAAGACTCGTACGACCACGCGTCAGGCCGCGTACGACCACCCCTCAAGCCTGCGTACGACTAACCGCCAGGCCTCGTACGTCCGCTCAGAACCGGCCGTCCTGGCACTGCGTCAGCCAGTCCGACGCCGCGAGGAACTCGCCATCGGTCGTCCCGGGCCGCAGCGGCCCTACGTCAGCGGGCGACACCCCCGCCCGCGGGTAGGACCCGAGGAAGCGCACCTGCGGGCAGATCCGCTTGAGGCCCATCAGCGCCTCGCCCACGCGGCGGTCCGTGATGTGGCCTTCGGCGTCCACGGAGAAGCAGTAGTTACCGATGCGCTGGCCGGTGGGCCGCGATTCGATCCGCATCAGGTTGACCCCGCGTACGGCGAACTCCTGGAGCAGTTCGAGCAGGGCGCCCGGGTGGTCGTCGCCGAGCCAGATGACCACCGAGGTCTTGTCCGCCCCGGTCGGCGCCGCGGGCCGGGCCGGGCGGCCGACCAGGACGAAGCGGGTCTCGGCGGTCGCCGCGTCGTGGATCTCCCTGACCAGCGGTTCGAGGCCGTACGTCGCCGCCGCGAATTCGCCCGCGAAAGCGGCGTCGAAGCGGCCCTCCTGGACCAGGCGCGCGCCGTCCGCGTTCGAGGCCGCCGACTCCCACAGGGCGTCCGGGAGGTTCGCGGCGAGCCAGTTGCGGACCTGGGGCTGGGCCACGGGGTGGCCGGTCACCGTCTTGATGTCCTTGAGATGGGTGCCCGGCCGCACGAGCAGCGCGAAGGCGATCGGCAGGACGACCTCGCGGTAGATCATCAGGGGCTCGCCCTTGGCGAGTTCGTCGACGGTGGTGGTGACGCCGCCCTCGACGGAGTTCTCGATCGGCACCAGCGCCGCCGCCGCGTCCCCGCTGCGGACCGCGTCGAGCGCGGCCGGCACGGACACCATCGGGACGAGCTCCCGGGTGGCCGCTTCCGGGAGCGTGCGGAGAGCGGCCTCGGTGAAGGTGCCCTCGGGGCCGAGATAGGTGTAGCGCATCGCCGACATACCGTCACCCTAATGGCCTGTACGTGGCATGGCTCACGCGTCTCATCACGCGGCGCCCGCCTCACGTACGAGCTCCCCCAAATGACATACGGCGCCCGTCCCACGTAGGAGCTCCCCGCGCGACATGCGGCGCCGACACCCACGTACGAAAGCGGCAGCCCTCACGCCTCCAGCAACCGCTGCCCCACGTACTCCCCCTTCGCGGCCCCGCCCGGCACCGCGAAGAGCCCGCTCGTCTCGTGCCGGATGAACTCCGACAGCGCGTCCCCCCGGTCGAGCTTGCGCTGCACCGGGACGAAGCCCCGGAGCGGGTCCGCCTGCCAGCACACGAAGAGCAGGCCCGCGTCCGGCTCGCCGCCCTTGTCGAAGCCGTCGTGGTACGAGAACGGGCGGCGCAGCATCGCGGAGCCGCCGTTCTGGTCCGGCCGTGTGATGCGGGCGTGGGCGTTGAGGGCGATGACGTACTTGCCGTCCGCGCCCGCCTTCTCCAGCTTCGGCTCGGTCGTCTCCGTGCCGCCGGTCAGCGGCGACCCGTCCGACTTGTGCCGCCCGATGACCGCCTCCTGGTCCCCCAGGCCGAGCTTCTCCCAGTCGTCGAGGAGCATCCGGATGCGGCGTACGACGACGTACGAGCCGCCCGCCATCCACGACGGGTCACCCGTGGCGGGCACATAGATCCGCCGGTCGAAGTCGTCCTGCGACGGCTTCGGATTGTTCGTGCCGTCGATCTGGCCCATCAGGTTGCGGGTCGTCATCGGCTGCGCGGTCGCGCCGGGAGAGCGGTTGAAGCCGTTCATCTGCCAGCGCACGCGCGCCGCGTCACCCGACTCCTTCTGGATCGCGCGCAGCGCGTGGAACGCCACGAGCGGGTCGTTCGCACCGATCTGCACCCACAGGTCGCCGTCGCTGCGCGCCTTGTCGAGGTGGTCGGAGGAGAAGTCCGGCAGCGGATCGAGCGCCGCCGGGCGCTGCTTCTCCAGGCCGGTGCGCCCGAAGAAGCTGTGGCCGAACCCGAAGGTGACGGTCAGCGAAGAGGGGCCCGCGTCGCGGGCGACGTCCGTGTCCTCGCCCGCGACGGCCTCGCCCGCCATGAGCCGCTCCGCCGTCGCCGACCAGCGGCGCAGCAGGGCCGCCGCCTCCTTGCGGCCCGCGCCTGCCGCCAGGTCGAAGGCGACGAGGTGGCCGCGGGACTGGACGGGCGTGGTGATGCCGGGCTGATGTTTCCCGTGAAACATGACCGTGTCCGCGCCAAGGGACGCCAGTGACGCCGCTTTCGCGGGAGTGTCCGAGGGCGCCGCGGCGTACCCGGCCGCGCCGCCCGCCGCGCCGAGCGCGAGACCGGTGGCGCCTGCGGTGCCGAGCAGCCGCCGTCTCGAAATCCCGTGGTCCGTCATGGTGGTTCCGTTCAGCCGATCTGCGCGTTCTTGTTCACGGTCACTTGGTCGATGTCGGACGTGCGTACGGTCACGGCGATCTTCCAGTTGCCCGCCATCGGAATCTGCACCCCGCTCGCGCTCCAGTGTCCGGTGGCGATGTGGTCGGGAGCGACGGGCAGCGGTCCGACGTCCTTCGACTTGAGGGTGAACGAGACCTTCACCTCGGGGATGTCGAAGGCGCTGCCGTTCGGCCGCTTCACGTAGAGGTGCATGTCGTTGCTGCCGGTGCGGCCCGGGTCCAGGTCGAGCTGCACGGTGCCCTTGCCGTCGTCGGATCCGGTGTCGAAGGGGATCTTGAGGGTGAGCGGGCCGGACCGCTGAGCGGCCGAGGCGGCCGTCTTCGAAGCGGCCGCTTCCTCCTCGGTGCGCCCGGGCTCGGTGGAGGTGAGGATCGTGGTGACGGCGAGCAGGACGACGGCGACGCCCGCCTCGGCGAGCACGGAGCGGCGCAGGCCCGACCGGTTCGGGTCCGCGTCGCGGATGCGCTTCTCGCGGGCGGTGCTCATGGCGGCCTGCTGGCGGGCGAGCTGGGCGGAGCGCTCGGAGTCCGGTTCCGCGCCCCCGGCGGGCACCGTGACCGGCTTCTTCTCCACGCGCTTGGCCGCGGCCTGCTTCTCGGCACGCTTCTCCAGCACGTCGGCCGCCGCGGCCTCCGGCGCAAGATCGCCCGCCTGGCCCGCGATCTTGGCCGTCCAGCGCCGCGATATCCAGGCGATGCCGACGAGTACGACGACCAGGCCGATCTTGACGAGGAGGAGCTGTCCGTACGACGTACCGGTGAGCGCCGACCACGAGCCGACCTGCCGCCACGACTGGTAGAGCCCCGTCGCGGCCAGGGCGACGACGCTGCAGAACGCCACGCGTGAGAAGCGCCGCGCCGCCCCTGCCTCCACCGAAGGCGCGAAGTAGAGGGCGACGACCAGGGCGGCGAGCCCGCCGAGCCAGGCGGCGACGGCGAGCAGATGTACGACGTCCACCGGCATGGCGAGCGCCGCCTGGATGCCGGTCGACGCGTGCTCGGCCATGGCCCAGGTAGCGGCGAGCCCGACGGCCACGACACTGCCGCCGATCGCGAGCCCGAAGGTGAGGTCCTTGCGCTCCTTGGGGTCAGTTCGCTTTTCGTACGCACCGAAAAGCACCGCGATGAAGAGGGCGGCCGCGGCGAGGAGCAGCAGTCGTGAGACCAGTGCGGCGCCCGTCTTCGTCTGGAGCACGTCGCCGAGCTCGGCCATGTCGAAGGCGTCGGCGAGCTTCCCCGAGCCGGTGTAGGGGGCGCGCAGCAGCAGCATCACGAGGGTGGACGCGGTGAGCGTGACCCAGCCGGAGACCACCAGGCGCTGCACGGGCCGTACCCCGGCGCCGCGCGGCCAGCAGCCGAGGACGAAGGCCGCCCCGCCGACGACGAGGATGAACCCGGCGTACGAGAGGTAGCGCGCGAAGCCGTAGAGCCCGCCGACGAATCCGCCGCCCACTTCCTGGTCCGGCAGCGCGACCTTCGTGTCGGACGGCGCGCCCACGGAGAAGGTGTAGGCCCCGGAGATGGGATGGCTGTCGGCGGACACGACCTGGTAGGCGACGGTGAAGGTGCCGTCAGGCAGCCCCTTGTGCAGCGGCACGCCGTACGTGTTCGACCCGAGGTCACTGGTCTTGCCGGTGTCGACGCGCTTGCCGGCCGGGTCGAGCACCCGTACGGAGCCGTCGGACATGGCGACCTTCTCGGAGAAGGTAAGCGCCACGCGGGTGGGCGCCTTGTCGACCACCGCCCCCTGCTTGGGGTCGCTGCCCGTCAGCGCGGCGTGCGCGGAGGCGGGGGCCGCCGCGGCCAGCAGGGCGCCGAGGAAGACGGCGACGACGAGCAGGAGCCGCCCGATGGACGGGGCCGCCCGGAAGCGGGCAGAGGTCCCGGAGCGAGCTCCACAGCGGGGAGCGATGGTCTGCATCAACAGTCAGTCCCTCAGTGCGACGTGTGCTTGCCGGGCTTGGGGTTGTACGTGGCTGCCTTCACCGGAACCTCAATCTCGATGGGGTCCGACTTCTCGAAGTGCAGCGTCACAGCGACCTTGTCGCCCTGCTTCGGCTTGTGCTTGAGCTCCTCGAACATGAGGTGGTTGCCGCCCCGCGCGAAGTCGAGTTCGCCGTTCGCCGGCACGGCGAACGACTTCTGTTCCTTCATCGCGTTGCCCTTGGTGCTGTGCAGCGTGACCTTCTCGGCGAGCGCACTGGTGACGGAGGTGAGCTTGTCGGCGCCGCCCTTGTTCGTGACGGTGAAGAACCCGGAGGCCATGGTGTCCATGGCGGGCTCCGGGATGAAGGCGCCTGCGACCTTGAGCTCAGGCAGCTCGGGCTTGTCCGATGCCTTGTCGGCGGACGCGTCCGAGCAGCCGGCGAGGGCGAGCCCCGCCGTCAGTGCCAGGGCGCCGCCGGTGAGGATGCGGCGGTTCACGGAGTCGCTCCCTTGATGATCTTGGGGAGGTCCTTGGTGTAGTCGTCCACGGTGGTGTCCTCGCCGTACAGGAGGTAACCCTTGTCGCTCTTCGGCGAGAACGCGACGACCTGCGTGCCGTGCATCGAGACGACCTTGCCCTTCTCCTTCTTGGAGGGCTCGATGCTGATGCCGAGGGTGCGGGCGCTGCCCTGGATGGTGTCGAAGTCACCGGTCAGGCCGACGAAGTCGGTGTCCTGGGCCTTGAGCCACTTGCCGAGGGTCGCGGGGGTGTCGCGCTTGGGGTCGGTGGTGACGAAGACGACCTGGAGCTTGTCCTGTTCGGCCTTGGGCAGCTGCTTCTTGGCGACGGCGATGTTGCTCATCGTCAGGGGGCAGACGTCCGGGCAGTTGGTGTAGCCGAAGTAGATGAGCGTCGGCTTGCCCTTGGTCCGCGCGCGCAGGTCGTACTTCTTGCCGTGGGTGTCCGTGAGGACGAGGTCCGGCTTCTCGAAGGGCTTGTCGAGGATGGTCGCGGCCTTGTCGCCGTTGGACTCGACGGAGACGTCGGCGACGGGCTTCTTGCTGTCGTCACCGCTGCCGCAGGCGGACAGGGTGAGGGTGGCCGCGGCCAGCATGGCGGCGGCGAGCAGCTTCTTCTTGCGCATACGAAAATGTCCCAGATGTGAGGGGGCCCGGGCGCACCGGGGGCGGTCGTACGCCCCCGGTGCGGCCCGAAGGGGTGGCTCAGCTGTTGGTGCGACGGCGTCCGGCGAGGACACCGAAGGCCACGCCGGCGGCGCCGACGACGATGCCGACGACGCCGAGGACGCGAGCGGTGGAGTCACTGCTGTCGGAGGAGGCGGCGGACTCGCTCTTGTCGTCCTTCTCGTCCGACTTCGCGTCGTCCTTGGCGTCGTCGTGCGACGCGGCGGCGCCGTGGCCGTCCTCGGAGGCGGCGCTCAGCGCGAGGGCAGGTGCCGGGTGCTCCGGCTCCTCCTGGCCCTTCTTCTGCGGCTCGATCCAGCGGACGACGTCCTTGTTGTCGTACGTCTGGACGGCCTTGAAGACGAGTTCGTCGGCGTCCTCGGGGAGAGCGCCGAGGGAGAGCGGGAACTTCTGGAAGGTGCCCGGCTGGACGCCCTTGCCGTCGGCGGTCCAGGTCACCTTGGAGACGGCCTCGTCGATCTTCTCGCCGTGCATCTCCAGCGGCTTGTCGAGCTTCGTTTTGGTGACCTTCGCGGTCCAGCCGGGTACGGGCTGCGTCATCACGGAGGCGAGTGGGTGGTCCTCGGGGAAGGAGACCTCGACCTTGTTGGTCGAGGCGTCGTCCATCTCGTTCGGCACCTTGAAGTTGACCGTGGCGTAGCCGCCCTTGGCGGCCTCGCCCTCCGCCGTGACGCTGACGTGCGCGAAGGCGGGGACGGAGAGGAGCAGGACGGCGGAGGCGGCGACGCCACCGACGACGGAGACGCGGGAGGCCTTGACGGCGGACAGCGAAGACCGAACGGACGCAGAAAGGACAGACGCGGACAGAACAGACATGGGAACGCTCCACTTTTCAGCAACGGTGACCGAGTGACCGGCGATCGAGCAGCCGGTGATCAAGCGATCAGGGGAGAGTGCGCGCGGCGCGAACTGGGAGGGCACGCGCGCGTGGATGCCGCCGGCCGTGAGGCACCTCTCCGTAGTGCTGTGGTGAAGTGCGTCGCGTCAGGCAGCGAGTTCTGGTGCGGCTGCGGTCGGCGGACCGCGCCTGATCACCGTGTGCTGGAGCGCGGTGGTGTGCGGCTTCGGCGGTACGCGGAAGGCCGTGCGCGGGGTCCGGAGAGCCGTGAAGGCAGCCCCAGGCAGCCCGGCACGCAGGGAGCGCACGAGAGCGAGCGCCCCGCGCAGGGAACGCATGAGCGCCCCTTCGGCGACTCCGTACGCCCCGTGCGCCGAGAGCCGGACGAGCCGGAGCAGCGCGATGTCACCGCGGCGCAGCAGCCATCCGGCGGCGACGGCGGCGAGTACGTGCCCCAGGAGCATCGGAAGCGACGGAAGCAGCGACATCGAGTCCATCGCGGTGTCCGCCGCGGTGGCCGGGGCGCTGTGATGCATGGCATGCCCTGCGCCCGCGCTCCCGCCGCCGGGCTGTACGCCCGCCGTCGTCAGGATCCGCTGGGCCTGGGCGGGGCTGAGGTTGGCGACGCCCGCGCCGCACACCAGGTGCGCGGCCCGCTCCACCAGGGACACGTCGGTGGAACCCGCCACCGTGCCGCCGTGCTGGCCAAGGCCGAAGAGCGCGTGCAGTCCCACCTGCCCGGCAGCGAGCGCGGCGACGATGCCCGGCAGTGAGCGCTCACGTCCGGCGAGTGGTGCCGCGACGGCGAGGACGGCGAGGAATCCGGCGCCGAGCGTCCACAGCGGGACGGCGGCGCAGGAAGCGAGCACATGGCCCCCGGCGGACAGCACGACGCAGAGCACGGCGAACACCGCTGCTCTCAGCAGCCGGAGATCGGCTCCGTCGCGCGCTTCACGCTGGTGGGGGGCAGTCATGGCCGGGCCATCATCGCACTGGGCTCAACCGCCGCGTACGGCAGGTCCGCAAGCTCCCGTGGATACCGATGGGCCCCGATGGGTACCCGAGAGCGACGAATGGGCGCCTTTGGGGGGCGCACGAGCGGCTCGTGGGTGACGTTTCTACACCCTCCACCGCCGTCCGCGCGTCGGCCGTATGGGCGGCATCACGTCAACTGTGCGCTTATACACGGGCGCTTACGGCAATACGTATCGGTATGTCGAGCCGCGGCCAGGAGGCTGGAGCATGAGCATGTGGTGGTCTCTCCATTTGCGGCGCGAAGCTGCGAGCGTCCCGCTTGCCCGCCGGTTGCTGATCGGCACGATGGAGACCGCCGGGGTGGACCCGGACGTCTCCTACGACCTGTCGGTGGCCCTCAGCGAGGCCTGTGCCAACGCGGTCGAGCATGGCGGGGCGCAGGTCCCCGAAGGCGCGCCGGGGGCATATCGGGTGACGGCCTACCTCGACGGCGAGAAGTGCCGTATCGAAGTGGCCGATTCCGGTCCGGGATTCGTTCCCGTGGGGGCGCCCGCCCCCGACACCGCCGAGCACGGACGGGGTCTGTTCCTCATCCAGGAGCTCGCTGATCATGTGCACTTCGGCAACAAACCCGGCCGGGGCGGCGCGGTGATCAGCTTCGACAAGATTCTCAAATGGCGCGAGGACACGCCTCTCGTGACTGCCTGAGAGCGCCCGCGGGCCCGCCTGGGCCTCACACGGGTCAGTCGGGCGGCAGAGCCCTGCACAGGGCTTCGAGCGCCGCCGCGTAGGCGTGCTCGGGCGGCGTGGAGTAGCCCACGACCAGACCGTCGTGCGCGGGCATCGTGGCCTCCGGGTGGCGGAAGTCGGCGAGACCCTCCAGCGCAAGACCCTGCCAGGCGGCGGCCTTCGCCGTGGACTGCTCGGTGCCGGGCGGCAGCCGCAGGACGGCGTGCAGGCCCGCGGCCACTCCGGTCGGGCTGATGTGCGGGGCGTGCGCGGCGAGGGCGGCGACGAGCTGATCGCGGCGGTGACGGTAGCGCTGACGCATACGGCGGATGTGGCGGTCGTAGTGGCCCGACTCGATGAGGTCGGCGAGCGTGAGCTGGTCGATGACGCTGACCCATGCCTCCCGTTCGCCCTTCGCCGCGAGCACTCCGTCGATGAGGTGTTCGGGCAGAACGAGCCAGCCAAGGCGCACACCCGGGGAGAGGCTTTTGCTGACCGAGCCCATGTAGACGACGAGTTCGGAATCCAAACCCTGTACGGCGCCCACCGGCTCACGGTCGTAGCGGAACTCGCCGTCGTAGTCGTCCTCCAGGAGGAGCCCGCCCCGGGTGCGCGCCCAGTCGATCACCGCCGCGCGCCGGGCCGGGTGCAAGGGTCCGCCGGTCGGGAACTGGTGTGCGGGCGTGAGCAGTACACCCCGGGTCCGCTGACTGTCGGTCAACTCCTCGATCCGGGCGCCCTTTTCGTCGAGGCCGAGCGGGACCGTCCGTACGCCGGCGGTCTCCAGGATCGAGCGGTGGAAGCCGAGGCCGTACGACTCCACGGCAAGGGGACCTCGCAGCATCCCGCCTCCCCCGCTCCCGAACAGCAGCCGCAGGCCGTGCGCGAACCCGGAGCACACCACGATCCGCTCCGGGTCGGTGCGCACCCCCCGGGCACGCCCCAGATATCCGGCGAGCGCCCGGCGCAGCTCGATGCGGCCTTGCGGATCACCCGGCCCGAAGGCCTCGTTCGGCGCGGAGTTGAGGGCACGCCGGGCCGCGGCGAGCCAGGCGGTGCGCGGGAAGGACGCGGCGTCCGGCTGACCTTGACGCAGGTCGTACGTGGGCGGGGCGGGGGTGGCGGGCCGGGAGGCGGCGCGTGACGGGACGCGTCTGGGGCCCCGGGTGCGCGGCGGAGGCGACGCCCGCTCGGCCACCCGTGTGCCGGAGCCCTGCCGTGCGGTCAGCCAGCCCTCGGCGACGAGTTCGGCGTAGGCCTCGGCGACGGTGTTGCGGGCGATGCCGAGATCGGCGGCGAGGGAGCGGTAGGGCGGCAGCCGCGTCCCCGGAGCGAGCCGTCCCTCGCGCACGGCGTCCCGAAGCGCGCGGATGAGGACGGCGCGGCGGCCGCCTGCTCCGGAGAGCTCCAGGTGCAGGTCACTCCCGATGCGCTCGGCCAAATTGACCCATGATTCTGGCATGGAAATGCACCCTACCCAAGGTCTATCGCGCCCGTAGATTCATGGCCATGACGAACAACGCCACCGCCACGCAGACCACCGCCCCGCACGCCCCCCGCCTCAACTTCGCCAAGGCCGCGCCCAAGGCCTTCAAGGCGGTGATCGGCCTCGACGCCGCCGCCCGCGACGGCCTCGACCCGGCCCTGGTCGAGCTGATCCAGATCCGCGCCTCGCTGCTCAACGGCTGCGCGTACTGCCTCCACATGCACACCTCCGACGCCCGCAAGGCCGGCGAGGACGAGGCACGCCTGCACATGGTCGGCGTATGGCGCGAGGCGAGGAACTTCTTCACGGAGAAGGAGCAGGCGGCCCTCGACCTGACCGAGGCCGTCACGCTCGTCGACCGGGGCGGCGTCCCGGACGACGTATACGCCCGCACGGCCGAGCAGTTCGACGAGACGGAGCTGGGCCACGTACTGGCCCTGATCTTCACCATCAACACCTGGAACCGCATCGCCCTGAGCACCGCGAAGGTGGCGGGCGAGGACGAGCGCTAGGCCCCCCGGAAACGCAGAACCGGGCCTCTTCAAAAGAAGAGGCCCGGTTCAAAAAGCGGCTCAATCCTTCAGGTCAGCCCTTCAGGTCAGTCCTTCAGCTCGGCCATCCACGCCTCGACGTCATCCGCACGCCGCGGCAGCGAAGCCGACAGGTTCTTGTTGCCGTCGGCCGTCACGAGGATGTCGTCCTCGATCCGCACGCCGATCCCGCGGTACTCCTCCGGCACGGTCAGGTCGTCCGCCTGGAAGTACAGGCCGGGCTCGACGGTGAGGCACATGCCGGGCTCCAGGACACCGTCGACGTACGACTCGCGGCGCGCGGCGGCGCAGTCGTGGACGTCCATGCCGAGCATGTGGCCGGTGCCGTGCAGGGTCCAGCGACGCTGAAGGCCCAGCTCCAGGACGCGCTCGACCGGGCCCTCGACGAGGCCCCACTCCACCAGCTTCTCGGCCAGCACACGCTGCGCGGCGTCGTGGAAGTCGCGGTACTTGGCGCCCGGCCGCACGGCCGCGATGCCGGCTTCCTGGGCCTCGTACACGGCGTCGTAGATCTTCCGCTGCAGTTCGTCGAAGCGGCCGTTGATCGGCAGCGTCCGCGTCACGTCGGCGGTGTAGTACGTGTGGGTCTCCACACCGGCGTCGAGAAGCAGCAGCTCCCCGGAGCGCACGGCGCCGTCGTTGCGCACCCAGTGCAGCGTCGTGGCGTGCGGGCCCGCGGCGCAGATCGAGCCGTAGCCGATGTCGTTGCCGTCGACGCGGGCGCGCAGGAAGAACGTGCCCTCGATGTAGCGCTCGCTGGTCGCCTCGGCCTTGTCCAGGACGCGTACGACGTCCTCGAAGCCACGGGCGGTCGCGTCGCACGCCTTCTGCAGCTCGCCCACCTCGAACTCGTCCTTGACAAGACGGGCCTCGGAGAGGAAGACGCGCAGCTCTTCGTCGCGCTCGGCGGTGACCTTGTCGGTCAGCGCGGCTTCGATGCCCGCGTCGTAGCCGCGCACCACACGGACGGGCCCGGTCGCCTCGCGCAGCGCCTCGGCCAGCTCGCGCACGTCGGAGGCCGGGATGCCGTGCAGCGTCTCGGCCTCGGTGAGGGAGTGCCGGCGGCCGACCCACAGCTCGCCCTGGCCGTCCAGCCAGAACTCGCCGTTCTCGCGGTCGGAGCGCGGCAGTAGGTAAATGGTCGCGTCGTGGCCGCTCGTGCCGTCGGCGAAGTCGGACGGCTCCATGACGAGGACGCCGTCCTCCGTCTGGTTGCCGGTCAGGTACGCGTACTCGACGGAGGCACGGAAGGCGTACTCGGTGTCGTTCGAGCGGGTCTTGAGGTTGCCCGCGGGGATCACGAGACGCTCGCCCGGGAAGCGCGCGGAGAGCGCGGCGCGACGGGCCGCGGTGTGCTCGGCCTGGGCGATCGGCCGCAGGTCGTGCAGCTCCGTGTCGGCCCATCCGGACTTCATGTTCTCGGCGAGCTCATCGGAGACGCCCGGGTACAGGCCGTTCTTGCGCTGCTTGATCGGCTCTTCTTCGGACTCGATCTCCAGGGTTTCCGGGGTCTCCGGGTATTCCGGATTGAGCTCCTCCGACACGATCTGCCTCCTATGTACGACACTGGGCCCCCTCCATCGTACGGGCGTACGGAAGGGGGCCCAGAGCCGGAAGGCCCATTACATGCCGTATCCCCAAAGTCACTCGAAACGGACGGCGGGGGTCACTCGAAACGGGCCGCGAGGAGCACCACGTCCTCGTCGCTCTCGATCGCGTCGAGCCCGTCGGGAAGCACCGTCCGCAGTACGTGATCGGCGATCGCGGCAGGGTCGCCGCGCACCGCCTTCGGCACACTCGCCGCCGCCGCGTGCAGCCGCGCGAAGGCCCGGTCCATCGGGTCGCCGGTGCGGTGCAGCAGGCCGTCCGTATAGAGAAGCACCGTTTCTCCCGGCTCCGCCTTGAACTCCACGCTCGGCGCCTCCCAGCACGCGAGCATCCCCAGCGGCGCCGACAGCGAGGTCTCCACGAACTCCGTGCGCCGCTCACCGATCACCAGCGGCGGACTGTGTCCGGCCCCGGCCAGGACGATCTTGCGCTGGGCCGGCTCGCAGTACGCGAAGAGGGCTGTCGCCGACCGGGCTGGCTCGGTGAGTCGAAGCAGCAGCTCCAGATCGGACAGTACGGCGACGGGGTCCTCGCCCTCCATGACGGCGTACGCCCGCAAGGAGGCCCGCAGGCGCCCCATCGCGGCGACGGCGCTCGGCCCGGACCCGGTGACGGAGCCGACCGCGAGGCCGAGCGCGGCGTCGGGCAGCGGCAGCGCGTCGAACCAGTCGCCGCCGCCGCGCGCGCAGGTGCGGTGCCGGGCGGCGAGCTGCACTCCTGCGACCCGCGGCAGCCGCGGGGGCAGCAGCTCTTCGCGCAAGGTGGCCTCCGTCGTACGGGCGCGGTCGAGTTCGAGCAGCAGCGCCAGGTGCTCGGCGGCATGGCGTGTGTAGAGGCCGACGAGGTGGCGCCGGCGCTCGCCGGGCTCCGCGGGCTCGTCGTACAGCCAGACCGCGGCACCGATGCGGCCCGCCGCCTCGGTGGACAGGGGCAGGGCGTAGCTGGCGGCGTAGCCGAGGCGGGTGGCGACTTCGCGGTGGCGGGGGTCGAGGCCGCTGTCGGCGAGCAGATCGGCGTCGACGATCTCCGTCTCGGCGCCGGCCGGTGCGGGCGGCGCGTCCAGGAGCCGCCCGAAGGCGGTGGCGGCGCGGGGCACCGTCTCGATGTGGCCGAGGTCGGCGCGGGTGAGGCCGAGGCCGATGGTGGTGTCGGGGCCGAGTCCGTCGGAGGGCTCCAGGACGAGCAGGCCGCGGCGGGCGCCGACCAGAGCGGCTCCGGCGTGCAGCAGTTCGTGCAGTGCGTCGTCGAGTGTGGCCGTGCGGGCCAGGCGTTCGGTGAGCTCTTGCAGCGTCGTCAGATCGGAGATCCAGCCCGCGAGCCGGTCCTGGATCATGGCCGTTGGTGCGCCTTGGGCCTGCGGGGCAGGCGCGACAGTGTGGGCTGGTGACGGAACAGTTGAATCGATTCCGGCCACTTTCGGGAGGTGCGGAGGGTTCATGGCTGACGGCTTTCCGGCCGGTGCGTATTGCTCAATAGCATCGCAAACCCCCATGTCATTCTGCGCCGCTAGCAATGTTCTCCACATCTACACGCACTGGTGAGGGGATGTCCAGCATTGTCCCGCTGGGATTCCTGGTGTCCGTGGGAATTCTGTGGCGTTCCAGCGATCTTGGTAACTTGGCTCAAAAATGCCTGAGGCGACAACATATTGCGATCGACTGGGATTGTTGAAGAAGGGGTACCTCCCAAGCCCTCAGGCACGGGAGGCGCGTCACAGCGGCCGTGATGGGTACGTACTCGGTGATGACCAGGGGCAGTTGAGATCAGCCCGGAACCTGGCGACGGACCCGGGCGTCTTAACTCACGACGACCGTGCCCCATCCTCCCGTGGGGGAGGCGGCAAGAAATACGCGGGACAGCAATCGCCAGGCACCGCCACCCCACGCCACGCTAACGCTCGGCCCCTAGGGGTTCCCCATGCCGCAGGCTGGGGTGTGATGCGCCAGTTCTACGCACAGCGAAGTGATCCACACATGGTGTGATGTGGCCCGCCGTGTTCCTCGGCGTGTAAACGGAAAGGAACGAGCGCTCATGCGCGAGATCCTCGGAAGGCGACGCAGGCTCTTGTCCAGGCTCATCGGCAGGAAGTCCGACCGGAGTCCGGGTCTGAACGGCACAGCCCTGACCTTCGCCACGGCATGGAAGTGGCCGGTGGTGCCGGGCGTCGGGCTCGACCGGCGCGACAGCACCCGCTGCGCCTGCCCCGACCCCGACTGCACGGTGCCAGGAGCTCATCCCCTCGACCCCGGTCTGCTGGCCGCGACGACCGAAGAGCGCATGGTGCGCTGGTGGTGGACGAACCGCCCGGACGCGCCCATCGTGCTCGCCACCGGCGCCAGCGCCCCGTGCGCCGTCAGCCTGCCCGCGATCGCGGGCGCGCGCGCCCTGTCGGCGCTCGACCAGATGGGCATCAGGCTCGGCCCGGTCGTGGCGACGCCCGCCCGTCTCTTCCTGCTCGTCGCGCCTTACTCCATGGAGCAGTTGGGCGAACTGCTGTACGCCAAGGACTGGGTGCCCGGCTCACTGCGCTTCCACGGAGAGGGCGGTTATCTCGCACTGCCGCCGTCCGAGACGGGCCAGGGTCCGGTGCGCTGGGAGCGGGCGCCGCTGCCCGGCTCGGCGGCGCCCTGGGTGCCCGATGTCGAGGCCGTGGTGGACGCGGTGGTGGACGCGCTCACTCGTACGGGTGTGAGCGCGCCCGAGTTGTAAGGGAAATGGGCGCGCGGCGAGCCGGGCGCCCATCAAACGTCGTTACTGTCAGGGACCATGAACCCCCGCCTGATCGCGCTCCTGGGCGTCGTGGCCATCACGGTTCTCCTGCCGTTCGCCGGCGCGTCCGCGGGGCCTGTGGGCGCCGGTGGAGATCCCGACGCGAAACAGCCCTCTACGGAGAAGTCGACTTCGGAACAGTCTCCCGTAGCCGCGTCGTCCGAAGAGGCGCCTCTTGGAGGGGCCTCTCCTGAAGGGGCGTCTCCCGGAGGGGCGTCTCCTGGACAGGAGGCCGCCGCCCAGTGCGGACCCGAACTCACCTCTCCCAAGGGCATCGAGGCCCAGACGTGCGTCCTGACCCAGGGCGACGACACCTGGGCGCGGACGTACTACCGGAACATGACCGGTGATGAGCTGAGCGCCGTACTGACCGTTATGGGCCCAGGCGCACGCACCGTACAGATGCATTGCGCGGTAGGCGCGGAAGACGAGCCGGGGGCATGCGAGACGCCACGGGAGCGCACGGCGGGGAATGCAGCGGCGTATTCGGCGGTGGCCGAGTTCGCTGACGGGAGTGACGGTCCGCTGCTCCTGCGCTCCGGGAGCAACTCCGGGCACCCGAAGGCCAGTTGAGACCGCAGGTCAGGCCGATTACCGGGCCGGACATGAAAGCGCCCGGTTGCTGGCGACGGGGGATGCACCAGCAACCGGGCTACCTGAACGGTAACAAGAGATCTGCTCTTGGCAAATTCGATCTCGGATATCCGGACAGGGATTTGCCTGCGACGACGGGGAGTTGTGACAGGAGTCACCCGTTCCCGCCGACTGACTGGTGGGTCAGCTCAACGTCACCTGGCGGTTGGTGAGACCGCCGCGCGCCCTGCGCTCCTCCGGCGTGAGCGGTGCCTCGTCGGCGAGCGCCGTCGCGAGCCGCTCGGCGAACTCCGCGGCGGGCTTCTCGATGTCCTCGGCGCCCATTCCGGTCGGCAGGTCCCACACCGGCACGGTCAGACCGTGCGCCCGGAAGGAGCCGACGAGGCGCGTGCCCTCGCCGAGGCTCGACGTGCCGGCGGCGTGCAGCCGGGCGAGCGCGTCCAGGAGCTGCTCCTCGGCGTGCGGCATGACCCAGCGCAGGTGGTTCTTGTCCGGGGTCTCGCACCAGTACGCGGAGTCCACGCCGGAGAGCTTCACGGTCGGGATGGCGGCGGCGTTCGCCCGCTCCAGGGAGGCGGAGACCTCCGGGGAGGTGTTCGCCGAATCCCCGGCGGACGGCACCCAGAACTCGAAGCCCGCGTGCACGATCGGCTCGAAGACGCCCTCGGGGTCGAGGATGTCCTGCAGGCGCGGACCGTCGGCGGGGGCGCGGCGGGCCTTGACCGGCGAGCCGGGCTCGGCGGTGAGGGCGCGCTGGAGGGTGTCGGCGAGGTCGCGGCTGATGTCGCCGGAGGCGGTGTCGTTCTGCAGGCCGAGCAGGACGGAGCCGTCGTCGCGGCGCAGGGCGGGCCAGGCCATCGGCAGGACGGTCGCCAGGGAGACGGAGGGCACGCCGTCCGGAAGGCCGCCCTTGAGGGGCAGTTCGACGGTCGCCGCCGGGACGAGCTCGCGCAGCGCCACCCAGTCGCCCTCACCGGGCAGGCCCTCGAAGGGGCGGTGTACCAGCTCGGTCACCGCGTGCGCGGCGGCCCGGCCGTGACAGGCCTTGTAACGGCGACCCGAACCGCAGGGGCAGGGTTCGCGGGCTCCGACGACCGGGACCTCCCCGTCCGTCAGCTGCGGCTGCTGCTTGCCCTTGGTCTGAGGGCGCTTCTTGGCCATCTTGGGTGTCTCCCGGATGCGGCTTTCCAGCGTGGCTCTTCGTACGTCTGGGGCGTACGGGCGCGAGCCTAGCCGCTCACCCATGGGGCACCGGGATTCAGCCTGAGTCAGCCGAGGCCTCGAAGGGGTCCGCGTACGCGAGGTCGGGTATCGCGGCGGCCGAGGGGGCCACGACGCGCGTAGCGAAGTCCTCGTGACGGTGCCCGGCATGTACGACGACCCACACCGTGACCTCGCCATGGGTGTCGTCCCGCACGCCCCACGTGTCGGCGAGGGCCGTGATGATGTTGAGCCCGCGACCGCCGTGCGCGGTGACCGAGGGCGTGGCCGGAACGGGACGGGTCGGGCCACCGCCGTCCGTCACCTCGACCGTCAGCCGGCCTGATGTGTCCACGTGCCAGGCGGCCCTGACGTCACCGTCGCCCACCATGCCTTCGCCCAGCGGCCTGCCGTGCCGACAGGCATTGCTGAGCAATTCCGAAAGGATCAGTACGGCATCGTCGATGACCGATTCCGGCACCCTGTTCCCGCGCAACTGATCACGCATCCGGTGCCTTGCTTCTCCCACGCCCGCAGGGCCATGGGGTACGGCCATGCTCGACGACGCGGGCACCTCCCGTGCCACCACCAACGCCACCCCCGAGACCTCCTTCGCCCCACGCCACGGTGTGAATGCCCCAATGGACTGGACCGGAAACCGGCCAATCCTTGTGCGGTGACGCACTCGTAACGATCGAATACGGACCGAACGCGCCGGTGCACTCCCTGTAATCGACGGGACTCCGGTTAGCGGCGGCCCAATTGGGTCAGTACTTGCTTGGGGCGATTGGTGATGATCGCTTCGACCCCGAGTTCGGCGCAGAGCTCCACGTCACCGGGCTCGTTCACGGTCCACACGTGCACCTGGTGTCCCGCGCGCTGGAGTTTGGCCACGTAGGCGGGGTGGTTGCGGACGATCCTCATGCCAAGACCCGCGATCCGCACGCCTGCGGGAAGCCGCCCGTCGCGATGGCGCGGCGAGACGAACTGCATCAGATAGACCGTCGGCAGAGTAGGGGACGCGGCCCGCACCCGGTGCAGGGAGCGCGCCGAGAAGCTCATGACGCGTACGGGAGAGGGGCCATCGGCGGGTGGGGAATCCAAACCGAAGCGCTTCAGTAGAAGAAGCAGCCTTTCCTCGACCTGGCCCGCCCAGCGGGTGGGGTGTTTGGTCTCGATGGCCAGCTGGACGTTGCGCCCCGAAGCATTGCTTTCGGCCACCAGCTCAAGGAGCCGCTCCAGGGTGAGGACGGAGGTGTCCTCCCAGTCGGGGCCTTCGTCGGCCTCTCCGTGGATGGTCTTCCAGGAGCCGAAGTCGAGCGTGGCGAGATCGGCGAGCTCCAGGGCGGATACGGCTCCTCTGCCGTTCGACGTCCGGTTCACGCGGCGGTCGTGGACGCAGACGAGATGGCCGTCCGCGGTGAGGCGTACATCGCACTCGAGTGCGTCGGCGCCGTCCTCGACCGCCTTCTTGTACGCGGCCAGCGTGTGCTCGGGGGCGTCTTCGGAGGCTCCGCGGTGGGCTACGACCTGGATCTGTTGCTGTCGTGCGAGGGTCACCGCGTCATGGTGCCATCACGGGGTACCCACACGAGAGCCCATGGGTCGGCGCACACTGCGCCGGATCCACAGGATCGGCTTATGGTGCCCTGACAGCCCATGGGAAAAGCTGACCGCAGACACATGCACAGTTGGGCACAGCCAGGCCGTGACCGAGAACGACAGCGTGGACCGAGGAGAAGAGCTGTGAGCACCGAGAACGAGGGCAACGAGGTACCCCCGGCCCCGTCAGCGCCTCCTGTGCCGGTGGAAACTCCCGCTGCTTCCGCCGCCCCCGCAACGCCCGCCCCCGGGTCACCGGGCCCAGGGTCACCGGGCCCCGGGGCGTCGGCATCCGGGGCACCCGGCCAGGAACCCGCGGCGCACCAAGCCCCCGCGCCCCCCGCGCACGCCGGTGCCACCGCGGGCGCGCCTTCGCACGCTCCCGGTGCCGGCGCCTGGCCTCCTCCGCCGCCGCCCGCGGTCCCCTCGTACGCCCAAGGGGGCGGCTCCGGCTCCACATGGGGTGCCTCCTATGTCGCGCAGCACCCGCAGGAGCCGAAGCGCGCGGGCCGCGGCGGGCTTGTCGCAGCGGTGCTCGTGGCCGCTCTGGTCGCGGGCGGAGTCGGCGGCGGCGTCGGCTTCTGGGCCGCGGACCGGAACGACAACAGCACGGGCTCGACCACGGTGTCCGCGTCGAACACCCCGGCGGACCTCAAGCGCGACCCCGGCACGGTCGCCAATATCGCGGGCAAGGCGCTGCCCAGCGTCGTCACCATCGAGGCGCAGGGCGGCAACGGCGAGGGCGGCACGGGCACCGGCTTCGTCTACGACAAGCAGGGCCACATCCTCACGAACAACCACGTCGTGGCCTCGGCGGCCGAGGGCGGAAAGCTCGCCGCGACGTTCTCGGACGGCAAGAAGTACGAGGCCGAGGTGGTCGGCCGTGCCGAGGGCTATGACGTGGCGGTCATCAAGCTCAAGAACCCGCCTGGGAACCTGAAGCCGCTGCCCCTCGGCAACTCCGACAAGGTGGCCGTGGGCGACTCGACGATCGCCATCGGCGCCCCCTTCGGCCTTTCGAACACGGTCACGACCGGCATCGTCAGCGCCAAGGACCGCCCGGTGACCTCCAGCGACGGCGCCAGCAGCAAGAGTTCGTACATGAGCGCCCTGCAGACCGACGCCTCCATCAACCCGGGCAACTCCGGCGGTCCGCTGCTCGACGCGGGCGGCGCGGTCATCGGCATCAACTCCGCGATCAAGCCCGCGGAGAGCGGTGGCGGCCTCGGCGGCGGTGGCGGTCAGTCCGGCTCCATCGGCCTCGGCTTCGCGATCCCGGTCAACCAGGCCAAGTACGTGGCCCAGCAGCTGATCAAGAACGGCCAGGCCGTCTACCCCGTGATCGGCGCCTCGGTCTCCCTGGAGGAGAACTCGGGCGGCGCCACGATCTCCCGGGAAGGCGCGAGCGGTTCGCAGGCGGTCACCCCGAACGGTCCGGCGGACAAGGCGGGCCTCAAGCCCGGCGACGTCATCACGAAGCTGGACGACACGGTGATCGACAGCGGCCCGACCCTGATCGGCCAGATCTGGACCCACAAGCCGGGCGACTCCGTGGAGATCACTTACAAGCGCGACGGCAAGGAGCACAAGGCCGAGGTGGTCCTGGGCCAGCGCAAGGGCGAGAGCTGACCCGCTACTCTTGTCCCCGCACCGCCTTGATCGGCGGTGCGGGGTGGGTTGCCCGAGCGGCCTAAGGGAACGGTCTTGAAAACCGTCGTGGCGAGAGTCACCGTGGGTTCAAATCCCACACCCACCGCAGCAGGTCAGCGAACGTGCTGGTCAAAGGGCGCGAACCCGAATGGGGTCGCGCCCTTTCTGCTCAGCCTGTCTCACCCCGTATCGGGGGTGTACCACCTCTGACCAGCACGTGCGGGCCATACGCGGGCCAGGATCAGCCCCCGTCCGAGGTATCCAAGCCCGCCTGAATGAGCCGGTTGGCGTGGTCCGAAGAGCCTTTCAGGATCTTGGCGTAGAAGCGGTAGAGCACGGCGATGCTGTGGCCCGCGCGGTACGCCACCTCTGCCGGGTCGACGCCCTGTTTGATCCACAGCGATACGGCGGCGTGGCGGAGGCTGTACGGAACGTCGGCCAACTTGGACTTGGCCTCTGTCGGGTTGAGGACGGCTTCGCGCGCCTTTCCCCAGAGCTCGCAGTACTCCGTTGACCGGACTCGTCCACCGCCAGCCGCACGGAACAGCCGACCGTCCGGGGCGGCGCCGTATCGCGTGAGGTGTGAGCGCACCATCCGGACGTACACCGGCGGGATCGGCACGGAACGCACAGCGTCCTTCGCCCGGTGCTTCAGGCCACGCTTGTCGTGTGACTTGCCGCTGTCCGTCCAGCCTGCTCCGACTTCGGGGTGGCTCTCCGAGACGAGAACTTCGCCCCAGGCGTCGGGCCTGTCTTCGGGCGGCAGGTTGAAGTCCTCCTCGCGCAGGGCCGCAGCTTCGGCGGGACGTGTGGCTAGGTAGTAGATCGCGCCGTAGAACGCCTCCAAATGCTCACCACGGGCGCCCTGATCAGACACAGCGGTGAGCAGATCGCGGGCCAGCCGGGGGCCGGGTACGTACCGGAAGTCGACCTCATCCGACGTGGTGGGTGCGGTCCAGTCGACCGCGAGGAAAGGGTGACGGGACAACAGCGCGCGCTCCTCTACGGCGTACCGAAACGCGTTGCTCAGGACCATCCGTTTCCGGTTGGCCGTGTTCTCCGCAGCCTTTTTCCCGCTCAGGAGCTTGGACAGAGCAGTGAATGCCGCACGGACCTGTTCCGGTTTCGCGGCATCAACGACCTTGAGGGAATGGGAGGCGATCCAGTCGAGGGCCTTCCTGATCTCATCCGGGACGTCCTCAGCATCACAGCGCGCCACGTACTCGCCGGTCTCGGATTCCACGGCGCGAAATGCCCACTGGTACAGCGCCTCCCGCAGAACTCCGGGGTCAGGCCGCCCCTTCTGCGTGGTCACGAACACCGGGGTGACGACGGCAAGGGATTCGGCGATGCTCGCCCGGTGCTTCGCCGCAGCACTTGGCCACTTCATCAGGGCGTACGCCTTCGCGTGCTCGAACCAGGTCGGCATGGAGAGTGCGGCCCACTCCTTCTCGGGCAGGCCGGTTTCCATGTCGAACCGTTGGCCGCCCTGTAGGGCGGCCATGAGCTGGGACCGGCGTCCGTCCGCCTGTGGTTTCGTCAAATAGCTCTTGGAATGCGACTCGGGGCCGACGAACCAGCGCACTTCCCATGGCCGCGGGCGTCCGGAGCGGCGGCGGATGGACCAGAAGACGACGTCGAACGTGAGCATGTTTCTCCAGGGCAGAAGAGAGCCCGCCCCGGGATGCGGGGCGGGCTTGGGAGGGTGTCGTCAGATGGCGCGTGCTTCGCAGCGCTCCCACCAGTCGTCAAGGTCAGCACGTCGAACGCGCAGTTGACCGTTGGGGAGCTTGCGGAGGCGGGGAGCCTGGCCGCGGGCGCGCATGCGGTAGAAGGCGGCGCGGCTCATGCCGATCTCGGTGAGGACTTCTGGGAGCTTGAGCATCTGGGGGCGTACCACGGCCGACTCCTTTGAGGCTGAGGGCATCGAGGTCTCGTGTCTGTCCGAGGTGCGGATTTCTGCGTCACCGCGTCATCCGCGTCATTTGTTGGTCTGACCTGCGGTTTTGAGTGACGCAGTGGTTTCGGGGTGTGTCACTAGCGCGTCATCCCTCCGTCACTGGTGACGCAGGTGACGCGGGATGACGCAGTCGTAGCCGTCTGCGTCACCGCTTTCGCCGCTGGTCACCGGCCGTTTCCCGGTGTCCGGTGACGCGGGTGACGCAGGACTCCTCTCTTAGGAAAAAGAAGGAGAGGTTCTGTAGGTGGTGAGGCGCGGCTCAGAACGTGAAGAAGGAGCCGCTTCGCGGCGCGACCCTCGGGCGGCGCGCTGCGCCGAACAGCAAGAAGAGCACCGGGCGCGGGGTGCTCTTCTTGCTTGTTCACCACGAGGCGCCGCAGATCAGAACGCCGCTTCCTGCTGCTCCGTGGGCGGCCCGACCCGCCGGGCCATCTCGATGTAGCGGGCGGTTTTTGTGCGGCCCCAGTCGATGAGGACGCCGCGGGCGGCGAGGGTCGGCTGAAGCCGCTTCAGCCGGTCGGAGAGGACCTTGCCCGTGGTGGGCCACCCCTTGGGCAGGGGGCGGAAGTCCTCGCCGGTGTAGAGCTGGGTGAGGCAGTGCAGCCACTCGGCAGAAGCCATCCGCTGCTCTGCCCCTACGTCCAGGCCAGCGGCGTGCTTGAGGACAGTCTGCGCGAGAAGGTCGCCCTCGATGACGTCGTCGTTCAGGTCGTCCAGGCTGGCCCGGTAGGCGTTGAGCGCGCCGAGCCCGGTGGCCGCATCGAGCTGCGCGCACAGGTGCGCGAAGTCGGCCATCCGCAGGTCGGTCGGGATGTCGGCATCGGCGCCACGAACATTGACCGTGAGGTCAAGGAGGGACCCGAGCACCACGGGCAGGATCTCTTCGAACTCCGCCCACAGCTCGGCTTCCGTGCGCCGCACGCGGGGGCGTTCGAGTCGGAGCGGCAGCAGGCGTTCGGCGAGGTCGGGGCGGATGACGCCGACATCGATGCCGGTCATGAGCAGGGGACGGCGGTAGCCGACGCGGAAGACGTCCCCATCGGTGAACAGGGCGCGCTTGACGTTCTCGGCCCCAGTCACGATGCAGCACATGGCGTCGGCCAGATCCGGGGTCATGTGAGAGAGGTTGTCCAGGGCGGTAACCCACCCAGCCGCCACGGCCGCAATCAGGTTCTCCTCATCCTTCGGCGCGCGCCGCAGGTCGCCGCTCATCCCCTCGATGATCCGTACGAGCATCCGCCCACCGGTGGACTTGCCCGCGCCCTGTGGGCCGGTGAGGAACGGAGCAGGGACGGGAACAGAGGGGCCCAAGCAGCCGATGAGCCAGGCGATGGCCAGGCACTCGGTCTCTGCGGTGGCGAAGTTGCACAGCCTCATCAGGAGATCGATGCCCTTGCCCTCGGTGGCCTTGACCGGCAGTGGGAGTTCCCCAGTGAGCTGGGTGCGCCGCCAGCACACCTCACGGGGGTCGGGCGTGAGGATGTCCCAGCCGGTGGGGTGGATGCGGACGGACTGCCCGTCATCGCGGCCCAGGTCCAGCCACGTCGCCCCGTCGAATCCGGGGGCCACGCGGATGTACACGGGCTGCACACCCTCGTACAGCGCGAGTGCCTCGATGAGGTCCAACGCCTCTTTGAGCGCGGACCCGTTGAACACGCCGCACCCGTCCTTGAACAGGCCGACCATGAGTTCCTGCCGGTGGCTGCCCGTGGTGCCCTGCGAGCGGATCGGGCGGGCCACGGGGTGGCCGTTCTTCTGCGCGTACACGGTGCCGTCGCCGGTGCGGAAGTACCGGAAGTGCGCCTGCGCGTACTCGGTGATGACCTCGCGTGCTGGGGTCTTTTCGTCGTCGGACATGGTCACAGTCCCAACTTCGTGCGGGCGTTGGTCCACGCGTCGGCGCAGTGCCGGGGGGACTCACCCTTGGCCTGCGCGGCGGTGAACAGTCGCGCCGTGTGCGTCTCGGTGAGGCAGCCGCACCGGCCGTGGGTGGAGAGCACGGCAAGGAACGTGCGGTAGACGGTGGCGTGGACCGCGCTGCAGGCCTCGGTGATGCGCTGCTCGGCCATGGCGATGCCACGCTCCAGGTAGGCGGGCGTGCGGTGGCGGCACTCGCCGCCTCCTGCCGGTGCGGGCCCGGGGATCGTCTGCGGTGCGGGCCGCACGGCGCTGGTTTTGCTCACAGCGAGCGCGCGCACCACGTCCGGTAGCGCGGTCATGGTGCCGGTGCCGGGCCCGAGCCACCGCGTGTAGGCCATCGTGGACTTGATGTCGACGCCGTCGCGGACGGCGTTCGCGGACTGCATGGTGCCGCGGTAGATCCAGTGCTGTCCGCGCGTGGTGGCCACGGTCCGGGTGGCTGGCAGGGTCCGGCCTGCCCAGGTGACGGCGTCGGGGGTGTCGAGGTCGACGACGGTGAGGCCCGCGCCGCCGGGGTGGTAGGCGATGGCGGCGGCGTCGCGCCACGCACGCGCCCAGGCAGGCGAGTTGATGACGCTCGGGTCGGTGGTGGCGGCGGCCCAGCCGTGGCAGGGGGCCGGGCAGGTGCAGGGCCCGGGGGTCTTCATGTGCGGGCGCCCGCCGCACGAGGCGTACAGGCACGCGGGGCAGTTGGCGAAGGGCACCTTGCCCTTGTGCAGCGGCAGGACGGGCAGACCGTCGGCCGCGAGGCTGAGGGCGGTGCTGAGGTGGTCTCGCCGGATCAAGGCGGGTTGGGTCATGCTGGGGTTTCTCCTGTTTCTCTCGAAGGGACGGAGAGCCGAGGCGGTCGCGGTCTTTTGGTGAGAGGCGACCGCCTCGGGCGTAGCTAGTGCGCGTCGAGGAGGGGTTGCTGCCAGGTCGGCAGGCCTGCCAGGACGCGGGTGCGCCAGTTCAGGGCGTAGTCGATGCAGTTGGCGCAGTTCTTGTGGGTGTGGCCGGGCATGGCCGGGCGGCGGCGCGCGTGGGAGCTCCAGGCGAGCGAATCGGCGGAGGCCATCAGGTGGCCAACGCGGGCAAGACCCAGAGTCTTGAAACCGAAGCCGTGCAACCGCAGGCCGTGAGCGGCCATCGCGGTGACGATGGCCGCGCCCTCGCGGGTCGACTGGCGTCGGCAGACGGAGCCCAGCCCCACCACCGGCTCCCGCGTCAGGTCGACACCAGCGCGCTCATAGAGCGACACGCAACGCTCGTAGTCGGCCATCTCCCAGCCCTGAAGCACCGGGATGATCGGCAGTTCCGGGGCCATGGAGCGCAGTTCCAGATAGTTGGCGACGGTGCGGTGCTGGTGCTCTGCCACGCTCAGATGCGTTCCAACGAACGTGAGGGGACCTGCCTGTCCGCCGTGGATGATGAGCGGCTCACACATCCAGTCCTGCGGCGCGGCCCAGTCGAAGGGCCCGACACCCTCCCAGATTCGGTACAGGTCATCGATGTACTGACGCGGGCTGCGGGCCCACCGTCCGCGCTGCTGGAGCTCCGAGAAGCCACCCGAATCGACCGCGTACCGCCCAAGAGCCTGCGGCAGCTTCACCGCTTCCACGAAGTGCGCGGACTTCAAGAACAGCGGTATACCCGTGAGGCGCACCCAGTGACGTTTATGGGTGGTCAAGTAGAACCTCATCGGCTCTCCTCCGTCTGAGGCAGCTTGGGCAGGCCCGTGCGTTCCAGAGCGATGGGGTCGTATCCGGGCAGGGCGGCGCGGGTGAGTAGGGCGGTAGCAAGCTGTTCGGCGTACTGGGCTCCGACGCGGGCGGATTCGATCTGCGCTCCTGCCCGCAGCGCTTCGACGCGTTCGAGGTGGGCGTGCTGCTCGCGCCGCTCACCGGTGTGGCGCTCAAAGGCAAGGCGGTCTCGGCGGTCGGTTCGCCAGTAGCGGGCGGCGAGCCCGTATGCGATGGCGGTGGTCAGCACCCACAGCAGGAGCGGCAGGGGCAGACCATCGGCGTATCCGGCGACCCCGGCGAAGGCGAGGGCTCCGGAGGTGGCGAACGCGGTCCCGGCGATGACGGAGTCCCCGGCCGCGCCGATGGAGGCGAACGTGCCTGCCGCTCCGGCGGCGAGCGCGAGCGCGGTCATCAAGACGGCGTTGCCGATGCTGTGTTCGGCACCGTTGGCGTTCCAGATGCGGGCCAGGATGAGCACGGTGGAGGTGGCCAGTGCGGGGGCGGCTTTGGGGGCGATGAGGGCCAGCCAGTGGCGGGCGATGATCTGTTCGTTCATGGCCGTGCCTCCGATCACAGGTCGGGGATGGCGCCGATGACGGCGGTGGCGAGTTCGTTGATGGGTCCGGCCGCGCCGGTGGAGGCGAGGAAGAACCCGAACATGACGGCGATGAACGCAGAGCCGTAGCCCAGGGACTTGCCGCGCAGGAGGAAGAAGAGGACCAGGCCGAAGAGCAGGACCAGCGAGACGGTGACGGCCATCGGGCTATCCCTTCGAAGCAGGGTTGAAGACGGGCTTGTTGGCGGGGGTGTCGGTGCCCGCGCGGTGGATGCGGGCGCACCGGTTGTAGAGCCAGCGGCCGACGCGTATGCGCTTGCCGGTGGCGTGGCAGCGGCGGCAGTCCTTGCCGCGCTTCATGCGGCCCTTGCGGTCGCTCTTCATCGCGAAGCCCCAGCCGCGGCACTTGCGGCAGTTGCCGAACGGCGAGGCAGCACACACAGAGACGTAACAGAGCGTCACGCCGAGAATCAGGGTGATGGCGAGCAGGGCAGGGGTCATCACGGGCCCTTCCAGGCGGGTTTCAGGGGTTTCCGCAGGTGGGCCGCTATCCGCTAGCGGCCTGATCAGAGCAGGTTTGGGGTGCTAGCGGGGCCGCTAACGTTAGCGGGGTGTGCCGCTAGCGCTAGCGGCCCCGGATTCTCAGCCCGCGTCCCGCTTTCCGTCACGCTCCGCGATCGCGGTGGTGATGTGGGAGCGGTCGACGCCACGTCGGTTGACGACCTTGCCCTCCACCCGGCGGCCCACCTGGACGGTGGCGATGCCGAGCGGCTTCAGCGCCGCGGCGAGCGCTTCGGGGTCCCAGCCCTCATAGACCTCGGGCCGCAGTTCCGCGAGGCGGGTCACGATCGTCTCGGACCACAGCTTGGGTTCCTTGACCGTGACCACGGCGAGGATGTCGGCGAGCAGGTCATACGCGCTCGCCGTGATCTCGGGCTCCTCGCCGAGCGCGTGACCGGACAGGGTGCCTGCCAGTTCACGGGCCTTGCGGGCGCGGGCCGCGATGCTGTCCGCGCCTGGGCCATCCACGTAGACCGAGCCGACGATGCGGGCATCGGACCCTTCGCCCACGAAGTAGTGGATGCCCTTGTCTCCCCAGGCGAACATGGTGGCGCGCACCCCACGTTTGTAGGCGGAGGTGCCCAGCACCATGTCGTTCTCCAGCTGGCCCATGACCTTCAGGCACCAGCGGGCCGAAGCGTTCGCGGAAATGCCCGTGGGCAGCGCCTTGGCGTCCGGGCGCTGGGTGGCGAGCAGGAGCACGATGCCGGTGGCCGGACCGCGCTTGACCAGGTCGGTGGCGATCTCCTCGAACTCGTCCTTGTGCTTGGGGTGCTCGAACAGGACCTGGCACTCATCCACGCCGATCACGATCGGGTGCAGGCCGAGTGAGGGCTTGTCGGCCAGCTCGCTGGTCACCTTGGATTCCGGGCAGATGTCCCGCGGCAAGGAGCGGATCACCTTGGTGCGGCGGCGCAGCTCCTCGCGCAGCGCGCGGAAGTCGTTCAGCGCGTAGGCGATGGCCTCGTCATCGTCCCCGGCGGCATGGCGGTGGGAGACGGCGTTGCCGACCGGGTCAAGGTCGCCGGTGCCCTTCATGTCGTAGGTGTGCAGCTCAGCGCGGGGATCCAGCGCCGCAATCAGCAGCAACAGGCGGAGCAGGAAGGTCTTGCCCATGCGCGGGATGGCGCCGATGATTCCCGCGATGTACATCAGCGTGACCTCAACCCAGCGTCCTCGCTGGTCAGTGCCGAAGGCGACCGGCTTGAACAGGTTGACGCTGCCGCTGGTCAGCAGCGGCCACTTGGGTTTCTTCGCGGTCGACATGTCCTGATCACCGACCCACAGCACCAGGCGCCCGGTGTGCTCATCCGGCACCGCCTCAGGCCACACACAGCCCAGCGGGCGACGCAGACCGGAAGCGAGGCGGTCGCGGCGCTCGATGACGTCGGTGACCGTCACGCCGTAGGGCAGGTTGCCTTCCGCGCGCCAGCCCGGCCCATCCCGGGTGATCGGGGCGGTGAACTCGAACCCGTCCCGGCCCTTGCCCTGCGCCTGGTTGATGGCGGGAATGCCCAGCGCTCCCAGCGCGCGCAGCACGATGTCACTGGTGAGCTTGACGGCCTTGGGCAGTTCCACGGCCTTGTGGATGACCGGGTCATCGGCCCGGCGGCCCGCGAAGCCGAGCGCCATCGTGACCGCACTGACGGAGATGGCCTGTAGCCAGGTCGGGGCGAGGACGTAGATGGCCAGCGCGGCCCCCAGACCGACGAACATCGCCAGCACCGCGACCAGGGTGCGCAGGCGCACGCGTCCATCACGCTGCCGGGAGAGCTTGAGGTACTCGGCCGCATCCTCACGGCGCACCGCCGCGAGGCGCACGGGCTCACCCTCGCGGTCGGCGACCCACCGCGCCGTGCCGCCCACGAACTTCGCTGCTCCCGCCGGGGCTTGGAAGGCGAGGCGGGCGGCGTAGATCGGGGAGCGCAGCGCGTGATAGCCGGTGGCGTGCGCGTAGTGGCTGGCCACCCAGGTGGCGGCGGTCTTCAGTTCGGCCATGGACCGCAGCCACTCCGGGACGACGGCGCGACGTCGGGCGCCCCGCAGACGGCCCAGGTAACCCGGCCCGGAAGCCTTCGCGGTCGGCTGGTCGACCATCACCGGACGTTCCGGATCGGCCGACTCAACGCCCGGACCGTCCGGCACAGAGTCGGGTGCGGCCGACTCGGCACGGGCGGTACGGGCCGCGGTGAGGTCGAGGACCTCGCCGCCGGACTCGGTGGCCATCTCGGCTTCGAGCCGGTTGAACAGGTTGTCTTCGTCGTCGTGATTCACTGAACGTTCCTCCCGTGCAATGGGGTTGGAAGGGGTCCGGGCGGCGCTTTGGTAGGCGAGCCGTCCGGACCCCGCTGAGCGAAGCCGTGCAGGTCAAGCGGTGTGCTGTGCGTCGTGGCAGAGCAGGCACATACCGAGCGAGGTCGGCAGGCAATAGCTGTAGATGACCCCGCAGACGGGGCAGGTGCGGCGGGCGAGCATCGCCAGCGCGAGCGCACCCCACTTACGCGAGGTCATTGGCCGCACCGGCAGCGCCCGATCGAGGCGGTAGAGGTAGGCGACCTTCGCGCCGGACTTCCGGCCGCGCTGCCGGATCATCACCTGAGCCGCTATCGGCTGCCCGCCCGGACGCAGCCCCTGCGCCCGCAACTGCCTGCGGGTGGCCAGGTCATCCGGGGCGAGGCGCCACGGGAAGGTGGGCAGGCCGTAGCGGGCTCCGGTGGGGTCATAGCACTTGGCGTAGGCGGTGCCCATCACGCCACCTCAAGACCGCGTTCGGCACGCAGGGTGTCGCGCAGCATCCGGGCGTTGGCGGGCGAGGTGCGGACCTCGCGGCGGATGCCCTCACCGGTGAGCTTCGCATCAGCCCAGTCGGCCGTCGCCGTACGGGCCTCGGTGAGGAGTTGCTCCGCAGTGCGCTTGGGCCGACTCGGCCGGGCAGCGTCCGGCACCCGGCCGGTCGCCCTGCGGGGGCGGCCCGATTCCGCCGCCGCCGTACGCGGCTCGATCGGCCGCACGGCGGGCGCCTCGATCGCGGGGAGCGGCTTGAGAGGAAGGGCCGACTTCAGGAAGCCGACCGCCACCGGAATCGGGAGCGTTCGCGGGTTCGCGGTGATCGGATCGGGGGTCGATACCGGCAGGTCAGCCGTAGACCGATTCCTGATGGTCTCGGTAGATTCATCCGCATTCACGGTCGCCTGCTCGATCGGGGCAGGGCGGTGGTGCAACACCTTGGCGACCAGATCGGAACCGAAGTAGATCGACCCGACCGGCAGCGAGGTCGCCAGCAGCACCAGAGCCCAGTTCGCCGGATCCCAGTCCGCGAGCCGACCCCAGTCGACCGTGCGGCCGTGCAGATCGGGCACCAGGCCGTGCACGTAGTTCAGGACCAGTGAGGCGCCGGTGTAGGTGCCCAGCACGCGCAGCGCGACCGTCCGATCCCGCCCGGCGAGCACCAGCGTGGCGACCAGGGCGAGGGCCATCAGGCCGTCGACCACGAATGGGTAGAGCGTCGCGGCCGTGGCATCGGCGCCGACCGCGCCCGCGATGTCGCGCAGCGCGTTCCACGACACCCGGAACGCCATGGTGACGACCGCGACCAGCGCGGCCACCAGGAGGGTCTTCCCCTTGCGGTTCATGCCGCACCGCCCATCCGCCGCACTCGACGGCCGTGCAGGAGCCACCCGGCGAAGTGCACCGCGGCCCCGCCCGCAACGGCGAAGCGCCAGGCGGGCTCATGCAGCGCGAGCAGGCAGACGGTGGCGGCCATCATGGCCAGCGAGCCCACCATGATCAGAGCCAGGGCCCCGCCACTGGGGGAAGGCTTCGTGTTCGCGCTCATGCCGCAGCCCCCTTCGCGGAGAACCGACGTCGGGCGGTGGGCCGCACCAGCGGGATGACGTTGAACAGCTCCGGGGCGTGGGCCTCGATCGCCTCGGCGGCGAGGCGGGCCACATCGTCCGGCAGGTTCTGGTACTCGGGGTGGGCGAGGATGTCGCGCGCCGCATCCAGGCGGGCGGCGCGCTCCGTGTCGCTCTCGCCGTCCTCCCCGAGCCACAGTTCCACGGGGGTGCCAAGGGCCAGTTCGAGGAAGTCGTCAGCCGAGATGACCTGATGAGCGCCGATGAAACTACGCATGGGGTGACTCCTGGATTCGAAGGGAAGAGGATGCCGGGGCGGCCTCGGTCTTTTGGCGAGAGGCGGCCACCCCGGGCAGGGGAGGCCGGACCGGTGGAACGGTCCGGTAGTGCCCCGACCGGGAGTCGAACCCGGCCTTGCGACCATCGGGGCGGCATGAGCAAGGAGGCAGCACACGCCTCGGTGTGATGTGGCGTCAGCGGTGGTCGCGTTCGTGTCCGCGCCTCTGGTGCTTGCAGTCGGGGCACTTGCGCGCACGGCCCGTGCCCTCGATGAGGTACTGGATGGTGCGCCCGCAGATGGCCGGGGTAGAGCCGATGACGAGCTGCGGGTGACACTCCGGGCAATGGAAGTGGACGTCTTGGACGGGCATGGGCTTTCTCCTTTGGGTTGTGGGCTGTGCCAGGTGGTCAGACGGTGGCGATGATGAGCGCGGCCACCAGCAGCCACAGGTGGTGGAAGGACTGGTCAAGGGCGTAGGCGCCGGTCCCGATGTGCGGGTTGTCGTCACGGTCGGGGCGCGGAGAGCCGAGTCGGTAGAACTCGGCCTTGCCGGTCACCTTGGCCAGCCACGCAAGCGTGCTGCGGCGGTCGGCCCACCAGTGGGTGACGGCGTCGATACCCAGGCCCAGGAGCAAGCCGGGCACGGTCACCGAGAGGTTCAGCAGCCAGACGACCGGCAGTAAGAGCGCGAGCTTGGTGGCGGTCAAAGTGGCGACATGCCGGGCTCCGGCGAGGCGGCCGACCCAGCCGGGGCGGCCCTTGTGGGCGGACTGGCAGGAGGTCTGTACCCAGTGGTCGCCCACGCTGTGGGCGACGTACAGGGCGACGAACACAGCAGCGAACATGGCAGCAGCCATCGGGCAACTCCTCGAAGGGAAGGCAATGCCGGGGCGGCCTCGGTCTTTTGGCGAGAGGCGGCCAGCCCCGGCAGGGGAGGCCGGACCGGTGAAGCGGTCCGGTAGTGCCCCGACCGGGAGTCGAACCCGGCCTTGCGACCATCGGGGCGGCAGTGCGATCGGACGGTGGCGCCGGTCCGGCTAGAAGCTGAAGGTCACGTCTCCGTTCGCTTCGACGGTGCCGCTGTAGCGCTCGCCCATGACCACGGTCGTGTCCTGGGTGGGCTGGTGCCGGGTGGCGGCGATAAGCGCATCGGCTGCGTCCTCCGCAGCTCGGATGGCGGCGGCGTGCTGTTCGGGGGTTTCGTTGCGGCTCACGAGTGATCTCCTCCGTGACTTACTTAGTTAGTTAGCGGGTGATGGCTGGCGGTTCAGGCCTGTGTGTCGCGGTGCTGCACGAGCTGGATGGCCATGCGGGGGAAGTCGGCGACCGCGTCGAAGTGGGCGAACGTCACGCCGTAAATCTCGATCGCCCGGAGCATGCCGTGCAGGACCGCAGAGGCGTCCGCCTTCTGAGCGGGCGTCGGCCGGTAGTCCGGGGCGAACTGCGCTGCGGCCGAAGCGATACGGCGGGCGATGTCATCGATCTGGTTCTGATCCACGGTGAGCGTCCTCTCGAAATGGGCTCAGGGCTCTCCCCGGCTCCCCTCAACCCCGCCCGTACGAGACCGCCCCGAAGGGCGCCCGGACGGGCGAAGGAGGCAACCGGCGCGGCGCTAGCCGCCGCGAGGCGGTCGAAGGTGACCGGTTGGCCGCGGCGCTCTCGCGCTCACGGACCTGGGATGGAGCGGC
This sequence comes from Streptomyces sp. NPDC048436, assembly GCF_043200355.1. Classification (NCBI taxonomy): domain Bacteria; kingdom Bacillati; phylum Actinomycetota; class Actinomycetes; order Kitasatosporales; family Streptomycetaceae; genus Streptomyces; species Streptomyces sp. NPDC048436. The sequence continues at coordinate 92,554 of NZ_JBICXP010000014.1, forward strand.
GCCGCCGTGCCGATCAACCACGGCCGCGCCCATCGCTTTCGTCGATTCACTGCCACTCCTTCAACCGGCTGAACAGGGGATACGCACTGCAAGGGGGACCAAGTCCCCACCCTCCGGCCGTTGCTCGCGGTCACCGGGCCACCTCGCCAGTACGGGCCGAAACCCTGTTCCACCTGGCCTTTAGCGGGATTGCAGCGTCCCCGCCCTCTGCCATGCGCCTCACAAGTCCGTGAGGTACATGTAGTACGTGTTCCTCATCATGCAGAGAGGTGTTCGCGGCGTCAAGCCCTTCGGCTTTTTGGATTTCGCGAGCCCCTCGCGCTCGATGTGCTTACAGACTCGCCCCGGGGGCGAAGACGTTCGACCCCGCACATGTACGACCTGTGCACGACTTAGGTACGGTGAAGTCGTCCCAAGTCGTCCCAACGCAGCGGGAGTTCGACGTGGCCAACGAGAGGCTTCGCGGCGCGATAGTCGAGAGTGGCATGACACTTGACCAGGTGGGGGCCAGGCTCGGGGTGTCGGCCAAGACTGTCGAGCGCTGGATCAACCACGCGAAGCGCAAGCCGTACAGGCGCTTCCAGTACGCGACCGCCTCGCTCCTGCAATGCGAGGTGTCCTACCTGTGGCCGGAAGAGCAGACCTCAGCAGAGGTCACGGAGGCCGGGAACGCTGAGCTGGTCAAGCTGTACCCGCACCGATCCGTCGTGCCCAAGCAGCTCTGGAACAAGCTCTACGAGCAGACCCGGGAGAGCTTCGACGTCGTCGTGTACTCCGGCTTCTGGCTCACTGAGGATGCCTCGTTCCACCGCATCGTCAAAGAGAAGTCATCGGACGGCGTACCGATCCGCTTCATGCTCGGAGACCCGGACTGCCCCGCTGTGGCCGTTCGCGGTGAAGACGAGGGGATCGGCCCGGCTATGGCCAGCAAGATTCGGAATGCGCTGGTCAACTACCGGCCCCTCTTCGGGCTCCCCGGTGTCGAGTTCCGCCTTCACCGCACCACGCTTTACAACTCGCTGTACCGCGCCGATGACGAGATGCTCGCGAACGGCCACCTTTACGGCGTCGGGGCCTACATGGCTCCCGTACTTCACATCCAACGCGTTCCAGGGGGCGAGTTGTTCGACGCCTACGCTGAGAGCATCGAACGAGTCTGGGAGACCGCCCGCCCCATTTCGTCCCCTACGGATCTCGGAGGAACGACCGCATGAGCCGAATCGACTACTACCGCGACGCGAATGCCCCCAAGGCGAACTCTGTGGTTCCCTCGGTCACCGCAGTCGTGCGGGATGACGCGGGGCGAATCCTGCTCATCCATAAGACGGACAACGACTTGTGGGCGGTCCCCGGCGGTGGCCACGACATCGGCGAGAGCGTCGGCGACACCGTCGTACGGGAGGTGCTGGAAGAGACCGGGATCACCGTCGAAATCGACAACATCGTGGGGCTCTACACAGACCCGCGGCATGTGATGGCGTACGACGACGGTGAAGTCCGCCAACAGTTCTCGATCTGCTTCCGGGCCCACCCCACCGGGGGCTCTCTGCGTACGAGCAGCGAGTCGAAAGAGGTCCGCTGGATAGACCCGGCGGACCTCGATGACCTGGACATCCACCCGTCAATGCGCCTACGCATTCAGCACGGCCTGGACGACTCACGCCAGGCTCCCTACATCGGCTGAACGTCGGTACGGGCCTCAACGAGGCGGCCTTCCACGCGCCGCACGGCTGCGTGGATCTCCGGTGCCGCCCGCTGAATGAAGCGGCCCACGATGGTGTCGGGGCCGTATCGATTCACGATCTCGTCAAGGCGGGCGGCTGCCGTCGTCTCCGTGCCGTCCGGGGTGGTGGTCATGTCGCAGAAGAGCAGCGTGTCGACGAGGTCGGACCGCTCTAGGTCAAACTCGCTTTCCAGCTCCTGCCTGAGTCCCCGCTCCTCAGCTTCCAAGAGAGCGCACGAGTGGTGAGCCACGAGGCGGACGACCCGTTCGTCCACGCCTTCCTGCTGGCGAAGAAACCGCGCGCCGTCCAGAGGGTGGAAGCCAGTGACCGCAACGTCCGGCGAGTAGCCGATGTCATGCAGCACTGCGGCTGCTTCCAGGAGCTCCGCGTCGTCACCGAGGATCGGGGCCAGCGAACGAGCACGCTTGGCCACTCCAAGGGAGTGTTCCCACCTGCGCGGCAGGGGCTCGGACAGCAACGATTCGGATAGCGGGTACGCCCACTCAGTCAGTCCCATGGCTGGCAACATTACGACCGCCCCGCCGAAGTCGGGAGAGCGCGCACGGTCCGCCCCTTGCCGTGAACGGTGGCGAGCAAGCCGTTTCCTTCCATCAGGGCGAGGCCACGACGTACCGCCGTGCGAGAGGCAGCGAACCTCTCGCAGAGCTTCGCTTCGGACGGGTAGGGGGCGCCCACCTCAAGACCGTCGTCCGCGATTACTGCGGTCATCCGTTCCACCAGTGGTCGGCGGTCACCGCCTTGCGCTACACGCCAACCGATCCCGGGCGCGGACTCAAGCACGCCCTCGGCTTCGAGCGACTTGAGAGCGCGCCGGATCGTGTTCCGAGAGACCCCGTGCAGTTGCATGAGGTCAGCCTCAGACGGCAGGCCGTCGATGAACTCGCCGTCCGTGACCCCCTTCCGCAGTGCTTCCGAGATGACCAGGTAGGTACCGCGCGGGCTGGCCTCCGACACTTGGGTTCCCCTCACCATGCTCCAATGCTCGATGCCAAGCGTGCCACGGTCCATCTGTTGGTCCTGCTTTTTGTCCGCCTGCGGGCCATGTGCGGGCCAGGCAGATCTTGCGGGCGGTTGGATAATCGCTCCTGTGCAGGTCAGACCGCTCTTCCCTGCTGCGCAAATGGCGGTCTTGAAAACCGTCGTGGCGAGAGTCACCGTGGGTTCAAATCCCACACCCACCGCAGTGATGGAGAGCCTCCGACCAGCGTGATCGGTCGGGGGCTCTCGTTTTTTGAGGGGCTCGGACGGTGGCCCGCCGGTGGTCCGCGTCGACTCGTACGCCAGTTGATCTTCTTGGATGAACCTAGTACTCCACGTGGGCGCTGCCCGGCGAGCCTGGGAGAAGGCGCGGGCCGATTGCGGTGTCGTTTTGCTGCAAAGGACCACTGGATTCTTCTCAGAGGAGATAACCGTGTTGCAGCGCATCGCATCTGTTCTCGCCGTGGCCACCGTCGCCGGATTCCTGGCGGTCGGCCCCGCCGCCGCCCACGACGACGGCCCGACCGGCACCCTCGACGAGGGCCGCTACGCGGGCCAGTCGTTCACCAACATGGGCGGCCCCTACGGGATCACCACCGCCGGCCACACGGACGGCGGGCACCGCGACGCCACTGCCCTCAACGGGGTCTTCGACGGCTTCGACAGCTGACGGCTTCTCCCGTCCGCCGGCGGAAGGGTGTCTCTCACTGAGAGGCACCCTTTTGCGTGCTCGGGGGCGGGCAGGGGGTGGTGCCAGCGACACCCCCAAGAGGCCGGGTTGCCGTATGCCGCGGGACGCTCGGATTCGCGAAGGTGGAGGACGTCAGCACGGCACGTCCCCGGCACGTCCCCGGCACACGCCCCCGGAACACGTCCCCACCGCGAAGATGCGAGGCCCGTCATGAGCACCAGCGCCCTGCCGTACGAAGCCGCCCCCGCCGCCCCCGCCGCCGGCTCCGCTGAGCGCGCCGCACGCTCTCCGGGCTTCTGGCGGGCGCCGTTCGCCTCCTCCACGTACCGGGAGATCGGCTACACGGTGTTGTCGCTGCCGCTCGCCATCGTGGGTTTCACCTTCGCCGTGACGATGTTCGCCCTCGGTGTGAGCCTGTTCGTCACCGTGCTCGGACTGCCGGTGCTCGCGGCGGCCCTGGCCGGGGCGCGTGGGCTCGGGGCCGCTGAGCGGGGGCGGGCGCGGGCGCAGTTGGGGCTCGATGTGGCAGGGCCCGCCGCCGTGGAGACGGAGCCGGACGCGGGCGCGTGGGCCAAGATGCGGGCGCGGGTCTTCGACGGGGCCGGGTGGCGGGCGCTGCTCTTCCAGTTCGTGATGTTCCCGTCGCGGGTCGCGTCGTTCGTCTTCAGCGTGACGTTCCTTGTCACCGGCTGGGTGGTGGCGCTGCTGCCGGTGTACTCCTGGGTGTTCCCGCGCTACCTCGACTGGCCCGGCTACCGCCTGTTCGACTACACCTCCGGCGGCGAGCACCACGCCTTCTACCTGGAGTCGCCGTTCCAGATCGCCGGGGCGTCCCTGATCGGCCTCGCCCTTGTCTTCCTGACCCCGCAGCTGGTCCGCGGGCTGACCAACATCGACCGCGCGGCGGTGCGTTCGATGCTGGGCTAGAGAGGGCGCTACGCGTGGCCCGTCAGGCGCGCCGCCGACGCGATCGTCGACTGCGCCTCGCGTTCCGTGAGACCGACCCGGCGTGCGGCATCGGTGAGTTCCCCGACCAGGGCCTCGCCGATGCCGTTCTCGTATGCGCGACAAGCGGCCCAGAACAGGCGGGTGTTGCGCTGGCCCTCATGCGCGGCGAGCACGAACTGCACCAGCCCCTGGCCCTGCGCGGCGGACACCTGCGGGGGTGCGGAGTGGTTCCTGCGGGGTGGTGGCGTGAGCAGGCGGAGCAGGGAGGGTGGGCAGTGCGCGGGCGGGAGGTGGGCGGTGCCGGCCACGGTGCTGTAGACGCCGTGCTCGGTGCGTGAGCCGGGGCCCACGAGGTAGCCGCCCGCGCCCCGGATGTCGATGCCGGGCGCGAGGCGGCCGGCGGAGTTGGGGACGACGGTGTCGGGCGGCCCCGCCAGCCAGATGTGGCGGCCGCCGCTGGGAGTCACCACGACGACCGTGGGCGGGATCGTGAACAGATGGCGCAGCGCCAGCTCCCTCAGGGCCGCCGGTGCGTTCGTACCGGACTTGGTGTCCAGGTCGATGCCGATCAGATGGTGCGGGGGCAGTCCGCACGCGATGCCGTAACCGCTGGCCCAGGGTGCCGCCGCGAAGAGCTCGCGGATACGGCGCGGGTCGGTCGAAGCGTCGTACACGCCATGTCCGGGGCGACCGCATTCGCCGTGGCAGGTGGGCGTTTCGGGCTCGTCGTGGTGGGGGGAGCGGAGCGCGGGGAGTTTGGTGCGGGAGAGCGGGATGACGGCCAGGCCGCGCTCGGCGGCGGACAGGGCGTGGGCGAGTGCGAGAGCTGTGGCATGGCGGTCGGTGGTGGCCATGCCGCCATTTTCGTACGAGTGTTCGAAGAAGGGAAGGGGGGCGTGCGCGACGCGCGGACGAAACGCCGACGGGGCGAAGTTTCTTCTGGGGGCGTCAGAACGCTTCAGCCCGTGCGGCGCCTGGGTTTGGGCGGGTTGCTCGTGGCTGAGCTGCGCGTTTGTGGGCGCGGAGGGTGTTTATCGACTTGTACTCACGCTTGCGGGGGAATCAGGGCTTCCGGGGTGGTTCGCCGGGGATTCGGTGGGCAACTCTGGACTCGCGACGTCGTGCAGAACCCACCCGGAGCGGTCGGCCAACCGCCGGGGGACAGAACGAACTTCAGGTGCTCCCGGCACACCGCCGGTGCGCACCACCCATAACGGAGGAACTGACATGGCAAGCATCCGTACCGCTCGCGTCATCGCTGCCGCGGCAGCCCTGCCCCTGGCCGCCGCACTCTTCGCGGGTGTCGCGACGGCCGACAACGGCGCCTTCGCGAACGACGGATCGAACGCGGGCGTGGCGACCGTCAACGGCAGCGGCGTCGGCGGCAACAACCACGGCAACTCGTCCACGAGCCAGCAGCAGGCGGTGGGCAACGGTGCCTCGAACCAGAACAACACCGCCCAGGTGAACGGCTCGGCGTTCACGGCGATCGACCAGTCGAACGAGAACATCGCCGTCAACTTCGCCGACTTCTGGTGACGTGACAGGTCTCCAGGGGTGCTCTTGGCGCGCTCCTGGGGCCTGCTCGACGGGGGTGTGGGACGGTCTGCGCGGCGGTGCATCTGCACCGCCGCGCAGGCGTGTGCCGGGGTTGGTTCAAGGCGTGTGCCGAGGCTGGTGCAAGGAGGGTGCCCGGGCCAACTTCAGGAGGGCGGGGCCTTCGCATCACGGGTGATCTCTTGACACCGCGACAGTTTCTGACGGACAGTCAGAAACCCTTGTCGGTGCGACGCCCGTACGCGAAGGAGAGGCCGCCGCCGTGCACCTCGCCCCCACCGAACGACAACAGCGGCTGCGCGCCGAACTGCGCGCGTACTTCCGGGATCTGATGCCAAAAGGGCCGCCCGGGACGGGCGACCTCGAGGGACAGCGCAGGCTGCTGCGGCGTATCGGGGCAGACGGCATGCTCGGCCTCGGCTGGCCCGTCGAGTACGGCGGACAGGGACGCGGCCCCGACGAGCAGTTCGTCTTCTTCGACGAGGCCTACCGCGCGGGCGCGCCCGTGTCGATGGTCACCCTGAACACCGTCGGGCCGACCCTCATGAAGTACGGCACCGAGGAGCAGAAGGCCTCCTTCCTGCCGCGCATCCTCAGCGGCGACCTCGTCTTCGCGATCGGGTACAGCGAGCCGTCTGCGGGGACGGACCTGGCCTCGCTGCGTACGAGGGCGGTGCGCGACGCCGACACGTGGGTCATCGACGGGCAGAAGATCTTCACCTCGAACGCCCAGAACGCCGACTGGATCTGGCTGGCCTGCCGCACCGCCCCACAGGCCCCCAAACACCAGGGGATCTCGATCATCCTCGTACCGACCGGAGCGCCAGGGTTCTCGTGGACGCCGATCGAGACCGTGGGCGGCCTGACGACGACGGCGACGTACTACGACGGGATCCGCGTGCCCGCCACGCACCTCGTCGGCGAGGAGAACGGCGGCTGGGGGCTCATCACCAACCAGCTCAACCACGAACGCGTGGCGCTCGCCGCGATCGGCATGCAGGCCGAGGACTTCTACGCGGCGGCCCTCGCCTTCGCCCGCACACCCGATCCGGTGACGGGTGAGCGCCGGATCGACGCCCCGTGGGTGCGGTCGAGGCTGGCCGAGGCGCAGGCCCGCCTTGCGGCGACGCGCCTGCTCAACTGGCGTCTGGTGGGGGATGTCGGGGCCGGCCGGCTGACGCCGGGCGATGCCAGCGGCGTGAAATTCGCGGGGACCGAATCGGCGGTTGAGGTCTACCGGATATGCCAGGAAGTCACGGGCGAAGCGGGTCTGGTGCGGGCCGGCTCACCCGGGGCCCTGGCGCTCGGCACCGGCGGTGAGGGGGAGTTGGAGCGGATGAACAGGGCGGCGCAGATCAACACGTTCGGAGGCGGGGTGAGCGAGGTGCAGCGGGAGATCGTGGCGACGATGCGCCTCGGGATGCGGAGGGGGCAGCGGTGAGCGAGGTCTCGCATAAGGAGCTGAAGGCCTTCGAGGGCAGGGCGGCGTCGAAGACGGGAGTGGGCAAGGACCCGGTCAACGAGCCGATGATCAGGCACTGGTGCGAGGCCATGGGCGACGCCAACCCCGCCTATACGGGCCCGGATCCGATCGCGCCGCCGACCATGCTCCAGGCCTGGACGATGGGCGGGCTCACGGGGCACCAGGACCACTCGGCGGCGTATGAGGAGCTGTCGGCGCTTCTGGACGGCGCGGGGTACACCTCGATCGTCGCCACCGACTGCGAGCAGGAGTATCTGCGGGCGCTGCGGCCCGGGGAGACGGTCACCTTCGACGCGGTCATCGAGTCGGTGTCGGAGCGCAAGACGACGAAGCTGGGTACGGGGCACTTCATCACGACGCGGATGGACGTCAGAGCGGACGGCGAGCCGGCGGGGACGCACCGCTTCCGTGTCCTCAAGTACGCGCCCGCCCAGAAGTACGCCGCCGCCGAGAAGCAGGCCGCCGCGCGGACGCAAGCCCCCGACCAGCGGAAATCGGAGGGCAAGCGGCCCAGGCCCGTGATCAACCGGGACAACGCCGGGTTCTGGGAGGGGGTGAAGCAGCACCAGCTCCTGATCCAGCGCTGCGGTGACTGCCGGACGCCGCGCTTCCCCTGGCTGCCCGGCTGCAATGCCTGTGGGTCGCTCGTATGGGACACGGTCGAGGCGAGCGGCGAGGGCACGGTCTACTCGTACGTCGTCATGCATCACCCGCCCTTCCCGGCCTTCGATCCTCCGTACGCCGTCGGGCTCATCGACCTGGCGGAGGGCGTGCGCATGGTCAGCAACGTGGTCGGCGTACCCAGCGACAAGGTCCGGATCGGGCAGCCGGTGCGGCTCGAGTTCCAGCAGGTCGACGAGGAGCTCGAGCTGCCGGTCTTCCGGGCGGCCGAGGGTACGGCGGGGGGCGAGGTCTGACATGGACTTCACGCCCACGGAGGAGCAGGCCGCCGCGCGGGACCTGGCCTCAGAGATCTTCGGGGACCTGTCCACGCCCGAGCGGCTGGCCGAGGCGGGGACGGGCTCGGACGCCGAGCTGTGGAAGGCGCTGTGTACGGCGGGGCTGCCGGGCGCGGTGGAGGACGTCGGGTTGCTCGGCCTTGTGCTGCTGCTTGAGGAGCAGGGGCGGGTGACGGCCCAGGTGCCGTTCGCGGCGAGCTGCGTCTACGGGCTGCTCGCGGTGGCGGCGCACGGCACGGAGGCCCAGCGGGAGCGGCTGCTGCCGGGGCTGCGGGATGGCACGGCTGTCGCTACGGGGGCGTTTCCGGCGGGGGGCGGGGTGGTGGTTGCGGGGGCCGGGGCGCTTACCGGGGTTGCAACGGGGACGCTGACCGGGGTGGTCCCGTGGGTGCCGTGGTTGCGGGATGCCACGGAGGTCCTGGTGGCGGTGGCCGATCCGGCGCCGCCGGGTGGCCACAGCCTGTGGCGGGTGCGGGTGTCCGACGCGGAGACCGAGCCCGTCGAGTTGACCGCGCCCTGGTCGGCCGGGCGGCTGGTGCTCGACGGGGCTCCCGGGGAGCGCATCGGCGGGGAGGGCGCGTACGACGACGTCCTGGCCTGCGCGCGAACGGCCTTCGCGGGGCTGCAGGCGGGGGTGTGCGCGGGCTCGCTGGCCCGCGCCGTCGCCCACACGAATGAACGGGAGCAGTTCGGCCGGCCACTCGCGGCTAAGCAGGGGGTCCAGCTCCGGGCTGCGGACGCCCATATGGACACCGAGGCGATACGGCTCACGGCGTACGAGGCGGCCTGGCGGCGTGACGCGGGCCTGCCGTACGGCACCCATGCGCTGACCGCGGCCTGGTGGGCATCGGAGGCGGGCAAGCGCGTCGTGCACGCGGGCCAGCATCTGCACGGCGGCATGGGGGCCGACCTCGACCACCCCGTTCACCGGCACTTCCTGTGGGGGCGGCAGCTGGACGCGTACCTGGGGTGTGGCAGCGAAGTCCTGGAGGAGATGGGCGATTTGATCGCGCTGGGCGAGCAGGAGGACGCGGCATGACGGCGGGGGGAAGGAGCGACGCAGGAGGAGGCGGCGTGACGGCGGAGGGCGGGAGCGGCGCAGGAAGAGGCGGCGTGACGGCGGAGGGCGGGAGCAGCGGGGGACGAGGCGGGGTGCGGCCCGGCGACGAGTTGCCGGAGCTCCGCATCCCGGTCACCCGGACGCTGATCGTCTCCGGCGCGGTCGCGTCGCGGGACTACCAGGACGTGCACCACGACGCGGTGGCGGCCCAGGAGAAAGGCTCCCCCGACATCTTCATGAACATCCTCACCACGAACGGCCTGGTCGGCCGCTACATCACGGACCACTTCGGCCCCGGAGCGATCCTCCGCAAGGTGGCCATCCGCCTCGGCGCGCCCAACTACCCGGGAGACACCATGGTGTTGACGGGGTCCGTGGAGCGGGTCGACCGAGGCGTCGACGGAGACACGGCCACGGTCAGGGTCGTCGGGGCCAACGGCATCGGCAAGCACGTCACCGGCACGGTGACGGTCACCGTCACGCTTCCGGACCCGGCCCCCGCGCTGGGCGGCGAGTCCGGCAAGGCATCGGCAGGGGGCCCCGCATGAGCGTCCGTACGCGCGACAGCCTCGGCGGGAAGGCCGCCGTCGTCGGGATCGGAGCCACCGAGTTCTCCAAGGACTCGGGGCGCAGCGAGCTGAGGCTCGCCGTGGAGGCGGTCGGCCTGGCGCTCGACGACGCCGGGCTCAGCCCCGCGGACGTGGACGGCATGGTCACGTTCACCATGGACACCAACCCGGAGATCACCGTCGCGCAGGCGGCCGGGATCGGGGAGCTCTCGTTCTTCTCGCGCGTCCACTACGGCGGCGGCGCGGCCTGCGCCACCGTCCAGCAGGCGGCGCTCGCCGTGGCGAGTGGAGTGGCCGAAGTGGTCGTCTGCTACCGCGCGTTCAACGAGCGCTCGGGACGCCGGTTCGGCTCGGGCGTGCAGCACCGCGAGCCGTCGGCGGAGGGCGCGGCGCTCGGCTGGGCCCTGCCGTTCGGGTTGCTGACCCCCGCCTCCTGGGTGGCCATGGCCGCCCAGCGCTATCTGCACACGTACGGCCTCACCTCCGATGCCTTCGGACATGTCGCGGTCACCGACCGGAAGTACGCGGCCACCAACCCGGCGGCCTATTTCCACGGGAAGCCGATCACGCTCGCCGACCACGCCGCGTCACGCTGGATCGTCGAGCCGCTGCGCCTCCTGGACTGCTGCCAGGAGACCGACGGCGGGCAGGCCGTCATCGTGACGAGCGTGGAGCGGGCCCGGGACCTGCCGAATCCCCCGGCGGTGATCACGGCGGCGGCGCAGGGGGCGGGCCGGGCGCAGGAGCAGATGACCAGCTTCTACCGCGACGACCTGAGCGGCCTGCCCGAAATGAGCGTGGTGGCACGGCAGTTGTGGCGCAGCTCGGGCCTCGCGCCCGGCGACATCGACGTGGGCATTCTCTACGACCACTTCACGCCGTTCGTGCTGATGCAACTGGAGGAGTTCGGGTTCTGCGGGCCTGGCGAGGCGGCGGACTTCGTGGCCGGGGAGACGTTGCCGCTGAACACGCACGGAGGGCAGCTGGGGGAGGCGTATCTGCACGGGATGAACGGCATAGCGGAAGCGGTCAGACAGCTGCGTGGCACATCGGTGAACCAAATACCAGGCGCCGCGCGCACCTTGGTCACGGCGGGTACCGGTGTTCCCACATCGGGGTTGATTCTGGCGGCGGACGGCTGAACGCGGAGCGTGTCCTCGGCGTAGCGCGCCCCCTGACCTCTTCACTCGGCGTATGCGATGCCAAAAGCTGATGAGAGGACTTGTCCTCGCCCTGGCCCTGACCGCTCTGGCCCTGTGCGCCGCGCCGCCCGGCGCCGCGAGCGGACCCGAGGCCCGGGCGGGCGCGGTCGGAGCGGGGATCCGCGGTGCCGGAGCCGGGGCCCGCGCGGCCGGGACGGGTGCTGACGGGACCGGGTCGATCGCCGGGGCCTCGACGTTCCGCGGCTGGGCCTTCGACACCTGCCTCGCCCCGACCGTCGACACGATGCGCCGCTGGACCACCTCCGCCTACCAGGCGGTGGGCGTCTACTACGCGGGCCGAGGCCGGGCGTGCGAGCGCCAGCCGAGCCTGAACAGGAACTGGATGCGGTCCGTACGGGGTCTTGGGTGGAAGGTGCTGCCGGTGTACGTCGGCTCGCAGTCGCCCTGTGTCGTCTCGAAGAACAAGAAGCACGTACCCATCGGCCGGCACCCCTGGGCGCAGGGGACGCGGGAGGGGCGGGACGCCGTACAGAGGGCGAAGTCGCTCGGCATGCAGCGGTACAGCCCGCTCTACCTGGACATGGAGGCGTACACCTACCGGAAGAAGAAGTGCGCGGCCACCACACTGGCCTTCGTGCGGGCCTGGGATCGCGAGGTGCGCAGGCACGCGTACGTTCCCGGCTTCTACAGCAGCGCGGACTCCGGCGTACGGCACATGGAGACGGCGCGGCGGGCAGGGGTGCGGGACCTGCCGTCGGTGATGTGGTTCGCGCGCTGGCACACGCGGCCGAATCTGAACCGCGAGCCGGTCCTGCGGCGCGACGCCTGGAGCCCTGAGCGGCGGATTCACCAGTACGCGGGGAACGTGAAGGAGCGCCACGGCGGGCGCACGCTGATGATCGACCGGAACCGTGTGCACGCGCCGGTGGCCCGGATCGGTTAGGGCGCGGGCGAGGCCGTCTCAGGGATGAACCCTCAGGGTGTGCTCCGCCTCCTCCACCTTCAGGAGGTGGGGCTACCACCCCGCGTACAACCTGAGGCGGACACGGCTTAGGGACCTGCGGCCGATCCGCTGAAGTAGGGGGCGCTTCTAGCGTGGAGCCATGACCGTATCCATGGTGCCCGTGTGCACCAGCGCATCGAAGGCCGCGACGCGGACAGCGAGTCCTTCGGCGTATCCGTCGTTCGCGTCGTACGTACGGGCACGTCAGCCCGTGTTGCTGCGCACCGCGCGCTCGCTCACCGCGAACCCGAGCGATGCCGAGGACCTGCTGCAGACCGCCCTCACCAAAACCTACGTCGCGTGGGACCGGATCGAGGATCACCGGGCGCTCGACGGCTATGTGCGCCGGGCCCTGCTGAACACCCGGACCTCGCAGTGGCGCAAGCGCAAGGTCGACGAGTTCGCCTGCGACGAGCTTCCCGAGCCCGATGTCACGCCGGTCGCGGATCCGGCCGAGCAGCAGGTGCTCAGGGACGCGATGTGGCGCGCGATCATGAAGCTGCCCGCGCGGCAGCGGGCGATGGTCGTGCTCCGGTACTACGAAGACCTCAGCGAGGCACAGACGGCCGACGTGCTCGGGGTGTCCATCGGCACCGTGAAGAGCGCGGTGTCGCGTGCGCTCGGCAAGCTGCGCGAGGACCCCGAACTCACGCCGGTCCGGTGACCGCCCGGCGATCGCCCGGTGATCGCCGCAGCTCCGCCGACCCTTCCCCTCCCGCACCGCTGGACCTTTCTTCTCCCGTACTAGTGACATACCGTGCGGTATGCGGCAACAATCTGGCGAGCCCTACTGCCAGGTAAGTCATCCGGGAGCCGCCTCGGATGAATGCCGCGCGCCCACCGGGAGGACGCCGTGCTGAGCACGATGCAGGACGTACCACTGACCGTCACCCGCATCCTTCGGCACGGGACGACCGTGCACGGGTCGTCGCAGGTCACCACGTGGACCGGCGAGGCCGCGCCGCAGCGCCGCAGCTTCCGTGAGATCGGCGAACGCTCCGCCCAGCTGGCGCACGCGCTGCGCGAGGACCTCGGGGTCGACGGCGACGAGCGAATTGCCACATTTATGTGGAATAACGCGGAACACGTCGAGGCCTACTTCGCGGTTCCCTGTATGGGCGCCGTCCTGCACACCCTCAATCTCCGGCTGCCCGCCGACCAGTTGACCTGGATCGTGAACCACGCGGCCGATCGCGTCATCATCGTCAACGGCTCCCTCATCCCCCTCCTCGCGCCCCTTCTGCCGCAGATGCCGACCGTCGAGCACCTGGTGGTCTCCGGCCCTGGCGACCGCTCCCCGCTTGCCGGAATCCAGCCGCAGGTGCACGAGTACGAGGACCTGATCGCCGCCAAGCCCACGGCCTACGACTGGCCCGAGCTGGACGAACGTACGGCCGCCGCCATGTGCTACACCTCCGGCACCACCGGCGACCCCAAGGGCGTCGTCTACTCGCACCGCTCCATCTACCTGCACTCGATGCAGGTCAACATGAGCGAGTCGATGGGCCTGACGGACGCGGACACCACCCTCGTCGTCGTCCCCCAGTTCCACGTCAACGCCTGGGGACTGCCGCACGCCACGCTGATGGCGGGCGTGAACATGCTGATGCCGGACCGTTTCCTGCAGCCCGCCCCCCTCGCCGAGATGATCGAGTCGGAGCGGCCCACGCACGCGGCCGCCGTCCCCACCATCTGGCAGGGCCTGCTCGCCGAACTCACCGCGAAGCCGCGTGACGTCAGCTCGCTGGGCCAGGTCACCATCGGCGGCTCGGCCTGCCCGCCCTCGCTGATGGAGGCCTTCGACCAGCTCGGCATGCGGGTCTGTCACGCCTGGGGCATGACGGAGACCTCCCCGCTCGGCACGGTCGCCCGGCCGCCGGCCAAGTCCATCGGCACGGAAGACGAGTTCGCCTACCGCCTCACCCAAGGCCGTTTCCCCTCCGGAGTCGAGGCCCGCCTGGTCGGCCCCGGCGGCGAGCACCTGCCGTGGGACGGCGAGGCGGCGGGCGAGCTGGAGGTCCGTGGGCCATGGATCGCGGGCTCCTACTACGGCGGCGCGGGCAACGAAGACCTCAAGCCCGAGGACAAGTTCAGCGCGGACGGCTGGCTGAAGACCGGTGACGTCGGTGTGATCAGCTCCGATGGTTTCCTGACCCTCACCGACCGGGCGAAGGACGTCATCAAGTCGGGCGGGGAGTGGATCTCCAGCGTCGAGCTGGAGAACGCCCTCATGTCCCATCCCGATGTCGCGGAGGCGGCGGTCGTCGCCGTCCCCGACGAGAAGTGGGGCGAACGCCCGCTCGCCACCGTCGTCCTGAAGGAGAACGCGAGCGCCGATTACCTCGCCCTGCGCGACTTCCTGGCGGACTCCATCGCCAAGTGGCAGCTTCCGGAGCGCTGGGCGATCGTGCAGGCCGTGCCGAAGACGAGCGTCGGCAAGTTCGACAAGAAGGTGCTGCGCAAGCAGTACGCGGACGGCGAGCTGGACGTGACCAAGCTCTGACGGCCGGTCTCCTGAAGCCGCGCGTTACGCCGCTCGCCCCGCAGAGCGGCGTATCGCCGTGGCCCAGCCCAGGGCGAGCCACGCCGTGGCGATGGCGCACACCCCGCCCCAGCCCCAGTGGGTGAAGGCCGCACCTGCCAGGGCCGAGGCTGCCGCGCCGCTCGCGAAACCGCCCACCACATAGGCGGTGTTGGCGGTGGCGGGCAGGCTGGTGGTGGTCAGGGCCAGGGTCTGGTTGGCGACGTGGCTCGCCACGAGGGCGGCGTGGATCAGGATCCCGGCCGCGCACAGCGCCCACAACTGCCGCCCGCCCAGCCAGAACAGCGGCAGGCAGACAGCCGCCCCCAGGTAGGCGGTCGCCGTGACCCGCGCCGCCCCGAACCGGTCGACGAGCCCGCCGGCCAGCGGGGCGACCGCGGTCGCGGACAGCCCGAGGAGGCCGAAGAGCCCCGCGGCTCCGGTCGACATGTCGTACGTGTCGCCGGTCAGGAGCAGGGCGAGCGAGGTCCACACCGCGCTCCACGCCCCGTACATCCCGCCCTGGCGCAGGCAGGCGCGGCGCAGCTCCGGTGACTCCTTCAGGACCCGGGGCAGCCGGGCGAGACCCGCGAGGGCGGGACCGGTGTGGCGCGGCCGGTTCTCGGCGGGCAGCAGCGCCGCCGTGGCGAGGCCGAGCACCAGCGTCAGCACGGCCGAGCCAACGAAGACGACGCGCCAGCCGTGGGCCTGGCCCACGAGCCCGCCGAGCACCCGCGCGGCCACAACTCCCGCGAAGAGACCGGCGATCACGGCCGCCACATGCCGGGCGCGGCGGTCGGCGGGCGCGCGCTCGGCGACCAGCGGCACCAGAAGCTGCGGTATGACGCTCGCCGCCGCGGCGACGAACAGGGCGCAGGCGAGCGCGACAGGACCTGTGCAGACCGCGGCCGCCGCCATGGCCAGGGCCGCGGCGACCGAGAGTATGCCGACGAGGCGGCGACGGTTGGCCGTGTCGCCGAGCGGGGCGAAGAACAGCAGCCCGGCGGCGTACCCAAGAAGAGAGACCGAGGCGAGCCAGGTCAGGTCGGACGGCTGGGTGCCGAAGCCGTCAGCCATGAGGGGGAGCAGAGGCGCGGCGACGTAGATGTTGGTGACGGTCACAGCGGTGCAGATGGCGACGACGGCGAGGAGCAGGCCGGGTGGCCGTCTTCTCCCAGCGGTCTGGGTGATCCCGGTCCTGCGGGTCCTCTGGGTCCTGGTGTCTGAGGGTGTGGGCGGCATGGGGCAGCAGGGCTCCTTGCGTGACGCTGGAGACAACGAGAAAACAAGAAACGGGAAAACGAGGCAACCAACTGGTTGGTTGGAAAAAGTCTGCGCCGATGACCGTCGGACTGTCAAGCAACCAACCAGTTGGTTACCCGCACGGATTAGCTACGCTGTCCCCATGACGGCCGGAGACCTATGACGGCGGGGAGGCCTATGACGGCGGGAGACCCATGGCAGTGAGAGACCCCGAGGCCACCAAGGCTCGGATCTTCGAGGCGGCAGTCGCCGAGTTCGCCCGGTTCGGCATCGCGGGCGCCCGCATCGACCGCATCGCGAGCGAGGCGAAGGCGAACAAGCAGCTCATCTACGCCTATTTCGGCAACAAGGCGGAGCTCTTCACGCAAGTCCTTGAGAAACGCATGCTCGAAATGGCGATCAGCACCCCCGTCGACGCCGACGACATGGACGGCTGGATGGACCGGTTGATGGACTACCACGCCGCCCACCCCGAGCTCCTGCGGCTGCTCTTCTGGGAGGGCATCGAGTACGGCACCGACGAGCTCCCGGACGAGCAGGCGCGCAACGAGCACTACGTCCGCAAGGTCGCCGTACTCGCCGACGCCCAGGCCCGAGGCGTCATCAGCGACGAAATCCCCGCCCCCCACCTGCTGTTCATGGTGGTGGCGCTGGCCGGCTGGTCGACGGCGGTCCCGCAGATGCGCCGGATACTGGTCGGCGACGGGGACGAGGACCGCGAGCGGCTGCGCGCCTCGATCAAGGCCGCGATGCGCCGCATCACCGCCTGAACGCAGCCCCAGCGCTCAACTCGTACTGCCGCTCAGTTCGGCGCCGTTGAGTACTGGCGCTCAGTTCGTACCGATCTTCGCGAGCAGGTCCACGATCCGGCCCTGCACATCACTGCTCGTCGAGCGCTCCGCGAGGAACAGCACCGTCTCCCCGGCCGCGAGGCGCGGCAGCTCCGTCTGGTCGACGGCGGCGGTGTAGACGACGAGCGGGGTGCGGTTCAACTGGCCGTTCGCGCGCAGCCAGTCGATGATTCCGGCCCTACGGCGACGTACCTGCATCAGGTCCATCACCACCAGGTTCGGCCGCATCTGCGCCGCGAGCGTCACCGCGTCCGCGTCGCTCTCGGCCCGCGCGACCTGCATGCCACGCCGTTCCAGCGTCGCGGTCAGGGCGAGCGCGATCTCCTCGTGCTCCTCGATCAGCAGTACGCGCGGCGGGTGCTGCTCGCTGTCGCGGGGTGCGAGGGCCTTCAGGAGTACGGCGGGGTCGGCGCCGTACGCGGCCTCGCGTGTCGCCTGGCCGAGTCCCGCCGTGACGAGCACCGGTACTTCGGCGGCTACGGCGGCCGTGCGCAGGGACTGCAGTGCCGTACGGGTGATCGGGCCGGTCAGCGGGTCCACGAAGAGCGCCGCGGGGAACGCCGCGATCTGGGCGTCGACCTCTTCGCGGGAGTTCACGATGACGGGACGGTAGCCGCGGTCGCTGAGTGCCTGCTGGGTGGTGATGTCGGGCGCGGGCCAGACGAGGAGGCGGCGCGGGTTGTCCAGCGGCTCGGGCGGCAGCTCGTCGTCCATGGGCTGCGGCTGGGGCCGGTTGGCGACCTCGACGGCACCGCCGGGACCGTCCAGCGGCTCCGGACCCTCGTCGGCGTCTTCGTCCGGCGCGCCGATCGCGTACGAGCGGCCGGTGCCCTCCGCGGAGGACGCGATGCGGGACTGCGGGTGCTGCTGGGCCTGAGGGTGCGGGCGGGCCGCGTTCTCGGGCCGGTCGTCGGCCGTGGGGTCGGGGCGGGTGGACAGCCTGCGGCGACGCCCGGAGCCGCCGAGGGTGTGGGATCCGGACTGGCCCGGTGCCGATGCCGATGCTGCCGGTGCCGGTCCCGATGCCGGGGATTGCGCCGGTGCTGCTGGTGCCTGCTCCGGCAGGGGGGCAGCGGCGGGCTTCGGAGTCTCCGGGGGCGCTGCGGGGGCCTGCTGGGGCGTGGCCGGGGGCTGGGCCTGCGGCGGAAGCGGAGGCTGCGGTGCCTGCGGGATCTGCGGATTCTGCGGGGCTTGGCCCGGCGTCTGGCCCGGCGTCTGCTGGCCCTGGCCTTGCGAGAGGCCCTGCCGACGCTGCTGCTGCTCGGCGATCTGCTGGCCGAAGGGAACGCCCTGCCCGAGCGTACGCACGCTGATCGCGCGGCCCTGCGTCGAGTTGGGGTCGCCGGCCGGGGCCTCGGCGGGCAGCGGCTGCGCGGCCCGCGCCTGGTTACCGCGCTCGGGCGGCAGCGCGACACCCCTGCTGGGAGTGGCGATGCCCGGTGCGGGAGTGCCTTCGGCGTACGAGGTGGCCTGCGAGGGAACGCCGGCGGGCGGGGTCCCTTGCGCGTCCCCCGCGGGGGGCGTAGCGGGGGCGCCCGGAGCTTCGGGCGCGGGCGGGGCTGCGGGCGCGGACGGGGCTGCGGGTGCGGGCGGGGCAGGATGTGACCGTCGCCGTCCCGTAGGTGCCTCAGCCGGATGCGGCTGCGGCGGGGTGTGATCGTCGGAGGGGTGGCGCAGCGCGGCTTCGTGCTGGCCCGTGTCGTCCTGGTCCACCGACGCGGGCGGCAGCGCGAAGACGCGCCCGCTGGGAGCCTCCTCGGCAGCGGCCCGCTCCTTGGCGGCGGCCAGCGCACGGCGGCGCCGCCCGGTGGGCCTGGACGAGGCCTCGCCCGCGTCACCGGCAACGGCACCCGGCCCGGCGACAGCGACAGCACTCCCGACCCCGGAATTCCCGGCCCCGGAACCCCCGGCGGCAGCAGGCAAGGCAGGCGGCAACGCCAACTGCTCATCGTCCCGCCGAGCCCGCTGCCCCGAGGCAGCGCCACCCGAAGGA
This sequence comes from Streptomyces sp. NPDC048436, assembly GCF_043200355.1. Taxonomy (NCBI): domain Bacteria; kingdom Bacillati; phylum Actinomycetota; class Actinomycetes; order Kitasatosporales; family Streptomycetaceae; genus Streptomyces; species Streptomyces sp. NPDC048436. The sequence continues at coordinate 111,338 of NZ_JBICXP010000014.1, forward strand.
GCCACCGCCCCCGCGGGAACCGGCACGCCCTGCGGCGGCACCGTCTGCCCCAGCGCGGCCGACCCGGCGGCATGCTCGGCAGCGGTCACCACGGAACCTACGGAGCCTGCGGAACCAACGGTGCTCGCGGTGACCGCGGAGCCCACGGAACCCTCCGCAGCGCTGGGCCGGGCACGCCGCCGCCCGGTACCACCCGAAGTCTGCGAACTCCCGCCCTGTACGGCTGCCTCCGGAGCAACGGAAGCACCAGGAGTACCAGGAGCACCGGCAGTCCCCACAACACCGGCAGCCTCCGCAGCCTCGGCCTCGGCCTCAGCCGCACGCCGCCCGCGCCGCCGCCCGGTCCCGGTGGGAGAAGCGCCGCCCTCAGCGGCAACACCTCCGGAGGTAGTCCCCCCGGAGGTCGCATCGCCGGAAACCGAACTGTCCAGGAACGAGTCGACGGAAGGCCCAGCAGCCCGCCGAGCCCGACGCCGCCCACCACCCGTGGCACCGGACGCCTGCTCAGGCAGGACGACGGCAGAACCAACACCAGAACCGGCGGAAGCCCCACCAGCAGAACCGACGGAAGCCCCACCAGCGGATCCGGCAGCCTCAGATCCGGCAACCTCAGAACCGGCAACCTCAGAACCGGCAACCTCAGAACCGGCAGCCTCAGAACTGGCCCCGGCTCCTGACCCGGCCCCGCCCCCGGAAACCGCCCCGCCCCCACTCCCGATCGGCACCTCAAGAACGTACGCATTGCCGCTCATCCCCGGCACCTCATGCGTCTGCAGCACGCCTCCGTGCGCCCGCACGATGCCCCGCACGATCGGCTCGTGCACCGGGTCCCCGCCGGCGTAAGGCCCCCGCACCTCGATGCGTACGACCTCACCGCGCTGAGCCGCGGCGACGACCACGGTCGAGTCGACATATCCACCGGCGGACACGGCGGCCGAAGGAGCCGCGCCGGCGCGCGCGTTACCCGTGGCGTCGATGCCCGCCACGTCGGCGACGAGGTGCGCCAGTGCCGTGGCGAGCCGCCCGGGGTCGACCTCGACCTCGATCGGCGGCGCGTGTACCGCGAACTGCGCGCGGCCTGGACCGATGAGCTCGACCGCGCCCTCGACGCCCGAAGCGACGACGGCATCGAGCATGACGTTCATACGAGAGAGCTGCTCGGCGCCCGAGTCGAGCAGCTGGAAGCCCAGCACATTGTCGACAAGGGTGGTGATGCGCGCGTACCCGGCGGAAAGATGATGAAGGACCTGATTCGCCTCCGGCCACAACTGCCCGGCGTCGTCCGCCGCGAGGGCTGAAAGCTCACGCCGCAGCTCGTCGAGCGGGCCCCGCAGCGAGGAACCGAGCACGGCGAGCAGCTGCTCGTGCCGCGCGGCAAGAGTGTCGTACCGCTCCTTCTCGCGCTCGGCCAGCGCCTCGAACCGGTCCTTCTCGCGCTCGGCGAGCGCCGCGTACCGCTCCTGCTCGGCGGCGATCTCCTCTTCGCGCTGCTCGGCGGCGGCGGCCAGCTCAGCGGTGTGCCGCTCGGTGGCGGCCCGCAGCTCTTCCGTGCGCCGCTCGGTCGCGGCCTGCATCTCCTCCGCGTGCTGCGCGATGGCGGCTTCGTGCTCTTCGGCGAGCGCGTCGTAGGGCCGCCGGTCGGTGAATGTCATGACCGCGCCGACGAGCTGGTCGCCGTCCCGCACGGGGGCCGTGGTCAGGTCGACGGCGACGCGGTCGCCGCTCTTGGACCACAGGACCTGTCCGCGCACCCGGTGCTTGCGCCCGGAGCGGAGCGTGTCGGCGAGCGGAGACTCCTCGTACGGGAAGGGCTCACCGTCGGCGCGCGAGTGGAGCACCAGATGGTGCAGCTCCTGCCCGCCGAGGTCGCTGGCCCGGAACCCCAGTATTTGCGCGGCGGCCGGATTGACGAGGACGACCCTCCCGTCGGTGTCCGTGCCGACGACACCTTCGGCCGCGGCGCGCAGGATCATCTCGGTCTGCCGCTGCGAGCGCGCGAGTTCGGCCTCGGTGTCGACGGCGCCCGAAAGGTCGCGTACGACGAGCATGAGCAACTCGTCACCGGTGTAGCCGTAATTGTCGTACGCGTCCCGGATGTCCTCGAGGTTCGAGCTGGTGACCTCGACGGGGAACTCGCCGCCGTCCGTGCGCCGGGCGGTCATCCGCGTCGGCTTCGTACGGCCGCGCTCGTCGATGGACTCGGGCCGGCGCATCGATCCGGGAATGAGCCGGGAGTCGAACTCCGGCAACAGATCGAGCAGCCCACGGCCCACGAGTGCGGTGCCGGGCGCTTCGAACGCCTCGAGCGCGATCGCGTTCGCGTTCACGACGGTCCCGTTGGCGTTGACCAGGACCAACGCGTCCGGGAGCGCGTCGAGTATGGCTGCGAGGCGAGCAGCGCCTCGGGATGGCCTGCTGCTCACGACGACGCTTCCTCCCTGATTACTGCTGCTTGCCGACTCGCCCAGGCCATCTTGCCCCGCGACCCGCGGCGTGTCACGGGAGGGAGTCTACGGGGAGTGGTTGTGCACGCGACGCCGGATGAGAGGGAGGTCGCATGCAGAGGATGTGAGGCTTCCGTACTGCCTGGTCACGAGGGGGTTGCGGCCAGGCGGTACGGACGGGGGCCAACCGGGCCGGGATCAACCGGACCGGGACTAGGCGCCGGCGGCCTCGGGCAGCACCGGCACCAAGTCGTCCCAGCGGCTGATCTCGCAGCCGTTGCTGCGGTTGTACGTCGCGTCGACGGGCCGCCCGTTCCAGGTGCCGGTGATGTGCGCGGTGGCGGGGCCGCCGTACTGCATGGTGCAGTTCGCGTCGTCCGGCACGGGCGCGAACCTGTCGTGGCCCCACGAGCCCTCGTCGAGCTTCCCGCACGCTTCCTGCGCGTTCGGGTGCGTACCGCCCGTCGGGTGGCATTCCAGCTCGTACGTCCCGTCCGCGCCTCCCCCGGCACCCGTGACCTCCACCGTGAGCCGGTCGGGGGTCGACTTGGTCAACGGCGTCGACAGGTGCAGCGGGCCCATGTCGGCATGGGCGACGGCGGGCGCCGCGGACAGGGCGGCGGCGGACGCGACGGCGGTGAGGGCGAGACGGCGCAGCATGACAGGGCTCCACTGGGTGCGGGATACCGGACGCGAACACGTACGGGCTCTACCGCGACTAACGCCGTTGACGCCATGACGTTGCGGGCGCGGGAAGACGCTTTGCCCTGCGGGCCGCCCGACTAGTACCTTGGAGTCCGCGATTGGTGACACGCCGCTCGGCTGTGTCATCATCTGCACGCACCACCCGCGCTCGCGCAGGTGTGCAAGCTGGAGGCGTCGCCTAGTCCGGTCTATGGCGCCGCACTGCTAATGCGGTTTGGGACTTACATCCCATCGAGGGTTCAAATCCCTCCGCCTCCGCTGCAAGATCCCGAAGCCCCGGTCCCTTGGACCGGGGCTTCGGTCGCTTCCCCCTCGCGAGGAGCGTTTCCGCAGGTCGCAAGCGGTGCGGCTAACGGATTTCACATGGCGGCGGCGGTCATGTAATGTTCTTCCTGTCGCCGCGAACGGGCCGAAAGGCCGGGAAGCGAAGACAGAAAACAGAAGAATCAAGCACTCGTAGCTTAACGGATAGAGCATCTGACTACGGATCAGAAGGTTGCAGGTTCGAATCCTGCCGAGTGCACAGTGACGAAAGGCCCCCGGAGAGATCCGGGGGCCTTTCGCGTTGCCTCCACGCCGCTTGGCCGGGGCCAGGCTGCGCGAGACTGTCCCCATGGAGTGGCGTAGTGCGGGGTTGAGCTGGGGGGATTCGGGGCGGCCTGTGCTTGTGTGGGAGCGGGGGGACGTCAGTTCCTTGGTTGTGGGGCGGCCGGTGGGGTTTCGCGTCGTGGGGCGGCGGGAGTGTGTGGGGGCTCGGGGGAATCCCTGTCCGGTTGCCGCCGCCGTGCCGGGGCGGGGGACGCAGGCCCGGTGTGCCGAGTGTGCGCGGCTCGACCGGGCGCACTCCGTGGCCGCCGACACCATCGCCGATGATCCCCGGACCTATCGCGTCTACCTCGCCTGGTTCGGCGTGGGCATGGTCAAGGTCGGGATCACCCGCGAGGAGCGAGGACCCGCCCGGCTGCTCGAACAGGGGGCCGTCGCCTTCGTCTGGCTCGGGCGTGGGCCCTTGATGGCCGCGCGGCGGGCCGAGGAGCTGTTGCGGGTTGCCCTGGGGGTGCCCGACCGGATCTCGTACGCCAGAAAGCGGGCCGTCAGGGCCTCCCTGCCGGGGGTGGAGGAGCGGCGGCGTGAGCTGGAGCGCCTGCATGGCTTCGCCCTCGCGCTGGGAGGGTGGCCCGAGTCCTTGGAGCGGTTGGACCTGGGGGAGCACGGCGTGGTGGATCACGGTGCTGTGTTCGGCGTGGAGCGGATTGCGGGGCTCGGTGGGGTCGCCGTCACCGAGCTGGTCGACGGTGGGGTCGTGACGGGATCGCTTCTCGCCGTTGCCGGGCCCGATCTCTATCTCGGTGACATGGGTGACATCAGCGACACGGGGCGCCTTGTTGTTCTTGATAGTCGGCTCTTGCGCGGGTGGCGGCTCGAAGGAGCTCGCGGAGTGGTCCGTACGACCGTTCCTGTGCGGGAAGTGCCCGCCGTTCAGAGTGGGCTCTTCTGAGGCTCGTGCCCCCCCAGCTGACCGGATGGTCAAGTCTCCCTGCCCGTACGGCAATGAAGCGGGGAGAGGGTGGACAGAGGGGTCGAACGCGGTCGACTCTGGGGTCATGAGTGATCAGCCCTTGGCGCCTGTCCCGCCCTTTGAACCGCCTTACTACACCGTCGTCTTCACCTCCGTGAGGACCGTCCCCGACGACGAAGAGGGCGGTGACGATGGATACGACGCGACCAGTACTCGCATGGACGAGATCGTCGCCTCCGTGCCCGGTTTCCTCGGGATGGAGTCCGCGCGTACGCCCGGCGGGCTCGGCATCACCGTCGGGTACTTCCGTGACGAGGACGCGATCAAGGAGTGGCGCGGCGACGCCGAGCACCGTGCGGCGCAGAAGCGCGGGCGCGGTGAGTGGTACGAGAAGTACTCCGTCCATGTCGCCAAGGTGGAGCGGAGTTACGGCTTTGAGCGGGGATAGCGGAGAACTCGACGAGAGCCTGAGCGTGCGTCGCTTCTGGGAGCGGCTCTCGCTGCCCGGCCTCATCGACGTACACACGCACTTCATGCCCGAGCGCGTGCTGAAGAAGGTGTGGGAATACTTCGATGCCGCTGGGCCCCTCACGGGCATGACGTGGCCCATCGCCTATCGGCGGGATGAGGAACAACGCCTTGCGGTGCTCAGAGAGTTCGGGGTGCTTGCCTTTACTTCTATGGTCTATCCGCACAAAGCCGGCATGGCGCAGTGGCTCAACGGATGGGCCGCCGACTTCGCCCGCCGTACGGGCGACTGTCTGCATACCGCGACCTTCTTTCCCGAGCCGGGAGCGGAGGCGTATGTGCGGGCCGCCGTCGACGGCGGGGCGCGGGTTTTCAAGTCGCATGTGCAGGTGGGGGGTTATGACCCCAATGACGTCGCGCTCGACCCCGTATGGGGGCTCCTCGCCGACGCCGGGATTCCCGTCGTGACGCACTGCGGGTCAGGGCCCGCGCCCGGCAAGCACACCGGGCCCGAGCCCATCGCACGTCTGCTCGCGCGCCATCCCCGGCTGCGGCTCGTCGTGGCGCACATGGGGATGCCGGAGTACGGCGCCTTTCTGGACCTCGCCGAGCGCTATGGAGAGGTCCGGCTGGACACCACCATGGCGTTCACCGACTTCAGCGAGCGGCTCACGCCGTTCCCGCGCGCCGAGCTGCCCCGGCTCGCCGCTCTGGGGGAGCGGATCCTGCTGGGGACGGACTTTCCCAACATTCCGTACGCGTACGTTCATCAGCTGCACGCCCTTGAGCGGCTCGGCCTGGGGGACGACTGGCTGCGGGCCGTCTGTCACGGGAACGCGGCCGAGCTCTTCGGGTTGCCGGGAGGCGGCCCGTAGGCACCGGCGGCCCGTAGCCACCGGGAGGCCCATAAGCGCCGGGGCGTTTCTCAGGGAATTCACAGGTTCCGGCAAGGGCACTCTCAGGGCCGCGCCGCACGCTGTCCGTCATGACTACGACCTTGCCCCAGGGGCGTACCGAACTGCTCAGGGCGGACGGAAGCCCCGTCCGCGTGCTCGTCGTCGACGACGAGGTGTCGCTGACGGAGCTGCTCTCCATGGCCCTGCGTTACGAGGGCTGGCAGATCCGCAGCGCGGGGGACGGCGCCGGTGCGGTGCGTACCGCGCGGGCCTTCAAGCCCGATGCCGTCGTGCTCGACATGATGCTGCCCGACATGGACGGCCTCGCCGTCCTCGGCCGGCTGCGGCGCGAGCTTCCCGATGTGCCGGTGCTGTTCCTGACGGCCAAGGACGCCGTCGAGGACCGCATCGCCGGGCTCACCGCAGGGGGCGACGACTACGTCACCAAGCCCTTCAGCCTGGAGGAGGTCGTCGCACGGCTGCGCGGCCTCATCCGGCGGGCGGGGGCCTCCGACCGGCGCAGTGAGTCCGTCCTGGCCGTGGGGGATCTGACCCTCGACGAGGACAGCCATGAAGTGACGCGGGGCGGGGACTCCATCCACCTCACCGCCACCGAGTTCGAGCTGCTGCGCTTCCTGATGCGCAATCCGCGGCGCGTGCTCAGCAAGGCGCAGATCCTCGACCGCGTGTGGAACTACGACTTCGGGGGTCAGGCCAACGTCGTCGAGCTCTACATCTCGTATCTGCGCAGGAAGATCGACGTCGGCCGCGAGTCGATGATCCATACGCGGCGCGGTGCCGGGTATCTGATCAAGCCTGCGCCCGCGGTCGAGGGCGCAGCCGTCTCATGAAGCGGCGGCGACAGCCGCGGTCGCTGCGGACGCGGCTCGTCGTTTCGGCGGTCGCGCTGATCGCCGTCGTCTGCGCGGTCATCGGCACGGTGACGACCATCGCGCTGCGCTCGCACCTCTACGAGCAGCTCGACCACGCGCTCGGTGCGGTCGCGATGCGGGCGGAGGGCCCGCCCGTCTTAGGGGGCAAGGACGACTCGGGTTCCGGAGGGCACACGAGGCTTCCCGGGGATCCGGACGATCCGCTGCGGTTCGTCTCCAAGGGCCCCCAGGAGGTCGGCACCATCGGAGCCGTCGTCGACGAAGACGGCTCGGTCGGTCAGGCCCTCGTCAGCACCGAGCCGGCCAGCGGCAGCTACGAGCCGCGGACCGAGCAGCTCGACGCGGCGGAGTCGGCCGCGCTCGGCTCCGTCCCGCGTGACGGGAAGGCGCACAGCGTCGACATCCCGGGGCTCGGCGAGTACCGCGTGAAGTACGCGGCGGGGCCGAGCGGCGACTTCCTCGTCGGCATCCCCACCACCAAGGTGCAGAACACTCTCAGTACGTTGGTCATCGTCGAGGTCAGCGTCACCGCCGCGGGCCTGGTGGCCGCGTCGCTCGCGGGCGCGGTCATGGTCGGCGTCGCGCTGCGACCGCTGCGCAGGGTCGCGGCGACCGCGACACGGGTCTCCGAACTCCCCCTGCACAGCGGCGAGGTGACGCTGTACGAGCGCGTCCCCGACACGGGGCCCAACACCGAGGTCGGGCAGGTGGGCGCCGCGCTCAACCGGATGCTCGACCATGTGCACTCCGCGCTGCACGCACGCCAGGAGAGCGAGACGCGGGTACGGCAGTTCGTCGCGGACGCCAGCCATGAGCTGCGTACGCCGCTGGCCTCGATCCGCGGGTACGCCGAACTGACGCGCAGGGGGCGGGAGACGACCGGGCCCGACACCCGGCATGCCCTCGGCCGGATCGAGTCCGAGGCGCAGCGGATGACGGGGCTCGTGGAGGACCTGCTGCTGCTCGCGCGGCTCGACGAGGGGCGGGATGGCGCACGGTCCGGTGGGGGCCCCGGAGGCCCCGGGGGCCCCGGAGCCAGACTGCCGCTCTCGTATCAGAGCACTGATCTCTCACCGCTCGTCGTGGACGCCGTGAGCGACGCGCGCGCCGCCGGCCTCGACCACGTCTGGTCCCTTGAGCTGCCGGACGAGCCCGCGCTCGTCCACGCCGACGCCGCCCGTCTCCACCAGGTCGTCGTCAACCTCCTCGCCAACGCGCGTACGCACACGCCACCGGGCACGAAGGTCACCGCTCGCGTACGGGCGGCCGGTCCCGGCGTCCGCCTGGAGGTCCAGGACGACGGCCCCGGCATCGCCCCCGCCCTCCTCCCCCACGTCTTCGAGCGTTTCGCCCGCGGCGACGCCTCGCGCTCCCGCAACGCCGGGTCCACCGGGCTCGGCCTCGCCCTCGTGCAGGCCATCGTCGCGGCGCACGGCGGCGGTGTGACGGTCGACAGCGTGCCGGGACGAACCGTGTTCGCGGTGACGCTGCCCGCCGTATCGGACCAGGTCAGCGCCCCTGTACCGCACTCACAGGCGGGCCACAGGCTCACCACACGGCCCTGACAGACCACTTGGCGAATGTCGGTGTCATGCAAACCGACTCTTCCCCGGGCGGCGCTTGCTCGGTCCCTCTGCCGGCGCGGGCCCACCTTCCCGCCGGACGGCGCGACGTACCCGTACCCGTCCTGGACATCGTGATCCCCGTCTACAACGAGGAGAAGGACCTGCGGCCGTGTGTGCGGCGCCTGCACGACCACCTCGCGTCGACCTTCCCCTACCCCTTCCGCATCACCATCGCGGACAACGCGTCCACGGACCGCACCCCCGAGGTGGCGGCGCAGCTCGCGGCGTCGAGCGAAGAGGTCCGCTACACACGGCTCGAACAGAAGGGGCGCGGGCGGGCGCTGCGCGCCGTCTGGTCCGCCTCGGACGCCCCCGTCCTCGCCTACATGGACGTGGACCTGTCCACCGACCTCAACGCGCTGCTCCCGCTGGTGGCGCCGTTGATCTCCGGCCACTCGGACCTGGCGATCGGCTCCCGGCTCGCGCGCAGCTCGCGGGTGGTGCGCGGCCCCAAGCGGGAGTTCATCTCGCGCAGCTACAACCTCATCCTGCGCGGCTCCCTTCAGGCGCGCTTCTCCGACGCGCAGTGCGGGTTCAAGGCCATCAGGGGCGATGTGGCGGGGGTGCTGCTCCCGCTGGTCGAGGACACGGGGTGGTTCTTCGACACGGAGATGCTGGTGCTCGCCGAGCGGGCGGGCCTGCGCATCCATGAGGTGCCGGTGGACTGGGTCGACGACCCCGACTCCACCGTCCACCTGGTCAGGACGGCCACGGACGACCTCAAGGGCGTGTGGCGCGTGGGCAGGGCGCTCGCGGTCGGCGCGCTCCCGCTCGACCGCCTTGCCCGTCCCTTCGGGGACGACCCGCGCGACCGTCAGCTGACCGGAGTGCCGGGCGGCCTCGCCCGCCAGCTCGTCGGCTTCTGCGTGGTCGGCGCGCTCTCCACGCTCTTCTACCTGCTCCTGTACTCCGGTTTCCGTACGTTCTCGGGCTCGCAGGTGGCCAACGCCCTCGCCCTGCTTGTGTCAGCGGTCGCCAACACCGCCGCCAACCGGCGCCTGACCTTCGGGGTGCGCGGGCGTGACCGCGCGATGCGGCACCAGGCGCAGGGCCTGGTGGTCTTCGCCATCGGCCTGGTCCTGACCAGCGGTTCGCTGGCCGCGCTCGGCGCGGCGTCGGGCTCCCCGTCCCACTCCACGGAACTCGCCGTGCTGATAGCCGCCAACCTCGCGGCGACCGTGCTGCGGTTCCTGCTCCTGCGGGCCTGGGTCTTCCCCGAGCGACGGGACACAGCGGCGGCTCCCGCGATCCGGTACGAGCAACTCCCCCACGACGACCAGCACCTCCGCGTCACCGCAGCCGCGGACACCCACGACCCGAGGAACGCGCGATGACGACCACCCACCCCGATCACTCGGCCCATCCGGCGCCCCCGCCACCGGCCGCCCCGCCCCACGAAGGCGCAGGCCACCGGCGGGCCGCCGCGGGCGGGTTCCTCGCCCGGGCCTGGCGCGGGCGGCCCGAGGACCCGCGCTGGGCGCGCCCCGCGTTCCTGGGGCTGCTGCTCGCCACCGCGGTCCTCTACCTCTGGAACCTCAGCGCCTCCGGCTACGCCAACTCCTTCTACTCCGCGGCCGTCCAGGCGGGCAGCCAGAGCTGGAAGGCGATGTTCTTCGGCTCGCTCGACGCGGGCAACGCGATCACCGTCGACAAGCCCCCGGCCGCGCTCTGGCCGATGGCGCTGTCCGTACGCGTCTTCGGGCTCAACTCCTGGGCGGTGCTCGCCCCGCAGGTGCTCATGGGCGTCACGACGGTCGGCGTCCTGTACGCCGCCGTCCGCCGTCGCTTCAGCCCGGCGGCCGGGCTCATCGCGGGCGCGGTGCTCGCGCTGACGCCCGTCGCCGCGCTGATGTTCCGGTTCAACAACCCGGACGCGCTGCTCGCGCTCCTGATGACCGTCACCGTGTACTGCGTCCTTCGCGCCCTGGAGAACGGCCGCACCAAGTGGCTGGTCTGGGCGGGTGTCGCCGTCGGTGTCGCCTTCCTGGCCAAGACGCTGCAGGCGTTCCTGATCCTGCCGCCGCTCGCGGTCCTGTACGCGGTGTGCGCACCCGTGCGGCTGCGCAAGCGCTTCGGCCAGCTCGCCCTCTCCGGGCTCGCGATGATCGTCGCGGGCGGCTGGTGGGTGGCGATCGTGGAGCTGTGGCCCGCGTCATCGCGCCCGTACATCGGCGGCTCGCAGAACAACTCCTTCCTTGAGCTGACCTTCGGCTACAACGGCCTCGGCCGCATCAGCGGCGACGAGACCGGCAGCGTGGGCGGGGGCGGCGGACCTGGCGGCGGCGCGGGCGGGAGTCAGTGGGGCGAGACCGGGCTCGGGCGGATGTTCAACTCCGAGGTCGGCAGCCAGATCTCGTGGCTGATCCCGGCCGCGCTGATCCTGCTCGTCGGCGGCATCGTCCTCACCTGGAAGGCCCGCAGGACCGACACCACGCGCTCGGCGTTCGTGGCGTGGGGCAGTGCGCTGCTGATGACGGCGGCCGTCTTCAGCTTCATGGCGGGGATCTTCCACCAGTACTACACGATCGCCCTCGCCCCCTACATCGCCGCCCTGATCGGCATGGGCGCCACGGTCCTGTGGGAGGAGCGGGCCAGGTGGTGGGCGGGCGCGCTGCTCGGCGTGGCCGTCGCGGGGACGGCGTGGTGGGGGTACGTCCTGCTCGGCCGGACCCCCGACTACCTGCCGTGGCTGCGCTGGGCGGTGCTCGTCGGCGGTCTGGTGGGCGCGCTCGGTCTGCTGCTCGTGGCTCGCGTCGGGCGCCAACTGGCCCTCGCGGCCGTGGGGCTGAGTCTCGCCGCCTCCGTGGCGGGGCCGGTCGCGTACACCCTCTCCACCGTGAACAGCGCGCACACCGGGTCGATCGTGACCGCGGGTCCCGCTTCGGCGGGAGGGATGGGCGGCGGCCCCCGGGGCGGCTTCCCGGGCGGGGACGGCCGCGGGGGGATGCAGCTGCCCCCCGGCGGTCAGAACGGCAAAGCCATGCAGCCCCCCACCGGCGGCCAGAACGGCGGCGGTATGCGCCGGCCCCCGGGCCAGAACAGCCAGCAGGGCAAGCAGCGGGGCACCATGCCCGGCGGCGCCACCGGTGAGCGCGGCGGAATAGGCGGAGGCGGAGGCATGGGCGGCCTCCTCGACGGCGCCCAGGTCAGCGCCAAGGCGAAGAAGCTCCTGGAGTCGAACGCCGGGGACTACACCTGGGCGGCGGCGGCCATCGGCTCGCAGAACGCCGCGAGCTACCAGCTGGCCACCGGCGACCCGGTGATGGCCATCGGCGGCTTCAACGGCAGCGACCCGTCCCCGACGCTCGCGCAGTTCAAGCAGTACGTCGAGAGCGGGAAGATCCACTACTTCATCTCGGGCGGTGGCATGGGAGGCATGGGCGGCGACAGCGGCACCTCCTCCAAGATCACCTCCTGGGTGGAGGACACCTTCAAGAAGGTCACGGTGGGCAGCGCCACGTTCTACGACCTGACGCAGCCGAAGGCCTGACCTGATCTAAGGCCTGACCGCCGCCGTCGATGCCGTCCCGCCCTCTCCCCCTCCGGAAACTCTCTTGTACACCGTACGAGAGATGCTTTACGGTGTACGTCGCTGACCCCACGTACACCGTATAAGCAGAAGGAGAGAGGGCATGACGGCATCGACGGCCGCCGAGATCCCCCAAGTCCCACAAGGACACCCCCAACGCTGGCTGATCCTCGGCGTCATCTGCCTCGCCCAGCTCACCGTCCTCCTGGACAACACCGTCCTGAACGTCGCCATCCCCTCCCTCACCGAGGAGCTCGACGCGTCCACGGCCGACATCCAGTGGATGATCAACGCCTACTCGCTCGTCCAGTCCGGCCTGCTGCTCACCGCGGGCAGCGCGTCCGACCGCTACGGCCGTAAGAAGATGCTCACCGCGGGCCTCGCCCTCTTCGGCATCGGATCGCTCGTCGCGGGTCTCGCCCAGTCCTCCACGCAGCTCATCGCCGCGCGGGCCGGGATGGGCATCGGCGGCGCGCTCCTGATCACCACCACGCTCGCCGTGATCGTGCAGATCTTCGACGACACCGAGCGGATGAAGGCGATCGGCCTCTGGTCGACCGTCAACTCCCTCGGCTTCGCCGTCGGCCCGCTGATGGGCGGCGTCATGCTCAACCACTTCTGGTGGGGCGCGATCTTCCTGATCAACATCCCCGTCGTGATCGTCGCGCTCGCCGCCGTCGTCAAGCTCGTCCCCGAGTCCAAGAACCCGCAGGGCGATCGCCCCGACCTGCTCGGAGCGCTGCTCTCGACCATAGGTATGGCCTCGGTGGTCTACGCGATCATCTCCGGGCCCGAGCACGGCTGGACGTCGACGCAGGTGCTGCTCGCGGCCGTGGTGGGCGTCGTGGTCCTCGGCGTCTTCGTCGTCTGGGAGCTGCGCATCCCGTACCCGATGCTGGACATGCACTTCTTCCGCAACCAGCGCTTCATCGGCGCCGTCGCGGGCGCCATCCTGGTCGCCTTCGGCATGGGCGGCTCGCTGTTCCTGCTCACCCAGCACCTTCAATTCGTGCTCGGATACGAGCCGTTGGAGGCGGGCCTGCGGACGGCGCCGCTCGCGGTCACCGTCGTCGCGCTCAACCTCACCGGCCTCGGCGCACGGCTCCTGAAGAGGACTAGCACCCCGGCGACGATCGCCATCGGCATGACCCTGCTCTCCGCGGGCCTCGTCGCGATCGCCGTACTCGGCGGCGACAACTACACCGGCATGCTGATCGGGCTCATCGTGATGGGCGCGGGCATCGCGCTCGCCATGCCCGCCATGGCCAACGCCATCATGAGCGCGATCCCGCCGGAGAAGGCGGGCGTGGGCGCGGGCGTCAACGGCACGCTCGCGGAGTTCGGCAACGGGCTTGGCGTCGCCGTCCTCGGCGCCGTCCTCAACTCCCGGTTCGCCTCGCTCGTGACGGTCTCCGCGGTGTCGCTGCCCGCCGCGCTCGCCGCCGCCGAGTCGAAGGGCGAACGCGCGAAAATCGCCGACGCTTTCTCCTCGGGCCTTGAGACCAGTCAGCTGGTGGGCGCGGTCGCCGTGTTCGTCGGAGGCATGCTGGCGGCCGCGTTGCTGAAGCGGGCGGAAAGGGCAGACTCTGCCAAGACGGAGTCGGCGGAGGTGTCCGCATAGCATCGTCGGCGGGCGACGGACCGAGCGATTCCGGTCTGTCGCCCGCCCCCGGACCACCGGTGCCACCGGCACCTCCGGGCCACCGTTTCAAGAGCTCAGGACCAGGAAGGTGCGCCCATGGCGAAGGCAGCCGACCGCGCGAAGCGCCCCGCGCGGACCAGCGTCTGGCTGGAGGGCAAGGCCGCCCGCAACGGCGCGGGCAGCCGCAGGAGTGATCAGCCGACCGGCCTCGACCGTGACCGCATCACCGAGGCCACGGTCCGCCTCCTGGACGAGGAGGGCCTCGCCAAGTTCTCCATGCGCCGGCTCGCCGCGGATCTGAACGTCACGGCGATGTCCGTGTATTGGTACGTCGACACCAAGGACGACCTGCTGGAACTCGCCCTGGACGCGGCAGCGGGGGAGATGCGCCTGCCGGACCCGGAGTCCCTCAGCGCCGCCCCGTGGCGCGACTCGCTGCGTGGACTGGCCCAGGAGTACCGGGCGTTGCTGGTCCGGCACGCCTGGGTTTCGCCGCTGGTCGGCAACTACCTGAACATCGGCCCGAACTGGATCAAGTTCTCCCTGGCCGTGCAGCAGGTGGTCCGCGGGACCGGCCTGCCGACGGAGAAGCAGGCCGGGGCGATCGCCGCCGTCTTCCAGTTCGTCTACGGATTCGGCACCGTGCAGGGCCACTACATCGCGCGGTGCGCGGCGGCCGGGCTGACCCCGGAGCAGTACTTCAAGGAGGCCATGGGTGCCGTCAGCGCCCAGCCGGGCCTGGAGGACGTGCTGCACAGTTCCGCCGACATGATGGAGGCGCGGGGCGGGTCCACGGTCGAGGAGATGTGGGAGCTGGACTTCACGGTCGCCCTCGACCTGCTGGTCGCGGGCATCGAGGCGATGCTCTAGCGGGCCACTGGGCCTTGGCCGTGCCGCTAGGCCTTCGCCGCGGGGAATCCGCCCGTGGCCACCGGGCCCCAGCGCTCCGGGGTGATCCGGATGATGGACTTGCCCTGCTTCACCATCGCCTCGCGGTACTCGTCCCAGTCCGGGTGCTCGCCGGAGATGTTCCGGAAGTACTCGACGAGGGGCTCCACCGACTCCGGGGAGTCGATGACCTCGGCCGTGCCGTCGATCTGGACCCAGGGGCCGTTCCACTCGTCGCTCAGGACCATGATGCTGACCCGCGGATTCCGCTTGGCGTTCCGCGTCTTCGCCCGCTCCGGGTACGTGGACACCACGATGCGCCCGGAGTCGTCGACCCCGCAGGTCAGGGGGGAGCCTTGCGGGGTCGCGTCCGCGCGGGCGGTCAGCAGGATGGCGCGGTGCCGTGGCCGAACGAAGTCCAGCAACTCATCGAGGGACACGGTGGTGTTGGTCGCGATGTCGGGTGCCATGCATCGCACCCTACGCCGCGCCCCTCCTGTTCCCGCCTAGACCTGCGGGAGGCTCTCCCCCTGCACCGCCTGGATGTCCAGCTCCACCCGCAGCGTCGTCCCGATCGCCGAGATGCCCGCCTGCACCACCTGGTTGTAGTTCATGGCGAAGTCCTCACGCCGCAGCTCCGCCGTGGCCCGGAACGCCGCCCGGGTCCCGCCCCAGGGATCCGCGCCCGTGCCGAGGTAGCTCAGGTCCAGGTCGACCGGGCGTACGACACCGTGCATGCCCAGCTCACCGTGCACCGTCCAGCGGTCCGGACCGGCGGGCGTGAGCCCGTTCGACCGGAAGACAAGCTCCGGGTACTGCTCGACGTCCAGGAAGTCGGGCGACTTCAGGTGACCGTCCCGCATGCCGTTGCCCGTGTCGATGGACGCCGACCTGATGACCGCCTCGACGCGCGACTTCTCCACGTCCTCGGCGATCTCCACCCGCCCCCCGAACTCCGTGAACCGCCCGTGCACACTGGTGATCCCCAGATGCTGGGCGACCGCCCCCACCGTCGAGTGCGCGGGGTCGATGGTCCAGGGCCCGGGCGGCGGCAGCTCCGTGCCACCCTGCCGGGCAAGCACGATGTTGCCGACCTCCGCACGGCCGCTGGCCGTGACCAGCGCCGTCGAGGCCACGGGCGCGTAGCCCACCGCGGTGACGATGACGGTGTACGGGCCCGGAGGCAGTTCCGTCGCGTCGCGCACGGCTCCCTCTCCGTCCGCCGCGGCCCGCAGCACCTGCGTACCGGTCATGTCGGTGAGGGTGACGACGGCGTGCGATACCGCCCACCCGTCGCGCGTCCGAATCCGAGCGCTGAGTCCCATCCCGTTTGCTCCTTGCCAAAGCTCAAAATGCCAAGAGCTCAAAAGCTCTCAAGCTCAAAAAGAGTGCGGCCCCCGGCGGCGGTGACACGGCCGTCCCCTGCCGTGTACGTCACCACCGACCCGGGGGCCCTTCCCACACCGGCCCGCGCGCACGCATCCGCTCAGAGCGCGCGCACGGGCCGGGGTCAACTACTCGCCGGGGTGGGCGAGTTCGATGTCGTGGTCGCTGACACCTTCACCGGAGACGGTCAGGCCCGTCGCCACCGGCGGGTAGCCGGTCGCGATGACCGTGTACTCGCCGCTGTCCAGGTCGGTGAAGGCGTACGCGCCGTCCGACCCGGTGGTGGCGGTGGAGACGACGTTGCCCGCCGCGTCCACCAGGGTGACCCGCGCGTCGTTCAGCGGACCGTCCGCGGCACGCACCGTGCCGAGCACCTGCGAACCGGCGTTCAGCTCGACCTCGACCCGGGTGACGCCGACCGCGCCGACCTCGACGGGCAGCGCCATCGGGCGGTGTCCCGCGGCGTTCACCGCGATGGTGACCTGTCCGGGGACCAGCTCGGCGAAGGTGAACTCGCCCTGCTCACCGGTGAGCCCGGTGGCCAGGACATCGCCGCGCACATCGGTCACGATGACCATCGCGCCCGCCACCGGCAGCTTGCCGTCGGAGGCCCGCACCACACCGCTGAGGCCGCTCGTGCCGCTCAGCAGGATGTCGTACGTGAGGGCCTCGTCGGAGACGACGATCGTGGAGGCCTGCGGCTGGAAGCCGTCGGCCGAGGCGATCAGTACGTACGAGCCGGCGCCGGGGGCGTCGACCGCGTAGGAGCCGTCGCCCTGCGCGACCGCGCGGCCCAGCTGGCGACCCCCGAGGGAGATCAGCGTGACCGCGGCCCGCGGGACCGGAGTGCTCTCCGCGCCGCGGACGAAGCCGCGGACCGGGGTGCCGCCGGTGGTCTGCAGCGGGGCGTCACCCGTGGCCGACGACGCCACCGCGGCGAGCTTCTGCGTGCCCTCGGGGCCCGTCTCGGTGTGAGCCGCGACGGAGGCGAGAACCGGCTGCTCGTCGGCGGCGGTCGCGGCGGCCGCGGCCGCCGGGGCGTCGGCGTTCGAGGACTCACTGGCCTGGGCCAGCGCACCCGACGTACGCAACGGGACCTCCTTGATGAAGATCGTGATCAGGAAAGCGAGGAAGGCCAGCGGGGCCGCGATCAGGAAGACGTCGGCGATGCCGTGTCCGTAGGCGCTCTCCATGACCGTGCGGAACGGGGCCGGGAGCTTGTCCAGGTCCGGGATGCCGCCGCCGCCCGTGCCGCCGTGACCCGCCTGCGCGGCCTTCGGGCCGAGGTCGGCCAGGCCGTCCTTCACATAGTCGGTGATGCGGGTCGCCATCACGGCGCCGAGCGCCGAGACGCCCATGGCGCCACCGAGGGAACGGAAGAAGGTGACGACCGAGCTCGCGGAGCCGAGGTCCTCGGGAGCGACCTGGTTCTGCGTGGCGAGCACGAGGTTCTGCATCATCATGCCGATGCCCAGACCCATCAGGGCCATGAAGATCGCGATGTGCCAGTACTCGGTGTCGTAGCGCATCGTGCCGAGCAGGCCGAGACCCGCGGTCAGGAGCGCACCGCCGGCGACCAGCCAGACCTTCCACTTGCCGGTCTTGGTGATGATCTGGCCCGACACCGTCGAGGAGATGAACAGGCCACCGATCATCGGGATCGTCATGACACCGGACATCGTCGGCGACTTGTCGCGCGCCAGCTGGAAGTACTGGCTGAAGAACACCGTGCCCGCGAACATGCCGACACCCACGAAGAGCGAGGCGAGGGAGGCGAGGGTGATGGTGCGGTTGCGGAAGAGCCGCAGCGGGATGATCGGCTCGCTCGCCTTGGACTCGACGAGCAGGAAGAGCAGGCCGAGGACGATCGAACCGCCGACCATGGCGCCGGTCTGCCAGGACATCCAGTCGTACTTGTCGCCCGCGAAGGTCACCCAGACCAGGAGCAGGCAGACGGCCGCCGTGATGAAGAAGGCGCCGCCCCAGTCGACCTTGACGTCCCGCTTCACGACGGGGAGCTTCAGGGTCTTCTGCAGGACGATCAGGGCGATGATCGCGAAGGGCACGCCGACGTAGAAGCACCAGCGCCAGCCGAGCCACGACGTGTCGGTGATGACACCGCCGAGCAGCGGGCCGCCGACGGTGGCGACGGCGAAGGTCGCGCCGAGGTAGCCGGAGTAACGGCCGCGCTCGCGCGGCGAGATCATCGCGGCCATCACGATCTGCGCGAGGGCGGAGAGACCGCCCACGCCGATGCCCTGCACGACACGGCAGGCGATCAGCATCTCGGGGCTCTGCGAGAGACCCGCGACGATCGAACCGCCCACGTAGATGATCAGGGCTATCTGGACCAGGGCCTTCTTGCTGAAGAGGTCCGAGAGCTTGCCCCACAGGGGCGTGGTCGCCGTCATCGCCAGAAGCGAGGCGGTGACGACCCAGGTGTAGGCGGACTGGCCGCCGCCCAGGTCGCCGATGATTTCAGGCAGGGCGTTGGAGACGATCGTCGACGAAAGGATCGCGACGAACATGCCGAGCAGCAGGCCGGAAAGGGCCTCCATGATCTGGCGGTGCGTCATCGGCGTCTTGTCGTCGTGCGCCGCCGCTCCGTGCTTGGCGTGGCTGCCCCGCACACCGGATGGTGTGGTTGTTGCCATGGGCTTCCTCTTCGTTACGCGGGTGTACGGGTGGTCTCTTCTGAGGGGAGGGGAAGCCGGGCCGAAGCCGCACGGCAGTCCCCGAAGCTGTCGCGCAGGCGCGCGAGCAGCGTGCTGAGCTGGACGACCTCGTCGTCTGACCAGTCATGCAAGTAGTGGGTGAGCGTCTGGATGGACAGGTCGTTGAGTTCTCCGACCTTGGCCTTGCCCTGGGGCGAGAGGCTCAGGATGCGGGAGCGCTTGTCCGCGGGATCGGGTTCCCTGAGGATCCACTCTTTATCCGCGACATGGGCGACATGGCGGCTGGTCACCGACATGTCGACGGCGAGCAGCTCGGCGAGCCTGCTCATCCGCATCGAACCGTGCCGGTCGAGCAGGACGAGTACGGCGGCCGATCCGCCAGGGCAGTCGTGCGGCAGGCCCCTTCCGAGGCCTCGCTTGACGGCGCCGATGGCGCTGAGCTGACGGGCCAGCTCCTCGTACTGACGCTGCGCGGCCACGGCACCTCCTATGTTGTTGCTTAGGGCAACCATAGAGACAGTTGGTTGCCGCAGGCAAACTAAAACCGGACCAACGCCCTAAAGAGTCGGCAAAGCTCTGGGGCTCTGCTCGTAAAGTCCATGGTCAGCGGGGGTTGGGCCGACCCCCCAGCGTTCGCTAGGGTCCTGCGCTATGGCACACAACCCCCAGGGCCCCCAGAACACCCCCGACCCGGCCGGCAGCACGCAGATGTTCCGCGCCTTCGTCGACGAGTCCCCCCAGTCCCGCACCCAACAACCGGCAGCGGCACCGTCGGGCCCGCGCATCGGCCTGATCATCGGCGTCGTACTGGCGCTCGTGGTGGTGGCGGGGGTGGCGTGGCTGGCCCTGAAGTAGACCTCCCGGGCGGGGCTGCGCCCGAAGGGGCGCGGGGAACTGCGCGACCAGCCACGGCGGACGCGCAGGTGACGGCGGCCCGGTGGCGGACCTCGCGCCGGAGCTACCGGCACCGAAGCTACCCGGCAGTGCTCAGGAGTCCCACTTCACCGAGACGTCCAGCGTCTCGACATGCATGCCCAGCGGCACCCGCCAAGCCTCCACGCACACAGTCCACCTCTTCTCGACCCGCTGCCCCCCGCCGATAGGCACAGGCAGCTTCTCGGTGGACGGAACAGTCGCCCAGTCAACGCCAAGGGCACCGATCACGTGCGTACCGAAGGTGACCGTGCCCGAACGCACCGGCGACCCCCCGGTGTTGCGGAAGGCGACGGTCACTTTCTCGCACCAGCGGTCACCCGCGGGCTCCCGCTCCGGCTCGCCGACGCTCAGCTTCGCGGGCCCGCTCGGCTGCGTACTGGCGCCCCCACCGGGCGCGGACGGAGTCCCGGACGCACCGCCCCCCGGGTCGCCCTCCGAGGGCTCTCCCGAACTCCCGCTCGTACGACCGGGCTTGGCGCTGTGAGTCGAGGAGTCACGGTCGTCCGGACCGGCCGGAGACCCTGAACCTGCCATCCCGCCGGGCGACTTACCCACGGAGTCACCACCGCCACGCTCCGGCGCCCCGGAGCCACCACCCTTACCGCCCGGTGAGGCCCCCTCGGCCCCGCCCCCGTCCAGCGGCACAAGCTCCACATCCCCGGTAGGCGCAACCGCCCGCGCCGGCGCCCGCTCAGAGTCGGCCGCACCGGTGGCCACATAGCCGTCGCCGTCCTCGGAGCCGCAGGCAGCCAGCAGCCCGCCCAGGCACAGGACGGCCGTGGAAGCACCCAATATGTTCCGCATGCCACGTCGCATCGCGCAAGTGTGGCTGACGGTCCGTCAATTAGGAACCCCGTCAGCAACACCGTGCAACACCACGCAACACCCTGCAACACAACGCGCCCTGAACCCAGTTGACCCCGCCAGGCCTCACTCGGCACCCGGCAGGGCCACCCCGCTCAGTCGGCGATAAGCCCTTCCCGCAGCTGCGAAAGCGTCCGCGTGAGAAGCCGTGAGACGTGCATCTGCGAGATGCCGACCTCCTCGCCGATCTGCGACTGCGTCATGTTGGCGAAGAAGCGCAGCATGATGATGCGGCGCTCGCGCGGCGGCAGCTTGGCGAGCAGCGGCTTGAGGGATTCGCGGTACTCGACGCCTTCGAGGGCAGTGTCCTCGTAGCCGAGGCGGTCCGCGAGGGAGCCCTCGCCGCCGTCGTCCTCGGGCGCGGGCGAGTCGAGCGACGAGGCCGTGTACGCGTTCCCGACGGCGAGACCGTCGACCACGTCCTCCTCGGACACCCCGAGCGCCTTGGCGAGTTCGGGCACGGTCGGCGAGCGGTCGAGCCGCTGCGCCAGCTCGTCGCTCGTCTTCGTCAGGGCGAGCCGCAACTCCTGGAGGCGGCGCGGAACACGCACCGACCAACTCGTGTCGCGGAAGAAGCGCTTGATCTCACCGACGACCGTCGGCATCGCGAACGTCGGGAATTCCACGCCGCGTTCGCAGTCGAAGCGGTCGATTGCCTTGATGAGGCCGATCGTGCCGACCTGGACGATGTCCTCCATCGGTTCGTTGCGGCTGCGGAAGCGTGCTGCCGCGTACCGGACGAGCGGGAGGTTGAGCTCGATCAGCGTGTCCCTTACGTAGACACGCTCCGGGCTGTCCTTGTCGAGTGCGGCGAGCCGCAGGAACAGGGAGCGGGACAGGGTGCGGGTGTCGATGGCTCCGGAAGACCCGGAAACTACTGGACTCACAAGCGCGTCGGGCGCTGATTCGCTCTTCGTGAGCGTGAGCACCTTCGAGCTGCCCTGTTCTGCGGACATGCCACCCCCTTGAGGTCGCGGACGGTTCCGGCGGACGCTCCCGTCGGAGGAACGCAGCCTCCACCTGAATACCGGACGCGGGGCTGCGGCAAACGCGGTTCCAGCAGAATGTCACATGTCGGCAACACGCTGTAGTTACATGTCGACAAAGAAGGGTGACATCAGTGCAGGAAAGAGGGGGTCTGGGGCTTTTTGTCGAATGGAACCGTCGGGAACCGCCGTCAGGACAGTCCACTCGATACGGTTACGCCTCGATACGATTTGCGGATCGAAGTCGCGCGAAGCTTCTGGCCAGCAGTCTTGACACATGCATCTGAGAAACGCCCAATTCGGCGCTGATCTGTGATTGCGTCAGATTGCTGTAGTAGCGCAGCAGCAGGATGCGCTGCTCGCGCTCGGGCAGTTGTACGAGGAGATGGCGGACGAGGTCGCGGTGCTCGACGCCGTCGAGTGCCGGGTCCTCATAGCCGAGCCGGTCGAGCAGCCCCGGCAGCCCGTCGCCCTCCTGAGCCGCTTCCAACGACGTCGCGTGGTAGGAGCGCCCGGCCTCGATACAGGCCAGGACCTCGTCCTCGGTGATCCGCAGCCGCTCCGCGATCTCCGAGGTCGTGGGCGAGCGCCCGAAGGCCGTGGTGAGGTCCTCGGTCGCGCCGGTCACCTGCACCCACAGCTCGTGAAGGCGGCGCGGCACGTGGACCGTTCGTACGTTGTCGCGGAAGTACCGCTTGATCTCGCCGACCACGGTGGGCATCGCGAAGGTCGGGAACTGCACACCGCGCTCGGGGTCGAAGCGGTCGATGGCGTTGATCAGGCCGATCGTGCCGACCTGGACGACGTCCTCCATCGGCTCGTTGCGGCTGCGGAAGCGGGCGGCGGCGTACCGCACGAGCGGCAGGTTGGCCTCGATGAGCGCGCCGCGCACGCGGCCGTGCTCGGGGCTGCCCGGCTCCAGGTCCTTGAGCTCGCCGAAGAGCACCTGCGTCAGGGCCCGGGTGTCGGCGCCCCTGCTGCTGGGGGTGCTGGGGGTGCTCGGGGTGTTCGAGGTGTTCGGGGTGCTCGCTCGCGGTGCCACGGGCGGTGCTTCAGGCGCAGTACTGGCCGGCACGGTCAACGCCACCCCTTCTCGGTCAAGCCCAGTCAAGTCCGGTCGAGCTCAGTCGAAGCTCCGTCAAGGTCAGCCGACCCTGGTCAACTCATCCGTCAAAAGCGGTCATAGCATCACAAGACATGTGCACTGTGTGCAAGCACCCAATAACTACGTGTTGGGCAACAAATTGGGGCATAAGACGCAATACAGCCCCTCACCGTTCCGGTGAGGGGCTGTTCCTGGGGTGCCGCTGCGCCAGGCGGCTCAGAACTCGTAGTCCGCGATCACCCACGTGGCGAACTCCCGCCACAGCGCGACGCCCGCCTGGTGGGCCGGGTGCTCGATGTACCGCTTCAGCGCATCGGTGTCCTCGACCGCCGAGTTGATGGCGAAGTCGTACGCGATGGGCCGGTCGGTGATGTTCCAGTCGCACTCCCAGAACGCGAGCTCCGGGATCTGCCCGCCGAGCGCGCGGAAGGCCTCGACGCCCTCGACCACACGCGGCTCGTCGCGCCGCACACCGTCGTTGAGCTTGAAAAGGACCAGATGGCGGATCATGCGCACTCCTGGGAAACCGGGGGAGAGGACGGCGTGGAACCGCTCAGTCCTTGCCTCCGTTGGCGACCCACGTCATGAAGTCACCGATGCTCTGAGCGGCGTCCGAAACCGCCTCGAAGCCTATCTGCACGTAGTCCGCGGCCTTCTCGGGGTCAGTGACGATCACGTAGAAGACGAAGACGACGACCGCGAAGAGTCCGACCTTTTTCCACTGCACCGCCACGCTCCGGCCTCCCCTTGTCTGCTGCGCCCCTGTGACTCCGGTGACGTGACCCCTGTGATCGGCGAGAGTCTAACCCGGCCCGTACTCACGGGGCTTTTAGGGACCAACGGCCCGGCAGCCGAGGCCCTTTGCCCGGCCGCCCCCGGTGGCGCGGCGGGCAGGATTGGAGATGTGCCACAGCGGATCTGGCAGGAATCCGCAGGCACGGGACGAACCCCACTGCGGGGTCGCGCGCCGTCGGCTTCCCCCCCCCCGGATGACGGCGCAGGCTTGCGGGTTCGGTCCTCATCGGGGGGAGCGGCTTGTCCCCCCGATGCCGCTCCCCCCGTCCCATCGGGAGAGCCCCGGCGTCAGCACGGCGCCGGGGCTCTCGCGTACGCGGTCGTGTACGGGGTCGCGTACGCGGTGCCGACCGGCCGGAGGAACGACGAAGGCCCCGTCCGCAGGGACGGGGCCTTCGTATCAAGAGCGGTAGCGGTGGGATTTGAACCCACGGTGAGTCTCCCCACACTCGCTTTCGAGGCGAGCTCCTTCGGCCGCTCGGACACGCTACCGAGAGGAACTCTAGCCCAAAGTGGGCCGTGGTCAGAAATCCGTTTGGCCCCGGCCGCTCAACGCCCCCGGAAGAAGCGTGTGAGCAGCACGGACGCCTCCTCCGCGAGGACGCCTTCGATCACCTCGGGGCGGTGGTTGAGCCTTCTGTCGCGTACGACGTCCCAGACCGAGCCCGCGGCTCCCGCCTTCTCGTCACGCGCTCCGTAGACGACCCGCTCGACGCGGGACTGGACGAGGGCGCCCGCGCACATCGTGCAGGGCTCCAGGGTCACGACGAGCGTGCAGCCACTCAGCCGCCACTCGCCGAGCGCTTGCGCCGCCCGGCGGACGGCGAGCACCTCCGCGTGCGCCGTCGGGTCGCCGGTCGCCTCGCGTTCGTTGTGGCCCGCCGCGAGCACCGTCGTGCCGTCCGGGGACAGCACGACGGCGCCGACGGGCACATCGCCGCCCCGGACGGCCAGTTCGGCCTCGGCCAGGGCGAGCCGCATGGGAGCCCGCCAGCGGTCGCGTACGGGATCGCCGACGGGGTCGGGCGCGGGATCGGGCGCGGGATCGGATTCGGTGAGGTGGTCGTTCCGGTCGGTCACACCGGGAACCTACCGGGGGATCCAGGGGATCTAACGGACGGCCTCGAGCACCTCCGCCGCCCCGAGGATCTCGGCGATGCCGCTGAGCGCGTCACCGGGTTCCAGACCGAGCAGCTCCTTGTCGGGTACGCCGAGGTCGGCGAGGAGCTCCGTGTCTCCGAGAGGCCCCGCGGGAGCCGTGTCGCCCGCGGCGTCCCCCGTGTCGTCGTCGGCTGCGGAATCGGGGGCGGCGTCGGGATCGGCGGGTTCGCCGTCCTCCGTGCCGTCCAGGTCGAGGGCGTCCAGGTCGACGACCGGATCATCGACGCCCGGCTCACGGCCGAGCATCTCGTCGGTGAGCAGGATCTCGCCGTACGAACTCCGAGCGGCCGCGGCCGCGTCCGAGACGTAGATACGAGGGTCCTCCTCACCGTCCACGCGGACGACGCCGAACCAGGCGCCCTCCTGTTCGATGAAGACGAGGACGGTGTCGTCCTCAGCGCTGCCGGCCGTGGCCTCACGGGCCAGGTCGGTCAGATCCGACAGGGTCTCCACATCGTCGAGCTCCGTGTCGCTCGCTTCCCACCCGTCTTCGGTGCGCGCGAGCAGTGCGGCGAAGTACACCGTGACTCTCCCACTGGTCATAGACAGTGCCGGTTGACGGTCTGGGTGTCCCCCCGGCGAGTTCGGGGAGCGGGGGAGTGCTGAACCAGCCCCGCCCACTCGGAATCGTGGCAGAAACGAGGGCCGTAGGAGAGGTCTTCCGCCTGCTGTGTTCCGCGTCGCGTCTCGCGGACGCCTTCCCGATGCCTGCGTGAGAGGTGGCCGCTACCAGCGGAACGTGCGCATACGCATCTGCTGACGCATCCGTGCCGCCCGGGCGCGGCGCGGCTTCACGCGGTCGCGGAGCTCGATGGCCTCGGCCCGTTCGTGGAGGAACTGGGCGCGTCGGCGCCGGCGCTCGGCTTCGGTCTCGCGGTCCGTCTTTCGGCCGCCCGGCTCTCTGTCAGGCATGCGCACCACCACCCCAGGTCGTACGTCCACTTTCCCCCGTACGGCGGGTTTGATGCCATCGCGGAGGAGTCCGGGGTGGAGCCCGGGTGCGTGACGGGAGGGTTCGGAGGTGCCACGGAGGTTCCGGAAGGGGACAGTCCGGACGGCCTCCGGGGGAAGCAGGGCGCTCCTGGGCGCGGTCGGCGGTGCGGGGCGCGGTTACTGTTGGGGACATGCGGATCCACGTCGTCGACCACCCGTTGGTGGCGCACAAACTCACCACGCTGCGCGACAAGCGCACCGACTCCCCGACCTTCCGGCGCCTCGCCGACGAGCTGGTCACCCTGCTCGCGTACGAGGCCACCAGGGACGTGCGCACCGAGCAGGTCGACATCCAGACCCCGGTCACCCCCACGACCGGCGTCAAGCTGTCCCACCCGCGCCCCCTGGTCGTGCCGATCCTGCGCGCCGGGCTCGGCATGCTGGACGGCATGGTGCGGCTGCTGCCGACCGCCGAGGTGGGCTTCCTCGGGATGATCCGCGACGAGGAGACGCTGCAGGCGTCCACGTACGCGACGCGCATGCCGGAGGACCTCTCCGGGCGCCAGGTGTACGTCCTGGACCCGATGCTGGCCACCGGCGGCACGCTCGTCGCGGCCATCCAGGAGCTGATCAAGCGTGGCGCGGACGATGTCACCGCCGTGGTGCTGCTCGCGGCTCCCGAGGGCGTCGAGGTCATGGAGCGCGAGCTCGCGGGCACGCCGGTGACGGTCGTGACGGCCTCGGTCGACGAGCGGCTCAACGAGCACGGCTACATCGTGCCGGGGCTCGGTGACGCGGGGGACCGGATGTACGGGACCGCGGAGTAGTTCCGGGGACCAGTTCCAGTGGCGCTCAGCAGTCTTTGTGACCGCGGGCGTCGGAGGGCGTCGGCTTGGGTTCGGCGAGTACCGCCAGAGCCTTGTCGGCGTCCTCTTTCTTTGCCAGATCCTTGAACTTCGTGCCCAGGATGAGGTCCACTTCGCCGCCCTTGCGGGCGTCCGTGCGACTCTCGGTGCCCGCCAGCTGCGTGCCGAGCACCGGCAGCGCGGTGTCCGTGGCGGTCTTGGAGCCGAGCAGCAGCCCGGTGCCCTTGACCTTTTTGTCGTACGCCTTGGGCGCGTTGTCGACCTTGCCGACGGTGAACCCGCGCTTCTTGAGCTCGGCGGCGACGTTCTTCGCGAGGCCGCCGCGGGGCGTGGCGTTGTAGACGTTGACGGTGACCTGGCCCGGTTCGGGCAGCGCCTTCGCCTTCGACGCCTTGGCCGAGGGGGAGGACTTGGTGGCGCAGTCGCCTCGCCCGCTTGCCGCCGTGGCCTTGTCGCCGCCCGTGAAGACGTCGATGAGCTGCAGGGTTCCCCAGCCGATCAGGCCGGCCGCGACGACGGATGCGACCGCCGCGAGCACGATCCTGCGGCGGCCCCGGTTTCGGCGCATTCGCGGGTATTTGGACCCCGTGATGCGGTACTTGCCGCCCATGCCGGGGGGAGTGAGCATGCTCATGGGCGCAGCGTAGTGCGGCTGAGCCGTGATGCCTACTAAATGATCATTGGCTTAGGTGAAGTGCAACCCGAAAGGGTCAACGGGCAGGGCGTGGCATGGCAGGGCTTGGCGGCCTGCGGGCGTGGCTGCCCGGCCGTGCGGGTGCTCGCTCTTCGCTCTTCGCTCTTCGCCGGGGGTCAGCCCAGTTCGAGTACGCGGGCGTGCAGCACCTGGCGCTGCTGGAGTGCGGCGCGGACCGCGCGGTGCAGTCCGTCTTCCAGGTAGAGGTCGCCCTGCCACTTCACCACGTGCGCGAAAAGGTCGCCGTAGAACGTCGAGTCCTCCGCGAGGAGCGTCTCTAGGTCCAGCTGGCCCTTGGTCGTCACGAGCTGATCGAGGCGGACCGGGCGCGGCGCGACGTCCGCCCACTGCCGGGTGCTTTCCCGGCCGTGGTCGGGGTACGGCCGGCCGTTTCCGATGCGCTTGAAGATCACACGGAAAGCCTACCGGGCAAGGCTCTCCGGGCGCAGCCATGGCGACGGAGTGCGGCGCGGGGAAATGACGCAGGAAAGCGGGGCAAACCGGGGCCGAAGTGAGTGACAGCCGGTCGATGCCGTCCACGACGGGGCGCGTGAATCCCTCGAACGGGTCTTTGGGGGCGCGGAGGTGACGGCTCGGCGCAGACGCTTGGGCGGGGGGCCGACGGAGGCCGACGGAGTGCTGAGGGGGTCGCCTTGAGCGTCTGCGCCGGGTCAGCTGTCAGCTGGTTTCGGGGCGCTGGTTCTCCTGGTGGGTGGGCTTGTTGTCCTCCTCGTCCGTTTGGGTCGGTGTGGGGTCGGAGTGGACCGGGGAGTTGCGTACGGCTTCGGCGCGGAGCATGGCGTGCAGGGCCGCGTAAGGGTCGATGGGCATGGGGGTGTCCGTCCTTGTTCGCTGCTGGTGGGGGCCGGGGCGGGGCCTGTCAGCAGCGAAGGACGACGGAGCGGGGGGTGGGGACGTGGGGGCGCGGGGGATGGGGCTGGGGTGTGGACGGCCGCGGGGCCCGGTGGAGGGTGGTCCGGAGGAGCGGAGCGGGGCGCCTGGTGGGTACGCGGAGTGCGCTGTCGGCGGTGTCCTGCTGGGCTTCGCCGGGGAGCTCGCTGGAGACGGCTGCGGGCGGGGCGGAGGCCGGGGCGGCTTCGGCGGGGGCTGCGAGGGCTGCGGGGACTGCGGGGGCGAGGACTGTGCCGAGGAGAGCGAGAAGGATGAGGGCAGCTCGGAGCCACGCGGGGTGGCGGCGGGGGGCTGCGCGGCTCATGAGGGGTGATGTCCCCCGGCGGGGGCCGTTTGCTGTGTCCTGGCGGCGAGATCCGCTCTCTTGGGCTACGGGCGGGGCGGCGGGGTGACGCGGGGTCCCCCGCCCAGGCGGGGCGGGTCCTCCACCCACCCCCGCCCCCTTCGCGGGGAATGTGCGCCTGCTCCCGTGGGTGCTGCGGGGCAATCGGGCGGGTGGGCGGGCGAGGTTGTTCGGTGCGGGGCGGGCTGCCGGGGGCTACTTCGGGGAGGACTTGGCCGCGGCCTTGAGCTGCTGCTTGTGGGCACGCACCCTCTGCAGGGATTCCGGTCCCGTGATGTCCGCCACCGAGCGGTACGCGTCCGGCTCGCCATAGGCCCCCGCCGCCTCCCGCCAGCCCTCAGGGCGGACGCCCAGCTGCTTGCCCAGCAGGGCCAGGAAGATCTGGGACTTCTGCTTGCCGAAGCCGGGGAGGTCGTTCAGGCGTTGCAGGAGCTCCTTGCCGGAGGCGGCGCCGGACCACAGGGCGGTGGGGTCACCCCCGTAGTGCTCCACCAGGTACGCGCACAGCTGCTGGATCCGCTTCGCCATCGACCCCGGATAGCGATGCACCGCGGGCTTGGCGGAAAGAAGTGCCGCGAACTCCTCGGGGGCGTACGCCGCGATCTCCCCCGCATCGAGATCGTCCGCGTTCAACCGCCGAGCGATCGTATGCGGGCCCGCGAAAGCCCACTCCATCGGAACCTGCTGATCGAGCAGCATCCCGACGAGCGCGGCCAGCGGACTGCGGCCGAGCAGCTCATCGGCTTCCGGCTCCTGGGCCAGGTGCAGGGTGACGTCCATGGATCCGATCATCCATCGGGGGGCAGGGCCTCGCATGGCAGGAGGCCCTGCCCCGCATGAAATCCGCGTGCGGCCCCTCCCCCGCCCCCGATACCCTCCCCCCATGTCGACGCCCCGCATCTCCTAGCCAGGACACCGGTCTCCACGTCACCCGTGTGTCCATTCGCTACTGCGGAGCGTTACCTCATGATCACCGCCCGACGCATCGACGTCCGCGTCGGCGCCCGGCTCCTGCTGGCCGGCGCCACCTTCCACATCGCCCCCGGCGACCGCATCGGCCTCGTGGGCCGCAACGGCGCCGGTAAGACCACCCTCCTCAAGACCCTCGCGGGCCAGGCCGCCCCGGCCGGAGGAACCCTCACCCGCACCGGCTCCCTGGGATACCTCGCCCAGGACCCCGCGGCCGCCGACCCCCACAGCACCGTCACCGCCCGCATCCTCTCCGCCCGCGGCCTAGACCGGGCGGCGCGGGACCTGCGTACCGCCGAGAGCGCGATGGCCACCGCCGAGAGCCTCGCTCAGCAGCAGCGGGCGATGGACGCCTACGCGCGCGCCGACGACGCGTTCCAGGCGCGGGGCGGGTACGCCGCCGAGGCCGAGGCCGCCCGTCTCGCCGCCGGACTCGGCCTCCCCGAGCGCGTCATGGACGGGCCCGTGGGCCACCTCTCCGGCGGTCAGCGGCGCCGTGTCGAGCTGGCCCGGATCCTCTTCTCGCGGCACGACACCCTGCTGCTCGACGAGCCGACCAACCACCTGGACGCCGACTCGGTCGGCTGGCTGCGGGGGTATCTGGGGTCCTATCCGGGTGGGCTCGTCCTCATCAGTCATGACACCGCGCTGCTCGCGGACACCGTCAACCGCGTCTTCGCGCTCGACCCGGGCCGCGCCGCCATCGACGTACACAACACCGGCTGGCACACCTACCTCGCCCAGCGCGCGGCGGACGAGCGCCGCCGTGGCCGTGAGCGCGCGAACGCGGAGCGGAAGGCCGCCTCGCTGCGCGGCCAGGCGGAGAAGATGCGCTCGCACGTGGCCACCGCGACCGCGGCGAAGAACATGACCCGCCGCGCCGACCGGATGCTCGCCGCCACCGAGCCCGCGCGGCGGGGCGAGCGCGTCGCGCGGATCCGGCTGCCCGAGCCCGTGCCGTGCGGGCGGGTGCCGCTCGGTGCGGTCGCCCTGGCCAAGGCGTACGACGGCCATCGCGTACTCGGCGGCGTAGATCTGGCCGTCGACCGCGGCAGCCGCCTCGTCGTCCTCGGACTCAACGGCGCCGGCAAGACCACCCTCCTGCGTCTCCTCGCCGGCGTCGAACTCCCGGACAGCGGGCGGGTGGTGCTCGGTCACGGGGCCCGGCTCGGTTACTTCGCGCAGGAGCACGAGACCCTCGACGGCGGGGCGACGGTGCGGGAGAACCTCGCGGGCGCCGCGCCCCAGCTGACGGACGGTGAGGTCCGGGGCGTCCTCGGGTCCTTCCTGTTCCGGGGCGACGATGCCGACAAGCCCGCCGGTGTGCTCTCCGGCGGCGAGAAGACGCGGCTCGCGCTCGCGGGCCTCGTGCACTCGGGAGCGAACGTGCTGCTGCTGGACGAGCCGACCAACAACCTCGACCCCGCATCGCGCGACGAGGTGCTCGGCGCGGTGGGGACCTATCCGGGTGCGATCGTGATGGTGACGCACGACGAAGGGGCCATCGACGCGCTGCGGCCCGATCGCGTGCTGCTCCTGCCGGACGGGAACGAGGATCTGTGGAGCCCGGACTACCGGGAGTTGGTCGCCCTCGCCTGAGACCGCGGGGGCCGATTGAGACCGCGGGGCCGATCGCCGATCGCCGAACGTCGATCGCTGATCGCTGATCGCTGATCGTCAGGAGTACACGCGTGGCCCGCCGCGGGGAGCACCCCCGCGGCGGGCCACCGCCTCAGCTTCGGCTCCTGAACTTCGGCTACTGGATCTCCACGGGCCCGTCCCCCTTGCGCCCCTCCGACTCCCCGCGCTGCGCCGGCGCCCCACTGCCCAAGTACCGCTTGACGTCCCCCGGTTCACGCTCGCCCCGGGTCTCCCCGGCGGGCGTACCGAGGTTGTTCCGTACCGAGTCCAGGATCGTCAGGCCCTGCCCGACCAGGCCGGCCGCGATCTCGCCGAGGCCGTCCGCCCCGTTCAGGACGTTGACGTTGGCGCCGGCGAGGCCGGTCGCCGCCTCCTTCACGATCAGCGGCAGCTGGTCGATCAGCATCCGGTCGAGCGCGACCCGGTCGTACGACGCCGCCGCCTCCGCCTGGATCTTCATCCGCTCGGCCTCGGCGAGCGCGAGGACCCGGATGCGCTCGGCGTCGGCCTCGGCGGGCTTCACGACCTCGGCGACCAGCTGCTGCTGGCGCAACTGGGCGGCGCGCTCGGCGAGTTCGGTCCGTGCGGCAAGGACCTCCTGCTGGGCATGCGCCTCCGCGAGCGGCCCCGCCTGGGCGGCCTTGGCCTCGGCCCGCTCGACCTCGGCGGAGTACTGGGCCCGCACGATCGCGGTCTGCCGCGCGTACTCGGCCTGGTTCCGCGCCGCCTCCTGCTCGGCCTCGGCGCTGGCCTGGGTGGCCTGCGCCTGGGCGATCTGCGCCTGGCGCTGGATGGCGGCCTTGTGCGGGGCGGACATCGCCTCGATGTACCCGGTGTCGCCGTCGTCGATCGACTGGATCTGCAGCGAGTCCACGTGCAGGCCGATCTTCGCCATCTCCGACTTCGAGGTGTCCAGGACCTCCGTGGCGAGCTTCTGCCGCTCCGTGACGATCTCCTCGACCGTCATCGAACCGATGATGGAACGCAGATGACCGGAGAAGATCCGGCCCGTCAGGAGCGACATCTGGTCCTGGTCGGAGAGGAAGCGCTGGCCCGCGTTGACGATGCTCTCCGTGTCGTTGCCGACCTTGAAGGCGATCACGGCCCGCACGGTCAGGGCGATGCCCTGACGTGTCACGCAGGTCTCGGCGACCTCCGCCTCGCACATGGACAGCGTAAGGAAACGGGTCTTGCGGAAAATGGGCAGCACGAACTTGCCGTGCCCTGTCACCACCCGGAAGGGGGCGCCCCCAAGTCCTCGCCGCCCGCCGGAGATCAGCATCGCCTCATCGGGGGCGGGAACGCGGTAACCGAACATCGATCGACTCCTCAACCGGCGCCGCCGGCACCGTCGCCGGCCAACGCGTCCAACGGGTCGGCCCACTTGATGACATCGACCTGGCGGCATCCCCGCGACTCGATCACGAGTACGGCGGCGCCGTGCGGCAGCGGTTCGTCGGACCAGGCGAGAAACGTCTCGGAACCCCCTCGGATCCGCACCAGGACCTCACCGGGCCCCGCGGATCCACGCGTACCGATGACGAGTTCACCGGTACACCCGATCACAGCCTCATCCGGCGCCATTTGCGGCCGCCTCCCCCATGTCACGCAGGCTCTGTCTGAATCCTGACCTTAGCGCGGGGGGCGCGGGGCGCCCATTCCCGGAAGCGTCTTCTCACCGTCAAGAAAGTTCGGGGCGCGCCGCGTATACCGTCTCTGTGCTTGCATACGCCGATGAGTCCAGCCCCTGCTCCGGTCCCGCCGCGCGTCGGCCTCCGCCCGCGTGGCGAGCGCGACCTCCCCGCCTGCGTCGAGGCGCTCGCGGCGGTGCACGAGGCCGACGGCTATCCCACCAACTGGCCGGAGCGGCCCGCCGACTGGCTGGCCGGGGCTTCGCTCCTCGGGGCCTGGGTGGCCGAGCTCGACGGTCGTGTCGCGGGGCACATCGCGCTGTGCCGCGCGGCGGCGGACGACGTGGCGCCCGCGCTGTGGAGCAGGCGGGAAGGCATGCCGGTGGAGGCGATCGCCGTGGTGAGTCGGCTCTTCGTCGCGCCGGGGGCCCGCGGGCACGGCATCGGGGCGCTGTTGCTCGCGCGGGTCGTGGCGGAGGCCGGGGAGCTGGGGCTGAGCCCGGTCCTGGACGTCGTCGCGTACGACACTTCGGCGACCGCGCTCTACGAACGGACGGGGTGGCGGTTCCTCGGCGTGGGCGAGCAGCGGTGGAGTGCCGAACAGACGGTCACGGTGCGGTGTTACGCGGCACCGGCACCAGCACCGGCACCGGCACCGGCACCAGCACCGGCACCGGCACCAGCACCGGCACCGGCACCAGCACCGGCATCGGCTTTGGGGCCTGCTTCTGAGGACCGTCCCGCGCCGGCCTGAGCCACCGCGTCCCGCAGCGCGTCGAGCAGCCCCCGTACCGCGGGGCGGTCGGGCGCGGGGCCTCGCACCGCTGCGTAGACCGACCGGACCGGCACCGGGCCCTGGACCTCGCGGACCAGCACGCCGGAGTGCGGGACGTCGAGGCCGAGCTGCGGGACGAGGCTGACGCCGAGACCGGCGGCGACGAAGCCCTGTGCCGTGGCGTAATCCCCGCTCTCCACCACGAAGTCCGGGCTGAACCCGGCGGCGCCGCACGCTTCGAGGATGGGGTCGAGGCAGGGTCCCGGCGACTCGCTGGCGACCCACGGCTCGTCGGCGAGGTCGGTCATCTCCAGGACCGGCTTGTCGGCGAGAGAGTGCCCCGCGGGCAGCACCGCGTGGTACCGGTCGTCGAGGAGGTGCTCGAACCGGACGCCGTCCACGCCCAGTTGGCCCCGCGGCCTGACCACCAGGGCGAGATCGGCCTGCCGGTCCCGTACGGCGGGCATCGGGTCGTCGGGGTCGGAGAGCCTCAACTCGACCTGAAGGTCCGGGTGCGCGCGCCGCAGCGAGGCGAGCGCGGGGGCGACGAGGGTGGCCCCCGCCGTAGTGAAGTACCGCATGGTCACCCGCCCCGTCCGCCCGGCCCGCAGCCCGGCGAGGGCGGTCTCGGCCTCGGCGATGTGGTTGCCGATCGTGACCGCGTAGTCGGTGAGGAGCCGCCCGGCGTCGGTCGGCCGCACGCCCCGGCCGGTGCGCTCCAGGAGGGCGATACCGGCCTCCTTCTCCAGGGCCGCCATCTGCTGGCTCACCGCGGAGGGCGTGTAGCCGAGGTTCCGCGCGGCGGCGGTGACGGAACCGCTGGTCACCACTGCCCGGAGGACTTGCATGCGCCGCATATCAAGCATGCAGTACAGCTTAACTCGCCCCGGATACCGTGTCGTAGAACTAACGCTCGGCCGCCCGAGGATGCGCGCGGGGCCGACCGGCGGGATGCTGGATAGGTCAGCTCTGTGGCTCCAGCTCCCTGGCTTCGGCCCGTGGCTCCAGCTCCGCAGCTGATGGGGGCGCTTGGACGTCGGCGCATCACCGCTCACCGACGGCCGGACCGGGGAGATCCAGGGCAGGAAAGCGGTCCGCGTCTCGGCAAGGAGACCGACATGGACGGCGCCACTCTGGAAGACGCCCCTCTGCAAGGCGCGCCTCTGCAAGACGCCACTCTGCAAGGCGCCACTCTCGAAGAGATGAGAAGCGCGCTGCGCGGCCCGATCATCGGCCCGCGGGACCCCGACTATCCCCAGGCTCGCAAGATCTACAACGCGATGATCGACAGGCATCCGGCCGCCATCGTGCGGTGCTCGGACGCGGCGGACGTCATGGCCGCGGTGGACTTCGTCCGCGACCATGGGCTGGAACTCGCCGTCCGGGGCGGCGGCCACAGCGGCGCAGGCCTCTGCGAGGTCGACGGCGGTGTCACCATCGACCTGTCGCCCATGCGCTGGGCTCGCGTGGACCCCGTGGCCAAGACGGCCCGGGTCGGCGGCGGCAGTCAGCTGGGCGACCTCGACCACGCCGCCCACGCCTTCGGTCTGGCCGTCCCGGCCGGGATCATGTCGACGACGGGCGTCGGCGGTCTCACCCTGGGCGGCGGCCACGGCCACCTCACCCGCAAGTACGGCCTGACGATCGACAACCTCATCGCCGCGGACGTGGTGCTCGCCGACGGCAGCTTCGTCACCGCGAGCGAGTCCCAGCACCCGGACCTGTTCTGGGCCCTGCGCGGCGGCGGCGGGAACTTCGGCATCGTCACCTCGTTCCGCTTCCGGCTGCACCCGGTGGGCGACGTGGTGCTCGGGGTCACGCTGTGGCCGGCCGACCAGACCCGAGAGGTGCTGCGCTGGTACCGCGACTTCCTGCCCCAGGCGCCCGAGGACCTGAACGGCTTCTTCGCCGCGCTCACCGTTCCGCCGGGCCCGCCGTTCCCGGAGGAAATACACGGCCACAAGATGTGCGGCGTCATCTGGTGCTGGACGGGCGAACCGGACCGTGCCGAGGAGATGCTGGCCCCCGTGAGCGACGCGGGCCCACCGGCCTTCCACTTCACCGCGCCGATGCCGTACCCGGCGCTGCAGACCATGTTCGACGAACTGATCCCCACAGGCCTCCAGTGGTACTGGCGGGGCGACTTCTTCGACCGGATCACCGACGACGCCCTCGACGTACACGCCAAGTACGCCGAGAACCTCCCCACCGCCCTGTCGACCATGCACCTCTACCCCGTCGACGGCGCCGCCGGCCGCGTCGACCCGGACGACACCGCGTGGGGCTACCGCGACGCGGTCTGGTCCGGGGTCATCGGCGGCATCGACCCGGACCCGGCCAACGCCGGGGCGATCAGGCAGTGGTGCGTCGACTACTGGGAAGAGCTGCACCCGTACTCCATGGGCGGTGCCTACGTGAACTTCATCGGCGAGGGAGAGAGCCAGAACCGCGTCCGGGCCACCTACCGCGACCACTACGCCCGGCTCACCCGCATCAAGAACGCCTACGACCCGGCGAACCTCTTCCACACCAACCAGAACATCGCGCCGGCGCAATGACACCCCGCTTTTCTTCGCCGAAGGAGCAACCACCATGGCGATCTTCATGCACGCAGTCGTCCCCGGCATCACCACCGACCAGTACGACGCCCTCAACGCGAAGCTCCAGGAGACTCCCGAGATCTTCGAGGGCTGCATCACCCACGTCTGCGTCCCGAGCGCGAACGGTGACGGCCTGGACATCTACGACGTCTGGGATTCCGAGCAGCACATGAGCGCCTTCGGCGAGAAGATGATGCCGGTGGCGTCCGAACTCGGCTGGCCGGTCAGCGAAGGACCGCAGCCCGAAACGTTCACGGTGCACAACTACTGGGTCCCCGGGGCCTGACGGTCACGGGACTTGGCGAGACGGACAACGAAGAAGGGCCCGGCAACCGGTGGACAGCGCTGAACTGACGTAGACGTACTCACCCTTCACGGGAACATGCACTCGAGAACGTGGAGGTGTACTACCCCTAATCAGCGGGGGGGGGGGTGCCCCCAATGGGCCCATCCCCATGACGCGGGCCCGGGTGGCCGGGCAGCTGCGGAGCACGAGCCGGTGGCGGCAACGGCGGCCTGGGCACCGGCAGATCGATGAGGTCACCCACCTCCGCCACCTGCTGCAGCGTCCGTGCCAGTGAACGCAGTGCCTGACGGGTGGCGTCCAGCTGGCGCCGCAGCTCGTCGGCCTCGGACCAGGCCCGCTCGTAACTCACTGGATCCGCGCCCTCCGGCCGCAGCGCCTCGTACGCCGTGAGCCGTGGGTGCCACACCGTCAGCAGAGGCCGCAGCACGCGGTTGAGCGTCACCATCGCCAGTACGCCGAAGGTGAGCCGGCCCGGTGGCACCGGCGGGGCGACGGCCGGGCCGTGATCGTGCAGGATGCCGCGGGTGACGTCATAGAGGGAGTACAGCGAGGTGAGTGCCTCGCGCAGCACACCTTCGTCCCGCTCCAGCGGAACTACCGCGACCCGGCTGGCCAGTTGGAAGTACAACTCCCAGGCGGCGGTGCGCTCAGCCTCCGCCGGCTCCCACAGGCCGGTCACCTCACCGACGAAAGGGATCGTCAGTTTCGCCGTGACCTGTGAAGGCCCCGTACGCCCCCGCCGCGGCGCCTCGCCGGACTGCGTCATGATCGCCTCCCCGGTTTCCCACAGTAGGGTATGGCACCGTGTGGGACGTCTTCCTCAGCTACAGCCGCCAAGACGCCGGGCACGTCCGCCGGTTCCACGAGGAGCTCATCGCGGCCGGGCTCAAGGTGTTCACGGACGAGTCCGCGGTCGCCGGGTTCGCCGGTATCAGTGACACCATCCGCCGCGCGCTCGCCGACTCCCGCGTCCTGCTTGCGTACTACTCCACCGGCTACCCCGAACGCCCGGCCTGCCAATGGGAGCTGACCGCCGCATTCCTCGCGGGGCTCGGCGAGGGCGATCCGCGCCGCCGCGTCCTGGTGGTCAACCCCGAACCGGACACCGCGCACATTCACCCTGTGGAGCTGCGCGACACCCGTCACGGCGAACCGGAGACCCTCGTCCCGGACGTTCTCGCCCACCTGCGGCAGGTGTCCGGCCCCATGCGGCTGGGCTCGGCGCCCCCTCATGTGCACGGTGAGCTTCCCCCTGCTGTGGGGGAGTTCACCGGCAGGCTGCCCGAACTCTGGCGCCTGCACAGCGCTCTGCACGTCCAGGAGGCGCCCCTCGTCACGGGCCGCACCTCGGCCCGGCCTGTGCAGTTGCGCGGCATGCCGGGCATCGGTAAGACCCGGCTCGCACGGGAGTACACGCTGCGGTTCGGTGCCGCGTTCCCCGGCGGCGTGCACTGGGCCCGCGCCGACGCACCGCAGCCGCCGCAGACACCCGACGGCCCCTGTCTGTACGTCGTGGACGACGTGCCCCATGGCCTGTCCCCCCGCGGCGTCGCGGAGCTCACCTCCCCGCACCCCCTGGTCCGCACCCTGCTGATCACCCGCAGCCGTGCCTACGGGGGACATGGCGAACACCTCGACCTGGAACCCCTCCCCGACGTG
Organism: Streptomyces sp. NPDC048436; assembly: GCF_043200355.1. Taxonomy (NCBI): domain Bacteria; kingdom Bacillati; phylum Actinomycetota; class Actinomycetes; order Kitasatosporales; family Streptomycetaceae; genus Streptomyces; species Streptomyces sp. NPDC048436. The sequence continues at coordinate 149,185 of NZ_JBICXP010000014.1, forward strand.
GTCGCCGCCGTCCTGGCAGGCGCCTCGGAGATCGCCGACGCTGCCGCCGGGCACCCCGGGGCGCTAGGACTGCTCGGCCGCGCGGTGGGCGCCGGGCAGAGCCCCGCGGTTCTGGCCAGTCAGCTGTACGAACCGGGCCGTTCGCTGCTCGACGTCCTCGCAGGAGAGGAGCTCACAGCGGATCACGTGCGCGACGCTCTGACGGCACCCGCCGAGGCCCAGGATGTGCTGCGCTGCGCACTGGCCCTGTCCCCGTTGCCGGTCACGGCCGAGACCGCGGCCACCGTCCTCGCAGTGGCCGATCGGCTGCCGCGTGCCGTAGCCCTGCGTCGTGCGAGTGCCGGCTTGGCCGAGCTGACCGCCCGCGGACTGCTCACCCCCTACCCGCACCGCCTGCACCCGGTCACGGCCCATTCCTGGCTCCACCACGAAGGCGCCTCGGCCCGCGCTGAGACACTGCGCCGTGCGGTCCTCTCCAGCCTCGGAGCCACGGCCGCTACGCTGGAAGGTCCCGGACTCCCGGTTCCCGGCGTACGGAAGGAGAGCCTGCCGATGACGGTCAGCGAGGCCGAGCGGATGGCTGCCTTCGACTTGCAGGTCGAACTGGTGAGCCGCATCGGCGTACAGCAGCTCCCGGACGGCAGCGGCAGCCTGCGTGAGGCGCTCACCTCCCTGAACAGCCTGTTCCCGTTCACCCGCGACACGCTGCACCGCTACAGCATCGGCCTGGAACCGAGCGCGGCCCCCTCCGTCCAGTCGGTGGCGGACCATCTCCTGAACGAGATCCTCCGCCCCTTCATGACCCGCTGGCACCCCCTCCTCAAGGCTTGGGAGGGCCGGCGTCCGCCCCACACCAGCCCGCTGGACCACGAGGGCGCCTGGGATCACGCCGAGACGTTCCGCCTGGACCTGAACGCCCTGCAGGAACCACTCCGAGTGGCGACGGCTTCGCTGGCGGGTATCTCAGGGGCGGAGTTCGGAATCTCAGCCGAGGTCTGAGCTGGGCAGTGTCAGAGGACGGGGTACGGGACGCGTGTCGTCGTCCACACCACAGCAGATGCGTGGAGACTCCGCCGGGCAACTGCAACCACCCACGAAGAAGGGCCCCACCATGAGCGGTGGGGCCCTTCGACATCGTGCTCGGTGAGGCACTGGCGGAGGATACGAGATTCGAACTCGTGAGGGGTTGCCCAAACACGCTTTCCAAATCTTCGTTCGGGGGTTGAGGGGTGTGTAAGGGCGTTCTCGCCTGCGGCGCAGGTGGGGCAGTTCGGCCTTCTGAACGGTGCTGTACATCGGCGAATGAGACCAGGACTGAGGCCACGGGAGCTGTAGCACGGCTGGAATCACTGGATCGGTAGGGCTGTTGTGAGACTGGTGCCGGCGCATCGTCTGACCCGCGCGCCCCACTAGTGCTGTCGTACCCCCCACTTGCAACGTCCGCCAAACGGGTTGAGGTCATCGGCACGGTGCAATGCTGAGGACCTCCACGGCACTGCGGCGGTGGCCCCGTCACTACCTGGCGACCAACACTACTTGCAGCCTTCTTCCTGATCCTTGCTGTGTTGGTGGCCCTGGCATGCCCTGGTCAATAGCAGGGGCGTAGACAGCACGGAAGGTTCAGGCATATGCGGTTGCGGCAGTGGCAGGACGACGGATTGCGTCGGTTCTTGGGGACGCACCGCGACTTTCTGGTTGTAGCGACGCCAGGTGCAGGCAAAACGGCCTTTGCTCTGCTTGCGGCCCAGGCCATGATGGATCGGGGCGAGATCGGCTGGATCGTCGTTGTTGTTCCAACCGACCATCTAAAAGGTCAGTGGGCGAAAGCCGCAGCCCACCAGGGAATCAAGCTCAATCCTGCATTCGTCAATGCGAAAAAGAGAACAGCACCGGATTACGACGGCGTGGTGACGACCTACCAGTCTGTGGCAACTGATCCAGGCGTGTGGGAGCGAATGGCCACCGAGCTAAGTCGTCCGTGCTTGGTCATTCTCGACGAGGTGCACCATGCCGGAGACTCCGAACACCTGACCTGGGGCCCGGCGCTTTTCGCGGCGTTCAGTGGAGTGCATCGGCGCCTCATGCTGTCCGGTACTCCTTTTCGAACTGATGCAAAACCCATCCCGTTTCTGCGTTATGACGAGGAGCGGCGTGTAATTTCCGATATTAACTATGACTACGGCATGGCCCTGCAAGATCAGGAAGTCGTTCGGCCGGTGGTATTTCCGGCCTTGGACGGCGAAGCCAGGTGGCGTCTTGCGTCCGAACATGCAGTGGCGAAGAAACTGTCCGAGACTGACCCCAAGACCATCTCTCATGCCCTGACGGCAGCTCTTGACCCCAGCAAGGATTGGATTCCGTCGGTTCTACGTCGGGCTAACGACGAGCTGTCACTGATTCGGCGAGACACCCCGGACATTGGTGGTCTGGTTCTGGCGACCAACCAGAAGCATGCCCGCGCCTATGCCGCGATTCTCCAGGAAATTACGGGGGAATCCGCCACGGTCGCTATCTCGGATGCCCCAAGTGCGTCCAAGAGAATTTTCGAGTTCGCGTCCGACTCCTCGCGCTGGATCGTTGCAGTGCAGATGGTTGCCGAGGGTGTCGATATCCCCCGGTTGGGCGTGATCGTCTACGCGACCCGTACCCGAACGGAGTTGTTCTTCCGCCAGGTTGTCGGCCGATGCATCCGTCGACGTGGTGATGACGATGACCTATGCGCGCGTGTATTCATTCCCACAATCCAGCCACTCCTTGACCCGGCTGCGCGGATTGAAATGACTGTGCAGCATGTGCTATGCGATGAGGAGGAGAGGGTTCGGTCTCGTCACGCCGTAGGGGAATCTGTGTACGACAGTAAAAGTCGGTCTCCTGTACTGCCCCGCCGGGTGGAGGTGATCGGCTCATCGCAGTCCGTGCACCCTTACACCATCAATAGCGGAGAGGCATTTGGCGAAAGAATCCTACTGAACGCGCGACGTCTAGGTTGGGAAGCCGGGCTTCCCGCTAGCGCTGAACCTTCCGCGATCGTCCGCCTCATGCGCTTGGCGGGGAACCAGATCGGAGATGGAAAGCCCTGGCCCGTCGTGAAGGAACAACCGCTCGTCGAGCGGAAGAAAGAGCTGAGAGCCGTGGTGAACCGTAAAGTTGGACACCTGGCTGCTCTTACGCGCCAGCCTCACAGAAATATTCACCGTCGCCTACATGTCGCTTTCGGTGAGGATAACATTGAGCAGGCGACAGTGGATACGCTTAACAAGCGTCTGATTCTTCTTGACGGCTGGATCGACGAAGCAAAGTCGACAGGCGGAGAGCAAGGAGAAATTTGGTCTTCAATTTAAGTGTCTTCCGGAGGAAAGGTGACGGTCTGGAAACAGCATCAGACGGGGGTGCCTGAGATCAGGCAGAGTCAGGTTGCTCTTCGTCGATGGCGGCCTCGAACTAGTCTGCAGGGTTAGCGGCTAAAGCGGCGGGCCCACAGCAACTGCGCGTCTCCGCCGGCTTCACTGGCCTGTCTTGGCCACGTGCAAGACCGCCCGTTGTCAGTGCCGGGCGTCACAATCAACTCATGCGGAACAGACGCGGGTTCAGAATGCCGCAAGGCGCGGAAATCGTGAGCAATCAGGGTGATGAGTTCAGGGTTGACGTGAGCGTGCCCCTTGACGAGGACGGGTACCTCGGCCGCCAGTGCCCCGAGTGCTCGATGAGCTTCCGGATGAACGGGGAGGACTACAAAGCCCTGTCCGACGACCTCGAACTCTGGTGTGTCTACTGCGGCCACCATCAGGAGCATTCGGAGTTCATGACCGCCCAACAACGGGATCGCGTCATGCGGGCTGTGGGTGACCTCGGCATGCAGATCGTGAGCCAGGCCCTGAGCGACGCCTTCCGAGGTCTGTCGAGGGGCAGTTCACGCCGGTCCGGCCTCTCCATCTCGTACAAGGAGAAGCCCTTCTACCCGCGCCCCCTTCCGGGCATCGACGAAGAGCGACTGGCCCGAGTCCGCACGTGCACCGACTGCCAGGTTCGCTATGCCGTCTTCGACGAGCACCGATTCTGCCCCGTGTGTGGTCGGCTTCCCGCCGAATCGGTCGCTTTCGACGCCCTCCAAGCCGAGACGGCGCGCCTCGACGCCCTGAATGCCGTGGCCGACGAGACGAAGGCGGTCCTGCGCGAACAAGGGGTCTTCACCCGCAGTTGGGTCGACACGATTGAGAACGTCGTGGGGATTGTCGAGGCCCTGACCTCCGCTGTGTTCGAGGCTGCGGTGACAGATGCCGCCGACCGGCTCCGGGGCAGGGGGAACGTTTTTCAGCGTCTCGACGACACGGCCGATCTGTTAGTGGCCGCTGGGTACGCCGACCCACGCGGGATTCTGGGACCGGAGACCTGGCAGCGCCTCATCGAGACTTGGGCCGCCCGCCACGTCTTCACCCACAACGACGGCATCGTCGACGAGAAATACCTGCGAAAGATCCCCACGTCGTCCGCACGGGTCGGCCAGCGTCTCGTCATCTCCGAAGCTATCTGCCGCCGAGCAGTCGAGGACACCACAAGCCTGTGCACGGCACTGGCCGAGCTGACCGTCTAGGGGCCACACCCTCTGTTGCGCAAGACGCGAAAGGTCAAGCGGCAACGATCAGAGGTCGCCTGCGGACACGACGAGCGGGCCAAGACCGCCGCGCCGCCCTCCCCGCCGCCTCCGGCCTGATCGTCGCCGTCTGCATGTACGAAACCCACCCGCGACCTGCTCCGCCGGGCAACTGCAAACCAAAACTGCAACCACCCACGAAGAAGGGCCCCACCGCGAACGGTGGGGCCCTTCGACATCGTGCCCGGTGAGGCACTGGCGGAGGATACGAGATTCGAACTCGTGAGGGGTTGCCCCCAACACGCTTTCCAAGCGTGCGCCCTAGGCCACTAGGCGAATCCTCCGCCGCAAACAATACAAGACGTTGAGGAGTGCTCGCGAACGTGTTCCGCCCTCAACCTCAAGATCGCTCCCGAGATCGTCCCGGCACCGTCCCGAGTCGGACCCCGGGGTCCGACCGGCGTGGCTTCCGGCCCTGGGAATCGGCTAGGGTGGGGGCCAGCCCCTCACGTGGCGCTATCTGACTGAACTCCCCCAGGGCCGGAAGGCAGCAAGGGTAGGTTGGCTCTGGCGGGTGCGTGGGGGGCGCTTTGCGTTCCGGGGGGAACAGGTTGTCAGTGGGCGCCTATAACCTCGTATGTGTGTCGTCTCTCGCGTTGTACCGCCGCTATCGCCCGGAGTCGTTCGCCGAGGTCATCGGGCAGGAGCATGTAACCGACCCGTTGCAGCAGGCGCTGCGCAACAACCGGGTCAATCACGCCTACCTGTTCAGTGGTCCGCGCGGCTGCGGCAAGACGACGAGCGCGCGCATCCTGGCCCGTTGTCTCAACTGTGAGCAAGGTCCCACTCCCACGCCCTGCGGCGAGTGCCAGTCCTGCCGCGACCTGGCGAGGAACGGTCCGGGCTCGATCGACGTCATCGAGATCGACGCCGCTTCGCACGGCGGTGTGGACGACGCCCGTGACCTGCGCGAGAAGGCCTTCTTCGGCCCGGCGAGCAGTCGCTACAAGATCTACATCATCGACGAGGCCCACATGGTCACCCCGGCGGGCTTCAACGCCCTGCTGAAGGTGGTCGAGGAGCCGCCGGAGCACCTCAAGTTCATCTTCGCGACCACCGAGCCCGAGAAGGTCATCGGGACGATCCGGTCGCGTACGCACCATTACCCGTTCCGCCTCGTGCCGCCCGGCACGCTCCGTGAGTACTTGGCGGATGTGTGCGGGCAGGAGCGGATGGCCGTCGAGGACGGTGTGTTCCCGCTGGTCGTGCGCGCCGGCGCCGGCTCCGTGCGTGACTCGATGTCCGTCATGGACCAGCTCCTCGCCAGTGCCGCGTCGGACGGTGTGACGTATGCCATGGCGACGTCCCTCCTCGGGTACACGGACGGCTCGTTGCTCGACTCCGTGGTCGAGGCCTTCGCCTCCGGGGACGGGGCTGCCGCCTTCGAAGTCATCGACAGCGTCATCGAGGGCGGCAACGACCCGCGGCGCTTCGTCGCCGACCTTCTGGAGCGGCTGCGGGACCTGGTGATCCTCGCCGCGGTGCCGGACGCCGCGGACAAGGGGCTCATCGACGCCCCGGTCGACGTCGTGGAGCGGATGCAGGCCCAGGCCGCCGTCTTCGGGGGCGCCGAGCTCAGCCGCGCCGCCGACCTGATGAACGAGGGCCTCACGGAGATGCGCGGGGCGACCTCGCCCCGGTTGCAGCTGGAGCTGATCTGCGCGCGCGTGCTGCTTCCGGCCGCGTACGACGACGAGCGCTCGCTCATGGCCCGCCTCGACCGGCTGGAGCGTGGCGGCAACTTCGTGGCGGGTGGTCAGGGCGGGGGTGTCCAGGGCGGCCACGGCGGTGGTCCTGGTCCCGCTATGGCGTACGTTCCCGGGCCCGACGCCCATGCGGGGGCGCAGCAGCCTGGCGTGCCGCAGCCGGGGGGCGGGGCTGCGGTCGGGGCTGCGGCTGCGCGGGCGGCCGTGCGGGGCGGCGGAGGGGGGCAAGGGGCTCCGGGTTCCGCTGAACCTGCGGCCCCGGCCCCAGCCGCAGCCTCTCCTGCTTCTGCGCAGGCTCCTGCGCCTTCGGCCCCGGCTCCCGCTCCCGCCCCGGAAGCGCCCGCGCCGTCCGGTGAGCGGCGCCCCGGAGGGTGGCCCACGGCTTCGGCGCCGGGGAGTGGTCCGGCGGCGCCCACTTCCGCCCCGCCCGCTGCCCCTGCCACTCCCGCCGCGCCCGAGGCCCCCGCCGCTCCCCGTCCGGGCGGCTGGCCCACCGCCGCGTCCGCGGGCGGAGGCGCCCCCGCCCCGCAGCAGCCCCCGCAGAGCTCGCAGCCCCCGCAGGCGGCCCCCGCCTCGGCTCCCGCGGCTGCCCCGGCGGCGCCAGCAGGCGGGCCCGACCCCCGCACCCTGTGGCCGAACATCCTCGACGCGGTGAAGGGCCGCCGCCGCTTCACCTGGATCCTGCTGAGCCAGAACGCCCAGGTGGCGGGGTTCGACGGGACGACCCTGCAGATCGGCTTCGTCAACGCGGGGGCGCGGGACAACTTCGCGAGCAGCGGCAGTGAGGACGTACTGCGGCAGGCGCTGTCCGAGCAGTTCGGGCTGCCGTGGAAGGTCGAGGCGATCGTCGACCCGTCCGGCGGTTCGGCGCCGCCGCCCGCCGCGGGCAACTTCGGGGGCAGCGCCCCGGCGCCCTCGCGCCCGACCCCGCAGCAACAGCACCACCAGCAACAGCAGCAGCACCAGTCGGCGCCCCCGCCGCCCGCAGCGACGCCCACCCCGGCCCCCGCGCCGACCCCGGCTCCGGCACCCGCCCGGGCGCCGGAACGCAGGGCCGCCCCGGACCACGTATCGCCGGAGGACGACACCTGGGCTGACGACGACCCGGACCTGGTCGACTCGGCGCTCTCGGGCCACGACCTGATCGTCCGCGAACTGGGCGCCACGATCGTCGAGGAATTCACGAACGAACCCTGATCAGCCCTGATCACCACAGGGCCCCTGCGAGCGCACCTCCCACCCCCGGGTTCTGGAGGAACGTACAGCCCCCAGAAGCCCCCCACCTCGGCCACCCGTACAAAGGCACAGCCCGCGCCGGGCTAGGCTGGCGCCCGTGAAGGTCCTCGTCATCGGCAGTGGTGCCCGCGAACACGCCCTGTGCCGCTCTCTGTCCCTCGACCCCGACGTCTCCGCCCTGTACTGCGCCCCCGGCAACGCCGGCATCGCGGACGTGGCCGAGCTGCACCCGGTCGACGCCCTCGACGGCAGCGCGGTGGCCGCCCTCGCCACCCGGCTCGGTGCCGAGCTTGTGATCGTGGGCCCGGAGGCGCCCCTGGTCGCCGGAGTCGCCGACGCCGTACGCGGCGCCGGGATCCCCTGCTTCGGTCCCTCCGAGGAGGCCGCCCAGCTCGAGGGCTCCAAGGCCTTCGCCAAGGACGTGATGGCAGGCGCCCAGGTGCCCACCGCCCGCTCCTACGTCTGCACGACCGCCGAGGAGATCGACGAGGCGCTCGACGCCTTCGGTGCTCCGTACGTCGTCAAGGACGACGGTCTCGCCGCCGGCAAGGGCGTCGTCGTCACCGACGACGTCCAGGCTGCCCGCGCCCACGCGCTGGCCTGCGACCGCGTCGTCATCGAGGAGTTCCTCGACGGCCCCGAGGTCTCGCTCTTCGCCATCACGGACGGCATCACCGTCGTACCGCTCCAGCCCGCGCAGGACTTCAAGCGCGCCCTGGACGGCGACGAGGGCCCGAACACCGGGGGCATGGGCGCCTACTCGCCGCTTCCCTGGGCCGACCCGAAGCTGGTCGACGAGGTCATGCAGAGCGTGCTCCAGCCGACCGTCGACGAGCTGCGCCGCCGGGGCACGCCGTTCTCCGGGCTGCTGTACGCGGGCCTCGCCATCACCAGCCGCGGCGTACGCGTCATCGAGTTCAACGCCCGCTTCGGCGACCCCGAGACGCAGGTCGTCCTGGCCCGTCTGCGGACCCCGCTCGCCGGAGTCCTGCTGGCCGCCGCGAACGGCACCCTCGTCGACCTGCCCCCGCTGCGCTGGAGCGACGACGCAGCGGTCACCGTGGTCATCGCCTCGCACAACTATCCGCAGACGCCGCGTACCGGCGACCCCATCGAAGGGCTCGGCGACGTCGCGGCACAGGATGCCCCGGACGCGTACGTCCTGCACGCGGGGACGAAGCACGACGGCGACACCGTGGTCAGCGCGGGCGGCCGTGTGCTCTCCGTGACGGCGACCGGCACGGACCTGACCGAGGCCCGCGAGCGCGCGTACACGGCGCTGTCCCGCATCCACCTCGATGGCTCCCAGCACCGTACGGACATCGCTGCGAAGGCGGCGAAGGCGGCCTCGGAGGCGTAGCCGCAGACGCTCGCGAACGGCTCACAGGCCCCGGATCTGACACTGGATCCGGGGCCTGATCGTCATCCACCTCTGCCCAAAGCCATTCCATCGAGTGACCGCTGGCCCATCCGGCTGACGATGCCCCGCACCCCAACTAGGGTGCGGCGCAAGCGGTTCAGGCACCCATAGCCAAACAGACCACCGGCATTGCGATGTCAGTGGCGGGTGCCACAGTGGGGGAGTGAGCAAATCCATCGGCGGCTGCCGTCCGCCCACCGCCCCGGCCCCCGGCCGGGCAGCAGGCGGAGCAGGCAGCAGGGGGTGACATCGGTCGTGTCAGGTACGGGTGTGGAGGTGGGCGCGCAGTCCGCGCGTTCCCAGGCGCTCGCCGTGCTGCGCATCCGCAGCAGGGCGTTGGCCGTCGCACTGCTGCCCGCGGCCGTCGCCGTCGTGCTGCTCGCGGGCGGCGCCACGGGCCATGTCACCGGCGGGAGTTGGGACGTCGCGCGCGTCGTCGTGTCGGCCGTCGCCGTTCTCGTGCTCCTTGCCGCCGCGGGCATCGCGCTCGTCGTCGCGCGCTCAAGCCCCGCCGTCAGCCCCACCGTCCCGATCGCCGAGGGCTCGGCCCCCGATCTGTACCGCCTGGTGCGGGACCTCGCCGACCGTCTCGACGTGCCGGCGCCGTCGGCGATAGCGCTCACCCCGGACTGCGACAGCTGGCTCGAGGACCGTGCGCATCTCGCGCACGGCCCGCCCGCGGACGCCGCGTCGGCCGAGAACAAGGCCAAGAAGGAGGACGAGAGCAAGGACAAGGGCGAGGGCGTACGGGACGGGGGTCCCGCCTCGCGCCGCGCCGCGCCCGTCGCTCCGGTGCTCGTCATCGGCTCCCCGTTCCTGTGGTGGATGCGGGTCGGTGAGCTGCGCGCGGTGCTCGCCCCGGTCGTGGCCGGTACGGGACCTTCGGCGCACCCCGACATAGCCGCGGCCCGGCGTTTCGTGCGGGGCCTGGACGCGGCGGTGGCGGTCACGTCCGCCCCCGGGCGCAATCCGCTCACCCGCGTGGTGCTCGGCGGCGCCGGCTGGGTCGTGCGGTTGCTCCTGCGCAGCTGCCGAGGGCATGCCGGGGAGATGGAGCGCGGGGTCGCGGCAGCAGCCGCCGAGCGCGCACAGGCCGTGGACTACGGAGTGCGGATCGTCGCCCAGGAGCAGGTGGGCCTGGCGTATGCCGGGTGGGACCGGCTCCTGACCAAGGTGGCGCTGCCCGCGTGGCGCATGGGCCGCTGGCCCTCGCGGCTGGACGCGGGAGTCGTCTCCGCCCTCACCGAGCTCTCCCGCAGGGACCGCCTGGCCGAGGGCTTCGCGTCCCGCCTGGGCGAGCGCCCCGCCTGCGATCTTCTGGAGGAGCCGGGTTCGGTGGACGAGGCGGCTTCGCTGCTCGCCGCCCGCCTCTTCCACGGCGGCCCCGCCGAGCAGAGCCCTGACTGGGCGCCGGTGGCGTGGCAGGAGTATCCGGACGAGGTCGTCGACCGGAAGTGGCGCATGGACGCCGCCCGCCTCCACCGCGTCCTGGACACCCTGGGCGTCGGTCAATCGGCGGGAGCGGACACGTCCGAGTCCGAGGGCCCCACCCTGGGGCGTGTACTGGACCACCTGACGGCGGAGGGCCCCGGCCTCACGGAACTCGAGTTCACGGAACCGGTCACGGCGGTCGAGCTGGCCGAAGCGGAAGCCGCAGCGGCCGAAGCCGAAGCAGCAGCCGCCGCAGCGGAAGCCGAAGCCGAAGCCCTGACCGCCCCCGAGCGCGCCCCCGGCTCCGTCCTGGGCGCCGATCCCGCCCTGGGCGGCGAGGACCCCGAGGACGGCGACGAGCCCGCGGACGGCCCCGGTGGAACCCTCGCCGCAGGTCTCACCGCGGAACTCGCCCGCGAGGAAGCCGCCGCCCCGCCTCGCCCGGCTCCCACGGGGCAGGGCCCGGACGACGCGCTCTGGGACGACGGCATGCTGCCGCTGTTCCCGCTCCAACCGCCGCGTACGGGCAGGGAGTTGCTGGCCGACCACGTCACGGCGCTGGTCTGCTGCGCGGCCGTGGACACGGCGGGCGCCGCCCCCGGCCTCGACTGGCTGGACGGCCCGTCCCTCCTGATCGACGGAGAGCGCGCGGCGGACCTCGCACCGCACGTCCTGAGCCTCGTGGAGGACGGCAACCCCATCCCGCTGCGGGGCTGGCTGGCCCGCCTCGGTGTCCGTCCGGAGAAGCCGGTAAGGCTGGTCTGACCGTCACGGGGAGCACCGGGGAGCACAGCCCCCGCGACCTCCCCCGAAAACCTCCCCCGAAGTGGCGCGGAGATCGCCCCACGCCCCCCATGCGCAACCCCACACCCGGAAGCATCCGTTCCGTTCCCGTCGATTAGCGACGAACGGTGACGGAGTGCGTGCGTAATGTGATGTGCTGGGATCGACCGCCGGACGGAGCCTGTCAGCACCGCCGGCACCGCACCAACGCAAGGCACCGCAAGGCGACGCAAGGCAACGCAAAGCGGCACGGCAACTCGTACGGCACAGCGCAGCGCGATCTCGGGGGAGTAGCGAGGGAGGGGTACACACATGGGGTCGCAGCAGATCCGCAGGTGGGAATCGGGCGCGCTGGCGCACGCCGTGACCGACCCCTTCGGGCAGGGCCCGCTGCCCTGGCTCCGAGGCGCCGAGTACTACTTCGACGACACCGGCCAAGTCGTGCCCTGGTACATCGACCACGCCCCGGCCCCCGGCGCGCAGGACATCCCCGCGCCCCGCTCCTCCCGTACGCGTACGAACGGCCCCCGCACCGCCGACGACGTACACGGCCAGATCAAGGGCTTCGCCTCCACCGGCGCCGCGGCCCCCGGCGAGGCGATCGACTTCCACGTGACGGTGGACCCGCCCCAGCAGTTCAGCATGGACATCTACCGCATCGGGCACTACGGCGGCGACGGCGCCAGCAAGATCAGTACGAGCCCCCGCCTCTCCGGCATCGTCCAGCCGCCCCCGCTCACCGCCGACCGCACGGTCTCCTGCCATCACTGGTGGCTCTCCTGGCGGCTGCAGATCCCGAGTTACTGGAGCGTCGGGGCGTACGTGGCGGTCCTCACGACGGTCGACGGCTACCGCTCGCACGTCCCGTTCACCGTCCGCGACGACCACCGGGCCGACCTGCTCCTCCTCCTGCCGGACATCACCTGGCAGGCCTACAACCTCTATCCGGAGGACGGTCGTACAGGCGCCAGCCTCTACCACGCGTGGGACGAGAAAGGCCGTCTGCTCGGCGAGAGCGAGGCCGCCCACACGGTCTCCTTCGACCGCCCCTACGCGGGCGCGGGCCTGCCCCTGCACGTGGGCCACGCCTACGACTTCATCCGCTGGGCCGAGCGGTACGGCTACGACCTCGCGTACGCCGACACCCGCGACCTGCACGCAGGACGCATCGATCCGACCCGCTACCGGGGCCTGGTCTTCCCGGGCCACGACGAGTACTGGTCGTCGAACATGCGCCGCACCGCGGAGAAGGCCCGCGACCACGGCACCTCCCTCGTCTTCCTCTCCGCCAACACCATGTACTGGCAGGTGGAGTTGGGCCCTTCGCCGTCCGGCGTCGAGGACCGCCTCCTCACCTGCCGCAAGCGCAACGGCCCCGGCAGACCGGCCCTCTGGCGGGAGCAGGACAAGGCGGAGCAGCAGCTCCTCGGCATTCAGTACGCGGGCCGGGTCCCCGAGCCCGCCCCGCTCGTCGTGCGCAACGCCGACCACTGGCTGTGGGAAGCGACGGGCGCGCACGAAGGGGACGAGATCGAGGGCCTGGTCGCGGGCGAGGCCGACCGCTATTTCCCGCGCACCCCGCTCCCGGAGCACGAGGGCCGCATCCTCCTCGCGCACTCTCCGTACGAGGACAGCGACGGCGTCACCCGCCACCAGGAGTCGTCCCTCTACCGCGCCCCCTCCGGCGCCCTGGTCTTCGCCTCCGGCACCTTCGCCTGGTCACCGGCGCTCGACCGCCCCGGCCATGTGGACCACCGCGTCCAGCGGGCCACGGCCAACCTCCTCGACCGCATCTGCAAAAGAGACTGAGGCCCGCCCCCACCCGGCCAGGAGAACCCCTGGCCAAAAGCTGCCTCCCCATGCGGGAGAATCAGCAGCACTCAGTCAGAACCACGGGGAGGAACCGTGTCCGGATTCGTAGAAAAGCCCGAGCCGCTGCAGGTCCCGGGCCTGGTGCATGTGCACACCGGCAAGGTGCGCGACCTGTACCAGAACGAGGCGGGCGATCTCGTGATGGTCGCGAGCGACCGCATGTCCGCCTACGACTGGGTGCTGCCCACGGAGATCCCTGACAAGGGCAAGGTCCTCACGCAGCTCTCCCTGTGGTGGTTCGACCAGCTCGCCGATCTCGTCCCCAACCACGTCATCTCCACGGACGTACCGCCCGGCGCTCCCGCCGAGTGGGAGGGCCGCACCACGGTCTGCAAGTCCCTGTCGATGGTCCCGGTCGAGTGCGTCGCCCGCGGCTATCTGACGGGCTCGGGCCTGGTCGAGTACAACGACTCGCGCACCGTCTGCGGCCTCGCGCTGCCCGACGGCCTGAGCGACGGCTCGGAGCTGCCCGCGCCGATCTTCACGCCCGCCACGAAGGCCGAGGTCGGCGAGCACGACGAGAACGTGAGTTACGAGGAAGTGGCCCGCCAAGTGGGAGCCGAGACGGCGGCCCAGCTCCGCCAAGCGACCCTCGCGGTCTACGGCCGGGCCCGTGACATCGCCCGCGACAGGGGCGTCATCCTCGCCGACACGAAGTTCGAGTTCGGCTTCGACGGCGAGCAGCTCGTGATCGCCGACGAGGTCCTGACCCCGGACTCCTCCCGCTTCTGGCCCGCGGACACATGGGAGCCGGGCCGCGCCCAGCCGTCGTTCGACAAGCAGTTCGTCCGCGACTGGCTGACCTCGCCGGCCTCCGGCTGGGACCGCAAGAGCGAGCAGCCGCCGCCCCCGCTCCCGCAGGACGTCGTGGACGCCACGCGCGCCAAGTACATCGAGGCGTACGAGCGCCTGACGGGCATGGCCTGGTAGCAAGCAAGCAAGCGAGCGAACGAACCGACACGAAAGAACCCCCGGCGCCGAGAGGCACCGGGGGTTCTTTCTGTGGAGCGGACGACCAGGTTCGAACTGGCGACCTCAACCTTGGCAAGGTTGCGCTCTACCAACTGAGCTACGTCCGCGCTGCGCCGAAGCGCGATGCCAACTATACCCAACCCCGCTCGCGTGCGAGACGCACCGCGGCGTGACGGTTCTCCGCCCCGGTCTTCGTGACGGCCGACGAGAGATAGTTGCGGACGGTCCCCTGGGACAGCGCGGCCCGCTCGGCGATCTCCGCGACGGGCGCCCCGTCGGCGGCCAGTTCGAGCACCTCGGCCTCACGGGCGGTCAGCGGCGAGTCCCCCGCGGAGATCGCGTCGGCCGCCAATTCCGGGTCCACATAGCGGTTACCTGCGTGAACGGAACGGATGATCTCGGCGAGGCGCTGGGCGCTCACGGTCTTCGGCATGAAGCCCCGCACCCCCACCGCGAGCGCCCGCTTGAGATGCCCCGGTCTGCCATGACTCGTCACGATCATGGTCCGGCAGTGCGGCAGTTCATCCCGCAGGGATGTGGCCACACTCACACCGTCGGCGCCCGGCATCTCCAGATCGAGCACGGCCACATCGGGCCGATGGGCCCGCGCCATGGCGAGCGCCTCGGGCCCCGACGCGGCCTCGGCGACCACGACAAGATCGTCCTCAAGCCCGAGCAGCGCGGCGAGCGCGCCCCGGATGAGGTGCTCGTCATCGGCGAGCAGCACACGAACGCTCACAGAGCCACCTCTTCCTGATCCCGCCCACGCTCTCCTTGATCCCGCCCACGCTCCCCTTCCGGTGGGCAGGCGTCGCGTACGACCGGTCGCAGCGGTACCTCCGCGCTCAGGCGGAACTCCCCGTCGCCGGAGGTGAATTCCAGCGTTCCGCCCACCTTGGAGAGCCGCTCCCGAAGCCCGGCGAGACCGGATCCGGCGCTCTTGGGTGCGCTGTCGGGCGCCCCGTCGTTCTCCACGGTCAGCGTCGTACGGTCGTCGGCCACCGCCAAGGTGATGCCGCAGCGCTTGGCGTCGCCGTGCCGCAGCACGTTCGTCGCCGCCTCCCGTACGACCCAGCCGAGCGCCGACTGCACACGAGCCGGCAGCCCTGCCGATGAGCCGCTCACCCGGCAGACGATCCCCGCCGCCTCCAGGACGCCCTGCGCGCCGGCGAGCTCGACCCCCAGGTCGATCTCGCGGTAGCCGCGTACGACCTCCCGGACCTCCCGCTGCGATTCCTGCGCGATCCGCTGCACCTCGACCATCTGGTCGACCGCCTCGGGCCGCCCGCGTCGGGCGAGCTGCACCGCGAGTTCGCTCTTCAGCGCGATGACCGCGAGATTGCGGCCCATCACGTCATGCAGGTCCCGGCCGAACCGCAGCCGTTCCTCGGCGACCGCGAGCCGGGCTTCGACCTCGCGGGCGCGGTCGGCCTCCCACATCACGGAGAGCGTCCAGGCGCCGCAGCGCGAGGAGAGCAGCGCGATCAGGCCGCCGAAGACGATCACCGTGGCGGTGGTGGGGAGCTGCCCGCCACGGACGCCGACCGCGGCGAGCGCGGCCACCGTCACCGCGTCGATCACGGCGAACCGGATGGCGAAGGTCCGTATCGGTACGGCGAAGGCCAGTGCCTGCCCGTAGGGGATCAGAGCGAACAGCGTGACCAGGGTGAGCATTCCGT
Source organism: Streptomyces sp. NPDC048436 (assembly GCF_043200355.1). Taxonomy (NCBI): domain Bacteria; kingdom Bacillati; phylum Actinomycetota; class Actinomycetes; order Kitasatosporales; family Streptomycetaceae; genus Streptomyces; species Streptomyces sp. NPDC048436. Next base: position 164,935 of record NZ_JBICXP010000014.1, read on the forward strand.
CCTTGGCGCCGTCCACGGCTTGGAGGGCGATGGCCAGGCCGAGCGTGACGACCATGCCCGCACCCGCCACGGCCAGGTCGCGGCGCGGCAGGTCCGCGCGCCCCAGGTAGTGGTCGAGGGAGCGCCGCAGCGACAGGTTGGCGTGCACGCACTGCAGGGTGGCCACCGCGATCAGGGTCCAGCCGAGGATCACCGCGGGCGGGTCGGGCCGCAGGCTCAGGGCCAGCGGTACCGAACCCCAGGTGAAGTAGAAGAGCCACGGCATGGCGTGCCACATGGCCATGCTCTGGAACTCGACCTTGGCGATCTTGCTCCGCCCGTGCCAGCCGCGCTGCACCTCCCGGATCCGGCCGATCACCCCTGCCTCCTTCTCAGCGCCTGGGTTCCCAGCGGAACCATCGTCGTACAGCAAACACCGAGACCGCGGTCCAGGCCACCGCCGTGACGACTGCCCCGAGGGCGTCGGCCGCCGAAAGGTTCCCGGTCCAGCCGCCGCGCACCAGCTCGATCACCGGAGAGAGCGGCAGCAGCTCGCAGACCGCGGCGAGCTTGTCGGGCATGATCTCGAAGGGGATGAAGAGCCCGGACCCGAACATCGAGCCGAACGCCAACGGCATCGCCATGACCTGGGCGGACTCCACGGACTTGCTGAAGCTGGCGGTCACCGCGGCCAGGGCGGCGAACATCACCAGGCCGAGCAGCACCCCGATGACGGCGTAATGGGGTGCGCTCGGCGCCCCCGCGTCGAGCAGCGCGACGCAGCCGATCGCGAGGACGACACTCTGGATCACGCCGATGGCGAGCGAGGGCAGCGCGGCCCCGGCAAGGATCTCCGGGTCCCGCAGCTCCCCGGTGCGCAGCCGCTTGAGGACCAGCTCCTCGCGGCGGGCGGCGTAGACCGTGGTCAGCGCCGAGTACACGGCGAAGAGCAGGGAGAACCCGATGGCGCCGGGCACCACCATGGACCCGACCGAGAGACCCGTGCCCTTGAGGTCCATGTCGCCCGCGACCTGACGCAGGCTGAACGGCATCACCACCGGTACGAACAGGGCCGCGAACAAGGTGCCCTTGCTGCGCCCGAGCAGCGTCAGCTCGGCCCGGGCGAGCGCGGCCATCCGCTGGGCGGGAGTCGTCACCGCTTGCCTGGTCGCCGCTTCCGTTGTCGCCGTCAGCGCGCTCATGCCACCGTCTCCTTCTCCGCGGCGTCGGCCGCACTCTCGGCGTCCCGCGCGATCCGCAGGAACGCCTCCTCCAGCGAGGCCGCCCGCACATCGAGCCCGCCGAGTTCGACCTGCGCGTCGCGCGCCCAGAGCAGCAGCCCCGTGGCCGTCCGCTGCAACTCGTGCGTACGCAGCCGGATCCGTCCGTCGACCGTCTCGTGCCCGCTCACCCCGAGCTCGCCGAGCGGCGGCAGGTCCCCGACGAAGTACCCGTCGGGCAGGGTGAAGGAGACCTGGGAGGGCTGCGCGGCCACCACGTCGGCGACGCGTCCCTCGGCCGCGATCCGCCCTTGGTGGAGGATCGCGAGCCGGTCGGCGAGGTTCTCGGCCTCTTCGAGGTAGTGCGTGGTGAGCAGCACGGTCGTGCCGTTGTCGCGCAGCGCCCGCACCAACTCCCATGTCTCGCAGCGCCCTTCGGCGTCGAGTCCGGTCGTGGGTTCGTCCAGGAAGAGCACCTCGGGCCGCCCGATGAGAGCGGTCGCCAGATCGAGCCGCCGCTTCTCACCGCCGGAGAGCATCTTCACGCGTACGTCGGTGCGCTTGGAGAGCCCGACGATCGCCAGGGCTTCCGCGGCGGGGCGGGCACCGCTGGTGCAGGCGGCCCACATCCGAATGGTCTCCGCGACCGTCAGTTCGGAGGGGAAGCCGCCCTCCTGGAGCATCACGCCGATCCGGTGCCGCACGGCGCCGCGCTCGGTGTACGGATCGTGCCCGAGCACCCGCACCCGGCCCCCGGCGGGAGCGGCGAGCCCTTCGAGGAGTTCGACGGTGGAGGTCTTGCCGGCGCCATTGGTCCCGAGCAGTGCGAAGAGCTGGCCTCGTCCGACGGAGAACGAGACTCCCCGGACAGCCTCGAAACCGCCCCCGTACACGCGCCGAAGATCGGTCACGTCGATCACTTGGTCAGTCATAGGGAGAGCGTCCCCCGGCCGCGGAGGCCGGAGCAGTGCGCGCTGTCACCGGCTCGCATGACAAATGTCAGAAGGGGGGCGGATGTGGGACGGGGGCGCGGGCCCGGGGGACACGAAGAAGGCCCCGGTCGCGATGACCGGGGCCTTCTTGTCTGGAGCGAACGACGAGGTTCGAACTCGCGACCTCAACCTTGGCAAGGTTGCGCTCTACCAACTGAGCTACGTTCGCATTGCCTCCGACCAGCTCTCACTGATCGGCGCGAGCACCAGCCTACCGCACCCCCTGGAGGGGGCCGTAAGCGATGCAGAGCGGGTGACAGGAATTGCACACTGCGCCTTCCCCCTGGAAGGGGGATGTTCTACTACTGAACTACACCCGCAAGACTCCGTGGGGTTCGGGCCTTTCGGCCTTGCCCCTCGGCGTGCTCCAGACTTTAGCCGACCGTCGGGGGTGCAGGTCAAGTTGGTGGCCGAGGGGCCCGGAAGGCCGAGCGCCGGCCCAGGTCAGTTGGCCGCGTCGAAGGCCTCGTAGACCTTCTTCGGGATGCGGCCGCGGGGCGGCACGTCCATCCGGTGCGAGCGGGCCCAGGCGCGGACGGCCGCGGGGTCCGCGGCTACCGCGGTGTGGCGGTAGGCCTTGCCGGACTTCGACTGCTTGCGGGCGGCGTCGAGGTACGGGGCGAGTGCCTTGCGCAGTTTCTTGGCATTGGTTTGGCTGAGGTCGATCTCGTACGACTTGCCGTCAAGACCAAAGGCGATCGTCTCCGCCGCTTCCCCGCCGTCGATGTCGTCAAAGAGAGTGACCACGACACGCTGCGCCACGAATATCGGTCCCTTCGTGCGGCTCGACCGCACGTGACGTGCGGCGATGCCGACTGTCCGGCTGTTAGGGGCACTGTTTTGTGCAAAGCATCGGCTAATGCCATTTCCTTTGTACAGTGCTCGGCATTGCATTGTGAAGCCCGACTAAATCCGCCCGCGTGTCCACGCGCAATGGTGATGCGTGATCTTTTCCTGGATTTTTCGCGAAGGTGCCCCGTTCGATACGCGAGTATGAGCCGGAACGTGACCGTCCTCACGTAGGTTTCTACGAATCTACGCGAGTAGAATTTTTGTGCGGGTAGTCTGAAGGGACCGCTCAGCCAGCACCACACACCGGGAGTGCCAGTGGCACGCGTCGTAGTCGACGTCATGCTCAAGCCGGAGATCCTCGACCCCCAGGGCCAGGCGGTGCAGCGTGCACTGCCGCGCCTCGGATTCAAGGGGATCGCCGACGTACGTCAGGGAAAGCGCTTCGAACTCGAGGTGGACGGGCCCGTCGATGACGCGGCCCTCGCCCGTATCCACGAGATGGCGGAAACCTTCCTCGCCAACACCGTGATCGAGGACTTCTTCGTAAAGGTGGAGGAAGAGAAGTGACTGCTCGAATCGGAGTCGTCACTTTCCCCGGAACGCTCGACGACCGCGACACCCAGCGCGCCGTCCGTCTCGCGGGCGCCGAAGCCGTGCCGCTCTGGCACCGGGACAAGGACCTGAAGCAGGTCGACGCCGTGGTGCTTCCCGGCGGATTCTCGTACGGCGACTATCTGCGGGCCGGCGCCATTTCGCGGTTTTCGCCCGTCATGGAGCCGCTCATCGAGCAGGCGAAGGCAGGGCTTCCGGTTCTCGGTATCTGCAACGGCTTCCAGGTGCTCACCGAGTCCCACCTGCTCCCCGGCGCGATGCTGAAGAACAACCACCTGCACTTCATCTGCCGCGACCAGAAGCTGCGCGTGGAGGCGGACAACACCGCCTGGACCGCGGACTACGAAGTCGGGCAGGAGATCTCCGTACCGCTGAAGAACATCGACGGCCGGTACGTCGCCGATGAGCGGACCCTCGACATGCTCGAGGCGGAGGGGCGGGTCGTCTTCCGCTACCTGGACGGCAATCCCAACGGCTCGCTGCGCGACATCGCCGGTGTCTCGAACGCCGCGGGCAACGTCGTCGGCCTCATGCCGCACCCCGAGCACGCCGTCGAGCCGCTGGTCGGGACCGGTCGCACCGACGGCCTGGGATTCTTCACCTCGATCCTGAAGAAGCTGGTCAACGTCTGATGACTCTGGACACCGTCAAGCACGCAGCCGAGACCCCCGAGGTCAAGCTGCCCTGGGCCGAACTGGGCCTGAAGGAAGACGAGTACGCACGCGTACGCGAGATCCTGGGCCGCCGCCCGACCGGCGCCGAGCTCGCCATGTACTCCGTCATGTGGTCCGAGCACTGCTCGTACAAGAGCAGCAAGGTCCACCTGCGCCAGTTCGGCGAGAAGGCTCCCGAAAACGACGCGATGCTCGTCGGCATCGGCGAGAACGCCGGTGTGGTCGACGTCGGCCACGGCTACGCGGTCACCTTCAAGGTCGAGTCGCACAACCACCCGTCGTACGTCGAGCCCTACCAGGGCGCGGCGACCGGTGTCGGCGGCATCGTCCGCGACATCATCGCGATGGGCGCACGCCCGGTCGCGGTCGTCGACCCGCTGCGGATGGGCGCCGCCGACCACCCCGACACCAAGCGTGTCCTGCCGGGTGTCGTCGCGGGCATCGGCGGCTACGGCAACTGCCTTGGCCTGCCGAACATCGGCGGCGAGCTCGTCTTCGACGCCTGCTACCAGGGCAACCCGCTGGTGAACGCCGGTGCCATCGGCGTCATGCGCCACGAGGACATCCACCTGGCGAAGGCCAGCGGTCCCGGCAACAAGGTCATCCTCTACGGGGCCCGTACCGGCGGTGACGGCATCGGCGGCGCGTCGATCCTGGCCTCCGAGACCTTCGACGACACGAAGCCGTCGAAGCGTCCGGCCGTGCAGGTCGGTGACCCCTTCCAGGAGAAGCTCCTCATCGAGTGCACCCTGGAGGCCTTCGCCGAGAAGCTCGTCGTCGGCATCCAGGACCTCGGTGCCGCGGGCCTCTCCTGCGCGACCTCCGAGCTGGCGTCCAACGGTTCCGGCGGAATGCGCGTCGAGCTGGACGACGTACCCCTTCGCGACTCCACGCTCACTCCCGAGGAAATCCTCATGAGTGAGTCGCAGGAACGCATGTGCGCGGTCGTCGAGCCCGAGAAGGTCGAGCGTTTCCTCGCGATCTGCGAGAAGTGGGACGTCATCGCCACCGTCGTCGGTGAAGTGACCGACGGCGACCGCCTGGAGATCTTCTGGCACGGCGAGAAGATCGTCGACCTCGACCCGCGCACCGTCGCCCACGACGGCCCGGTCTACGAGCGCCCCTACGCCCGGCCGAAGTGGCAGGACGCCCTCCAGGCCGACGACGCGGGCAAGCTGGCACGCCCGTCCAGTTCGCAGGAGCTGCGCGACCAGGTGCTCGCGGTCGTCGCGTCGCCGAACCAGGCCTCCAAGGCGTGGGTGACGGATCAGTACGACCGTTTCGTGCAGGGCAACACGGTGCTCGCGCAGCCCGAGGACTCCGGCATGGTCCGCATCGACGAGGAGTCCGGCCTCGGTGTCGCCCTCGCCAACGACGGCAACGGCCGCTACTCGAAGCTCGACCCGTACGCCGGCGCGCAGCTGGCCCTGTCGGAGGCGTACCGCAACGTCGCGGCGACCGGCGCCCGGCCGCTCGCCGTCTCGGACTGCCTGAACTTCGGCTCGCCCGAGGACCCGGACGTCATGTGGCAGTTCGCCGAGACCACCCGTGGCCTCGCCGACGCCTGCCAGATCCTGGGCACCCCGGTGACCGGCGGCAACGTATCGCTCTACAACCAGACGGGCGAGGCGGCCATCCACCCGACCCCGGTCGTCTCGGTGCTCGGCGTGATCGACGACGTCGCGCGGCGTACGCCGATGGCCTTCGCCGAAGAGGGCCAGCTGCTCTACCTCCTCGGTGACACCTCCGAGGAGTTCGGCGGTTCGGCATGGTCGCAGGTCGTCCACGACCACCTCGGCGGGCTCCCCCCGAAGGTCGACCTGGAGCGCGAGCGGCTGCTCGCCGAGATCCTCATCTCGGGCTCGCGCGACGGCATGATCGACGCCGCGCACGACCTCTCCGACGGCGGTCTCGCGCAGGCCGTCGCCGAGTCCTGCCTCCGTGGCGGGAAGGGCGCGCGCCTGGTCGTCCCGGACGGTCTCGACGCGTTCACCCTGCTGTTCAGTGAGTCGGCAGGGCGGGCGGTCGTGTCCGTCCCCCGCTCCGAGGAGCTGCGCTTCACCGACATGTGCGGGGCGCGGGGCCTTCCCGCCACACGCATCGGCGTGGTCGACGGTGACGCCGTGGAGCTGCAGGGCGAGTTCACCCTGACGCTTGGCGAGATCCGTGAGGCGTACGAGGGGACGCTGCCGGGGCTCTTCGCCTGAGGCGCTGAGGTGAGTTGACGGACACGCGGCAAGGGCGAGGGGCGGGACGGCGGAGATGCCGTCCCGCCCCTCACCGCTCTCCGCCCGGGGATGCTCACGACCTGCCCTTGTACCGTGACCTGCATGACTGACGAGCTGGGGCTGCGCGCGCGCAAGAAGAGGCAGACCGCGTCGCGGATCTGGCAGGCCGCGGTGGACCTCTGCTCCGAGCGCGGCTTCGACCATGTCTCCGTCGCGGAGATCGCCGAGGCCGCCGAGGTGTCGAAGATGACCGTCTTCAACTACTTCGGGACCAAGGAAGGCGTGATCGTCGGCCCGATGGAGGAGCACGCCGCGGACCCCGCCGACGCGGTCCGCGAGCGGCAGCCGGGGGAGTCCGCGGTCGCCGCGATGCGCCGGCAGTTCCTGGAGCAGATCACCGGGCGCGATCCGTCGATCGGCCTCAGCGGTGACCCGCGCGCCCTCAAGGTGCGCCAGCTCGTCAGCGAGACGCCGACGTTGGCGCACCGCATGGTGATCTTCCACATGCGCAGCGTCCAGCTCCTGGCGGACGTCCTCGCCGAGGAGACGGGTGACATGCTCCTGGCGCGTGTCGCCGCCTCGCAGCTGATCGGCGCCCGCAACGCGCTCATCGTGGAGAACCAGGAGCGCATGATCGACGGCGACCCGCTCGACGCCATCGCGGAGGACTGCGCCCAGGCCGCCGAGCGGGCGTTCGGCCAGGTCGAAAAGGGACTCCAGGGGTACCCCGGGAAGAATTAGGCTCGGTCCCATGCCACCGGCCAAGAAGCGCACGCGTTCGTACGATGCCGCCAAGATCCGCACCGCCGTACGCAGCCAGTTCGTCAACGTACGGGACGTGGTCCTCGCCCTGGAGCCCGAGCGGCTTGAGCTGCCGACCCGGCTCGGGGGCTGGACCGTGCGCGAGCTGGCCGCTCACGTCACCATGGGCCTCGGCGCCGTCACCCGCTTCCTCGCCATGCCTGAGCCCCCGGCCCGCGAAGTCGCCCTCCTGGACTGGCCGTTCGCGACCGCCTCGGCCGCGGCGCAGGTCGACGAGGCGGTGCGGGCCTACGCGGCACAGGAGTTGGACGAGCTGTACGCGCGCACGCTCGCCGGCTTCGACGAGGCGCTGCCCGAGGTCACGGCGGGGCGCCTGACGCCCACCCGGTTCGGTGCGATGACCCTCGACGACTTCCTGGTCACCCGTACGGTAGAACTCATCGTCCACACCGACGACTTGAACGACGCGCTGCCGGACGCGGACATCCCGTACGACCGCCAGGCCCTGGCCGCCTGCACCCGGCTGCTCGCCGACGCCCTCGCGGTGAAGGCACCCGGCGGCGCCGTCGAGGTCAGGGTGCCGCCGTTCGCCGTGGTCCAGTGCGTCCAGGGGCCCCGGCACACCCGCGGCACTCCGCCGAACGTCGTCGAGACCGACCCGCTCACCTGGATCCGCCTCGCGACGGGGCGTACGGACTGGGAGACGGTCCTCGACGCCGCGCGGGTCAGCGCGAGCGGGGAGCGGGCGGATCTGGCGGAGCTGCTGCCGGTCATGAGCTGACCCGGCCGACCACGGCGGGGAGGGTGGGGGAACCGGAACCCCCACTTGTCCCGTCCCATCGCCATGCACACGCAACGACTGACTCCGACCGTCATGGCCCTGGCCGCCGCGGGCATGCTCACCGCGTGCGGCACCGAGACCGGCTCAGGCAGCGGGTCCGTCGGGTCCGAACCGTCCCTCACCGGCGTCCACTGGAACGTCGAGAGCGTGACGGTGGACGGCAAGAAGAAGCAGGCCCCGAGCGGCGCCTACGTCAAGATCGGCGACAAGGGCAGGGCTGAGGGCAACTACGGCTGCAACGGCTTCTCCGCGGACGTGTCGCTGGACGGGGACACCGTCGATCTCGGCTCGGCCATCTCCACCAAGAGGAGCTGCGACAAGCAGGACTTCGAGGACGCCTTCAAGAGCGCCCTCGACAACGGCGAGCTGAAGGCCGCGGTCGACGGCGACAAGCTGACGCTCACCACCGACAAGGGAGACCACGTGGCCCTCACATCGGATCCGGACGCCCCGCTCACGGGCACCAAGTGGACCGTGAACGCCATCGGCGACGGCAAGACCGCCGCGTCCCTGCCGAAGGAAGTGCACGGCAAGGCCCATCTGACCTTCGGCAAGGACGGCACGGTCCACGGCAACCTCGGCTGCAACAACGTCTCGGCCAAGGCCGACGTGCGGGACGGGACGATCACCCTGGGCGCTCCCCGGAGCACCCGCATGGCGTGCGAGGGCCCTGCCGGGGAGACCGAGAAGAAGCTCCTCAAGCTCTTCGACGGCAAGGTCAGCTACCGCCTCGGCCACAGCGGCCTCTCGCTCACCGCCGCCGACGGCACGGTCGTCAGCGCGAACGCCGCCGACCCGAAGGGCGGCCCGAAGGCCGACCCGAAGGCCGACCCGAAGGGAAAGTAGCGGCTCACGCAGCCGGGTAAGGCAACAGCCCCTTGTCCGTCTTCTCCCACGCCGCCTTCAGCTCCGCCAGCAGCTTCGGCTCGTCCGGCGCCCGGTCTGCCTGCTCCCGCTGATCCGCGGCCAGGTTGAAGAGCTGGTCCTTGCCGCCCTTGCCCCGGTAGTACTTCCACGCCCCGCGCCGCAGCGCCCGCTCCCCGCGCACCCGCCAGAACAGCTCACGCTCCGCGAGCTCCTCGCCCTTCAGCAGGTAGGGCGCGAGGCTGGTCCCGTCCAGCTTGTACGCGGGGTTCGGCCTGGCCCCGCCGATCTCAAGGAGCGTCGCCGTCCAGTCCGGGGTGAACACCGGCTCGTGGCTGACCTGCCCGCCGTCGAGGCGCGCGGGCCACCGGACGATGGTCGGCACGCGGATGCCGCCCTCCTGGAGCGAGGACTTGTTGCCCGACAGGGGCCAGTTGTACGAGAAGCGCTCACCGCCGTTGTCCGAGGCGAAGAAGACGAGGGTGTCCCGCTCCTGCCCGGACTTCTTCAGGGCCTTGAGGACCTCACCGACCGACCGGTCCAGGTCCTGCACCATCTGCGTGTACTTCTCGACGGAGCCGCCGTCCTGATGCCACAGCGCACCCTGCTCGCCCGCCTTGATCCTCCGTACGATCTCGGCGCTCTCCTCCTTGTCGCCGTCGGCTATCCAGGGCCAGTGCGGGGTGGTGAAGTTCAGGTTGAGCAGCCACGGCGTCCCGCCGTGGTCCCGCTGGACGTACTCGCTCGCCCGCTCGGTCAGGATCCGCGTGTAGTACCGCAGGTCCTTGTACTCGGCGTCGCCTTCGTAGAGGTCGTACTCACCGCCGAGCCCCAGCTTCGAGTAGTACTCAAGGGCCCCGCCGAAGTTCCCGAAGAACTCGTCCCAGCCCGAACGGGTGGGCGAGTAGTCCGGCAGATACCCGCAGTGCCACTTGCCGATGAGCGCGGTGGCGTACCCGGCGTCCTTCAGCAGCGAGGCCAGCGTGGGATGCGTCGGTTCGAGGCCCACGGACTTGTCCGCGATCGGCTCCGCGAGCCCGCCCTTCGTACGCCCGGGAAAGCGCCCGGTGTAGAGGCTGAAACGGGTCGGCGAGCAGGTCGCCGAGCCGGAGTAGGCGTCGGTGAAGCGCACGCCCTGGCGCGCGAGCCGGTCCAGGTTCGGGGTCTTGATGTGCGGCGACCCGTAGGAGGAGAGGTCCGCCCAGCCCAGGTCGTCGCCGAGGATGAAGAGGATGTTGGGCCGCTTGGCGCCGGGGCGCGCGGCGGCCCGGAAGGGACGCTCCTGGGCCTCGGCGGTGGCGGGCAGCCCCACCGCGGCGGCGGCGCCGGCTCCCACCGCGCCTCCGAAGGCGCGTCGGGACAGGGCGGATCGGTCGTACGAAGGCGTCGCGGGCATGGCTGCGCTCCTGAACGGGACACGGCGAGACGCACGTGCCCGGAGTCGGGACGAGAGGGAGAACGAGGGAAAAAGGTGACGTTCAGGCAGCGCGGTGACAGAGAGCGCTGGCGACACGGACCAGGTCGACGTGGCGGCGCTCCACAAGGGTGACCGACGGGTCACCGAGGGGCTGCTGGGGCATGGACCAGGAGCTTCACGGGACCTGCCCGCCCCTGTCAACGCTCCCGCTCACCTGTTCACAGAGGCTTCGTACTCCACGTACGCACCACGTACGCGTCAGGGCCGCGATCACGCTCCGTGCGGGGCCCGTATCCCCAATTCGGACCAGTGGTCGATCTCGCCTACACTCGATGATGTGCCACGTGGTGACGGTCGACTCAATCATGATCTGCTCCCCGGCGAGAAAGGCCCCCAGGACGCTTGCGGCGTCTTCGGTGTCTGGGCTCCGGGTGAAGAGGTCGCCAAGCTCACTTACTTCGGGCTGTACGCCCTACAGCATCGAGGCCAGGAGTCCGCGGGAATCGCGGTCAGCAACGGCTCCCAGATCCTTGTCTTCAAGGACATGGGGCTCGTCTCCCAGGTCTTCGACGAAACCTCCCTCAGCTCGCTCCAGGGTCATATCGCGGTCGGTCACGCCCGCTACTCGACCACTGGCGCCTCCGTCTGGGAGAACGCCCAGCCGACGTTCCGTGCCACCGCGCACGGCTCCATCGCGCTCGGGCACAACGGCAACCTCGTCAACACGGCCCAGCTCGCCGAGCTGGTAGCCGAGCTGCCCAAGGAGAACGGCCGCGCGACCCAGGTCGCGGCGACCAACGACACCGATCTGGTGACGGCTCTCCTCGCGGGCCAGGTGGACGACGACGGCAAGCCGCTGACCATCGAAGACGCCGCGATGAAGATCCTCCCGGACGTCCAGGGCGCCTTCTCCCTCGTCTTCATGGACGAGCACACGCTGTACGCGGCCCGCGACCCGCAGGGCATCCGCCCGCTGGTCCTCGGCCGGCTTGAGCGCGGCTGGGTCGTGGCATCGGAGTCCGCGGCGCTCGACATCTGCGGCGCCAGCTTCGTCCGCGAGGTCGAGCCCGGCGAGTTCATCGCGGTCGACGAGAACGGACTGCGAACGTCCCGATTCGCGGAAGCGAAGCCCAAGGGCTGTGTCTTCGAGTACGTCTATCTGGCGCGCCCCGACACGGACATCGCGGGCCGGAACGTCTATCTCTCGCGCGTCGAGATGGGCCGGAAACTCGCCGAGGAAGCTCCCGCCGATGCCGACCTCGTCATAGCGACCCCGGAGTCCGGAACGCCCGCCGCGGTCGGTTACGCGGAAGCCTCCGGCATCCCCTTCGGCGTCGGCCTGGTGAAGAACGCCTACGTAGGCCGGACCTTCATCCAGCCCTCGCAGACGATCCGCCAGCTCGGCATCCGTCTCAAGCTGAACCCCCTCAAGGAAGTCATCAAGGGCAAGCGTCTTGTCGTCGTCGACGACTCGATCGTCCGCGGCAACACCCAGCGCGCCCTGGTCAAGATGCTCCGCGAGGCCGGAGCCGCCGAGATCCACATCCGGATCTCGTCCCCGCCCGTGAAGTGGCCCTGCTTCTTCGGCATCGACTTCGCGACCCGCGCCGAGCTCATCGCCAACGGCATGACGATCGACGAGATCGCCAAGTCCATGGGCGCCGACTCGCTCTCGTACATCTCCATCGACGGCATGATCGAGGCCACGACCATCGACAAGCCGAACCTGTGCCGCGCCTGCTTCGACGGCGTGTACCCGATGGACCTCCCCGACCCCGAGCTGCTCGGCAAGCAGCTCCTGGAGACGGAGCTGGCCGCCGGTCCGGCGTCCACGGCAGCGGCCGACGCGATCCGTCGCCCGTAAGCCACCCGTAGTAACGACACGAAAGCTCTCACTCACCATGCCCGAGACCACTGGTGCCAGCTACGCAGCCGCAGGCGTAGACATCGAAGCGGGCGACCGCGCCGTCGAGCTGATGAAGGAGTGGGTGAAGAAGACGAAGCGGCCCGAGGTCCTGGGCGGCATCGGCGGCTTCGCCGGACTCTTCGACGTCTCCGCCCTCAAGCGTTTCGAGCGCCCCTTGCTCGCCTCGGCCACGGACGGCGTCGGCACGAAGGTCGACCTCGCCCGTCAGCTGGGCGTGTACGACACCATCGGGCACGACCTGGTCGCGATGGTCATGGACGACATCGTGGTGTGCGGCGCCGAGCCGCTCTTCATGACCGACTACATCTGCGTCGGCAAGGTGCACCCCGAGCGTGTCGCGGCCATCGTGAAGGGCATCGCCGAGGGCTGTGTGCTCGCGGGCTGCGCCCTCATCGGCGGCGAGACGGCCGAGCACCCGGGCCTTCTCGGCCCGGACGACTTCGACGTCGCGGGCGCCGGCACCGGCGCGGTCGAGGCCGACCGCGTTCTCGGCCCCGATCGCATCCGTAAGGGTGACGCGGTCATCGCCATGGCCTCCTCCGGGCTTCACTCAAACGGGTACTCGCTTGTCCGGCACGTGGTCTTCGACCGCGCGGGCTGGTCCCTGGACCGCCAGGTCGAGGAGTTCGGCCGCACGCTCGGCGAGGAGCTCCTGGAGCCCACCAAGATCTACTCCCTTGACTGCCTGGCGCTCACCCGCACCACGGACGTCCACGCCTTCAGCCACATCACGGGCGGCGGCCTCGCGGCGAACCTGGGCCGGGTCATCCCGGACGGTCTGCACGCGGTCGTCGACCGGGAGACCTGGACCCCGGGCGCGGTCTTCGACCTCGTCGGCAAGGCAGGACAGGTTGAGCGCCTTGAGCTGGAGAAGACGCTGAACATGGGCGTCGGCATGATGGCGATCGTCCCCGAGGAGTCCGCCGACGCGGCCCTCACGACCCTCGCCGACCGTGGCGTGGACGCCTGGATCGCGGGTGAGATCACCGAGCGCGGCGCGCACACCACGGGCGCCGAGCTCATCGGTGACTACGCGAAGTAGGCCCGTGCGGCAGTCCTCAAGGCAGCACAAAACCCGGTCCGGTGGTGGTGACCACCCTGGACCGGGTGAGGTGCAGTTGCTACGAGAACTGCGAATACTGCAGGTGCTGCGAATGCAACGAGGTCAAGCGCCGCGGCGCTGCGACGAAGGACCGGACTCGTCGGAGGAGTCCTCGCCGTCGTCGTCGTTATACCGATCCGCGTACTGGGCGTACGGGTCGTCTTCTTCCTCGTCGTCGTCTTCGAACGGCTCGCTGTTAGGCGGCTGTTGCGAAGTCGAAGCGCCCAGCTCATTGGCCAGGCGCGAGAGGTCAGTCCCGCCGCTGCTGTACTTCAGCTGGCGGGCGACCTTCGTCTGCTTGGCCTTTGCCCGGCCGCGCCCCATGGCTCGACCCCCTCGGATATGGGGCTTGGTGACCCCAGAGTCTTGACACGCGTTCATGATCAGGAACGGGCTCTCCGTGGAGAGGCCGGTCCGTAGGGCTTCCACGGTACCTGCTCCTGCGGCCATACGGTACGTCGCCCGCAGGACGCGCCTCGGCGCAGAACCGGCGAGGAGCCCTGTCCTCGCTGGTCAACTGCGATTTTAACCTCTTCTTGCCGGGCGACCCGCCGACGGGGGTGAGTCATGTCTCTCGCGCACGTCGGCGGGGCCCTTCCCGGGCGTCTTTCGGATCAGGGGCGGCGGGCCTCCGCCATCCGCTGTTCGGCGATCCTGTCGGCCGCCGCGGCCGGCGGAATGCCGTCTTCCTTCGCACGAGCGAATATGGCAAGAGTGGTGTCGAAGATCTTCGATGCCTTCGCCTTGCACCGGTCGAAGTCAAAGCCGTGCAGCTCGTCGGCGACCTGGATCACGCCGCCCGCGTTCACCACGTAGTCCGGCGCGTAGAGGATCCCGCGGTCGGCGAGGTCCTTCTCGACGCCGGGGTGTTCGAGCTGGTTGTTGGCGGCTCCGCAGACCACCTTCGCGGTGAGCACCCGCACGGAGTCGTCGTTCAGGGCGCCGCCCAGCGCGCAGGGGGCGTAGACGTCGAGGCCCTCCACCCGGATCAGTGCCTCGGTGTCGGCGACGGAGGTCACGGAGGGGTGCTTGTCGGTGATGCGGCGCACGGAGTCGTCCCGTACGTCGGTGATCACGACCTGGGCGCCGTCCGCGAGGAGGTGCTCCACGAGGTGGTGGCCGACCTTGCCGACACCCGCGATGCCGACCTTGCGGTCCCGCAGCGACGGGTCGCCCCACAGGTGCTGGGCGCTCGCCCGCATGCCCTGGAAGACGCCGAACGCGGTGAGGACGGAGGAGTCGCCTGCGCCGCCGTTCTCGGGGGAGCGGCCGGTCGTCCAGCGGCACTCACGTGCGACGACGTCCATGTCCGCGACATACGTGCCGACGTCGCACGCCGTCACGTAGCGACCGCCGAGCGAGGCCACGAAGCGGCCGTAGGCGAGGAGGAGCTCGTCGCTCTTGATCTGCTCGGGGTCGCCGATGATCACGGCCTTGCCGCCGCCGTGGTCGAGACCGGCCATGGCGTTCTTGTACGACATCCCGCGGGCGAGGTTCAGCGCGTCGGCGACGGCGGCTTCCTCGGACGCGTACGGATAGAAGCGGGTGCCGCCGAGGGCGGGGCCCAGGGCGGTGGAGTGGATGGCGATGACGGCCTTGAGGCCGCTGGCTCGGTCCTGGCAGAGCACTACTTGCTCATGGCCGCCCTGGTCCGAGTGGAACAGGGTGTGCAGGACGCCGTTGTCTGCTTCGGTCACTGTGGTGACTCCCGGTCAAGTAGCGGCGGTTGGGCGGACGCCCGTGCGGGTGGCGGGGCCCGATGGGCAATGAGACTAGAGCCTCGGAGAACCCGGTGGCCGCGCAGTGCCGAGGATCACCCTCTCCCGGCGCAGCGAACGGTACGTCGGACTTCGGCCATGGCACGATTTGCAGTGTTTTCCAGCCGGTACGCGGGGGAGGGAGCAGCCGTGCCCAAGGTCTCTTCGTTGGTTGTTCCATACGCGTCCTATTTGCGGGTGTATGAGCCGCTCGCAGCCTTCCCCGAACCCGAGCGCGGCCACTGGGCCCGCTACGCGCGTCGCCCCGACCGCCCCTCGTACCAGGACGAACTCCGCCGTTCTCTGGCCGACTTGCTGCCCACGCCGCCCGTCCCGGTGCCGGTGCACGAGAGCAGCGACGCGTTCGTGGTGGAGGCCGAGGGGGTGCTGTGCGTCTGCCCCTGGCGCACCAGGCTCCGCGGCTGGCAGGCGCTGGGCGAGCTGCCGGGACAGCTGCCGACGCCGGTCCTCGACGCGGTCCTGCCCGCGGTGGTGCGCCGCCAGACGGCCGCGGACTACGAACGCTGGCTGGCCCGCAACCCGGACGCGCGCCCGTGGATCCGTACGTCGACGTGGCAGGTGCCGCTGAACTGGTTCGTGCTGGTCTCGGACGAGGAGCGGCAGTACGAGAAGGGGTACGCGCAGGAGGCCGCCGCCGGGCAGGAGGGTGAGGCCGCGGGCTGCGCGCCCGTCCTGCGGTACCGGACGCCGATGGTGCAGGCGCGGCGGAGGGTGGCCCGCGGGCTGAGGACGCTGCGGGACACGATCGACGACGGGCCGCTCGTCGACGGGCTCATGGATGTGGGGCGGTGGCTGGAGGAGTTCCACCCGCGCTCGCTGGTCGAGCTCGACTACGGAGGGCTCGTGCACGCCCTCTCCGACGACCAGCTCGACGAGGACCACTCGGCGGCGGATGTGGCGGAGGGGATCGAGGCGCTGCGCAACGGCGACGGCGAGGGGGCCGGCGAGGCGTATGCGAGGCTCGTGCAGCGGTGGAGGGCGGTCCGGGACCGTCAGTTCTCGAACTGACGCGGCACCACACTGACGTGACACCTACACGGGACGTAGGTCCCGATCCGGGCTTTTGTCTCAAGCGTGACGGACCGCACTTACGGGGCCCTTGCGCCCAACGCCCCCCCTCATGCCAAAATAGGACAAGGAGTCCGGGGAGGGCTCCTTCCGTCCATGTTCGGGCGGAATGCTCAGCATTGCACGCTATGGGGGGTCTGTTGACTCCTGATCGCTCTGTGACTGATCGTCACGGTGGCGTGACTGTCCGCTATGGCATGGTCCATCGGCTTCCGTCGCTGATAGACACCTGGGAGGGCAATTCCATCGGTTTGGCCGACGTGGCTGGACGGATGGTGTAGTTGTAGTGCCGAGGACAAGCCGTTCGTCCTATAACCGACTCGACTCGCGTCCGCCATTTCGGGCAACGCGGGTCAAGGTGCAGAATTTAGAGGAATGAACCGAGAAGGTTCGGTTCTCCGAGGAGGCCGCTCATGACCGCTCGCACCCCTGATGCCGAGCCGCTGCTGACCCCGGCTGAGGTTGCCACGATGTTCCGCGTCGACCCCAAGACGGTGACGCGTTGGGCCAAGGCTGGCAAGCTCACGTCGATTCGCACGCTCGGCGGGCATCGCCGTTACCGCGAGGCTGAGGTCCGCGCACTGCTCGCGGGTATCCCGCAGCAGCGCAGCGAGGCCTGATTTACCGCATAACCGCAGTACTCGGGCGAAGAGTACGTCCGCTGCCGGGTCCCCCAATCCGGCCGCAACGTCCGACTTATAGCTACACGCGACGCGGGTCCCGCCCCAACGGGCCCCACGCCTGAGCCTCATGGGTGAGTCGTTTTCGATCGCGCTGGACTCCGCCGGGTCCAGCGCGATCTTTTTTGTGCGCCCTGGACGCGTCGCCGGGCACCGCTGTGAGCGGGCTTGTTGATCTCTGGGGAGTGCTGGGGGCGCGCTGTGGCGGGGCTGTGGGGCTGCCCCCTCGTCGCCTCTTCGCCGCCCTTGCGGCACCCGGGCGGCACCTGGGCGGCACCCGGACGGACCCTGCGCGAACGCCGTGCGGGGTGGTGCAATTGCACATATTAAATTGACCTGTTGTAAGACGGGTGTAAGTTCCGGGGTTTCCAAAACCAGTTCGGTGACACCCGTCACACGACGTGAGCCTTGTTGCCGACGCTGCCTCTGGGCTAGAGGGGACTCCGGAGTAGCCGGAGTCCCACTCCCACGCGCCCACAGGGGAGTTGACTCCGTGGTCCCACGCCCCTGCCCCCTCAGCCTCCCACCACCGGGGTGCCCCGCGGGTCGGCTTTGGTCATGCGTTCGGGGGACTTTCGTCCTCGCCTGCCTCAGGGGCGCTCTCGGGGGCGCTCTCCGGGGCGCCCTCACGGCCGCTCTGGGCGCCCGAAGCGGTCTCCAGGGCGAGCCGTTCGAGGCGGTGGCAGATCGGGCAGTGCCGGGTCAGGTGGCGGTAGCTGGTCGCCGCCGAGAGATGGGCGCGTAGCAGGGCGCGTGTCTCATGCCGTGCGGACGCCGCCGAAGCAGTCATACGCCACCTCCCGCTGGGGAGCGGTCCCGCCCCGTTCCCTGCTTGTCTAGGTACCGGCGGAATGTGACGCAGTCAAGACGCACGTACGACAACGGGCCGTATCCCTAAGGGATACGGCCCGTTGCATGCGCTGCGGTCCTGACGGGATTTGAACCCGCGGCCTCCACCTTGACAGGGTGGCGAGCACTCCAAACTGCTCCACAGGACCTTGCTTCGCGGCACTGATTGTTGCGTTGTGCTGCGAGACGAAACTGTACCGCAGGCCTGCCCACCGGTCGAACTCGCTCTGCGTGAGGGGGTCGTTACGGCGCCGCCGCGTCGATCGCCTTCACGATGCGTTTGTCCGAGACGGCGTACGCCGTGCCGAGCGCGTGCGCGAAGTAGCTGACGCGCAGCTCCTCCAGCATCCACCGGATGTCCAGGACCTCCCGCGGGACGGGACGGCCCCGCGGCAGCTGCTCCAGGAGCCAGGCGTACTCGTCCTGCATCTCGTGGACCTTCTCCATGCGCGAGGTGTCCCGCTGCACGTTCGTCGGCATCTGCTGGAGGCGTCGGTCGGCGGCCACCATGTAGCGCATCAGGTCCGCGAGCCGGCGGATCCCCGTTGCCGTGACGAAGCCGGGGCCGATGAGGGCGTCCAACTGGGCCCGTACGTCCGTGAGGTTGGGCAGCAGCGTCGGGCTCTTCGTCGACTTCAGGCGGCGCTCACAGGCCTGCCAGGCGGCGAGGACCTGCTGGACCTGGCTCACCGTCCGCACCGTCGCGTCGACGATCTCGGCCCGCACCTTCTCGTACAGCTTGCGGTACGACTCCTCGTCCCACGCGGGACCCCCGAAGTCACCGATCAGCTTGTCCGCCGCCGCCATCGCGCAGTCGGCGAAGAGCGCCTGGATGGAGCCGTGCGGGTTCGCGGACAGGGCGATCTTCTGCGCGTTGGTCAGCTTGTCCGAGGCGAACTTGGCCGGATTCACCGGGATGTTGCGCAGGATCAGACGGCGCGTGCCCTTCCACATCGCCTGCTGCTGCTCCGCCTCGGTGTCGAAGAGGCGTACGGAGACTGTGCCAGCTGCGGAGCCGTCGTCCACGAGCGCCGGATACGCCTTCACCGGCTGGCCCGCCCGCCGCGTCTCGAAGACGCGGCTGAGGGAGCCGATGGACCAGTCCGTGAGGCCCGTCCGCTCCACCGCCGAGCCGCCCGTGCGCTCGGCGGTCGCCGCGGCGGCCTGGGAGAGCGCCTTGCGGGCCTTCGGGCGGAGCTGGAGCTTCAGCGCCTCCAGGTCCTTGTCCTCGGCGAGGTTCTTGCGCCGCTCGTCGGTGATCCGGAAGGTGATCTTCAGGTGGTCCGGTACGCGGGTGAGGTCGAAGTCGTCCGGTGAGACCGGCACCCCCACCATCCGCTGGAGCTCGCGGGCCAGCGTCACGTGCAGCGGCTCCTGAAGAGGCACCGCCCGCTCCAGGAACGCCTTCGCGTAGTTGGGGGCGGGCACGTAATGCCGGCGGACGGGCTTCGGCAGGGAGCGGATCAGTTCGATCACGACCTCCTCGCGCAGGCCCGGGATCTGCCAGTCGAAGCCGTCCGCCGTGACCTGGTTGAGGACCTGCAGCGGGATGTGGACCGTGACGCCGTCCGCGTCCGCGCCCGGCTCGAACTGGTACGTCACCCTGAACTTGAGCGGCCCCTGCCGCCACGTGTCGGGGTAGTCGTCCTTGGAGACGTCCCCCGCCTTCTCGTTGATCAGCATCGACCGCTCGAAGTCGAGCAGCTCCGGTTCTTCGCGCTGCTGCTTCTTCCACCACGAGTCGAAGTGCGCGCCCGACACGACGTCCTCGGGCACCCGCTGGTCGTAGAAGTCGAAGAGCGTCTCGTCGTCGACGAGGATGTCGCGGCGCCGGGCCCGGTGCTCCAGCTCCTCGACCTCGGTGAGGAGCTTGCGGTTGGCGGCGAAGAACTTGTGGTGCGTGCGCCAGTCGCCCTCGACGAGCGCGTTGCGGATGAACAGGTCGCGGGAGACCTCGGCGTCGATGCGGCCGTAGTTCACCTTGCGCTGGGCGATGATCGGGACGCCGTACAGCGTGACCTTCTCGTACGCCATCACGGCCGCCGCGTCCTTCTCCCAGTGCGGCTCGCTGTACGTGCGCTTGAGCAGATGCTGGGCGAGCGGCTCGACCCACTCGGGCTCGATCTTCGCGTTGACGCGGGCCCAGAGCCGAGAGGTCTCCACGAGCTCGGCCGACATGATGAAGCGCGGCGGCTTCTTGAAGAGCGCGGAGCCGGGGAAGACCGCGAACTTCGCCGAACGGGCGCCCAGATACTCGTTCTTCGCGCCCTCCTTCACGTCCTTCATCCCGATGTGGGAGAGCAGACCGGCGAGGAGGGAGATGTGCACCTGCTGCTCGGGAGCGTCGTCCTCGTTGAGCTGGATGTCCATCTGCTTGGCGACCGTACGCAGCTGCGTGTAGATGTCCTGCCACTCGCGGATCCGCAGGAAGTTGAGGTACTCCGACTTGCACATCCGGCGGAACGAGGACGAGCCGCGCTCCTTCTGCTGCTCGCGGATGTAGCGCCACATGTTGAGGAAGGCCAGGAAGTCGGAGGTCTCGTCCTTGAAGCGGGCGTGCTGCTGGTCCGCCTGCGTCTGCTTCTCGGCGGGGCGCTCGCGCGGGTCCTGGATGGAGAGCGCCGCGGCGATCACCATCACCTCGCGTACGCAGCCGTTCTTGTCGGCCTCCAGGACCATGCGGGCAAGCCGCGGGTCGACCGGCAGCTGGGCCAGCTTTCGGCCCTGCGGGGTGAGGCGCTTCTTCGGGTCCTTCTGCGCGGGGTCCAGCGCCCCGAGTTCCTGGAGGAGCTGGACGCCGTCGCGGATGTTGCGGTGGTCCGGCGGGTCGATGAAGGGGAACTTCTCGATGTCGCCGAGACCGGCCGCCGTCATCTGCAGGATGACCGAGGCGAGGTTCGTGCGCAGGATCTCCGGGTCCGTGAACTCGGGGCGTGCGACGAAGTCGTCCTCGCTGTACAGGCGGATGCAGATGCCGTCCGACGTACGGCCGCAGCGGCCCTTGCGCTGGTTGGCGCTGGCCTGGCTGATCGCCTCGATGGGCAGCCGCTGCACCTTCGTACGGTGGCTGTAGCGGGAGATACGGGCGGTGCCCGGGTCGATGACGTACTTGATGCCCGGGACGGTCAGGGAGGTCTCCGCGACGTTCGTCGCGAGGACGATCCGTCTTGCTGTTCCCGCATCGGGCCGCTGGAATACGCGGTGCTGCTCGGCATGCGAGAGGCGGGCGTAGAGGGGGAGGACTTCCGTGAAGCGATAGTTCTTCTTGTTCAGCGCGTCCGCCGTGTCCCGGATCTCGCGCTCTCCGGAGAGGAAGACGAGGATGTCGCCCTTGCCCTCGCCCTGGAGCTCCTCGACGGCGTCCGTGATCGCGGTGATCTGGTCGCGGTCGATGTCTTCCGAGTCCTCTTCCAGGAGCGGGCGATAGCGCACCTCGACCGGATACGTACGGCCGCTGACCTCGACGATCGGGGCGTCCCCGAAGTGCCGGGAGAACCGCTCGGGGTCGATGGTCGCCGAGGTGATGACGACCTTCAGGTCCGGGCGCTTGGGCAGCAGCTGGGCGAGATAGCCGAGCAGGAAGTCGATGTTGAGCGACCGCTCGTGGGCCTCGTCGATGATGATCGTGTCGTACGCGCGCAGCTCGCGGTCCGTCTGGATCTCGGCCAGCAGGATGCCGTCCGTCATCAGCTTCACGTACGTGTCCTGGCCGACCTGGTCGGTGAAGCGGACCTTCCAGCCGACGGCCTCGCCGAGCGGGGTGTTCAGCTCGTCGGCCACGCGTTCGGCGACCGTGCGGGCGGCGATACGGCGGGGCTGCGTGTGCCCGATCATGCCGCGGAGGCCACGGCCGAGCTCCATGCAGATCTTGGGGATCTGCGTCGTCTTGCCGGAGCCCGTCTCGCCCGCGACGATCACGACCTGGTGGTCGCGGATCGCCGCGGCGATGTCGTCCCTCTTCTGGCTGACCGGAAGCTCTTGGGGATACGTGATCTTGGGCAGACGGCTGCCCCGCTCGGCCATCCGCGCCGAGGCCTTGTCGACGTCCGCCGCGATTTCGGCGAGGACGGCGGCCCGGGCCTCGGGCTTGCGGATCCGGCGGGCACCCTCAAGGCGGCGTCCGATCCGGTGCTCGTCGCGGAGCGAGAGCTCGGAGAGCCGGGGGGCGAGGGTGTCGAGGGTGAGGGCAGGCTGCGTAGACATACGGCGTCCAGGATCTCACCCGGCGCTCGGAGGTGGCGAACCGATTTATCCGGCGGGGCGCCCGGGCACGTACGATTCCGGGCATGTTGTCCCGTGCGCGCCTGTCGTGGTGCCCCTTCCTTGGGGTACTGCTCGTCGTGCTCGGGGCGTTCTGCGGACCGGCGGTGGCCGCGGAGCCGGTGGCCAAGCCCGCGGTGTCGGTGCAGGCCGAGGCGTCCGCCGGGGTGCCCGGCTGCGGCCAGGGCGGTCGCCTTGACGCCGCCGGTCAGGCTCCCGCGGCCCCGCCGCGCTCCGCTTCCGCATGCGAGCTGCTGCCCGCCCTGCATCAGGCCCATGCCGCTTCCGGTGCGTGGGGCGTCGGCCGGACGGTGCCGTCCCTGACGCCGGAGCGCGGGCCGCCTCCGCTCGTGTCGCCGTCCCCCGTGGATCTCTCGGTCCTGCGCGTTTAGGAAGCCCCTCTCTTCGGGGCCCCACAACGACGTACAGGAACAGAGAGAACTCCCTGATGCCCAAGAACAACAACAAAAAGAAGAACATCGCCATCGGGGCCGGAGTGGCCCTCGCCGCGCTGCTGCTCGGCGCCGCTTCCTACAGCGCCACCAAGCCCGACGAGCCCTCCTCCGTCACCGCGAAGGAGGAGTCCCCGTCCGACGTCTCCGCCGACCCGCAGGCCGGCGTCTACCCGGAGCTGGCCAAGCTCGCCAGGCGCGACGCCAAGGACCCCCTTTCCCAGGGCCGCAAGGACGCGCCCGTCGTGCTCATCGAGTACGCCGACTTCAAGTGCGGCTACTGCGGCAAGTTCGCCCGCGACACCGAGCCGGGCCTCGTGAAGAAGTACGTCGACGACGGCACCCTGCGCATCGAGTGGCGCAACTTCCCGATCTTCGGCGCGGACTCCGAGTCGGCCGCGCGGGGCGCGTGGGCCGCCGGGCGGCAGGGACGCTTCTGGCAGTTCCATGAGGCCGCCTACGCCGAGGGCTCCAAGGAGAAGGGCTTCGGCGGCGAGCGGCTGAAGGAGCTCGCGAAGGAGGCCGGGGTCAAGGACATCGGCCGCTTCTCGGACGACGCGGGGAGCGCCTCGGCCAAGGCGGCGGTGAAGAAGGACCAGGAGGAGGCGTACGGCCTGGGGGCCACGTCGACTCCGTCCTTCCTGGTCAACGGGCGGCCCATTTCGGGTGCGCAGCCCGATGAGGTGTTCGACCAGGCGATCGAGCAGGCGGCGAAGAGCGCCGGTGCGGGGGACAAGTGACCGCCGATGTCGGGTACTTCGCGGCGTTCCTCGGTGGTCTCCTCGCCCTGATCAGCCCCTGCAGCGCGCTGCTTCTGCCCGCTTTCTTCGCGTACTCGATCGACTCGACGTCACGGCTGCTCGCGCGGACCGGCATCTTCTACGCGGGCCTCGCGACGACACTCGTGCCGCTGGGCGCCGCGGGGTCGGTGGCCGGGCGGTTCTTCTTCGGCCACCGGGACCAGCTGGTGCTGGCCGCCGGGTGGCTGATCATCGCGCTCGGTGTGCTCCAGGTGGTGGGCATGGGGTTCGCCTCGCGGAAGATGTCCGAGCTCTCGGGGCGGATCCGGCCCACGACAGCGGTCTCCGTGTACGCCCTTGGCGCGGTGTACGGACTCGCCGGCTTCTGTGCGGGGCCGATCCTGGGGAGCGTCCTGACGGTGGCGGCGGTGAGCGGAAGCCCCGTCTACGGCGGGCTGCTGCTGGCCGTCTACGCGCTGGGGATGGCGGTGCCGCTGTTCGTGCTCGCGCTGCTCTGGGAGCGGTTCGACCTGGGGCGCCGGCGCTGGTTGCGGGGGCGTACGTTCCGTATCGGCCGCTTCGAGCTCCATACGACCTCGCTCCTCTCCGGGGCCTTCTTCGTGGCCCTCGGCGCGCTCTTCCTCGCGTACGACGGGACCACCGCGCTGCCGGGGCTCCTTGACGTGGACGACTCGTTCGCCGTGGAGCGGTGGGCCGGGGGCGTGGGGCGTGCCGTGCCGGACTCCGTACTGCTGGCCGGTGTGGTGGCGCTGGTGGGGGTGGGGTTCGCGGTGCGGCGGTGGCGGAGGCGGGCGCGTGGGCGTGGCCGTGGTGGGCCGGTCGAGGCCGAGCAGGGGTGAGTCCGTTTTGGGTGGTTTAGCGTATTCGTATGTCTGACGACCCTGAGCAGGGGCCCGAGCGGCCTGAGCGGCCTGAGCCTGCGGAGCATCAGCACGGCGCCCATGCGAGGACTCCTACCCGGGGTGAGCACTGGTCGGCGTTCAAGGAGTCGCCGTTCCTGCCCGCGGTCGTGCTGGTGTTCATCCTGGCGGCGGCCGCGGGCCTCTTCGCGGGCTCGTACACGTACTCCATGGCGAATCCGACGCCGCACCGCATCCCCACGGCGGTGGTCGGCGCGCAGGACGCGCCGCGGGGCAAGGCGTTCCTCGACGGCATGGAGAAGGCGCTGAACGCCTCCGTGGAGGTGCACGAGTACGGCAGTGTCGCCGCGGCGCGGGACGGGGTGGCGGAACAGAAGGTCTTCGCGATCCTCGCGGTGGCCCGCGGGGGCGGCGACAGGGTGACCTTCGACGTCTCGGGGGCGTCGGGCGCCTCGGTCGCGCAGGTGCTCGCGGAGACGGCGCCGAAGGTGGGCAAGAAGGTGGGGGTGCCGGTGACCGTGAAGGACATCAAGCCCCTCCAGGAGGGCGACCCGCGGGGCCTCGCGATCTTCTACATCTCGCTGGCGGCGGTCATCATCGGCTTCGTCGGGGCGATTCAGCTGAGCGTGCACGCGCGGGGGCTGAATCCGGCGGAGCGGATCGCCTTCACCGTCCTCTACGCGCTGCTCGGCGGGTTCGTGATCGCGGCGGTGGTGGACTGGTGGCTGGGGGCGCTGGATCTGCCGTTCGTGGAGTCGTGGCTGATCCTGGCGCTGACGATGTTCGCCTCGGGCATGGTCTTCACGATGTTCAACACGTTGTTCGGGCGCTGGGCGATGCTTCCGACGTGGGGCCTGATGGTGCTCCTGGGCAACCCGTCGTCGGGCGGGGCGGTTTCGTGGCCCCTGCTTCCCTCGGTGCTTGGCCACATCGGGAGGTGGCTGCCGCCGGGCGCGTCGGTGAACGCGCAGCACACGGCGGTGTACTTCGGCGCCGATCAGCACGCGTTCCCGTTCCTGGTGCTCGCGGGGTGGGCGGTCCTTGCGTCGGCGGTGTTCTGGGTGTGGCGCCATCGGCATCCGGGAGGGCGGGAGAGGGCGGGGGCGCATGCGGGGGTTCCGGCGGCGGGGTAGCGATGTCGCCCCCAGGAACGGCGAAGGCCCCGTCCAGGGGACGGGGCCTTCGAAGAGGTGGCTGGGGCCGGGATCGAACCGGCGACCTATCGCTTTTCAGGCGATCGCTCGTACCAACTGAGCTACCCAGCCACGCGATTCAGAGAATCGCAAGCGGTCCTGACGGGATTTGAACCCGCGGCCTCCACCTTGACAGGGTGGCGAGCACTCCAAACTGCTCCACAGGACCAAGCATTGTGCGAGCACCAGTCTCGCACAAGGTGTTGCGTGCCCCCAACGGGATTCGAACCCGTGCTACCGCCTTGAAAGGGCGGCGTCCTGGGCCACTAGACGATGAGGGCTAAGGGCCCACCTGGGCGCTTTGCAGCGCGTCGGGGACGTGAGAAGCATATGGGATGCGGGGAGCTATCGCCAAAACGGTTATCGGGGGGTCGGCGTACCGCGTCCCGATGACTGGCCCGGAGGGGGCGGCGAGGGCGTCGCGCCCGGGGCGTTCTCCTTGGGCAGATGGCGGCTGACCTCCGCCTTCGTCAGGCCGAGCCCGCCCAGCCTGATCTCGTCCCAGGCCTGGAGCCGCCGGGAGTCCCGGTCCAGGTAGAGGACCGACGCCTCCACCGGATCGGGGTACTTGCCCTCCACCGCGCGCAGCCCGCTGCCGCCCGTCGAGCCCTCGATGCGAAGCCGCGTACCGCCGTCCATGACCTCCATCTCCTGGTGGTGGACATGCCCCGCGAGGACCAGCGGCACCTCCCCGTCCGTCTCCCGCGCCGCATCCGGGTTGTGCGCGACGGCGATGTCCACAGGGGTGCCCGCCGCCCGCTGGTCGCGCAGGGCGGCGGCCAGGAGGCTGCCCGCCATCTCCTCCTCGGGCTTGCCCTCCGCCGCCACCGAGCGGTCCGGGGTGTACTGCGGGTCGCCCGTGCCCGCGAACCGCAGGCCCGCGACCGACACGGCCTTGCCCTCGTCCAGGACGTGGACGTTCTTCATGCGCTCCAGGTAGCGCTGGGTGGTGTGCGAGTCGTGGTTGCCCCTGACCCAGACGTACGGGGCGCCCAGGTCCTCGACCGGGTCGAGGAAGGCGTTCTCGGCGGCGCTGCCGTGGTCCATGGTGTCGCCGGAATCGACGATGACGTTGATCTCGTACTGCTCGACGAGCGAAGAAATGATCTTCCAGCTCGCCGGGTTGAGGTGGATGTCGGAGACGTGCAGGACGCGGATGGTGGACGGGTCCGGCTGGTAGGCCGGGAGCGTCGACGTCACGTCGTACAGCTTCGTCACGTTGGTGACCAGGCGCGCCAACTCCCGCTGGTATACGTCGAATTCGCTCACGATGCTGCGCGCGTTGCCGACCACCGACGGCGCGCTGCTGAGGAGGCCCGAGAACTTGGGTTCCAGGACCGACTTGGGGTTCCACGTCGCGTACGCCGCCGTGCCCGACGCGGCGAGCAGGGCCAGGGCGAGCCCGCCCGCCGCCAGTGCCCTGCGTGGGCGCCGGTAGACCGCGAGGCCCAGCGCGGTGGCGCCCGCGACGACGGCGGCGCAGGAACGTACGGCCAGGTCGAGCGTCCCGTGCTCCACGTCCTTCGCCACCTCGTCCTGGAGGCCCGCGATCCGCTCCGGGTGGTCGACCAGGGCCTGGGCGCGGACCGGGTCCAGGCGGTTCACGTCCACGTCCAGGCGGATGGGGGCGGTGTGCGAGCGCAGTTCGAGGGCGCCGAGCGGTGACACGTCGATCTTCGTGCCGCCGGTGAGCGAGGGGCGCAGCGTCATGCGGGTGTCCATCGGGCCCACCGGCGCGTGCACGCTGCCGACGACCAGCAGCCCGAGCCAGGCGCCGAACAGGACGACCGCGACCAGGCCCACGGCACGGCCGTAGGGGTGCGGAGGGCTCGTGAGCTCGCCGACCGGGTGCGGGTGACGTGAGCGGTAGTGGCGTACGAGGGCGGCTAGCGCACGGAAGTCGCGGGCCATTGGGCCCGTATGCCCATGGGGAGGGGCGGCTATGCGGGGCCGTGGCCGACAATGGGGGTGTGCTGGAGATGACGCGGGAAGAGTTCGAGGAACTGGTCGCCGAGGCGCTTGACCGGATTCCTCCCGAGTTGACGCGGTTGATGGACAACGTGGCGGTGTTCGTGGAGGACGAACCGCCGGCCGAGGACCCGGAGCTGCTCGGGCTCTACGAAGGCACTCCCCTGACGGACCGGGGCGAGTGGTACGCGGGCGTGCTGCCCGACCGGATCACCATCTACCGCGGGCCGACCCTGCGCATGTGCGAGTCGCGTGAGGACGTGGTCGCCGAGACCGAGATCACCGTGGTGCACGAGGTCGCACATCACTTCGGGATCGACGACCAGCGCCTGCACGCCCTGGGATACGGCTGACATGCCCCTGGGTCACGGCTGAGGGCCGGTGCCAGGAGCGCCGCGGTCCGTGTCCTCTTGCGGGGCAAGGGAGTTGGGTAGGACGTCCCGCTTCTCAGCGCCTCGGAGGTGCTCGGCCGTGCGCCAGTTGTACGTTCCTGTCCGGTGGGCCGCGGCGGCCGTGGCCGTCATGGCGACCGCGGGCTGCATGAGCATCGGCGACGACGGCGGCGGCGAGCCCGGCCCCGCGCGGTCCGCGGGGGAGCGCAGCGCGGCGGCCGCTCCCGACGGCGGTGGCGACACGACGGGCGGTGGCTCGGCCGGCGGCGGTGACGGCGAGCGTGGCGACGCCAAGGGCGGCAAGGGCAAGAAGAAGGGCCACGGCAAGGGCAAGGGGCGGGAGGCCGGGCGTGGCAAGGCCGGCTCCGGGGCGGCCCAGGCTTCGGCCGCCGCCACCGGGGGCGGTGACGACCCCGTACCGCCCACGAAGGGCGGGCCCTCGCCTACGCGCAGCAAGCCGGACCAGCCGCGCCCCACGCCGCCGCCCGATCCTCCGAAGCCGACCCCGACGCCGACTCCGGAGCCCACGCCGGAGCCTTCGTCATCGGCCCATGAGGAGCCGAAGCCGGACACGCAGCTGGGGGAGCGGTCGCAGGGGCTGCGGTCGAGGGAGCCTTCACCGGAGGCGGGGCCCGCGTAGATGTCCTGGGACAGGGACGGATTTCCCGGGTTTCCAGCCCTGTCGGAAACCCGCTTCGTCGCAGGTGAGGCGGGCTGGAAGGGGTGGAATCAAAGGTGCCCCGGACGGTGTGGTTTGCCTTCTGGGGGGTTGGGTGAGTATGGTGGTAGATCGTTTGATCCCATTTGCCCGGCGCCGAAAAAGAAGAGCGCCGCGTGGCGCGTACTCTCCCTTGCCGTGGCTGACCGCATAGAGGCGGTCCATTGCGAAATCACGGAGTTGACGGGCGCGTGCCGAGACTCCGGAAGGTTTCGCATTTCGCATGTCCATTTCTCATTCTGACCACGCCGTCCTGCCCGAGAACGAGACGAACGACGAGCTGACGGTGGACGCCGTCGTAGAGGCCGTCGAGACCGTTCAGGCCGCCGACGTCGCGGACGTCACTGACGTCACCGCTGTCACGGACGTCACTGACGTCACCGACATCGCCGACATCGCCGATGTCGTGAAGGCCGCCGAGCAGGTCGTCGAGGAGACCGAGGCTGCCGCCGAGGTCGACGAAGACGCCGAGACCGGCCCGACCTTCAGTGACCTCGGTCTGCCCGACGGCATCGTCCGCAAGCTCGCCGCGAACGGCGTGACCTCGCCCTTCCCGATCCAGGCCGCGACCATCCCGGACGCCCTGGCCGGCAAGGACATCCTCGGCCGTGGCCGTACGGGTTCCGGCAAGACCCTCTCCTTCGGTCTGCCCCTCCTGGCCACGCTGGCCGGCGGGCACACCGAGAAGAAGAAGCCCCGCGGCGTCATCCTCACGCCGACGCGTGAGCTCGCGATGCAGGTCGCGGACGCGCTCCAGCCGTACGGCGATGTCCTCGGCCTGAAGATGAAGGTCGTCTGCGGCGGTACGTCCATGGGCAACCAGATCTACGCCCTCGAGCGCGGTGTCGACGTCCTCGTCGCCACGCCGGGCCGTCTGCGCGACATCATCAGCCGCGGCGCCTGCTCGCTTGAGAACACCCAGATCGCGGTGCTCGACGAGGCCGACCAGATGTCCGACCTGGGCTTCCTGCCCGAGGTCACCGAACTGCTCGACCAGGTTCCGTCCGACGGCCAGCGCATGCTGTTCTCGGCCACGATGGAGAACGAGATCTCCACGCTGGTCAAGCGCTACCTGACCAACCCGGTGACGCACGAGGTCGACAGCGCCCAGGGCAACGTCACGACCATGTCGCACCACATCCTGATCGTGAAGCCCCGCGACAAGGCGCCCGTCACGGCCGCCATCGCCGCGCGCAAGGGCCGCACGATCATCTTCGTCCGCACCCAGCTGGGCGCCGACCGCATCGCCGAGCAGCTCTGCGAGTCCGGTGTGAAGGCCGACGCGCTGCACGGCGGCATGACGCAGGGCGCTCGTACGCGCGTTCTTGAGGACTTCAAGAAGGGCTACGTCAACGCGCTCGTCGCGACCGACGTCGCCGCGCGCGGCATCCACGTGGACGACATCGACCTGGTCCTGAACGTGGACCCGGCCGGCGACCACAAGGACTACCTGCACCGCTCCGGCCGTACCGCTCGCGCGGGCCGCTCCGGCACGGTCGTGTCCCTCTCCCTGCCGCACCAGCGCCGCCAGATCTTCCGTCTGATGGAGGACGCGGGCGTCGACGCCGGGCGTCACATCATCAACGGTGGTGGCACCTTCGACCCGGAGGTCGCCGAGATCACCGGCGCCCGTTCGATGACCGAGGTGCAGGCCGACTCCGCGGGCAACGCCGCGACCCAGGCCGAGCGTGAGGTCAAGGACCTCACCAAGGAGCTGGAGCGCGCGACCCGCCGCGCGACGGAGCTGCGCGAGGAGGCCTCGCGTCTCACCGCGCGTGCCGCCCGCGAGCGTGGCGACGACCCGGAGACCGCGGTCGCCGAGGCCGCAGCCGCTGCCGAGGCCGCGATCGAGGCCGAGGCCGCCGTCTCCGTCCCGGAGCAGCCCGCGGCCGTTCGCGAGGAGCGCCGCCCGCAGCGCGACGAGCGCGGCAACTACGAGCGTGACCGTGGCAACGACCGCGGTGGCCGTTCCTTCGAGCGTCGTGACGACCGTGCGTCGGGTGGTTTCCGTGGCGGCGACCGTCGCGAGGGTGGCGACCGTGGCGGCTTCAACCGTGACCGTGGCAACGACCGTGGCGGCCGTTCCTTCGAGCGTCGTGACGACAACCGTGGCGGTGGCTCCGGCTTCCGCGGTGGCGACCGTCCCTCGGGCGGCGGCTTCAACCGTGACCGCAACGACCGCGGTGGCTCCGGCTTCCGCCGCGACGACCGTCCCTCGGGCGGCTTCCGCGGCGGCGACCGTCCCTCGGGCGGCGACCGTCCGTCGGGTGGCGGCTTCAACCGTGACCGCAACGACCGTGGCGGCTCCGGCTTCCGTCGTGACGACCGTCCCTCGGGCGGCGACCGTGGCGGTTTCCGTGGCGGCGACCGCCGTGACGACAACCGCGGCGGTTCGAGCTTCCGTCGCGACGACCGTCCCTCGGGCGGCCACCGTGGCAGCGACCGTCCGTTCAACCGTGACCGCCGCGACGACCGCCCCGCCGGCGGCGCCCGCTCCGGTGGCCACGACCGCCCGGCGTTCAACCGCGACCGCTCCGGGACCGGCACCGGTTCCTTCGGCCGCCGCGACGACAAGCCGCGCTGGAAGCGCAACGGCTGACGCCTGCTGAACAGCTGACGCCTGCTGAACAACTGAACAGCTGAACCGAAGGGCCCACCCCGTTCGTACGGGGTGGGCCCTTCGGCGTATCCGTGTCGGTGCCCGCTGTTACCTTCATGCCTGATCGGAAGGACGGTCCGGTGGGGAGCCGGACCGCAAGGGAGGGGAACCCGTGGTTCGTCATGCTTTCGTACGTGATCATCGAGCGAGACGCATCGGCATCGCCGTAGCCGTCTCCGCCGCCGTCGCGGCAGGGCTCAGCCCGCTGCTGCCGTCGGCCTCCGCCGCGCCGACCGCCGAGGCCGTGGTGCCCGCCACCGAGCGCTCCAGCGAGCTGGCTGTTTCTCTGTTCGGCCCGGAGCAGCTGAAGGGAGCGGATGGAGCAGGCGCCAAGGGTGTCTTCCACCGTATGGAGAGCGCGGAGGACCCGCAGGCAGACCGTCTCGTCTGGACGCGTTACACGGACGGGAAGACCTTCCCCGTCCCCGAGGCCATGACGTCGATCGCCGCGAACCCCACGGGAAGCGACACCCTTGCCAGGCGGCCCGGCGACGGCACGGTGGAGCTGTGGGACGCCGTGGAGCGTACGTCGCGCACGGTGCGGGTGCCGGAAGGACAGAACCACCTGGTGACCTACGGGTCCACGGTCGTCACCAACGTGAAGACGACCGCCGACGACGGGACCGTCGTCAACACCCTGCATCTGCTGGCCCCGGAAACGGACGGTGCGACGCGTGACGTGACCGTACGCGGGCTGCCGACCGGCGCTGTGTTCGGTATACCGCTGGGCGGCGACGAGACGTCCGTGTTCTTCCTGGGCAAGGTGGACGGAACCGCCCGGGTCATCGACGCCGACGCGCGGACCGGTCAGGTCCGGGGCTGGTCGGCCGCTTTGCCGGCCGGCTACAACATGGCCGCTGTCTCGGCCGACCGCGTGGCGATGTACAACCGCTCCGCCGCGGACGTCCTGGTCCTCGACCGCGCCCACCTGTCCGCCGCTCCCGTGAGCGCCCGCCTCGACGGGGGTGCCGTCCAGCCGCGCGAGGACCTCGCGGTGGTCGGTGACTGGCTGGTGTACCGCCCCCGCACCGGTGGTTCCGCCGGTGCGGTGAAGGCGGCGCCGATCGCGGGCGGTGACCCGGTGACGCTCCTCGCGAAAATGAACCGGCCCGGCATCTCCGCCGGGCCCGGCGGCACGGCGGTCGTCATCGGCGCGGCCGACGGAGGGCAGGCCATCCAGCGCATCTCCGCCGACAGCACCGGACGGCCGGCCGTCGCCGTCGCCAAGCCGCTGCCCCGGCCGAAGTCCGAGATCCGCGGAGTGGCGCTCGCCCAGGGAAGGCTGCTGGTCACCGACACATCGAGCGGCCGCCGTGAGGACTACGCCCGCACGGTCAGCGCCCAGTCCACGACCGACACCCCGTACTTCGGCGAGCGCTCGGCGTTCACACCGCGAACGGACGTGCTGATCGGCAGCGACTGCCCGGCGAAGGACGTCGCCTGCTCCCAGATCCACGGCACCACCGACGGCCGGATGGCCTGGCTGGAGCACCAGCAGATGGACGACCGGATTCGCGTGAATGGGCCGGGCCCGACCGACCTCGACGAGATCACCGTCCCGTCGGGCGGGACCATCACCGACATCTCCGGTGACTATGTGATCCACACGACGGACACCAAGCAGAACGTCTACCGTCTCGACAACCACCCGTCACCCACGCTGACCCGCGCTCCCAGCGCCGCGACCCTCTGGGGCGACCTCCTGTGGACACCGGGCAGCACTCCGGGCACGCTCACGGGCTACGACCTGACGGCGAAGAAGACGGTGCACGAGGTCTCCACCGGAGCCTCCTGCGACCCCGCCGAGCTGCAGGCCTTCGGACGCTGGCTGTACTGGAGCTGCGGTGCCGACGGCCCGGCGGGGGTGTACGACCGTACGGAGAAGAAGGCGGCCTCCGTACCCACGGGCGAGGCGCTGCTCGGTGACGGCTATGTGGTCACCCACGACAAGAAGGCCGGGAAGCTCGCGCTGACCACCGTCTCGGGCGCCACCCGTGACATCGGGGAGCTGCCCGATACGGGTGTCTCCCAGCGCCATGTGCGCTGGACCGTCGACGAGTCCGGCGGCAACGTCGCCTACGTCGACGCGCAGGAGCGCGTGCACCTCGTGCCGTCGGGCCAGCCGACGCAGCCGCTGGCGCTGATGGGCCCGGCCGACAACGCCACGTCGGTCCGTGCCACGACGTGGGACGCCGTACCGGACACGCTCACCACGCTGCTGCTCTCCAAGCCCGCGGCGGGCTGGAAGCTGACCGTCCGAGCCCGGAGCACCGGTGCGGTCGTGGACACCGAGGAAGGGGGCGCCGACCGGGGCGAACTGGCCGTGGGCTGGCACGGAGCCGACCCCTCGGCCGTGGGCGACAAGTTCTTCCCCAACGGCACGTACGACTGGACGCTGGCCGTGCGCCCCGCGGATGGACCGGGAGCACCCCTGGAGGTGCGGGGCACGGTCGGGCTGCGCAGGGCGGACGCCGTGCGCCACGACCACGTGGGGGCGTCCGCCGACCCCGACGGGACGGGCGACCTGCTCACCCTCAACTCCTCGGGCGGGCTGACCTTCCAGCAGGGCGACGGCAAGGGCGCGTTCTCCGGGAAGGTGTCGGCGAGCGGCTGGTCCACGAAGACGCTCGCCGTGCCCTTCGGCGACCTGAACAAGGACCGCTGCAACGACGTCCTGGTCCGTATGACCGACGGCTCCCTGCGCGGATACCGGCCGGAGTGCGGGCAGCCGCCGGCCCCGTCGGCGCCGTACACCGGGCTCGGCACCGGCTGGAACGCCTACGACGTCCTCACCTCGCCCGGCGATCTGACTGGTGACGGCCGCGCCGACCTCGTCGCCCGCAAGGCCTCGACCGGCGACATCCATGTCTTCGCCGCCAAGAGCGACGGCACGCTCGCGGCGGGCAAGAAGATCCGCTCCGCCTGGACGACGTACACGCAGATCGTCGGGGCCGGTGACCTGAACGGCGACGGGATCGGGGACGTCCTGGCCCGGCGCGAGGACGGGACGCTGTTCCGGTACGAGGGCAAGGGCGACGGCACCCTTGAGGACCGGGCCACGGTCTTCACCGACTGGGGCGCCTCGTACAACGCCGTGGTCGGCGTCGGCGACATCACCGGTGACGGCAAGGCCGACCTGGTCACGCGCGACACGTCCGGGAACCTCTACCGCAACGACGGCAAGGGGAACGGCTCGTTCACCGCGCGGACGAAGATCGCAAGCGGGTGGGGCAGCTACAAGGGCCTTTACTAGCCCGTGAGTTGAGCGCTTTTTGGCCAGCGCAGGCGCATGTCGTGCCCCCGGCGAGGGAATCGCTGGGGGCATGACAAGTGACCCCAGAGAGCGGAAGCAGTCACCACCAGTCGCACCCGCCGCCGGCTCCGACGAGGAACGCCTCGCTCAGCTCGGCTACACCCAGGTCCTGGCGCGCCGCATGTCGGCGTTCTCCAACTACGCGGTCTCGTTCACGATCATCTCGGTCCTGTCCGGCTGCCTCACCATGTATCTGTTCGGCATGAACACCGGCGGTCCCGCCCTCATCACCTGGGGCTGGGTCGGGGTCGGGCTCATGACGCTGTTCGTCGGCCTCGCGATGGCGGAGATCTGTTCCGCCTACCCGACGTCCGCCGGGCTCTACTTCTGGGCGTACCGCCTCGCGCCCACCCGTACGGCGGCGGCCTGGGCCTGGTTCACGGGGTGGTTCAACGTGCTCGGGCAGGTCGCCGTCACCGCCGGGATCGACTTCGGTGCCGCGTCGTTCCTGGGGGCGTACCTCAATCTGCAGTTCGACTTCCGCGTCACCGAGGAGCGCACGATCCTGCTCTTCGCCGCGATCCTCGTACTGCACGGCCTGCTCAACACCTTCGGCGTACGCATCGTCGGGCTGCTCAACAGCGTCAGCGTGTGGTGGCATGTCGTCGGGGTCGCCGTCATCGTCGGCGCGCTGGCCTTCTCGCCGGACTCGCATCAGTCGGCGTCCTTCGTCTTCACCGAGTTCGTGAACAACACCGGGTGGGGCAGCGGGCTGTACGTGGCCCTCATCGGCCTCCTGATGGCCCAGTACACCTTCACCGGGTACGACGCCTCCGCGCACATGACGGAGGAGACCCACGACGCCTCCACGGCCGGGCCGCGCGGCATCGTCCGGTCGATCTGGACGTCCTGGATCGCGGGCTTCGTGCTGCTTCTGGGTTTCACGTTCGCCATCCAGTCGTACGACGGGGCACGTGAGTCGGCGACGGGGGCGCCGCCCGCACAGATTCTTCTCGACGCGCTCGGCGCGACCACGGGCAAGCTGCTCCTGCTCGTCGTCATCGGCGCACAGCTCTTCTGCGGCATGGCGTCCGTCACCGCCAACTCCCGCATGATCTACGCCTTCTCGCGGGACGGAGCGCTGCCGTTCTCGCACATCTGGCACTCGGTCAACCCGCGTACGCGCACACCCGTCGCGGCGGTCTGGCTCGCCGCCCTCGGCGCGCTCGTCCTCGGTCTGCCCTACCTGATCAATGTCACGGCGTACGCGGCCGTCACGTCGATCGCCGTCATCGGCCTCTACATCGCCTACGTCATCCCGACCCTCCTGCGGCTGCGCAAGGGCGAGGAGTTTGAGCGCGGGCCCTGGCACCTGGGCCGCTGGTCACGCCCGATCGGCATCGTCGCGGTGGCCTGGGTCGGCGTGATCACGGTCCTGTTCATGCTGCCGCAGGTCTCGCCGCTCACCTGGGAGACCTTCAACTACGCCCCGATCGCGGTCCTTGCCGTCCTCGGCTTCGCCGCGACCTGGTGGCTCGTGTCGGCCAGGCACTGGTTCCTCAACCCGGACCACGAGCGCACGGCGGCCCGCGAGGCGGCCCGCTCCGGGGCCCCGGACCCGGTCGATCCCTGACCGTCCCGGCGGCCGCCGGAGGCCCGCGCCGGGCCCGTCGCGGGAAGCGCGACGGGCCAAGGAGGCAATACCCGATCGGATGGCGGACCCTGTCCGGCTATGCTCGGGGGGTGCATCGGCGCGGACCGTTAGCTCAATTGGCAGAGCAGTGGACTTTTAATCCATTGGTTGTGGGTTCGAGTCCCACACGGTCTACCGAGAAGGCCCAGGTCGGGGGGTTCCCCGGACTGGGCCTTCGGTGCTTTTCGGGGGGCTTCTTCAGCCGCCGGCGGGCGACCCGTCGTTTCGGTGGGTCTCCAGGCCGTCGAGGATTCGGGCCAGGCCGTAAGTGAAGTTGTCCTCGCGGGTCTGCGATGCCTGGCTCTCGCGTTGTGCCGCGTACAGGGTGCGCAGGCGCGGGTAGGCCTCCACGGACTTCTCGACCGCGGGCCGCAGTTGGTCCACCCACTCCTGCTCGCTCCTGCCGCTGCGGGCGAGCGAGGTGAGCCAGGCGGCCTCCGCGGTCGTCATGCCGATGACGTACGAGAAAAGCGTCGTCACCGCGCGGTCCGCCTCTTCGAGGGTGAAGCCGCCGGCCTCCAGCATTCCGAGCATGCCGTCCGAGAGCCGCATCATGTTCGGGCCGAGATAGGCCACGCCCACCTCGCCGAGCACCGAGACGATCCAGGGGTGCGCGAGGATCGTCGAGCGGATGGTGTGCGCGCAGGCGACCGTGGCCGCGCGCCAGTCCGCGGGGTCCGTCGGCTCCGGGACGCGCATCTCGCCGTAGACCGCGTCCACGACCAGCTCGATCAGCTCGTCCTTGTTGGCCACGTGCGTGTAGAGCGAGGTGGCGCCCGCGTTCAGGCGGGTGCCGAGCTTGCGCATGCTGAGGGCGTCGATTCCCTCCGCGTCGAGCAGCTGGACGGCCTCGGAGACGATCTGCGCGCGGCTCAGCGACGGCTGCTCCCGTCGGCGGCGCTCGGGGCGGGTCCATACCGACAGGACCTGCTTCTCGTCTGCGGCGGGCATCGGCGGCCTCCGGGTAAGAAAGAACTCTGGGTGCGGGTTGGCATTCTAGGCGCCTCTGCGCACAGTGTGCGACCTTGCGTACGGTGTTCGTTCCCTCGCCCGAACGGCCCCGCCGCACCTGCGCCCCCACGGCCCCTGAGTGACGCTGAGCCTGCCAGATGGGCGATCCGGAGGTGCAGCATGGGTTCCGTACGACGGGCTCTCGTGATGGTGCTCGTGCCGTTGCTCGCCGGGGTCTCGGCGGCCTGCGGCGGATCGTCGGGGAGCGGCACCGACGGGGTGACCCAGCGGGCGCGGCCTGCCGAGCGGGCCTTCGAGCACCCCGGAGTGCTCGTCAGCAAGGCGCAGTTGGACCGCGTACGCACGCACGTCGAGGCGCGCGAGCAGCCCTGGCTGTCGGCGTTCGAACAGATGCGGGACAGCAAGTACGGGGCTGCCGACTACCAGGCCAAGCCGTACGCCGTCGTCGAGTGCCCGCCCGGCAACCACCCAGGCCGGGGCTGCGTCGAAGAGCGCGAGGACGCCATCGCCGCGTACACCCAGGCCCTGCTCTGGAACATCACCGGCGACCGCGCGCACGCCCAGAAGGCCGTGCAGATCATGGACGCCTGGTCGGGCGTGATCACCCGGCACACGGAGGCCAACGCGGGCCTGCAGACGGCCTGGGCCGCCTCCTCATGGGCGCGCGCGGCCGAAGCCGTCCGCTACACCTACGACGGCTGGAGCGACGGCGAACTCCTGCGCTTCGAGCGGATGCTGCGCACCGCCTACCTGCCCCAGGTCCTGGAGGGCTCCGTCGAGTCCAACGGGAACTGGGACCTGGTGATGGCCGACGCGACGATGGGGATGGCGGTCTTCCTCGACGACCACGAGTCCTTCGAGAAGGCGGTGACGCACTTCAGGACCCGCGTGCCCGCCTACTTCTATCTGGAGTCCGACGGAGCGCTGCCCGTCTCGCCCGCGGGCAGCGGCATCGACACCGAGGCACAGCTCCAGAAGTTCTGGTTCGGGCAGAAGACCTTCGCCGACGGGCTCTCGCAGGAGACCTGCCGGAACTTCAAGCACGCCAGCTACTCCCTCGCCGCCACCGCGCACATCGCCGAGACCGCCTGGCACCAGGGCGTCGACCTGTACGGCGAGGTCAAGGACCGGCTGCGGGCCGCGTTCGAGTTCCACGCCAAGTACCAGCTCGGCGCCAAGGCCCCGGGCTGGCTGTGCGGCGGCAAGGTGCAGCGCGACATGGGGCCCGACACCGAGGTCGGCCTCAACCATCTGCGGGACCGGCTGAAGATGGAGCTGCCGGAGACGGAGAAGCTCACACGGGGGCAGCGGCCCGAGGGGACGGACGATCTGTTCGTGGCCTGGGAGACGCTGACGCACGCCGGGAATGGGTGAGGGGCGTACGCCGGAATGTGTGAGGGCCCCTTGAGCTGCGGGGTCCGTTCGGTCGTGGTTCCGGGCCGGTTCGCTTTCACTCCCCCTGATGGCGTAGAGTTGCATTCAACGGCGCGGGGTGGAGCAGCTCGGTAGCTCGCTGGGCTCATAACCCAGAGGTCGCAGGTTCAAATCCTGTCCCCGCTACTGAAGACCGAAGGCCCGGATCCAAAAATGGATCCGGGCCTTCGGTGTTTTCCGCGTCCGCCCCCGCCGCGGCCAACCCGCCCGGCTAACCCGGTCGGCTCACACCGGTCGCCCCGCGCCGCCGCTCCGGGAAACCTGGATGAGCGTGGTCCGGATCTGGTCCTGACCGCGGATCCGGCAGGAGAAGAGCGGTGGGGCAGCGAGGAGGAAGCGGCGGGGGCGTCGGGCGCGGGAAGGGGGCGGAGGGCGTGCAGTCGGGCAAGGGGCTCGGTAAGAGCGTCACTCATGAGCGGGCCCTCGTGCGCGCTCTCCCTCTGCTGCTCATCGTCGCCGGAGTCGTGTACGACGTCTCGACCCCGCCCGCGTTCACCGCGGCGCCCCTCTTCACCGCCGCCCCGCTCATCGCCGCCCCCTTCTACTCGCTGCTCAGCACCGCCCTCATCGGCGTCGGCAGCAGCGTCGCCGTGCTCGCCCTGCACTTCAGGAGCGGCACCACCGCCGACGTCGAGAGCATCACCGAACTGCTGACCGTGGTGACCGTCGCCGTCCTGGCCACGCTCATCAACCGCGTCGTATGCCGCAGCGACGAACAGCTGGCCTCCGCGCGCAACATCGCCGCCGCCGCCCAGCGCGCCGTACTGCCGCAGCCGGACCCCCGGATCGGCGGACTGGATGTCGCGGCGCGGTACGAGGCGGCGGAGGCCGACGCGTTCATCGGGGGTGATCTGTACGTCGTGCAGGACACCCCGCACGGCGTACGCCTCATCGTCGGCGACGTACGCGGGAAGGGCATGGGCGCGGTGGCGGCCGTCGCCGTCGTCATCGGGGCGTTCCGTGAGGCGGCCGAGCAGGAGGCCACGCTGGAGGCGGTGGCGCAGCGGCTCGAACGGGCGCTCGCGCGGGAGGGGATGCGCAGGGACGGGCTCGACGCCTTCGAGGGGTTCACCACCGCCGTCCTCGCGGAGATCCCGCATGGCGACGGTGTCGTACGCATCGTGAACCGGGGGCACCCCGAGCCGCTGCTGCTGCGTGGCGACGGGCGGCTGTGTGTCCTGTCCGCGACGGAGCCCGCGCTGCCGCTCGGGATGGGCGACCTCGGGGCATGGCCGGACCGCGCGGACGAGACGGAGTTCCCGCCGGGAGCGATGCTGCTGATCTACACCGACGGGCTCTCCGAGGCGCGGGACATCCGGGGCGAGTTCTACGACCCGGCCGCAAGGCTCGGCGGCCGGATCTTCCCGGGGCCCGGCGGCCCGGACGCGCTCCTGGCCACGCTCACCGAGGAGGTGCGGCGGCACACCGGGGGCGGAACGACGGACGACATGGCGCTGCTCGCGGTGCGCAGGCCGCCGGGGGCGGATGACGCCACCGGATGACGCCGCCGGATGACGCGACGGATGAGCCGCCGGATGACGCGACCGGCGGCGAGGTCACGGGCCGTGACTGAAGGACACCACTCCGCATAACAACTGACGTACTGTCAAGGAGATGTGAAGCTCCGGTGTGTGAAGAAGTGGCGTCAACTCGCCCCGTTCCGCCCCTCGGTGTCCCCATAAGTACAGGCCAAAGTCGTTAACGATCAGTTGGAACAGCTTGGAATACGACCCCGCTGTCTATTAACGTTCGATAACGCAGCGCGGTCGTCCCAGCCGGCACTCGAGTCGGCTCCGTGCGCACGCGCCTAATCCCGCAAGGGAGCCGGGGAACCATCTACTTGGGGTGAATCGGGCATCTGCGCATCCGTGCCAGATGTTCGTAGGAGACCTTCCTGCTCCGAACCCGTCAGCTAACCCGGTAGGCGAGAAGGAAGGAAAGGAGTGCGCCCCAGTGGCGTCCAACCGCCCTGCCCCCCAAGGCGTTTACGTACAGAATGACGACGATTTCGGTGGGTACGAGGACCAGTCCTGGGAGGAATGGAACCCCACCGAGGAGTCCATCCGTCCCGTCCGCGGCAGGCATCGTGTCCACAAGAAGGGCGGCGGCGGGCTCGCCCGCAGCTCCACCGTCCTCGGCGTAGGCGTCATCGCCGCAGTCGGCGCGGGCGGCATCGCCACCGCGCAGGGCGGCAAGCCCCCCGTCTCCATCGAGATGCCGGACATGTCGGCCGTCACGGACTCGCTGCCGGAGGCCAAGTCGCTTCCCGGCGTGGGGTCTTTGATATCCGACGGCTCCGACGACTCCGCTTCCGCGGACAACGGCGTCACGACCGCCGCCGCGCCCCTCAGCGCCGCAGGACTCAGCACCGCGGACGCCGAGCAGGGCACCACGGACGCGGGCGAGGCACTGCGGGCCCGCATCATGGAGCAGGCCGAGAACCAGCAGGACCAGGCGGACGACGCGGTCCAGAAGGCGGCCGAAGAAGCCGCCGTCAAGCAGGCCGCGGAACAGGCCGCCGCCAAGCAGTCCGCGGCCGAGAAGAAGATCGCCGCCGACAAGGCTGCCGCGAAGAAGAAGGCCGAGGCGGAGGCCAAGCGCAAGGCGGAGGCGGAGCGCCTCGCCAAGCTCGCCAAGAGCTTCACCCTCCCCGTCGCCTCGTACACCCTCACCGGCACCTTCGGTCAGCCCGGCTCGATGTGGTCCTCCGGCTACCACACAGGCCTGGACTTCGCGGCGCCGACGGGTACGCCCATCAAGGCGATCCACTCCGCCACCGTCAAGGAGGCCGGCTGGGCGGGGGCGTACGGCTACCGCACGGTCCTCGAGCTCGACGACGGCACCGAGCTGTGGTTCTGCCACCAGTCCTCGATGAACGTCAGCGTCGGCCAGAAGGTCACCACCGGCGAGGTCATCGGCCGCGTCGGCGCGACCGGCAACGTCACCGGGGCACACCTCCACCTGGAGGTCCACCCGGGCGGCGACGCCACCGGGGTGGACCCGGCGGCGTGGCTGCGCGGCAAGGGCCAGTCGCTCTGAGGTAACCCAGAACCCCGGCGGTCCTGGCGACAACCCCCCGACGTCAGGGCTGCCGGTTCGGCGTGCCCGCCTCCTGCCGGACTCGCGGCGCCCTACGGAATGCCGCGGTCCGTATGGGCGTTGATGCCCTTATGACTTCTCTCCGCAAGCTTGGCTCGTCCGACCTCGAGGTCTTCCCGCTCTCCCTCGGCGGCAACGTCTTCGGCTGGACCGCCGACGAGGCGCAGTCCTTCGCCGTGCTCGACGCCTACACTGCCGCGGGCGGCAACTTCATCGACACCGCCGACGTCTACTCGGCCTGGGTGCCCGGCAACAAGGGCGGTGAGTCCGAGACCGTCATCGGCAATTGGCTCGTCTCGCGCGGCAGGCGCTCCGACGTCGTGCTCGCCACCAAGGTCGGCGCCCACCCCGACTACAAGGGCCTGACCGCCGGCACCATCAAGTCCGGCGTCGAGGAGTCGCTGCGCCGCCTGCGCACCGACTACATCGACCTCTACTACACGCACTACGACGACCCGACCGTCCCGGTCGAGGAGATCATCGGCGCCCTCGACGACCTGGTGACGTCCGGCAAGGTGCGCGCCATCGCCGCCTCCAACGTGACCCCCGAGCGGCTCCAGGAGTTCCTCGACTTCTCCGACCGGGAGGGCCTCGCGCGGTACGCGGCGCTCCAGCCGCACTACAACCTCGTCTCGCGCGACACCTACGAGGGCCCGCTCCAGGAGGTCGCCTCGCGCTCCGGCCTGGCCGCCGTCCCGTACTACGCGCTCGCCTCCGGCTTCCTGACCGGGAAGTACCGCCCGGGTACGCAGGTCGACAGCGCGCGGGCCGAAGGCGCCGGCAAGCACCTTCAGACCGAGCGGGGCCTGCGGGTGCTCGCCGCCCTCGACGTGATCGCCCAGGAGCGCGGCGCCGAGATCGCGACCGTCGCCCTCGCCTGGCTCGCGGCGCAGCCGACGGTGGCGGCGCCCATCGCCTCGGCCCGTACGGTCGAGCAGCTGCCCGCGCTGCTCGCGGTGGGGGAGCTGGAGCTGACGGAGTCCGAGGTTTCGGCGCTCACCGCGGCTTCCGCCTAGCCGCGGTAGGGGTTGTACGCGCTGTACGCGGGGTGGGGCGTCGCGGGTTGCGCGTACGGATATCCGTACGGGTGCTGCTGCTGCGGGTAGGGATGCTGCTGCGGGTAGGGCTGTTGATACGGCTGCTGGTACGCCCGTGGGTACCCGTACGGGGGCGGCACCGGTACGAGCACCGGTGCCGTGGCGCGCGCCGCGTACGCGAGGGCGGGCCGTGCCGCCTCGCGGCGCTCCCACAGTGCCTGCAGCAACTCCCGCTCCCGTACGACGAAGTCGGCCCCCGCCCGGCCCCTGCGCCCCCGGTGGCGCAGGAGCGCGAGGGACGTCGCGTACGTCTCGTACTGCGCGACCGTGCGCGCCGCCGCCTTGCCCTGCGTGTACGAGGCATAGTCGCGGGCCAGGGTGCGGGCGCGCATCGTGCCGAGCGCGTACGGCTCGGGGGCGGTGAGCCAGCCCGCCAGCGCGTACGCGGGCAGCTCGGCCCGCACGATGCGCAGGCCGCGCTGTCTGATCCAGATCACCAGCCAGGTGAGCAGGCCGAACGCGGGGAGCATGAAGACCGCGTACACGGCGAAGAAGCCGTACTCCCCGAAGCTCGCCGAGCCGTTCCACAGGGCGTGCATGCCCATCGCCAGGAGGAGACCGCCGAGGGGGAGGAGCGCCCGGCGCAGGTGCCGGCGGTCGGCGCTGAGCGCGGCGATGCCGAAGCCGATGCCGGTGAGCACGGTGAAGAGCGGGTGCGCGAAGGGCGACATCACGACGCGTACGAAGAAGGTCGCCGCCGTCACGGAGGCGAGCCCGGTCCCGCCGTTGAGCTGGTCGGTGCCGAAGGCGCTGCCGATGTAGAGGATGTTCTCGGTGAACGCGAAGCCGGTGGCGGTCACTCCGGCTATCACCACGCCGTCGACGATGCCGGTGAACTCGCGTCTGCGGAAGAGGAAGACGAGCAGCACGGCCGCCGCCTTCGCGCTCTCCTCGACGATCGGCGCTATGACGGTCGCGCCGAGGGTGTCGGCGCTGGTGGGGTCGGCGGTGGCGGTGGCTATCCAGCGGGTCGCGAAGCTGTTCGCGACGATCGCTATGAGCGCGGCGGCGCAGGCGCCCCAGGCGAAGGCGAAGAGCAGGTTCCGCCAGGGGCCGGGCTGGACGCGCTGCAGCCAGCGGAAGGCGGCCACCAGGAGCGGCACGGGCAGCGTCGCGAGGCCGAGCCCGACCAGGAAGCCCTCGGTGCCGGTCTGTTCCCGCACCAGGGCGAGGATCACCAGGCCCGACAGGGCGAGCAGGGTGACAAGGGCGGCGGCGCGTATCGCCCGCCGCTGCCACCAGCGCGGGTGCCGCAGCCCGGCGGGCCCGGCTGGGGGCATGGGGTGCGGGTACGGAGAACTGGTGGCCACGCGTTGACCCTAACGAGGGACGGGGTCCTGGCGCGACGGTGTCTCGGGCCGATTCAGGCCGTCTGTCCTAGTCCTCGTGGCCGGATGTACGACGGAACAGCAGGTCGTGGACCACGTGCCCCTTGTCCAGACCCTGGCCCTCGAAGCGGGTGAGGGGGCGGAAGGAGGGGCGGGGCGCGTAGCCGCCGTCGGCCTGGGTGTTCTCGAAGGCGGGGTGCGCGGTGAGCACTTCCAGCATCTGCTCGGCGTACGGCTCCCAGTCGGTCGCGCAGTGCAGCACGGCGCCGGGCTTGAGGCGCGGTGCGGCGAGGTCGAGGAAGTCGGGCTGGATGATGCGGCGCTTGTGGTGGCGGGCCTTGGGCCAGGGGTCGGGGAAGTAGACGCGCAGGCCGTCGAGGGAGGCGGGCGGGAGCATCTCGCGGAGCAGGATGACGGCGTCGCCGTTCGCGACGCGGATGTTCGTCAGGCTGTTCCGTTCGGCGAGACCGAGGAGGTTTCCCTGCCCCGGCGTGTGTACGTCGACGGCGAGGATGCCGGTGTCCGGGTCGTCGGCGGCCATCTGGGCGGTGGCCTCACCCATGCCGAACCCGATCTCCAGTACGACGGGAAGCGCGCTGCGTCCGCCGTGTTCGCCGTGTTCGCCGCGCTCGTCGTGCCCGTCGTGCTCGCCGCCGAAGAGTTCGGCGAGGTCCAGGGTGCGCTGCCCGTCGAT
The DNA here is from genome assembly GCF_043200355.1 of Streptomyces sp. NPDC048436. Lineage (NCBI taxonomy): Bacteria > Bacillati > Actinomycetota > Actinomycetes > Kitasatosporales > Streptomycetaceae > Streptomyces > Streptomyces sp. NPDC048436. Next base: position 209,553 of record NZ_JBICXP010000014.1, read on the forward strand.
GTCCAGGCCCCACTTGGGCCACAGCCGCTGCAGCGCGTCCGCCTGGCCCGCGGTGACGCGGCTCCTGCGGGGCTGGAAGCTGCGGATTCGCCGCTCGAAGTGTGAGCCGGCGGGGTCGGGGGCTGGGCCGTGGGGGAAACGGGGTTCGCCCTTGGGGCGGGGGGCTTGGGGGCGCTGGGGGGTGGCGGCTGACTCAGACACAGTGCGGCGATTTTATCTTCCCCGCCCCCCGGCTCTGTCTTTCCCGCCCCCGGCTTCATCTTCCCCGCCCCCCCTGGCTCTGCTTTCCCGCCCCGGCGGAATCCGTTCGGCCCGTCCGGCGCTTGAGCCCGCAGGACCGCCCCTACAGAGCCCCGCAGGGGCCGCCGCTACAGCACCGCGAGCACCCGCCGAGCCACTTCCCTCCCGATCGGCAGCGAAGCCGTCGCCGCAGGTGAAGGCGCGTTCAGTACGTGCACCGCCCGCACCCCCTCCTGGATCAGGAAGTCATCGGCCAAGGACCCGTCCCGCAGGACCGCCTGCGCCCGCACCCCCGCAGCCGCCGGTACAAGGTCATCCGAGGTCACCGCGGGCAGCAGCCTCCGCACCGCCGAGGTGAACGCCCCCTTCGAAAGGGAGCGCCGAAGCTCCCCCGCCCCATACCGCCAGTGCTGCCGGGCCATCCGCCACGACCCCGGCCACCCCAGCGTCCCGGCGACCTCGCCAGGCCGCACCACACCCCATCCGTACCCCTCACGGGCAAGCGCCGGCACCGCGTTGGGCCCCACATGGACCCCGCCCCCGATGCCGCGCGTCAGATGCACCCCGAGGAAGGGGAACGCCGGATCCGGCACCGGATAGACCAGGCCCCGCACCAGCTCGGGCCGCACCAGGTCGAAGTACTCCCCACGGAAGGGCACGATCCGCATGCCGGGGTCGTCACCGGCCAGCATCGCCACCCGGTCGCACTGCAACCCCGCGCAGTTGACAAGGACCTTCCCCCGCACCACCGAGCCGTCCGCCATGCGCGCGGCCACTCCGAGCGAGGGGCGCCGGTCGATGCGGACGACCTCCGCGCCGTACCGCACGTCGGCGCCCGAGGCGTTCGCGAGGCGGCCCGCCACCGCGCCGTAGTCACAGATCCCCGTCGTGCCGACCTGGATCGCGGCGAGACCCCGCACCTCCGGTTCGTACTCGGCGATCTGCGCGGGGCCCAGCTCCCGCACCGGGATGCCGTTCTCCCGGCCGCGCTGCACGAGCGCGTGCAGGCGGGGCAGCTCGTCCCGCTCCGTGGCGACGATCAGCTTGCCGGTGACCTCGTGGGGTATGTCGTACTCCGCGCAGAACTTGATCATCTCGGCGGCGCCGCGCACCGCGTACCGCGCCTTCAGTGAACCCGGGCGGTAGTAGATCCCGCTGTGGATCACCCCGCTGTTGCGTCCCGTCTGGTGCCGGGCGGGGCCCTGCTCCTTCTCCAGGACGGTGACCCGCGTGCCCGGAGCGGCCCGCGTGAGGGCATACGCCGTCGACAGACCGACGATCCCGCCGCCGATCACCAGAACATCGCAGTCGTACGTCACGGCCCGGACCATCCCGCATCACCTCCCACCCCGATAGTGCACTGCGCCACTGACAACGCCCCCAAACCCCGCGAGGGCCGCGGGGTTACAGGGTGCGTAACTGCTGTTGCCGATCCGGCGCCGCGTGGGGGACTGATGACGGGCATCCCGCTGGACTACGCGGGAGCGACCAGCAGCGGACGGGCCCGTTCGCGCAGCTCCACCACCCGCGGCTCGTCCCCGTAGGGCTCCAGGCGGTGCAGCAGGTCCTTCACGTACTCCGTCGTCCGTGCGGAGGAGATGCGTCCGGCGACCTCCAGGGCGCGCGTGCCCTGCTCGCACGCCGCGTCGAGGTTGCCCGACTCCAGTTCGGCGACCGCCGACACCACGAGCCGTAAGCCGTGCGAGCGCACGAACTCCTCCGTGGGCCGCGAGAGCGCCTGCTCCGTGAAGCGGCGCACCTGGCGGGGCGCCTTCAGGTCGCGGTAGCACTCGGCGGCGTCGGCCGCGAAGCGGTCGTATCCGTAGAAACCGAGCCACGACGGGTCGTTGTCCCCGTCCCTGGCCCGCTCGAGCCATCCCTCGGCGGCCCGCAGCGCCGCTCCGGCCGCCTGCGCGTCATTGGCGCGTGCGTGCGCGCGTGCCTCGACGAGGCAGAAGAAGCTCATCGTGCGCGCGGTGGCCAGACCGCGGTTGCGCTCCAGGGCGGCCTGCGCGAGGTCGACGCCCTCGTCGCCGAAGCCGCGGTAGGTCGCCTGGAGGGACATGGAGGCCAGGACGTACCCACCGAGGGGGACGTCCGCCGCGGCGCGGGCCAGGCGCAGGGCCTGGATGTAGTAGCGCTGGGCGGCCTCCTGCTGGCCGGTGTCGAAGGCCATCCAGCCGGCGAGGCGCGTCAGCTCGGCCGACGCCCCGAAGAGTGAACGGCCCACCTCGTCCGAGTACGAGCCGAGCAGCAGGGGAGCCGCCTCGACGCGCAGGCACTCCGGGACCATCGACGAACGCCAGTCCCCGCCGCCGTACTTGGAGTCCCAGCGCCGGGCGTCCTCGGCGGCCTCGCGCAGTTTCACCACGTCGCTGTGGCCGACCTTCATCGGCTGTCCGCTGTCATCGGAGTGACCCACTTCGCGGGGCACGTCCAAGGTGACGTCGCGGGCGACCGAACTGTCGGCCGGGGTTATCAGCCAGCGTGAGGCAGGTGTCGCGTAGGCGCTCACCGCGAAGGAGCCGGCCAGGGACTGCCAGATGCCGCCGCTGCCGGCGCGCCTGCCCGCGAGGTCCAGGCGGTAGAGCTCGGTCGCCGACTTCACCGCGGCGCCCACGTCGCGCGGGAAGGCGAGACCCACCTCAGGCGCGGGATCGGCGTCCGCGAGCCCGATCTCGTGCAGCGGGACGGGGCGGCCGAGCTTCTGCCCGATGGCGGCGGCGATGAGGTGCGGGGCGGCGCCCTGCGGCACCATGCCCTTGGACACCCACCGGGCCACCGATGTCTTGTCGTATCGAAGCGTCAACCCGCGTTGGGCGCCGAGGTCGTTGACCCGGCGCGCGAGTCCCGCATTGCTGATTCCCGCGAGGGCGAGAACGGTGCCGAGTTTCTCGTTCGGCCCGCGTTGCTCCCTGGACATGCGCCACCCCTCGACACAGACGGCTGCCGTGCAGTGGCTTGACCGCGCGGCATTCGTGCTGCGTTCCCCCAGGGGCAGCGGCGTCCGCGACTACGACCGCCGTGGCCTGGAACCTCGGCCGCAAGAGCATTTGGCCGAGCCCCCAGGAATATGCCTCCGCGAAAACATCAGCACACACAGCGTAGTTCGCCGAATCCCAAGCGTTAAGAGGCGCAGTTCCGGATGGCGAGATTGTTGCCGGTAGGGAAGCGCGTGGGGGCAGGGGCGTGCTCCGGGTGTGTGGCCGTGCGCCCACGTGTGCGCTCTTCACCGGCCATAAGGGGAGCGCTTCCATGGATGGTGCGTGGGTCGGCCCGCTGCGCTGGAGTCAGTGGGCTGGGGGACACCGCCGCCTCAATCCCCGCGGGCGGCGGACCGGTCCGGGGGGCGAACACCGCCTCCCGGACTGTGTGTTGCCGCTGACCGTTCCCGCACGCATGTGCCATCCGCTGATTTGGCCGAAAATCGACCCGGCGCAGACCGGGTGAATGCGCCCCCGCGCTAGGAGAAGGGCATGGTTGCGCCCTTCAAGTACCGCTCCCCCGGGGCGCAAGTACCGCTCCCCCGGGGCACATTAACGGGAGCGTGAGCACCACCGTAGCCACTCCCGCGCGCCTCCTTCGTGGCAGCATGGGACCCCAGTTCTTCGAGGCACTGGGTGTCCACAGCATGTGGAGGCAACGATGCGGTGGTTGGTGGGGTGGAGCAGCACTGCCGCGAAGCCTTCGGTGGTGGGCTCGGCCGGGGCCACCGGTGAGAACGGCGAGACCCTCCACCCCGTGGGCTCCCAACTCCTGTGGGGCGACCCGGATCCGCTGTGGGCGGTGGGTGACTGGCGTGCCGACGAGGTGCGCACGGTGCAGGCCGACGAGCAGACGCGCATCGCGGTCCTCGGCACCTGCGGGGCGAGCGACGAGCAGCTCAGGGTCGGCCTCTTCGCGGCCCGCGGCGGCGCCCTGCGGCACCTGACCGCCTGGTCCGGCAGCTATACGGCGGTTGTCCAGGTCGGGCGCCGCCTCATGATCGCCGGAGACCTCGCGGGCGCGCGCCCCGTCTTCTACACCCCGTGGGCCGACGGCACGGCCTACGCGACGGCCGCGCTGCCCCTGGCCGACCTCATCGAGGCCCACCTGGACATCGGCCACCTCGCGGCGCTGCTCGCCGCGCCCGACGTGCCGGAGGCGCTGCAGGACTCGACGCCCTACCAGGGCGTGCGGCGCGTACCACCGGGGCACGCGCTGATCCTGCGCGCGGGCGCACGGGAGATCGCCGGGTACGAACAGGTGGCGTCCCTCGCCGTCGCCGCGCCGGCGGCCGACGCGACCAGCGCGGTGGACGGCGTCCGTGACGCCCTCGTAGAGGCGGTACGCACACGCCTCGGCGCCCCACGCCACGTCCCCGGAGCGGACATCGACCCGGGCCCCGTCCCCGGCATGGGCCCGGCCGAGCGCCGCGCGGCCCGGGGGATGCCGGTGCCGGGCATCGGCGCCGACCTCTCCGGAGGGCCCGCGTCCGGCACTCTCGCGCTGCTCGCGGCCGGCCTCCCCGGGATGCCCGGCACGGTCCTCGGCCACGGCACGGGCGCGGGGGAGCGGCTCCTGGCCGTCACCTTCAACGACCTCGCGGTCAACGGCCGTGAGGCCGAGCTGGAGCGGGCCGGCGCCATCGCCGCCAACCCGCGCCTGCACCACGTGGTGGTCGCGGCCGGCGAAGAGGCCCTGCCCTACGCCGACCTGGACGGCCCTCTGACGGACGAACCGAGCGCCACCCTCGTCACGGCCCAGCGCCACCGCGCGCGGCTCTCCTCGGGCAGCGCGGACCACTTCACGGGGTACGGCGCACGGCAGGTGCTCGACGCGCACCCGGCCCGCCTCGCCGATCTCCTGATGGACCGCAGACGGCGCCATCTGGTGCGCCCCGTCGCGGCGTTGGCGAAGGCGGACGGCTCGGTCATGGTCCCCGCGCGCGTGTACGGCGCCGCGCGCAAGCTCGCCCGGATGTCCTACCGCGCGGGCGTCGACTCACTCGCCGACCGCCTACTCCAGCGCCGCTTCGACGAGCCGGGCGGTGCCGTGGGGGCGTCGCTCGCCGCCCTCGCGTGGGCCAGACCTGGCCCCGCGGCGCGCTGGCTGACGGGCGAGGCCCTCGCTGAAGTATCGGTTCGCCTCCAGGACACGACCGGGCGCCCCGGCGCAGGGCCCGGCCAGCGCCCGGGGGAGTTCCGCGCCCGCGCCGCACTCGCCCGGCACGCGGCCGACCTGCGCATCCTGGAGCAGGCCGCCGAGGTCCGCTTCCAGCGCCTGCACGCGCCCTTCCTGGACAACCAGGTGGTCCGGGCCTGCCGCGCGCTCCCCGTCGACCTGCGCGTCCAGCCGGGGGCCCGCGCCGCGATCCTGCGTACGGTCCTGGAAGGCGCCGGAGTGGCCGAACTGCCGTCCGGCTGGGGTGCGCCCTCCCACGCCTCGTCCGCGGCAGCCGCCCGGACGGGCCTGCGGGTGGCGGTGGAGGACCTGCTGGCCCTCTTCGAAACGCCTCTCCTCGCCCAGGCGGGCCTGGTGGAGGCCCGGGTGGTCCGCAAGGCGCTGCGCGCGGCGGCGGAGGGCGAGCCGCTGCCGCTGGACGGCCTGGCCGACCTGGTCTCCACGGAGCTGTGGCTCCGCCGCCTGCTCTCCCGCCGGGGCACCTGCTGGACCGGGACTCCTGCCCGCCAGCGAGCGGTCCCTACGGGGAGTGTGGTTCCGCAGCGGGGGGCGTTGGGGGCGGGGCGCTGACTTTCCGGAGGGCGACGACTTTCCGGAGGGCGACGACTTCTGGCGGGCTTCGGCGGGTTTCGGGGGGCTTCGGCGGGCTTCGGCGGGCGGAGTCCATGGTTCCGGGAGGCGGCAGGGCCGAGGAAAGGAAAACCCTCGCGCCCGGACCCGGCCCACCGGCGAGAATGACCCCGTGCGGTACAGAATTCTGGGCGCCACGGAGGCGTACGACGACGAAGGGGCGCCCCTGCCCGTAGGCGGGCGCCGCCTGCGCTCGCTGCTGGCCGCCCTCGCGCTGAACCCGGGCCGCACCGTCCTCACGGAAACCCTCATCGCCGAGGTATGGGCGTCGGACGAGCCCCCGGCGGACGCCCCCGCCGCCCTCCAGGCCCTGATCGGCCGCCTCCGCCGAGCCCTCGGCAAGGACGCCGTCACCTCGGCCCCGGGCGGCTACTCCCTCGACGCCACCCCCGAAGACATCGATCTGCACCGCTTCGAACGCCTCGTACGCGAGGGCAAGGCCGCCCTGACCCGCCACGACCCCGCGGCAGCCACCCGCACCCTGCGCGAAGCGCTCACCCTCTGGCGCGGCCCCGCCCTGGCCGACCTGCCCGACCGCAGCGCGGCGGCCCGCCCCGAAGCGCTGCTCGCCGAGGCCACACGCGTGCGGGTCGAGGCGGACCTGCTGCTGGGCCACGCATCCGACGTCGTACCGGAACTGAGGGAGCTCACCGCCGCCCAGCCGTACGACGAGGCGCTGCACGCCCTGCTGATCCGCGCCCTGCGTGACGCGGGGCGCGGCGCCGAAGCCCTCGCCGCGTACGAGACCGCGCGCCGCACGCTCGCCGAGGCCCTCGGGACGGATCCAGGGCCGGAACTGCGAGCGCTGTACGCGGAGTTGCTCGATCCGGAGGCGGGCGTGGCGGGCGTGGCGGACACGCCGGCCACCGCCGCGCCGCCGGGGCGACCGTCCAGAGCGGACAGGCCCGAGCGCACGGGCAACCTCCGCCCCCGCCTGACCTCTTTCGTCGGCAGGGAACCCGAACTCGCCGCGATCCGTTCAGACATACAACGAGCACGCCTGGTCACCCTCACCGGACCCGGCGGCTCCGGCAAGACCCGCCTCGCCGAGGAAGCCGCCGCCGGGCATCCACAGGCATGGCTGGCCGAGCTCGCCCCGCTCGACCATCCGGAGGCGGTGCCAGGCGCTGTCGTCAGCGCGCTCGGTCTGCGCGAGACCGTGCTGATGACCAGCGAGCTTTCGGTGCCGCAGGACGATCCGGCCGCCCTGCTCATCGAGTACTGCGCCCCGCGCAGGCTGCTCCTGCTCCTTGACAACTGCGAGCATGTCATCGGCGCCGCCGCCGACCTCGCCCATACACTCCTCACGCACTGCCCGGACCTCACCGTCGTCGCCACGAGCCGCGAACCCCTGGGCGTGCCCGGCGAGTTCGTCCGCCCCGTCGAGCCGCTCCCGCCCGACCCGGCACACCGTCTGTTCAGCGAGCGGGCCACGGCGGTGCGCCCCGACTTCGACCCCGACTTCGACCCCGCCGCCGTCGCCGAGATCTGCCGCCGCCTCGACGGCCTGCCCCTCGCCATCGAGCTGGCGGCGGCCCGGCTGCGCCTGCTCACCCCGCGGCAGATCGCCGACCGCCTCGACGACCGCTTCCGCCTCCTCACCAGCGGCAGCCGCACGGTCCTGCCCCGCCAGCAGACCCTGCGCGCCGTCGTCGACTGGTCCTGGGAGCTGCTCGACGAACCCGAGCGGACGGTCCTGCGCGAGGTGTCCCTCTTCGCGGGCGGCTGGGACCTCGCGGCGGCCGAGGCGGTCTGCACCGGCCCCGCCGCCGACCTCATCGGCGCCCTCGTGGACAAGTCCCTGCTCATCGCCGAACCCACGGCCAGGGGCGGCATGCGCTACCGCATGCTGGAGACCATCCACGAGTACGCGACCGAGCGGGCCGAGGAGCGGCCCGAGCTCCGCACGGCCGCGGCCCGCCGCCACACCGCGTACTTCCGCGCGCTGGTCGAACAGGCCGAACCCCTGCTCCGCTCGGGCGAGCAACTCCCCTGGATCCAGCGCCTGGAGACCGAGCTGGACAACATCCGCGCGGCCCTGCAGCGCACCATCGAGTCCCGCGCGGAGGACGACGCCCTGGCGATGGTCCTGGGCATGGGCTGGTTCTGGTGGCTTCGGAACTACCGCAGGGAGGCCATGGAATGGGTGGCCCGCCTCCTGGGCACCGCCCCGCCGATGCCGCCCACTGACGGGGTTCCCGACGCCCCCGAGGGCCCCCTCCGCTGGTCCTGGATGAGCCTGCACCTGCTGCACATCTTCCTGGAGGTGGACTCCAGGCCGTCGGACGCGATGAGCGGGGAGGGCTATCGCGCGTACGTCGCGCAGGTGCGGGACGCCTTCGCGCGGTCGGTGCCGGCGGCGGCCCGCTTCCCCGGAATCATCTGGCCGTTCACCACCTTCTTCCTCGACGGCCCCGATGCCGCGAGGCCCGCCATGGACGAGGTGGTCGCCAACTGCCGCAGGTACGGCGGGGATTGGGAGGTCGGCGTCAGCCTGATGTTCCGTACGCATCTGGCCGTCGACGCCCCGGGCAACCTCTCCGGAGTCGACGAGGACCTCGCCGAACTGCGCGTGCTGAGCGGGCGCGCGGGCGACCGCTGGATGCGCGCCCAGGTGTCCAGCGCGGCGGGCGAGGCCGCGATGGCGCGCAGCCGGCACGACGAGGCGCGCGTGGAGTACGACGAGGCGCTGCGCCTCGCCTACGAGGTGGGTGCCTACGCCGAGACGCCGTTCCTGCTCGTCCGGCTCGCCGAGATCTCCTACCGCGAGGGCGACCGTGCGGTGGCGGCGAAGATCCTGCACGAGGCGGGGATCGAGGCCGACCGCTATGGGGTGGCGGACTCCCGCGCGTTCATGCGGCTGCTGCAGACGCTGATGGCGCTTGACGACGGGGATACCGTCCAGGCCCGTGTCCTGTACGAGGCGGCCCGCACCGATGCCGCGCGGGGCACACCGCCCCCGCAGTTCGGCGCGGCCCTGAGGGGCGTGGAGTCCAGGATCGTGGCCGCCGAGTCCGGGCCCCTGGAGGCGCTTCCGCTGCTCGCCGAAGGCCTGCGGGAGGCCTTGGACCACCGGTGCGCGGAGGTGATCATCGCGGGCCTCGTGGACGGCGGGGCCGTTCTCACGAGCAGGATCGGCGATCATCCGCGCGCCGCTCGCCTGCTCGCCTTCGGCACCCGGCTGCGGAGCGGCCATCCACGCCCGATGCCGGAGCGGGCCGAGGCAGCGGCGACCGAGACCGCGGCGCTGGCCGCCCTTGGCCCCCACCGGTACGAGGCCGAGCGCGCGGCAGGCGCCGAATTCACCGCCGACCAGGCACTCGCCGAGCTGAGCCGAACGGCCCCGGACTGACCTGAGCCGATCTGAGCCGACCTGAGAGGCCCCGCCCCGGCCTACGTACAGCGATCAGCAATCTACGTACAGCGGAAGCGCGACTGCGCCCAGTCCGCGAGCGCGACCGAGTCGAACGGCGAGTGCGGCTCGACGGCCAGGCGGATCGTCTTGCGCCCGGTCAGGTTCACCTGCACCGGCACCGCCGGGTCCCCGCCCTCCATCAGCGGCGACTGCCACAGGCGTGCCCCGTCCCCGAACACCGAGAACCGCACCTTGCCGAGGCCCATCGTCATGTCGTCGACACCCACGACCGCGTCGTACGACGAGCACGCGCGGTTCAGGTCGATGGTGACGGAGGACTGGCCGTGCACCGTCACGCCGTGTCCGTACTGCCGGTCCGCGATGGACAGGCCGTCGCGCTGCCAGACCCAGCTGCTCTCGCCGAGCCGCATCTCGGGCTTGGTGCCGTCACCGACCACGCCGTACTGCAGCTCGCTCCACTGGTAGACGGTCGGGGCGGGCGGCGGAGGAGGCGGAGGCGGTGGCTTGGGCTTCGGCTTGGGAGGCGTGGGAGTCGGCTTCGGCTTCGGCTTCGGCTCGGGCGGCGGCTTGGGCTTCGGAGTGGGCGTCGGGGTCGGCTTCGGCTTGGGAGCGGGCTTCGGAGGGTCCGGCTTCGGCTCGGCGGCCTGCGGTGGCTTGGGCCCCGGCTTCGGGGGCGGCGGCTTGCTCGGGACGACGGGCTCCACTGCCGCCGGCTTCTCGGCGCTCGGCAGGTCCTTGGGCTTGTCCCCGCCCCCGGCGGTGAGGGCGATCGCAGCCGCGGCCGCGGCGACGACCACGGCCGCGGCGATACCGGCCTTCGCGGGGGCGCCCAGGCCCTCGGAGGCGGCCGCACCGCCCGCCGCTCCACCGGACGCGCCGCCGCTCGCCGCTGCCGCTCCCGCCGCACCGGCGCCCGCGGCACCCGCCGCGCCACCGCCGACGAGCGCGGCCACCTTCGCGTACCCGGCGGCACCGAACCAGCCGATGACCGCGATCGGCACGACCCCGGGAATGCCGCTCGCGACTTCCTTGATCTGGCCCGCGGCCAGCCGGCACTTGGCGCACTCCTCCAGGTGCTTGCGAAGGCCGCGCTCGGCCCGCGTACGCAGGCTGCCGCGCGCGTAGGCGCCGAGGCGGTCCGCGTAGCGCGCGCACTCCTCGTTCTCGGTGAGGGTGGTGCTCACATGGGCCTGGAGGTACGCCTCCTTCAGGCCTTCGCGCGCCCGCTTGGCCAGGACCCGCGTCCCGTTGGCGTCAAGGCCGAAGAGCGTGGCGACGTCGCTCGGGGACTCGTCCTCGATCTCCGTGTGCCACAGCACCGCCTGCCAGCGCTCCGGAAGGCTCCGGAACGCCTGCATGGCCATGGACTGCTCGGCCACCTGCATCGCGCGCACGTCCGCGCCCAGGTCCAGCGTGTCGTCGTCGGAGACCTCGGAACTGCGCGCGGCCTGCGCCGCGAACACCGCGAAGTCCTCGACCAGTTGCTCCCGCTTCGCGGACTTCGTCCACCCGGCGGCGACGCGGCGCACCGTGGTGAGCAGATACGCGCGCACCGCGTGCTCGGGCCCGCTGCCGCCCCGGACCGCCTGCAGCATCCGCGCGAAGACCTCGGCCGTGAGGTCGTCGGCGGTGTGCGCGTCCCGGCAGCACGTGCGTGCGTACCGGCGGACCGCTTCGGCGTGCCTTCGGTACAGCTCCTCGTACGCGGTGTCGTCGCCCGCCCGCATCCGGGTGATCAGATCGCTGTCGGACGGCGGACCGTCACCGGGCGCCGAAGCCCCGCCGCGGACGCCTTCCCGCTGCTGCGGAACGCTGGGATCCGCACCGTCCGGGCTGCCGCCGACACCACCGCCGACACCGCCGTCGGCCCCCGGCCCACCCTGGCTCGGCACCTGCCGAGAGGGCAGCCCGCCGGCCTCCTCGCCGAAGGCGGGGGACGACTCGTCCCGCCCGTCACCACTCATCGCGGAAAGCCCCCGCCTGCACACTCAGACCCGAACACCGGAAAAGAGTGTCATACGGTCGTGCCGCGCCGGACAGTGATGACGGTCAACCACCCTTCCGTGGAGACTTCCCGCAAACGAGCACTACTTTTCACTCATTCGGGGAAGGCTCAACTGCCATGTGTTTACGGCCAGTTGAGCCCACCGGGCGACGAGCCGCCTCATGCCACGTCACACCGTGGGGCGCGAGCGCAGCCCCTCCAGCAGGATGTCGAGCAGCCGCGAGGAAGCCGCCGCCTGCTGCGCCGCGTCCGGCAGCGAGGGCGCCGCCGTGGCTATCACCAGGAGCACGTCCGACACCGTCACGTCCGGGCGCAGCTCGCCCGCCGCACGCGCCCGGTCCACCAGGCGCCCGACGACTTCGAGGAGCGCCACCGCCCCCGGATCGTCCGCCGCCGACTCCTCGGCAGGGCTCGGGCGCTGCTCGACGAGCCGCAGCTCGGGACCGGTCGAAGCCGCCTGCCGCTGCTGCGGCACACGCGCCTCGTCGTCCCGCGAGCCCGCGATTTCGTCGGCCACGCCCACCCGCAGCACCTGCGGCGGCAGAAGCCGCCCCGCGCCCGACGCGACGGAGGTCCGCAGGAAGCGCGAGAGCGCCGACCATGGCTCGTCCTCCTGCCCGAGCGCCGAACGTGCCTGGTCGGTCAGCCGGGAGGTCTCCTCCTCGGCTATGCGCCGCACCAGCACGTCCTTGCTCGGGAACCGGCGGTAGACCGTGCCCACCCCGACCCGGGCGCGGCGCGCCACGTCTTCCATCGGCGCGCCGTAACCCAGCTCGCCGAATACCTCGCGCGCCGCGCGAAGGACATGCTCGAGATTGCGCTGTGCGTCCACACGCAGCGGCGTCGAACGCGGTCCGTCCCCCATGTCGCGTCCGTTCCCGCTGGTGGCGACGGCTGATGCCGACGCCGTGCCAGAAGTCCAGTGAGAGTCCTGAATATGCATACGCGTTCCCCCGGTAATGACGTCTCCCCCCGGAGACACTCCCCGTCATTGACACCCGGAGTGTGAGGATTGTGCACCGACCCCGGGTCCGGAATCCGGACCCGACGAGCGCATCCCCCGACACCCCGACGACTCACGAACATAGTTGAGGCAGAGTCAATTCAGAAGGGGTGGGTTCCGCACGGTGCGCCCCCCGATCGGAGTACGCACCGTTTCTGACCCGATTGCACCCCCTGACTTCCCCCCTATTTCACCAGCTGACCTGCGCGTCTTTCCCGCGCCGGCCCCGAACACGGGCGGCGCGTCGCCGACCGCCGACGGTCACACAAATTGCTGAGCCTGTGGACAAACGCCAGAGCTGGGTGCGTCATGGGATGGTGAAGGAACCTGTGCGCATTCTCGTTGTGGGCGGCGGCTACGTCGGCATGTACACCGCGCTGCGCCTCCAGCGGCAGCTCAAACCGGAGCTGAAGCGGGGCGAAGCGGAGATCGTGGTGGTGACGCCCGACCCGTATATGACCTATCAGCCGTTCCTGCCCGAAGCGGCGGCCGGCTCCATCTCGCCGCGGCACGTGGTGGTCCCGCTCCGCCGCGTCCTGGACAGATGCCGGATCGTCATCGGCGAGGTCAAGGCGGTCGACCACGCCAAGCGCACGGCGTCCTTCACCACGCTCGCCACCGAGGACGAGGGCACGGGCGCCGTCGACATCACGTACGACGAACTCGTCCTGGCCCCCGGCTCCATCTCGCGCACCCTGCCCGTCCCGGGGCTGGCCGAGCACGGCGTCGGCTTCAAGACCGTCGAAGAGGCCATCGGCCTGCGCAACCACGTCATCGAACAGATGGACATCGCCTCCTCGACGCGCGACCCGGCGATCCGTGACGCCGCCCTGACCTTCGTCTTCGTAGGCGGCGGTTACGCGGGCGTCGAGGCGCTCGGCGAGCTGGAGGACATGGCCCGCTACGCCTCGCGGTACTACCACAACGTCAAGGCCGAGGACATGAAGTGGATCCTCGTCGAGGCCTCCGGGCGGATCCTCCCCGAGGTCGGCGAGGAGATGGGCAAGTACACGGTCCGTGAGCTGCGGCGCCGCAACATCGACGTACGCCTGGAGACCCGCCTCGACACCTGCGAGGACCGCGTCGCCGTCCTGAGTGACGGCTCGCGCTTCCCCACCCGCACGCTTGTGTGGACCGCCGGCGTCAAACCGCATCCGGTGCTCGCCGCGACGGACCTTCCGCTCAACGAACGCGGTCGCCTCGACTGCACCGCCCAGCTGACCGTGAACGGCGCCACGCACGCGTGGGGCGCGGGGGACGCCGCCGCCGTCCCCGATGTCACCGCGGACGAGCCCGGCAAGGAGTGCGCCCCCAACGCTCAGCACGCGGTGCGCCAGGCCAGGACACTCGGCGACAACATCGCCGCCTCCCTGCGCGGGCAGCCCCTCAAGGAGTACACGCACAAGTACGTGGGCTCGGTCGCCTCCCTGGGGCTGCACAAAGGCGTCGCCCATGTCTACGGACGGAAGCTGAAGGGCTACCCTGCCTGGTTCATGCACCGCGTCTACCACCTGAGCCGGGTGCCCACCGTCAACCGCAAGTCCCGGGTGCTCGCCGAATGGACCCTGTCAGGCCTGTTCAAACGCGAGATCGTCTCCCTGGGCTCGCTCGAACATCCGCGTGCGGAGTTCGAACTCGCGGCCGGTGGCAGAGGCCCGAAGGAGTCCTCCTGACCGGAGGCAGGAACTCCCCGCGTGACACCGGCGTCTGACGGATGTCAGTCCGGTCGGCCAGACTGTTCGTGTGACCATGGGCGGGCCAGGACCGCCGGAATTCCCCGCCCGATCCAGAAGCGACATCACGAGGCCTACCGCAGTGAACTTCACGCGCTGGAGCGCCCGGCTCCCCGGAACGCAGCGCCGCGCCGCAGCGCGGACCGACCTGGGGATCTCCCCGCCACAGCGAGCAGAGAGCGCCGTCCCCGCCGCCCGCGCCGAAGGGAGCCAGGACGGCTCCACCGCCCTCACCCCCGCCGCCGGTGTCGACGAACTGCCGACCCGTGAGGTGCTCGACCGCATTCCGGCCCTCGTCGCCCTGGTGCACGGTCCCGAGCACCGGCTCGCGTACGTCAACGACGCGTACGCCACCGCGTTCGGCGAACGCCCCGTGGGCGAACCCGCAGGCGAGGCGCTGCCGGAGCTGGACGAGCTGGGCCTGCTGCCGCTCCTCGACCAGGTCCTGCGCAGCTCGAAGCCGCGTACGGTCAAGTCCCGCAAGGCGGCGAGCGGCCGTTCGTACACGTTCACCTGCACCCCCGTGACGCTGCCCGTGAGCGGCTCCGCCGGGCACAAGGAAGAGGGCGTCCTCGTCTTCGCCGCCGACGTCACCGACCACGCGGAGGCCGCCGAGCGCCTGCGGGCCAGCGAGCGCACCCAGCGCGAGACGGCCGTCACCCTGCAACGCTCGCTCCTGCCCCAGGAGTTGGAACAGCCCGACGACCTGCGCATCGCCGCCACGTATCAGCCGGGCGGCACGGAGGCAGCGGTCGGCGGCGACTGGTACGACGTGATCACCCTCGGCGGCGGCCGTACGGCCCTGGTCATCGGCGACGTCATGGGCCGCGGGGTCCGCGCCGCGGCGGTCATGGGCCAGCTCCGCACGGCCGTGCGCGCCTACGCCCGCCTCGACCTGCCCCCGCACGAGGTCCTCCAGCTCCTGGACGGCCTCGCAGCCGAGATCGACGCCACCCAGATCGCGACGATGGTCTACGCGGTGCACGACCCGAACGAGGGCAGCCTCCTGTACGCCTCCGCAGGGCACCTGCCGATCCTCGTACGCGACGAGAGCGGCACGATCCACCGCGCGGAGGAGCCCACGGGCCCGCCCCTTGGCACCGGTGGCTGGCTGCACACCTCGGGCTCGGTCCCGCTCGGCCCAGGATCGACCGCCGTCCTCTACACGGACGGCCTGGTGGAGCGGCGCAGCGAGGACATCGACGAAGGCGTCGCCTCCCTGGAGCGCGCCCTCGCGGGCGCCACCGGCACACCCCAGGTGGTCTGCGACCGCCTGATCCGCGCGCTGGGAGTGACCGCCGACCACGACGACGACGTGGCGGTCCTGGTCCTCCAGCACCCCGCGCGCACCGGCCTCGACGCCGAGCTGTTCCGCAACGCCGCCCTGGAGCTGCTCGGTGGTGTGGAAGCGGCTCCACGCGCGCGTGCCTTCGCCACCGGAGTCCTCGCCAGCTGGCGCTTCGCGCCGGAACTGCACGACCTGGGGGTGCTCGCCGCCAGCGAGCTGGTCGCGAACTCCCTCCAGCACGGCACCCCGCCGATGCGCCTGCGCCTGCGCCGCACGGACCGCCGGCTGATCATCGAGGTCACCGACGGCGACGACCACCTGCCCCGGCGCCGCCGCGCCGAGCCCGCGGACGAGGCGGGCCGAGGCATCGCCATCGTCGCCACGATCGCCTCGAACTGGGGCTCACGGCGCACACCGGGCGGCGGCAAGGCGGTCTGGTGCGAATTCGCACTCCCGCGCGCGTAGTGCCCTAGGAGTTGGCGGGCAGTGGCTCCACGGGCTCCGGGGTGCCCTGAGCGACCACCCGGCTCTTGGCCACGTACGGCTGGTTCTGCAGCGGAGTGAGCTGGCGTCCCAGTCGTACGGCGAGCACCGTGATGCCGAGCGAGAACAGCAGGAACGTCACGATGTACGGCCCGTGCAGCGCGGCCCCCATCGGACCGCCCACCGCGGGGCCGACCGCGAGAGCCAGCTGCTTCACCAGGGCGAAGGCCGAGTTGTACTGACCGACCATCCCGGCCGGAGCCAGATCGGCGACCAGCGGGGCGACGGTCGGCGACAGCATCGCCTCACCGAGCCCGAAGAGGGCGTACGTGGAGATGAACGCGGCGGTCGCCATGGCCTGGCTGCCGTGTCCGAGCCCCGCGTACCCGGCCGCGATCCACGCGACGGCCCAGATCAGACCGACGGCGGCGATCACCCGGGACCGCTTGCGCCGCTCGACGAACTTCAGGACGGCGAACTGCGCGATGACGATCACGGCCGTGTTGGCGGCGAGCGCGATGCCCAGCGTCGACGGCGAGATCCCGGCCGCCTCCACGCCGTACGCGGAGAGACCCGACTCGAACTGTCCGTAGCAGGCGAAGAAGAGCACGAAGCCGAGCACACACAGCTGCACCATCGCCTTGTGCCGAAGCAGCGCCCGCAGACCGCCCCGCGGCGCGGACCCGTCCTTGGGCATGGCGTCCTGAATGGAGGGCGCGTGCGGAAGGCGCACGGAGATGACGATCGCGGCGAGCACCAGGAACATCACGGCCTCGACGGAGAACAGCGTCGTGAAGCTGCCCGGGTCGTGCTCGTCGACGATCTGGCCGCCGATGAGTCCACCGATGCCGAGGCCCAGGTTCTGCAGGAAGAACTGCGTGGCGAAGGCGCGCGTACGCGTGGTGGGCGTCGAGCACCAGACGATCATCGTCGCGAGCGCCGGCTGCATCACCGCGGTGCCCGCGCCGAGCAGGGCCGCCGAGACGATCGCCGTCGGCTCACTGTTCGCGAAGCCCAGGGCGAGGGCACCCACCGCGGCGGTCAGCGCGGCTCCCATGAGTACGGGGAGCGGGCCGCGGCGGTCGATCACACGCCCGGTGACGGGCAGGACGATCAGCGCGGCCATGGCGAACGCGGCGAGCACGATGCCCGCCGTACTGGCCCCCAGATCCCGCACCTGTGCCACGTAGACATAGAGGAACGGAACCGTGAACCCGACGCCGAACGCGCTCAGCGCGCTGCCGACCTGGATACGACGCATCGCTGCGCCCATCGCCCTGGTCACTTTCACCTGCCTTAGGAGTTAGGCGTGAAGACTTCGAAGCTAAAGTTAGAAGCTAAACAATACACACAGAAGGACTTCAACGCCAAGTGAGGGCGTGCCATACTGCGGCCATGGGTGACACTCCCGGCCCCAGTGAGCCGACTCTCGAAGAGCAGATCGCCGCCTACCAGCGGGAGTTCCAGGATCTCGACCCCCAGGTCGAGGAGATCGTCTCGGCCCTCGGCCGCCTCAACCGGCGGATGAGCGTCGCCTACGGGCGGCAGACCGCGACCCTCGGCATCAGCAACGCCGAGTGGGAGGTCCTCAAGGCCCTCGTCCTCTCCGGCGCCCCGTACCAAATGGGCCCCGGCGAGCTCGCCAAGGGACTCGGCCTCACGCCGGCGGCCATGACCCACCGCATCGACCGCATGGTGGCGGAGGGTCTGGTGACCCGGGACCGCGACGAGTCCAACCGCGTACGGGTGATCGTCGAGCTCACCGCGGAGGGACGCGAGAAGTGGCTGGAGGCGATGCGGCTGGCCACGGTGTTCGAGGAGGACCTCCTCCAGGACCTGTCGCAGGAGGAGCGGGGTGCGCTGGGCGAGGTACTGACCCGCCTTCTACGCCGGGTGGAACACGCCCAGCCGGACGCGGGCGGACGCCTCACCGACCTGGATTGAGCGCGCCACCACCGCGTTTGACAGTCACCCGGCCGATCCGTAGAGTTCTTCGGGTTGCCACGGAGCCGTAACGGTTCTGCGACAGCACCTCCCGCCGCTGAAACGCGGCAAAACAAACTCTGCACGACATCCCAACGGGAACGATTTCGGCATGCCCGAATTCAATTCCAAGACTCGATTATGAGTCGCAGGGAAGACCCGCTAGAGTTTGAGACGTCGGAACGGCCCAACAGCCGGGAAGACAAAGGCCCGCTGACTGGGAATCAGGCCCGAAAGGATCTGATAGAGTCGGAACCGCCGGAAAGGGAAACGCGAAAGCCGAAAGGCAGGAGCGGGAACCGGAAAGGCGCCGAGGAAATCGGACACGAAAGAGTCTGATAGAGTCGGAAACGCAAGAACAGCAAGATAAAAGAAACACCGAAGGGAAGCGCCCGGAGGAAAGCCCGAGAGGGTGAGTACAAAGGAAGCGTCCGTTCCTTGAGAACTCAACAGCGTGCCAAAA
>NZ_JBICXP010000015.1:0-191566 GCF_043200355.1 Streptomyces sp. NPDC048436
TCACCCCCGCCATCGAAACCCTGCGCGGCCTGCTCCTGGGCACCGAGATCGGCCACAACGGATGGCTCACGATCGCCTGGTGCCTGGGCCTGGCCATACTCGGCTACTTCTGGTCCACCGCAAAATTCAACAACGACCCGAAGTAACCCCGCCGACTCGCCCCACCCCCGGGCGGCGCACCCCGACACCACGTCGGCGTACGCCGCCCCGTCGACGTACTCGAAAGAGTGATCGCCGCCCACCGACCGGAAATCCGGGCCTTGATCCACCTACGTTCCGCACATGGTCACATCACAACACGAGGCCTCGCACCGGATCTTCCAGGAGCGGCCGGAGCTGCTGACGCCGGTCTTCCGGATCCTGGGCGTACCGCTTCCCGAACGACCATCCGTCGAAGTGCTCTCGCCGGACGTCACCGAGATCCGCCCTCTTGAACGCCGGATCGACACCGTGCTCCGCATCAGCGCTCCGAACGGCAGCGCGTTCTTGCTGGCCATCGAGGCTCAGGGACGCCGGGACCCGGAGAAGGCCGCGAGCTGGGGGTACTACCTCTCGTATCTCTACTCGAAGTACAACATCCCCGCACTGCTGCTCGTCGTGTGCCAGGACAAGGCCACGTCCGTGTGGGCCGCCGGGCCATTTCGGATCGGGCTGGACGGCTGGACAGCCCTCAGCGTGCATCCGATGGTCATCGGCCCCGACAACGTACCGATGATCACGGACCCGGACGAGATCGCACAGAACCTCGCCTTCGCCGCCTTCGCCGCGTTGATGCATGGGCGCAGCCCTGACTGCACGGCCATACTGGACGCACTGGCCACTGCACTGAGGTCGGCCGACGACGAGTTCATCGATTACTACTGGCAGCTGCTGGACGTCGGCCTGGGAGAGACCCCGGCCAGAGCAACGTGGAGGGACGTGATGGGCGTGACGATCTACTTTCCCGGTCAGGGGACCCTCGCCGAGGAGAAGTACCTCGAAGGCAAGGCCGAGGGCGAAGCCGAGGGCAAGGTCCAGTCGCTTCTGCTCTTCCTGGACGCGCGCGGCATCCCGGTCCCGGACAGTGCCCTCGGCCGGATCAAGGGCTGCACCGACCTGGACACCCTCGACCGCTGGCTCGTCCGTGCCGTCGCGGTCACCGATGCCGACGAACTCTTCGCCGAAGCACCGGGGCAGGGCGACTAGCGCCAGCACCACGCACAGCAAAGGCCCCAGGACTGTTGAAGTCCTGGGGCCTTGATCCGGCCGCGTCTACGCGGCGCGTTGCCTTCTACTTGTCCGCGTCACCCTTGCCGGAGGCAACCGGCTTCCGCAGGGAGATGTTCAGTTCCCGCAGGCGCGACTCCTCCAGCTCGGAAGGCGCCCCCATCATCAGGTCCTGCGCGTTGCCGTTCAGCGGGAACGCGATCGTTTCGCGGATGTTCGGCTCGTCCGCCAGGAGCATCACGATGCGGTCCACGCCGGGGGCGATGCCGCCGTGCGGCGGGGCGCCGAGGCGGAAGGCGCGGAGCATGCCCGCGAACTCCTGCTCCACGGTCTCGGCCGCGTAGCCCGCGATCTCGAAGGCCTTCAGCATGACCTCGGGCTCGTGGTTACGGATGGCGCCGGAGGACAGCTCGATTCCGTTGCAGACGATGTCGTACTGCCAGGCGAGGATGTCGAGGGGGTCCTTCTCCTCCAGGTCCTTCATGCCGCCCTGGGGCATCGAGAAGGGGTTGTGGGAGAAGTCGATCTTCCCGGTCTCCTCGTCCTTCTCGTACATCGGGAAGTCGACGATCCAGCAGAAGCGGAAGACGCCCTCTTCGAAGTGGCCCGCACGCTTGGCCGCCTCGACGCGGACAGCGGACATGATCTTGGAGACTTCGTCGAACTCGCCCGCGCCGAAGAACACCGCGTGGCCGGGGGCCAGGGAGAGGCGCTTCGTGAGCTCCTCTACGTTCGCCTCCGTCAGGAACTTCGCGATCGGGCCCGTCAGCGAACCGTCCTCGGCGACGCGCACCCAGGCCAGGCCCTTCGCGCCCTGCTCCATGGCGTAGTCGCCGAGGCCGTCGAAGAACTTGCGGGACTGCGAGGCCGTGTCGGGGACGGGGAGGGCCCGGACGTGCTTGCCCGCGAACGCCTTGAACTCCGAGTCCGCGAAGATGTCCGTGATGTCGGTCAGCTCAAGCTTCGCGCGCAGGTCCGGCTTGTCGTTGCCGTACTTCAGCATCGACTCGCGGAACGGGATGCGCGGGAAGGGGGACGTGACCTCGCGGCCACCGCCGTACTCCGTGAAGATCTCCGTCATGAGCTTCTCGATGGGCTGGAAGACGTCTTCCTGCTCCACGAAGCTCATCTCGACGTCGAGCTGGTAGAACTCGCCCGGCGAGCGGTCGGCGCGCGCGTCCTCGTCGCGGAAGCACGGCGCGATCTGGAAGTAGCGGTCGAAGCCCGAGATCATGAGCAGCTGCTTGAACTGCTGCGGGGCCTGGGGCAGCGCGTAGAACTTGCCGGGGTTCAGGCGGGAGGGCACGACGAAGTCGCGGGCGCCCTCGGGGGACGTCGCGGCGAGGATCGGCGTCGCCATCTCGTTGAAGCCGAGCGCGACCATCTTCGAGCGGATCGAGGCGATGACCGACGACCGCAGCATGATGTTGCGGTGCATGCGCTCGCGGCGCAGGTCCAGGAAGCGGTACTCAAGGCGCCGCTCCTCGTTCACGCCGTCGTCCGCGTTGACCGTGAAGGGCAGCGGGGCGGCGGCGCCGAGCACCTCGACCTCGGCGGCCTCGATCTCGATCTCGCCGGTGGGCAGCTCGGGGTTCACGTTCTCCGTGCCGCGCGAGACGACCTTGCCGTCGATACGGACGACCGTCTCCTTGGAGAGCTTGTCGAGCGTCTCGGCGGCGGGCGTGCCGGGGCGGGCCACCAGCTGCGTGATTCCGTAGTGATCGCGCAGATCGATGAAGAGGATGCCGCCCAGGTCTCGGCGATTGTGCAGCCAGCCGCTCAGCCGGACGTCGGAGCCGACGTCAGAGGCGCGGAGCTCGCCGCAGGTGTGGGACCTGTACCGATGCATCGTCGTTCATCCAGTCTTCGCGAATAGGGGAGAGAGCAGACAGGCCTTAAGGCTACCGTCCGGGCGGTGATCGCTTTCCGGATTACCTCCGGGGCCCCCTCCCGGGGCACCCCGGCAGCGCCTCCCGCCGCCCCCGGCGGTGGCGGCTTGTCCACCGATCTTCCTAAAGTGGGTCAATGCGAACTGACGATCCCCTCCAGCGGGCGGGCGACGAGCCCCTGCCGCCGGTAGGGGACGTCCTGGCCGCCATCGCCACCGGCCTGTGGCGCTGGGACAACGCCTCCGGGACCGTCACGCTCGACGCGGAGGCGGCCCGGCTCCTCGGTCTGCCCGCACGCGCCCAGACCCTCACCGAAGCGGCCGTACGCTCCCGCTTCCACCCCGTCGACTGGAACGAGATCGACGGCATCGTGCAGCTCGCCGTCGCCGAGGGCACCCTCGCCGAGGCCCGCCTGCGGATCATGGACGAGCAGGGGCGCCGGGTCCTGCGCATCGTGCGCAGCCGCTCCAAGCCGATCGTCGACGAGGCCGCACACTCGTACGAGCTCATCGGCACCCTCCAGGAAGTCACCGAGTCCCCGCCCGGCGCCGCCGCCCGCACGCCCGTCACCGGGGACTGGCGCCGCTCCCGCGAGGCCTTCCTGCTCGACGCGGGGCGCGCGCTGGCAGAGGCGCGGTCGACCGAGGAGGTGCTGCGGGTGGCCGGCGGGCTCTCCATGCCGGGGTTCTCGCCGGACGGGCTCGGCGTCTTCGGGGTCGAGGGCGACCGGCTCAAGGTCATCGGGCATCACGGCCAGCAGCCGGGGGACGACCTGCCCTTCTCGGCGATGTCCCTGGACACGGACTATCCGGCCGCCGAGGTGGTCCGCACGGGCCGCGCGGTCTACCTCTCCTCGCCCGAGGAGTACCACCGCCGCTATCCGGCGACCTGGCCGCTGGCCCAGCCCTTCGGGCGGCAGTCGTGGGCGTTCCTGCCGCTGACCGTCGCGGGCCGCACCATGGGCGCGTGGCTCGCGGCGTTCGCCTACCCCGTCTCGTTCACGCCGGACGAGCGCTCCGTCCTGACGACGGTGGCCCGGATGCTGGCCCAGGCCCTGTCGCGGGCCGGGGTCGCCGAGTCGGAGCGGGAGCTGACGGAGGGGCTCCAGCGCTCGATGCTGCCGCTGCTCGGGCCGCGCATCCCGGGGATGAGCGTGGCCGCGCGGTACGTGCCGACGGGCGGCGGGCTCCAGGTGGGCGGCGACTGGTACGACATGATCCCGCTGCCCAGCGGCCGCATCGCCTTCGTCATCGGCGACGTACAAGGACATGACGTGCGCGCGGCGGGCCTGATGGGGCAGCTGCGGATCGCCCTGCGTGCGTACGCCTCCGAGGGCCACCGGCCCGACGCCGTGCTCTCCCGGGCGACGCGCTTCCTCTCGGGGATCACCGACGGCATCACGGACGGGTCGAGCGGCGGCGCCCCGGGCGCCGACGGCTCCGACCCGCGCTTCGCGACCTGCCTCTACGTGGAGGCGGACCCCGTCACCGGCGTCCTGGAGATCGCCCGCGCAGGCCACCCGGACCCCGCGATACGGATGAGCGACGGAACGGTTCTGCTCCGCCCCACGGCGGGCGGTCTGCCGCTCGGCATCGACCCCGACGCGGACTACCCCACGACCCGCCTCGTCCTGGAGGCCGGCGAGACGATGCTGGTCTGCACCGACGGCCTCATCGAGACCGGCGGCCACGACCTGGACAGCGGCTGGGCGCGGATCCGCAAGATCCTGGAGGAGGACGGGGGCGGCGGTGATGACGGCGACGACGGGCTCGAAGAGCTGGCGGACACCCTCGTGCAGGCCGTGCACGGGCCCTCCTCGCACCACACCACGGGTCCCCTCGTGGACCGCCGCGAGGACGACATAGCGGTCCTGCTGCTCCGCAGGGCCGGCCGCCACGGCCACCGCACACCGGCCCGCCGCGCCGTCCTGACGGTCGCGCAGGCCGAGCCGGAGCGGATCGCGGGGGCGCGGCGCCATGTGCGGGACCTGCTGCACGACTGGGCGGACGCCGATCAGGTCGACTCGGCGGTCCTGATGGTCTCGGAGATGATCACGAACGTACTCGTGCACACGGACGGCGACGCGCTCCTCGTCGCCGAGGTCATCGGGGAGCCTGGCGCGCGGCGGCTGCGGGCCGAGGTGGCGGACGGCAGCGACGACCTGCCGCACAAGCGGCACCCCGGTGAACTGGCGTCGTCCGGGCGGGGGTTGGTGCTGATGGAGCTGCTCGCCGACGAGTGGGGCGTGGATCCGAGGGGCGAGGGCAAGTGCATCTGGTTCGAGCTGTACGAAGGAACTGCGGGCGAGTGATTCAGGCGCCCCGGAGCTTCGGGCGCCCTTGAGCTTCGGGCACCGTCAATCACCGGCTCCGCCGGGTTCGTCCTCGAACGCCGGACGGGCTGAAGCTCCTTCCCGCAGCTCAGAGATGACCCCGAAGGCCGCCGCCGTCACAGGAACGGCCAGCAGCATCCCCAGGATTCCCGCCACGGAAGCCCCCGCCGCGATCGCCAGCAGGACGACCGCGGGATGCATCTGCACGGTCCGTGACTGGATCACCGGCTGGAGCACATGCCCTTCGAGGACCTGGACGGCCAGGACGACCCCGAGCGCCCACAGCGCGATGACGAAGCCCCGGTCGGCGAGCGCGACGAGGACGGAGACTGCCCCGGAGATGAACGCCCCCAGATAGGGGATGTAGGCGCCGATGAACACGAGTGCGCCGAGCCCCCAGGCGCCCGGCACCCGCAGGATCAGCAGGCCGACGGTGATGCAGAGGGCGTCGATCAGGGCGATGAACGTGGTCCCGCGCATAAAGCCCTCGACGGCCTCGAAGGCGCGCCGGGCCATCGCCTCGACGGTGTCGGCGGTACCGCCGGGGGCGAGTGAGCGCATGGAGCGCACGGCACGGTCGGAGTCGCGCAGGAAGAAGAAGACGAGCAGCAGGGCCAGTACGGCCATGGCGATCATCTCGCCGACGACGCTGAGCCCGCTGATCACCCCGGAAGCGGCGGAGCCGCCGAACTTGCCGAGCAGTTCCTTGGCGTTGGACGCCATGTCGTCGAGCGAGGTACCGGCGGCGCCGAAGTGCTCGGTCAGGCCGTCGGCGGCCTGCTTCACGGAGGCGATGATCTGGTCACCGGTGTCGATCAGGGCCTTGGCCACGATGTACATCGCACCGCCGACGACGGCGACGACGGCCGCGCAGGTCAGCCCGGCGGCCAGCGAGCGCTGCACCTTCATCTTCAGGAGCCACCGGTAGACGGGGCCGAGGAGCGCGGTGCCGAGGAGCGCGAGCAGGATCGGGGTGACGGCCGCCTTGAAGGTGATGACGAGCCAGATCACCACGGCGGCCACGCCGACGACGAGCAGGAGGACGGCGCACCAGGCGGCGGTCCTGCGTGCGGGCTCGGGCAGAAGGGTGCTCACCCTCCTACCCGAGCATGGGCCGCGTGGCCCCGCACGTTATGTACGGCTGCCCGCCGGTGACTTACATGCCGTGTACGGCCGGGACCGTGCCGAGCAGCCCCTTCTGGAAGTCCTCGAAGGCCTGCTGGAGCTCGGCCTGACTGTTCATCACGAACGGTCCGTAGTGCGCCATCGGCTCACGGATCGGCTGCCCGCCGAGCAGCACGACCTCCAGGTCGGGGGTGTTCCCGTCCTGCTTCTCGTCCGCGCGGACGGTCAGCGACGAGCCCGTGCCGAAGACCGCCGTCTGGCCTATGTGCACCGGGCGGCGCTCGGCACCGACCGTGCCGCGTCCGGCGAGGACGTACGCGAGGCCGTTGAAGTCCTCGCGCCAGGGCAGCGTGACCTCGGCGCCGGGCCGCACGGTCGCGTGGATCATCGTGATCGGCGTGTGCGTGACGCCGGGGCCCTGGTGCCCGTCGAGCTCACCCGCGATGACGCGCAGGAGCGCGCCGCCGTCGGGGGAGGTGAGGAGCTGGACGTGGCCGCCGCGGATGTCCTGGTAGCGGGGGTCCATCATCTTGTCCCGCGCGGGCAGGTTCACCCAGAGCTGGAGGCCGTGGAAGAGGCCGCCGGACTGGACAAGGGACTCCGGCGGCGCCTCGATGTGCAGGAGGCCGCTGCCGGCCGTCATCCACTGGGTGTCGCCGTTCTGGATGGTGCCGCCGCCACCGTTGGAGTCCTGGTGCACGAAGGTGCCGTCGATCAGGTACGTGACCGTCTCGAAGCCGCGGTGCGGGTGCCAGGGAGTGCCCTTCGGCTCACCGGCCCCATAGTCCACCTCCCCCATCTGGTCCATCATGATGAACGGGTCGAGGTGCTTGTAGTTGATCCCCGCGAACGCCCGGCGCACCGGGAACCCCTCGCCCTCGAAACCGCTGGGCGCGGTCGTCACGGCGAGCACGGGACGGGCCACGGCGTCGGCGGACGCGGCCACACGGGGCAGGGTCAGCGGGTTCTCGACGGTCACAGCGGGCATGTCGGTGCCTCCTTCTTCGTACGTCCACTTTAGTTGAACGTAGAACTTCTTGCCACCGGGAACGCGGGACGCCCGGAGGGAATTCCCTCCGGGCGTCCTGAGTGGCCTGTTCTCGGCGGCTAGCCGTACATCCGTCGCATCGCGAAGTCGACCATCTGCTCGACCGCCTTCGCGTCGAAGACCATGCGGTGCTCGCCCTCCATGTCCAGGACGAAGCCGTACCCGGTGGGCAGCAGGTCGATGACCTCCGCGCCCGTGATCACGAAGTACTTGGACTCCTTGCCCGCGTACCGGCGCAGCTCCTTGAGGGACGTGAACATCGGGATCACGGGCTGCTGGGTGTTGTGCAGGGCGAGGAAGCCGGGGTTGTCGCCGCGCGGGCAGTAGACCTTGGAGGTGGCGAAGATCTGCTGGAAGTCCTCGGCGGACATCGAGCCCGTGGTGAAGGCGCGCACCGCGTCCGCGAGGGACGGGGGTGACGGCTCGGGGTAGAGCGGAGGCTGCTGGGCGTACCCGCCCGCGCCGCCCGGCATCTGCTGCGGCGGCGGCTGCGCCCCGGGCGGGGCGTACTGCTGCTGGGCGCCTGGGCTCTGGTCATAGCCGTACATGCCCGCAAGAGTACTGAGTCACAGATGACCCGTTAGGGGTTGCTTCTTATTACTGGCGGGTAGCATCATCGTAGCTACTTGCTGGTACATATCCCTTTCTGCTTACGGAGCCAGTCGCCATGGGGCACTACAAGTCGAATCTCCGCGACATCGAGTTCAACCTCTTCGAGGTGCTCGGCCGCGACAAGCTGTACGGCACCGGCCCGTTCGCGGAGATGGACGTCGACACCGCCAAGAGCATCCTCGACGAGCTGCGCCGCCTCGCCGAGAACGAGCTGGCCGAGTCCTTCGCGGACGCCGACCGCAACCCGCCGGTGTTCGACCCCGAGACCAACACCGCGCCGGTCCCGGCGTCCTTCAAGAAGAGCTACCAGGCCTTCATGGACTCCGAGTACTGGCGCCTCGGCCTCCCCGAGGAGATCGGCGGCACGACGTCGCCGCGCTCGCTGATCTGGGCGTACGCGGAGCTGCTTCTCGGCGCCAACCCGGCCGTCTGGATGTACTGCTCCGGACCGGCGTTCGCGGGCATCCTGCACGAAGAGGGCAACGAGGCGCAGAAGAAGGTCGCCGCGATCGCCGTCGAGAAGCAGTGGGGCTCGACGATGGTCCTGACCGAGCCCGACGCCGGTTCGGATGTCGGCGCGGGCCGCACGAAGGCCGTCCAGCAGGATGACGGCTCCTGGCACATCGAGGGCGTGAAGCGTTTCATCACGTCCGGTGAGCACGACATGTCGGAGAACATCCTTCACTACGTCCTCGCCCGCCCCGAGGGCCACGGCCCCGGCACCAAGGGCCTCTCGCTCTTCCTCGTCCCGAAGTACGAGTTCGACTGGGAGACCGGCGAGCTCGGCGCGCGCAACGGCGTGTACGCCACGAACGTCGAGCACAAGATGGGCCTCAAGGCGTCCAACACGTGCGAGATGACGTTCGGCGACCAGCATCCCGCCAAGGGCTGGCTGATCGGCGACAAGCACGACGGCATCCGCCAGATGTTCATGATCATCGAGTTCGCCCGCATGATGGTCGGCACGAAGGCCATCGCGACGCTCTCGTCGGGTTACCTCAACGCCCTGGAGTACGCCAAGGAGCGCGTCCAGGGCCCGGACCTGGCCGAGTTCATGGACAAGACGGCCCCCAAGGTCACCATCACGCACCACCCGGACGTACGCCGTTCGCTGATGACGCAGAAGGCGTACGCGGAGGGCATGCGCGCCCTTGTCCTGCACACCGCGGCCGTCCAGGACGACATCGCGGTGAAGGAGGCGGAGGGCGAGGACGCGTCAGCGCTGATCGCCCTGAACGACCTTCTGCTGCCCATCGTCAAGGGCTACGGCTCGGAGAAGTCCTACGAGCAGCTGGCGCAGTCGCTCCAGACGTTCGGCGGCTCGGGGTACCTCCAGGAGTACCCCATCGAGCAGTACATCCGTGACGCCAAGATCGACACCCTGTACGAGGGCACGACGGCCATCCAGGGCCAGGACTACTTCTTCCGGAAGATCGTCCGCAACCAGGGTGCGGCGCTGAACGGCCTCGCCGAGGAGATCAAGAAGTTCCTCGCGGTCGGTACGGGCGGCGAGGACCTGGCCGGGGCCCGCGAGGAGCTGGCCAAGGCCGCGGTCGAGCTCGAGGCGATCGTCGGCATCATGCTGACGGACCTCGCGGCCACCGAGCAGGACGTCAAGGCCATCTACAAGGTGGGCCTCAACACGACCCGCCTCCTGATGGCCTCGGGCGATGTCGTCGTCGGCTACCTGCTGCTGCGGGGCGCCGCCGTCGCCGCGGAGAAGCTGCCGACGGCTTCCGCCAAGGACAAGGCCTTCTACGAGGGCAAGATCGCCGCGGCCAAGTTCTTCGCCGCGAACGTCCTGCCGGGCGTCGCGGGCGAGCGGAAGCTGGCCGAGGGCGTGGACCTGGGCCTGATGGAACTGGACGAGGCGGCGTTCTAGCCTCTTCGCACCACTGCGCACCACTGCGCATCACCGCGGCCCGCTCCCGTTCCGGGGGCGGGCCGCGCCAGTTCCCGTACAGAACCTCCCGGAAAGCGCCCCCCACTTCCTCCACACCCCCTAGCTAGGCTGGAAGCCATGAGCACCTCTGCCCGCCCGTCTCCCGCCGCCGCCCCTGCGAAGAGCGCTCCGCGCGCCCCTCTTGCCTTCGACCGCGGCCACTCCGACGACCTCCTCTCCTTCCTCGCGGCAAGCCCCTCGCCGTACCACGCTGTGGCGAGCTCCGCCGAGCGGCTGGAGAAGGCCGGGTTCCGGCAGGTCGAGGAGACCGACGCCTGGGACGGCACGACCGGCGGGAAGTACGTGCTGCGCTCAGGGGCGATCATCGCCTGGTACGTGCCGGAGGGGGCAGCCGCGCACACCCCGTACCGCATCGTCGGCGCCCACACCGACTCCCCGAACCTCCGCGTCAAGCCGAAGCCGGACACCGGCGCGCACGGCTGGCGGCAGGTCGCGGTGGAGATCTACGGCGGGCCGCTGCTCAACTCCTGGCTCGACCGCGACCTCGGCCTTGCCGGACGCCTCTCCCTGCGGGACGGTTCGACGCGCCTGGTGAACATCGACCGGGCGCTCCTGCGCGTGCCGCAGCTGGCGATCCACATGGACCGCGGGGTCATCGCCGATGGCCTCAAGCTCGACAAGCAGAAGCACATGCAGCCCATCTGGGGGCTGAGTGACGACGTACGCGAAGGTGACCTGATCAGCTTCCTGGAAGAGGAGGCCGGGCTCACGGCCGGTGACGTCACCGGCTGGGACCTCATGACGCACCCCATCGAGGCACCCTCCTACCTCGGCCGCGACCGCGACCTCATCGCGGGCCCGCGCATGGACAACCTCCTTTCCGTGCACGCCTGCACGGCGGCGCTCGCCGCCGTCGCCACGTCGGAGGGGGCCGACTCCCTCCCGTACATCCCCGTACTGGCCGCCTTCGACCACGAGGAGAACGGCTCCCAGTCCGACACCGGCGCCGACGGCCCGCTCCTCGGCTCGGTGCTCGAACGCTCGGTGTACGCACGCGGCGGCACCTACGAGGACAAGGCCCGCGCCTTCGCCGGCACCGTCTGCCTCTCCTCCGACACCGGTCACGCCGTGCACCCCAACTACGCGGAGCGGCACGACCCGACGCACCACCCGCGCGCCAACGGCGGCCCGATCCTCAAGGTCAACGTCAACAACCGGTACGCCACGGACGGCGCGGGACGGGCCGTGTTCGCCGCCGCGTGCGAGAAGGCCGGCGTGCCCTTCCAGAGCTTCGTCTCGAACAACTCGATGCCCTGCGGCACGACCATCGGCCCGATCACCGCGGCCCGGCACGGCATCAAGACCGTCGACATCGGCGTCGCGATCCTCTCGATGCACAGCGTGCGCGAACTGTGCGGGGCAGACGATCCACACCTGCTGGCCAACGCGCTGGTGGCGTTCCTGGAAGGCTGAGTACCGCTTCCCTGTGTGGCTTGGGGAGGCCGGGGTACTCGATCTCCCTCATGCACAGCACAGCGAGCCACAACACAGGGAGGCGGTCCTCATGGGCCTGGGCGGATGCATCATTCTGATCGCCGCGGGCGCCATCCTCACGTTCGCCACCGACTGGGAGATGGAAGGCATCAACCTCACGGTCACCGGCCTGATCATGATGGCCGTAGGCGTGATCGGTGTCGCCGCGTTCACCAACGCGCGCCGTAAGACGGTCGTGCCGCCGGGCGCGACCGTGGTCGAGACGGAGACGGAGCACCACCACCGCTACTGACGCCCGCTCTCGCGGGCGGGAGCTCGCGCCGCTCGTCATCGCCGGGCCCGGCAGTCACCTCCGTGGCCGCCGGGCCCGGTGCCGTGCGGGCACGCGCTCCGCGGGGTAGTCATGGCTCCATGAAACTTCTCGTACGCGAGCGGCTCCTCGGCATCGGTGACGACTACTGGATCGAGGACGACCAGGGCCGCAAGGTCTTCCTCGTCGACGGCAAGGCGATGCGCCTGCGCGAGACCTTCGAGCTGAAGGACATGGAGGGCCGCGTCCTCGTCGACATCCGCGCCAAGATGATGACGCTGCGGGACACGATGGTGATCGAACGGGAGGGCGAGGAGCTGGCCACGGTCAAGCGCAAACGCCTCTCGCTGCTGCGCAACCACTATCGCGTCGCCCTGGTCGACGGCACCGAACTCGACGTGAGCGGCAAGATCCTGGACCGCGAGTTCGCCATCGAGTACGACGGTGAACTCCTGGCCGACATCTCACGCCGCTGGTTCCGGGTGCGGGACACCTACGGCCTGCACGTCACCCGGGAGGACGCCGACCCCGCCCTCCTCCTGGCCGTCGCGGTCTGCGTGATCCGCCTGGCGGAGAAGGAGCGGGGCGTCGAGGACTGAGCGTGATCCTCAGCGCCGGGGCGGCGCGTCGAGGCCGAGCAGGCGGTCCTTCAGCGCCGGGAACTGCTCCCGCGTGGTCGCGACCTTCGCCGGGTCGAGGTCGACGGTGAGGATCTCCTCGCCGTCCCCCGCCTCGGCGAGCACCTCGCCCCACGGGTCGACGACGACGCTGTGCCCGGCCTGCGGCACACCGGCGTGCGTGCCGCCCGTGCCGCACGCCAGGACGTACACCTGGTCCTCGACCGCCCGCGCGCGGGCAAGCAGCGTCCAGTGCTCCCGGCGCCGCGCCGGCCACCCCGCGGGCACGACGAACACCTCGGCGCCCGCGTCCACCAGGCCCCTGAACAGCTCGGGGAAGCGGAGGTCGTAGCAGGTGGCGAGCCCCACCGTCGTGGACGGGAGCCGCACCGTGGTCAGTTCGGTGCCCGCTCCCATCAGCACGGCCTCGCCCTTGTCGAAGCCGAAGCGGTGGATCTTGCGGTACGAGGCGGCGAGTTCACCGTCGGGCGAGAAGACGAGCGAGGTGTTGTAGAGGTCCCCGGCGGCGTCCCGCTCCGGGATGGACCCCGCGTGCAGCCAGAGCCCCGCGTCACTCGCGGCCTTGGCCATCGCCTCGTACGTGGGACCTTCCAGCGGCTCCGCCTCGCTCGCGAACGACTCGTACGCGAAGGCGCCCGTGGTCCACAGTTCGGGAAGAACGACGAGATCCGGCCGCTCGCGCCCGGCCACCTCGCGGACCAGTGAAGAGACCCGCGAGCGACGGGAATTGACCGATTCGCCCTCGTCTACGGCGATCTGGATGAGGGAGGCGCGCACACTACCACCGTCCTGGCATTC
Organism: Streptomyces sp. NPDC048436; assembly: GCF_043200355.1. Taxonomy (NCBI): domain Bacteria; kingdom Bacillati; phylum Actinomycetota; class Actinomycetes; order Kitasatosporales; family Streptomycetaceae; genus Streptomyces; species Streptomyces sp. NPDC048436. Next base: position 13,356 of record NZ_JBICXP010000015.1, read on the forward strand.
GAGCCGTCAATGCAGGCCTACGATCGTCACACGAAAGCACTGCAGGGGTGCCTGCGGGCAGCGTACTGTGATTTTCCGGGGGACTCCCCCGGGCCCCCACAACGCGTCCCAGACACCCACCGCCCGCGTACGACCGTCGAGGGGTCTCGTGAGTCTCCATCCCAGCCTGCAAACCTATGCCGACGCCTGGACCCAATCCGTATCGGCCATATCCGAGCTGGTGTCGCCGCTCGCCGAGGGCGAGTGGAACTGGGCCACGCCCTGCCCCGGCTGGTCGGTGCGGGACGTCGTCTCCCACGTCATAGGCCTGGACTGCGAGATGCTGGGCGACCCGCGCCCCATCCACACCCTGCCCCGCGACCTGTACCACGTACAGACCGAGGGCCAGCGGTACATGGAGGTCCAGGTCGACGTCCGGCGCCACCACACCGCGCCCGAGATGACCTCCGAGCTGGAGTACACGGTCATCCGCCGCTCGCGTCAGATGCGGAACGAGTCGCGCGACCCCTCCCACAAGATCCGCGGCCCGCTCGGCACCGAGCAGACCCTCGAACTGGCCATGCGGATGCGGGCGTTCGACGTGTGGGTGCATGAGCAGGATCTGCGTACGACGCTGCGGAAGCCCGGCAACCTGGACTCCCAGGGGGCGTACGTGACGCGGGACCTCCTTCTGCACGGACTGCCCAAGGTCGTCGCCAAGAAGGCCGCGGCGCCGGTGAACTCGGCGGTCGTCCTCGATGTGAGCGGCCCCGTCGAGTTCCTGCGCACGGTCCGCGTCGACGCCGACGGCCACGCCACGGTCGACGGCGCCCCCTCGCTCGGCCCGCTCGCCACGCTGAGCCTTGACTGGGACACGTACTTCCGCCTCGCGTGCGGTCGCGTCTCGTACGCGTCGGTGGCCGACCACGTCAAGATCGAGGGCGATCACGGCCTTGGCGAGGCGATTCTGCGGGAGTTCGCGGTCACGCCGTAGCCCTCCGGGGCCCCTCGGTCAGACCCCACGGTCAGACAGGTACGTGCACGGCCTCGACGCGGCTGGCGACAAGCCGCTCCTTCTCCCGGCGCACCGCCCGCGTCCGCAGCCGCAGGATCTGGCTGAGGCCGACCGCCTCCAGGACGAAGACGGCGGAGAAGGCGATGCGGTAGTTGTCGCCGGTCGCGTCCAGGAGCACGCCGATGGCGAGCAGCGTCGTCATGGAGGCGACGAAGCCGCCCATGTTCACGATGCCGGACGCGGTGCCCTGCCGCTCCGGCGGATTCGCGGGCCGCGCGAAGTCGAAGCCGATCATCGACGCGGGACCGCAGGCCCCGAGCACGGTGCAGAGCGTGATGAGCAGCCACATCGGGGCGTGGTCGCCGGGGAAGTGGATCGTGGTCGCCCACATCACCGCGGTCGCCGCGACCGTGCCGACGGCCAGCGGGGTGCGGGCCGCGTGGTGCCGGGCGACGATCTGGCCGTAGACCAGGCCCACCACCATGTTGGACAGCACGACGAGGGTGAGCAGTGTCCCGGCGGTCGCCCGCGAGAGCCCCTGCGCCTCGACGAGGAACGGCAGCCCCCACAGCAGCAGGAACACCATCGCGGGGAACTGCGTGGTGAAGTGCACCCACAGGCCGAGCCGGGTGCCGGGCTCGCGCCAGCTCAGGGCGATCTGCTTGCGCACGAAGGCCCCGCCGGTGTGCCGCGCGGGCTCGGGCGCGTGGCCTTCGGGGTGGTCCTTGAGGAACAGCGTCATCAGTACGAGGACGACGACGCCGCACAGCGCGCTGCCGGCGAAGGCCGCGGTCCAGCCGACGGAGTGCAGGAGCCGGGCAAGGACGAGGGTGGACACGAGGTTGCCCGCCATCCCGACCAGGCCCGCGAGCTGGGCGACCATGGGGCCGCGCCGGGCCGGGAACCAGCGGGTGCCGAGGCGCAGCACGCTGATGAAGGTCAGCGCGTCACCGCAGCCGAGCAGCGCGCGGGACGCGAGCGCCATCCCGTACGAGGGCGAGAAGGCGAAGCCGAGCTGTCCGAGCGTGAAAAGGACGACGCCGATGGTCAGCACCCGCTTGGTGCCGAGCCGGTCGACCATCAGGCCGACGGGTATCTGCATGCCCGCGTAGACGAGGAGCTGAAGGATCGAGAAGGTCGAGAGGGCGGAGGCATTGACGTGGAAGCGGTCGGCGGCGTCAAGACCGGCGACACCGAGCGAGGTGCGGAAGATGACGGCGACGAAGTAGACGGCGACGCCGATGCCCCAGACGAGGACGGCCTTCTTGCCGCCGGGCGGATCACCGGGCAGGGAGACGGGAGCGGAGGCCGAGCTCATCGGACATCGCCCCGCGCGAGACCCTGGAACCACCCGACGTGCCGGGTGATCACCGCCTCGGCCGCCTCCGCGTCGCCTGATGTCAGCGCGGCGAGGAGCTCCTCGTGCTCGGCGAGGGTCTTGGCGATGCGGTCCGGGTGGGAGTGCATCACGGCGACGCCCATCCGCAGCTGCCGGTCGCGGAGCTGGTCGTAGAGGCGGGCCAGGATTTCGTTGCCGCCGCTGCGCACGATCTCGGCGTGGAAGCAGCGGTCGGTCACAGCGGCAGCGGAGAAGTCTCCGGCGGCGGCCTGTTCGCGCTGCCGGGCGAGGAGCTCTTCGAGGCGGGCGATCAGGCCCGGGGTGGCCGGCACCGCCTTGCGCACCGAGTGCGTCTCCACCAGGAGCCTCGTCTCGACGACGTCGGCGATCTCCTGCGCGGACACCGGCAGGACCAGCGCGCCCTTCTTCGGGTAGAGCCGGAGCAGCCCCTCGACCTCCAGCTTCAGGAGCGCCTCGCGCACCGGCGTGCGGGAGACGCCGACGGCCTCGGCGAGCTCCCCTTCGGTGAGCAGGGTGCCGCCCTCGTAGCGACGGTCGAGTACGCCCTGTTTGACGTGCGCGTACACGCGCTCGGCCGCGGGTGGCCGCTTGAGGGTGGGCGCGGGGGACGAAGCGGGCGCGACAGGCATGCGCACAGCATAGATACAACAGGTACCCATGAGGACGTCCAGTCCACGATCCGGACATCACCCTCACGGGAGTACATCCATTTACCCTTCCCACGCGTCTTACCATCGAGCGGCACCCTCATGTGGCCGCATTCCAGGGGCATTTGGAGCACAGACCTTGAAAACCCCCATTAAGGGCATTCGTCGCGCATCGGCCGTCATCGTCACCGCGAGCGCGGTATTCGCGGGCGGAGCCCTCACGACCACGGCCCAGGCGGCCGCGCCGCCGAAGCCTTCCATCGCCGCCAAGGGCGGCTACGTGATGAACAACGGCACGGGCAAGACGCTCTTCACCAAAGCCGCGGACACCCGCAGGTCCACCGGCTCGACCACCAAGATCATGACGGCGAAGGTGGTGCTGTCCCAGTCGAACCTGAACCTCGACTCCAAGGTCACGGTCCAGAAGGCCTACAGCGACTACATCGTCAGGAACACCGCCTCGTCCGCCCGGCTGATCGTCGGCGACAAGGTTACCGTCCGCCAGCTGCTGTACGGCCTGATGCTGCCGTCCGGCTGCGACGCGGCGTACGCCCTCGCGGACAAGTTCGGCAAGGGCTCCACCCGCGCCGCCCGCGTGAAGTCGTTCATCGGCAAGATGAACACCCAGGCCAAGACCCTCGGCCTCACGAACACCCACTTCGACTCGTTCGACGGTATCGGCGGCGCGGGCAACTACTCGACGCCGCGCGACCTGACGAAGCTCGCCAGCAGCGCGATGAAGAGCTCCACGTTCCGTACGGTCGTGAAGACGAAGTCGACGAAGCAGAAGGTCACCACGAAGAGCGGTGGCTACCGCTACATGTCGTGGTCGAACACGAACAACCTGCTCGGCAGCTACAGCGGCACGATCGGCGTGAAGACGGGCTCCGGCCCGCAGGCCAAGTACTGCCTGGTCTTCGCCGCCACCCGTAACGGCAAGACGGTCATCGGCACGGTCCTCACCTCGACCTCCGCGGCCGCCCGCACGACGGACGCGAAGAAGGTGATGGACTACGGCTTCAAGCTGTAGTCCATGACGGGTAGTTCCTGACGGGAGTACGAGAAGGGGGCCCGCCGCGACATGCGGCGGGCCCCCTTCGTCGTACTGCCTGACTCGCCTTGCCTACGCCCACGTCATGAGCCGCTTGGGCTGCTCCAGGATCGCCGCCACATCGGCGAGCACCTTGGAGCCCAGCTCGCCGTCGACCAGGCGGTGGTCGAAGGAGAGCGCGAGCGTCGTCACCTGACGCGGCTTGACCTTGCCCTTGTGGACCCACGGCTGGAGCTTGATCGAGCCGACCGCGAGGATCGCGGACTCGCCGGGGTTCAGGATCGGCGTACCGGTGTCGACGCCGAAGACGCCGACGTTCGTGATGGTGACCGTGCCGCCCTGCATCGCGGCAGGCGACGTCTTGCCGTCGCGGGCCGTGGACACCAAATCGCCGAGCGCTTCGGCCAGTTCGGGCAGCGTCTTGGCCTGCGCGTCCTTGATGTTCGGGACGATCAGGCCGCGCGGGGTGGCGGCGGCGATGCCCAGGTTCACATAGTGCTTCTGGACGATCTCCTGATTCGCCTCGTCCCAGGCCGCGTTCACCTCCGGGTTGCGCCGGATCGCCACGAGCAGTGCCTTGGAGATGAGGAGCAGCGGGTTGACCCGCAGACCCGCAAAAGCCTTGTCCCCCTTCAGCTCCTCGACCAGCTTCATCGTCCGTGTCACGTCCACCGTCACGAACTCCGTGACGTGCGGGGCCGTGAAGGCCGAACCGACCATCGCCTGGGCGATGGCCTTGCGGACGCCCTTGACGGGGATGCGGGTCTCGCGGGCGTCACCGCTCACCACGGGGGCGGCGGCGGGTGCTTCGGCTGCCCCCGTCTGCGGCGCGGCCACGGGAGCGGAGGCCGGTGCGGCAGCCGGGGCTGCGGCGGAGGCCACCGCGGCGTGCACGTCCTCGCGCGTGATGATGCCGTCAGGACCGGAGGGGACGACCGACGTGAGGTCGACTCCGAGGTCCTTGGCGAGCTTGCGCACCGGCGGCTTGGCCAGCGGGCGCTCACCCCGCTCGTCCCGTTCGACCGACGCGGCGGTCGCCTGCGCGGCCGTGCTGGAGCCGTTCAGCTCGGCCTGCACCGCCTGCGCGTAGTACGTCCCGGCCGGCGGCTCATCCGCCTGCCCCGGCGCGGACTTGCGCGCGCGGCGCTTCGTCGAGGACTCGGCGACCCCATAGCCCACGAGCACGGGCTGGCGGCCTTGCGGGGCCTCGTCCTCGGCGGGCTCCGCGGCCGGCTCCGGGACGGTCTCCTGCACGGCGGCTTCCTCCGTGGCCGGGGCGGGCGCACCGCCGCCGGACACGTCCACCGCGATGATCACCTGGCCGACATCGACCGTCGTGCCCTCGGGGAAGCGCAGTTCCCGTACGACACCGTTGAACGGGATCGGCAGCTCGACGGCGGCCTTGGCCGTCTCGACCTCGCACACCACCTGCCCGTCCGTGACCGTGTCACCCGGCGCCACGAACCACTTGAGGATCTCCGCCTCGGTGAGCCCTTCGCCCACGTCGGGCATCTTGAACTCGGCGAGCGCAGCACTTGTCATCGTCGTCACGACCCTCTCCCTCAGTACGCCAGCGAGCGGTCGACAGTGTCGAGCACCCGGTCGAGGCCCGGCAGGTACTCCTCTTCGATCCGCGCCGGCGGATACGGCGCGTGGAAGCCGCCGACCCGCAGCACAGGGGCTTCGAGGTGGTAGAAGCACCGCTCGGTGATGCGTGCCGCGATCTCCGAGCCCGTGCCGAGGAAGACCGGGGCCTCGTGGACCACGACGAGCCTGCGGGTCTTCTCCACCGAGGCCTGCACCGTGTCGAAGTCCATCGGCGACATGGAGCGCAGGTCCACGACCTCAAGGGACTTGCCCTCTTCGGCGGCGGCCGCCGCGGCCTCCATACAGACCTTCACCATCGGGCCGTACGCGACGAGCGTCAGGTCCGTGCCCTCGCGGGCGACCCGGGCCTTGTGCAGCTGCCCCGGGATGGCGTCCGTGTCGACCTCGCTCTTGTCCCAGTAGCGCCGCTTCGGCTCGAAGAAGATCACCGGGTCGTCGCTCTGGATGGCCTGCTGCATCATCCAGTAGGCGTCCGAGGAGTTCGAGGGTGAGACCACCTTCAGGCCCGCGACGTGCGCGAACAGCGCCTCAGGGGACTCGCTGTGGTGCTCGACGGCGCCGATGCCGCCGCCGTAGGGAATGCGGATGACGACCGGCATCTTGATCTTGCCGAGCGAGCGGGCGTGCATCTTCGCGAGCTGCGTGACGATCTGGTCGTACGCGGGGAAGACGAAGCCGTCGAACTGGATCTCCACCACCGGGCGGTAACCCCGCAGGGCCAGGCCGATGGCCGTGCCGACGATGCCGGACTCGGCGAGCGGGGTGTCGATGACCCGGTCCTCACCGAAGTCCTTCTGCAGCCCGTCCGTCACACGGAAGACGCCGCCGAGCTTGCCGACGTCCTCGCCCATGATGAGGACCTTGGGGTCGGTGTCGAGCGCCGTACGCAGCGATTCGTTGATCGCCTTGGCGATCGGAAGTTTCTGTACGCCCATGGTCACTTACCGCCTTCTTCGGCGAACGACGCCTGGTAGGCGGCGAACTGCGCGCGCTCCTCGTCCACCAGCGCATGCCCGTCCGCATACGCGTTCTCGAAGATCGCCATCAGATCCGGATCCGGCATCGCCCGCACCACCTCTCGCACTCGCTTGCCCAACGCTTCGCTCTCCGCCTCGAGTTCCGCGAAAAATCCCTCATCAGCGTGGCCTTCGGCCTCGAGGTAGGTCCGCAGGCGCAGGATCGGGTCCTTCGCCTCCCAGGCCTCGCGCTCGTCGTCGTTGCGGTACTTGGTCGGGTCGTCGGATGTGGTGTGCGCGCCCATGCGGTAGGTGAACGCCTCGATCAGCGCCGGGCCCTCGCCCGTACGCGCCCGCTCAAGGGCCCACTTGGTGACGGCGAGCACGGCGATCACGTCGTTGCCGTCGACCCGCACACCCGGGAAGCCGAAGCCCTGCGCGCGCTGGTAGAGCGGCACCCGGGTCTGCTTCTCGGTGGGCTCGGAGATCGCCCACTGGTTGTTCTGGCAGAAGAACACGACGGGGGCGTTGTAGACCGCGGAGAAGGTGAAGGCCTCGGCGACGTCGCCCTGGCTGGAGGCGCCGTCCCCGAAGTACGCGATGACGGCCGAGTCGGCCCCGTCCTTGGCCACGCCCATCGCGTACCCGGTCGCGTGCAGCGTCTGCGAGCCGATGACGATCGTGTACAGGTGGAAGTTGTTGGTGTTCGGGTCCCAGCCACCGTGGTTCACGCCGCGGAACATCCCGAGCAGGTTGGCCGGGTCGACCCCGCGGCACCAGGCGACGCCGTGCTCGCGGTAGGTCGGGAAGACGTAGTCGTCCTGGCGCGTGGCACGGCCCGAGCCGATCTGGGCGGCCTCCTGGCCGAGCAGCGACGCCCACAGGCCCAGCTCGCCCTGGCGCTGCAGGGAAGTGGCCTCGGCGTCGAAGCGGCGGGTGAGGACCATGTCGCGGTACAGGCTGCGCAGGTCGTCCGCGGTGATGTCCGCGACGTACGCGTCGTACTCGGGATTCTTGACCCGCTTGCCTTCAGGCGTCAGCAGCTGGACAAGCTGGGGCTCCGTACTTTTCTTCGGCGCGGCCTTCTTGGCGCTCGCGCGCTTGCCGCCGCTGCTGGTGCTGCGGCGCGGTGTGCGCGCGGCGGTGCTCTCCACGGTCACGTGTGCTCCTCCGTCGGTCCGGCCCCCGGGATTACCGGGTAGGCCAGTGCGGCTCGCCTGATCCGTGCCCGCGCACGGGGTGTGTGCGACGCGGCCGGGAACAGGCGTGACAGGTGCCCCGGCGAGCGCCCTGCACAATGCACGTTACCCAGTGCTTACCAATTCTGTGAAACCCCATCTGACCTGCGAATTTGCTTGGATTTCCAAGTATCTGACTGCTTGGATTACCGAGTAAATCCAGAAAGTCGGGAACAGTTCCTGGTCACAGCACTGATCACAGCCTGGCAGGGGGCCGGAACACCGGCACGTTATCCCGGCCACCCCGCGCACGGGAAGGGTTCCAGCCCGGGCACCGGGAGAGATCGTGTGTGAGACTGGCTCCGTGCGCGAAGACGGAAAAATTACGGTATTTCTCCTCGACGACCACGAAGTGGTGCGCCGGGGAGTCCATGAGCTGCTCTCCGTGGAGTCCGATATCGAGGTCGTCGGCGAAGCGGGTACGGCGGCGGACGCCCTGGTCAGGATCCCGGCCACGCGTCCGGACGTGGCCGTGCTCGACGTGCGGCTTCCGGACGGCAGCGGCGTCGAGGTCTGCCGCGAGATCCGTTCGCAGAACGAGGACATCAAATGCCTGATGCTCACCTCGTTCGCCGATGACGAGGCCCTCTTCGACGCGATCATGGCGGGCGCTTCCGGTTATGTCCTGAAGGCCATTCGCGGCAATGAACTGCTCAGCGCGGTCCGTGACGTGGCGGCCGGAAAGTCCCTCCTCGACCCCGTCGCCACGGCCCGGGTCCTGGAGCGGCTGCGCGACGGGAACAGCCCCAAGGGCGACGACCGTCTGGCGAACCTGACGGACCAGGAGCGGAAGATCCTCGACCTGATCGGGGAGGGTCTGACCAATCGGGTGATCGGCGAGCGGCTGCACCTGGCCGAGAAGACGATCAAGAATTACGTGTCCAGTCTGCTGTCCAAACTGGGTATGGAGCGGCGCTCGCAGGCAGCCGCGTACGTGGCACGCATGCAGGCGGAGAAGCACTGATACCGGAAGGCGTGCTCCATGCGAGCTGTCGCGGTCAGGGAGTTCGGCGCCGAGCCCGAGCTTGTGGAGGTTCCGGATCCGGTTCCGGGCCCCGGTGAGGTTCTCGTCAGGGTCGACTACGCCTCGCTGAACCCCTTCGACTGGCAGAGCGCCGATGGCCTGCTAGAAGGCCGTGTCCCGCACGTCTTTCCGCTCGTCATGGGCACCGATTTCGCGGGCCGGGTGGACGCCGTCGGCGCGGGCACGGAGCGATTCCGGATCGGCGACCCCGTCTTCGGCCAGGCGTCCCGGCCCCCGATCGGAGCGGGGTCGTACGCCGAGTACGTGACGATGCCCCAGGACTCCGTCATCTCCGCCGTGCCGCCCGGCCTGAGTCTGGAGAGCGCGGCCATGCTGCCGACCGCCGGGATGACGGCGGCGCAGATCCTGGAGAACGCCGCGATCCGCGAGTGCGAGAGCCTCCTGGTCATCGGAGCCACGGGGGGTGTGGGTACCGCGCTCACCCAGCTCGCGGCAGCGCGTGACGTGCGCGTTCTCGCGGCGGTGCGCGGCGAGGAGAAGCACCGCATGGGGGCGCTCGGTGCCGCCGTCACCATCGACACCACCTCCGCCGACCTGGCGACCGCCGTCCGCGACGTCTGCCCCGAGGGTGTCGACGCCCTGGTCGACCTGGTCTCCGCCGACCCCGACTCCTTCGCCGCGGGCGCCGCCCTCGTCCGTGCCGGCGGCGTCGCCCTCAGCACTCGCTCCGCCGCAGGTCAGGCCCCGGTTCAGGCCGGCATCGAAACGGTCGACTTCGAGCTCGCCGCCAGCTCCGAACTGCTCGACATCCTCGCCGTCGCCGCCGCCAAGGGCGCCCTCAAGCCCCCCATCGACGCCGAGGTCCCCCTGGAGAAGGCGCCCCGGGCCATCGCCAAGAGCCGGGCGGGCGGGGCACGCGGCAAGACGGTCTTCGTGATCTGAGACGAGCCGTGGAGCGACTGGCGTGCCGTGGAGCGACTGGCGTGCCGGTGGGACTTACGTCCCGCTCCCCTAGGGGCGGGGTCCCCTTCCCCGGCCCCCTGCCCGTACCGGAGGGTGGACGCATGCCCTCCGATGTACAGGAACAGGAACAGGACGAACGGCTCGCCTACGAACTGCTCGGCCGCACCGACTACGGCCGGGTCGCCACGAGCATGCGCGCACTGCCCTTCCTCGCCGCGGCCCGCCACATCGTCGTAGACGGCCGCGTCCTGCTGCGCATGCACAAGGGGTACGGCTACCACGAGGCCTGCATCGGCAGCGTCGTCGCCTACGGAGCGGACAATCTCAACTCCGCCGCCGCCGCGGGTACGGGGCAGTGGATCGTGCAGTTCGTCGGTGTCTGCGAGGCCTTCGAGCCCACCAACGGCGAGCTGGAGCTGTTCGGTCCGGGGCCCCACTACGTGGACGGCGAGCTGTACGACCCGGTGTATCTGCGCATAGAGCCGCAGCTGGCCACCGTGCACACGCTGCAGGGTGGCCGGGCGCGGCAGCTTCAGCGCACTCCGTAGATGCGGGACAAGACCCGATAACGCGCCGCGCGCGTGGGGCCCTGTCGGGCTCCACGCGCGCGCGGCGTTGGTTGTACTGAGGCGCCTGACGGGTCAGCCGTCGTCTCCGACGCCCCCGATGTCGGCGCCTGCGTCCGTTCCGCCCGTCGCCGGCGGCTCCTCGGAGGTGGACGCGGTCGGGTCGTCCGTCGGCTCCGTCGGGTCGTCCGTCGGCTCCGTGGGCCCGTCCGTGGGCTCCGTCGGGTCGTCCGTCGGGGCGCTCTCGGTGGGCGTGGGGGTGGTCTGGCCGGTGTTGTCCGGCTGGGACGGGGTGTAGCTGCCCTGACCACCGGAGCCGTCGCCGGGTTCCGTGGCGTCGTCCGAGGTGTCCTCGTCCGGGCTCTTGCTCGGCTTCTTCGTCTCCGACTGCTTGGTCGGGGCCTTCGTCGGGGTGTCCTTTTCCTTGTTCTTGTTGTCGCCGGCCGTCAGCGCGAAGGCCACACCCACGGCGATGGCGATGACCGCGAGTACCGCGAAGATCCACATCTTGCCGCGGCCGCCCCGGCCGTTGCCGTCCCGGTGGCCGCCCTCGAAGCCGCCGTCGTCGCCGCCCGGCGGACGCAGCATGGCGCCCGGGATCTGCGCGGTGCCGGAGTCGCCCGGGTGCTGCATCGCGGCGGCGCCCGCGACGCCCATCGCGGGAGTGCCGCCGCCCTCGTGCATCTCCACGGGGCCGGTGTTCCAGGTCCCGGTGTGGCTGCCCTGCTCGTGCAGCATCTGCAGCCCGTACTGGACCAGGCCGCGCATCTCCTCGGCGGTCTGGAACCGGTCGTCCGGGTCCTTGGCGAGCGAGCGCATGACCAGGCCGTCCAGCTCCGGCGGCGCCGCGTCCGAGGTCTCGGACGGCGGCACGGGGATGTCCTGGACGTGCTGGTAGACCACGGAGAGCGGCGTCTCACCGGTGAACGGGGGCCGCAGGGCGAGGAGTTCGTAGAGCAGGCAGCCGGTCGCGTACAGATCGGAACGGTGGTCGACGGCCTTGCCGAGCGCCTGCTCCGGGGAGAGGTACTGGGGCGTGCCCATGACCATGCCGGTCTGCGTCATCGTCGACTGCACGCCGTGCAGCGCACGGGCGATGCCGAAGTCCATCACCTTCACCGCGCCGGTCTCGGTGATGATGACGTTCGCGGGCTTGATGTCACGGTGCACGATGCCGTGCTGGTGCGAGTACGCGAGCGCTTCGAGCACTCCGGAGACGATGATCAGGGCCTGCTCGGGGCCCGGCGCCTCCGCCTGGATCAGAAGATCACGGATCGTCCGGCCCTCGACGATCTCCATGACGATGTAGGGGACGACGTTCGGGCCGACCGCGTCCTCGCCGGAGTCGTAGACCGCGACCACCGCGTGGTGGTTGAGCCCCGCCACCGACTGGGCCTCGCGCGTGAAGCGGGCCTTGGAGACCGGGTCCTCCGCGAGGTCGGAACGCAGGAGCTTTACGGCGACCGTACGACCGAGACGTACGTCCTCGGCCGCGAAAACCTCTGCCATGCCGCCGCGGCCGAGTCTGCGGGTCAGCCGGTAACGGCCATCCCCGACAAGCCCGCCATTGCCCCACAATTCCGGCGCATCTGACATACCGCCGCCAGTCGCCTCGGGGTCGGACGGGCCCTGAGCGCGCTGCGTCTGTGCCATCAGTCCTCGCCGTCGTTTCTGGTCGTGGTGCTTGGTGGTACTGGGGGAACCCCGCCGGGCCACGCTACAGCCTCCGCGCGGCGCGCCGTTTCGAGGTGGACCGGACATCAAACCTGTCAGGTGCCCCCACGCGCAAACTTGTAACGCTTCCGAGACGCTTCTTGCGCGTACGGTCACGGAACGGGCATCGAGCTTGACGTGTCGGTGCCCTCGGGCAGACTTGGCCAGGAATAGCGGGAATCGATCACCGATCGCGGAGCCGTCCGGCACACCGCGCCGATGGGGGACGCACGACATGAGCAGCCAGGACGGCGCACAGGGACGGTATGCGGGGCGCTCGCTGGCCGGTGGCCGGTACCAGCTGCGTGATCTTCTCGGTGAGGGCGGCATGGCCTCCGTTCACCTGGCGTACGACTCCGTACTCGACCGTCAAGTCGCGATCAAGACCCTCCACACCGAGCTCGGCCGCGAGCAGTCCTTCCGCGAGCGCTTCCGCCGCGAGGCCCAGTCGGTGGCCAAGCTCACGCACACGAACATCGTGTCGGTCTTCGACACCGGCGAGGACACGCTGTCCGATAGCGGCTCCGCCGCGGGCGACGGCGCGCCGATGCCGTACATCGTCATGGAGTATGTGGAGGGCAAGCCGCTCGGCTCCGTGCTCGACGCGTCCGTCGCCCAGTTCGGCGCGATGCCGTCCGATCAGGCGCTGAAGATCACCGCCGATGTGCTCGCCGCCCTTGAGATCAGCCACGAGATGGGCCTGGTCCACCGCGACATCAAGCCCGGCAACGTGATGATGACGAAGCGCAACGTCGTCAAGGTCATGGACTTCGGCATCGCCCGCGCCATGCAGTCCGGCGTCACGTCGATGACGCAGACCGGCATGGTCGTCGGCACCCCCCAGTACCTCTCCCCGGAGCAGGCCCTCGGCCGCGGCGTCGACGCCCGGTCCGACCTCTACTCCGTCGGCATCATGCTCTTCCAGCTGGTCACCGGGCGGCTGCCGTTCGAGGCGGACTCGCCGCTTGCCATCGCGTACGCACACGTTCAGGAGGAGCCGGTCGCTCCGTCCTCGATCAACCGCTCGCTGCCGCCGGCGGTCGACGCGATCGTCGCCCGCGCGCTCAAGAAGAACCCGAACGAGCGTTTTCCGACCGCCGAGGCGATGCGCGACGAGTGCCTGCGGGTCGCGCAGTCCTTCCAGGCTGCCGCGCCGAGCATCGTGCCGGGCGCCCAGACGACGAGCGGCGCGGGCGTCGGCGCCGCGGTCTTCCCGCCGGTCGACTCCTCGCTCCCGCAGCAGGGCGGCGTCCAGACCCCGTACCAGCCGGGTCCGTACGGCCCTGCCACCCCGGCCCCGAACCCCGTGACCCCGGGCTACGGCTACCCGCAGCAGGGCGGCTACCAGACCCCGGCGCCCACGAACGCGTACGCCCCGCAGGCCGCGCAGACCCCGCCGCCGTACTCGATCTCCCCGCAGCACGGGCAGACGTCGGTGCAGGGGCAGGGCGGCGGCTCGGGCAGCGGCTCGGGTGGCGGCAAGCGGAACATGCCGGTGATCGTCGGCTCGATCGTCGTCGCGCTGCTCGCCATCGGCGGTCTGATCACGGCGATGTCGATGAGCGGCGACGACGGCGGCAATGACGCCAAGGACAAGAAGTCGGCGGCGCCGGTGGCGGGGCATCGGGGTCCGGACCGGACCCAGACGATAGAAACCGACGAGTGCACCGAGCCCGAAACCGCGTACAACGACGAGAACAAGATCAAGGTCCCGGACTTCACCTTCAAGGACTGGAAGTCCGTGCAGAAGTGCCTGCAAGCGGCGGGCTGGCAGTACGACAAGCGCACGGTGGACGAGAACACCTACGGGGAGGACACCGTCATGACGCAGTCCCCCAAGGAGGAGTCCGACATCGACCCGGACGACGTGAACATCGAGCTGACGATCTCGACGGGTAACCCGGCCTGATCCACGCGGCAAGGCGAAGGGCCCCGTCACTTGAGTGACCGGGCCCTTCGCGTTGTCGGTTGCCGCCTAGAGGTGCCTTTAGGGGGCCGGAGCCGCCTAGAGGTAAGGCCCTCCGGTCCGCCCCGCGATGCCGCCGTCCTCGTCCTCCTCGCCGCCGCCCACACCGGGCGGCAACGCGCGCCGCATCGACTCCAGCTGCGCCCGCGCCGCCATCTGCTGCGCGAAGAGGGCCGTCTGGATCCCGTGGAAGAGACCCTCCAGCCAGCCCACCAGCTGGGCCTGCGCGATGCGCAGCTCGGCGTCGCTGGGTACTCCGTCGTCGGTGAAGGGAAGGGAAAGCCGCTCGAGTTCCTCGACGAGCTCGGGGGCGAGACCGTCCTCGAGCTCCTTGACCGAACTGGCGTGGATCTCCTTGAGCCGCACCCGGCTCGCCTCGTCGAGAGGTGCCGCCCGCACCTCTTCGAGCAGCTGCTTGATCATGCTGCCGATGCGCATGACCTTCGCCGGCTGTTCGACCATGTCCGTCACCGGGACCTCGCGGGATTCGTCGTCTCCGCCGCCGCCGAGCGCCATTCCGTCCTGACCAACAACCAGGACCTGGGGGCTCTCCGGCGACCTTTCGTTCCTCGGCATCTCCATGCCGCCATTCTCTCGCACCCGTACATCACACATCGGTGGTGCCCCCGATTGCCGCTGATCCACCGTGTACGAAGGCGCCTTACGTGTCAGGCCGTTCGATTCAACCCCGCCGCATCCGTACGGCGAAGAAGCCGAGGCCGAGGCCGATGAGCACCAGACCGCTGCCGAGCGGGAGAACACGAAGGCCAGGGAAGGCCGGCCCGGCGGGGGTCCTGCGGGTGGCGTCGGCCGCGGCGGTGGCCTTGCCGGGAGGTTTTACGGCGGGGGACGGGATGGCGACGGGGGTGGGGGGCTGCTTCGGCGGCCTGCGGGGCGGCGCGGACGACGCGACCGACGGTGCGGGTTCGTCCCGGCCGGGCCTGGCACGGCCCTCGCCGGGTGCGCTCCCGGCGAGGGTCTCGCCGGGAGAGGGGTCAACCGCGTACGCCGCGTACGAGAGGGACAGGGGCGAGACGGTGAGCAGCACCGTCAGCACCGTCAGCACCGTCAGCGTCAACAGGGGCCGAAGCCACGGAGTCACCACGCAGACTCCCTCCCGCTACCGGGTCGGAGAGATCACTGAAGCTGGAGTAAGCGTCACATGGTGCTGCGAATCCGGCATCTCGACGGTCTCCGTGACCCGGCGGCGGGGGCCGCGCCCTAGCGAACGAGCAGCACCTTCCCGATGTGATTGCTCTCCTCCAGCACCCGATGCGCGGCAGCCGCATCCCTCATCGGCACCGTCTGGTCGACGATCGCCCGCACCTGCCCCGCTCCGATCAGCGGCCACACATGCTCCCGCACCGCCGCGACGATCGTCGCCTTCTCCCCGGCGGGACGCCCCCGCAGTGATGTCGCGGTGACGGCGGCGCGCTTGTTCAGGAGCATGGCGATGTTCAGCTCGCCCTTGACACCGCCCTGCATGCCGATGATCGCGAGGCGGCCGCTGGTCGCGAGGGCCTGCACGTTGCGGTCCAGGTACTTGGCGCCCATGTTGTCGAGGATGACGTCCGCGCCCGCTCCGTCCGTGGCGCCCTTGATCTCCTCCACGAAGTCCTGCTCGCGGTAGTTGATGAGGATGTCCGCGCCGAGCTCCCCGCAGAAGTTGAGCTTCTCCTTGCTGCCCGCCGTGACCGCGACCTTGGCGCCGACTGCCTTCGCCAGCTGGATCGCCATGGTGCCGATACCGCTCGATCCGCCGTGCACGAGGAACGTCTCGCCGGGGCGGAGGTGGGAAATCATGAAGACGTTGGACCAGACCGTCGATGTCACCTCGGGCAGCGCCGCCGCCGTGACGAGGTCGACGCCCTCGGGCACGGGCAGCAGCTGGCCCACGGGGACGACGACCTGCTCGGCGTATCCGCCGCCGGCGAGCAGCGCGCACACCTCGTCGCCGATCTTCCAGCCGGAGACGCCGGAGCCGATGTCCGTGATGCGGCCCGAGCATTCGAGCCCGGGGTAGGGGGACGAGCCGGGTGGCGGGTTGTAGAAGCCCTGGCGCTGGAGGAGGTCGGCGCGGTTCACGGCACTCGCCGCGACCTCGACCAGGACCTCGCCCTCACCGGGTACGGGATCGGGGACCTCGGCCCATACGAGCGCCTCGGGCCCACCAGCTTCGGGGATCGTGATCGCATGCATGGCGGCGAGGCTACTCCCACCGTTCCGGGATCGAGGTCCCGACGGTCACTCCTTCCGCAGTGGCCGCACATCCGGCGCCATCTGCGCCCCGGGCGAGGCCCGGACGATGGTGATCAGCCGGTCCATCAATTGCAGCTTTCCCACGGCGGCATCGTCGTACCCGAGCACCCGATGGCCGCGTACGACACTGACCACCAGGTCCTCCGTCTCGCGAACCCCCAGCCCCACCTCGGCCTTTATCACCGGCCGCTCGACGAGATCGAGTCCGCTGCCCTGCTGGATCAGGTCCTCCATGACCATGCCCGCGCTGGGGCTGAGCACCGAGAGGCCGAGCAGCCGCCCCGCCGCGCTGGCGCTGGTGATCACCGCGTCGGCGCCGGACTGCCGAAGGAGCGGCGCGTTCTCCTCCTCGCGCACCGCGGCCACGATCTTCGCCCCGCGGTTCATCTGCCGGGCGGTCAGCGTGACGAGGACGGCGGTGTCGTCACGCTGCGTCGCGATGATGATCTGCCGGGCCCGCTGCACCTCGGCACGGAGCAGTACGTCGCTGCGGGTCGCGTCGCCGATGACGCCCGCGTACCCCTCCGCCGTGGCGGCGTCGACGACCTTCGCGCTCGGGTCGACGACCACGATCTGTTCGGGCTTCAGACCGGTCGCGCAGACGGTCTGGATCGCGGAGCGGCCCTTTGTGCCGAAGCCGACGACCACGGTGTGTTCACGCAAGTTGGACCTCCAGCGGTTCAGACGCCATTCCTCGCGCGTACGTTCCGTCAGGACTTCAAGGGTGGTGCCGACCAGGATGATCAGGAAGAGCACGCGCAGCGGCGTGATCAGGAGAATGTTGCAGAGCCGCGCGCTGTCGCTGTACGGGACGATGTCGCCGTAGCCGGTGGTGGAGAGCGTCACGGTGGAGTAGTAGGCGGCGTCGAGGAAGTCGAGTCCGCTGTCCGAGTTGTCGTGATAGCCGTCGCGGTCGATCCAGACGATGAACGTCGTCAGGGCGAGCACCGCGAGCGCCATGAGGAGCCGCTTGGCGACCTGCCGCAGGGGCCGCTCGACGACCTGGCGCGGCAGTTTGATCCGGTGGGTGACGAGGTGCTCGTCGGGGTTGCGGGCGATCGCGTCATGGCCGGGAAGTTTCACGTGAAACACTCCCCGGCCGCGTCGCCGCCCAGGCCCGGGACGGCCCACGGGAGGTCGAGGACCTCCAGCTCCTGGCCGTGCCGCGCGCCACCCGGCAGGACGACCGCGAGCCCGTCGGCCACCGCGACCCCGCGCAGCATCGCAGGGCCGTTGTAGTGCAGCGGCACCGCTTGGTCGTCGTCGAGGGTGACGGGGACGAGACGGGTGTCGTGCGGGTGCCCGTGCACGTCATCGCGGAGAACAGCGGTGTACGGCGACGGGGCGGGGCGCCCCGAGAGCGCGCGCAGCAGGGGCTCGGCCAGCGTCAGAAGGCCGGAGACCGCGGCGAGCGGGTTGCCGGGGAGGCCGACGAGGTGCTGGTCGGGGCGGATGCGGGCGAGCAGCATGGGGTGCCCGGGGCGCACCGCGACGCCGTCCACGAGGAGTTCGGCGCCGATGCGGCGCAGGATGGGGTGGACGTGGTCGACGGGGCCGGAGGCGGTACCTCCGGTGGTGACGATGAGGTCGGCGGTGGAGGTCGTGATCGCCTGGTGAAGCGCCTCCGCGTCGTCTCCGAGCCTGCGTACGGCGATGACGTCCGCGCCGAGTGAGCGCAGCCACGGCGGGAGCATCGGCCCGAGGGCGTCGCGGATGAGGCCCTCGTGGGGGAGTCCCTCCGTCAGCAACTCATCGCCCAGGATCAGCACTTCGGCACGGGGCCGGGGGACCACCGCCAGTTCGTCGTACCCGGCAGCCGCCGCGAGCCCGAGCACCGCCGGGGTCACCAGGGTGCCGCCCGGCAGGAGTTGATCCCCGGAGCGGCACTCCTGGCCGCGCGGCCTGATGTCCTGCCCGTGCGTGACGTCCCGCTGGGGGTACAGCCGCCCCTTGTCATCGGTCACGCCGTGCTCACTGCGGATGACGGCGGTGGCCTCCCGAGGAATCCGCGCCCCGGTCGCGATCCGTACGGCTTCCCCGTCGGACAACGCCTCCGGCTGCCCCTGCCCGGCCAGAATCCCCCCGGCCCGGACGTCCCAGGGCCCGGGCCCCGCGACGGCCCAGCCATCCATGGCGGAGGTGTCGAAGGAGGGGAGATCGGTAAGGGCGGTGAGGGGGGTGGATAGGGCTTGGCCGAGGGCTTGGGGGAGGGGGAGGGGGGTGGAGCGGTTCAAGGGGGCTGATCCGGGGGCGGGTCCCGGGGCCTGCTCGGCCGTGGTGCGGGCTTGGGGCCAGGGGGTGATGTTTCGGGGGGTGGCGGGGGTGCTGGGTTCCTTGGGGGTGGCGGGGGCGTCGGGTCCCTGGGGGGTGGCGGGGGCGTCGGGGCCGGCCGAGGCTCCGGGTCCGCTCGGGGCGGCGTGCCCGCTGGGGGTGGCAGGGCCGCCCGAGGCGTGTCCCTCGGCAGAACCCCGCGTGTTCAGCGAGCCCTGGCCGCGCCGCTCTCCGGGCTCACCGGAGCCGCCGTTCCGCGTGGCCGACTGTCGGCGGGGAGCTGGCGCTGAGGGCTCGGTGGAGGCGGCGGACCCGGCAGACCCGGCAGGCACAGCCGACGCCGCAGGCCCGGCAGGCGTACTCGGAGGCAGCGACGCATCGCCCCGCTCCTGGTCGCCCGAAGCGGACCCTGCGGACGAGGCACCCGAGGCGGACGCACCCGCCACGCCCCGGCGGCCATCTCCAGCCGGCGCGGGAGGCTCCCCCTCGGCGAGCCTGCCGGTACGGCGGCCATGGTCGTCGTTCACCAGCGCGAGAGCCTCGTCCAGCTCGGCGTCCGGCGCGGGCTGCCCACTCATCCGGCATCCGGCCGCGCGTCGGACCGCCCATCCCGCGCCGCTCCGGAAGCGGAGCCGGACCCAGGACCGGCATCCGGCGCCGCGCCGGCCGCCGTCTCCCCTTCCGCCCCGGGGGCACTCTCCTCCGCCCACCGCACGGCAAGCGCCGCCGCCTTGCGCGCCGCATCGGCCACCGCTTTTGGCCCGCCGCCCGCCGCGGCCGTCGCCGCCGCGTACCCCACGAGGAACGTGGTCAGCGGGGCCGCTGGCCGGGCCACGCCGTGCGCGGCGTCGCGGGCGAGGTCGAGCAGAAGGCCGGTGTCGACGTCGAGCTCGATGCCCAGTTCGTCCTTGACTGCGGAAATCCATTCATCCAACACGTGCCCATGCTCCCTGATCCGCGCCCTGGCGGCCGCGATGTCGTCCCAGGTGTCGCAGTCGAAGGACGCCACGGCGTCCGCGACCCGGGTGAGTTCGAGCCGCGCGGTGAGCGACCGCAGGGGAAGCCCCGTCAGACCGTCGTGCTCTGCCGCGAGCACCCCGATCTCACGCCGCAACGACGCACGCCGGTACGCCGCGACCAGCGGCTGGTCCCGGCCGCCGGGGTCCCGCAGCACCGCACCGTCCGCACCGCTGTCCCGCAGCGCGGCGAGAAGGCGCCGGACGGTCGGCTCCCCCAGGAACGGCAGATCGGCGGAGAGCACCACCACCCACTCCGCCCCCGCACACCGCAGCCCCGCGTCGAGCGCGGCCAGCGGCCCGGCCCCGGCGGGCTCCTCGCGCGCCCACACGACAGGGCGGGCGGTAGGCCGAGGCGCGGCGACGACCACGGTCGTACCCGCGCCGGAGCACGCGCCGAGCACCCGGTCGAGCAGCGCCCGGCCGCCCACCCGCACCCCCGGCTTGTCCACACCGCCGAGCCGCCTGGCACCGCCTCCCGCGAGCACCACGGCGTCGTACGCGGCTTCGGTCGCCGACGAAGCCTCGTTCGGGGCGGCGTTCGGGGCGGTGTTCGAGGCGGCTGTCACGGCGCCACCCGGAGCCCTCTGCGCGGTCATCCCCCGAGTATGGGCGTACGAGGGATCAAAGCCACCCCCTTGTCCGCGGACTCACACCCCTCACACCCCTCACACCGAGCGCAGCAACACCGCCGGCTGCTCCACACAGTCCGCCACGTACCGCAGGAACCCGCCCGCCGTGCCGCCGTCACAGACCCGGTGATCGAAGGTGAGGGAGAGCTGCACGACGTGCCGCACCGCCAACTCCCCTTGGTGCACCCATGGCTTGGGCACGATCCGGCCGACCCCGAGCATGGCCGCCTCGGGATGGTTGATGATCGGCGTGGAGCCGTCGACCCCGAACACCCCGTAGTTGTTCAACGTGAACGTGCCGCCCGTCAGTTCCCCCGGCGTCAGCTTTCCTTCCCTGGCGATCTCGGTGAGCCGGATCAGCTCATCGTTGACCGAGTCGGTGGTCCGCCTGTCCGCGTTCCTGACGACGGGGACGACGAGACCGCGCTCGGTCTGCGCGGCGAAGCCGAGATGGACGTCGGCAAGACGGACCACCTCGCGGGCCTCCATGTCCACGGTGGAGTTCAGCATCGGGTAGCGCGCCAGCGCGGCCACGCTGATGCGGGCGAACAGCGCGAGCAGCGAGACCTTCCGCCCGGCACCCTCGCCCTCCTTCACGGCACCGTTCATCGCGGCGCGCGCCGCGAGCAGTTCGGTCGCGTCGGCATCCACCCAACAGGTCGCTTCCGGTATCTCGCGCCTGCTGCGGGACATCTTGTCCGCGACGAGCCCCCGGATCCCGGTCAGCGGATACCGGACCTCCCCGCCCGCCGAAGCGCTGTCGTCGCGCCCGGCCACACTCGGCTCCCGGGCCGGGGCGAACGTGGACCCGCTCGTGACGGTCTTCTCCGCCGCGATGGCGCCCTCCACATCGGCCCGCGTGATCAGCCCGTCGGGACCGGTGCCCGTCAACTCCCGCAGTTCCAGGCCGTTCTCACGGGCCAGCTTGCGTACGAGGGGGGAGATCACCGGCACAGGACCGTCCGCCAACTGCGGCACACCACGCCCCGCCGGCTCGGACGGCGCGCACGGCTCCGGCGCCGCCGGCAGCATCGACGGCTCCTCCTGCGGGGCCACCCGTGGGACCGGCTGCCGGCCAAGGCCCGCCGACCGCACCCTCCTGCGCCGCGCGGGCGCCGCCGCCGTGCCGTATCCGACCAGGACGTTGCCCGACGACTCCTCGGCGGCAGCCGTCTGCAGGGCCCTCTCCGCGGGCTCCTCCGGAGCCGGGGCCCCGGCCGCAGCACCAGCCGCAGCGCCCACGGCGACCGTAAGGAGCGGCGCGCCCACCGGCAGCTCGGCCCCCTCCTCACCGAAGCGGGCCGTCACCACGCCTCCGTACGGGCAGGGCACCTCCACCATCGCCTTGGCCGTCTCCACCTCGACGACCGGCTGGTCCACGGCGACTACGTCCCCGACCCGCACCAGCCAGCGGACGATCTCCGCCTCGGTGAGCCCCTCGCCGAGATCGGGCAGCTTGAACTCCAGCACCTGAGCCATCAGTTCTCCGCCTCCCACTGCAACCGCGCGACCGCGTCCAGAATCCGGTCCACACCGGGCAGATGGTGCCGCTCCAGCATCGGCGGCGGATAGGGAATGTCGAACCCGGCCACCCTCAGGACCGGCGCCTCCAGGTGGTGGAAGCACCGCTCCGTGACGCGGGCGGCGATCTCTCCGCCGGGGCCGCCGAAGCCCCCCGACTCGTGCACGACGACCGCGCGCCCGGTCCGCCGCACGGATGCGGCCACCGTCTCGTCGTCGAAGGGCACGAGGGAGCGCAGGTCGACGACCTCGAGGTCCCATCCCTCGGCGACCGCCGCCTCGGCCGCCTCCATGCAGACGGGCACGGACGGCCCGTACGTGAGGAGCGTCGCGCTACGACCGCTGCGCCGCACCACGGCACGGCCTATGGGTTCAACGGCCTGCGGCGCGTCCGGGTTCCAGTCGGCCTTGGACCAGTAGAGGCGCTTCGGCTCCAGGAAGACGACCGGGTCGTCGGATGCGATGGAGGCCCGCAGCAGGCCGTAGGCGTCCTCGACGGTGGCCGGCGTGACGACATGGAGCCCCGGAGTCGCCATGTAGTACGCCTCGGAGGAGTCGCTGTGGTGCTCGACTCCCCCGATGCCGCCCCCGTAGGGCACACGCACCGTGATGGGCAGCGGCATCGCGCCGCGGGTGCGGTTCCGCATCCGCGCCACATGGGAGATCAGCTGCTCGAAGGCGGGGTAGGCGAACGCGTCGAACTGCATCTCGACGACCGGCCGAAGCCCGTACATCGCCATGCCGACAGCTGTCCCGAGGATGCCCGCCTCGGCGAGCGGGGTGTCCGTACAGCGGTCCTCGCCGAACTCCTTGGTGAGTCCGTCGGTGACCCGGAAGACTCCGCCGAGCGCTCCGACGTCCTCTCCGAGGACATGGACGGCCGGGTCCTCGGCCAGGGAGTCACGCAGCGCGCGCCCGAGCGCCTGCGCCATGGTGGCCGGTTTGGCGGCCTTCTTGGTGGCCCGTTCGGCCGCGACCGTGCTCATCGCCCGTTCCCCTCGCCGTGCGCGGCGTCAGCGCCGGTTGCGGCGTCTTCGTCGGATGCTTCGAGCTCCGCCCTCAGCAGGGCGGCCTGCTCGCGCAGTTGAGTGGTCTGTTCGGCGTAGACATGGGCGAAGAGGTCCATGGGGTTCAGCTCGGGGTCCTGGTTCATCCGTTCGCGCAGGTCGGCCGCCATGGCGTCGGCGTCGTCGCGGGCCGCCCGCATCCCGTCCTCGTCGAGGAGGC
The DNA here is from genome assembly GCF_043200355.1 of Streptomyces sp. NPDC048436. NCBI lineage: Bacteria > Bacillati > Actinomycetota > Actinomycetes > Kitasatosporales > Streptomycetaceae > Streptomyces > Streptomyces sp. NPDC048436. Next base: position 36,329 of record NZ_JBICXP010000015.1, read on the forward strand.
CGCGCTGCGTCAGCTCCCGCTCCAGGAGCAGGATCGGGTCGTGCTCGCGCCAGGCCTCGACCTCGGCGTCACCTCGGTAGCGCGTGGCGTCGTCGGCGTTGGTGTGGGCCTCCATGCGGTACGTCACCGCTTCGACCAGCGTGGGGCCGCCGCCCGCTCGTGCGCGGGAGACCGCGTCGGTCAGCACGTCGTGCACCGCCGCCGCGTCGTTGCCGTCCACCAGGCGTCCCGGCATTCCGTACCCGACGGCCTTGTGGGCCAGGGACGGGGCGGCCGTCTGCTTGTCGAGCGGAACGGAGATCGCGAAGCCGTTGTTCTGCACCAGGAAGACGACGGGTGCCTGCCAGACGGCCGCGAAGTTCAGCGCCTCGTGGAAGTCGCCCTCGCTGGTGCCGCCGTCGCCGACCATGGCGAGCGCGACCACGTCGTCGCCCTTGAGGCGCGCGGCGTGCGCGAGGCCCACGGCGTGCGGGAGCTGGGTCGCCAAAGGGGTGCACAACGGCGCTATGCGGTACTCGCGAGGGTCGTACCCGGTGTGCCAGTCGCCGCGCAGCAGGGTCAGCGCCTGGACGGGGTCGAGGCCACGGGCGACCGCGGCGAGGGTGTCCCGGTAGCTGGGGAAGAGCCAGTCGCGCTCCTCCAAGACGAGCGCGGCGGCCACCTCGCACGCCTCCTGGCCGGTGCTCGACGGATAGACGGCGAGCCTGCCCTGCTTCGTCAGGGCCGTCGCCTGCGTGTTGTACCGCCGTCCGCGCACCAGCTGGGCGTACAGACGGCTCAGGAGCTGCTCGTCGGCCTTGTCCGCGGCCTCCGTACCCAGGACGCGGTAGGGCTCCGCGTCGGGCAGCAGCGGCGCGGGATCGGTCCTGAGCTGCCATGCGGGTGGCGGGGTGGGCCGGTAGACGCCCCGCTGCTCCATGACCGTCATGTCGGCACCTCCATGTGGAAGCGGTCTCCTCGTGGGGAGCGGCAAATGAGGCGCGGCAATGTGAGGCGCCTCACCTACCGATTGTTCGGTCGTCGGCACATTTTGGCTACAGGCACCCCCAGGCTGTGGACAAACGGTTCTGCACAGCCTGGGATGGACGCAGTACGTCCATGGTAGGGAGGCGGGGGGACATGGCATCTGAACGAATGGCCGACGGACGCGACGGTGATCGCCCGGCAGGCAGGTCCGGTGACCGCTCGGAGGAGCTGCCCCGCGCTCTGGATTCGATCGACCGCGACATCCTGCAGATCCTGCACACGGACGGTCGCGCGTCGATACGTGCCGTGGCCGAGCGCGTGCATGTGTCACGAGCCAACGCGTACGCGCGGATCAACCGCCTCATCGACGACGGGGTGATACGCGGCTTCGGCGCCCGGATCAACCACGAACGGGCGGGCCAGGGCGCGTCCGCGTACATCACGCTCAAGATCGTCCAGAACACCTGGCGCACGGTCCGCGACCATCTGCGCACCCTGCCCGGCGCCTCTCACATCGCTCTGGTCAGCGGAGACTTCGACGTACTGCTCCTGGTGCACACGCCGGACAACCGCGCGCTGCGCGAACTGGTCCTGACCCGGCTGCAGTCCATCCCCGAAGTACTCAGCACGCGTACGTTGCTGGTCTTCGAGGAGGACGACCTGGAGGCGGAGGGCTGACCTGTCAGCTCTCGCTGCGCAGCCCCGCGAAGGCCAGCTGGACGACGGCGTCGGCGACCTGCTCCCCCGAAGAGGCGCCACGGGCGTCCGGGCGGTACCACTCCACGATGGAGTTGATCATCCCGAAGAGCAGCCGGGTGGCCAGGCGCAGCTCGACGTCCGAGCGCAGATCGCCGTCGGCGACGGCCTCCTTCAGGAGATCGGCGACCTGCTGGTCGAACTCCCTGCGCCGCTCCATGGCCCACCGCTCGGTGTCGGTGTTGCCGCGCACGCGCAGCAGCAGCGTCACATAGGGCAGTTCGGCGATCAGCACCTCGACGGTGCGGCGCGTGACGTGCTCCAGGCGCTGCACGGCGGTGCCCACGCGCGCGTGCTCCTCGGCGAGGATCCCGAAGAGCCCGTCGAGCGCCCGGCTCACCGCGCGGCGCAGCAGCTCCTCCTTGCCCGAGACGTGGTGGTAGATCGACGACTTGGAGATCCCGGCCGCCTTGGAGAGGTGCTCCATGGACGTGCCGTCGTAGCCGCGCTCGTTGAAGGCCCGGACCGCCACCGTCAGGAGGGTCTCCGGGGTGTACGTGTCGCGCCTGGTGGTGGTCATGCGAAGAGGTCCTCTCGCGCTGCCGCGCGGCGTAGCGCCTGGGACGGCGCGTAGCGGCCGGTGGGGTACTCCTGGTGCAGGCATTCCAGGGTGTCGACGGCCCAGTGCGCGCTGAGCTCCTCGCCCCACGCGAGTGGTCCGCGCGGGTAGTTGACGCCCAGGCGCATCGCCGTGTCGATGTCCTCCCTGCTGGCGACACCGCGCCCGACGGCGTCCTGGGCGAAGTCGACGAGCATGGCGACGGTACGGGCCACGATCATCCCCGGGACGTCGGCGACGACGCTGACCTGCTTGCCCAGCGCCTGGAAGAGGCCCACGGCCTCGTTGAGCTGGTCCTCGCTCACCGCTACGGAGGGGGCCAAGGCGATCCTGGTCGCGGAACGGTAGTCCAGCGCGAGATCGAACTGGATCACCGCCGTCTCGGCGTCGTCCCCGGCGGAACCGTCGCTCAGGAACATCCGCACACCGCTGGGCAGTTCGATCCAGCCGGGGCGGTCGGGGTCGAAGGGCTCTTTGTGTACGAGGTCGATCCCGGCGTCGTCGATCAGCCCGGCAAGGTCGTGCGCCTGGAACAGTTCCCCGTGCACCGCGACGGACGCCGGGGCGGGCGCGGGCGCCGCCGTGTGCGGCTCCGCGCGCGGGGCGTCGTCCCCGTACGCGTACCAGCCCTGCCCCGACTTTCGGCCCAGGCGGCGTGATTCGACGAGCCGGCGCTGGGCGAGCGAGGGCGTGAACTTGGGGTTCTGGAAGAAGGACTCCCACACGGAGCGGGTGACGGCCTCGTTCACGTCCTGGCCGATGAGGTCGGTGAGCTCGAAGGGGCCCATCTTGAAGCCGCCGCATTCGCGCAGCACGGCGTCGATGGTGGCCGGGTCGGCGACCCGCTCCTCGTACAGACGCAGCGCCTCGGCGTAGAAGGGCCGGGCGACACGGTTGACGATGAAGCCCGGGGTGTCCGCACTGCGTACCGGCGTCTTGCCCCAGGCCAGCGCCGTCTCGTACGCGCGCGTGGCCGCCGTTTCCCCGGTCGCGGAGCCGCTGACGACCTCGACGAGAGGGAGGAGCGGGGCCGGGTTGAAGAAGTGCAGGCCGACGAAGCGGCCGGGCTTCTTGAGGGTGCCGGCGATGGCGGTGACGGAGAGGGAGGACGTGTTGGTGGCGAGGAGGCAGTCCTCGGAGACGATCTCTTCCAGCTCTTCGAAGAGGCGCTGTTTGACGGGTAGTTGCTCCAGGACCGCCTCGATGACGAGTCCGCATCCGGCCAGCTCGGCGATGCGCTCGACCGGCGTGAGGCGCTCCCCTGCGGCGGTCCGGCCTTCGGCCGTCAGCCTGCCCTTCTCGACCAGCCGGTCCAGGCGGGCCGCGATCGCGGCGGCAGCCTTCTTCGCCTGGCCCTCCACGGCGTCGTAGAGCCGCACCGGGTGGCCCGCCAGCAGGGCGACCTGAGCGATGCCCTGCCCCATGGTGCCGGTGCCGACCACGGCAACGGCGCTGCTGAGCTCGAGTGCTGTCATGCTCGCGATCCTCCCGCACGTGGTGCCCGCCGGAGGGTGCGGGGGTGCCCGGCGAGAAGTTGTCCACAGGTTCGGCGGACCCCCTTGTCCCGACCGATCGTTCGGTTACTCTAGCTCTGTCCGTCTGTTCCTGCCCACTGCCCTGCCCAGCTCGCCGGCTCGACGAAGAGCCGGCTCGACGAGGAGTTGGTCCGATATGGCCGCCGAACTCACCGCGCACCAGCTGATCGCCACGCACCGGCCCACGCTCGACCAGGCGCTGGAGACGATCCGCACGCGCGCGTACTGGTCGCCGCACCCCGAGCACCCCAAGGCCTACGGAGAGAACGGCAGCCTGAGCCTGCCCGAGGGCAAAGCCGCCTTCGACGCCCTCCTGGGCAGCCGCTTCGACCTCGGCCAACCGGGCACGGACGACTGGACAGGCGCGGAAACCTCTCCGTACGGCCCGGAGTTGGGGATCACCTACCCCCACCCGGACATCGACACCCTGCTGCCTGCGATGCGTGCCGGAATGCGCGCCTGGCGCGACGCGGGCGCGGAAGTGCGCGCGATGGTCTGTCTGGAGATCCTTTCGCGCATCAGCGCGCGCACGCACGAGATGGCGCACGCGGTCATGCACACCAGCGGCCAAGCCTTCATGATGGCCTTCCAGGCGGGCGGCCCGCACGCCCAGGACCGCGGCCTGGAAGCGGTGACGTACGCGTACGTGGAGCAGGCGCGCACCCCCGACGCCGCCGAGTGGTCCAAGCCCCAGGGCAAGCGCGACCCGATCGCGCTGGACAAGCGCTTCACGCCCGTCGCTCGCGGCATCGCGCTCCTGATCGGCTGCAACACGTTCCCCACGTGGAACGGCTACCCCGGCCTGTTCGCGTCCCTGGCCACCGGCAACCCGGTCCTGGTCAAGCCCCACCCGCGCGCGGTGCTGCCGCTCGCGCTGACCGTGCGCATCGCGCGCGAGGTCCTCTCCGAGGCGGGCTTCGACGCGAACCTCGTGTGCCTGGCCGCCGAGCGCCCCGGCGAGGGCATCGCCAAGACCCTCGCCGTCCGCCCCGAAATCAAGATCATCGACTACACGGGATCGACGGCTTTCGGTGACTGGCTGGAGACCAACGCCCGCCAGGCGCAGGTCTACACGGAGAAGGCCGGCGTGAACACGGTCGTCGTCGACTCGACGGACAACTACAAGGGGATGCTGTCCAACCTCGCCTTCTCCTTGTCGCTGTACAGCGGCCAGATGTGCACGACCCCGCAGAACCTCCTGATCCCGCGCGACGGCATCGCGACGGACGCGGGCGCCAAGTCGTACGACGAAGTGGTGTCCGACCTCGCGGCCTCGGTGAACGGCCTGCTCGGCGACGACGCCCGTGCGAACGGCATCCTCGGAGCCCTCGTCAACCCGGACGTCAAGGCCCGCCTCGACGCCGCGGCCGGACTCGGCGAAGTGGCCCTCCCCTCACGGGAGATCGCCAACCCGGAGTTCCCGGACGCCGTCGTGCGCACCCCGGTGATCGTCAAACTGGACGGCGCGAAGCCGGACACCGAGGCGGTCTATCTCAACGAGTGCTTCGGGCCCGTCTCCTTCGCCGTGGCCGTCGACTCCTCCACGGACGCCGTGGAGCTGCTGCGCCGCACGGTGCGCGACAAGGGCGCGATGACCGTCGGCGCGTACACGACGTCGGACGAGGTGTCCGAAGCCGTGGAGGAGACCTGCCTTGAGGAGTGCGCCCAGCTCTCCTTGAACCTCACGGGCGGCGTCTATGTGAACCAGACGGCGGCCTTCTCGGACTTCCACGGCTCGGGCGGCAACCCGGCGGCGAACGCGGCCCTGTGCGACGGCGCGTTCGTGGCCAACCGCTTCCGCGTGGTGGAGGTGCGCAGGGACGCCTGACACTCCCGGCGGGTTCAGGCCTCCGTGCCCGGGGGCCTGCCCGCCGACCAGTGGAAGAGCGTCATCCCGACGCTGGTGGCCAGGTTGTAACTGGAGACCTGGGGCCGCATCGGCAGGGACACCAAGTGGTCGGCGCGGTCCCGCAGCCGCGCGGACAGGCCGCTGCGCTCGGACCCGAAGGCCAGCACGGCGTCGTCCGGCAGCTTGAGGCCGCGGATGTCCACGCCCTCCGCGTCGAGCGCGTACACCTGCCCCGGCGGCAGCTCCTCGACGTCCATCCGCTCGACGGCCGTGGCGAAGTGCAGGCCCGCACCTCCGCGTACGACGGTGGGGTGCCAGGGGTCGAGCGTGCCGGTCGTGACGACGCCCGTCGCCCCGAACCCCGCGGCGAGCCGGATCACGGCCCCCGCGTTGCCCAGATTGCGGGGATCGTCGAGGACGACGACTGGCGCGGACCTCGGCATGCGTGCCAGTGCCTCCAGATTGGCCGTACGCGAAGGACGCACCGCGAGGGCGGCGACCCCCGTGGGGTGCAGTCGCGGCACAAGGTGACGCAAGGTGCCGTCCGGGATCTCCACGAGGAGTGTTTCCAGGGCGCCGCGCACATCAGGCGCGAGCTCGTCGGCCAGGGCGAGTACGGCGGCCGTGTCGCTGGTCAGCGCCGCGGGGATGGTCGCTTTGAAGCGCAGCGCGTGCTTGATGGCGTGGAAGCCGTCCAGGAGCACGGAGGTGTCGGCGAGCGCCCGCCAGGCACGCACGGCGTCGTCCGGATCACGTTGGTGCGTCTCGTTCATCGCGCGCGTGTCCCGTTGATGCTCATCGCGCGTGCGTCCCGTTCATGAAGGGAAGCCTACGCGCGCGTGCTCGGTGGATTCCCTGGCCGGTTCCTCGTCCGCCGCGCGCTGCCCAGGCACCGTACCGCCGCGCGAGAACAGCGCTCCACGCGCGCGCGTCACCCATCCGCCGAGGCGCCGCAGGAACGACGTGGGCAGGAACACCGCGTCGGCCGCGATCATCGCGAGCGAGAAGAACGGCAGTCCGAGGAGGACCGCGATGAACGCGTGCTCGCAGATCATCGCGGCCAGCAGGACGTTCTTGACGCGCCTGTTGAAAAGGGTGAAGGGGAAGGCGACCTGCACGGCGACCGTCCCGTACGTCACCAGCATCACCATGAGGCCGTGCGAGGCGAGCAGGTCGGAGAGCGCGGGCCAGGGGGAGAAGTAGTCCAGACGCAGCGGGTAGTAGACCGCCGTGCCGTCCTGCCACCGACTGCCCTGGATCTTGTACCAGCCTGCCGTCGAGTAGATCAGACACGCCTCGACCATGATCACGAGCAGTGCCGCGTTGTGCGCGAGCTTCACGATGACGTCGAGCGTCATGCGCGCCTCACCGTGGGGCGCGCGACGCCCGACGGACCACCACAGGCCGTGCGCCAGCCACAGTCCCCAGAAGACCAGCAGCCAGCCTCCGCTGAGCTCCCCCATGAAGGTCACCACGGAGAGGGCCAGTCCAAGGACCCACCACAGCGCGGGCCCGACCTTGTCGACCGGCTCCCCTGACGTCCCCGGCTTCTCTGACGTCCCCGGCTTACTCGGTTTCCCCGGCTTCCCCAGTTCCTGGACCGACGTGGCACGCGCGCGTGCCGTGCGACGGGCGTCCAGCGACCAGACCTGGCCGCAGCGCGTGAATACCAGGTAGGTCGCCATCAGATGGATGACGTTGTCGCCGCCGTCTCCCATGAAGATGGAGCGGTTCTGCAGGGAGAGCACGCCGATCATGAACAGCACGGACATCGTGCGTGTGCGCCAGCCCAGCATCAGCAGGGCGCTGCTCAGGACGGCGAGCGCGTAGAGGACCTCGAACCAGACGCGCCCGTCGGACCACATCAGCGCCGTGAAGGCGTCGTTCTCCGCGATGAGCTGCTGGGCCATGTCCCAGTTCCAGGGGCTGTCGGGCCCGTACAGCTCGTGGCGGTGGGGGAGTTCGCGCAGCAGGAAGAGCAGCCAGGTGGCGGCGAAGCCGATGCGGATCACGGCGGTCTGGTACGGGCCGAGCGCGGATGCGGTGATCCGCTCGATGCCGCGCCCGAGCAAGGCGCCGAAGCGGTTCATCGGGCATCCCCCCGCGAGCCCTGGGCCTTGCCCAGGGGCATGTCGTCGGGCGTCACCGACCACCACGGGAGCTGACGCAGTACCGGCTTGGTGGCGATCTTCTCGTCACTCCACTCCGGGGCGGGCACGTTCGTGGTCCTGGAGCGGACCTGGACGCGCTCGATGGTGGCGCCCCGGCCCACGGGCTCCTCGCGGTCGAGGCGCATCATCACGATCCGGCGCACATAGCGCTCCGCGAGCTGTCCGCGCAGGCCGCGGGGACGATTCTGCGTGTCGTGCGCGGCTACGTAGAAGTCCCAGGCCCGTCGCAGCTCGTTCTGCTGCGTGTGGCTGGGGAGCGGATTGCCGTCGATGGCGGCGCCGTCGCGTGCGGAGAGGTCGTACCAGGCGGTGGTCCGGGTGGTCCCGCTCTCCGTACGGATCTCGGCGCGGGCCTGCACCGCGATGTTCTGCTGCATCGGGTTGGGCGCGAAGAGCTTCCAGTTCTGTTCGAACTCGGGGTAGACCCAGTCGTCGATGACCTGCCCGTGCTGCTTGGTCATGGTGTTCGAGGGGGCCACATGGAGGAAGAGCATCCCGACGTGGACGCAGGCCGTGACGGTGATGAGGGCGAGCGCGAGGACGGCGGCGACCTGGTAGCGCGGGGAGAGGGCGGCGAGGCCGGCGCGGCGCGGGGCGGGGGCGGGGATCGGTGAGGAACCGGCGGAGCCACCGCTCAGTGGGGGGTCGGCGGAATTGTTGAGCAGTGAAGCATTGGCGGGCCCGTCGGCGCGTCCATCGGCGAGTCCGCCGACTGGCGGAGAGCCGCCGAAGCCCTCGGCGGATCGCGGCGGCGGCTCGTTCGCGTTGTTGTCGTTCGCGTCCATTCCGCCCCGATTCCCGATCCCGCACGCTGACGCGCACGTCGGCCCGCCCGTCACACGGCTCTCTACCGCCCGCCTAGCACCGGAACGGTACTCATGCCTGCCCGCCAGGCACAGCGTCCGTGAAGTTATCCACAGGGTTGACACCTTATGGCGCTGAGCCGCACCATTGAATTCCACGAACCGAACGATCGGTCGGTAGCCAGCTAAAGGTCGAGGGGGACCGCGATGGCGACAGCAGCCGAGCACCAGACGGCCCGGTCCGAACCGGACCGGGCAGCGGCCGACGCCGCCCGCACAGCGGCGTACGAGGCCGCGTTCGACGCCGCCGTGGCGGCCGACGAGCGCATCGAGCCGCGTGACTGGATGCCCGACGCCTATCGCGCCTCGCTGGTCAGGCAGATAGCGCAGCACGCCCACTCCGAGATCATCGGCATGCAGCCCGAGGCGAACTGGATCACGCGCGCCCCGTCCCTGCGGCGCAAGGCGATCCTGATGGCCAAGGTGCAGGACGAGGCCGGCCACGGCCTGTATCTGTACAGCGCGGCCGAAACCCTCGGCACCGGCCGTGACGAGCTGCTCGACAAGCTCCACTCCGGCCGCCAGAAGTACTCGTCGATCTTCAACTACCCGACGCTGACCTGGGCCGACGTCGGCGCGATCGGCTGGCTGGTGGACGGCGCCGCGATCACCAACCAAGTCCCGCTCTGCCGCTGTTCGTACGGCCCCTATGCCCGCGCGATGGTCCGCGTCTGCAAGGAGGAGTCGTTCCACCAGCGCCAGGGGTACGAATCGCTGCTCGCCCTCAGCCGCGGCACCGAGGCCCAGCACGCGATGGCACAGGACGCGGTGGACCGCTGGTGGTGGCCGTCCCTGATGATGTTCGGCCCGCCCGACGACGAGTCGTCGCACTCGGAACAGTCGATGACCTGGAAGATAAAGCGCCACTCGAACGACGAGCTGCGCCAGCGCTTCGTGGACATCTGCGTCCCCCAGGCCGAGTCGCTCGGACTGACCCTCCCCGACCCGGACCTCGTGTGGAACGAAGAGCGGGGACAGCACGACTTCGGGGCGATCGACTGGACGGAGTTCTGGGCGGTCCTCAAGGGCAACGGCCCCTGCAACGAACAGCGGATCACCCAGCGCAAGAGCGCGCACGACGAAGGCGCCTGGGTGCGCGAGGCAGCAGCGGCGTTCGCCGCCAAGCACGGGGAGGCGAAGGCATGAGCAGCTCGACCGACTGGCCGCTGTGGGAGGTGTTCGTGCGCTCCCGCCGCGGGCTCTCCCACACGCACGCGGGCAGCCTGCACGCCCCGGACGCGGAGATGGCCCTGCGCAACGCGCGCGATCTGTACACGCGCAGGAGCGAGGGCGTCTCGATCTGGGTCGTGCCGTCCACCCAGATCACCGCCTCCTCGCCGGACGAGAAGGACTCGTTCTTCGAACCGGCAGGCGACAAGCCCTACCGCCACCCGACCTTCTACGAAATCCCGGAGGGGGTGAAGCACCTGTGACCGCGCCCCTGAGCCCGACGACATTCGCCGCGGCCCTCGCCCTGGGCGATGACGCGCTGGTGCTCTCGCACCGGCTGGGGGAGTGGGCGGGCCACGCACCCGTCCTCGAAGAAGAGGTCGCCCTCGCGAACATCGCCCTCGACCTGCTCGGCCAGGCCCGTGTCCTGCTCTCCCTGGCCGGCGACGAGGACGAACTGGCCTACCTCCGCGAGGAGCGCGCCTTTCGCAACCTCCAGCTGGTCGAGCAGCCGAACGGCGACTTCGCGCACACCATCGCCCGCCAGCTCTACTTCTCCACCTACCAGAAGCTGCTGTACGGGCAGTTGGCGAGCGGAGAGGGCGAGTTCGCCCCACTGGCGGCCAAGGCGGTCAAGGAGGTCGCCTACCACCAGGATCACGCGGAGCAGTGGACGCTGCGGCTCGGTGACGGGACGGGCGAGAGCCACGAGCGGATGGCGCGCGGGCTCGACACGCTCTGGCGGTTCACCGGGGAGATGTTCCAGCCGCTGGAAGCCCTGCAGAGCACCAGCCGTTCCAGCGGGGTCGACTGGCAGGCACTGCGGGAGGAGTGGACGGCCTCGGTGACCTCGGTCATCGAGAAAGCGACACTGACCGTTCCCTCCGGCCCCCAGGAAGGGGCCTGGGCCGCGGGCGCGGGCCGCCAGGGTCTGCACACCGAGCCCTTCGGGCGGATGCTCGCCGAGATGCAGCATCTGCACCGCAGCCACCCGGGGGCGTCATGGTGACCACCGCGCTCGAGGAGGAGCTCCTGGCCCTCGCGGGCTCGGTACCCGACCCGGAGCTGCCGGTCATCACCCTGGCCGAGCTGGGGGTACTGCGCGGCGTGCGCGTCAGCGCCCCGGGGAAGGTCGATGTCGAGCTGACCCCCACGTACACCGGCTGTCCGGCCATAGAGACCATGACGGCCGACATCGAGCAGGTGCTGCACGAGCACGGCATGGCCGAGGTCTCCGTGCGTACGGTGCTCTCGCCCGCCTGGTCCACGGACGACATCAGCGCCGAGGGCCGCCGCAAACTGGCGGAGTTCGGCATCGCGCCGCCGCGCCCGCACAGCACCCCAGGGCCCGGCAGCGGTGCCGGCACCGATGGCGGGCCGATACCGCTCACCCTCTCGGTCCGCTGCCCGCACTGCGGCTCGACCGACACCGAGCTGCTCAGCCGCTTCTCGTCGACGGCCTGCAAGGCCCTGCGCCGATGCGTGTCCTGCCGTGAACCGTTCGACCACTTCAAGGAGTTGTGATGGCGCGCTTCCACCAGCTCCGGGTAGCGGCGGTCGAGCAGCTCACCGACGACTCCGTGACGCTCACCTTCGAGGTGCCGCCCGCACTGCGCGAGGAGTACCGCTACGCACCGGGTCAGCATCTCGCCGTCCGCCGCTTCGTCGACGGCACCGAGATCCGGCGTACGTACTCGATCTGTGCGCCCGCCCCACGCCCCACAGACCCCTCGGAGCCACGGACCCTGCGGGTGGGGGTGCGCCTGGTCGAAGGCGGTGCATTCTCGACGTACGCCCACAAGGAAGTCGTCGTCGGCGATGAGCTTGAGGTGATGACGCCGGCCGGGCGCTTCACGCTGGAACCAGCCCCGGGCCGCTATGCGGCGGTGGTCGGCGGCAGCGGCATCACCCCGGTGCTCTCCATCGTCACGACACTCCTGGAGCAGGAACCGCAAGCCACGTTCTGCCTCATCCGGAGCGACCGCACCGCCGCGTCGACGATGTTCCTGGAGGAGGTCGCCGACCTCAAAGACCGCTGGCCGGACCGGTTCCAGCTGGTCACGGTGCTCTCCCGGGAGGAGCAGCAGTCGGGCCTCGACTCCGGACGGCTCGACGAGGAGAGGCTGGGCAGGCTGCTGCCCGCGCTGCTGCCGGTCGACGAGATCGCCGACTGGTTCCTGTGCGGTCCGTTCGGTCTGGTGCAGGGCGCGGAGAAGACGCTGCGCGGCCTGGGTGTGGCGCGTCAGCGCATCCACGAGGAGATATTCCACGTGGACGACGGCCTCAGCTCGCCGGCGCCCGTGGCGGCGATGTCCGCCGCCGCGAAGTCCGCCCCCGCGCACAGCACCGTGACGGTGACGCTCGACGGCCGCTCCGGCACCTGGCCGGTGCAGGACGGGGAGTCCCTGCTCGACACCGTGCTGCGCAACCGCGCGGACGCGCCGTACGCCTGCAAGGGCGGGGTCTGCGGGACCTGCCGGGCCTTCCGGGTCTCGGGCGAGGTGCGGATGGACCGCAACTTCGCGCTGGAGCCGGAGGAGACGGAGGCCGGATATGTGCTCGCGTGCCAGTCGCATCCGGCCACGGACACGGTGGAGTTGGACTTCGACCGCTGAGCGGGCGCCATTGAACGGGCGCCGTCCCTCTGCCGCTGTTCCCTTCCCATAGAACCTGTTCTATCTTGACGACCCATCGTGACGACCCGTCAGAAACAATGGGGCCGTCGATCGGCCGGTGCACGGGAGGACAAGCAGTGGACTTCACCTTCACCGAGGAACAGCAGGCGGCCGTCGAAGCGGCGAAGGCACTCTTCGCCTCCGTCGCGCCCGACACAGTGCCGAGCCCCGCCCTCGTACCGGGCGCCGTCGCCGAGGACTTCGACCGCGCACTGTGGGCCAAGCTCGCCGACGCCGACCTGCTCAGCCTGCTGCTCGACCCCGAGCACGGCGGTGCGGGCCTGGACGCCATCGCCCTCTGCCTGGTCCTGCGCGAATCCGCGAGGCGGCTCGCCCGGATACCGCTCCTGGAGAGCAGCTCAGCCGCCTACGCCGTACAGACCTACGGCGGCCCGGAGTTGAAGCAGCGGATCCTGCCGGGAGCCGCCCGCGGCGAGATCGTCCTGACCGTCGCGGCGAACGGCCGCACGGGGCACGACCCCGCCGAACTCGCCGTCACCGCACGGCAGGACGGCGACCGATGGCTGCTCGACGGCATACAGACAGCCGTGCCCTGGGCCCAGAACGCCGACTTCATCGTGGTCCCCGCCCACACAGCCGCAGGCCGGTCCGTCCTCGCCCTGGTCCCCCGCGTCCACGAAGGCCTCACCCTCGCCGACCAGGTGTCCACGAGCGGTGAACGCCTCGGCGAACTCAGCCTGGACTCCGTACGCATCGACGGCGCCGACGTCATCGAGGCCGACGGCGCATGGGACTGGCTGCGCGATCTGCTCGCCACTGGCACCTGCGCCCTAGCGCTCGGCCTCGGCGAGGGGGTACTGCGCATGACCGGCGAATACACCAGCAAGCGCGAGCAGTTCGGCTACCCCGTCGCCACCTTCCAGGCCGTGGCGGTGCAGGCAGCCGACCGCTACATAGACCTGCGCGCGATGGAGGTCACCCTCTGGCAGGCCGCCTGGCGGATCAGCACGGGGGCGAGCGGCGCCCTGCCCGCCACAGGTGATGTGGCGGTCGCCAAGATCTGGGCGTCGGACGGGGTCCGCAGGGTCGTACAGACGGCCCAGCATCTGCACGGCGGTTTCGGATCCGACACCGACTACCCCCTGCACCGGTACCACGCCTGGGCCAAGCAGCTGGAGCTCTCCCTCGGCCCGGCCGCGGCACACGAGGAAGCACTGGGCGACCTCCTGGCCGCCCACCCCCTCGGCTGAACCGCAGCCGAAAAAGAGCTAGATCACGGCGCCCGGCTGGCCCTTGCCATCGACGACGGGCCGCCCCGCGGCCTCCCAGCTCTGCATGCCGCCGTCGACGTTCACGGCGTCGATGCCCTGCTGGACGAGGTACATGGCGACCTGCGCCGAGCGTCCGCCGACCCGGCAGATGACGTTGACCTTGCCGTCCTGCGGGGCGGCCTCGGTCAACTCGCCGTAGCGGGAGACGAACTCGCTCATCGGGATGTGCAGCGCACCCGCGGCGTGGCCCGCCTGCCATTCGTCGTCCTCGCGGACATCAAGGAGAAAGGCGTCGGGCGCGAGTTCGCCGATCCCGACCGTGGGCACCTGTGATCCGAAAGCCATGCCCCGACGCTACCCGACGGGGCGCCCGGTCAGCCGCGCGAGCTACGCGGTCAGCCGCGCAAGCTCCGCCTCGCGCTCGGTGACCTGCGCGAGCAGCTGCTCGGCGATCTCCTCGAGAAGCTGATCGGGATCGTCCGGCGCCATCCGCAGCATCGCGCCGATCGCACCCTCCTCCAGCTCCCGGGCGACCACGCTGAGCAGTTCCTTGCGCTGGGAGAGCCACTCAAGGCGGGCGTAGAGCTCCTCGCTCTTGCTGGGCCACCGCTGCTCACGCACCGGCCCGGCGGCCCACTCCTCGGAAAGCTCCCGCAGCAGGGGCTCGTCCCCACGCGCGTAGGCCGCGTTGACCCGCGTGATGAACTCCTCACGGCGGTCGCGCTCCTGGTCGTCCTGGGCCAGGTCGGGGTGGGACTTGCGGACCAGCTCGCGGTAGAGCTTGCGGGCCTCGTCGCTCGGCCGCACCCGCTGCGGGGGCCGAACCGACTGATCGGTGAGCATCGCCGCGGCCTCCGGGTAGAGACCCTCGCCGTCCATCCAGCCGTGGAACAGCTCCTCGACGCCCGGCATCGGCATGACCCGCGCCCGCGCCTCGTCCGCCTTGCGCCGGTCCTCGGGGTCACCGCTGCGGGCCGCCTTGGCCTCGGCGATGTCCGCGTCGAGCTCGTCGAGGCGCGCGTACATCGGGCCGAGCTTCTGGTGGTGCAGCCGGGAGAAGTTCTCCACCTCGACCCGGAACGTCTCCACGGCGATCTCGTACTCGATCAGCGCCTGCTCGGCCGCGCGCACCGCCTTTTCGAGCCGGTCCTCCGGCCGCCCGGCGCCATCCTGCCCGGCCGCCCCGTCAGGGCCTTGGTGACCAGCGGTCATGGTCACGGGATCAGGCGTCTGGGGCTGCGTCGGCTCGGCTTCCGGGGTCGTCACCCGTCCAGCGTAGGCCACCGGCACACCGCCCGGCCCGCGACGGCCCACGAGGCCCCGAGAGCCGCCTCCGGGCCCCCTCTCCCCCCCTCCCCTCCCCTCCCCGCCCTCCCCCTCACCCCCCACCCCTCACACCCCCGCCTCCGCAGCCACCCGTCCCTCCTTGACGGCGCGCACCAGCTCGGCGTGGTCGGCCTCCGTGCGGTCGGCGTAGGCCACCGCGAACCCCGCCACCGCCTCGTCCAGCTCGTCGTTCTTGCCCGCGTACCCGGCGATGAGGCGTGGGTCGGCGCTGTGCGCGTGGGCGCGGGCCAGCAGGGCCCCGGTCATCCGGCCGTAGTCGTCCATCTGGTCGGCGGCCAGGGCCGCGGGGTCCACGCTTCCCTTGCGGTTCCTGAACTGCCGTACCTGGAAAGGCTTTTCGGCCACCGTCGTCCAGCCGAGCAAGAAGTCGCTGACCACCTGCATCCGCTTCTGCCCGAGCACCACCCGGCGCCCCTCGTGCTCGGCCTTGGGCACCGCGAAGCCCGCCGCGGGCAGGTACGGAAGCAGCGCGGAGGGCCGCGCCTCCTTGACCTGGAGCACCAGTGGCTCGCCCCGGTGGTCGAGCAGCAGGACCACATAGGACCGCAGGCCGACGCTTCCCGTGCCCACGACGCGGAACGCCACGTCCTGGATCGCGTACCGCGCGAGGAGCGGCAGCCGGTCCTCGGGGAGCGTGCCCAGATACTCCCCGAGCGCGGACGCGACCTCGGCCGCCTCCGCGTCCGGTATTCGCCGCAGCACCGGCGGGGCATCGACGAAGCGGCGCCCCCGAGAACCGGCACCATCACCCCCGGCATCCACCGGCTCGGTGGACTTGGCGGCGAACCGGGCGCTCGTGTTCTGGCGGGCCTTCTCGGAGACCCGTTCCAGGGTGCCGAGCAGATCGCGCGCGTCCGTGTGCGAGACCAACTCCTCGTCCGCTATGGCGTTCCACGCGTCGAGCGACGGGAGCTTCGCCAGCAGCCGCATCGTGCGGCGGTAGGCCCCCACCGCGTCGAACGCCGCTTCCCGGCAGACGTCCTCGTCGGCCCCCGCCTCACGCCCCGCGAGCACCAGGGAGGCCGCGAGCCGCTTCACGTCCCACTCCCAGGGCCCGTGCCCCGTCTCGTCGAAGTCGTTCAGGTCGATGATGAGCTCGCCCCGCGCGTCCCCGTACAGACCGAAGTTCGCCGCGTGCGCGTCACCGCATATCTGGGCGCCGATCCCCGTCGAAGGGGTCCGCGCGAGGTCGTACGCCATGAGACCGGCGGAGCCGCGGAGAAAGGCGAAGGGCGTCGCGGCCATCCTGCCCATCCGGATCGGCGCCAGCTCGGGGATCCTGCCGCGGTTGGACTCCTCCACGGCGGCGACCGGGTCAGGGCGGCCGTCGTCCTCGGCGAACCACTCGTGCGAGGCACGGCTCACGCGCCCTCGCA
Source organism: Streptomyces sp. NPDC048436 (assembly GCF_043200355.1). NCBI lineage: Bacteria > Bacillati > Actinomycetota > Actinomycetes > Kitasatosporales > Streptomycetaceae > Streptomyces > Streptomyces sp. NPDC048436. The sequence goes on from NZ_JBICXP010000015.1 coordinate 52,828, forward strand.
GCGCCTTGCCCTCCCGCTTCGGCGAAACCCCCGGGCCCGCCGCGAGCCCTCCCGCGAACCCCTCCACGTACGGCAGCCGCACGCCCTTGAAGCGCTCCTCGGGCTGCGCCTCGAACTCTGCCTTGACCTGCGCCATGACCACCCCCACCGTCCCGGCGACCCCCACGGCCATCACCTGGCATTGAAGGTACCGCCGGGCGCCGGACAGCGTCAGAGCCTGTGGATAACCCGGGATCTGTGGACAACCCGGCGCCCCCGACGGCTACCGGTGACATAGATCACCAAGAGACCGCGCGGTGGCTGCGGCACAACGAAAAGCGGGCCTCCACCAGAACTTTCGTCCTGATGGAGACCCGCTCCACATGGTGCGCGAGGGGGGAGTTGAACCCCCACGCCCTTTCGGGCACTGGAACCTGAATCCAGCGCGTCTGCCTATTCCGCCACCCGCGCATGGGTGTTGTCTTCGGTCTCTCACCGCTTGCTGCGAACTGCTTGGTGTGAGCGCCTGCCGACATCCAGAAGATTAGCACGGTGCCGAGGGTGGGTTCACATCCGTATTCGGGGGCACCTGCCCCCAGGCGATGCCGACCGGCGACCGCCGGGTGGCCCTCCGGCCGACCGACTTCCGCCGTACCCGGCGAAGGTCCGCAGTCGGGTGCGGGACACTGGTTTGAGGCCCCCTCTACGATCCCTCCTAGAGGAGCCCGAGAGGAGCCCGGAAGGATCCCGGAACCCCAGCGCGGGCATGCCTTGTGAGAGGCGACACTCAGCGACTGGGCGGACAGGGGGAACCAGCCGATTTCCCGGCGCGTGGATACGATCAGTAAGCAGTACCAGGATGACTACGACGGAGGAGGTGCCCCATGGGAGTCATGAAGAAGTTCGAGCAGCGACTCGAAGGTCTCGTCAACGGCACCTTCGCCAAGGTGTTCAAGTCCGAGGTCCAGCCCGTCGAGATCGCCGGCGCCCTGCAGCGCGAGTGCGACAACAACGCGACGATCTGGAACCGCGAGCGGACCGTCGTCCCCAATGACTTCATCGTGGAGCTCAGCGCGCCCGACTTCGAGCGCCTGAGCCCCTACTCGGGGCAGCTCGGCGACGAGCTCTCCGGGATGGTGCGCGAGTACGCCAAGCAGCAGCGGTACAGCTTCATGGGCCCCATCAAGGTCCACCTGGAGAAGGCCGAGGACCTCGACACGGGTCTGTACCGAGTGCGCAGCCGCACGCTCGCGTCCAGCACCTCCCAGAGCCCGGAGCGCGCCCCTGCGGGCTCCACGGGCCCGGGTCACGGCGCGGGCCCCGGCCCAGCCGGTCACGCGGGTCAAGGCCCCGCGGACCGCAGGCCCCCCGCAGCCGGTGCGGGCGGCGGCGGTGGCTACGGCTATCCGCAGCAGCCCTCCAGCGCTCCTCCCATGCCCGCCGCGCCGCCTCCGGGCGGACGTCCCGGCGGCCCGGCACCAGTACCCAACCGCCCGCAGGGCCCCGGCGCGGGGCCCCTTCCGGGTGCGCAGGTGCGGCGCTGGATCGAGATCAACGGCAATCGCCATCAGATCTCCCGCCCGACGCTGGTGCTGGGTCGCAGCACCGACGCCGATGTGCGGATCGACGACCCCGGCGTATCGCGCCGGCACTGTGAGATCCGGACCGGAACGCCCTCGACGATCCAGGATCTCGGGTCTACCAACGGCATCGTGGTAGACGGGCAGCACACCACCCGCGCTACGCTCCGCGACGGCTCGCGGATCGTCGTGGGCCAAACCACCATCGTTTACCGGCAAGCCGAAGGGTGAAGCGGGGGCAATGTCAGAGCTGACCCTGACGGTCATGCGGCTGGGTTTCCTAGCCGTTCTGTGGCTGTTCGTGATCGTGGCCGTCCAGGTCATCCGAAGCGACCTGTTCGGGACGCGTGTCACGCAGCGCGGTTCGCGCCGTGAGAACGCGCGTCCGCAGCAGGCCGCCCGCCAGCAACAGCAGGCGGCCACACCACCTCCCCAGCGCCAGCAGCAGGGCGGCGGGCGGCAGCGCCGTGGCGCCCCCAGCAAGCTGGTCGTATCCGAAGGGATCCTCGCGGGCACGACGGTCGCCCTGCAGGGCCAGACCATCACGCTGGGCCGGGCGCACGATTCGACGATCGTGCTGGACGACGACTACGCGTCCAGCAGGCATGCCAGGATCTACCCGGACCGCGACGGCCAGTGGATCGTCGAGGATCTCGGGTCCACCAACGGCACGTATCTCGACCGGACCCGACTCACCACCCCGACGCCCGTTCCCCTTGGGGCGCCGATCCGCATCGGCAAGACCGTCATCGAGCTGCGGAAGTAGTACGAAAATGAGCGAGCGGAGCGAGCGAGTCGACGCGGTCCACACACTGGACGCCAGCGCGCTCCCGACCGGAGGGTGGGCACCGTGCGGATGTACCCGGAGCCGACGGGCGAGGTGCGCATGAGTCTGTCTTTGCGTTTCGCCGCCGGATCGCACAAAGGCATGATCCGGGAGGGGAACGAGGACTCCGGTTACGCCGGTCCGCGTCTCCTCGCGATCGCCGACGGCATGGGGGGCCAGGCCGCGGGCGAGGTCGCGAGCTCCGAGGTGATCTCGACGCTCGTCACCCTCGACGACGACGTGCCGGGATCGGACATCCTCACGTCGCTCGGCACCGCCGTGCAGCGCGCCAACGACCAACTGCGCCTGATGGTCGAGGAGGATCCCCAGCTCGAGGGCATGGGGACCACCCTGACGGCACTTCTGTGGACGGGTCAGCGCCTTGGCCTCGTCCACGTCGGTGACTCACGGGCGTACCTCCTTCGGGATGGTGTTCTCACGCAGATCACCCAGGACCACACCTGGGTGCAGCGGCTCGTCGACGAGGGCCGGATCACCGAGGAAGAAGCCACCACCCACCCGCAGCGCTCCTTGCTGATGCGCGCGCTCGGCAGTGGCGAGCATGTCGAGCCGGATCTCTCCATCCGTGAAGTCCGCGCGGGCGACCGGTACTTGATCTGCTCTGACGGCCTCTCCGGCGTCGTGTCGCACCAGACCATGGAAGACACCCTCGCGAGCTACCACGGCCCGCAGGAGACCGTGCAGGAGCTCATCCAGCTCGCGCTGCGCGGCGGCGGGCCCGACAACATCACGGTGATCGTCGCCGATGTCCTGGACATCGACAGCGGCGACACCCTGGCCGGCCAGCTCTCCGACACCCCCGTGGTCGTCGGCGCGGTCGCCGAGAACCAGCTCCAGGCGCAGGACGACGGCGCCATGCAGACGCCCGCGGGCCGTGCGTCGGGCCTCGGGCGTCCGGTGCCCCCGCAGCCCTCCGGAGGCGGCTTCGGGCCGCCCGGAAGCGGTGACACGACGGGATACGTTCCCGAGGGAAGCTTCGGCGCGTTCAGCGACGAGGACTTCGTGAAGCCCGGCGGGCGCCGCAAGTGGCTCAAGAGATCGCTCTACACCGTGCTCGCCCTCGCGGTCATCGGCGGCGGCCTCTACGGCGGCTACCGCTGGACTCAAACCCAGTACTACGTAGGCACGAACGACAAGAACGTCGCCCTGTACCGCGGCATCGATCAGGATCTGGCCTGGGTCAGCCTGTCGAAGGTCGAGGAGAACTACCCGAAGATCGAACTCAAGTACCTGCCGCCGTATCAGCGCAAGCAGGTCGAGGCGACCATCGCCGAGGGCAACCTCGACGACGCCAAGGGCAAGATCAAGGAGCTCGGCATGCAGGCCTCGGCGTGCCAGAAGGACGCCGAGCGCCGCCAGGCCGAGCGCGAGAACGCCAAGCCCGGCGAGGGCGAGGCGGGCGGGACGACCGGTCTCACCAAGGCCGAGGACGACCCGACCACGTCGCCCGACAAGAACAAGAACAGCGACTCGAACAAGACAGACGCCAACAAGTCCAAGACCGCACCGACTCCCACACCCGGCCCCAGCCTCTCCGAGGACGAGGAGAAGCTGGTCCCACTGTGCGGTAAGCAGTAAGCAGCCGTTGGGGGCCTTTGCACGCCATGAGCAGTAGCACTACACACACGTCGACCATCGGCGCGATCGGAGCGCCGAGCAGGCGCAACACCGAGCTCGCGCTCCTCGCGTTCGCCGTCGTCATCCCGCTGTTCGCCTACGTCAACGTAGGGCTCGCGATCGACGGCGAGCTGCCGTCCGGCATGCTCGGCTACGGCTGTGGCATCGGGCTGCTCGCGGCCGTCGGTCACATCGTGGTGCGCAGGTTCGCGCCCTACGCGGACCCGCTGCTGCTGCCGCTCGCGACGCTGCTCAATGGGCTTGGTCTGGTTGTCATTTGGCGCCTGGACCAGTCTGAGAAGCTGCAGAACATCGCCAAGGCGGCCACCGGCTCCTTCAGCGCCTCCGCGCCCAAGCAGCTGATGTACTCGGCCATCGGCATCGCGCTCTTCGTGGCCGTGCTGCTGCTGCTCAAGGACCACCGTGTCCTGCAGCGCTACACGTACATCTCGATGGTCGGGTCCCTCGTCCTGCTGCTGCTTCCGCTCGTTCCGGGCCTCGGCATGAACATTTTCGGCGCGAGGATCTGGATCAGCGTCGGCGGATTCTCCATCCAGCCCGGTGAGTTCGCGAAGATCGTCATCGCGATCTTCTTCGCGGGCTATCTGATGGTGAAGCGCGACGCGCTCGCGCTGGCCAGCCGCCGCTTCATGGGGATCTACCTGCCGCGTGGCCGTGACCTCGGTCCGATCATCGTGGTCTGGGCGATGTCCATCCTGATCCTGGTCTTCGAGACCGACCTCGGTACGTCGCTGCTGTTCTTCGGCATGTTCGTCGTGATGCTGTACGTCGCCACGGAGCGCACCAGCTGGATCGTGTTCGGCCTGGTGATGTCCTCGGTGGGCGCCGTGGGTGTGGCCACTTTCGAGCCGCACGTCCAGGAGCGTGTGGACGCCTGGCTGAACCCGTTCTCCGACGCCGTCATCGCCTCGACGGGCAGTGACCAGATCGCCCAGTCCCTGATGGCGTTCGGCTCGGGCGGCGTGCTCGGCACCGGCCTCGGCCAGGGCCACTCCGACCTGATCGGCTTCGCCGCCAACTCCGACTTCATCCTCGCCACCTTCGGCGAGGAGCTGGGTCTCGCCGGTGTCATGGCGATCCTGCTGATCTACGGGCTGATCGTGGAGCGCGGTGTGCGTACGGCGCTCGCCGCCCGCGACCCGTTCGGCAAGCTCCTGGCGATCGGCCTGTCCGGCGCCTTCGCCATCCAGGTGTTCGTCGTCTCCGGCGGTGTCATGGGCCTGATCCCGCTGACCGGTATGACCATGCCGTTCCTCGCGAACGGCGGTTCCTCCGTGATCGCCAACTGGGCTCTGATCGGCATCCTCATCCGCATCAGCGACACCGCACGACGCCCCGCGCCGGCCCCCGCCCCCAACCCCGACGCCGAGATGACCCAGGTGGTCCGACCGTGAACAAGCCCCTGCGCCGGATCGCGATCTTCTGCGGACTGCTCGTCCTCGCCCTGCTCGCCCGGGACAACTGGCTTCAGTACGTACAGGCCGACACTCTGGCCGAGCACGACAAGAACCGCCGCGTCTCCATCGAGCGGTACGCCTCGCCGCGCGGCGACATCATCGTCGACGGCAAGGCCATCACCGGCTCCAAGGAGACCGAGGGCGGCGACTACAAGTACAAGAGGACGTACAAGGACGGGCCCATGTGGTCGCCCGTCACCGGCTTCGCCTCGCAGCGCATCGGTGCCACGCAGATCGAGTCCATCGAGGACGGCATCCTCACCGGCAACGACGACCGGCTCTTCTTCACCCGCAGCCTGGACATGATCACGGGTAAGAAGAAGGAGGGCGGCAATGCCGTCACGACCCTCAACGCCGCCGCGCAGAAGGCCGCGTACAAGGGCCTGAAGGGTCGCGGCAAGGGCGCAGTCGCCGCGCTGGACCCGTCCACCGGCGCGATCCTGGCGCTGGCCTCCGCTCCTTCGTACGACCCCTCGACGTTCGCGGGCAACACGGACGAGGAAGCCGAGGAGTTCGGGAAGCTGGACAAGAACAAAGACCAGCCGATGCTCAACCGCGCCCTGCGCGAGACGTACCCGCCGGGCTCCACCTTCAAGGCGGTCACCGCCGCGGCGGCCCTGGAGCACGAGCTGTACAAGGACATCGACGCGCCCACCAAGTCCCCGCTGCCCTGGACGATGCCCGACACCACGCAGCCGCTGCCGAACGAAGGCAACCTCCCCTGCAAGAACGCCTCGCTGCGTGAGGCGCTGCGGGTGTCCTGCAACACGGTCTTCGGCAAGATCGGCTCGGACCTCGGCAAGGACAAGATGCTTGAGACGGCCGAGAAGTTCGGCTTCAACGAAGAGCAGTTCGTGCCGGTCCGCTCGAACGCCTCCGTCTTCCCCAAGAAGATGGACAGGCCGCAGACCGCGCTCTCCTCCATCGGCCAGTTCGAGACGGCCGCGACGCCGCTGCAGATGGCCATGGTCGCCTCGGCCATCGCCAACGACGGCAAGCTGATGGAGCCGTACATGGTGAGCGAGCTTCAGGCGCCGAACCTGGACGTGATCGAGAAGCACGCGCCCAAGGAGATGAGCCGGCCGGTCTCCGAGGAGAACGCGCAGAAGCTGCAGGACATGATGGAGACGGTCATCAACGACGGCACCGGTACGAACGCCAAGATCCCCGGCGTCACGGTGGGTGGCAAGACCGGTACGGCCCAGCACGGCGTCGACAACAGCGAGAACCCCTACGCGTGGTTCATCAGCTACGCCAAGACCGACTCCGGTTCGCCGGTGGCGGTCGCCGTGGTCGTCGAGGACGACAAGGCCGGCCGCGACGACATCTCCGGTGGCGGTCTGGCCGCTCCCATCGCCAAGAGCGTGATGCAGGCGGTGCTCGACAGCAAGAAGTGACGCGCATCACGGCCTCTTCACATCAGTGCACGTTGCGATACCGGTCCTGTATCGGGTGACGGTGGCGGCCGGGTCACGTAAGGCGAGCCGGGTACGGTATGCCCGGACAGCACACCGCCGGACCACACAAGGGTGCGGTCGGGACTGACGGAGAGGGCTGGATTAGCTATGGAAGAGCCGCGTCGCCTCGGCGGGCGGTACGAGCTGGGCCAGGTGCTCGGCCGTGGTGGGATGGCGGAGGTCTACCTCGCGCACGACACCCGCCTCGGCCGCACCGTGGCGGTGAAGACGCTGCGCGTTGACCTCGCGCGCGACCCGTCATTCCAGGCCCGGTTCCGCCGCGAGGCCCAGTCGGCCGCCTCGCTCAACCATCCTGCGATCGTCGCGGTCTACGACACCGGCGAGGACTACGTGGACGGGGTCTCGATCCCGTACATCGTGATGGAGTACGTCGACGGCTCCACCCTGCGTGAGCTGCTGCACTCCGGGCGCAAGCTGCTGCCCGAGCGCGCCATGGAGATGACGATCGGCATCCTCCAGGCCCTTGAGTACTCCCACCGCAACGGCATCGTCCACCGTGACATCAAGCCCGCGAACGTCATGCTGACGCGCAACGGCCAGGTCAAGGTCATGGACTTCGGCATCGCCCGCGCGATGGGCGACTCCGGGATGACGATGACGCAGACGGCGGCGGTCATCGGCACGGCGCAGTACCTCTCGCCGGAGCAGGCCAAGGGCGAGCAGGTCGACGCGCGCTCCGACCTCTACTCGACGGGCTGCCTGCTCTACGAGCTCCTGACGGTGCGCCCGCCGTTCGTCGGGGACTCCCCGGTGGCGGTCGCCTACCAGCACGTACGGGAGGAGCCGCAGGCCCCGAGCGTCTTCGACGGCGAGATCACGCCGGAGATGGACGCGATCGTCCTGAAGGCCCTCACCAAGGACCCGGACTACCGCTACCAGTCGGCCGACGAGATGCGCGCCGACATCGAGGCCTGCCTCGACGGCCAGCCCGTCCAGGCCACCGCGGCCATGGGCGCGGTCGGCTACGGCGGCCACCCCGATGACCAGCAGACGGCGATGCTGCGCCCGCAGAACGGCGGCGGCCAGACATCGATGATGCCGCCGGTCGGCCCGGACGACGGCTACGACGATCATTCGCGCCGCCGCCAGAAGAAGAGCAACACCTCCACGATCCTGTTGATCCTGGCGGGGCTGCTTGTTCTCGTCGGCGCGATCCTGATCGGGAAGACGTTCATGGGGGGCGGTGGCGGCAGCGACTCGATCAAGGCGCCGAACTTCGTGGGCGAGAAGTACAAGGACGCGCAGACGCAGGCCAGTAACGTCGACCTGAAGATCGCGGTTTCGGAACGCAAGGAATGCGCGTCCCAGAGCAAGGGCAAGATCTGCAGCCAGGACCCCAAGGCCAACACCGATGTCGAGAAGAACTCGACCATCAACGTGGTCGTGTCCACCGGTGCTCCGAAGATCCTCGTCCCGGACGTTCAGGGCCTGAGCTACGCGAAGGCCGAGAAGCAGCTCAACGACAAGGGCTTCACCGACGTCCAGAAGGAGTCGGAGGAGTCCGAGCAGACTCCCGGCACGGTCATCGACCAGGACCCCGCACGCGACACCGAGGCGGCGAAGGACGCCACGATCACGCTGACCGTCGCCAAGGCGGCCGAGAAGGCCACGGTCCCCGATGTCGCCGGCAAGACCTGCGAAGAGGCCAAGGCCCAGCTGAAGACCAACGACCTCGTCGGTACGTGCGAGGAAGAAGAGAGCGACTCTGTCGAGGCCGGCAAGGTCATCTCGCAGAGCCTCGCCCCGCAGAGCCAGGCGGACCCGGGCTCGACGGTCACACTGAAGGTCGCCAAGGCCGCCGAGAAGGCCACCGTGCCGGCGCTCACGGGCCAGAAGCTCAAGGACGCCCGTAAGGCCATCGAGGACGCCGATCTGACGGTCGGCACCATTACGGGCCCGCAGGAGGACGATGCCCTCGTGGTCCTCTCCCAGCCCGGCGCCAACGAGCAGGTCGACCCGGGCACCGCGGTCAACCTGACCACGGCAGGTGGCAACCAGGGCGACAACGGCGGCGGCAACGGCGGGGACGACGGAGGCGGCTTCCTCGGGGGCAACGCCGGCTTCTCCCGCAACAACGAGGACTGAGCGCCCACCTCGTAGCCGTACACGAGAAAGAGCCCCGGCCACCGCGCGGTACGCGGCGGCCGGGGCTCTCAGTACTTTCTGGGCGCAGTACTTTCTGGGCGCAGTACTTACTGGAGCTCCGCCGGTGGTGTCCGCTTGTTGTCGACCTTCTCGACCCGCTCCAACTCGCCCCATACCACGTAGCGGTAGTTCGACGTATAGACCGGCGTGCACGTCGTCAGGGTGATGTAGCGGCCGGGCTTCTTCGCGCCCGATTCCTTCGGGACCGGGTTCAGGACGTTCACGTTGTACTTCGAGGTCTCCGAAAGCGTCGAGTAGACCTTGTAGACGTACCACTTGTCCCGGGACTCGAAGACGATCGAGTCGCCCTTCTTGATCTTGTCGATCTTGTGGAACTTCGCGCCGTGCCCGTCGCGGTGCGCGGCCAGCGTGAAGTTGCCTTCCTTGTCCTCGGGGAGCGCCGACTTGACCGGGTCCTCGTAGTAGCCCGCGACACCGTGGTTGAGCACCTTGCTGTCGGTGCCCTTGGTGACCAGCACCTCGCCGTTGCCCATCGCGGGCACGTGGAGGAAGCCGATGCCGTCCTTGGTCTTCAGCTCGCCGGGGCCGCCCGCCCAGCGGTCGCGGACCCGGTCGCCCTGCTTGTGCGCCTCGCGGTCCGCGACGACGTTGGTCCACCACAGGGAGTAGACGACGAAGAGACCGAGCACCAGGCCCGCGGTGATGAGGAGTTCGCCGAAGACGCTGACCGCCGTGGCGATCGGGCCGCGGCCCCGCTGTCGTGGCGCCGGCGAAGGCGCGGTCGCCTCGGCCTGCTCCTCTTCGTGGTCGGTCGTGGCTGCCACTGGTTCTGCCCCGTTCTCACCGTTCAGTTGACGAGCGCGCTCGGTTTGCCCTTGCCGCGCGGTCGTTCCTCGACCATCTTGCCCCAGACGATCATTCGATACTTACTCGTGAATTCCGGGGTGCACGTGGTCAGTGTGATGTAGCGGCCCGCCTTGGTGAAGCCCGACCCCGGGGGGATCGGTCCGATCACCGAGGTGTTGTTGGGCTGGGTCTGCGGCAGGATGCTCGCCATCTTGTAGACGTAGTACGTGTCCTGCGTCTCGACGACGATCGGGTCCCCCGGCTCAAGACGGTTGATGTACCGGAACGGTTCACCGTGGGTGTTGCGGTGCCCGGCGACGGCGAAGTTGCCCTGCTTCGCGTCCGGCATCGGGGTCTTGGTGCCGCCCTCGTTGTAGTGGCCGACCATGCCGCGGTCGAGGACCTTCGACTTGTCGATGCCCTCGGCGATCGGCACGACGACGTCGAGGCGGGGGATGTGCAGGAGCGCGAAGCCCTGCCCGGGTTCGAAGGCGCCGGGCTTGCCCTTGCCTTTCGCCCACTCCTCCTGGAGGTCGTTGGCGGCGCCGTCGGCCTGCTGGTGGGCGCGGATGTTCGTCCACCAGAGCTGGTAGGTGACGAAGAGAAGCATCAGGACGCCGACCGTGATGAACAGCTCGCCGATCCCCCGGCTGACGACGGCGCCCGCGGAGGGCCTGCGGGCGCGCTCGGCGCGACGGGCCTCGACGCGGGAGAGGGGGGCGGCGGGGTCCGTCGACGCGGGGGGTGCGCCGGAGGCGCCCTTCTTGGCGGCCTTTCGGCGGGCTGCCCTGCCACCCGGTTCCGGCTGCGGCTGCGGCTGCGGCTCCACTATTCGGCGCGTGTCCGCCGTGCGCAGACCCACCGTCTCGTTGTCGTACACCGCCGGGGCCTGCGGCTCCTGGGGCTGGGGTTGGGGCTGCTGGGCCTGCTGAGGGGCGTACGCGCCGTACAGCTCCTCGTACGTCGGCTCCCGCGTCCCGTACCAGTCCCGGGCGTAGCCCTCGGGGTCGTACCACTCCTGCTCCAGAGGCCGCTCCGGCTCCGGCTGTGTCTCCGGCTGCGGCTCCGGCTCCGCGGGGCCGCTGCGGAACCACGGTGAAGGGTGCTGGCCCGGCAGCGGGTCCGTCAGCGGGTCGGAGAGGTGATCGACCGCCGCCTCGTACGCCCCGGGCGCCTCGAAAGCCCCCGGCTCCCCGTACGACGCGTGCTGCTCGTCGTAAGGGAGTCCGGAGGAATCGCGCTCGGGGCGCAACGCGGTCACGCCGTGGCCCTGCCCACCACCGGGGCAAGGCCGCTGGACCGGCCGACCGCCCCCTTGTCGCCGCACTCGACGAGCCAGTTGGCGAGCATCAGGTGGCCGTGTTCGGTGAGGACGGACTCGGGGTGGAACTGCACGCCCTCGACCGGCAATTCACGGTGGCGCAGGCCCATGATGATGCCGTCCTCCGTGCGCGCGGTCACCTGGAGCTCGGCAGGGACGGTGGCCGGCTCGGCGGCGAGCGAGTGGTAGCGGGTCGCGGTGAACGGCGACGGGAGCCCGGCGAACACGCCCTCGCCCTCGTGCACGACCGAGGACGTCTTGCCGTGCAGCAACTCCGGCGCCCGGTCCACCACTCCGCCGTACGCCACCGCCATCGACTGCATGCCGAGGCAGACGCCGAACACCGGCACCCCGGTGTCGGCGCAGTGGCGCACCATGTCGACGCAGACACCGGCCTGCTCGGGGGTGCCGGGGCCCGGCGAGAGCAGGACTCCGTCGAAGCCGTCCTGCGCGTGGCGCAGCTCGACCTCGTCGTTGCGCAGGACCTCGCACTCGGCGCCCAGCTGGTACAGGTACTGGACGAGGTTGAAGACGAAGCTGTCGTAGTTGTCGACCACCAGGATGCGGCTGGGGCGCCTCTCGGTACTCACTGGCCGTCCACCGTCACGTCGTTGAAGGGAAGCAGCGGCTCGGCCCAGGGGAAGACGTACTGGAAGAGCACGTAGACCACAGCGAAGACGAGCATCAGCGAAAGCAGTGCCCTTACCCATGCGTTTCCCGGCAGATGCCGCCAGATCCAGCCGTACATGCCGTCCCTTCCGTCGCCGTACGGCACCAGACTAACGGCGCAGTGCCTCCGGTTTCCCGGCCTCGACGGGCTGGGTGGCGTCGAGGTGCGCCCAGACGATCAACCGGTGGCTGTGGCCCCACTCTGGTTCACAGGTGGTAAGGGTGAGGTAACGGCCCGGCCCCTCGTATCCGGACTTGCGCGGGACCGGATCGATGACGTCGATGTCGCCGGGCAGCGTCTTGTAGGGCTTGTTGTCGACGCGGTACGTGAACCAGGTGGTGCCGTCGGTCAGGACCACGGGGTCGTTCGGCCGCAGCTCCGGGAAGTCCTTGAAGGGGTCGCCGTAGGTGCGGCGATGGCCCGCCACGGAGAAGTTGCCCCGCTGGCCGAGCTGAGCGGTGTCTCCGTAGTGACCGAGCCCCTTCTTGAGGAGGTCGGTTCCGGTGCCCTGGAGCACCGGCTTGTTCCACGTGAAACCGAACCGCGGGATGTACATGACGGCGAAGGGCTTGCCGTCCTTGTAGGGGGCGGGCTTCTTCGGAGAGGTCTCGGAGGTCCCGGCGGCCTCATCATCCGTCCCCGTGGGCACGGAGCCCTGCGCCCACTGGTCCCGCAGGTCGTCGATCTGCCCGTCCATGGCGCTGTCGGCCTTCACGCCGGTCCAGAACAGGACGTACACCACGAAGAGCACGATCAGCGTGCCGACGGTGATGCACAGTTCGCTGAACGTCCTCAACAGCACTCGCACCGACACCGGACGGTCCCTCCCCGGGTGCTACTCCACGGGTTACTCCACAGGCTTCGCGTAGTGGAGATCCACTGTGCCCGAGTAGCCGGGAAGAGTCATCGCCCCGTCGTCGTCGACTTTCCAGCCGAGGCCGTAGGCGTTGACGTACAGCATGTAGTTCTGGATCTCCGGAGACGCCGCGAGAGCCGTCTTGAGCTTCTCCGGGTCGCCGACCGCCGTCACCTTGTACGGGGGCGAGTAGACGCGGCCCTGGAGGATCAGGGTGTTGCCCACGCAGCGCACGGCGCTGGTGGAGATGAGCCGCTGGTCCATGACCTTGATGCCCTTCGCGCCGCCCTGCCAGAGGGCGTTGACCACGGCCTGGAGGTCCTGCTGGTGGATGACCAGGTCGTTCGGCTGGGGCTCGGGGTAGCCGGGGAGCTTGGCGGTGGCGTCCGGCGGGGCGTCGGCGAGGGTGACGGAGACGGCGTCGCCGCTGAGCTTCTTGGTGCCCGCGTTCTTCTCCAGGGCCTTGAGCCGGGCGTCGTCGGCCTTCGTGCCGCCGTTGTCCCGCTCGGCCAGGGATTCGACGTCGTCGCGCAGCGAACCGTTGGACTCGTCCAGCTTGCCGTTCTTGTGGCTGCGCTCCTGGATGAGGTCGGAAAGCCGCAGCATTGAGGCGTCGGTGCGGATGTTCGTGCCCTTGGCCGTGTTGAAACTGGTGAAGAAGATGAGCCCCGCGAGCGCGAAAACGGCGGCCGTCAGCAACCGGACCGGCCGCCAGCGAGGGCGACGACCCGGACCTGTGGGGGAGTCGGCGGAATTGCTCAACGTACCCTTATCTCCTTCAGCGCCGCGGAAGCACTACGCTAACGGACGCCCGGGGGAGGGCTCAGCTCCCCGTATCGACAGGAGAGACCCTCGTGCCGAAGTCACGGATCCGCAAGAAGGCCGACGATTACACGCCGCCCGCGAAGAAGGCGACGAACATCAAGCTGACCAGTCGTAGCTGGGTGGCTCCGGTGATGCTCGCGATGTTCCTCATCGGGCTCGCCTGGATCGTCGTCTTCTACGTCACCGACGGCAAGCTGCCGATCGACCCGCTGGGCAACTGGAACATCGTGGTCGGCTTCGGCTTCATCGCTGCGGGGTTCGGCGTCTCCACGCAGTGGAAGTAGCGAGCCGCCCGCAGGGCTGAACGCAAGCCTTGCCCTGAGTTATCCACAGCGCTATCCACAGTGGGGACCGAACTGGGGAAAAGAACGACGATCTGTGGATAACCCTCATGGTGTTGACGCCGGTGTGACCGGTGGCCCACCATGCGCGCCACCACTGGCCCCTTGTCCTTCCTGGGGAAACCCAGGTCAGCGACAAGGGGCACAGCTGTTCCCCACAGCATGCACAAGATCCGGCACACGCTGTGGACAACAGTGCGCTTCGGAGGCACTCGGAGGCACATGGGAGGCGCTTCGGAGGACAACTGTGGGCTTCAGAAGCCTCACACCAGCTGTGCGGTCCTGATGACCACAGTGGCCAGGACCACGACGAGCACCACCGCGCAGGTCCCCCACTGCACGAGCGTCCGCCGCTCACGGGGCGCGTGCACCATCCCGTACGCGATGGCGACACCGGCGACAAGACCGCCGACGTGCGCCTCCCAGGCGATGCCGCTCCAGGTGAAGGTGAAGAGCAGGTTCAGCGCGAGCAGCGCGATGACCGGGCGCATGTCGTAGTTCAGGCGCCGCATCAGGACCGCGGTCGCGCCGAGCAGTCCGAAGATCGCTCCGGATGCCCCGAGCGAGGCCTGGTCCGGGTCGGCGACGACATAGGTCAGGGCGCCGCCCGCGAGGCCGGACAGTATGTAGAGCGCCAGATAGCGGGCGCGGCCGAGCGCGGCTTCCAGGGGGCCGCCGAGCCACCACAGGCCGAGCATGTTGAACGCGATGTGCCAGATCTCCTGGTGCGTGAACATCGACGTGACCAGGCGGTACCACTGGCCCTCGGCGACGCCCTCGGTCGGCGCGAAGGGGGCGGGCGGCCACGCTCCGACCAGGACGAGGTCGCTCACCAGACGGTCGCCCATAGAACTGACCGCGAGGAACACCGCGATGTTCAGACCGAGGAGGATCTTGGTGACCAGGCGCGGGTCGGAGGCGATCGAGCCGCCCGCGAGCGTGCGCGGCTGGTTCGCGGCGGGCGCGTGGCCGGTGCCCGAGCCGCCGCGCACGCACTCGGGGCACTGGTAGCCGACCGAGGCGCTGATCATGCACTCCGGGCAGATGGGGCGCTCGCAGCGGGCGCAGCCGATGCCGGTCTCGCGGTCCGGATGCCGGTAACAGCCGGGCAGCCGCGGTGCGTCCTTCGGCCCCTGCGGGCTGCCTGGTGCCTGGTCCATGGGGTCCCCTCAATCTCCGTACGAAGGCACAGCTACGCCCACGCGTGCGAACGCGCCGCCCCGCTCTTCCTTACGGATGAGCGGGGCGGATTGGTTCCCTCGCGCGTACGCCGGGTCAGGCGGCGCGGGTCTCGATGACCACGGACTCGATGACCACGTCCTTGACGGGGCGGTCGGTGCGCGGATTGGTCTGCGTGGCCGCGATCTCGTCGACGACCTTCTGGCTCGCCGGGTCGGTGACCTCGCCGAAGATGGTGTGCTTGCGGGTCAGCCAGGCGGTCGGGGAGACCGTCAGGAAGAACTGGGAGCCGTTGGTGCCCGGGCCCGCGTTGGCCATGGCGAGCAGGTAGGGCTTGTCGAAGGCGAGGTCGGGGTGGAACTCGTCCGCGAACTCGTAGCCCGGGCCGCCCGTGCCGTTGCCCAGCGGGTCGCCGCCCTGGATCATGAATCCGCTGATGACGCGGTGGAAGACCGTGCCGTCGTAGAGCCGGTCCGTGGTCTTCTGGCCGGTCGCCGGGTGGACCCACTCGCGCTCACCCTGGGCGAGCTCGACAAAGTTCTTGACCGTCTTGGGCGTGTGGTTCGGGTGCAGGAGCACCTCGATGTCGCCTCGGTTGGTCTTCAGGGTGGCGTAAAGCTGCTCGGCCACGGTCTGCCTTCCGTTGTCCTCTGTGACGTCCCGATCCTCGCACGGACCGGATTGGGACGAGTAGCTGCGGAGTGGGCGCGCGGCGGGGCGATCCGTGGCATGGTCGGCGAAGCACTCTCTTGTACCGATTTGATGGCATTGATCGAATTGATCGCACCCGGATGCCCGCCCTCTCATGCCTGGGAGCCATCCAAAAGGCATGATCCTTGAAAGGGTGGAAAGGTGACATACCTATAAGCCACCGAGGAGGAGGATCCCGTGACCCGCATCGACAGCGTGCGCGCCGCGACCGGTTCGGCGAGGGAAAGCGTGCGGCATGCCGCGGAGGCGGTGGCCCCCTACGCCGGCACGGCCAAGGAGCAGGCCGTCCATTACGCGCACGAATCCCGCGCACGGCTCGCGCCCAAGGTGTCGCAGGCCGCCGGACAAGCTCGTGCGCAGTACGGCGCCCACGTCGGCCCGCGCATCGAGCAGGCCCGTACGCATGTGCCGCCGAAGGTCGACCACGCCGCGCACGAAGCCGCTGTCCGTACCCGCAGGGCCGCCGAGCAGACCCGCAAGGCAGCCCAGCAGGCCGCCGACTATTCGAAGCCGCGGATCGAGCACGCCGTGGCCGTGGCCCAGCCCGTCCGTGAGGAGGCCGCGTCCCGCGGGGCGGCGGCACTCGCCGCACTGCGCGGTGAGGTCTCGCCCAAGGAGATCCAGCGGCTGGTCCGCAAGCACAACCGCCGGGCCCGCGCCGGGCGTGTCGCCAAGGGCCTCATCGTCCTCGGCGTCCTCGCGGGCGGTGCGGTCGCCGCCTGGAAGTGGTGGGACAAGCAGGCCAACCCGGACTGGCTCGTCGAGCCGCCCGCCGCGACGGAGGTCCCGGACAGCACGCCGCTGGCCTCGGTCGACGGCAGCGGTCAGGCCTCCCTCGACCCCGAGGTCCAGGCCAAGCAGGCCGAGTCGGAGGCCTCGGAGCGCGATGATCTGCGCTGACCTGCGCTGATCTGCTCAGTCCTGCGCAGACCTGCGCTGAAGAAGTGCGAGAGAACGTCCGTAGGGCGGGTGGACCCCAGCTGGGGCTCACCCGCCCTACCGGCGTTTACGCCGCGTCCGCTCCGTAGGCGGCGACAAGTAGTTCACTCACGCGTTCGGGCGTGGGGGTGTAGTTCTGCGTGCCGATGACCGAAAGGGCGAGGGTGGCGAGCGCCGATCCGGTCCGGGCGCACCGGACCGGATCGGCCCCGGCCGAGAGCGAGGCGAGGTAGCCGGCGCGGAAGGCGTCACCGACTCCGGTCGGGTCGGCGACAGTGGCCGCGAAGACGGCCGCGACCTCCACCGGCGGCTCGTCGGCGCGTTCGATGCGGCTGCCCTTCTCGCCGAGCGTGGTGATCCAGCTGCCGACGCGTCCGAGTACGTCGCCGCGGGTCCAGCCGGTTTTGCCGAGGAGGAGCTCATGCTCGTACTCATTGGTGAACAAGTGGTCGGCGCCGTCGACCAGTTCACGGATCTCGGGGCCGGTGAGCCGGGCCAGTTGCTGGGCGGGGTCGGCGATGAAGGGGATGCCCAGGGTGCGGCAGGCGTGGGTGTGACGGGCCATCGCCGTCGGGTCGTCGGCTCCGATCAGTACGAGGTCGGCGCCGCCGTGGCGGCGCAGTACGTCGGCGAGGTCGATCGTGGAGGCCTCGGCCATCGCGCCGGTGTAGAAGGAGGCGAGCTGGTTGCCGTCGGTGTCGGTGGTGCACAGGAAGCGGGCCGTGTGCCGGGTGGTGGAGACGTGCACCCCGGAGGTGTCGACTCCCAGTCCGCTCAGGCGTGTTCCGTAGTCGTGGAAGTCGGCGCCGACGGCCGCGACGAGGAGGGGGCGGTGGCCGAGGCGGGCCAGGCCGTAGGCGATGTTGGCGGCGACGCCTCCGTCGCGGATCTCCAGGTCGTCGACGAGCAGCGACAGGGAGACGTGGTCGAGTTTGTCGGCCAGCAGTTGTTCGCTGATGCGGCCGGGGAACGTCATGAGGTGGTCGGTGGCGATGGAGCCGGTGACGGCGATGCGCACCTCAGGCCTCCGCCGACTTGCGCAGGGCGTCCACGCGGTCGGTGCGCTCCCACGTGAAGTCGGGGATCGCCCGCCCGAAGTGACCGTACGCCGCGGTCTGCGCGTAGATCGGCCGCAACAGGTCCAGGTCACGGATGATCGCCGCCGGACGCAGGTCGAAGACCTCGGCGATGGCCGCCTCGATCTTGTCGGTGTCGACCGTGGCCGTACCGAACGTCTCCACGAACAGACCCACCGGCTCCGCCTTGCCGATCGCGTACGCGACCTGCACCTCACAGCGCGCCGCGAGACCGGCGGCCACCACATTCTTGGCCACCCAGCGCATCGCGTACGCCGCACTGCGGTCGACCTTGGAGGGGTCCTTGCCCGAGAAAGCGCCACCACCATGGCGGGCCATGCCGCCGTACGTATCGATGATGATCTTGCGGCCGGTCAGACCCGCGTCACCCATCGGACCGCCGATCTCGAAACGACCGGTCGGGTTCACCAGCAGGCGGTAGCCCTCGGTCTCCAGCTTGATGCCGTCCTCCAACAGCGCCTTCAGCTCCGGCTCCACCACGAACTCCCGGATATCGGGAGCGAGCAGCGAGTCCAGGTCGATGTCCGAGGCGTGCTGCGAGGAGACCACCACCGTGTCCAGACGGACGGCCTTGTCACCGTCGTACTCGATGGTGACCTGCGTCTTGCCGTCCGGGCGCAGATACGGGATCGTCCCGTTCTTGCGCACCTCCGACAGACGACGCGACAGCCGGTGCGCGAGATGGATCGGGAGCGGCATCAGCTCCGGCGTCTCATCGCACGCGTAACCGAACATCAGGCCCTGATCGCCCGCGCCCTGCTTGTCGAGCTCGTCCTCTTCTTCTGCTTCTTCTACGCGGGAGGCGTCCTCGACGCGCTTTTCGTACGCGGTGTCGACGCCCTGCGCGATGTCGGGGGACTGTGCGCCGATGGACACCGAGACGCCGCAGGAGGCGCCGTCGAAGCCCTTCTTCGAGGAGTCGTAACCGATCTCGAGGATCTTGTCGCGGACCAGCTGCGCGATCGGCGCGTACGCCTTGGTCGTCACCTCGCCGGCCACGTGCACCAGGCCGGTGGTGATCAACGTCTCCACGGCGACCCGGGACTTCGGGTCCTGGCGCAGAAGCGCGTCGAGAATGGTGTCGCTGATCTGGTCAGCGATCTTGTCGGGGTGACCCTCGGTCACAGACTCCGAGGTGAAGAGACGGCGGGACATTCGTTTCTCCCATGGGTCGTATGAAACGGTCGGAAGCACGCAAAGTACGCGCACAGGGCAAAAAAAGGGGGCGCACCCGGCCGCGGGAGGGCGCGGCCGGGTGCGCCGGCGGTACAGCGGTACAGGGGTCAGAGGTCAGGCGGTCCGGTACAGAGGTCAGTCGATCCGTACGTCGGGGACGTAGTGGATCCAGCGCCCGCCCGCCTCGCGGAACGCGGCCTCCTTCTCGAGGATCTCGTCCTTGTGGTTCCAGGCCAGCAGCAGCGCGTAGTCCGGGTACGGGTCCGCGAAGGCCTCCGGGCTCTCGATCGGGATGAGCGTGCCCGGCGTGAGGCGCCCCTGCTTCTCCGCGGTGGAGTCGCAGATGAAGGAGACCAGGTCCGGGGTGATCCCGCAGTAGTTGAGCAGGGTGGTGCTCTTGGCCGTGGCGCCGTAGCCGACCACCCGCTTGCCCTGGTCCCGCAGTTCGCGCAGCCGGGCCACCAGGTTCTCGCCGAGCTCACGCACCCCGTCCGCGAAGCGCGTCAGCGTCGCGGAGTCGGTAAGGCCCTGCTCCTCCTCCTGCTTGAGGAGTTCGGTGACCGCGGGGCTCACGGGCCGAGCGCCCGTGTGGGCCAGCACGCAGCGCAGTTCGCCGCCGTGCACCGGCAGAAGCTCCACGTCGACCAGTTCGAGGCCGTAGCGGGCGGCCATGTCCTGCACGGAACGCGCCGTGAAGAAGAAGATGTGCTCGTCGTAGATCTGGTCGAACGAGGCGCGCTGCACGATGTCGCCGAAGTACGGGTCCTCGAAGACGAAGACACCGCCGGGCGCCAGCAGATTCTTGATGCCGCGCAGGATGGAGTCGAGGAAGTCGATGTGCGAGAAGGTGTTGGCGGCGAAGACGACATCGGCCTTGCCGTCGTCGGCGAGGATGCGGGCGGCGAGATCCTCGTCGAAGAACTCGTTGACCACCCGTATCCCGTTGGACCTGCCGACCTCGGCGACGTCCCCGCACGGCTCCACCCCGAGGTGGCGCACACCCGCCTTGGCGATCGTGTGCAGCATGATGCCGTCGTTGCTGCCCAGCTCGACGATGAAGGGGTCCGAGCCGGTCAGCTCCTCCGACAGGAAGCGCCCCGCAAGATCCTCGAAGTGGGCCCGCATGACGGACGAGCCCGAGGAGCGGTACGGGTAGGCGGAGTGGAACATCTGGTCGTGCTGGACGTAGTCGATCAACTGCACCATGGTGCACGCCTCGCACATGGCGACGGCGAGCCGGAAGCGGAAGGCGAAGGCCTCGTCGTCACGCTTGTCGGGCGGGACGAACGCGTTGCCCATGGGCTGCGGGCCCAGGTCGAGGAACTCACGCAGGGCGCCGCCACAGATGCGGCAGATCGGCTTGTCGGACATGAAGTCTCCTCAGGTCGGTCGCTGTGCGGGGGAAGACTGGGCGGGCGAAGACTGGGCGGGGGGAGCAGGAAGCGTGGGCGTGGGCTGGCTTGGGCGCCGCGTGGCGGACACAGCGGCCGGTCCGTGCTCGCGCAGGAACTCCGTGAGCGCGCTCCGCCAGGGGCGGTTCAACTGCCGTACGCGGGGCGGAAGTCGCAGGGAGACGAGCGGGGTCGTGGCCGGGCGCGCCGGGCCGGCCGACGCGGGGCCGGGCGAGGCCCGGCGGGGCAGTGCTTCGAGACCGAGGCCCGCCACGGCGGCGTACGCCAGGTCGTACCAGGTCGCGCTGCCCTCGTTGGTCACGTGGTACGGCCCGCCGTCCACATCGGCGGCGAGCAGTTCGATGAGCATGCGGGCCAGGTCCACCGTGTACGTGGGCGACATGACCAGGGTGTCGATCACATCGGCGGGCTCCCCCGCCGTCGCGCGCCGCAGGATCTGTTCGAGGAAGCCCGCCCTGCGCCGGTCGCTCGTCGGGGACGGTCCGAACAGGGCCGCGGTGCGCACCACCAGGTGCCGGGGGCTCGCGTGGCAGGTCTCGAACTCCCCCGCGAGCTTGGACATTCCGTAGGTCAGCAGGGGGCGGGGGGCCGCGGTCTCGTCGTACGCGTCGGGGCCTGTGCCGTCGAAGACGTAGTCCGTGCTGATGTACACGCAGCGGGCGTGCGCGTCGGCCGCGGCCCGCGCGACCCGGCGGGCGCCGAGCACGTTGACCTCGTACGCGCGGGCCGGATCGGCCTCGCAGGGGTCGACACCGGTGAAGACGGTGGCGTTGACCACGACATCGGGCCGCGCGGCGCCCATCAGCCGCTCGACCTCGCCGGGCCGGGTCACGTCGGCCTGGGCGCGTCCCGCCCGGTGCACGGCCTCGATCCGGGGGTCGGCTTCGGCGACGTCGGCGACAGCGGAGCCGAGCAGACCATCGGCTCCCAGGATGAGCCACCGCGGGGGAGGGGTCGGCATACCGTCAACCTCCGTGTGTTCGTGGGCGGTTGGTGGAGCGCGGCGGCATGTGGGCCCGCAGGACGTACCGCGGGCCCACAACCGTCGGCTGCGGAGGCGCCGGATTCAGGGCCGGCGCTGGGCGGTCACGTGCCAGACCGGCATCGTCGCCTTGCCCTGCTCGTCGAGCGCGAGCCCGGCGAGCCGCTCCGGGTCGACGTCGCCGTCCGGGTACTCCGACTTGATCATGGCCGAGATGTCGTCGACGCCGAGCGAGCTGGAGAACGTCGCGGGCTCGACGGAGACCACGTTCCAGACGCCGCCGACGACCTCGCGCAGGTACGCGGCGGTGTGCCGGTGCGGTCCCGGGAACGGGGCCTCGAACTCCTGGGCGAAGCAGAACATGTGCAGGGTGGCGCCCGGCCGGGACGCCTCACGCAGAGCCACCAGGTAGCGCTCACGCTCGTCGGCGGCCAGCGCGTGGAAGCAGGCGCTGTCGACGATGGTGTCGAAGCGGCCCTCGAAGCCCGTGAGCCGGGTGGCGTCCGCGACGGCGAACTCGACCTCGACCCCCTTGGCCTTCGCCCGGCGCCTGCCCTCCTGGACCGCCGCCTCGGCCACGTCGATCGCGGTGACCCGGTGGCCCTGCCCGGCAAGGAAGGCGGCGTTGTCGCCGAGGCCACAGCCGACGTCGAGGACATCCCCGACGACGGCCCCGGAGGCGTGCACGGCCACCAGGGCCGGCTGGGGCCTGCCGATGTCCCACGGCTGGACCGGCGGCGCCTTCTCCTCGCCCGCGGCCTTGCCCGACTCCTTGCCCGCGTCCTTGCCCTTGCCCGCGTAGATGGACTCGAAGTCGTAGTGGTCGGGGATGTGGGCGGTGGGGTACGTCATCTGTTCCTCCGGCAACCGCACGGACAGGGCGTGGTGGAAGACGTCACGGGGATCCCATGTCGCCTTGACGGCTTGCAGCGCCGCGTAGTTGTCCTTGAAGTAGAGCTCGTGCCAGGGCACCCCGGAGCGGTTCTGCTCCGGGTCGGCGAGGTCGATGTCCGGGTAGTTGATGTACGACCCGTCCGCGAGGTCGCCGGGGACCGGCACCCCGCCGGTGTCCGCGTACAGCTCTCCGTAGAGACCGCGCAGCCAGGCGATGTGCGCGTCGTCCTCGGCCGGGTTGCCCCAGGACGCCGAGTACGCCGCCTTGATCACGGAGTCGCGCTGGACCGAGGCGGTGTCCGCGGGCCCGACCGCGTTGATGGCGCCGCCGTAGCCGTTGAGCATCATCAGGGACTCGCGGCCGAAGTAGTCCTCGCGCTGGAACCACCGGTAGAGCGTCGCGATCTGCTCCTCGGTGTGCACGCCGCGCAGGTAGGCGGCCTTGGTCTTGATGCGCGCGCCCATCACGGGACCGGAGTCGCCCTGGCCCATGTAGCGGCTCGCGGTCAGCCACGGCAGTTCGTTGCGGATGACGAAGGGGGTGACCCCGACGCCCTCGTCGACGGCCGCGAGGAACGCGTCCAGCTTGCCCGCGGCGTCCGGCGCCGTGGAGTCCATCTGCACGAACATGGTGAGCCCGCCGCCCGAGCGGTGCCTGACCCACAGCGAGGCGAAGAGCCCCGCGAACGGTGAGCCGGGCCCGCTGTTCTCGACGTGCCAGCCCATGAAGTTGCGGACGATCCTGCTGAACGCGGGCAGGTCGCACTGGTCCCACGACCAGTTGACCATCGCGGTGAGCAGCGAGGCGGGCGGCTTGGGCAGCAGCCCCGCGGGGTCGGTGCCCGTCGCCTCGGGAGAGCGCATCCAAAAGCGCGTCACAATCCCGTAGTTGCCCCCTCCCGCGCCGGTGTGGGCCCACCACAGCGCCCTGTTGGGGTCGTCCGGCTCACGGGTGGCGATGACCGTGCGGACCTGGCCGCCTTGGTCTACGTGGACGACCTCGACGGCGTAGAGGTGGTCGGCGACCAGGCCGTGCAGCCGCGACAGCGGGCCGTACCCGCCGCCGGAGATGTGGCCGCCCATGCCCACCGCGGTGCAGACACCGGCGGGCAGCGTCACGTCCCAGTTCCAGTACAGCGTCTTGTACACGTGGCCGACCGTCGCGCCGGCCTCGATGGCGACGGCGTTGAGCTCCGGGTCGTAGTACACCCGCGACATCAGCGAGAGGTCGATGACGACCTTGACCTCCGGATCGGCCACGAAGGCCTCCGGGCAGTGCCCGCCGCTGCGTACGGCGACCCGCTTGCCGGCGGCCAGGGCGCGGCCGAGGGCGTCGGCGACCTGACCGGTGGAGCCGACAAGTTCGATCTGGTCGGGCGCGCCGACGAACCGGTAGTTGTCGCCGCGCGCCAGCTCGCCGTAGCGGGAGTCCTGGGGCCCGACGACGACCGGTCCGGGCGCGGGGTGCGGACCGGGGACACCGGCGGCTTCGGCGCCGTCGACCGAGGGGGTGGTCGTCACTGGCCACCGGCCGGCTGATCGGTGGCGGAGCGCGAGAACACGACCTCGTAGGTGTTCGCCGACCGCGATGTCAGCAGCGGGCGGGCCTCCGCGCGCATGGCCCGCGCCTGCGCCGAGCGCGTCTCCTCCGGCAGGTTGTGGAACGTCTCGTACGCCTCGCGGCTCTCCCACTGGGCGTAGTTGACGACGAAGTCCCCCTCGATGCCGCGCAGGATGGAGTTGGAGCGGTAGCCCGGCACCTCCTGCATCGACTCGTCGGGCTTGGCGAACAGGTCCACGACTCGGGCCTGGTTCTCCGGCTTGACGCCCATGATCACGATGACGGTGAAGTCGTCCCGCTCCGTCGAGATCTCTATCTGCTCCAGCGAGTGGTGCAGATGGGTGGCGATCACCTCTGTCTTGAGCAGGTGCACCGTGGTGGTCAGTTCACTGAAGTAGGGCACCGTGTTGTGCTTGAAGTTCTCGCCCTCGTAGCGCTCCTGGAGGTCCTCCAGGCTGCGCCACTGGATGTAGTTGGCGGCACAGGGCTTGTCCAGGCCGCCGTGCAGGGTGGAGGAGCGCCACCCCGGGTAGTTCGCCCCCTCGATGATCCCCTGCATCGTGTCGAGCAGGGTCTTCTGGCCGTCCCTGTCGACGGTGTCGAAGAGGTTGAACACGGTGAGCGACCCGTTGTCGGGCGTGATGATGGGCATTACTTACTGTCCCTCCGCTTGGCTTGGGTCGGTCAGACCCGGACCGCTTGGCTTGGGTCGGTCAGACCCGGACGGCTTCGACGACGCTGTGCAGGCCCGCCCGGACGATGCGCTCGAGGCGCAGGCCGGCTTTCTCGAAGAGGGCGGCGAACTCGGCCCGGGTGCGCTGTTTGCCGCCGCAGAGCACCAGCATGTTGAGGTCCATGAGCGTGACCGTCGGCGACGGCTCGGCGCGCTCCGGCATGACGGCCTCGACCAGGAGCACCCTGCCGCCCTCGGCGAGCGCTTCCCGGCAGTTGGTGAGGATCTTCAGGGACTGCTCGTCGTCCCAGTCGTGGATGACGTTCGACAGCAGGTAGGCGTCACCGCCCACCGGTACGGAGTCGAAGAAGTCGCCCGCGACGATCTCGACGCGGTCGTCCACCCCGCGGTCCTTGAACGTCTGCTCGGCCCCGGCCACCACGTCGGGCTGGTCGTACAGCAGGCCGCGGGTGTCCGGGTTGTCGGCCAGGACCGCTGCGAGCAGGGCGCCGTGCCCGCCCGCGACGTCGACGAGGGTGCCGATGCCGCCGAAGTCGAAGGCGCCGACCACCGGGGCGATCAGCTGGCGGGAGGCCTCGGACATGGCGTCGTCGAAGACCTTCGACACGTCGGCGCGGCCACGCATGTAGTCCCAGACGTCCTGGCCGTGCACCTGCTCGAAGGCCGGATTGCCGGTGCGGACGCTGTCCGCGAGTCCTGCCCAGGTGTTGCGGTCGGCGGCGAGGCCGACCCAGCGGGCGAAGTTGCGCATCGAGGTCTGCGAGTCGCTGCGGAGCGCGTCACCGACCTCGGTCAGGGCGAACACCTGGCCCTCGCGCTCCTCGAAGAGGCCGATGTCGGCGCAGGCCCGCATCAGCCGGTAGAGGGTGGGCGCGTGGGCGCCGACGGTCTCCGCGATCTCGTGCACCGGGCGGGGCCCGGCGGCGAGCGCGTCGGCGACGCCGAGTTCGGCGGCGGCGCTGACGGCGGCGGCCATCCAGCTCGAAGTGGCGAGCTGCAGCACCCGTGCGGAAGGCGGCGGCTTGGGGGGTGAGGTCTGCATGGCAGGCGGACCCTTTCGGTCGCGGGTTCAGTGGTTGCGTCAGTGCTGTGCGAGGGGCGGCTACCGGTGTCAGCCGCGCGCCAGCGCTTCCAGATCGCCGACGACGTCGTTGGGCGACGGCATCTTCGCCAGCTCTCCCGCGAGGTCGCGGGCGTGGCGCGCGTAACTGTCGTCGGAGAGGATCTTGTTGCAGGCGTCGAACGTGTTGTCCGGCGACTTGTCGCCCCGGTGCAGGATCACGCTGGAGCCCTGTTGTTCGAGGATCCGCAGCGAACTCTCGAAGGCCTGGAACTGGTTGACCACCACCTGCGGCGTGCCCGCCGCCATGGCGTTGAGCGTGGTCAGACCCCCGGCGTGCACGATCGTGTCGCAGGTGCGGACGAGGAACTCCATCGGCACCCAGTCGCTTCGTACGTCCGGGAAGCGGGCCCGCAGCTTCTCCGACGCCGCCTCGTTCGCCGCGACCACGATCTCCGCGTCGAGCTCGGAGAGGCGTTCCACCAGCGAGCAGAGGTAGTCGAACATCTCCGGCATGGCGGTGCGGAAGCTGCCGAGCGTGACGCACACCCTGCGGCGCTCACCCGCGGCGTACATCCACGGCTCCAGCTTGCGCTGCCGGTTGCCCGGCACCCACCTCATCGGCCGGCCCGGCTTGGTGCCCGGCGGGATCAGGCTCGGCGGGCAGATGTCGATGAACAGATCCGGGTCGGGCAGCCGGTCGAGGCCCAACAGGCCTAGCTCCGGGGCGAGTTCCTCGTTCGCGTACTGCTCGACCCCCTCGAAGTGCAGCCAGTCCCAGGCCTGACGGACGTAGGGAATCCCGAGTTTGGAACCGAGCAGCCCGGCGGCGTGCGCGTCGGTGCCGCCGACCACGAGGTCCGGCCGCCAGGCGTCGGCGAGCCGCAGGAGCCCCTCAAGGCCGACCGCCGCCTGGCGCCCGAACCAGCGCCCCACGTAAGGGAGTTCCTGTTCGGGCGACCACGGGAACTCGATCGGGCCGCCCGGCCGGTCCAGCTGCTTGATGCTCTCCGTGGTGTGGCCCTCGGCCACGGCCACGGCGGGCAGTCCGACGGAGGCGATGGTCGGGGTCAGTTCGTCGAAGGCGGCGACGAGGATCTCGTGCCCGGCGTTGCGCACCGCCGTAGCGAGCGGGGCCAGGGCGAAGACTCCCGCCGGGCTCGTTCCCGCGGCGATGAACAGGACTTTCATGCTTCTCCTTCAGGGCAGGCCGCCCGGGCACGCCTGACACCGCCTCGGCCGCTGGGGCGGAGGCGGTGGGCAGGACGACGTCCGGGGAGGGGGCAGGAGGTGAGGGTGCGAGGCGCGTACGGTCGCGGCGCCGGGTGAGGCGGATTACGTACTGTCCGGCCGGCGCGGTGATGGGAACGGGGCCGCTGGGCATACACGTTCCAAGATGGAGAGTATCTTCTTCGCCCCAGGTCGGGCTGTCAAGGGCCGTCTTCTGTACGGAGGTTGACTCAGCCGGCCGTCCCGAACCTCTGGAGGATCTCGCGGTGCAGGTCGATCAGGAGCGGCACGTCCTCGCGCTCGGCGCGCGCCATCCCGCACTCGGTGCAGATCCCCCAGGCCGTGTCGTCCCCGGGGAGGAACCGGTCGATGAGCTCGATCTGCTTCTGAACGGTGCCCTCGGCCTGCCGGGCGGGGTGGTAGGGCACGACCGACAGACAGAGCTCGGTCGCGGGGCCGGTCCGCAGGCCGGCCAGTGGTTCGAAGTACGCCTCGTCGGAGCGGTCCTGCGGGACGGTGAAGGAGATCCAGGACGGGGCCCGGCCGGGCCCCCGGCGAGCGCGTTGGCGATCTCGACCTGGTTCGCGAGGGACTCCGGCTCGATCATGTGCCGGTGCTCGAAGTCGCCGTAACACAGGTGCACTCCGACCGGTACGCCGTCCGGTACGCGGCCCATGAGCGCCGCCACCCGCGACGTCAGCGGTTCCAGGCGTGAGGGGTCCTGGTCGATCAGCACGGTCTCCACCGCGAGGTCCCACTGCACGGCCAGGTCGGCGTGCGGCACGAGGGCCAGGAGCCGGTCGAGATCGCCGAGGAGCGCCCGCTCGTAGGAAGGCGCGATGCGCTCCTTGTCGCCGGGGCTGAAGAGGCTGCCGACCGCCAGGGGCGTGGGGTACTCGGCCTGCATGCGGACACCGCCGGGCACCACGCCCTCGTCCCGCAGGGCCACGAAGGCCGCGTAGGACTTCTCGTACTCGCTCGCGTAACCCAGGTCGGGCCACCGCAGGCCCTCCGGGTCGGTTCCCTCGGCCAGCCGCACCGAGGGCCCGCCCTCATAGGAGTCGTCGGCGGCCGTGTCCCCGGTTGACCCGGTGTCCGGCACCAGTCCGGGCGTGGCAAGGAGCCGGGGGAACTGGTATCCGATCCACTGGGCCCGGTCGCCGGTCTCGCCGTCGGGCAGGCGGCGTACGCCCGCGGGGACCCGTTCCGCGAGAGCGCGCAGGACGGTGGGGGCGTCCGGCAGGTTGACCCCGCCGTTGAAATGGACACTGGCAGGGGGCATGGGGGACCTCTCGGTGGTGCGTGCGCCGTGCGGTTCGTTCCGCGGAGGTCCAACTCCTGTGCGGGCGCGTCAGTCACGATCCCCGTGTTCGTCAGGTCTGGCGGGGGGTGGCGCGGCCGCCCGTCTGGCGCTCCTGGTACTCGGTCGCGAGCAGCGAGTCCATGGTGTCCCGCAGGTGAGCGATGAAGTTCTCGAAGTGCTGGAGCTGTTCGGGGGTGTACTGCGACATCTCGGCGGTCATGCGGGTGGCGTAGGGGCCGAAGAACTCCTCGGCCCGCGGCTTCACATGGGGGCTGCTGCGCAGCGTCACGATCCTGCGGTCGGTGTGCTCGCGGGTGCGGACGATGTGCCCGGCCGCTTCGAGGCGGTTCAGCAGGGCGGTCGTCGCGCCGGATGAGAGGGAGACGCGCTCGCTCAGCCGGGCGGGGGACAGCGGGGTGCCCTTGTCCTCGGCGTACAGGATCTCGACCAGGGCGGCGGCGTCGGTGGAGTGCAGGCCGAGCCACGTCGCGAACCGCTGGGTGAACTCCGCGTAGTTGGCGCCGAAGGCGCGCAGTCCGTCCATGAGGCGATCGCGTCGCGCCTCCAGGCCGTCGAACCCGGCTCGCTCCACTTGCTCCATCGTCAATGCTCCCGTTCCCGATCCGCGCCGTGGCCCAGCGGGCCAAGGGGTTTGACACCGTAACGCGTCCAATCTATCTTCATGGCAAAGATACATCAGAGTGGAGGTACCTTGAACGGCACCGCGGAACCCCCCACCATGCGCCAGTGGCTCGGCCTCGTCGCCGTGTCCCTGGGTGTGGCCCTGATCGTCGTGGACATCACGATCGTCAACGTGATCCTGGCCCCGATCATCGAAGACCTCTCGATCGACTCGGCGGAAGCCCAGTGGATCCAGGAGTCCTACGCGATCGCCTTCGCGGCGCTGCTCCTGCTCGCCGGCCGCCTCGCCGACCTGTACGGCGCCCGCAAGATCTTCGTCATCGGTCTCGTCGTGTTCGGCGTCACCAGCCTGCTGGCCGCCGCCGCGCCCAACGGCGGCCTGCTCATCCTGGCCCGCGCCCTCCAGGGCATCGGCGGCGCCATGATCCTGCCGACGTCGCTCGCCCTGGTGAACGCCACCTTCACCGGTAAGGCGCGAGGTCAGGCCTTCGCCATCTGGGGGTCGACCATCGGCGCCGCGGCGGCCGTGGGCCCGCTGCTCGGCGGCTGGCTCGCCGACATCTCCTGGCGCTGGGCCTTCGGCATCAACATCCCCCTCGTCGCCCTGATCATGGCGGGGGCGATGATCTACCTCGCCCCCTCGCCCCACACGCGGGGCCGCATCGACGGCATCGGCGGCGCGCTGTCCGCCGTCGGGCTCGGTCTGCTGGCCTTCGCCCTGATCGAGGGACGCACCTACGGCTGGCTGATGACCACCGAGTCGCTTGACGTCGGCGGCGTCTCGTGGAGCGGCGGTCCCTCGCCCGTGTTCGTCTCGTTCATCGTCTCGGTCGTGGTCCTGTGGGCGTTCTGGCGGCGCCAGGCGACGCTGGGCAGGAAGAACGACGAGCCGCTGATGGACGTCAAGCTCTTCTCCATCCCCTCGTTCCGCAACGGCAACGTGGTGACGCTGATCGTCGGCCTCGGCGAGTTCGGCATCATCGCGGTGCTGCCCCTGTGGCTGCAGTTCACGCTGGACTACAGCGCGTTCGAGGCCGGGCTCGCGCTCGTCGCCCTCGCCGTGGGCAGCTTCTTCGCCAGCGGTGCCAGCTTCTCGATGGCCGCCACGGTCCCGCCGATCTCCCAGGTGCGGATCGGTCTGGTCCTGGAGGCCGGCGGTCTGGTGATGCTCGGCATGATCGCCGCCACCGACAGCTCCTGGTGGGCGATCGCGATCGCGCTGTTCATCTACGGCATCGGCGTCGGCTTCGCCACGGCGCAGGTCACCAACATCGTCCTGGTGGACGTGCCCCACGAGAGCGCGGGCCAGGGCTCGGGCGTACAGAGCGCGGCCCGCGAACTGGGCTCCGCGCTCGGTATCGCCGTACTGACCACGCTGTTCTTCAGCACGCTCTCCTCCGACCTGAACGACCGGCTCACCGACTCCGGTGTCCCGTCGGCCGAGGCCGACAAGCTCAGCGGGGTCGTGACGGACAGCGCGGGGTCCGTGATCCACGCGCTCGACGACGACCAGAAGACCGCCGCGGTCGCGGACGCCGCCCGCGAGGCGATGTCCCACGGCCTGGAGATCTCCAGCTACGTCTGTGCCGTGCTGCTCGGTCTCGCCCTGCTCACCACACTGTTCGTCACCCCCCGCAAGCAGCCGGGCGCCCCCGCGGGCCATGGGCCCACGGAGCAGGAGGCCTCGGAGCAGGAGCCCAGCACGAACTGAGCTGAACACCTGCCAAAGAACGACCCGGCCGGCGGGTTACCCCTCTCCCCCATGGGACCCCCGGCCGGGTCATCATCCTCAACAGTACTAACCAAAATGGCGCGAGAAATCCCGGGGAATGTTGCGGAAATCACTCGCGCCACCGGAGGTCGTAAGCGATGTTAATTAGAGAAGGCTGGACAAGAGGCCACCTGAGCACATAAATTCTGACGCGGCACGTGCACAATGGCGTTTATCGATGCGGCGACCGGGCCTACCGACCCGGTCGTGGCTTGGGGGCTGCTGCATGTCGTTGCACATTTTAAAGACCGTTACAGCAGGCCGTTTCCGCAGGTCGGAGGCCTCGTCATGAAGGCTCTCGTCCTCTCGGGAGGAGCGGGAACGCGTATGCGGCCGCTCACTCACACCACGGCGAAACAATTGGTCCCGGTGGCCAACAAACCCGTTCTCTTCTACGGCCTTGAAGCCATAGCAGAGGCAGGTATCACCGAGGTCGGCATCATTGTCGGCGAAACCGCCGAAGAGATTCAGGAAGCGGTAGGCGACGGGTCCAAGTTCGGCCTCGACGTCACCTACATTCCGCAGGAAAAACCACTGGGCCTCGCGCACGCGGTCCTGATCTCCCGTGAATTCCTGGGAGATGAAGATTTCGTCATGTATTTGGGCGACAACTTCATCGTCGGCGGCATCACGGACCTGATCGACAATTTCGTACGGGACCGCCCCGACGCCCAGATCCTGCTGACCCACGTGAACGACCCCAGCGCCTTCGGCATCGCCGAGCTGAACGACGCGGGCGACATCGTGAGCGTCGAGGAGAAGTCCCGCTGGCCCAAGAGCAACCTCGCGATCGTCGGCGTGTACCTGTTCACGTCGGCCGTCCACGAGGCGGTCCGCTCGATCGCACCGTCCCCGCGCGGGGAGCTGGAGATCACCCACGCCATCCAGTGGCTCATCGACGAGCGGCGCAACGTACGCTCCACGACGGTCTCCGGCTACTGGAAGGACACCGGGAACGTCGTGGACATGCTGGAGGTCAACCGCTCGGTCCTGGAGACGCTCGAACCGCGGATCGAGGGCGACATCGACGAGGAGAGCCAGATCATCGGCCGGGTGCTGATCGAGGAGGGCGCGCGGGTGCGCAGGTCCCGCGTCGTGGGTCCCGCCATCATCGGCCGGGGCACCGTCGTCAGCGACTCCTACATCGGCGCCTACACCTCCGTGTCGGAGTACTGCCACATCGAGAACAGCGAGATCGAGTTCTCGATCGTGCTGCGGGACTCCTCGATCAAGGGCGTGGGCCGGATCGAGGCCTCCCTGATCGGCCGCAGCGTCATGGTCACACCGGCCCCCGCCGTGCCGCACGCCCACCGGCTCCTCCTCGGCGACCACAGCAAAGTGCAGATCTCCTCATGACGGCCACCCATGTACTGGTGACCGGCGGAGCGGGCTTCATCGGCTCCCACTACGTACGTACGGTCCTCGGCCCGCAGGGCCCGGGCGAGGTCACCGTGACCGTGCTCGACAAACTGACCTACGCGGGAAATCCGGCCAACCTCGACGCGGTGCGCGGCCACCCCGGGTTCTCCTTCGTCCACGGCGACATCTGCGACGACCAGCTCGTGCACAGGCTCATGGGAAACGTCGACCAGGTGGTCCACTTCGCCGCCGAGTCGCACGTGGACCGCTCCATCCGGAGCTCGGCCGAGTTCACGCGGACCAACGTCGTGGGCACCCAGGTCCTGCTCGACGCGGCCCTGCGCGCCGGCGTCCGCACGTTCGTCCACATCTCCACGGACGAGGTCTACGGATCGATCGCCGAGGGGTCCTGGCCGGAGGAGCATCCGCTGAGCCCCAACTCGCCCTACGCCGCGTCCAAGGCGTCGAGCGATCTGCTCGCCCTGAGCTATCACCGCACCCACGGCCTGGACGTGCGCGTGACCCGGTGCTCCAACAACTACGGGCACCACCACTTCCCCGAGAAGGCCATCCCCCTCTTCGTGACCAACCTGCTCGACGGCAAGCGGGTGCCCCTGTACGGCGACGGCCTCAACGTCCGGGACTGGCTGCACATCGACGACCACGTGCGGGGCATCGAGCTGGTCCGCACCGGTGGCAGGCCGGGCGAGGTCTACAACATCGGCGGCGGCACGGAACTGACCAACAAGGAGCTGACCGGGCGGCTGCTCGCGGAGTGCGGCAGCGACTGGGACATGGTGGAGTACGTCGCCGACCGCAAGGGGCACGATCTGCGCTACTCGGTCGACTGCACCAAGATCTCCGCCGAGTTGGGGTACCGGCCGCGCAAGGACTTCGCGACCGGCCTCGCCGAAACCGTCGCCTGGTACCGCGCCAACCGGGCGTGGTGGGAGCCGCTGAAGGACCGCGCGGCGCTGTGAATTGACGCCCCGTCAGCAACGGTGGCCCCGCTCTGCGATGCAGGCCACACTCCAGCCGGAACCTCATACTCCGGGCACGTGACCAGCGCGTTCGAGCCTGTTTGCAGGCCCGGAGTCATTGGGCAGCGGAATTTCTCTCTGTGAAAAACGGCCACCAGAGGCTAAGCTCTTGATCTCCGAGCACATTGGCGGCACCAATGGCACCGCCTCAGGAACTTGTGGTCACCTTGGAGGGGAAAGTGATTAGGGTTCTGCTTGCTGAAGAAAGAGAAATGGTACGGGGGGCGTTTCTTGTGCTGTTGGCGCAGGAAAGCGACATCGATGTCGTCGCCAATTTGGGTTACAGCAACGGAATCCTGTCCGCCGCCCGGCTCCACAGACCAGAGGTAGCCGTCATCGGCATGGATATGCCGAGCGCGGACGACCTCTCCATCGTACAAAAGATCCATGACGAGATCCCAGAAACGCGGACATTGATTTTGACCAACCGCGGGCATCCGGGAGCGGTACGCCAGGCGTTGAAAATAGGGGTCGGCGGTTTCCTGCACAAGGATTCACCGCCGGAGAAACTCGTGAGCACGATAAGGGACCTCGCGGCAGGGCACCGTGTCATAGACGCCGATCTCGCGGTGTCCGCCTGGCAGACACCACCCCCGCCGCTCACCGAGCGCGAGCTCGAGGTGTTGCGCCTCGTCGCCACCGGCTCGGCCGTACCGGACATCGCGGCCCAGCTGCACCTGTCCCCCGGCACCATCCGCAACTACCTGACCACGGCGGAGAGCAAGCTCAACGCTCGGACCCGGGTCGACGCCGTCCGCATCGCGGTGGATGCAGGCTGGCTCTGAACGGCGTCATATGCCGCGCATTCTTGCGGCAGCCGACCGTCGGGCGATCCGGTAGGGCGCATTTCGGCCAAGTCCCCGTGTGACGCGTGCGTAGTTGAATGGCGAAGGAAAGCCCCCGCAGACGGTTCCGCACTCCCGCGAGCCGCCCGCAGGGGCTTTGCCGTGCCCCGGCCCCCGCGAACCGGCTAAACAAACTGTAGCGGAAGGCTGTTGCGGCCGGGTGAAATTTCGGCGGTTCCGGCCATGTGAATTTTCCATGATCCAATGTGATCGTCCCACCGTACATTCATGACCGAGACACTCCATCATGGAAATTGTTTAATTTACTATCGATGAAAGGAAGTGACCAGTCACATGGCGTGAAGCACGGGGGAATGACGACAGTCATGGTCCATGCAAAGCAAACCCAGAACCGCCCTTACGACCATTCGATCGACTGCCTGACCAAAACTGCCTGCAGCGTTCTGTGCAGCAGTTGCAGAGAGCTTCTCTCCGGCCTTCTGCACAAGCTTCCCACCCTCTATTTCAGCTGCGAACTCACCCTGGGCGGTACATATACGGCCGAAGAAAAGGTGAGCACTTCACGCAGCCCCCAGGGCATGCCTTTCAACGCGGCGGCAGCCGAGGTCCGGTCCTCGATCATGACAGTCCTCGCCTCGTGGGCCGGCCTCATCGCCGAGGAGCGCGGGGTCGCGGCGCCCCAGCGTCACGTCGTACGGCTGGCGCGCTTCATCCACGAGAACATCCCCTGGATCTCGGCCCACTCGGCGGCCTCCGACCTCATTGAAGAGCTCACCCAGCTGATCCGCGTCGCACGCAAGGCCTGTGATACCCGCCACGTCCGCATCGTGCCGATCGGCGACTGTGTACGCAGCGGCTGCACCGGAAAGCTCCGGGCCGTGGTCAAGGCCGTCCCGGGCGTGCGGTCGAGGCCGTCCGAGATCCGGTGCAACGCCGACGACTCCCACTGGTGGGCCTCCGACGAGTGGGCGGCGCTCGCGATGCGCATGCAGACCCTGCGCGAACACCGCCGTACCTGGTACAGCGTGGCCGACATCGAGGTGCTCTGGAAGATACCCAGCGGGAGCATCTACCGCCTGGCCAACCGGTACAAGTGGCGCCGCCGCAAGGTCGCGGGCCGGGTCTTCTACCACGCGGCGGATCTCCAGGCGGCGCTGCGGGGCTGAGATCCAGGACGTCTGCCGCAGACAATCCAGGACGTCAGCCGCAGACAGAAGACGTCTGCCGCAGACAGAAAAAGCGGGGTGCCGGCGCAACACGCCGGCACCCCGCCTTCCCTGCTGTACGGCAGGCTGTACCGCAGCCTCAGGCGCCCGCGGCCGCCAGCTGCTCAAGGCCACTCGTCCACGCGCTCCAGGCGTCCCGCGCCGGCGGCGCAAGCAACGGGATGACCGCGCTGTCGCCCTGGCGCACCGACGCGTGCCCGCGGGCCAGCGTCGCGAGCCCGCCGGCCGGGCCGCCGTCGACCAGCACGTGGCCGGTGGCGTCGAGCAGACCGTCGAGGGCCGGCCAGAACAGCACCGGTGCCGCCATCTGCCCCGCCCAGAACTCGGGCCGTACCGCCTCGTCCGCGGTGACGGCACGCCCCGTGCGGGTCGACACGATCGGGATCTCGGGAGGCCGCAGGGCCTCGGCCGCGACCGCCTCGCCGAACCTGTGCGCGGCCCCGGCCATCGCCGGCGCGTGCCACGGTTCCAGCGCGCGCACCCGCCGGACCACCATGCCCGCCTCCCGAACGGTCCTCTCCGCATCGGAGAGCTGCGGCTCGGGCCCGGCAAGGATCGTCTGCCTCCGCCCGTTGTGCGCGCCGAGCGTCACGTGCTCGCCCGCCGGGCCGCCCCGGACACACTCCACCACCTGCTCGGGAGCCCCCGCCACGGCGAGCATGCCGCCGGCGGGGGCTTCGTCGAGGGCGGCGCAGCGGGCCGCGATGATCCGGCCCGCCGCGGGCAGGTCGAAGACGCCGGAGAGGGTGGCCGCGGCCAGCTCGCCGACGCTGTGGCCGATCATCACGTCCGGGCGCACACCACGCCTCAGCAGGACCCGGCCGACTCCGTAGCCGATCATGAAAAGGAGCGGCTGCGCCCGTGTGCCCCGGTCGGCCCTCTCGCCGTCCACGCAGGCCAGCCAGTCGTCCCTGACCGGTCCGCCGCGTGGCCCGAGCGCCGCGAGGAACTCGTCGGCCGCGGCGGCGAATTCCGGGTCCCGCTTGTAGAGCTCGACCGCCATGCCGGCGTGCTGGAACCCCTGGCCCGGCAGGAGCAGGGCCACCGGTCGCGCGCCCATCACGTCCACGCGCCTTGCCGCCGCGCGGTGCCGAGGGCCTCGGTGACCCGGTCCAGGTGCTCCAGGTCATTGGTCCTGTGCACCTCGGCGTGCGGTGCGAGGCGCCCGCAGAGTTTGCTCAGCGCCCGGCCGGGGCCGACCTCCACGAACCTGCCCACGCCGGACGCGGTAAGCGCCTGAACCGTGTCGGTCCACATGACCGGGCTCGTGAACTGGCGCCGCAGGGCGACGGCTGCCTCGTCCGCCGTCCGCACCGGAGCGGCGGTGATCGCCGACACCACGGGGATCGCCGGGTCGCGCAGGGAGAGCCCGTCGATCGCCTCCCCGAACTCCGGCTCGATGCGGGAGAGCAGACTGCAGTGCGCCGACCCGCCCACGTCCAGGGTCAGCACCCGCTGGGCCCCTGCCCCGTCGGCCAGTTCGAGCAGCCGCGCCACGCCCCCGGTCTGGCCGGCCACCACGATCTGCCGGTGGTCGTTGTGGTTGGCGATCTCGACGACCTCGCCGGTGTCGGCGGCGGCGCGGGCGCACAGATTCTCAAGGTCGGTCAGCGCGACGCCGACGACGGCTCCCATGCTGCCCGGGATCTCGCGGTTGACGGACTGCATCAGCTCGCCGCGCAGCCGGACCAGGCGCAGTCCGTCGACCCAGTCGAGCACCCCGGCGACGACCATCGCCGCGAACTCGCCCAGGCTGTGCCCCGCCACCACGTCGGGCACGACCCCCTGCTCGTCGAGCACCGCGTGGGTGACGACGCTGGTCAGGAACACCGCGGGCTGGGTGACGGGCATGACGCGCAGTTCCTCGGCCGGGCCTCTCCAGCACAGCTCGGTGAGGGGGATTCCCAGCACCTCGTCGGCGACCCGGTAGTAGGAGTCGAGCAGGTCAGGGCGCCGCTCCAGCAGAGCGCGTCCCATGCCGACGCGCTGCGAACCCTGGCCCGGGAACACGAAGGCTGTCGTGCTCATCTTCGGCACCACCCTCCATTCATCGAAGTTCATCGAGATCCATCGAGATGCATCGAAGGCGGCGCTCAGGTCACCCTGAGCGCCGCGATGGGACACACCCGTACCGCCGTCTTCGCGGCGCTCTGCAGTTCCGTCGGCACGTCACCGTCCACGAGCAGCGCGGCATAGCCCTCGTCCGCCGACAAGAGTTCGGGCGCCACGCCCTCGCACAGTCCGTGACCCTCACAGCGACCTCGGTCGACGGTGAGCTTCATTGACGTCGTCGCCTTCCGTCCCAAGTCGTCGCCTTCCGTCCCAAGGTGCTGCTCACGTGCGCAGCGTCACGGGCAGCGACGCGATGCCGCGGATCGTGTTGTGCAGCCGCCAGGTGGGCTCGCCGATCTCGATCGAACGCACCCGGGAGGACAGCGCCTTGAGGAGGCTGTGCCCTTCAAGGCGGGAGAGCGCCTGGCCGACGCAGCCGTGGATGCCGTGGCCGAAGCCGACGTGCTGCGCGACACCGGCCCTGCCGATGTCGAACGTGTCCGGGTCGCTCCACTGGCGCTCGTCGCGGTTGGCCGAGCCGTACAGCAGCAGCACCCGCGAGTCGGCCGCGAGCTCGACACCACCCAGCTCACGCTCACGGGTGGAGAGCCGGGTGAAGCCGCGCAGCGGGGACTCGATGCGCAGGATCTCGTTGAACGCGTGCGGAATGCGGGCCTCCTCCTTGCGGAGCAGCTCCCACTGGTCCGGGTGCTGCCCGAACAGCCACAGCATGCTGGAGAGCGCGCTGACGGAGGTGTCCATCGAGGGCGCCAGGAAGTCCCCGAGCAGACCCGGCAGGAGGTACTCCTCGATCTTGCCCTCCTTGGCGTCGCTGACCAGTTCGGCGCCCCAGCTGTCCGGCCGCAGGTTGCCCGGCACCGACATCCGCTGGAGGAACTCGGACATCTCCTGGAGCTGCGGGAAGCCGGCCATGGTCCGCTCGTTGAGCGGCCCGAACGCGTTGAATCCGGCGGTCGCCCAGTCCAGCAGGCGCTCCTTGCCCTCCTCGACCGGCCAGCCGAGCAGATCGGGCACCACCGCCAGGGGGAAGGCCTGCGCGAAGTCGGTGACCGCGTCGAACGTGCCCTTCTCTATGAGCTGGTCGACGAGCTTGTTGGCCCAGCCCTCGATGTAGTCGTGGAACTGCTCGAGCGCCTTGGGCTTGAGGTGCCGGGCCACCAGACCGCGTACGTAGCCGTGATAGGGCGGGTCACTGGTGAAACTGCTGCCCTTCTGCGCCTTGTTGAGGGTTTCGGTCAGCCCCACGCCCGACCCCGAGGAGAACGTCGTGTGGTCGTGCAGCGCGTCGTAGACCTCGCGGTACCGGGCGACGGCGAAGACCTGGTGGGTCTCCAGCCACACCACGGGGCCCAGGTCGCGCAGCCGTCGGTAGTCCTCGTAGGGCGAAAGGATCGACGCGTCGCTGTAGGGATCGATGTCGGTGCGGGGAATGGTGTTCGTCGGCATGCTGAACTCCTCGGTGGGCAGCGGGGGTTGACTACGGGCTCAGCTACGGGCCGCGTGGTCAAGGAGGTGGGCGTTGACGACCTCGACGAGGCCGCGGGGGGTGTCGACGTCGACGAAGGCCGTGTCCTCGAACTCCAGGCCGTACTCCCGGCCGATGCGGGTGCCGGTCTCCAGGAGGGCGAGGGAGTCGTATCCGAGGTCCTCGAAGGCGACGTCCTGGATGTCGCCCTGAAGCTGGCTCTCGCCGCCTGCTCCCTCGCTGAGAATGCGCTTGAGGTCGTCGATGCTGAACTTCTCGCTCACAGTTCCACCCTGTTCAAGAGGTCGTTTGAGGTCGTCGGTACGGCGACGTGGTGCTCGGGGCGCTCACCGCGCCGCGCGCACCACGACGGCCGAGTTGAAGCCGCCGTGCCCGCGCGCCAGGACGACCGCGGTGCGCACGGTGGCGCTGCGGGCCTCCCCGGTGACCAGGTCGATGGCGTAGCCGGGCGCGCGCGAGACGTTGACCGTCGGCGGGATCACGCCGTCCCGCATCGCGAGGAGCGCCGCCGCCACATCGAGGGCCGCGGTGCCGGCCGCCGGGCGGCCCGTCATGGTCTTCGGGGCCGTCACGGGCACGCGTCCGGCGCCGAAGACGGCGTTGATCGCGTCGACCTCGATCCGGTCGAGCTCGGGCACGGCCGCCGCGTCGGCGAAGACGACGTCCACCTCGTCGGGGGACACCTCCGCGTCCTGGAGCGCGATCGTCAGCGCTCTGCGCAGGCCCGGCTCGCGGCCACTGCCCGGCTTGGGGTCGGTCGTCGCGCCGTACCCGGCGATCTCGCCGTAGACCCGCGCGCCCCGCTCCCGCGCGGACTCCATGTCCTCCATGACGAGCAGTGCGCCGCCCTCGCCCGCCACATGCCCCGCGGCCCGCGCGTCGAAGGGGAGATACGCGCCATCGGGGTCATCGGACGAGCTCATCCGGGGGTCCGTCATCTGCGCCACCCAGCCCCAGGGGCAGAGCGAACCGTCCACGCCGCCGGAGATGATCAGCTTGGTGCCCTTGCGGATCTGCCGCCGGGACTGGGCGATCGCGTCAAGGCCGCCTGCCTGGTCGCTGACCACCACGCCGCTGGGGCCGCGCATGCCGTGCCGGATCGAGATCTGGCCCGAGTTGACGGCGTAGAACCAGGCGTAGGACTGGTACACGCTGACGTACTTGGGCCCCTTGCTCCACAGGTTCTCCAGCTCGCGCTGGCCGAGCTCGAAGCCCCCCGCGGAGCTGGCGGTGATCACGCCGGTGCTGAAGTCGGGCAGCTCCGAGGGGAGCGCCGCGGCGTCCTCAAGGGCCCAGTCCGCGGCGGCCAGCGAGAGCCGCGTGACGTGGTCGGTCGCCGGGATCAGCCTGCTCGACAGGTGGGCCGCGGCGTCGAACGTCACCTCACCGGCCAGCTTCGACGGATAGCCCGACGCGTCGAACCTGGTGATGGGGTTGATGGCGCTGCGGCCCTCGACCGTGGACTTCCAGTACTCCTCGGTGCCCTGCCCGTTGGGCGCTATGGCACCGATCCCGGTCACCGCTACGGCCGTCATGCGGCGCTCCTCTCGGGCGTGGCGAGGACCATCGCACTCTGGAAGCCGCCGAAGCCGCTGCCCACGGTGAGCACGCGGTCGGTCTTCCAGTCGCGCGCCGTCAACGGCACGTAGTCCAGGTCGAGTTCGGGGTCCTGGTGGTGCAGGTTCGCGGTGGGCGGCACCACGTTCTCCTTGATCGCGAGGGCGGACGCGGCGATCTCGATCGAGCCGATCGCCCCCAGCGAGTGGCCCACCATCGACTTGATGGAGCTCACCGGCAGGTGGTGGGCGTGGTCGCCGAGGCTGCGCTTGAACGCGGCCGTCTCGTGGCGGTCGTTCTGTTTGGTGCCGGACCCGTGGGCGTTGATGTAGTCCAGGTCGGTCGGGTTGAGGTGCGCCTCGTCCAGCGCCGAGGTGATCGCCGCCGCCATCTCGGCGCCGTCCGCGCGCAGTCCGGTCATGTGGTACGCGTTGCTGCGCGTGGCATAGCCGACGATCTCGGCGTAGATGGTGGCGCCGCGCCGCTTGGCGGTCTCGTACTCCTCCAGGACGAATCCCGCGGCCCCCTCGCCGAGCACGAAGCCGTTGCGGGTGCTGTCGTAGGGGCGCGAGGCGTGCTCGGGGTCGTCGTTGTGCACGGTCGTCGCCTTGATCGCGTCGAAGCAGGCGACCGTGATGGGCGCGATCGGAGCCTCGGTCGCGCCGGTGATCATGACGTCGGCGCTGCCCTCGCGGATCAGCTCGACCGCGTGTCCCACGGCGTCGATGCCCGAGGTGCAGCCGGTAGAGACCACCGTGCTCGGCCCCTCCGCGCCCAGGGACCACGCCACCTCGGTGGCGAACGAGCTGGGCACGAGGTAGTCGTACAGATGGGGAGTGGCGTACGCGCGGTCGACGAGGTGCGCCGAGCCGTCGTCGCTCACCACGCGGTACTCGTCCTCCAGGCTGGTGGTGGCCCCGACGGCGCTGCCGATCGTCACGCCGATCCTGTGCGGGTCGATCTCGGACAGTTCGAGCCCGCTGTCGTTCGCCGCCTCGCGGGTGACGACCACGGCGAACTGCGCCGCACGGTCCATCCGGCGGATCTCCTGGGCCCGCAGCCCGTGCTCGTACGGCAGGAAGTCGACCTCGGCCGCGACCCGCGAGCGGTAGGGGGTGGCGTCGAAGCGCGACAGGGTGCGCGTGGCCGTGCGTCCCTCGCTGATCAGGGACCAGAAGTTCTTGGTGCCGACACCTCCCGGTGCCAGGACACCGATGCCGGTGATGACTACTCGCCGCCTCATGTTCTTTCCTTCCGCAGAAACGACAGAAAGCTGATTCCGGGCATGCTCCGGGCATGCGTGAGAACCGCCCGTGCCGGGCGGTTCCTGTACGCCGTACGCCTATACGCCGAACCAGCGGCGCAGCGCCCGCGCCGGTGAGGTCCCCGCCCGGTCGGTCCACACGACGTGCCCGTCGGGCCGCAGCAGGAACGCAGCTCCTTCGGTGAGCTCCTGCGTGGGGTGCGCGGTGACGACGCGTACGCGGCCGGCCTCCTCCGCGGTCCGCGTGTACCGCTTCGCGGTGGCCCCCTCCGCGGTCAGGTCGAGCAGGACCCCGCGGCCGTCGTACAGGAGCCGGGCCACGGTCGTGGGCCTGCCGCCGACGGTGAGGTCGACATCGGGCATGCGCTCGCCGATGAGCGGCGCGCTGCCGGGTCCGACGTCATGGCGTACGCCGAGTCCGCTGACCAGACCGGCGAACAGGTCCTGGAGTCCGGGTCCTGCCAGCAGTTCGCCGAGCACCGCGCGCATGGGGGCGACCTCGGCGCCGCCGAAGAGCAGCATCCCTTGCGCACGTACGTTCTGAAGGACGCGCCCGCCGTCGGCGTGACACTCCTCGTGGTAGCTGTCGAGCAGCTCGGGCGGCGCCCACCCCCGCACCTGCGCGGCCAGTTTCCACCCGAGGTTGGCGGCGTCCCGCAGGCCGAGGTTGAGGGCCTGCCCCCCGACCGGCATGTGTACGTGGGCCGCGTCGCCCGCGAGCAGCACGCGACCGCGCCGGTACCGCGTGGCCTGCAGACAGGCGTCGTCGAAGGCGTCGAGCCAGACCGGCGTGGCCCCGGCGATGTGCTCGCCCGTGACCGTCTCCCAGACCTTCGCGACCTCGGCGAACGACGGTGGCCTCGTGCGCCGGACCGGGGGGCGGCCGAACTCGTGCACCATCACCCGCGTCACGCCGTCGGGACGCCGCGCGGAGGCGGCGAAGCCGAGGTCGAAGCGCTCGAAGCGGTGGTCGGGAACGCGGATTCCGCTGATGTCCGCGCGCAGCAGCTCGCGCACGGCGTCGTTGCCCGCGAGCTCGAAGCCCGCGAGGCGCCGCACGGTGCTCTCGCCGCCGTCGCACCCCACCACGTACTGGGCGCGCAGGAAGCGCGGGCCGTCCGGCGTGCGCAGCTCGGCGATCACGTCGCCGTCAGTGACGCCCTCGTCGGTGACGTCGAGGCCGGTGAGTTCGTGCTCCCGGCGCAGTTCCACACCCGCCGCGAGCGCCCGCTCCGTGAGGAGAGCCTCGGTGCGGAACTGGGGCACCTTCCAGTTGCCCGCGAATCTGCTGCCCGTGCCGGTCGCGTCGAAGGGGAGGCCCCCGAA
The DNA here is from genome assembly GCF_043200355.1 of Streptomyces sp. NPDC048436. Lineage (NCBI taxonomy): Bacteria > Bacillati > Actinomycetota > Actinomycetes > Kitasatosporales > Streptomycetaceae > Streptomyces > Streptomyces sp. NPDC048436. The sequence continues at coordinate 95,560 of NZ_JBICXP010000015.1, forward strand.
ATGACCGGACGGTTCGTGCGTCAGATCGCCGAACCCCGCCACCAGGCCCCGCTGGTCGAGGAGTTCCAGCGTGCGGGCGTTGAGCTGGGAGGCACGGGACTCCGTCATCGGCCCGGCCAGAGCGTCGACGAGCACCACGCGTACGCCGTACCGCCTCAGGTCCCCCGCGAGCAGCAGCCCGACTGGGCCGGCGCCCACCACGAGGACCTGTGTCGCCTCGACCGCGCCGGCCGGCCTCGGGGGATGGGCGCCGTCGGTCATGAACCGCTGCCCTCGATGTGGGCCTTGGCGTGGGCGAGGGTGCTCAGACTGTTGGTGCCGAGGGCCTTGCGGACCATCTTGCGCGCGTCCTCGACACCGGCGTCCGCCCCGAGGACCGCCTCGATGTTGGCCTCGTTGATGACGACCGTGTGCTGTGACGTGGCGAGGACGCCGTCGGCGTTCTCCTCGAAGCGCCACTGCCCCGTGTGCAGCGTCATCAGCGCCGGCACCTGGGTCTGCTTGTAGTAGATGCGGTCAGGCGCCAGGCATACGCGGACCGACTTGGTGGTGTGGGTGGACCCGTCGGTCGTACGCGTGTCCATCTCCAGGATCTGCAGCCCCTCCTCGTCCTCCAGGCGCACCCGCGCGACGTGCGGCAGCCGCTCCTCCCACAGGTGCGCCTCGTTGATGAAGTCGAAGACGTCCTGTGCCCGTCCGGCTATCTGCTGCGTGTCCTCGAAGGAGAGCAGCGGGCTCGAACCGGCCGCCGCCGCCTCGGCGTTGACCTTGAGCGCGGCGAGCTCGGCGTGGCTGTTGCGGTCGACGGCCGAGGCGATCCACTCCAGGGCGTCCGCGTCGTCGTCGACGGCGCGGTAGTCGTGCAGCAGCCGCACCCGGCAGCGCTCGTCGCCGTCCGCCTCGACGATCCAGGCGCCGCCCATTGCGGCGACCGGCGGGCTCGACACCTCCTGGCGGAACTCGATGCGGCCCTCGTCGGGGGCCAGGCGCCTGATGGACGTCCAGGTCTTGGCCGCGCCGTTGGCCGTGGCCCAGATGCGTATCCGTTCGTGCTCGCCGTCCTGTTCGAGGCGTTCCACGTGGACGCTCGGCGGGAACATCTGCGGCCAGTTCTCCACCTCGACGAGGAGCTGGTAGACGGCCTTCGCCGGCGCGGCGACCGTGATCTCGTGCTCGACTTCATGGACCTTCGGTCCGGACATCGTGCCTCCCGGCTCGTTCGGATATGGGGGTACGCGGCGGTCTCGGTCGTCAGGCGGCGTTGTTGACCAGGTCCACGAAGCCGCGCGCCGTGGTGACGGCGGTGACGGCCTCGTCGTCGAGGGTGATGCCGTACTCGCGGTCGATCGCCGCGGCGGTCTCCAGGAGCGCGAGCGAGTCGTACCCGAGGTCGGTGAGCGAGGTGTCCAGAATCTCGCCGTCCAGGTTGATGCCTTCGTCGGCGCCCGCCGAACTGACCAGGATCCGCTTGAGATCGTCGATGGTGAACACGGCTACGGTCATGGTTTCCTCCTCCTTGTCACGCCTTCTGTTGCTGCGCCTTCCGGGTCTTCCGGACGGCTCACGCGTCCTGCTCCCAGTGGTAGAAGCGCTGGGCGATCGCGTCGGCGGGCGACCGCCAGGTCTCGGGGTCGTAGGCGTTGATATGCGCCTTGAGGTCGTCGCTGATCCCCACGAAGAGCGGGTTCGTACGCGCCTTCGCGATCCGCTCGCCGCCGTCCTCGGACTCGAAGTCCTGGAGGTGGAAGTAGAGGCCCTGGTAGCTGAACAGCTGCCGGCGCACGGTGCCCATGCGCTCCGGCATGTCCGTCCGGTCGAAGTCGCCGAAGAGCTTGGTCACGTCGCCGATCGAGTTCGGATCCATGCGGGCGACGATCAGAGTGCTGTGCATCCCGACCTCCTTGTTGTCCTTGTTGTTCTTGTTGTTCTTGTTGCTCTTGTGTCTGTACGGGCTCTACTGCTGGGTCGCGAGCTCCGCCTCCGGGGCATGGCCCCGCGCCGGGGAACTCCCCGCCTCGCCGAACCACGTGCCGAGCGCCTGGGCCAGGTCCCCGCCGTCGGGCGCCGCCCAGGCGACGTGCCCGTCGGGACGCAGCAGCACCGCGTCCGTGCCGGTGAGCCGCTCGTCAGCGCAGGTCGCGGTGACGACGTCGACCCGGTCCGCCCAGGGCGCGGCGGTCGCCAACAGGTCCGCGCGGTCGGCCAGTTGGAGGAGCACACCGCGCCCGGCACGCAGCAGCCGTGCCGTGGTGGTGGCGTCCGCGCCGGTGAGCAGGTCGCACGGAGGCATCCGCCGTCCGAGCAGCGGATGCCTGCCCGCGCCGATGTCGTAGCGGATGTCGAGGCCGCTGACCATGCCGGCGAGGTGCCGGGTGACGTCGTCGTTGGCCAGCAGCTCCTCCATCACCGCGCGCAACGGCTCGACCTCGCTGCCGCTGAGGTAAAGCAGGCCCTGCGCCCGGGTATTGGTCAGGACGCGCTCGCCCACCGGGTGCCGCTCCCGGTGGTAGCTGTCGAGCAGGCCCGCCGCGCCGCGCCCGGTGACGACGGCGGCGAGTTTCCACCCCAGGTTCATCGCGTCCTGCACACCGACGCTGAGCCCCTGGCCGCCCGCGGGCAGATGGATGTGGGCGGCGTCGCCCGCGAGGAACACCCGCCCCCTGCGGTACTCGGTGACCAGCCGGGACGCGTCCGTGAAGGAGCTGATCCAGCGGGCCCGCCCCCCGCTGATGTCCTCGCCGGTGAGCCGCTGCCAGGCCCCGGCGACCTCGTCGAAGGAGGGCGGTTCCATGCGTTCCCCGGGCGCGGTGCCGCGTTCGCAGACGATGACCCGGTCCACGCCGTCACCGAGGCGCGCGGCCATGACCATCCCGTCGCGTACGCGCTCGCCGATGAAACGCGGCCGGATCTCGACGCCGGTGACATCGGCGAGGAACATCTCGCAGGTCGCGTCCTGCCCGGGGAAATCGAAGCCCACGGCCTGACGCACGGTGCTCCGACCGCCGTCGGCTCCGACGAGGTAGGAACAGCGCAGCACTTCCGCACCGCCCGGCCCGGCCACCTCGACCTCGACCAGCTCATCCGTCTGCCGTACGCCGGTGACCTCGCGGCCACGCAGGACCGTGGCTCCCAGGCCTTCGGCCCACCGGGCCAACACGCCCTCGGTCTCGGTCTGTTCGACGTTGCGCACACCGAAGTGGGCGCCGGGCAGGGTGGCGTAGTCCATCGGGATGCCGCCGAAATGGCCCTTGGGGCTGATCTCCGGGGCCTTGAAGTGGTCCAGTAGACCCCGCTGGTCGAACACTTCGGTGGCGCGGGCGGTGAAGCCGAGCCCACGGGATTCGGCGACGGCCTCGGCCAGCTTGTCCAGGACGATCACCTCGGCGCCCCCGAGGCGGAGTTCACCGGCCAGCATGAGGCCGGTCGGTCCTCCTCCGACGACGATGACCGGCGCGTCGAGCGGTCCGGCGGAGGTTTCCCGGCTCAGCCCCGCCGTCATGCCTGCGCCTTGCGGCGTACGGGTTCGAGCGCCTCGCTCCATGAGACGACCTGGTCCAGGACCTGCCCGACGATCGCGCCGCTCTCGTCGGCGGGCCGGAAGGTCATCGGGTCGGCGAAATCGGTGGCGAAGGCCAGCGCCGCCTGCGCGCGCACCGTAGCGACCTGGAGCTCGGACATGATCAGCCGCAGGTGTTCGACGGCCCGGATGGCCCCGGTCGGCCCGTATCCGACGAAGCCGGCCGCCTTGTTGCCCCACTCGGCGAACAGGAAGTCGATGGCGTTCTTCAGGACGCCGGGCACGGAGTGGTTGTACTCGGGCGTCACGAAGACGAACCCGTCGAGCCGCGCGATCCGCTCGGCCCAGGCAAGGGTGTGCGGCTGCGCGTACACGCCGGCCATGGGCGGAATGGCCTCGTCGAGGTGGGGCAGCGCGACATCGGCGACGTCGATGAGCTCGAACTCCGCGTCGTCACGGCCGCTCGCGATGTCATGGACCCACCGGGCGACGGCTTCGCCGTTACGCCCCGGCCGGCTGCTGCCGAGGATGATGCCGATCCTGGTCATGCCTGCTCCCCGCTGTCCGCGCCCACGGCCTCGCCCGCACCGCTCACGTCCCTCGCGTCATCCGCGTAATAAGCCGCCTCGATACCGATGAAGTTGTCGGTGATGGTGGCGAACCGGTTGGCCATCAGCGGGCGTTCACGCATCTCCTCGATGAGGTCGTTGTACGCGGGGATGTCGTCGAAGTGAACGAGGAAGAAGTTGGTGTGCCGCGAGCTGAAGGCCGAGGCGCGGAAGGGCCGGATCCGCAGGAACTGAGCGTGCTTGGCGAGGATCGGGAAGACGTGCTCAGCCTCGAACTTCTCCCGCTCGGCGGAGTCCATGAGGAACCACTCGGGCTCGAACCGGACACCGAGAAACGCCGTGTACTTCAAGGGGGTTCTCCTTGGGTTTTTTTTGGGGGGGAGAGCGCTCAGAAGTTGCCCAGGCCGCCGCACACGTTGATGGCCTGGGAGGTCACGGACGCGGCCGTGTCGCTGACGAGGTAGCCGACCATGCCCGCCACCTCGTCCACGGTGGAGTAGCGGCCCAGCGGGATCTTGGCCTCGAACCGCTGGAGGATGTCGTCCTCGGTGGTCTCCCACGCCTGCGCGTAGCCGCTGCGCACGCGCTCCGCCATGGGCGTCTCCACATAGCCGGGGCAGACCGCGTTCACGGTGATCCCGGTCTTCGCCAGCTCGTTGCCGAGGGACTTGGTGAACCCGACGACACCGTGCTTGGAAGCCGAGTAGGGAGCGGCGAGGACCACGCCCTGCTTCCCAGCGGTGGAGGCGATGTTGACGATCCGGCCCCAGCTCTTGTCGCGCATCCCGCCGACCGAGAGCACGTCCCGCGTCGTGTGGAAGACGCTGTTGAGGTTCGTGTCGATGACGTTGTCCCACGCCTCGTCGGTCAGGTCCGCGGTGACACCGCCACCGCCCGTGCCCGCGTTGTTGACGAGGACGTCGACGCTGCCGTAGCGCTCCGCCGCCGCGGTCACCATGGCCCGGATCTGCTCGGCCGAGCGCACGTCGCAGTCGGTGCCGTCGGCGTCGTAACCCTTGGAACGCAGCTGCTCGACGGTCAGTTTCACGGTGTCCGCGCTGCGGGCACACAGGAAGATCCGGTAGCCGAGCTCCCCCAGGTGGTGCGCGACCGCCAGGCCGATGCCGCTGGTCGCTCCGGTGACGATCGCGGTCTTTCCGGCTCCGTTCGCCATGTTCCCTCCTCGGGTACAGCGCACGTCACTGACGGCGCACACGAAAAACGGCCCCGTGGTCACGGGGCCGTGCAAGTTCAATGAGAGGTGTCGAGTGATCGCCCGCGCGGGCTTCGGAAAAGCGGGAGTTGATCGCTTCGGAAAGGGGCCAAGATCCGCGGTCCACGCGTCAAGATCCGTGACGCGGCGCCGATGGGCACAAGCTTTCCAATCTGAGCTTTATGTTCTTCACCCCAGCTCAGATTGTCAAGAGACTTCAACGACAGCCGACCGGAACGACACCCTCCCGGCAGCGCCTCCACCCTGCCCGCGAAGCCCCTTCACTCACGGTGACCACACCGTCGCTCCCGCCTCGACGCCTGCGACCCGGCATGCAAAACGCCCCCCGAGTCTGCGTTTCCGCAGGTCGGAGGGCGTTCGTTGTGGAGCCTAGGAGATTCGAACCCGAAATTGTTACTGTCCTGACCTGCGGTTTTGCTGTAGAAACGGGCCTCAGCACGATTGCACACGCAATACAAGCAGGTCAGACGGGGCTGTTCTCCGGCTCAGGGCGGAGCAGCTTGTCCAGGTCGAGGGTGTAGGTTCGCCCGTCGGCCAGCTCAATGAGAAACCCGTCGCAAGTGCACTCGCTCACCCTGTGCCGTTCAGTGTTCCAGCTCGGCACGGACAGCAGGCAGCTCCGCCGAACAGCGACGGCAGCTCTTCCCGCCAGCCCCTCTTACCCCAACGACACTGCCCAGCTGAGACAGCAAAGGCTGCCCCCCGCGCGGGCTACCTCAAGACTCATTCGGCCAGGCATGAGGTGACGACCAAGGCCGTCCCCTCCAGCGGGCTCCCCACAGTCGTCTGAGCCCACTCCTTGAGTACTCCCGGCTCCGCAGAGACCCTGGACAGCAACTCGCTGACGTCTTCGGCACTCGGAGTCGCGGGCAGCACGCACCGGAGGAGGTGTTCACCGGTGGCGCTGCTGTACTCCTCCTCCCCCTTCTCCTGAGGATCATTGGGCACCCACCGGCACACATCGACGTGCCAGGCGTCCATGCCCTCACCACCGGGATCCGGTGCGGAGACCGTCAGGAAGTGGTGATCCGCGTCGTACGGCTCGGCGAAGATCTCGGGGTACTCGAGCGAGAACATCCCGTCGTCCGCCTGCGCGGCCGACCACTGGTCGAAGGCGGTGACCAGCAGCCGCAAGTCCGAAACTGCCGCCTCCCGCTTCTCGCGGGTGATGCCTTCCTCAAGACGGTCCAATTCCTTCCGCGCTTCACGCGTCAGGAGGTGCATACCACCGTTGTACGGAACGAACGGGAACCCGGAATCCCACGAACGCTGGTTCTCCTCAGGCACAGGGACTGCCTCCGAGTACTCGGCGAGCGCATCGCGCAGCTCACGTTCCTCTGTCTCCAGCTCCGCCTCGATCGCGATCCGGATCGGAGCGGGTGCGGCCTCGACCGCCTCGTCCAGGTCGACCAGCGCCTGGTGAAGATCCCAGCAGACCCACTCGTACCAGAGACTGTGCGCTCCGCTCAGGAGCCCAGCACGCGCCGCCCGGTCGGTGAGCGCCGCCAGATGCTCCGTGGGATAACGAGCCACCCGCCTACGCCGCTCGTCAAAGAGGCCCAGCGGGACTGTGGCAAGGGCGGAGATCCGATTGAGCGCTTCGACGATCGGTGCCGCAAGCCCTGCAGAGCCGAGGCTCGTCACGGTGGACGACACCGCATCGTCCTCACGCCGGTAGACCGCCAGAATCTGCGTCTTCCCACGGGTCGCGTGTTGACAGTAGATAGTCATGCAGACGCCTTTCGGCCGCTGGAGCGCTGACATCCCGGCGGCAACGGAAGAGAACACGGAAAGAGGCGGTGGCGAGGGTGCGTTCCGACGCTCCATGCCTCGAAGAGATCAGCGGTGGTTCAGGTCCTATCCCGAACTCCTTACTCCCGGGCAGGCTATCCACACCGCACCACCCCCGACAACCCCCGAGGCGGCAGGGGCCCACGTCCTGAAGACCGCCGCAGAGTCTAGGAGATCCGCCAGAGCGCCGGACGGCCAGCCATCGTCCACGATCCCTGACAAGCCGGGCCTCACCGAATCCCCAGAGTCCACCCTGTGCGCACGTGTGCGCGGCAAAGAGGCTCTCGAACCAGCGTTTCCTCAGGCCAAAAGAGACTTTTTCGGACCTGATCCGGTCCTCAACGTCGATCGCGTACGTGCACCCGTGAAGCCGGTGTGCATCATCCCTCCTGCGCCACGTGCTCACCTACCGGGCAAACCGTGACGTCGTACGGACGGGCGAGTTGCTCGGTGATGAAGGCATCGTTCGCACCCCAGTCCAGACGTAGGCGGCGAGCGAGGACCAGACCCGTCACGTGCAGTGCGCCAGCCTGTCGCAGAGCCGCTGAGGCGGATTGGAAGTGGCTGCCAGTCACCCAGGTGTCGTCGAAGAGCACGACATGACAATCACGGACCACGCTGCCGTGGCTCACGGTGAAGTAGTCGGGCCGGAACACCCTCCGCTGATCACGATCTCCCCGCTCCAGCGTGGACGCAGACAGCGGGACGGCCGGGACGCCCGGCAGCAGATAGCTCACGAGGGCTTCAAGCGGGTGCGGCGACGGCCGGCCGCTGAGCGAGGGCACCACCGCGAAAGCGTCGACCGGCCCGGAGAGCCCGGTGTCCAGGCAAGCACGGTGCATCAGGCCGAAGTACGCGGCCAGCCCCGCCGCCCGCATCCACGACGGGTTCGCCGGACCGGGCGAAGCGGCCTTGTAGCGGTGCATGTCCCAGTCCGACTGGCGGCCCGCGACCGAGTACGCCGCGAAGACGACCCGGTCCGCCGCGTGCGTCCCGAGCGACGCTGCCTGCCGGCTGTGGGCCGTACAGGTAGCGCACCACAGGCCACCGCCCGCCTGGGGTTCGGCGCACACCTCGCAGATGCCGCGGACGGATCGGACCGGGGCCAGAAAGTGATCGACGAACCGGGTGCGGGAGATGATCTCGGCGGCACGCGCACCCCGCCCACCCCTCGGATCGGTTGTCACGGCAGATCGACGAGATCCCGCAGCAGACGGTCGACGTCCAACGGACGGCGCACGATGTCGTCCAGCACGCCCAGGACGCCGTCCACATCGTCGGCGACATGGACATCCGGGCGGTCGAGCAGCTCACGCGCCCAGTCGTTCCCGTCGAGGACGGAGCGCAGCAAGATCACCGGACGGCCGTGCTCGACGGCCCTGCGAGCCTGAATACGGGTACCGCTGCGCGGACCGGCCGCCACGATCACCGTGGCCAGGCAGTACGCCGACATCGTGCCGTTCCGACGCGGAAAAGTCGTCTTCGACGGCGGGGTGTCCGGCCAGAACGGGGAGAGCACGAGCCCCGAGGAGACGACCCAGCGGTGCAGGTCGAGGTTCCCCGGCGGATAGGCGTGGTAGACGCCGGTGCCGATCACGCCGACCGCACGCCCGCCCGCCTCCAGCGAGGCCACCGTCGCCGCGGTGTCGATCCCCGATGCGAGCCCGGACACCACGCTCAGCCCTCGCGCGACTAGGCCACGGGCAATGGCGGCAGCATCAGCGAGGGCCTGCGGCGAGGCGCTGCGCGAGCCGACCACCGCCACCCCCGCATCGTCAGGCCGTACATCACCGCGGGTGAAGACCAACCCCGGTGCGTCAAAGGCGCTGCTCAGCTGGTGCGGGTAGTCCGGCTCGGTCAGCACGTATACCCCGATGCCCTGCGCCGCCCAGCGTTCCAGCTCGGCACGGGCAGCAGGCAGCTCCGCGTCGGCGGTTCCGCCGAACAGTGAAGGCTGTTCCTCGCCCAGAAGCCGCCAGGCGCTGCCGGCCTCCATCACCCGCGCCACGGTCTCCCGCTCCTGCTTCTCCGTGCCGGCTCGCCGGAGCAGCACGACCATCGCCGCCCGCTCATCCCCCCAGCGCTCCTGCATACCCCCGACGATACTGCCCGCCACCGACAACGCCACGGCCAATCGCTCGGTCGGCCTGAGATGCCCCGCCGTGGTGCGGCGGAAAGGGTACAGACCTACGGTTCGGCGCTGACCAGCCCCGCGTCGTACACGAGGATTACAGCCTGGATGCGGTCGCGTGCGCCGATCTTGGTGAGGACGCGGCTGACATGTTTCTTCACCTTGGATTCGGACAGGACGAGCCGCTGTGCGATCTCGTTGTTGTTCCAGCCCTGGCCGATGGCGACGAGAACCTCGCGTTCACGTTCGCTGTGTGTGCTCAGGCGGGGGTCCTCGACGTTGGGAGGGCCGGTGGGAGCGAGCCCGGTGTGGGCGTGGGCCTCCAGGGAGCGGCGGGTGAGGGCGGGGGCGACAACGGCGTTGCCGGTTGGGACGGCCCGGGTACCGGCGACGAGTTCCTCGGGGCGGACGTCCTTGAGGAGGCGACCGCTGGCTCCGGCGCGCAAACCGTCGTGGGCGTACTCGGCGAGGTCGAAGGTGGTGACGATCAGAACGCGGGCGCGACCGCCGGTGCCAACGATGCGGCGGGTGGCCTCCAGGCCGTCCATGCCGGGCACGCGGACGTCCATGAGGACGACGTCGGGGCGGAGTTCGGCGGCCATGCGGACGGCCTCGGCGCCGCCCGCGGCCTGACCGACGGGGGTCAGGCTGTCGGTGCCCTCCAGGAGCATGCGCAGGCCCATGCGTTGCAAGGGCTAGTCGTCGGACGCCGATGCCGACTCAAGACATACCCGCGAAAGTGTCACCGGCCCGCCCCCTCCGGTAACCCACCAGCCACCCCAGAACCGAAGCGTTCTCATCCGGTGAGGCCAAGGAGGCATGTGGCCTGGCCGGGAGCCTAGGCGATCCCCGGGAGAGCAACGGTGAGCGGCAAACTCTGTAGATTCCCCGAAGATCCGGGGCTCCGACCGCGGTTTGTCAGCACCACTGTGCTGACACGTCAGCACGCAAAATCGGGACAAAAATACCCCCCTGGCCGCGTTTCCGCAGTTCAGAGGGGATTACCTGTGTGGAGCCTAGGAGATTCGAACCCGAAACAGCCGAGCCTCCGACCTGGGGCTTTACTAAACCTTTGCGGGAGAATCGGACTTTCCCACCCGTTTCCATCCCACTCCATCCTGCTCGATCCCGCCGCCCCGACTCGATGTGCCCGCTGGTGGGCACACGCTATAGAGCCATTGCGCCTGCAACTCGAAGCGAGCTTCTACCTCAGAATCACAGGCCTCCAAGGCGCACGTGAGGCGAAAGAGCAAAGACGGCGCGACCGCCGCTCTCGGCAGTACCCCAGCCCCCGAAGTGCTTCCACTGGCACGGCGCTCTACGCCGCGGCGGTACGTACGCGGCCCCAGTCCCCATGTGGCGCCGTCAAAGCCGCTGACTATGCGGCCAGTGCGCCGGGCCGCTTGAAGACCTGTTGCCCGTGCCAGAGGACGAACTGGACGTCGACGGCGGGCCGCCCGGGTCGGGACATTGCGAACGGCAAGTAGGCCGTATCGTCCAGCCCGGCCAAGTCCAAGCCGACGGCGTCGCAGATGGCTGCCTCCAGGGCCGGGGTGAAGTGCTGCTCCAGCAACAAGCGGGCGGCCGCCGCGAGCGTGCCCGGGGCGGGGATCAGCCTCTCCGCTTCCGGCCGCAGCCAGTTGCCACGCTCGGGGACTCGTTACCGCGGGCCCGAAGTCATTGATCAAGCGGCTGACAGGCTTCTCCGCCTCGCCGTACGTCACCGCGGTGCTGCCCGATGCCGCGAACCGCCCCAGCGGGCAGAGCGCCGGCAGCGGCTTGTGCGGGGCCCGGCGGTTGCCCATCTGCGCCCGCCGCAGCCCGGACAGCGCTCTTATCAGGTCGTCATGCTCACGGGGGCACCTTGTCACCAAGCGCCTGCCGCCGAGCGGTACGCCCCCGAGATGAGGAGAACCCAACCCTGGCGCATGCAGAGCGGGGTGTACGAGACTGAAATGCTGTCATGTTCCGTCAGGACTGCGGCATCAGGGGGCATACTGCGTGGGCTGTGAGCCGCCCACGTGGCGCACAGGAAGCCCGGGGCACGGCCGCAAAGCCGGTCCACCATAGCGGTGGTGCAGACGGGCACAGTGCCCACCGATATGTCGACATCGGACGTCATTCCCCGTAGAGGGTGGGCAGGTCGACGAGGAGGAGCCCTGGTCGGTGAGCAGGGTCCGGATGCAGGATCCCGCAACGTCAGAACTGGGTCAGTGCCCCCGTCGTCTGCACCTTTCGTTCCGCCCGCAGGAAGATCCGGCGGCCGAGGAGCAGGAAGCCGAGCGAGGTCACCACCAGTGCCGTCACCTCGTAAGGCAGCGGGACCAGCGTCCGGGTGTCCAGGGTCAGCCAGCGCATCAGGTCCAGGGACCAGGTCGTCGGCAGGACGAACGTCAGCCAGCGCACGGCCTCGGGCAGCACCGTGAGAGGGAAGGCGACCCCGGAGAAGGCGGCGGCCAGGCCCGTGAGCGGGTCGAGGAGGGGCGCGGGGCGCCGCAGCAGCAGGGCAGCGGCGGCTGCGAGGTAGCCGAAGCCGCAGTTGCCGACCAGCAGCGCCAGGACGACCGGCAGGCTCAGGAGCACACCGGTGGGGTCGTAGTCGGCGCCGAGCACTCCGATGCCGAAGGCGAGCAGCAGCGCGCTTGCCCCTGCCGTGAAGATCGTGCCCGCCCCCACCGCGCCGAGGACGAACGCGTCACGCGAGACGGGTCCGGCCCAGGAGTGCTCCAGCGCTCCCGTCTGGCGGTCGGACTGGAGCGTCCCGGAGACGCCTCGTACCGCGCCCGTCATCACCGAAGCCACCAGGACGCCCAGGCCGATCCATCCCACGAGGTCGTCGGTGCCGACCATGCGGGTGAGGCCGACCGACGAGTCATCCACCAAGAAGGCCGTGCCGAGGAGCAGGGTGGGGATGGCCATCTCGTAGAGCGGGGTCAGCAGCACCAGGTTGATCATGCTCAGTGGGTATCGCCACTGGACACGGAGCTCGCGCAGCACCACTGCGCCGGATGCCTGTATCAAAACTGCCCCATCTGTCCGGTGAGACGTGCGCTCTTCAGTGCCCGTCCGAGCGCGAGGACGGCGGCCGCGCCCAGTACGGTGCCCACCACGAGCAGCGTCAGCAGCCGTGTCCCCGTGCCGTCGGGCAGGGAGGGCCGGAGCACTGCCTCCCGCAAGAGGTCCAGGACCTGCGTGGGCGGCAGGCGTTCACTGACCGGCTGGACCCATCCGGGGAGTACGGCGATGGGGTAGGTGACGCCGCAGACCACCCCGAGCACCCCCCGCAGCGCCTCCGTGATGCCTTCGGCGTCGCGGAATCGGAGCGCCACGACGGCCATCAGCCCGCCCAGGGCGAACAGCGCCGGTATCGACGCGAGGACGACGAGCAGTCCCGCCAGGAGCTGCCCGAAGCCGAGGGGTACGCCGAAGACGAACTTCAGCATCCCGCCGATCGCGCCGAACAACAGGGCGGCGGGGACCATCTCGACGACCGCGGGACCGAAGAGGACGGTGAAGCGGGATACGGGCGTGAGGTGCACCATTTCCAGGGACCCCTGCATCCGTTCCATGCGCAGGGCCGACCCGGGTCCCCAGAGGATCATCGAGATCCACAGGTAGACCGCCCAGCCGAGGTAGATGAACCCGGCCCACTGCGTCGTGCCCGACCTGGCGGCGAAGGCGCCGACCGCGTCTTCGTCGCCGCCCCCGGAGAATCCGCTGGCCTGTGCGACGAAAGAGGCCGGCACGATCACCGACATCACGACGACGGTCACCAGGTTGCCGGGGTAGCGGATCAGCACCTGCCATTCCTTGCGCACCGTCGCGGCGAAGGAGACCGCCTCACTCCGTAGTGGACGCATCGTTCTGCCCCTCTCCCGTCAGGGACAGGAACGCGTGCCTGAGCGTGACCAGCTCGTTCTCCATCCGCAGGATCGTCGTCCCGTGGCGGGCCGCCACGGAGAAGAGCCACGGCGCCAGGTCCTCCTGGTGGGAACTGGACAGGGTCCAGGACGCGATGTCGGCCGGCCGCTCGTCGGGCGGGGCGTCCTCGCGGACGGTCGCCTTCTCCGCCACCTCGGCGGCCAGCAGGCGCAGCCCCTCCGGGCCGGGGTCACGGAACTGGAGGTGCAGGACCCGTGCGGCGCCCACCGAGCGCTTCAGCTCCGCGGGGGTTCCCTCAGCCACCAGGCGGCCCTTGTCGATGATGCCGACGCGGTCGGACAGCAGGTCGGCCTCGGCCATGTCGTGGGTGGTGACCAGGATGGTGTGTCCCGCGTCGCGGAGCCTACGGATGTGGTTGTGGAGGTTGTCTGCAGCGTGCGGATCGAGTCCGCTGGCCGGCTCGTCGAGGAGGAGGACACCGGGCCGGTTGAGCAAGGCCCTGGCGATCACCAGGCGCTGGCGCATCCCCGTGGAGTACCGCTCCACGTAGTCGTCCGCGCGGTCGGCGAGGTCCATCTCCTCCAGCACCTCGTGGATGCGGGCCCGCGACTTCTTGCGCGAGGTGCCGTGCAGAGCGGCGAAGTACTCCAGATTCTGACGTGCCGTCAACTTCCAGTAGACGCTCCGCTCCCCGCCCAGGGCCACACCCAGCATCGATCTCACCTGGCGGCGGTGCCTGCTCGTGTCGAGACCGCAGACGCGGATGGTGCCCGAGGTCGGCTCCAGCAGGGTGGCGATCATTCGGATGGTGGTCGACTTCCCCGCGCCGTTGCGGCCGAGCAGCCCGTAGACCTGTGCCGCGGGCACGCGCAGGTCGACGCCCCGGACCGACGCGACAGGGTTTCCCTCCTCGTCCTTGCGGTCGGGGTAGAACTTGGTCAGGTCCGCCACCTCGATGACGTACTGACCGGTCGGTTCGCGGTCGGGAGCGGGCTCAGACACGCGTCCGGCCGGCTCGTCCTTCACTCCGGTCCGTCTCATCGCAGATCACCTCCACGAGGGTGTGCACGGCGCGGGAGTCGGGAAAGTGCCCGCCCGGGAAGGTGAGGGCCTCGGCCCGGCCGCTCGTCACCGCGCCCCAGTGCGGCAGGAGGCCCACGGGCACGGTGGCGTCCCGCTCACCGCCCGCAGCGGTCACCGGGCAGGTGAACCACGGTCCTTCGGGCCATGAGGCCCTCTCCACGAGGCGGAAGTCCGCCCGCGCGGTCCTGACGGCCATCTCCATCAGCTCGGGGGAGGAGCGCAACAGCGGGGGGATTCCACCGTAGGTCTCCAGCTTCGCGAGCAGTTCCGCGTCACCCATCAGGTGCATCGGGCTGTCGGGGTCGGGGTGGGAGGGGGGCCGCGCGGCGCCGGTGAAAACGTACCGGGGGCCGGGGAGTTGGCGTTCGGCCATGCGTAGGACGAAGGCGCTCGCCACGTAGGCACCGATGCTGTGGCCGTAGACGGCGTACGGGACGCCGTCGAGGGGGCCGGCCAGGAAGTCGGCCAGTCCGGCGGTCAGGTCCGTCAGGTCCGTCGCCATCGGTTCACCGATCCGCGTCTCCCTGCCGGGCAGTTGGACGGGCCACACCTCGATGCCCCGGGCGGCGAGGGCGGCCGTCCACTCCCTGAACAGCGTGGCTCCGCCGCCCGAGTGATGGAAACACAGCAGCCGCAGCCGAGGCGGCCCGGCCGGGCGCGCCGCGAACCTGATCCACGGTTCCAGGTCCACCGGGCTCCCGTGCGGTGCGCGGTTCACTCGCCGCCTCCCGTCCGGGCGCCGGTGTCCGTGACATGGGCGGCGAGTTCCCTGAGTGTCGGGTTGTCGAAGAGGCCCGCGATGGGCAGCGTGAGGGACAGGCTGTCCCTCATGCGTGCCGCCAACTGCACCGCGACCAGGGAGTTTCCTCCCAGCTCGAAGAAGTCGTCGTCCAGGCCGATGGCACTGACCCCGAGCGTCGCGGTCCACAGCTCCGCGAGCTTCTTCTGCAGCTCGGTCTCCGGCGGTGCGTACGGGGTGTTGTCGAGCAGCCTGTCACCGGCGGCCGTGGCGCCGTCGGTCAGCCGACTGTCCTCCAGTTCGCGCCGCACCACGTCCAGGCTCAGCGCGCGCGAGCGCCGTATCGCCCTGCGTATGCCCTCGGGGCAGACGACGAGGTGCGGTTCCGGGCGCCATTGGACGATCCGCCACAGTACGTCCAGGCCCAGTTCGGCCGAAATCCCGACGTCGGCCAGCGCCTCGCCGTACACGCCGGGGCCGGTATCGGCCTCCGCCGGTTCGCCGTCGGTGTCGTTCACCACGGCCCGGATGGCCCCCGGGTCGACACGGCGCTCGGCGTAGCCGGTGATCTCGACCACCACCCGGCCGTCGTCGTCGAGGATGTCGACGTCCGTGGTGTCCACCTCCACGTCGCCGCCGCCCGAGGTGTGCCGGATGTGGACCCAGAACGCGGAGGGAATCGGTTCGTGCACGCGGACGCGCTGGTAGCCCAGGGGCAGATAGGCGTCACCGCGGGCCCGCCGCTCGGCGTCGTCCTTGGCGCTCACCGCGATGTCCAGCAGGGTGGGGTGCAGCCGGTACAGGGCCGCCTCGGTCCGGTACTCCTCGGCGAGTTCGACCCGGGCGATCTCCTCACCGTCGCCCACCGAGACGCTTCTGAGCGCTCCGGTCCAGTGCGGTCCGAACTGAACCAGCCTGCCCGGTTCGGCGAGCACCTCCTGGCCGACGGAGAACTTCTCGCACCGGGCGGCGATCTCCCGCAGGTCCCGCTGCGGGACCGGATCGGCCGCGACCGGTTCAAGACGGCACCTCATCCGCTCCGTCCAGACCCGTGGCTCCGGTCCCACCGCCGTGGCGGCGACCGAGGCGGTGTGCGCGGTGCCGTCCGGGGTCAGGGTGATGCGCAGCTCGGTCGGCTCGCGCACACCGATGGGCCCGAGGAACACCAGGTCGCTGATGGCGGCGATGCCTCCGACGCCTCCGCGGTAGCCGCCCTCGACCATCTCCAGCAGTGCCGTGCCCACCACGACGTCGGCGCCGCCCATGCGGTGCTCGGCGGAGATCCAGTGGCCCCCGGGTTCCAGCACGGTGGTGAACTCGACGACGTCCTTCCTGCGCGTCACGCGGTCGAGCAGCGGGTGCCCGGCGGCCTCGTACCTGGCTCCGGTCTCCAGCCTGCGGAACGCCTGAGGAGCCGCGGTCTCGGTGTCGGCCGCCATGCCGAACTCGCTCCAGCCCGCCCAGCCGATCGAGACGACGGGCAGCCCGCGCCGGCAGGCCCAGGAGGCGAACCGGTCAAGGAAGTTGTTGGCAGCGCAGTAGTCGACCTGGCCGAAAGCGCCGGTGACCGCGATCTCGGAGGAGAACAGCATCATGAAGTCAGGCTCGGTGCCGAGCAGTCGGTGCAGCCCGAGCGTGCCCGCCACCTTCGGCGCGAGGACACGTGCCGCATCGTCGTCGCCGCGTACGGCCATCATCCCGCCGCCCGCGATACCCGCCGAGTGGAAGACTCCGTGGACGGGGCCGAATTCGGCCCGCACGGCGGCGAGCACCTCCGCGAGCGCTGCCTCGTCGGACACATCGCACCGTACGGGTACGACAGTGGCCCCGCGCTCCTCGAACGACAGCAGCCGCAGCAGCTTGCCCCGCAGGGCCTCCTCGGTCTCCAGAGAGTCCGCCAGTTCCTTCCACTGCTCCCTCGGCGGCACCGGGGACCTGCTCATCAGCACCAGCGTGACGGGTCCTGTCCTGGCCAGGTCGTCGGCGACCGCGAGACCGATCCCGCCAAGGCCGCCGGTGATCAGGTACGTACCGCCGGGCCGGATCACCGGCGCGTCGGGGCGCGGCTCCTCGACCGGCGCGGGCCGGTAGTCCAGGCGCCACCGCTTGCGGCCGCGCCACGCCACCTGGAGGTCGTCCGTGGGCGTGCCGAACTCCGCGACCAGCCGGCGGGCCAGCACCTCGGCCGGCTCGTCGGCGGGCAGGGAGAGGTCGACGGCACGCGAGGTGACGCCGGCGAGCTCCCGTTCCATCAGCAGGACGGGGCCGACGAGCGTCGCCTTGGCCGGTTCCAGCCGCTCCGTGCCGGAGACCTCCTGGAGGTTGCTGGAGACCGCGTACACCTTGACGTCCGTGCCCAGGTCGGCCCGGTCCAGCTGCTGTCCCAGGTGGAGCAGGCTGTAGAAGCCCTTGGCCAGGGTGTCGGCCACCGTCGCGTCGGCGAGCGGGTCTGCTTCCGGGTCCGTCAGCGTGAACGCGTGCACGACGGTCCCGGGCGGGTCATCGGCGAGCGCCGTCAGCAGTTGTTCCAGGTCGTCGGCGGCGTCGGGCCGAAGGGTGAACCGCCCCTCCGCGAGCCGGGCGAACTCCGTGCCCGCACGCACTACCGTCACGCGTGCCCCGCCGCCGGAGAGCTGATCGGTCACGTGCTGGACGACGGGGTGGCCGGAGTCGAACACCAGCCAGTGGCCACCGGCGGGGGGCGGCTCCTGGGCGGGCAGGGGCGCCTCCTGCCAGTTCTGCGCGAAGGTGCAGCGGTCCGCGGGGAGGGAACCTTGTTCCTCGGCGCCGTCGGCGCCGCCAGGGACCACGGGGTCCGGGTCGACCCAGTACACGCGCCGTTCGAAGGGGTACGTCGGCAGCGGGAGCCGCCGCCCCTCCGTCGACCAGGCCTCCCAGTCGATGGGCACGCCGCCGACCCACAGCGTGCCGAGGGCCTCGGCGAACACCTCGTCGTCCGGACGGCTCCGCTGCGGGTGACGCATCGTCGGCACGATCGGAACGGCGTCGTACCCCACGCGCTGGCGGGCCAGACGGCTCAGCGTGTCGCCGGGGCCGACCTCCACCAGGACGCGGTCGTCGCCCGCCACGAGCGTCTCGACGCCGTCCGCGAACCGCACGGTGGAGCGCAGATGGGCGGCCCAGTAGGCGGGGTCCGTCGCCTGACCCTCCGTGATCCAGGTGCCGCTGACGTCGGAGATGAAGGGCAGTTGGGGTGCCGCGAGGGGGATCCGGGCAAGTTCGGCGGCGAACTCCTCCAGGCACGGTTCCATCGACGCGGTGTGGAAGGCGTGCGAGGTCTGCAGGGCCGTGACCGTGAGGCCGTTCTCCTCGCAGGCCCGGGACACAGTCTCCAACGCCTCGAACGGTCCGGCCACGACCGTGCTCCGGGGCCCGTTGACCGCGGCGATCTCCACCGTGCCGGGCAGCAGGTCTCTGACCTGCCCCTCCGGTGCGGCGACGGCGATCATCCCGCCGGGCTCCATCGCGTTCATCAGGCGGCCCCGCGTGGCGACGGCGGCGAGCGCGTCGGCGAGGGTGAAGACGCCCGCGAGGTGCGCCGCGACGTACTCACCGACCGAGTGCCCGATCATCGCCGCGGGCCGGACCCCCGCGGCCTCCAGCAACTTGGCCTGCGCGTAGGAGACGGCGAACAGCGCCGGCTGGCTGTACCGGGTCTCGCGGAGCAGCGCCGCCGCCTCCCCCTCGTCCCCGTCCGTCGGGTACAGAAGGTCGCGCAGGTCGTGGTCGAGCCGGGGGCGGAGCAGGTCGGCGCACGTATCGAGCGCCGACTGGAAGACCGGCTCGGTCGTGTAGAGATCGCGTCCCATGCCGACGTACTGCGCACCCTGGCCGGGGAACATCATCACCGGCTGGCGGGCGGTCGCGGCGGCCGGGGCGGTGATCTGTCTGCTCGAACGGATGGCCTGGAGCGCCGCCGCGGCCGCGGCTGTGGAGTCGGCCACCACCGCCCGCCGTTGCGGATGGGCGGTCCTTCCGTTCTGCAGGGTGAAGGCCACGTCCGCGGGCGCGGCCCCGGGGTGCTCGCCGAGGAAGGCACCGTACCTGCGGGCCGCTTCCTCCGCCGCCGCGGCCGTGCGCGCGGAGACGGGCAGTGTGAACCAGCGGCGCCGCCCGGGGGAGACGGGTACGGGCGGGGCGGGTGCCTCCTCGATCACCACATGGGCGTTGGTCCCGCCGATCCCGAACGAGCTGACGCCCGCGCGGCGGGGGTCCTCTCCCGCCTTCCAGGGGGTGAGTTCGGTGGGGACGTAGAAGGGGCTGGACTCCAGCTGCAGGCTCGGGTTGGGCGTCTCGAAGTTGATGTTCGGCGGAATGGCCTCGTGCTGCAGGGCCATGCAGACCTTGATCAGGCCCGCGACCCCGGCCGCCGGGCCGAGATGGCCGACATTGGCCTTGACGGAGCCGATCAGGCAGCTCCGGAGGCCACCCGCTCCCGCGGCACGGAACGCCTGGGTGAGCCCCGCGACCTCGATCGGATCGCCCACCAGGGTCCCGGTCGCGTGGGCCTCGACGAAGCCGATGGTGTCCGGGTGCACCTCGGCGACGGCCAGCGCCTCGGCGACGAGCTGGATCTGTCCCTGGACGCCCGGGGCCGTGAAGCCCGCGCGGTCGCCGCCGTCGTTGTTGACGGCGGACCCCCTGATCACGCCGTAGATGTGGTCGCGGTCGCGCATCGCGTCGTCGAGCCGCTTCAGCACGACGGTCCCCGAACCCGTCCCGAACATGGTCCCGTCGGCGGCGGCGTCGAACGGCCTGATGTGCCCGCTGCGCGAGTAGATGTCGCCCTCGGACCACGTGTAGCCGGTGGCGTAGGGGAGTTCGACCTCGACCCCGCCTGCCAGGGCGTAGTCGCATTCGCCGTCGCGCAGGGACTGGGCCGCCAGGTGGACGGCGACCAGCGCGGTGGAGCACGCGGTCTGGATGTTGATGCTCGGGCCGCGCAGGCCGAGCCGGTAGGAGACCGTGGTGGCGAGGTAGTCGGGGCTGTTGCTGACCTCGATGGCCATGTTGCCCACGGCGGCCTTCATCGCGGCGTTGCGGGCCACGTTCCGTTCGCCGTAGTAATTGTTCGCCATCCCCCCGAAGACGCCCACCTGGCCCTTGATGCGGGTGACGTCGTAACCGCTGTCCTCGATGGCGGCGTGGCAGGTCTCCAGGAACAGCCGCCCCTGCGGGTCGCGCACCTCGGCCTCACGCGGCGTGTAGCCGAAGAATCGTGCGTCGAACCCCGCCACGTCGTCGACGAGGGGTGCGGCGTTGACGAAACGCGGATGCCGGAACTCACGGGGTTCGACCCCGGCCGCGAGCAGGTCGTCCTCGGAGAGACGGGTGATCGACTCGGTACCGGCGGCGAGGTTCGCCCAGAACTCCTCCGGGGTGTTCGCCCCTGGAAAGCGGCAAGCCATTCCCACGATCGCGATGTGGTCCGCTCGTGGCTCTTCCGCCATGTGTTCCCCCTGCACCGCTGTGTCAACTGGGCCTGCTGGGTGGCTCAGCCTAGAAGTGGCGCCTGGGCCGAACAACGTCACATTTGTCTGACCCTCAGGCCGTACGTCGGGGGGTCCCCTTTCCCCTGGTCGGCGGCCGCCGGCACCGGGCGGGCGGGCGTCCAAACGCCGTCACTCAAATCTGACGTGGTTCGCGATCACGTCCAGGAAGTAGGTTCAGCCACCCCAGCCGAGCTTCGTAGGGGGAAGTACATGAGTGAGGCACACCCAGGCGGACAGCCGGCGGTGCGGCGCATCGCGGTCATCGGACTCGCCGGCCGGTTCCCCGGTGCCCAGGACGTCGACCAGCTGTGGACGAATCTGGTGGACGGCGTGGAGTCCCTCACGGAGCTCACCGACGAGCAACTGCGCCGCAGCGACATCTCCGAAGAGTCCATCGCCAGCCCGCACTACATACGACGGCGCCCGCTGATGGATGACGTCGAGGGCTTCGACGCCGGCTTCTTCGGCTACCGCCCGCGTGAGGCCGACATCACCGACCCGCAGCAGCGGGTCTTCCTAGAGGTCTGCCACACGGCGCTCCAGCACGCCGGGTACGACCCCGCACGCCACGAGGGCGCGATCGGCGTATACGGGGGCAGCGGCCCAGTGGCGTACCACTTCAGGAACGTCTACGAGAACAGCCGGGTCCGTGCCGCGGTCGGCGACATGGCCATCGAGACCAACAACAACCTCGACTACCTCGCCACCCACGTCGCGCACGCCCTCGGCCTCGAGGGCCCGGCCGTCTCCATGGTCACCGCGTGCTCCACATCGCTCGTCGCCATCCACTCCGCGTGCCAGGCACTGGCGAGCGGCGACTGCGACATGGCCGTCGCCGGGGGTGTCAACATCCTCCTCCCCTACTACGGCGGGCAGAAGTGGGCGGAGAACAGCATCTACGCCCTCGACGGCCATGTGCGGGTCTTCGACGCCGAGGCGGCCGGGACGAACTTCGGCACCGGCGCCGGAGCCGTCGTCCTCAAGCGGTACGAGGACGCCGTCGCCGACGGCGACCACATCGAGGCCGTGCTGATCGGCACCGCCGTCAACAACGACGGGGCGCGCAGGAACGGCTTCGCCGCGCCGAGCCACGACGGTCAGGCCGAGGTCATCACCCAGGCGCTCGCCGCCGCGGGCGGCCTCTCCCCCGACACCATCGGCTACGTCGAGGCGCACGGCACGGCGACCGCCGTCGGCGACCCCATCGAGGTCTCGGCACTGTCGACCGCCTACCGCCGGGCGGGCGCGACACGGAACCAGGCGTGCCCCATCGGGTCCCTCAAGGCCAACATCGGGCACCTGGGCCCCGCGGCAGGAGTGGCGGGACTGATCAAGACGGTGCTGTCGATGCAGCACGACGTGATCCCGCCCGCCATCAACTTCACGACCCCCAACCCCCGCATCGGCTTCCCCGAGACGCCGTTCTACGTCAACGCCGAACTCTCCCCCTGGCCCGAGCGCGGCAACCCGAAGCGGGCGGGAGTGAGTTCCTTCGGCATCGGCGGCACCAACGCGCACGTCATCGTGGAGGAGGCGCCCCGGCCCCACCCCCGGGCGGCGGAGCGCGACTTGACCCCGCAGGTCCTGCCGCTGTCGGCGAGGACGGAGACGGCCCTGGCCACTCTCCGCACCGAGCTGGCCGCTCATCTGCGCGACCATCCCGAACTCGCCCTCGAAGACGTCGCCCACACCCTGCAGACGGGCCGCAGGGAGATGACGCACCGGGCAGCCTTCGCCTGTCGGGACACCGAGAGGGCGATCGCCGCTCTGGAGCGGGAGAACCACCCCCGCGCACAATCCGCGCAGCACGCGAGGCCTGCCTTCCTCTTCCCCGGACAGGGAAGCCAGCAGGTCGGCATGGCGGCCGGACTGTACGAGGCGGAACCGCTGTTCCGCGCGATCGTCGATGAGTGCGCCGAGATCCTGCGCGAGCACCTCGGCCAGGACCTTCGCCCCCTGCTGTGCGGTACGGGCGAGGAAGGCACCGCCGAGGACGCGGCCGAGCGGCTGAACCGGACCGAACTCGCCCAACCCGCCCTGTTCGTCACCGAATACGCGCTGGCCCGGCTGTGGATGGACCGGGGCGTCGAACCAGCCGCGCTGGTCGGCCACAGCATCGGCGAGTACACCGCCGCCTGCCTCGCGGGCGTCTTCACCCTCCACGACGCACTGCACCTGGTAGCCGAGCGCGGACGCCTCATCGGGTCCATGCCGCGCGGCGCCATGCTGGCCGTGCCGCTCCCCGAGGACGACCTCGCCCCGCTGCTCACCGACGAACTGAGCCTGGCAGCGGTCAACAGCCCCAAGAGCTGCGTGGTCTCGGGACCCGAGGACGCCCTGGAGGTGCTGGGCGACTGGCTGGCCTCCCACGGGATACGCGGCCAGCGGCTCCAGACCTCGCACGCCTTCCACTCCGCCATGCTCGATCCGGTGCTGGAACCGTTCCGCGAGGCGGTGGCCGCGGCTGACCTGCGGCCACCGCGCATCCCCTTCGTCTCCACCCTCACCGGCACCTGGATCACCGACGAGGAGGCGACCGACCCCGACTACTGGGCCACGCAGCTGCGCGGCACCGTCCGTTTCGCGCAGGCATGCGGCACCGTCACCGAGAAGGCGACGGCCCTGCTGGAGACTGGCCCCGGCCAGAGCCTCACCACGTTGGCACGCCAGACCCTGTCCCGCGACACCGCCGTGGTGCCCTCCATGCGCCGGGCGAACTCCGAGCGCTCGGACGAGGACTGCGTCGCGGAGGCCGTCGCCGCCCTGTGGTCGCACGGCGTCGGCGTCGACTGGGCGCGGCTGCGCTCGGACGCCCCGCGCCGCCGGGTCGTCCTGCCCACCTATCCGTACGAGCGGGTACGGCACTGGATCGACCCGGACCCGGACCCCGAGGTAACGGCTCCGGCCGCCGCCGAGCCCCTGGTCCTGCCCGCCGACGAGTCCACCTTCCTGCCGACCTGGCGCAGGCGTCCGCTGAACCGGGCCGCCCCCGCGTCCGAGTGGGCAGACGGCGGGTACTGGCTGGTCCTCGAGGACTCGGCCGGGACTGCCGACACCCTCATCGACGGGCTGGCCGGGCGCGGCGTCCCCCTGGTCCGTGTGGTGGCGGGCGAGGCCTTCGCCGACCTGGGCGGGGGCCGCTACACGATGGACCCCGCACGACGCGCTGACCACGACGCGCTCCTCAGCGCGCTCGACGCGGGACCCGGGCGTCCCACGCACGTGCTCCACGGCTGGAGCGCCGCCCCCGCGGCCGCCGGGGCCTTCGGCACGGACGAGACCGACCGGGTACGCGACACGGGCTTCCTCGGTCTGCTCCACCTCTCGCAGGCCTTGCTGGAACGGTGGCCGGACGGGGAGACGGACGTACGAGTCCTGACGACCGGTTCCTCCGACGTCTCGGGCAGCGACCCCGTGGAACCGGCGAAGGCCCTGCTGCTCGGGCCCTGCCTGGTCATCCCCCACGAGTCGCCGACGCTCACGTTCCAGCTGATCGACGCCGACGCGGCTGCCCTGGCGGACGCCGGACAGCTGGCCGAGGAGCTGGGCACCCCCGTCCGCGATCCGCTGGTCGCCTACCGGGCGGGCCGCAGGTGGGTCTCGGAGCACGAGGCGGTCGCCCTGCCCCAGCGGTCGGTGCTCCCCAGGACGCTGCGGCGCCGCGGGGTCTACCTCATCACCGGCGGCATGGGCGGTATCGGTCTCGAAACCGCCAAGGAGCTCGCGCGCACGGCAGGCGCCAGGCTGGTCCTGGTCAACCGGGCCGTTCTGCCCGAACGGTCCGAGTGGGACGCCCACTTGGCCGCGCACGGGCCCGACGAGCGGACGAGCCGGCGGATCCTCGGGGTCCGGGAGGTGGAGGAGCTCGGCGGTGAGGTGCTCGTCGCCTGCGCCGACGTCACCGACGAGGCGGCGATGCGGAAGGTCGTCGATATCGCGAAGGAGCGCTTCGGCCGCATCCACGGCGTGTTCCACGCGGCCGGTGTGCCGGGCGGCGGACTCGCCGCGCTGCGGACGGAGGAGCAGGCCCGCGAGGTCCTCGCCCCCAAGGTCGATGGCACCCTGGTGCTCGACCGGCTGCTCGGCGACGAGCTGGAACTGCTGGTGCTCTTCTCCTCGATCGTCTCCGTCTCCGGCGACTACGGAATGGTCGACTACTGCTCGGCCAACGCCTTCCTGGACGCCTACGCCCAGGCGCGGCGCACTCGGGGCCGCTGCCGCACCATCGCGGTCAACTGGTGCGGCTGGACCGAGGTCGGCATGATCGGCGACACCCACACCAACGCGCCGAGGGCCTTCCGCGAGCTGGAACAGGGGATCACCTCCACCCAGGCCGCGCACCCGCTGCTCGGCCGCCGGCAGGACACCGGAGACGACTCGGAGGTGGTGTACTCCGCCCTGGTCGACCCGGACTTCCACTGGGTGCTCACCGACCACCGGATGGGTGGTTCGGCGGTCTTCCCCGGCACCTCGTTCATCGAGCTGATGTCCGCCGCGTACAAGGACGGTGTGGACGACGGTCCCGTCGAGGTGCGGGACGTGCTCTTCAGCCGCCCACTCGCCGTCGACCAGCGGCGCGAGGTCCAGGTACGCGGGCAGCGCGCCGGGTCAGGGGCCTACGACTTCACCGTCCGCAGCCGGGCCGTGGACACCCCCGAGGCGCCCTGGCACCACCACGCCCGCGCCACGGTCGCCCGGTACGCCGGGTCTGCCGAGCCGGAGCAGCGCGATCTGGCGGGCATCAGGGCCCGCTGCGACGAACTGTCCTGGTCCCCTCAGCCGGACACCGACGAACACCTGGTCCAGTTCGGGCCGCACTGGCCCGCCATGGAGGTCTTCGACGTCGGCAGGGGCGAGCACCTCGTCACCCTGGGACTGCGCGAGGGCCAGGGCGACGACGACCTCGGCGACTTCGTCGTCCACCCTTCCCTGCTCGACGGGGCCACCTCGCTCAGCCTGTTCATCCCGGGCCTGGTGGGCGGGGGCACGAGCTTCCTGCCCGTCGGGTTCGACCGGCTGGTCGTGCGCGAGCCGCTACCCGCCCGCCTGTACAGCCACGTCCGGTCCTTCGAGGTCGCGCAGGACCGGTCGAGCGCCACCCACGACATCGGCATCCTGGACGAGCGGGGCCGCGAGGTCGTCACCGTCGAAGGGTTCAAGGTGCGCATCCTCCAGGTGGAGGAACTCGGTGGCGGCCACGGACCGGCGGCGTCACCGGGATCGGACCGGGAGACCCTCCGGGCCGATCCCGCCGCGTCCACCGTGTCCACCGCGGCGGCAGCGGCCGCCGCGGAGCCGGATGGCACCCCATCCGGCGAGCTGCTGATCACCCCGGACGAGGGGATCTCCCTGCTGTGGCGGGTGCTCGACACCCGTGATGAGGCGCAGTACGTCGTCAGCCGGGAGCCTCTGGCCCAGCGGCTGCGGCGCGTCTCCCGCATGGCCGAGTCCATCGGGGCCGCGGGGAGCGGAGCGCTCGCCGGAGCCGCCAGGCGCACCGAACAGGCTTCCGTGGCCGTCACGGAGACCGCGACGACCACGCAGGGGCGACTCGTGGAGCTGTGGCAGGACGCCTTCGGGCTGCCCCGCATCGGCCTCGACGAGGACTTCTTCGACCTCGGTGGGAACTCGCTGGTGGCAGTGCAACTGGCCGTACGCATCCGGGAGTCGCTCGGCGTCAGCCTGCCCGGGGTCGCCGTGCTGGAATACCCGACCGTCAGGGACCTCGCACGCCGTGTCGAGGAGGCGCTCCAGCAGCTCGACGGGGCGCAGAAGCGGTAGCGGAAGGACGGGCGTATGCAAAGAACACCGATATCACTGTCAGACGGATTCGCCGGTCTCGGCACGGCAGACGCGGACGTGCCCGGTTCCGAGCCGGCGCGCGTGTACGCACACGCGCTCCGCCGCGGCAGCATCGTCGAGGACGACGAGCTGTTCGCGGCGGAGCTGGGGCTGGGCACCGACCGGGTCCGTGCCGCGGTGGCGCACCTCAAGGAGCTCCATCTGCTGCGCGAGGAGCGGGGAACGGGCGGGGCGACCGTCCTGTTTCCCGTCGACCCGGACGTCGCCCAGGCGTCACTGATCCTGCCGATCGACGAGGAGGTGCACCGCCGCAGGGCCACGATCAGCCGGCTCCGACAGCGCCTCAACGACTTCCGGCCGCACTATCTGGAGACCCGCAGGAGTGCGAGTGACGGCGATGCCTCCCTGGTGGAGCTGAGGGACGCCGACGAACTCGCCGGGCACCTGTACCTGGCGGCGGAGCACTGCTCGGGCGAGTACGTCGCCCTCCTGCCCAACGGACTCCTGTCCACGGGGGACGAGACCTCGGCCCGGGTGGCGGACGGGGCACTGGGTCTCCTGGCCCGCGGGGTCCGCGTCCGCCTGCTCCTCCAGCACGCCGTACGCTCCGACATACGCGCCCGCAAGGTCCTCACCCGCCTGCACATCGGCGGGGCGGAGATCCGGACCACAGGTGAACTGGGCCGTCAGCTCGTGGCCTTCGACGAGGAGACCGCCTTCCTCCTGAACGAGGGCGGCGGTGCCGACGAGTCGGCGGGCGTGATGATCCACAGCCGCTCGGCCGTGGGCCTCCTCCTGGACCTCGTCGAGTGCACCTGGTCGGGCGCGCAGCAGTACTCGGCCGAGGAGAGCGGCTACCGGACGGTGGCTGACAGCCTCCACCTCACCATCGTCCAGCTACTGGCCGACGGCCTCACCGACGAGGCGGTGGCCCGCAGGCTCGGCATTTCCGTACGCACCTGCCGTCGGCACATCGCGGCGGTGCTGCGCGACCTCGACGCCGTCAGCAGGTTCCAGGCCGGGGTGCGGGTGGGGGCGGCGCGGCAGTCCGCGCCGCCCGTGGCCTGACACCCGCTCCCCGGCCTTCCCCGCGGCTACGCCCTGTCCCGTGCCTCGTCGATCTGCTCGGCCAGACCACGCACCGTGGGATATCCGAGCAGCGCGGTGGCGGGGACGGGGATGCCCAGCTGTTCGCGTACCCGGGCGATCAGCTGGATGGCCACCACCGACGTACCGCCCAGGCGGAAGAAATCGTCGTCGGCGCCGACCCGGTCCAGCCGCAGGACCGCGGCCCAGAGGTCCGCCAACTCCTGCTCGGTGCCCGGTTCGGGTGCCAGGTAGGGGGTGGACAGGTCGGGACGGGGGTCGCGCTCGTCCTCGTCCGGCCCGGCGTCCTCGTCCCGGCCGTTCCGCACGACCCACCGGTCGTGGCGGGCCGTCAGCGAACCGGTTGAGATCACCAGGTGGTCCGTGTGGTCGAGGGCGCCGACGGCGCGCTCGAAGACCTCGACGGCCTCCTGCGGTGACATGTCGAACTCGGCGCTGTGCGTGGGGTCCTGTGTGTCGGGACGCCAGGTGTCCCAGTTCACCGTGAGCCACGTCCTGCCGCCGGAGGCCCGCTCGCCCAGCGCGCAGGCGTCCAGCGCGGCGTTGGCCGCGCCGTAGGGGCCCAGCGCCAGTCCGCCGAGCACCGCGGAGAGCGAAGACATGGTGATCCCCGGGACGGGCCGGTCACCCAGGGCCTCCTGGAGGCTGTGGAATCCGCCGACCTTCGCGGTGAAGTGGGCACTGCTCCCCGCCTCGTCCACCATGTGCGCGGGCCCGAAGGCGGCGGGGTCGGAGACACCGGCCCCGTGCACCACCAGGTCGATGCCGCCGAAGTGCGCTTCGGCGCTCTCCACCACCGCGCGCATCCGTGCCGCGTCGGACACGTCGGCCGCAGCCACCAGGACCCGGCCGCCCGCGTCCTCGATCTCCACCAGCGCCTTGACGCACCGGTGGGCCCTGGACTCCGGATCGTCGCCCTGCGCGAGGAAGTCCCGCCACCGCTCGGGCGCCGGCAGGGCGGTACGTCCGGTGAGTACCACCCGGCAGCCGCGCACCACGGCCAGGTGCCGGGCCAGGATCAGCCCGACGTGGCCCAGCCCGCCGGTGATCAGCACGGTCGAGCCCGGCGCGAGCGGGCCCTCCGGCCCGGACACGGCGGCGAGCGGCAGCGGTTCGTGGCCGCGGACCCAGCGTCCGGTGCCCCGCAGGGCGACCGGTCCCTCGTACGCGGTGCCCGCCTCGCCGAGGACGGCCGCCACCTGCCTCCCGGCCGACAGACCTCCGGCCACGCGGCCGAGGTCGACGTGCCGGCACGTCCAGCCAGGGTTCTCCTGCGCGAGTACCGGCAGCAGGGCGGCCAGAGCGGCCTGCGCCGGGTCACGCGGTTCCGAGCCGGCGATCTGCACGCCCTCCCGCGTCAGGCAGAGGATGTCGAGCGCCTGCGAGGGTGCGTGCTGTGCGAGCGCACCCGCCAGCACCCGGACCGCGTCGAACCCGGCGGTCTGCTGATCCTCGAAGGGCCTGCCGAGGGCGCCGAGGGAGAGCGTGTGGACCACGGTCCGGGGCGGGGTGCCGAGGGCGCCCAGGAGTCGGTGTGCGTCCTCGGCGTCGGCCGGCCTGAAGGTGAAGCCCTCATCCGGGCTGCCGCCGAAGGCCGGACCCGGCCGGGCCACGACGACGTCGCCCCCGGCCGACCGCACCGCCGCGGCGAGCGACTCGCCCCACTCCTCCGAGGCGAGAACCAGCCAGGGGCCCGCGTCGGCAACCGGTGCGGGCAGGGGGACCTGCACGGCGGGCCTGCGGTGCCAGGTGGGCGCGTACGTCCACCGGCCGACGTCGTCGGTCCGGCCCTCGTCCTCGGCCTCGCCCGGCAGGTACGGCGTCTCCGGCGGGTCGACCCAGTAACTGCGGCGCTGGAAGGGGTAAGTGGGCAGAGCGACGCGCCGGGCGCCGGCGCGGTCGATGGCCGCCCACTCCACGGCGGCCCCGCCCGTCCACAGTCGCCCGACGCTCTCCAGCAGCCACTGCTCGGCGGGGATCAGGGCCGAGCCTTCCAGGCGGACGCGGACGGCGCCGGGGGCGTCCGCGGCGCCGTCGTCCGTCGGTGCGGCGACCCGGCAACCCAGCCGACGCAGACCGCGCACGAGCGCGTCGTCCGCCACGTTCGCCGTCGCGTCGTCGCCGAGCAGGCGTGTGAGCGCCTCGAGTAGTTCCTCTCGCCACGCGTCCGGCACGTCCCAGGTGCCCGCGTCCGTCGGCTCGGCCACCGGCTCGTGCTGCCCTGAAACGGCTTCGGGCCACCGCGCGGGATCCGAGAGGACCGCGAGCGCCTCGGCGGTGTCCGCGCAGACGAGGGCCCGCCGGACAGGGAACTGCGCCCGCGAGCGCTGGAGCGTGAACGCCACGTCGGCCAGGTCCACCTCCGGGTGCGCGTCGAGGTGGACGGCCAGGGCACGGGTCGCCTCGTCCAGGGCGGTCGCGTCCCGCGCGGAAAGCACCAGCAGCTGGGGTCCCTCGCGGCGCGGCCCGCGCGGACGCGGCGACGGCTCTTCGAGTACGACGTGGGCGTTGGTGCCGCCGAGCCCGAAGGAGCTGACACCGGCGCGCCGCGGCTGCGGCTCCTCGGGCCAGTCCTGGTGCTTGTCCAGGACGGTGAAGCGGTCCCGCTCGGTGGCGAGCACCGGGTTGGGGTCCTCGTAGCCCTCCACAGCGGGGAGCACTCGCCGGGACAGCGCCAACGCGGCCTTGATCAGACCGGTGGTGCCCGAGGCCCGGTCGAGGTGGCCGATGCTCGGCTTGAGCGAGCCGAGAACGACCTTGCGGCCCATGTCCTCGGGGAAGGCCCGTGCCAGCGCGGCCAGTTCGATGGAGTCGCCCAACTGGGTGCCGGTCGCGTGACACTCCACGTACCCGATGGTCTCCGGCCGTACGCCCGCGAAGGAGATCGCCTGCTCCATCACCTCCGCCTGCCCGTCCACCCCCGGAGCGGTGTAACCAGCGCAAGCCCTCCCGTCGTTGTTGACGGCCGAGCCCAGGATCACCGCCTCGATGTGGTCGCCATCCTCGATCGCGTCGGCGAGCCGCTTCAGGGCGACCACGGAAACCCCGCTGCCGATGACGCTGCCGCGGGCGCCCGCCCCGAAGGCGTGGATCTGCCCGTCGGGGGAGAGGATCCCGCCCTCCTCGTACACGTACCCGGCCTTCTGCGGCAGGGGGATGAAGGCGCCGCCTGCGAGGGCAGCGTCGCACTCGAAGTTCAGCAGGCTCTGCGCGGCCATGTGCACGGCCACCAGCGAGGTGGAACAGAACGTCTGCACAGTGATGCTGGGGCCGGTCAGGCCAAGCTTGTAGGAGACCAGGGAGCCCAGCGAGTCGCGTTCGTTGCCGATCGCCATCAGCAGCGAGCCGCCGGGCTGGGCCATCGCCTTCTGCCCCACGTGGTACAGGTAGTCGGGGTGACCGCAGCCCGCGAAGACACCGACCCGTCCCGGCACCGCGGTGGGCTGGTATCCGGCGTGCTCCAGCGCCTCCCAGGAGCACTCGAGCAGCAGCCGGTGCTGCGGGTCCATCAGTTCCGCCTCGTGCCGGCTGAAGCCGAACATCCCCGCGTCGAACAGGTCCGTCCCCTCCAGCGGGGCGCCGGTACGCACGTACGACGGGTTCGCCAACTGCGCCGGGCCGACACCGGCGGCGACGAGCTCCTCCTCGTCCAGTTCACGCAGCCCCGGCCGACCCTCTATCAGCGCGGACCAGAAATCCTCCACGTTCGTGGAGCCGGGGAAACGCCCGGCCATGCCGATGACGGCGACAGCGGCGTCGTAGTCGACGTCGGTCATGACTCGGAACCTCCCCGTTGTCCGGCGCGCCTGCGGGCCAGACGCTCCTGCCGCTGCACCGAGCGGCCCTTCACCTGCTCCGAGCGGTCGTTCTCCGCCCCCTCCGGCGTCTTCGCCGCGGGGACGGCCACCGCTGCGAGCGTGGCGACCGTGGGTGCCTGGTAGATGACGTGGGCCGCGAGCCGGTCCAGCTCCAGCCCCCTGCGGATGGCCGCCACGATCCCCACACCGAGGAGCGAATTGCCGCCCAGGTCGAAGAAGTTGTCGTGGATGCCGACCTGCTCCATGCCCAGCGCGTCCGCCCAGACCTCCGCGATCAGGGTCTCGGTCGCGTCACGGGGCGGCACGAAGAGCGTGGAGAGCTCGGGCCGCGGGTGGCGCTTCTCTCCCCGCCCGCGCCGGGCGTTCTCCTGGATGTCCTCCATGGTGTGACTCCGGCTGCCCAGCACCAGCGTGGCGAAGTCCTGGGTGGAGACGAACACATGGGGCTCGGGACGGGCCAGGGCCCGCAGCAGATAACGCCAACCGGCGTCGAAATCGATGCCGAACAGGTCCCGGTGCTGTTCGTAGAACTCACGCAGCACCGGCTCGTAGCCGTCGAGGCCCGACTTCCAGCCGTTCCACTCCCACTCGCCCCAACCGATGGAGACGACCCTGGCCTGTGGCAGCGCCCCACTGCTCGCGAAGGCGTCGAGGAAGGCATTGGCCGCCGAGTAGTCGGCCTGCCCCAGGGCGCCGGTGACCGAGGAGACCGAGGAGAACAGCGCCACGAAGTCGAGCGGCACGTCCTTGAGCGCCTGGGCGAGCGCCAGGGTTCCCGCCACCTTGGGGGCGAGCACCCGGTCGACGTCCTCGGCCGACTTGAACTGCATCATGCCGACGCCCGGCACGCCCGCCGCGTGCAGGACGCCGTGCAGCGCCCCGAACCGCTCCCGCGCCGCGGCCACCGCGCGCTCCACGTCAGCGGGCACCGACACATCGGCCTGCACCACGATGAACTCGGCTCCCTTGTCGGAGAGTTCACGCAGCGCCTCGATGCGCCGGCGTACCTCCTCGGTCGCCGAGGGGTCGGCGAGGACCGCGTCCCACTGCTCCCGGGGCGGCACCGGGGTGCGCCCCATCAGCACCAGTCGGGCCCGGTATTCCCCGGCCAGGCGCGAGGCCATGGCAAGGCCGATCCCGCCGAGACCACCGGTGATCAGATACACCCCTTCCGGGCGTATCTCGGCGGCGGGTTCGGAGGGCTCTCGCACTTCGGCGAGGTCGAGCGCCTCGTAACCGAGCGTCCAGACCTTCCCGCCCCGCAGCGCCACCACCTGGTTCCCGGGCTCGGAGCAGAGCTCCTCCACGACCCGCGCCGCCGGGGCGGGTACGCCATCCACCAGGTCGAGGGTGCGCAGGGTGACCCCCGGGCACTCCACCGGGATGATCGTGCAGGGGCCGATCACCGTCGCCCGTTCGGGACTGACGACCTCGTCGCCCGTGACCTGGTGGACACCCGAGGTGACCACGTCGAGCTTCCACGGCCCGAAGCCGGTCTCGTGCGCGGCGCGGGCCAGCGCGATCAGGGTGTGGGCGCCGCGACGCACCGTGTCCCCGGTCTCGGAGTCCCCCATGGCCCACAGATGCAGGACGCGGTCCGGCAGTTGCCCGCGCTCTCTCAGTGCGGCGAACAGTTCCAGCGTGTCCTGTGTGTTGCCCGGCCGGATCCGGTAGCCTTCGCCGTCGACGGCGAAGGCGTCACCGGGGCGCACCTCGACGATCCCGCACCCCTCGGCGCTCCGCCTGCGCAGTTCCGCGACGATCCGGTCACCTTCGTCGCCGTCCGTGAAGACGGTCCACTCGCTTCCCTGGTCGCTCATGCGGGGCTGCGGGAGGCGCTGCCGCCAGACAGGGAGGTGCATCCACCGCGACTCGGGCAGCAGGGGCAGCTCCTCGTAGCCGCCGGTCTGATCGGCGTTCTCCGGCAGGCCGCCGACCACCTGGGACGGCGGTGTCCACCCGGATTCGTACCAGTACTCCTGCCGCTGGAACGGGTACGTCGGCAGCTGCACGCGGCCCGGCGTGAAGTCACGTCCGGCCCGGTGGTAGGCGTCCCAGTCGACGTCGACCCCACACAGCCACAGCTCACCGAGGCACTCGGCAAGGGAACGGTCGTCCCCCCGGTCTTCGCTCGCGGCGGGCAGGGTGGAGACGATCAGCGGCCAGCGGGAGCGCTCGCAGGCGTCGTGCGCCCGCGCCATCGCGCCCAGCGACCGGCCAGGCCCGATCTCGATCAGCGTCATGTCCTCCCGGCCCAGCATCGCGCCAAGCCCTTCCTCGAACCGCACCGGGGAGCACATGTGGCGGGCCCAGTACGCGGGATCCGTGACGAGAGCGGCGTCCATCTCCGCGCCCGTCACGTTCGACATGCACGGCAGGACTGGCGCGGAAAGAGTGATGTGCTCGGCGATCCACCGGGTGAGTTCGTCCGCCTTCGGGGCGAGCATCCGGGAGTGGAAGGCGTGTGTGGTCTGCAGTTCGCGGCAGACGATGTCCTCGGCCCGCATGGACGCAGCCAGTTCGCGTACGGCGTCCACGGGCCCGGCCACCACGGCCTGCCCCGGCACGACCGCGCCGAGGTCCAGCCCCCGCGCTTCGAGGTCGGGAACCCTGGCGGACAGCTCCTCGCGGGTGAGCCCCACGGCCAGCATCGCCCCCGGGGGCAGCTCCGCGATCAGCTCGGCCCGGTGGGCCACAAGACGCAGCGCGTCGGGGAGCGAGAGCACCCCCGCCAGGGTGGCCGCCACGTACTCGCCGACGCTGTACCCGAGCACGGCAGCGGGCTTGAGTCCCCATTCCATGAGCGTCGCCGCGAGCGCGTACTCGGCCAGGAACACCGCTGGCTGCGCGATCCGTGTGTCGGCGAACGGGTCGTCCGCGGGCCCCGAGCCGCGCCCCATCAGGGCGGCCAGGTCTCCGCCCCGCGCGGAACGCTCTGCGACGAGCGGTGTCACGACGTCGATCGCGGAGTACGAGGCGAGGATGTCCCTGCCGTGGTCGAGGTGCTTGCGGAAGACCGGTTCCGTCCGGTACAACTCGCCGACCATCCCGGCGTAGTGCTCGCCCACACCGGCGAAGACCAGCCCCACCCGGCGGCCGCGCGTGGCGTCCTGCCGGACCAGCAGCGACGCGTCGGCCGCCGTCCCGCCGGACAGGACCTCGGCGGCGCCTGCCGCCGAACCGGCGACGCACACCTGACGGTGCGAGAACAGCGAACGCCCCATGTGCAAGGTGAAGCCGATGTCCCCGAGCGACACGTCGGGCTGCGCCGTCAGGTGCTGCGCCAGGTCGGCGCGCTGCTCCTCGCAGGCCCCTTCGGCCTGGGCCGAGAGCGGGAGGACGTGCCAGCGCCGAGAGTCGGCGGGGCGGTTCCGAGGTGCGGGCGCCTCCTGCACGATCATGTGTACGTTGGTGCCGCCCATGCCGAGGCCGTTGAGCCCCGCGAGCCGCGGCCGGCCCGGCTGCCGACTCCAGCGCTCGGGCTTACCGGCCACGTAGAACGGGCTGCGCGCGAAGTCGATCTCCGGGTTGGGATTCTCGAAGTGCAACGACTGCGGGATGTGCTCGTGGCGCAGGGCCTCGACCACCTTGATCATCCCGGTCACCGTGGCGGCACGGTCGAGATGGCCGACGTTGGTCTTCACCGAGCCGATCGCGCAGTAGCCGCGCTCGTCCAACTCCTCGCCGCTACGGGTGCGTTCGGCGGCCTTGAAGGCCCGAGAAAGGGCCGCGACCTCGATCGGGTCGCCCAGCTCGGTGGCGGTGCCGTGCGCCTCGACGTAGGAGATGTCCCTCGGCGAGACGTCCGCGTCCCGCAGCGCATCCTCCACCGCGCGGGCCTGCCCGACGACGCTGGGCGCGGTGTAACTGAACTTGGAGGCACCGTCGTTGTTCATGGCGCTGCCCCGGATCACCGCGAGCACCGTGTCACGGTCGGCGACCGCCTGCCGCATCGACTTGAGGGCGACGACACCCGCTCCGTCGCCGAAGACACCCCCTCGCGCCTCCGCGTCGAACGTGCGGATGTGGCCGTCGGGCGACTCCATTCCGCCCTCGAAGTGCAGATGCCCCACTCGGTCGGGAACGCGCACGCAGACACCGCCGGCCAGGGCGATGTCGCTCTCCCCGCGCCTGATGCTCTGGCAGGCCAGGTGCATCGCGGTCGCCGAGGTCGAGCAGAAGGTCTGCACGGAGACCGCCGGCCCCGTCAGGTCGAGGCGGTAGGCGATGACGGTGGCGAGCGCGTCCTTGTCGTTGCCGATCATCAGCTCGTACGGGTCCATGTGGGCGATACCCGCCGGACCCGCGAACCGGTTGATCATGTACATACTGAAGTTGGCGCCGGCGAAGAGGCCGACCCGTCCGCGGGTGTCGGCCCTGCCGTAGCCCGCGCCCTCCAGTGCCTCCCACACGCATTCCAGGAAAATTCGCTGCTGCGGGTCGGCTATTTCGGCCTCGCGCGGGCTGTATCCGAAGAACCGCGCGTCGAAACCGCGGATGTCATCGAGCACCGGGCGCACTTTGACGTAGTCGGGATTCGCGATCAGACGTTCGTCGACCAGCGCGTCACGCAATTCGTCGTCGGTGAGCTGCGCGAACGATTCAACCCCGTTCGCGAGATTCTCCCACAAGCCAGCAACATTCGATGCACCGGGAAAACGGCCCGACATGCCGATCACCGCGATGTCGTGGTCACGTATCGGTTGTTCCAGCTTCAAGGTTCCCCTCCACCGCACCCCGTCAACAAGCGTGATTGCCCCTCAGTGTGGGCGTGGGCGCCACAAGGGTGTCCAGACGTGCGCGGTGGCAGGTTGCTGCTGTCCACAAACTGTCACCGCCTCCGGAACCCTCCCGCCAGAGGGTCACTTGACCTGAGTACGGCGACCGGCCAAGGCTGATCGCGATGACAGGACGGAGTGGGTTATGGCTGTGATCGGTGTCGTGGGCGCGGGGGTCATGGGAGTCGGGGTGGCACAGTCGGCCGCCCAGTCGGGACACCGCGTCGTACTCAACGATCTGAATGACACAATTCTTCGGCAGGCGAGGAATCGGATCGAGCAGAACTGCAGGACGAGCCGCCTTCTGGGCGGCCCAGCTGTGGACGCGGACAGCGTTCTTGAGGCGATCACCTTCGAAACGGACATCGCCTCCCTGGCACCGGCCGATTTCCTGGTGGAGAACATCACGGAGAGCTGGGAACTCAAGCGGTCGCTGTATCCGCGACTGGATGCCGCGTGCGATCCGGAATGCGTTTTCATCGCGAACACATCGGCCATTCCCATCACGCGGATCGCCTCCGCGACGGACCGGGCCGACCGCGTCGTCGGCGTGCACTTCATGAATCCGGTGCCGCTCAAGCGCGTGGTGGAACTCATCCCCGGCCATCACACGTCCGAGAAGACGCTCGCACGTACCAGGGAGCTCCTCGCCACCCTGGACAAGAAGCCCATACAGGTCAGGGACGCGAGCGGATTCGTCTCCAACCGCGTGCTCATGTTGACCATCAACGAGGCCGCCTTCCTCGTCCATGAGGGCGTCGCGTCCGCCCAGGCGGTGGACGAGGTGTTCCGCGGCTGCTTCGACCACCCCATGGGCCCGCTGGAGACCGCCGACCTCATCGGTGTCGACACCATCCTGCAGAGCATCGAGGTCCTCCACGAGAGCTTCGCCGACAGCAAGTACCGCCCGTGCCCCCTCCTCAAGCAGATGACCGAGGCGGGGCTCCACGGCCGGAAGACCGGGCACGGGTTCTACTCCTACGCCCCGACGGAGGTATGACCATGGCGGACGACACCCGCGAGCAGATCCACCGGTTCATCAGGGGACGCTTCCCCGACATCGACATCACCCACGACGACGACATCTTCGCCCTCGGGTTCATCAACTCCCTCTTCGCGATGGAGCTGGTGATGTTCATCGAGAAGACGTTCGCCTTCACCATCCCCAACGAGGAACTGCGGTTCGACAACTTCCGGACCGTCGCCTCCATCGCCAAGCTCGTCGACGGCAACCGGCCCGCCACCGCGGGCGCACCGCAGGCACACCGATGACGAGCCCGCAGCCGCGGGCCGCGGAACCGCCCGTCACCGGCGCACCGGCGGCGGTCACCGATCGGGACTCGGCGAGGGGTTTTACCGACACCCACATCCGTCCCGTCGCCGACGCCTACGACAGAGCGGGCCGGGTGCCCGCCGACCTGCTCAAGACGGCGTCGGAAGC
This sequence comes from Streptomyces sp. NPDC048436, assembly GCF_043200355.1. Taxonomy (NCBI): domain Bacteria; kingdom Bacillati; phylum Actinomycetota; class Actinomycetes; order Kitasatosporales; family Streptomycetaceae; genus Streptomyces; species Streptomyces sp. NPDC048436. Next base: position 132,965 of record NZ_JBICXP010000015.1, read on the forward strand.
GGGCCTGTGGGCCCCCTTCCTGCCCGTGGAGTCGGGTGGGGCGGGCGTGTCGTTCACCGCGCTGGCCCAGATCCACGAAGAGGTCGGACGCGGCTGCTCCTCGATGCGCAGCCTGCTGACCGTGCACAGCATGGTCTCCTTCGCGGTGCACCGCTGGGGTACCGCCGAGCAACGCGCGCGCTGGCTGCCGGAGCTCGCCACCGGCTCGGCGCCGGGCTCGCTGTGCGTCAGCGAACCCGGGAGCGGCAGCGACGCCACCGGGCTCACCACGACCGCGGAGCGCGACGGCACCGGATGGGTCCTGCGGGGGACCAAGACCTGGATCACGGGTGGGCAGCACGCCCGCCTCTTCCTCGTCTTCGCCCGCGCACCGGGCGGGGTGGCGGCCTTCCTCGTCCCGTCGGAAGCGGACGGCGTCGAGGTGGTGCCGATCGAGGACATGCTCGGCACCCGGGCGAGCCTGATGGCCACCGTGCGGCTGCACGATGTCGCCCTGGGCGCCGAGGCGCTGCTGGGGCCGGAGGCCTTCGCATCGGGAATGCTGCTCACCGGCGTCCTCGACATCGGCCGGCTCAGCGTCGCGGCGGGCTCGGTCGGCATCCTCCAGGCCTGCCTGGACGCCTGCGCCTCCTACACCACCGAGCGCCGCGTAGGCAGTGCCCCGCTGCGCGACCTCCCCCTGATCCGGGCCAAGGTCTCCGACATGGTCACGGACACCGCCGCCGCCCGGCTGCTCTACGAGGAGGCCGGTCGACTCAAGGACGCGAACGACTCCGGCACCATCATGGCGACCATGATCGCGAAGTACTTCGCATCGACCCGCGCGGCCCGCCACGCCAACGAGGCCGTCCAGATCCACGGGGCGAACGGCTGCGCCCCCGGCAGCTCCGTCGCCCGCTACTACCGTGACGCGAAGGTCATGGAGATCATCGAGGGAAGCTCCGAGATCCAGCAGCTGACCATCGCAGACGCGGCCTACCGGATTGCTGCCTGAGGACATGACGACAACATCCACCGAAGAAGCAGAAGCGCGCCGCGGGCGCGTCAAGTGCGTGGTCTGGGACCTCGACAACACCCTCTGGGACGGCGTGCTGCTCGAAGAGGCCGAAGCGGTCGTCCCGCGCCCCGAGGTCGTCGAGTTCATCCGCCGGCTCGACCGGCGGGGCGTCCTCCACTCCGTCGCCAGCCGCAACGACCGGCAGGCCGCCATGGAACGGCTCACCGCCCTCGGCCTCGCCGACATGTTCGTGTACCCGCAGATCAACTGGAACCCGAAGTCGGATTCCCTGCGAGAGGTCGCCCGCGCGCTCAACGTGAGCATCGACGCACTGGCCTTCGTGGACGACCAGCCGTTCGAGCGCGCCGAGGTGGCCCACGCGCTGCCCGAGGTGCTCTGCCTCACGCCGGAGGACCTGGCCGACGCGCTGGACCTGCCCGAGCTCAACCCGCGCTTCGTCACCGACGAGTCCGCCCGGCGCCGGGAGATGTACCGGAGCCAGGCCGTCCGGGAGGACGAGGAACGCGAGTTCACGGGTACGCCCGAGGAGTTCCTCGCCAAGCTGGAGATGGAGTTCACCATCCGACGGGCAGGGGTGGACGACCTCCAGCGCGCCGAGGAACTGACCGTACGCACCAACCAGCTCAACTCCACGGGCCGCACCTACTCCTACGAGGAGCTGGCCGCGCTCAGCAACAGCCCTGACCACGTCCTGCTGGTCGCCGAACTGACCGACCGCTACGGGAGCTACGGCACGATCGGCCTCGCCCTCGCGGAGCGCGGTCGGCCGCACTGGCACCTGCGGCTGCTCCTGATGTCCTGCCGCACGATGTCGCGCGGGGTCGGCACCATCCTGCTCACCCACGTGATGCGCTCCGCGCGGGAGGCGGGCGCCGAGGCACTGCGCGCCGACTTCGTGGAGACGGGCCGCAACCGGATGATGCAGATCACCTACGCCTTCGCCGGGTTCGCCGAAGTGGGCCGCGACGGCGACGCCCTGCTGCTGGAGTCCGACCTCCAGCGCATCCAAGACCCCGCCGACTACATACGGATCACCGTCGGTGACGACACCGCGCCGACCAAAGGAGTGATGTCATGAACCGGGCCCAGCGACCTCTGGTGATCTCACCTCGCTACCAGAGCACCGACGAACTCCTCAAGAGGGTGCGCCTCGCCGAGCGGCTCGGCGTGGACCAGGTCTGGCTCGAACAGCAGCCGGACCAGCGGGACGCGCTGGTCACCGCGGCGGCCTACCTCCAGGCCGCCCCGTCCATCTCGGTCGGCACGGCCGTGCTCCCCGTCTACGCCCGGCACCCCGTCGCCATGGCCCAGGCCGCGGCGTCCCTCGCGGAGCTGTCCGGCGGACGCTTCGTGCTGGGGCTCGGCTACAGCCACAAGTTCGTCAACGAGTACGTGCTCGGCCTGCGTCAGGGCCCGCCCATAGGGGTGATGCGCGAGTACGTGGACATCGTGCGGCGGCTGACGGACACCGGCGAGGTGAACATCGACGGCCGGCACTTCACCGCCCACGCGCAGTACACCGACCCGCCGGGCAAGGTGCCGGTCTACCTCGCGGCGCTCCGCCCCCAGATGATCCGTCTCGCCGTGGAGACCGGCGAGGGCATCGTGATCTGGCTGTCCTCCCTGCGCTACGTCCGCGAGCAGGTGATGCCCGTCGTGCGCGCGGCCTGCGCGGAGTTTGGCAAGGACGAGAAGGACTTCACGGTCGTGACGATCCTGCCCGCGTACACCGGGACGGACGAGACGGAGCAGAAGGCGCGGTGGGCGAAGTCGGCCGCGTCGTACCGGATGCTGCCCTACTACCGGCACGTGCTGGACGCCTACGAGGACACGCGGCCCGAGGAGTTCTCGCTGATCGGCCCGGGGCCCCAGGTGCAAGAACGGCTCGCGGAGTACCGGGAGGCTGGCTGCGTCCCCGTGCCCTCCCCGATGCCGGGGTCCGACGAGGACTTCATCAGCACCGTGGAGGCGGCCTACGGGCCGGTGTCCTGAAACAGCCCATGGGTCGGCCCCGCAGGACGTCTGCCTGCGGGGCCGACCCATGGGCCTGTCCGGATCACTGCCCACCCGGGTCCCGGTCCGGCGGGGTGAGCCGGGACCGCAGGGTGCGGCGCCGGTCCGCCGCGTCGCCCCGCCGCACGGCGGGCCGCGACCTCGGCCGCAGGTTCCGCCGTCCCTCATCGGCCGCCCCGCCGTCCTCGTCCAGGAACCGCGCCAGGGCCCGCAGGGTCGGGTGGGCGAAGAGGGCGGAGACCGCGATCTCCCGCTCCAGCCGCCGGACGAGCATCCGGTGGAACCGCAGCAGGCCGATCGAGTCGAGGCCCTCGTCGAAGAAGTTGCCGTCCACGCCCACGGCCCGGCCGAGCACCTCCTCGGCGACCGCGCCCATCCGGTTTAGCAGGGGCGACGTCGTCACCGGTGCCGGGGAGCGTGGTGCGGGCGCGTACGTGCCTCCGGCAGCCTTGTGGTTGTGGTCGGTGCCCAGCCGGCCCACCACATCGATGCGCGGCGGTACCGCGTACCCGGGCAGGAGAGCGGAGAGGTGGGTGCGCAGTTCAGGCACTCCCGGCGGTCGTCCCGCCGCCTCGGGCACCACCCGCAGCGTCAGGCGGTCGCCGAGTCCGGTCATCGTCATCTCCGCGCGCGCCTGCCGGACGCGCCTGTGCCGCAGCGCGGCCGCCTCCACGTTCTCCAGCGACACCCGGAAGCCGTTGACCAGCACCTGCCGGTCTCGGCGGCCGTCCAGAAGGATCCCGCCACAGGGGTCCGGCCTGCCCAGGTCGCCGGTGCGGAAGGTCCGCGCGCCTCCCGGCGTCCCGGGCCCGGAGAAGGCACCGTCGACCCGGTCCGTCCCGAGGTAGCCGGTAGCCAGGTGGTGGCCGCGCACGACGATCTCGCCGCGCTGCCCCACGGCACAGGGCCTGCCCTGCCCGTCCACGACCAGGAGTTCCGCCCCGGCGACACCCCTCCCGAACGGCAGCGCCGCGTCCTCGGGAAGCGCGGCGTCCACCGGCTCGCCCTCCTCCGCGATGACCTGGCAGGACGCGATCTGGGGGGTCTCGGTGGTGCCGTACGCGTTGACGAGGACGGCGTCGGTGAACGCACGGACGCGGCGTGCCAGTCCGGCGGTGAGCGGGGCGCCGCCGGACATCACCAGGCGCAGGCGCGTGAGCCGCCGTTCCGGTGCGTCGTCGTGGCCCGCCGCGGCCATCTCCAGGAGGGCCGGGGTGGCGTGCAGGAGAGTGATCCCCTCGTCGTACAGGAAGTCGAACAGGGCGCCCGGCGTGCGGAGGACGTCGTCCTGCGGGACCACCAGGGTGCCGCCCGCGCCGAGGGGTGCCAGCAGGTCACGCAGGACCGGGTCGTGCCCCAGGCCGCCGAGGAGCGCGGTCCGGTCCCTGGAGGTGGGCCGGAACCGGGCGTGGTACCAGTCCATGGCGTGGTCGAGCGCCGTGTGCGGGGCGAGGACGGCCGCGGGCACACCTCCGGTCCCGGAGGTGAACAGGATGTGGCCCCGCACCGGCAGAGCGCCCCCGGCCCCGGCCGTGCCGGACACCTCCACCTCACCGGAGGCTGTGAGGGTCACGTCGGCAACCGGTCTCACCAGTTCCCTGTGGTGCGCCAGCAGTTCGCGCGGCAGCCCCGCGTCCACGAGGGCCGGGACAGCACCGGCCGCCCAGGTGCCGAGCACGGCCTCGGCCCACCCGGCCCGGCGCCTGCCGTGGACCTGCACCGGGGCGCCCGCCGTCACCCCGGCACCGGCCAGCCGGGCCGCCACGCCATCCGAGCGGGCGAGCAGTTCCGCATACGTGAGGCTGCGCCCGGCCTCCCGCACGGCGACGGCCGACGGGGTGCGCGCGGCGACGGCCCTGATCCGGTCCAGTACCCCGGCGGGCGGGGCCACCGGGGGACCGGGGGGCGCGGGCGGAGCCGCCTCCTCGGCACCCGGCACGATTTCGCTCACCGGCCGGGCGGGGTCGTCGAGGACGCGGCGGATCACATCGCGGACCTGGTCCAGCAAGTGCCCGGCCGCCTCGAACGGCACCCGGTCCTTCGCGACGGTCAGTTGCAGGGTGTAGTGCTCCTCCCTGCGCACGTACAGGTTGACGTCGAAGAGTGCCGCGTGCCCCGGTGTGTGGAAGGCGGAGTCGAGCCCGCGGAACTCCGGGGCCCGGGCGGCGTGCGAGACGTCGTTCACCCATATCCCGAACAGCGGGTTCCCGTTCGGCCGAGTGGGCAGCTCCAGCGCACGGACGATGGACTCGAAGTCCGGTTCCCCGTGGACCACCGCCTCGGCACACCGGTCACGGACGTGCCTCAGCACCGCGGCCGCGTCGGCGGCCGGGTCCACGTCGACGCGCAGGGGCAGCGTGCCCAGCATGAAGCCCGCCATGTCCTCGTGCCCGGCGTTACGGCGCCGGGAGACCGGGACGCCGAGGACCAGGGTGTCGCGCCCGAGCCAGCCGCGCAGGACGAGGCTCAGACCGGTGAGGAACAGGGTGAAGGGTGTGACGGCGAGCGCGCGGCAGACGTCTTCGATGCGTCGCGTCTCCTCGGCACCGTACCGGGCCAGAACGCTACGGCCCTCGAAGCCCGGCGGCCCCTGCGCCGCGTACCGGAAGGGCAGGGCCGTCTCCGTCGGCGCGTCGGCGAGCAGACCGGTCCAGTAACGCAGGTCTCGGCTCCGGCGCGGGGAGCCGGCGGACGCGTCGGTCTCCCGGGCGTGGGTGAGGAAGTCCGGGGCAGGGGCGAGACCCGGGTCCCGTCCGGCGGCCCGCGCAGAGTAGGCGGCGGCCAGGTCCGAGAGGACCACGTCCATCGTGTGCTGATCCGCGATCACGTGGTGCAGGGAGAGGACCAGGCACGCCTCGCCCGCCGCGGGGCCCCGCAGCAGCGCGGCCCCCGCCAACGGCGCCTCTGACATCGGGTGCGGCCGCCGGGCGAACTCCTGGACGAACTCGCCGACCGCGTCCTCGAACAGGGCCCGGTCGGTGACCGGCAGTTCCAGGACGACGCGGGCGCCGGGCACCTCCTCGAAGCAGGGCCGATCGTCCTCCCGCTCGGTGATCCGGAGCCGCAGGGCCTGATGGCGCTCCACCACGTCGTCGAGCGCCGCGGCGAGCAGCGCGGGCTCCACCCGGCCGCGCAGTATCAGCGCGGCCACCACGTTGTACGCCGCCGCGGCCGGATCGTACAGTCGGCTCAGGAGCCACACCGCGCGCGGTTCGGGTGGGAGCGGGACCGGGTCCCCGGGTGCGGCCGGGACGGCGGGCAGTGCTCCGGGCCCGGCCGACGGCGTCGAGTCGCGCAGGGCCGCACGGACGCCGGCCAGCGAGGCGTCCTCCTTGAGGAGCAGCGACAGAGGCAGCTCGGCCCCCAACTCCGCGTGGACACGTCCGAGTACCCGCACGGCGAGCAGCGAGTGCCCGCCCGCGCTGAGGAATCCCAGTTCCTCGGTGCGTCCGCCCGCCGGGGCGGGCAGCGTCTCCCACCAGATGCGGCTCAGCGGGTCGGTGCCGTCGTCAGCCTCGACGGGCCGTGTCCTGCGGGCCCACCAAGCGGCCGTCGTCGCGCGGACGGCGTTGCGGTCGGCCTTGCCCGAGGTGAGTGTGGGCAGCACGGACAGCCAGTGGTACCCGCCGGGTGCGTAAGCGGGTGGCAGCAGTCGGCGCAGGTGGGCTCGGAGTTCGCCGTCGCCGGGGGGTTCCGCGGAGGCGGCCGGGGTGAGTGCGGCCAGGAGTTCGGTGCTGCCCTGCCCGTCGTCCACGGCGACGACGACCGCCTCCTCTACCGCCGGGTGCCGGGTGAGGGCACGCTCCACCTCCGCCGCCTCGATCCGCACGCCGCGGATCTTGACCTGGTCGTCGGCGCGCCCGAGGAACTCCAGCTCCCCGCCGCTGATCCGTACGAGGTCGCCGGTCCGGTAGAAACGGCTGCCCCCGACCTCCGGGAACGCCCGCGCGGTCAGGTCCGGCCGACCGACGTACCCCAGCGCGACCTGTACGCCCCCGATCCACAGCTCCCCCACACGTCCGGCGGGCAGGGGCCGGCCCGCGTCGTCCATGACGTGCAGGGTGGTGTTGTCGACGGGGCGTCCGATGAGGACGCGGTCGGTGGCCGCGACCGACTTCGGGACGGGCCAGTACGACACCTCGATGGCCGCCTCGGTGGGCCCGTACAGATTGGTCAGACCGGCCGAGAAGACCTGGTGGAACGCGACGCAGAGCGGGGCGGGCAGCGCTTCGCCGGTGGTGAACACCAGGCGTACGGAGGCCACGTCGGCGGGCGTCACCGTGCGCAGGAACTCCGTCAGCATCGACGGCACGAAGTGGCAGGCGGTGATGCGGTGTTCGCGCACGAAGCGGGCCAGCCGGACCGGCTCGCGGTGCCAGCCCTCGGGCAGGAACACGAGGCGGGCGCCGACGGTGAGCGGGCAGTAGAACTCCCACCCGGACACGTCGAAGGTGTAAGGCGTCTTCTGCACGATCCGGTCCTCGGGGGTCAGCCCGAACGTGCGGTTCTGCCACAGGATGCGGTTGACCACTCCGGCGCTGCCCTGCAGGACGCCCTTGGGCTTTCCGCTCGACCCCGAGGTGAACATCAGGTACATCGGCTGGTCGGGACCGGTGCTCGGCAGCGGCCGCTCGGACGGGGACGGCGGCAGGTGACGGCGGACGGACAGCCGGGGGATCCCCGCGAAGGCATCCCCCACCTGTGCGGGCCCGCCGAGCACGGCCAGCGGGCGGGCGGTCTCCAGCATCGCCCGGAGGCGTTCGTCCGGCTCGTCCAGCGCGACGGGCAGGTACCAGCAGCCCGCTTTGAGCACGCCCAGCATGGCCACCATCATGTCGATGCCACGGGGCAGGACCATGGCGACGACGCCCCGCACGCCTCCCGTCGCCGCCAGCACGTCGTCCGCGAAGGCGTCGCTGAGCGCGTCGAGTTCGGCGTACGTGATCACTCGCCGTTCGCTCTCGCAGGCGACCGCGTCCGGCTGCCGGAGCCGGACGGCGCGCACCAGTCCGGGGATGCCCCACGGCGCTTCCCGGACGACTTCGGCCCCCGCGAGGTACGCCTCTTCCCTTTCAGCGGACTCCACGCCGAACGACGACACCGTCATTTTCCCGATCCCCCTACACGCCCCGCACGGGCCGCTTCATCCGATTCGACGGCGCTCAGCCGTCCGAGACAGTGATCCGCAGTTCGCTGGTGTACCGCCTGTCCTCCTCGTCCGGGAGCCAGAGTTCGTCAGGGGCGGGCAGCATCTCCGTGAAGGCGACGGTCCGTTCGGGCCTGCCCTCCGCCAGGGTGTGGACCAGGACGTGGACGAGCAGGGGACTGTGCAGGTCGAGGTAGAGCGGCTTCTGGCCGCGGGTCGCCCGCCAGAAGCAGTGCCGGGGCAGTCCCCGCTCGGCAGCCACCGCGCGCACCCGCTCGTACACCTCCTCCTGGGTCATGTCCGGACGGGGCAGGAACTCCTCCACAGGTATCCGCCAGCACTCCCGCGCGATCACGAGCCGGTCCACGGTCACGCGCGGCGTGTGCGGCCGGGCCGGCAGCACACCGAACCCTGTGCCTGTCTGGTAGACGAGAAACTCCCCCACCACCGTCAGGAGCGGCAGCACGGTGCCGTCCGGGAACCGCGCGACCAGCCCGTCCGCCGTCCGCGCCACCCTGACCGAGGACGCCGCGACGGGCTGCGAGGGCACCCGCCGCGCGCCCGCCCGCTCCCCGAGTGACAGGTAGGTGTAGCGGGGTGAACCGGTGTCGGGGGGCGGGTAGTCGAAGCCCGTCGGCCCACCGGCCGTACGGGGGTGGAGAGGGACGATCCGGGGCGGTCCTCCGGCGAGCGCGGCCTCCGCCGGGCGCCGCACCATCGCGTCCGGATCGGCGGCACAGCAGAGCATGCTGTCGCAGTCGAACGTGGTCATGCCAGCGTGCAGTTCGCCCATCACCGCCTGGTAGTCACCGCGGTTGACCGCTTCGACGCTCTCGGCGGCGATCATCACGTCCGGGCTGTGCTGCCGGCCGCCGTACCAGGCGGGTGCGGGCGAGGCGAACGTCTCGGCGACCGCCGCGGCCAGCCCGGCCGATGTGTGGACGACGCGCCGGGCCGCCGGGTCGGGGGCGAGGACCGCCTCCCACCGTGCGACGAGCTCGTCCCGTACGTGGGCGCAGCTCGCGGCGTCCCACAGCCTGGCGTCCACCCGGCCGATCAATGCGTCGAGCGGTACGTCGTCCATCCCGTACAGGGCGGCGAGTTCATGGTGCGCCGTGGTCAGCCAGTCCGTGACCTCCTCCCCGATCCGTCGGCAGAACCACCGGGCGCTGTCGAGGAGCAGCCCGAGTGCAGGTGCCAGATCGTCCAGCAGGGCGGTCCCGACGGTCAGGTCCACGGCGCGGCGCTCGGCGCTGACCAAGAGACCGAAGCCTTTGCCGGCGTCCTGCCGGGGGCGGTCGGCCGGTCGGCCGGTCAGCTCGGAGTAGCGGCGTCCGGCCTCCGCGAGGGTGCGGGCGAGCGCGTCGGCCGTCTCCGCCCGCGCCACGGCGTCCCGCGCGTCGGTCAGCCGCGCCAGGTCGGCCAGGGCTGTGGCGGCGGCAGGCGTCCGCTCCAGCGCTTCGAGCTGCTCCCGCAGTGCCTGCTCGGGCCGCAGGTCCAGGGGGATATCGAAGGTCCAGTTGACGTAGCCCTCGTCCTCCAGCGCCTGGAGCATGCCGAGCGCGGCCGCCTCGTCTCCCAGCGCTCTGCCGATGTCCGCCGCCGTGCGCCGGCCGTCGACCAGACCGGTCAGGGTGGCCTCCGGCCGGGTCAGCCGTCTCGGGCGCTCACCCGCGCGCAAGAGCGACCGGCCCATCCTGGAGACGCCCACGGCGAGGGCGGGCGGCAGCCCGCGGCGTATCTCCAGGGGCCGGGACAGACGTAGCCCCAGCTCGTGGACCGCCCAGTCCTCGAACAGGACGTGCCGCTCATCGGTGAGTCCGGGCCCTGCCTTCAGGGTCATCAAGGGCCCGTCCTGGAACGTTCCCCAGGCCACCGGGCCGAAGAAGCCGACGCTCTCGTTCCGCGTGTAGTAGCGCTGGAGGTACTGGCCGAGCATGCGCGTCTTGAACCGGCGCCCCCGCTCCGCGCGCCGGGCCGCCCGCCCAGTGGCGCCCGCCGACGACGACTCGCCTGTGGTGTGCCGCAGCAGGGAGCCGACGACCTCGTCGACGGCGCGCGGGTTCTGCCACAGCAGGGCCCTGGTGAAGGTGTCCGTGCGGGCCAGCTCCACGGCCGGGGCGAGCGTCCGAGGGCTGGGGGGCCCGGTGGCGGCACGCTCCGCGCCGACCGCCGCGGTCAGTTCCGCCAGCGGCAGGGCGGTGCTGCGGAGGACGAATCCGCGCCACACCTTCCACCCCGTACCGCCGAGCGGCAGTCGTCCGTCGTCGGGCATGTTTCCCTCGTCACTGTTTGGACCACATGGCGTAAATGTATGATGAAAACATTTTCAAGTTCCGCGCATTTCACCTACTGTTGAGTCACAAGTCTCACTTGGGGCGCAGTAATCACACTGGCCGCATCGGGCATGGCGGACGGGCGACATCCGTTGATGCCAGGTCGGCAGGACGGGGGGATGCGGGGATGCCGGTCCATGTCAGAGTTGTGGAAGATGGATCACTCGCCATGCTGGGAGCGGTCTCGATACTGCGAAACGCCTCCGGCTGTCGGTACGCAGGCAGCCTGACGGGCATCGACGACCTGGCATGGGGCCAGGAACCACGGGACGAGAGCGTGCTCGTGCTCGATCCCTACCTCGACCACGACTCGTTTCCGGACGCGCTCTCCGAAGTAGCTGACCAGCACCCGGTCCTGGTGATGTCGGCGCGGATGGGCTATCAGAACGTGCGCCGCGCCCTGCAGTCCGGGGCCCACGGATACGTCAGCAAGGACATCGACGCCTCGATCCTCGTCACCGCGGTCCAGGCGGTGGGGGCCGGGGGGGTCTACCTCGGCCTGTCGGTCGCCGAAGTACTGATGCAGGACTGGGACGGCGGGAGACAACCGCCCCGCTTCGACAATCCGGTGCAGTGCGTCGAGCTGACCCCCAGGGAGCAGGACGTCCTCACCATGGTGGCGGGGGGCCTGACCCACAAACAGATCGGCACCCGGCTGACCCTGTCCAAGGCCACGGTGGACACCTACGTCCATCGCATCCGGCAGAAGGTGGGCGCCTTCAACAAAGCGGGACTGACCCGGGTGGCCATGGACATGGGACTGCTGAGCAGTCAGAGTTGAGCCCGGCTCCTGGGCCACTCCCACACGTGACGGTCTCACCTGTACTCCATCCCGCCGTACGCACCGGGACGGCGGGACGAGTATCGCGCTGTCCCGGCGGCCCGGGACAGTCGCCGAAAGCACGGTCGTCCGGGTGGTGACCGCGGTGTCACCACTCTGATGGTCAGCCAAGGGCTGACGCACAGATGAGACGTTGCCCGCCGCTCACCGTCTGCGTAGCGTCTGGCCCCCGGTCCGTGCGCCCCCGAGTGGCGGACCCTCTTCACAGGAGCGTGGCCTTGAGTTCGGTACGGCAGGGTGCGGACACTGAGCTCCACAACAGCCCGGCACAGCGGGCCGCGCTCCGCGGTCGGGCCGACGGCAACACGGACTCCGCGTACTGCCTGACCGCCGCTCTGGAGATCGAAGGACCGGCGGACGAGGCCGTGATCCGGGCGCGACTGCACCGCGTTGCACTCCGGCGTCCGGCGCTGCGCGCCCGATTCGAGGACGGTGACAAACACCGGCCGGTCGACTGCGGCGAACCGGAGCTGGTCCGTGTCACCGTCGACGGCCCCACCCCCGCGGACCGGTGGCGGGGGGCCCACGAGCTGGCCCGGCAGGAGGCACACAGGTCGTTCCCTGAAGGCCTGATGCCCCGTATCCGAGGGGTCCTCTTCAGCGCGTCCGTCGACCGCCACCTGCTGGTGGTCGGCGTCGACCCGCTCGTCTGCGACGCCTGGTCGGCCAACTTGGTGGTGGAACAGCTCCTGGCGGAGGAGGACGAGCCGGGCCCAGACGGCTACGAGACCGTCTGGCGGGCCAGGGAGGAATGGCTCGACAGCACCGAAGGGGAGCAGGCGACGGCCAGTCGGCGCGACGACGTGGCGGGCGCCCTGCGTCACTGGCCGGTGGCCAGGAACGCGTCCGCACCACGCCCCTCGGTCATCGAGCAGGTGACCGACCTGGACGACGACGTGGTAGCCGCCCTGCGTGACCGCATCCGCCAGGTGCGCGGCACGATGCTGGCCGTGGGGGCCCAGGCCCTCGCCCTGAGCGCCGCCACCGCCCGGCCGGACGTCCCGCTGGCCCTCACCACGACGCTCGCGGCGCGTCTCCCCAAGGAGGAGGCAGTGGTGGGCCGGCTGGCCAACGACGCGGTGATCGTCGTCCCGGCCCGAACCGGCACCGTCAAGGAACATCTGACGGCGATCAGGGCTCAGATCTTCGCGGCCCTCCTCGAACAGCGCACCCCCTACGAGCGGATCGAGGACGCGCTGGACGGCTCGGCCGCCCCGACCGGCGTCTCCTTCTCCCTGCTCTTCCTGCCCGGCACGCTGAGCGGCGGCACCCAGCGTGACGCGTACCTGGGCGGTGCGCGGGCGACCAGGGCCGCGGTGTCAGTCTGCTCGACCGGGGCCGACGTCGACCTGTTCATGGTGGAGCGGCCCCCACCGCGCGGTGACGGCACCCGGCCGCTCCTGCGCGTCGGAGCGACGGCGCGGCGCGGGAGAGTGGCCGAGGAGGACGTCCACCGCATCCTCACGGCCTGGACGGGCACCCTGGCCCGGCTGGCCCGGCTGGACTGGGCGTCGGCGCCGGTCGGAGAAGCGGGCGGCGCTCCCGGCACGCATGGACCCAGCACGCACGGACCCGGCCCGGCGCGATGAACGACCGGGTCACGGAGGCCTACCTCCGGGAGTCCGCCGCCCCCGGCAGCAGACTGCCGATGCTGCTGGGCGAGGCCCGGCTTCCCGCCATCCTGACCGCCGCCTACGGGGCGCGTTTCCTGGCGCGGCCGCTGTTCGTCCAGGACGATCACGTGACACGCCTCGCCGACGATCTTGCCCGGTTGTACGGCCTGATCGCCGCCCTGCCCGACCTCATGTTCGACGGCGATCTCGACCGGTACTGCGCGGCCCTGGGCATCGGCGAGCGCAAGAGGAGACTGGTAACCCGCCTCGGCGGCGGGGCCCCGCCGCTCTACGGACGGGCCGACCTGTCGTACGACGGCCAGAGGTTCCGGCTGCTGGAGTTCAACATCACCAGTGAGATCGGCGGCGTGGAGCGAGGCGGGGAGCTCCCACGGGCGCTGGCTCAGTCGGAGTGCTTCGCGCCGTTCGCCGCGGTCCACGGCCTGCGCCACGTCGATACGGGGCAGCGCGTCGCCGACACGCTGAGGACCGCGGCGAAGGCTGTAGGCCGGGGCGAGTCCCCCGTCGTCGCGATCATCGAAGCCCCTGGCGGGCTCGCCGCGAACGGCCCGGGCTGGCGCGCGGTGGCGGCGGTCCTGCGCCGCAGCGGGCTCGATTGCGTCGTCGGAGAGGTCCAGGAGATCCGGCAGCGCGGCAACCTCCTCGTACTCGACGGCCGCACGGTGGACGTGGTGCTGCGCAGTTTCACGATCGAGGAGCTGCTCGCCCACGAGGACGGGGAGATCCTGGCCGAACCCCTCTTCCGTGCCCACGAGGACGGCACCGCGGTGCTGTGGACCCCCATGGAGTCCGGCCTCGTCGACAACAAGGCCTGCCTGGCCATGCTCTGCCACCCGCGCCTGCGCGCGTCCGTCTCGGCCGATGAACGGGAGCTGATCGACCGGGTGCTCCCGTGGACGCGAGCGGTACCCCCCAGCCCCGCTACCACGGACTCCGCCCTCTTTGACAGGTGCATGGCCGACCGGACGGAACTGATCCTCAAGCCGAACGCGGAGTACGGCGGCGAGGGCGTCGTCGCGGGGTGGGAGGCCACGGAAGAGCAGTGGCGACACGTCCTCGGCTCGGTGGGCCCCGAGGGTGCCGTCGTCCAGCGCCGCGCCTTGCCCCGGCCGGAGCCGGTCGTCGACCCCTTCACCGGGCGCATCCGCGACTGGCGGACGGTCTGGGGCTTGTTCCTGACGCCCACAGGCCACGCGGGCCTGGAGGCCCGCGCCGTCCCCGCCGACGACGGCGCCGTCGTCGGTCTGAGGACCAACGCCCAGGCGTGCATCGCCGGGGTATTCACCTACCCCGCCACCGCCACGGCCCCCGCGGCATGACGGGGCCGGTCCGGCAGGACGGGCGCCCCTCAGTCGGACCGCCCACTCAGGCCCGGTCCGTCAGCTCCTCGGCGAACACCTGCGACAGGGGCTGCGGACCCACGTACTGCTGGCAGTTGCACTGAGCGGCCTCGTACCTCAGCGGCTTCTTGTTCTCGTCCCACTCCGTCGGCGCCTCGACCCGCTCATGGCACCGCCCATGCTTGTCGTGCTTGGCGAGGTGGTGCGTGCACCCGCACACCGGCTCCGGCGGCCGCTGCGCCGCTTCGAGGGCCAGCCGCTCCTGCTTCGCGGCGTCCAGGACCTCCATCTTGCGCTCGTGCCGGTTACGCAGAGCGGTACGGACGTTGTCGGCTACCCAGGCGAAGCCACCCGTCCAGAAGATGATGAGTAGCACCCATATCCAGCCGTCCACCGGTTTCTCCTTCCCCCTGCACCACCGAAGTTCAGAGTAGACCCCAGGGCGCCTCCTGTGCCCGGAGTGGTTCCCGTACAAGGTCACGCGGGAGAGTCCAGAGCGGTGCACCCCCCTGCAGGGCAGGCAAGCGGGCACAGAATGCCCACCGCGGACATAAGAAATGCCCTCTGGCCTGCGTTTCCGCAGGCCAGAGGGCATTTATTGAGTGGAGCCTAGGAGATTCGAACTCCTGACATCTGCCTTGCAAAGGCAGCGCTCTACCAACTGAGCTAAGGCCCCGAAAAGGGTGCGCCAACCGGAAGGAACCCGCTCCGGTGAGCAACGCAGACCAGAGTACCGGGTCACCCCCCAGATCTCGCAAAAGGATTGGGGGTCCCCGTGGACGACCACGCTCCGTAAGATGCTCGGCGTGGTTCGCGGCAGCGAACCACGGTTTTTTGGGGAAGCGATGGGGAGACGCAATGGACGCCGCACAACAAGAGACAACCGCGAGAGCACGAGAGCTCCAGCGGAACTGGTACGGGGAGCCGCTGGGGGCGCTCTTCCGTCGTCTCATAGATGATCTGGGCCTCAACCAGGCACGCCTCGCGGGCGTCCTCGGTCTGTCCGCGCCCATGCTGTCCCAGCTGATGAGCGGCCAGCGCGCCAAGATCGGCAACCCCGCCGTCGTCCAGCGCGTCCAGTTGCTCCAGGAGCTGGCGGGCCAGGTCGCCGACGGCAGTGTGAGCGCCGCCGAGGCCACCGACCGCATGGACGAGATCAAGAAGTCCCAGGGCGGCTCCGTCCTGACCAACACCTCGCAGTCGACGACCAGCTCGGGTGCGCCCACAGTGAAGCGTGTGGTGCGTGAGATCCAGTCGCTGCTGCGCTCCGTGGCGGCGGCGGGCGACATCATCGATGCCGCGGACTCCCTCGCCCCGACCCACCCGGAACTGGCAGAGTTCCTCCGGGTGTACGGCGCCGGACGCACCGCGGACGCGGTCGCCCATTACGAGGCACACCAGAACTGAGCCGTCGGCCGGGCCACCGGGCGGCCCGGAGGGGGAGCGATGCGCGACCATGGGTGAGGTCTTCGCCGGGCGGTACGAACTGGTCGATCCGATCGGACGCGGGGGAGTCGGTGCGGTCTGGCGCGCCTGGGACCACCGGCGGCGCAGGTATGTGGCCGCGAAGGTCCTGCAACAGAGCGACGCGCACGCACTGCTGCGCTTCGTGCGGGAACAGGCCCTCCGGATCGACCACCCCCATGTGCTCGCGCCCGCGAGCTGGGCCGCCGACGACGACAAGGTCCTGTTCACCATGGCCTTGGTCGCCGGCGGCTCACTGGCCCATGTGGTCGGCGACTACGGCCCGTTGCCGCCCGGCCTGACCTGCACGCTTCTGGACCAGCTGCTGTCCGGCCTGGCCGCGGTGCACGCGGAGGGGGTCGTGCACCGTGACATCAAGCCCGCCAACATCCTGCTCGAAGCCACCGGCATCGCCCGTCCGCACCTTCGGCTCTCCGACTTCGGCATCTCGATGCGGATGGGCGAGCCACGACTGACGGAGACCAACTACGTGGTGGGCACGCCCGGTTACTTCGCTCCCGAGCAGATGATGGGGGCCGAGCCGGACTTCACCGCAGACCTCTTCGCGGTCGGCCTCGTGGCCCTGTATCTCCTTCAGGGCGCGAAACCGGACGCCAAGGCCCTGATCGAACACTTCGCCGCGCACGGCACGCCCAGGGCGCCGCGGGGCGTGCCGGAGCCGCTGTGGCAGGTAGTCGCCACGCTCCTCCAGCCGGACCCACAGGCACGGTTCCGCACCGCCACAGGCGCACGCAAGGCGTTGACGTCGGCTGCCGAGCTACTGCCGGAGCCGGGCCCCGACGACGAACTCGTCGAAATCTTCGACCAACTGGGCCCACTCCCAGGAGGCTTCACCCCCGAGGGCCCCTCCCCAAGCACCCCCCACCCAGGCCCACACGACTTCCGCCCCAACGGCCACCCTGCGAGCACTCCGCAACCGGGCCCGCTCCCACAGGGATCCGACCCCGGCAGCCACCCCGCGAGCACCCAGCAACCGGCCCCGCCCCCGCAGAGGCCCAGCCCCGAGGCCCCCTTCTCCAGCACTCCGCCCCCACAGGACTTCCGCCCCAACAGCCACCCCGCCAGCACCCCGCAACCACGCCTCGCCCCGGCCTCCGTGCCGCCGCCGCCCCGCTTCTCCCCTCAGACGGGCAGCTTCCCTCTCGCGCCGCCCCCGCAGGCGACACCGCAGGCGACACCGCCGGCAACGCAGCCATCCACCCCGCCGCCCACGCCACCGCCGGTCATGCCCCCGCCCACACCACCGGCCCAGCGGCCGCAGGCAGCGCCACCCGCCGCCCCCGCCGCGTCCCCGTACGCCCACTCCCCCCACCGCACTCCGCTCCAGAGCCGCCCGGCTCCGCCAGCTCCGCAGCGGAGGCGGCGGACTGAACCGCGGCCGGGGCCGCCCCCGAAGGTGGCGATCCCGATGCTGCTGGCCGCGCTCGCGTGCTTCGCGGTAGGTATCTGGGCCCTGACCCAGAGCTGATTCAGACCGGCGGCCCGAACCGCCCCGCCGAAACAGCCGCCGCCCGCCGCCGCCCCACCAGCGTCCACACCCCAAGGATCCCCAGCAGCAACGACCCTGCCCCGAACCCCCCGGCGGCGACCACCTTCATGACGCCCCCGTCCCCACCGCCGCCCCCGGCAGCCCCCTCGTCCCGCCCGGTGACGCTGAACTCGTCCGCCGGCCGCGCCGACCCGACGTACGCGGGCCCCGCCTTCGCTGCGCCGTCGACGTTCACCCGCAGCGTCAGATCCAGCGGCCCCTTGCCGAACTGCTGCGCGACGTCCGGGTTGAGGTGGACCGAGAGGTAGTACCAACCGGCGAACCGGGTCGCGGCCACGCCGTCGTTCGGGGAGTAGCGGTTCTCGTACGCGACCGGAGCCATCGGTTCCAGCGTGGCCGACTTCGGCTTGCCGTCGTACACCGTGTCCGCGTCGTCGACGCGAGCCCGCACCGGATTGGACAGCGACATGACGAGCGCCGACATCACGAACTCGCCCCTGCCCCCGCTCGCACCGCCCAGCTCGGCACTGGCCGAGATCTGCTGCCCCCAGTCGACCGGCACGCGGTAGAAGAGCGTCCGGCCCGGCCTGATCCGGTCACCCCAGACGCCCGCCTTCAGCGCCCGGGCGTCGTTGAAGCTCGTGCCGCCCGCGCGTTCCTCGCGCCGGGCGTCGGGCGCGGGGGGCGTGGCGGAGTTCCAGGAGCCGGGCGGCGTGGTGGAGACGCTCTTCGTCACGCCGGGCTCCGAGACGACGCGAAGCTCCGTGTCCCACGTCTCCGTACTGGAGCCGGTGTCGCTGTTCCGCTCGACCACCACGTAGTACGTTCCTGCCACCTTGCACCGGTGCTCGGCGGGGCCCACCGACCGTGCCGCCAAGGCGGTGATGGGCCGCGGGCTCTGCGACGTACCGAACCGCGCGTTCCCGGAGTTGCAGTCGTTGCCGTCCGTGTCCTGCAAAGACACTTCGACGCCGTCCCCATAGGCGACCTTGGCGCCCGGCCCGGGGACCGCGGTGGCCGAGACGTACACCGTCTCCCTGGCATCGAGCCGCAACCGGTAGTAGAGCCTCCCGCCACGCGCGATGCTGCTCCTGTACGTCGACCCGGGGCTGAGCTGCACGCCGTCCGCACCAGTCGTCGCACCGTCGACCGCCACGGCCCGGTCATCGAAGGCGTACGAACCCGGCGTGCCCGGGGCGCCCGCCGCCACCCCCGGAAGAGCCACCCCCGCACATAACACCGCCCCCGCGGCCGCTCCCGCCCAGCCTCTGCGCAGCCGCCCCATCACGTGCCACCCCTCCCGAAGACACCACGCCACTGAAGACACTGAAGAAGACACTGAAAACGACTTGCTCCGGCAAATTCAACCGGCAGGCGAAAACCGGCCACCGACCCGGACAGCACAAGGCCCCGGTCGCAGAAGCGACCGGGGCCTTGTAAAGAGACTGTTGTCGGTACTCACGAACCCGTGGGCACGGAGTCAGTCGCCTCCGTCCACAGATCCTGCTCGGCGCGATCCGCCTGGATCTGGCGGTACACGAGGAGTCCGCCGATGGCGGCCAGGGCGACCAGGAGAAGCTTCTTCACCGCGCGACCTCGTCTTTCTTGACGTAAGGGACCTCTGGCGCCCGACTATACACACCGACCGATACCGATCGGTGACCTGGATCCACCCCAACTCCCGCCCCGGACACAGCAGTCGAATCGGCCATCGCCGCTCCTGGCGCCGCACGGCCCCGCCGCGCCACTCGCCGCTCTCGACCTCACCCGACCCTCTCTCAGGCCCCTCAGCGGCCGTTTACGGCCATACGGGTGGTGTTCATCTGAACATCGCCGCGCCACGAGCGTCGGTCCCCCACCTTCGAGCCCACATACACATCATGAGGAAAGTACGCAAATCGCCCAACCCGAAAGTGAGAAGCCATGACCGGCTCCAAGGCCCTGAAGCTGTGGACCACGCTCATCACCGCCTTCCTCGCGCTCTTCGCCGCGATGGGATTCACCACGACGGCAGCGGCGGCCACGCCGGTTCAGCAGGCCACGGAAACGTGCGAGAGCGCGCCGGTCATGACGGCACCATTGGCGGCCTACTGGGCAGCGGCGTACGAACGGTCCTTGCCGCCCACGATGAAGCAACGCATCCGCGCCGAGGCCCACGGATCGTCCCCCAGTTGCCGCCACCTCCCGACGGACGACACGGAGACGGCCGTTGAGGCCGAGGCCCATCCGGGCGGGCTCGCCGCAGAACCGTAGTCACGCGGACACGAGGCACACGCAGACACAGACACAGACGCAAGGAAGACCCCCAGCCGCCACGGGCTGGGGGTCTTCTTCGTATGAAGACGCCGTCCGCACGCCATCCCGTGTGACCGCCCGGTTCCTATCAGGTCCTCGTCGTTCTACTCTGTTGGACAGAGGAACGGCGAGACCGCGGCCCTTCGTGCCGCGTCAGCCGGATTCCTCTCACGGCTCCCAGCCCCCGGGTCGCGTGCAAGACCGCACCGGGAACGACCCGCTGGAGCCGTCTCGCCGACCTTGGCGGCTTCAGCACCTGTCCTCTGCTGCGTTCGGACAGGGCACTCCCGCGTCCTATCCACCACAGGGGACACCCGCGCGAGGAGGACATGGAGGGGAGCTCTGCCCCTCTCGCGCACTGGACGGCCGCCGTCGCCACTCAGTCGACGGCGGCCGTCTTCCTTGACCCACAACGCCAAAGACCCCCAACCGTGAACGGCTGGGGGTCTTCGTGCTGGTGGGGCTAACAGGATTTGAACCTGTGGCCTCATCCTTATCAGGGATGCGCTCTAACCAACTGAGCTATAGCCCCGCCGCGCTGCGGTGTGTCCCGCGCGCTGACCTCTGAAGATTAGCGCACGTGCGGGCCAGTCCCAAAATCGATACCTCCGCGGGCACCGGACAGGCCGCCGCGCGCTCCAGAACCCCGCCCTGAGCTGGACTACTCGTCCTCGGCCAGCGTCAGCTCGACGCCGCCCACAAAGCCCGCGGAGAGGTTGTAGATGAAGGCGCCGAGCGTCGCGAGGGCCGTGGCGAGGACCACGTCGATGACCGCGATGATCGTCGTGAACGTCAGGACGCGCGGAAGCGACAGGAACGACTGCAGATCGAAGCCGTTGGACTCGTTCGAGCCCGTCGCCTCGGAGATCGTGCCGCCCACCGTGGAGAAGACACCCATGGCGTCCATGACCATCCACAGCACGGCGGCCGCGACGATCGTGCAGATGCCGAGCGCGATGGAGAGCAGGAAACTGACCTTCATCACCGACCACGGGTCGGCCTTGGCCACCCGCAGCCGCGCCTTGCGCGTACGCGGCGTCGTGCGCGCCCCGGTCCGCGGCCGGCGCACGGAACCCGTCTGGGAACCCTGCTGGTACGCCTGCGGCGGGTGATACGGCTGGGACGCCTGCTGCTGGGACTGCTGGGGCTGTCGCTCCCCCGGCAGGGCGCCCGCGGCGCCCTGTGAACCCTGGGCCCCTTGGGACCCGGCCGCGTACGACGCGTCGTACTGCGCTGACTGAGCGGGCTGCGGCCCTCGGGTGTCGGTCACGGTTCCCCCCTGGGATCCACGAGACTCATGCGAGTCATCAGAATCAGTGGCGGAGCCACGGACACCGTCTGTACCGGCTTGGCCGGTTCCACTCGCTCCGGCGCCCGTGGCTCCACTCACGATGACTCTCTCCTCGCGCTACTCGGCCGTGGACTCCGTGCCCTCGTCCGTACCGACGGCCGGCTCGTCCTCGGCCGATTCGACGACGATGTCACCGTCGACTTCCTCAGCCTCGCGCCCGGCCTCGGCGTTACGAGCGATACCGACCACGGCATCGCGCTTGCCCAGGTTGATCAGTTGGACGCCCATGGTGTCACGGCCCGTCTCCCTGACCTCGTTGACTCGCGTACGAATCACACCGCCGCCGAGGGTGATGGCGAGGATCTCGTCGGTCTCCTCGGTCACCAGCGCGCCCACGAGTTCGCCGCGGTCCTCCACGATCTTGGCGGCCTTGATGCCGAGGCCGCCACGGCCCTGGACGCGGTACTCGTCGACGTTGGTCCGCTTCGCGTACCCACCGTCGGTTGCGGTGAACACGAACGTACCCGGCCTGACGACATTCATCGAGAGGAGCTCGTCGCCGCCACGGAAACTCATTCCCTTGACGCCCGACGTCGCACGCCCCATGGGACGCAGCGCGTCGTCGGTCGCGGTGAACCTGATCGACTGGGCCTTCTTGCTGATGAGCAGCAGGTCGTCCTCGGCCGATACGAGCTCGGCGCCGATCAGCTCGTCGTCCTTGCCGTCGTCCGTCTCGCGGAGGTTGATGGCGATGACGCCACCGGCGCGAGGCGAGTCGTAATCCTTGAGCGGGGTCTTCTTGACCAAGCCGCCCTTGGTGGCGAGCACCAGGTAGGGCACCGCTTCATAGTCACGGATCGCGAGGATCTCGGCGATCTTCTCGTCCGGCTGGAAGGCGAGCAGGTTCGCGACGTGCTGGCCACGGGCATCGCGTCCGGCGTCAGGCAGTTCGTACGCCTTGGCGCGGTACACACGGCCCTTGTTGGTGAAGAACAGCAGCCAGTGGTGGGTCGTGGACACGAAGAAGTGGTCGACGATGTCGTCTTCCTTCAGCTTCGTGCCGCGAACGCCCTTGCCGCCACGCTTCTGTGAGCGGTAATCAACCGTCTTCGTACGCTTGACGTAACCGCCGCGCGTGATCGTGACGACGATGTCGTCCTCGGCGATCAGGTCCTCCATGGACATGTCGCCGTCGAAGGGCACGAGCGCCGAGCGACGGTCCTCGCCGAACTTGTCGACGATCGCCGCGAGCTCATCGCTGATGATCTGGCGCTGCCGCTCGGGCGAGGCCAGGATCGCGTTGTACTCGTTGATCTTCGTCTGGAGGTCGTCGTGCTCGGCGACGATCTTCTGGCGCTCCAGGGCGGCGAGCCGGCGCAGCTGCATCTCGAGGATGGCGTTGGCCTGGATCTCGTCGATCGAGAGCAGCCCCATCAGGCCCTCACGCGCGACGTCCACGGTCTGGCTGGCCCGGATGAGCGCGATGACCTCGTCGATCGCGTCCAGGGCCTTCAGCAGGCCGCGCAGGATGTGCGCCCGCTCCTCGGCCTTGCGAAGCCGGAACTTCGTACGCCGGACGATGACCTCGACCTGGTGCGTCACCCAGTGCCGGATGAAGGCGTCCAGGGAGAGGGTGCGCGGCACACCGTCGACCAGGGCCAGCATGTTGGCGCTGAAGTTCGACTGCAAGTCGGTGTGCTTGTAGAGGTTGTTCAGTACGACCTTGGCGACCGCGTCCCGCTTCAGGACGACGACCAGGCGCTGGCCCGTACGCGAGGACGTCTCGTCGCGGACGTCGGCGATGCCGCCGACCCTGCCGTCCTTGACCAGGTCGGCGATCTTCTGCGCGAGGTTGTCGGGGTTGGTCTGGTAGGGGAGCTCGGTGACCACCAGGCACTGGCGGTTCTGGATCTCCTCGACCGCGACGACCGCGCGCATCGTGATGGAGCCACGGCCCGTGCGGTACGCCTCCTCGATGCCCTTTCGGCCCACTACTAGTGCGCCGGTCGGGAAATCGGGGCCCTTGATGCGCTCGATAAGAGCGTCGAGCAGCTCCTCGTGCGAGGCGTCCGGGTGCTCAAGGGCCCACTGCGCGCCCGCCGCGACCTCGCGGAGGTTGTGCGGCGGGATGTTGGTGGCCATGCCGACCGCGATGCCCGCCGAACCGTTGATCAGCAGGTTCGGGAAGCGGGCCGGCAGAACCGTGGGTTCCTTGTTGCGGCCGTCGTAGTTGTCCGTGAAGTCGACGGTCTCCTCGTCGATGTCACGGACCATCTCCATGGCCAGCGGCGCCATCTTGCACTCGGTGTACCGCATGGCGGCCGCCGGGTCGTTGCCCGGAGAGCCGAAGTTTCCGTTGGAGTCCACCAGGGGCATCCGCATCGACCACGGCTGGGCCAGGCGGACCAGGGCGTCGTAGATCGAGGAGTCGCCGTGCGGGTGGTAGGTGCCCATGACGTCGCCGACGACGCGGGCGCACTTGTAGAAGCCCTTCTCGGGGCGGTATCCGCCGTCGTACATCGCGTACAGCACGCGACGGTGGACGGGCTTCAGACCGTCCCGGACGTCGGGCAGCGCACGCGACACGATGACGGACATCGCGTAGTCGAGATACGAACGCTGCATCTCGGTCTCGAGCCCGACGGGCTCGACACGCATGCCCACGCCGGGGACGGCGGGCTCCTCTTCGGGCATCACAGGGGTGTTCTCGTCGGCCATTGCTGGTCAAAGTCCTTTCGAGGTGCGGCTCGTACGGCCGACTCAGATGTCGAGGAAGCGGACGTCCTTGGCGTTGCGCTGGATGAACGAGCGCCTCGCCTCGACGTCCTCGCCCATCAGCACAGAGAACAGGTCGTCGGCCTGCGCCGCGTCGTCCAGGGTGACCTGGCCGAGAACGCGGTGGTCCTGGTCCATCGTCGTGATGCGCAGTTCCTCTGCGTTCATCTCACCGAGACCCTTGAATCGCTGGACCGAGTCGTCCTTGATGCGCTTGCCCGCCTGGCGGCCGAGCTCGACCAGCGCGTCGCGCTCGCGGTCCGAGTACGCGTACTGGAAGTCGTCGCGGGACCACTTGATCTTGTACAGCGGCGGGCGCGAGAGGTACACGTGGCCGGACTCGACGAGCGGCCGCATGAAGCGGAACAGGAACGTCAGGAGCAGGGTGTTGATGTGCTGACCGTCGACGTCGGCGTCCGCCATCAGGATGATCTTGTGATAGCGGAGCTTCGCGATGTCGAAGTCCTCGTGCACGCCCGTGCCGAAGGCCGAGATGAGGGCCTGGACTTCCTGGTTCTGCAGGATCTTGTCGATCCGCGCCTTCTCGACGTTCAGGATCTTGCCTCGGATGGGCAGGATCGCCTGGTACATCGGGTTACGGCCGGACTTCGCCGAACCACCGGCGGAGTCACCCTCGACGATGAAGATCTCGCACTTCGTCGGGTCGTTCGACTGGCAGTCGGAGAGCTTGCCGGGCAGGGACGCCGACTCCAGGAGGCCCTTGCGGCGGGTCAGGTCGCGTGCCTTGCGGGCGGCGACGCGGGCCGTGGCGGCCTGGATGCTCTTGCGGATGATGTCCGCGGCCTCGTTCGGATGGCGGTCGAACCAGTCCGTGAGGTGCTCGTGCACGACCTTCTGTACGAAGGTCTTCGCCTCCGTGTTGCCCAGCTTGGTCTTGGTCTGGCCCTCGAACTGGGGCTCGCCGAGCTTCACCGAGATGATCGCCGTCAGACCCTCGCGGATGTCCTCGCCCGTGAGGTTGTCGTCCTTCTCGCGCAGCAGCTTCTTCTCGCGCGCGTACCGGTTGACCAGGCCCGTCAGAGCGGCCCTGAAGCCCTCTTCGTGCGTACCGCCCTCATGCGTGTGGATCGTGTTCGCGAAGGAGTAGACACCTTCGGTGTACTGCGAGTTCCACTGCATGGCGATCTCGGCCGAGAGCATGCGCTCCTTGTCCTCGGCCTCGACGTCGATGACGGTCGGGTGAATGACCTCGCCCTTGCGGGAGTTGAGGTACTTCACGAAGTCGACGATGCCGCCCTCGTAGTAGTACGTCACCGTGCGGGCCTCGGCGGCCTCGTCGTCGGTCGCCTCGACGGAGTCGGCACCGGCGGTCGCCTTCGCCGACTCGCGCTCATCAGTGAGTTTGATCGTCAAACCCTTGTTGAGGAACGCCATCTCCTGGAAGCGCCGCGCGAGCGTCTCGAAGGAGTAGTCGGTGGTCTCGAAGACATCGCCGTCGGCCCAGAAGGTGACCGACGTGCCGGTCTCCTCGGTGGCCTCGTGCTGGGCCAGCGGGGCCGTGGGGACGCCCAACTTGTAGTCCTGCGTCCAGCGGTACCCGTCGGTCCTGATCTCGACGGCGACCTTCGAGGACAGCGCGTTCACGACGGAGACGCCCACGCCGTGCAGACCGCCGGAGACCGCGTAGCCGCCGCCGCCGAACTTGCCGCCCGCGTGCAGCACGGTGAGCACGACCTCGACGGCCGGCTTGCCTTCGGACGCGACGATGCCCACCGGGATGCCGCGGCCGTTGTCGATGACGCGCACGCCGCCGTCGGGCAGGATCGTGACGTCGATCGTGTCCGCGTGGCCGGCCAGCGCCTCGTCGACGGAGTTGTCCACAACTTCCTGCACCATGTGATGCAGGCCACGCTCACCGGTCGAACCGATGTACATGCCGGGTCGCTTGCGGACCGCGTCCAGACCCTCGAGGACGGTGATCGCGCTGGCGTCGTACGAGGTTGTGACCTCGCCGTTCTCGCCAACGACGGTGGACGGGATGTTCTCGTTGGGGTTGCCGGAATCGGCCACGAAGCGCCCTTTCTGGCACAGCACAAGCCAAGCACCCGGCGGTGGCCGGAGCGGCTGCGTCGTTCAGCGATAGTCAGCGTTGTTCGGTGCGTCCCACAAGTGGGGCGGGATTAGCTTCCAGTCTACCGGTAGCGCCGACAGTGATGGGGCTTTGCCGGTACCTGAGTCCGCATGTGCCGTCCTGAACCGGCCTCATCCGACTCCCCATATGCGGCCCGGGGCTCTAAGAGGCTCACAGCGGCACTCAGCGCTTCGGGGTGTCAACCCCGAGCTACCACCCGGTACGGCCTCAGCCGTAGGTGTCGCCGGGGCCCGTGCTGCCCGGGGCGCGCAGGGGTCCGAAGCGGCGCGCGGGGCCGCCGGGACCGAGGACTTTGATGAGCCGGACGGTGCCGTGGCCGAGGTCCTCGTTGAGGCGCGCGACCAGCTGCGGGGCCATGAGCCGCAGCTGAGTCGCCCACGCCGTGGAGTCGCACTGCACGGTCAGGATCCGCTCGCTCTCGTCGTAGCGCTGCGGGACACAGTGGTTGGCCAGGTCGTCGCCGACGATCTGCGGCCAGCGGCCCATCACCCCGCCGACCGCGGCCGGCGTCTCCCAGCCGCGCTCGGTGATCAGGCGGTTGATCGCGGACCCGAGCGGCAGCGGATCACGCCCGTCGGAACGCGCGCCGGAGCGCAGGCCGCCCCTGCGGGCCTGCTTCTTCTGCTGCGCGGCGTCGCCACGCGCGCGTGCCTGCTCCTTGGCGGCGCGCAGGGCGACCCTGGCGAGGTCGACGCCGGAGGGCTCGGGCGTCTTCGGCGTCTCCTTGGGAGCGCCCTGCGGGGCGTCCCTGTCGTTGGCGTTCTTGGCGTTCTCGGCGTTCTTGGCGTTGTCGGCGAGCTCTTCGGCGCTCATACGCGGTCCACCGCGCCGTCCGCCACCGCGAACCGCGTCCCGGCGAGCACGCCGGGCACGTCGTCGTCCACCGCGGCCGTGACCAGGACCTGCTCGCCCGGCGCCACCAGCTCCGCGAGGCGCTCCCTGCGGCGCGTGTCGAGCTCCGCGAACACGTCGTCCAGGACGAGCACCGGTTCGTTGCCCTCGGCGCGCAGGAGGTCGTACGAGGCCAGGCGCAGCGCAAGGGCGTACGACCAGGACTCGCCATGGCTCGCGTACCCCTTCGCGGGGAGCTGGCCCAGCTTCAGGAGCAGATCGTCGCGGTGCGGCCCGACCAAGGTCACGCCCCGCTCGACCTCCTGCTTGCGCGCCTCTTCGAGCGCGGACATGAGCTGCTCGTACAGCACCTCGCGGGTGTGGCCTTCGCCGGGCGCCGATGGCTTGTACTCCAGCGCGACGGGGCCGCCGCCGGGCGCCAGCTGCTCGTACGCCTTGTCGGCGAGCGGCTGCAGCGCGGCGATCAGGTCGAGCCGCTGAGCGAGCAGTTCAGCGCCCACGCGCGCGAGGTGCTGGTCCCAGACGTCGAGCGTGGACAGGTCCATGGAACGCCCGCCGTGCCGCCGCGCGAGGGCCGCCGACTTCAGGAGGGTGTTGCGCTGCTTCAGTACGCGGTCGTAGTCGGACCGGACACCCGCCATACGCGGTGAGCGCGCCGTGATCAGCTCGTCGAGGAAACGCCTGCGCTCACCGGGGTCGCCCTTGATCAGCGCAAGATCCTCGGGGGCGAACAGCACGGTGCGTACGATTCCGAGCACGTCGCGCGGTCTGACCTGCGAGGACCTGTTGATACGGGCGCGATTGGCCTTGCCGGGGTTGAGTTCGAGCTCGATGAGCTGCTGACGCTCGCCCTGCCGGACCGCGGCCCGGACGACGGCACGCTCGGCGCCCATGCGCACCAGGGGCGCGTCCGATGAGACCCGGTGGCTGCCGAGGGTGGCGAGATAGCCGACGGCCTCGACGAGGTTGGTCTTGCCCTGGCCGTTGGGGCCCACAAACGCGGTGACGCCCGGATCGAGAGGGACCTCGACCCGGGCGTACGACCGGAAGTCGGCCAGCGACAGATGCGTGACGTGCATGGTGTGCGCGGACCTCCCCCGGACTACTTCGCTTGGCGCTACAGCCCTGCACCCTGCACAGGCTGTGGATGGATCAGTGCTCGCTCTTGGACTCGACGGCGTGACCACCGAACTGATTGCGCAGCGCCGCGATCATCTTCATCTGCGGCGAGTCGTCCTGCCGCGAGGCGAACCGGGCGAAGAGCGATGCGGTGATGGCGGGCAGCGGCACGGCGTTGTCGATGGCGGCTTCCACCGTCCACCGGCCCTCTCCGGAGTCCTGCGCGAAGCCGCGCAGCTTGGCCAGGTGCTCGTCGTCGTCCAGGGCGTTGACCGCGAGGTCGAGCAGCCAGGAACGGATGACCGTGCCCTCCTGCCAGGAGCGGAAGACCTCGCGCACGTCCGTGACGGAGTCGACCTTCTCCAGGAGCTCCCAGCCCTCGGCGTAGGCCTGCATCATGGCGTACTCGATGCCGTTGTGAACCATCTTCGAGAAGTGCCCCGCGCCGACCTTGCCCGCGTGGACCGAGCCGAAGTCACCCTCCGGCTTGAGGGCGTCGAAGACCGGCTGGACCTTCGCGATGTCCTCGGAGGCGCCGCCGTACATCAGGGCGTAGCCGTTCTGCAGGCCCCAGACGCCACCGGAGACGCCGCAGTCGACGAAGCCGATGCCCTTGGCCGCGAGCTCCTCGGCGTGCTTCTCGTCGTCCGTCCAGCGGGAGTTTCCGCCGTCCACCACGACGTCACCGGGCTCGAGCAGCTCGGCGAGCTCGTCGACGGTGGACTGGGTCGCGGCTCCGGCCGGAACCATCACCCATACGACGCGCGGGCCCTTCAGTTTGCTCACAAGCTCTTCGAGGCTGTGGACATCCGCGACGTCCGCGTTGCGGTCGTATCCGATGACGGTGTGGCCTGCGCGGCGGATGCGCTCACGCATATTGCCGCCCATCTTGCCGAGGCCGACGAGACCGAGCTCCATCAGTGGTTCCTTAAGTAGCGATGTGGCGTGGTGGCACTTTCGTACCCGCGTCCGAGCCTACGCCCGGACGCACGCTCACACCTGTGGGCTCAGCCGCTCAGACGTACGGGCATGATCAGGTACTTGTACGCGTCGTCATGCTCGGCATCCAGGGCCGGCTTTCCGCTCAGGAGCGCGGGCTTCGTCGACGTCGTGAACGACAGCTGGGCGACCGGCGAGTCGATCGCGCTCAGGCCGTCGAGCAGGAACGTCGGGTTGAACGCGATCGAGACGTCGTCGCCGTCGAGCTGGGCGTCGACCCTCTCCACAGCCTGTGCGTCGTCGCTGGAACCCGCCTCGAGGATCAGCACGCCCTGCTCGAAGCTGAGCCGCACCGGAGTGTTGCGCTCGGCCACCAGGGCCACGCGCTTCACGGCCTCGACGAACGGGGCGGTCTCGATGACCGCGATCGAGTTGAACTCCGTGGGGAAGAGCGTCTTGTACTTCGGCAGGTCGCCCTCGAGCAGACGCGTCGTCGTACGCCGGCCCGCGCCCTCGAAGCCGATCAGGCCCTCACCGGCGCCGGTGCCCGAGAGCGCGATGGTGACCGTGTCGCCACTGGTCAGCGCCTTGGCGGTGTCCTGGAGCGTCTTGGCGGGCACCAGGGCGACCGCGGAGGCCTCCGGGTCCTCCGGCTTCCACATGAACTCACGGACCGCGAAGCGGTAGCGGTCGGTCGAGGCGAGGGTGACCGTGTCGCCCTCGATCTCGATGCGTACGCCGGTCAGCACGGGGAGCGTGTCGTCGCGGCCGGCGGCGATGGCCACCTGGTTGGCCGCGGCGGCGAAGACCTCACCGGGGACGGTGCCCGTGGCGGTCGGCATCTGCGGCAGCGCGGGGTACTCCTCCACAGGAAGCGTGTGGAGTGTGAATCGCGAGGAGCCACAGACCACCGTGGCCCGCACACCGTCTGTGGAGATCTCCACCGGACGGTTGGGCAGGGCGCGGCAGATGTCGGCGAGCAGCCGGCCGGAGACGAGGACCGTGCCCTCGTCGTCGATCTCGGCGTCGACGGAGACACGGGCCGAGACCTCGTAGTCGAAGCTGGAGAGGCTCAGCGCGCCTTCCTCGGCCTTCAGCAGCAGGCCCGCGAGGACTGGCGCCGGTGGCCGGGCCGGGAGACTGCGCGCCGCCCACGCCACCGCCTCTGCGAGTACGTCGCGTTCCACCCGGATCTTCACTTAGCCGCCCTCCTGCTGTTGCTGGCACTGGGGACCAGTCTGACGCACAGCACTGACAGTGGGTGCCCGTCGGGGTCAAGTCGTGACGAGGGGCGCCGGAGTCCCGGAGCGCGAGTTGTGCACAGGCCCCTCTTCGAAGCCAATTCCCCGGTGACTCTAGGGGGTAGTAGTAGTAGGGCCTGTGGAAACCGTGGATAACCCCGTTTGCGCAGGTCAGAGCCGGTTTTTTATCCACCGCGCCTGTGGGCGGGACCGGTGGACAACCGGTGGTTTCTGTGGACAGGCGAAAGTTCTGCACACCCGATGCACAGGCAGGGGGTACTTCTCCCCAACGCTGTCCCCAGTTTTACCCACCTTCCCCACAGGCCAACCGACCACATTGGTGTGACGCCTTTCACTCGGCACGGTGACAGGGCGCGTTGCGTTGCCGAACAGTGGACAGCGATGTGGAGAAGCTGGGGAAAGCTGGGGACAACCCGCCCGAGCCTGTGGGTTGCCGGTGGACAACTTCATGCACACCCTGTGGACAAGATTTTCATCCACACCCTGTGGAGGGTCGTCGTCCACGAATCCACAACCACCTGACCTGGCTTGATGATCCTTCAGCAGGGTCCCCTGTGGACAGCATCTGGACAACTTCTCAGTCCCCAGGGTGTGGAGGGAAGAAAGTGCGCACATCTGTGGAGAACAGGCCTCTCAGCTGGGGAAATCGAACAGCTGGAGGGCGCTGACGGGCCTCACGCGCGCGTACGCGACAGCAAAAGGCGCCCCGGAAGGTGTCCCGGGGCGCCTTTCAGGTGGAGCTCTCAGTGCGTCTGGCAGAAGTAGCGGAGAAGCGGCAGAGAGGCCCGTCAGCCGTTCTTGATGCGGTTGGTGAGCTCGGTGACCTGGTTGTAGATCGAGCGCCTCTCGGCCATCAGCGCGCGGATCTTGCGGTCCGCGTGCATGACGGTCGTGTGGTCGCGCCCGCCGAACTGCGCGCCGATCTTGGGCAGGGACAGGTCCGTCAGCTCGCGGCAGAGGTACATCGCGATCTGGCGTGCCGTCACCAGGACGCGGCTGCGGGAGGATCCGCAGAGGTCGTCCACGGTCAGCCCGAAGTAGTCCGCGGTGGCGGCCATGATGGCCGGCGCCGTGATCTCCGGAGCCGCGTCCTCGCCGCCCGGGATCAAGTCCTTGAGGACGATCTCCGTCAGACCCAGGTCCACCGGCTGCCGATTGAGCGAGGCGAAGGCCGTGACCCGGATCAGTGCGCCCTCGAGCTCACGGATGTTGCGTGAGATACGGGACGCGATGAACTCCAGGACCTCCGGCGGGGCGTTGAGCTGCTCCTGCACCGCCTTCTTACGAAGGATGGCGATACGCGTCTCCAGCTCCGGCGGCTGGACGTCGGTGATCAGTCCCCACTCGAAGCGGTTGCGCAGCCGGTCCTCCAGGGTGACCAGCTGCTTGGGCGGCCGGTCACTGGAGAGCACGATCTGCTTGTTCGCGTTGTGGAGCGTATTGAAGGTGTGGAAGAACTCCTCCTGCGTCGACTCCTTGCTCGCGAGGAACTGGATGTCGTCGACGAGCAGGATGTCCATCTCGCGGTACCGCTTGCGGAAGGTGTCGCCCTTGCCGTCGCGGATGGAGTTGATGAACTCGTTCGTGAACTCCTCGGAGCTCACGTAGCGCACGCGCGTGCCGGGGTAGAGGCTGCGGGCGTAGTGCCCGATCGCGTGCAGCAGATGCGTTTTTCCGAGCCCGGACTCCCCATAGATGAACAGGGGGTTGTAGGCCTTGGCGGGAGCCTCGGCGACAGCGACCGCGGCCGCGTGCGCGAAGCGGTTCGAGGCGCCGATGACGAAGGTGTCGAAGAGGTACTTGGGGTTGAGGCGCGCGGTGGGCTCGCCGGGAGCCGAAGCCGGGGCGGGCTGCGCGGCGAGCGGGCCGGGGGCGCCGCTGCCGTGGACGCCGTGGCCGTTGCCGTGGCCGCCGCCCCTGGGGTCGGAGTGCCCGCCGGAGCCGGGGGACTGCTCGTGCCGCTCCCGCCGGTCGTGGCGGTCCTGCTGGTGGTCCTGCCGCTCCTGGCGGTGCTGTTCGTACGGTGAGCGGTTCTGCGGCGGCTGCGAACGGTAGTCGTGCTGGGGCTGCTGCGGGCTCGCGTACGGGTCCCGGTCGGGGAAGCCGAGCCGCTGCTGCTGCCAGCCGTAGTCGTCCTGCTGCTGGGGCTGCTGCTGCGGCCAGGCGCCGGGTCCGGGGCGCTGGTAGTCGGGGTACGCGGGGCGGGCGCTGGGCAGCTGGTCGGGCCGGGGGCCCGAGGAGTGCTCGTCCGAGGTGCGGCGGCCGTAAGCGTCGTACGACTCATGTCCCTGGCCGGGGCCCTGGTGCTGATCGGGGTCTTCGTAGCGCTGCTGCTGCGGGCCGGGCTGTTGCTGGTGGGGCTGCTGCTGGTGGGGCTGCGCCGACGGGGAGGGCCGGTCCATGGGGTCGCCGACCGAGTCGTCCACCGTGATGGCGATGCGGATCGGGCGACCGCACTCGCGGCTCAGCGATTCGCTGACGATGGGCGCGAGCCGCCCTTCCAGTACGCCTTTGGCGAATTCGTTCGGCACGGCGAGCAGTGCGGTGTCGGCGACCAGCGCCAGCGGCTGGCAGCGCTTGATCCAGCGCTCGTCCTTCGCCTCGACCCCGTGCCCCCGCCCCTCACCCAGCAGCTGCTCCAGCACTCGTGGCCACACTGCGGCAAGATCGGCAGGTACGTCAGCCACAAGGCACGCTCTCTCACGGGGTCCCACGAAGGTGTGGTTCTTGGGACGGAAATCGGGATGGGGAGGGAGAAGGGAATGAATCGGAGTTTGGCCACGGTAGTCAGGGCAACGGCTGCGGTTCAAGTTGTTGTCCACAGGCTGTGCACAGTGTCCCTCCCTGACGGCTGGTTTGACCGGATGGCGTAGCCCCGCGTACCGTGACCAGGTCGAGTTGTCGATGGCTGCTGCCGCCTGCCTCCGATGGGCAAAGATCACGATCTGTGATTGTGAAGCGGTGCACTCGGTGCGTATTCGCGAGTTCCTCGTGGGCGCACGGTGACAGCCAGGCGATGTCCCGCCACCACACAATCATTTCTGGAGCCCCCGAGTGAGCAAGCGCACCTTCCAGCCGAACAACCGTCGTCGCGCCAAGACCCACGGCTTCCGCCTGCGGATGCGCACCCGTGCCGGTCGCGCGATTCTCGCGAACCGTCGTGGCAAGGGTCGCGCCGAGCTTTCCGCCTAAACGTATTTAGGTCATGACGTCGTGCTGCCTACCGAGCATCGGCTGAGGCGGCGCGAAGACTTCGCGACCGCTGTACGCCGAGGACGACGGGCCGGACGCCCGCTTCTCGTCGTCCATCTTCGTAGCGGTGCAACGGACCCGCACGCGCCTGGGGAGAGCGTTCCCCAGACGCGTGCGGGTTTCGTCGTGAGCAAGGCCGTCGGCGGAGCAGTCGTACGCAACAAGGTGAAGCGCAGGCTTCGCCATCTGATGCGTGACCGGGTGGCCCTGCTGCCCCCCGGTAGCCTGGTAGTCGTACGAGCGTTGCCCGGTGCGGGCGACGCCGACCATGCACAGCTGGCCCAAGACCTGGATGCCGCTCTTCAGCGGCTGCTGGGAGGGGGCGCTCGATGAAGTACCCACTGCTGGCTCTGATCAAGCTGTACCAATGGACGATCAGTCCGCTGCTTGGCCCGGTGTGCAAGTACTACCCGTCGTGTTCCCGCTACGGCTACCTGGCCATCGACCGGCACGGTGCGATCAAGGGAACGGCGCTCACTGCCTGGCGCATCCTTCGGTGCAATCCGTGGTCGCTCGGTGGTGTCGACCATGTCCCGCCGCGCAAGCGACCGCGGTGGCACGAGATGCTGCGCACCATGTGGCGCGAACGCAAGGGCGGGCCCTCCGCCGCTGGCGTGCCGTCCGGGGAGAGCGCCCCGGATACCCCTGGCCCGGCCGCCGAGACCCCGTCCCATGCTCAAGGAGCCTGATTAGTGGACACGATTGCCAGTCTGTTCAGCTTCATCACGACACCCGTTTCCTGGGTCATCGTCCAGTTCCACTCGCTGTACGGGGCCATTTTCGGCCCTGACACGGGCTGGGCCTGGGGCTTGTCCATCGTGTCCCTGGTGATCCTGATCCGTATCTGCCTGATCCCGCTCTTCGTGAAGCAGATCAAGGCGACCCGGGCGATGCAGACGCTGCAGCCCGAGATGAAGAAGATCCAGGAACGCTACAAGAGCGACAAGCAGCGTCAGTCCGAAGAGATGATGAAGCTGTACAAGGAGTCGGGTACCAACCCGCTCTCCTCGTGCCTTCCCATCCTGGCGCAGTCGCCGTTCTTCTTCGCGCTGTACCACGTGCTCTCGGGCATCGCGTCGAACGACACCATCGGCGTCATCGACAAGCCGCTCCTCGAGAGCGCGCAGAAGGCGCACATCTTCGGCGCCCCGCTGGCCGCGAAGTTCATGGACAGCGAGGAAAAGGTCGCGGCGCTGCACGCCTCGCTGACCGACGTCCGCGTCGTCACCGCGATCATGATCTGCCTGATGTCGTTCTCGCAGTTCTACACACAGCGCCAGCTGATGACGAAGAACGTGGACACGACGGTCAAGACGCCGTTCATGCAGCAGCAGAAGATGCTGATGTATGTCTTCCCGGTCATGTTCGCCGTGTTCGGCATCAACTTCCCCGTCGGTGTCCTCGTCTACTGGCTGACCACCAACGTGTGGACCATGGGCCAGCAGATGTTCGTGATCCGCCGGAACCCGACTCCGGGCTCCAAGGCCCAGGCCGCGTTCCTGGAGCGCCTGCAGAAGCAGCTCTCGCACACCAAGAAGGTGCGGGGCCGTGGCAACACGAACATCATCAAGGCGATCGTCGCCAAGGGCCGGGACCGCAACGAGTTCGAGCGGAAGTTCATCAACGGTCTGAGCAAGGAAGGCCTCGTGGCCCAGGCCGACGGCTCCGTCGTCCAGAGCGACACCACGGACGCCGCCGAGACCGAGGACGGCGCTACGGCGGCCGGCACTCCGAAGCGGCAGCAGCCCAAGCGCCAGAGCAAGTCGCAGCGTCAGTCCGCAGCCGCGCAGAGCGCCGCCAAGGCCGAGAGTGACACGGACGCGGCCCCTGCGAAGACGTCGCTGGAGAAGGCTCAGGACGAGCCTGAGGACGCCGCTCCGAAGGGCAAGCCCGCAGGCGGCAAGACCGGGTCAGGTAACGCACGCCAAGCCAAGTCGGGGCAGCGCAAGGGTCAGCAGCGGCCCAAGCACCCGTCGAAGAAGTAGAAGGAGTCCATCCCGTGACGGAAGGCACCACTGCCCCCGCCGAGGCCGACGTCGAGCCCGGCGACACCCTCACCCGTCTTGAGCAGGAGGGTGAGATCGCGGCGGACTACCTCGAGGGTCTGCTGGACATTGCGGATCTCGACGGTGACATCGACATGGACGTCGAGGCCGACCGCGCCGCTGTCTCGATCATCAGCGACTCGAACAGCCGTGACCTGCAGAAGCTCGTCGGCCGTGACGGTGAGGTTCTGGAGGCGCTCCAAGAGCTGACGCGCCTCGCGGTGCACCGCGAGACCGGTGACCGCAGCCGTCTGATGCTGGACGTCGCGGGCTACCGCGCCAAGAAGCGTGAGGAGCTCTCCGAGCTGGGCGCCAAGGCCGCGGCCGAGGTGAAGAGCTCCGGCGAGCCGGTCAACCTCAAGCCGATGACGCCCTTCGAGCGCAAGGTCGTGCATGATGCGGTCAAGACCGCCGGTCTGCGCAGCGAGTCCGAGGGCGAGGAGCCGCAGCGCTTCGTCGTCGTACTGCCCGCCTGATCGCACATCGCTTACCCGGCCCCGTCTGTTCACAGGCGGGGCCGGTCTTTGTCAGCCTGATAGTCAGCCACCCCAGTGCGGTACGGAAGGACGGTCCCCGTGACGGAGGCAGCGGAGCTCCCCTCGGCGCCCGAGCAGGCCCGGGCGGTATTCGGTGAGCGCTTCTCGGACGCGGTCCGGTACGCGGAGTTGCTGGCCGACGCGGGAGTACAGCGCGGGCTGATCGGTCCCCGCGAAGTGCCCCGGCTGTGGGAGCGGCACCTGCTCAACTGTGCGGTCCTCTCCGAGGTCGTGCCCGAGAACGTGATGGTGTGCGACGTCGGCTCGGGTGCGGGGCTGCCGGGCATTCCGCTGGCCCTCGTCCGCCCGGACCTGAAGATCACTCTGCTTGAACCGCTGCTGCGGCGGACCACGTTTCTGACCGAGGTGGTCGAGCTGCTCGGCCTGGACCACGTGACGGTTGTGCGTGGAAGGGCCGAGGAGGTCCTTGGCAAGCTGCCTCCCGTCCACGTGGTGACCGCGCGGGCTGTGGCGCCGCTGGACCGCCTCGCGGCCTGGGGCGTGCCCCTGCTGCGTCCGTACGGAGAGATGCTGTTGCTCAAGGGCGACACCGCCGAGGAAGAGGTCAAGGGTGCGAGCGCCGCGCTGAGCAAGCTCGGCGCGGTGAACACTTCGGTGCTGCATGTCGGTGAGGGCGTGGTGGACCCGCTGTCCACGGTCGTTCGCGTCGAGGTCGGGGAGAGCCCCGGTGGTGTCCGCTTCGCCGCCAAGCGCGCGAAGGCCGCCCGTACGAGCCGGACCCGTCGCCGCCGCTGAGGTCGTCCCGGCCGCGTCGTTCATCCGTCCTGACGACGAGCCGTACTCCACAAAAGCTGCCAAACGTACGCATACCGGGGTGTCGCACAAGCGGCACCCCGGCTGCCGTGCATCGTGTTTCACGTGAAACGTCGCTCACTGCTGCATGGCATCATCAGTCGCGGCCGCGCTGCGGAACCCCGCGACCGCCGACCACTCGGGTCCCTCGATAGGGGAACCGAGTTGTCCACAGAGGTGGATTCGTCCACAGAAGCCCGGGCCTCGCTGGTTCACGACCCTCAAAGCATGGGAGGCTCTGTTCATTGCGAGCCTGAAGTCGAGGAGAGTGAATCCTTGCGGTCCGACGCCAACATCGCGGGACCGATGACCGATCCGGTCCCCGGTCCCCGTACCGAGTCGGCGGGGGAGGATGTTTCACGTGAAACACCGCCCCCGATGGACGACACCCCTATCGGTCGTGCTGCCCAACTGGCGGTGGAAGCCCTGGGTCGTGCAGGCGAAGGCCTGCCACGACCTGAGCAGACACGCATCATGGTGGTCGCCAACCAGAAGGGTGGAGTGGGCAAGACGACGACAACCGTCAACCTCGCCGCTTCGCTCGCTCTGCATGGCGCGCGTGTCCTGGTCGTCGACCTCGACCCGCAGGGCAACGCCTCCACGGCTCTGGGGATCGATCACCACGCCGAAGTTCCTTCGATCTACGACGTGTTGGTCGAGAGCAAGCCACTGTCGGAAGTCGTACAGCCGGTCGCCGATGTCGAGGGACTCTTCTGCGCCCCGGCCACCATCGATCTCGCCGGTGCGGAGATCGAGCTGGTGTCGCTGGTGGCGCGGGAGAGCCGACTGCAGCGGGCGATCCAGGCGTACGAGCAGCCGCTGGACTACATCCTCATCGACTGCCCTCCGTCGCTCGGGCTGCTGACGGTCAACGCCCTGGTGGCCGGCGCGGAGGTGCTGATCCCCATTCAGTGCGAGTACTACGCACTGGAAGGCCTTGGCCAGCTCCTGCGCAACGTCGACCTGGTGCGGGGGCACCTCAACCCCCATCTGCACGTCTCGACGATCCTGCTCACCATGTACGACGGCCGGACTCGGCTCGCGTCGCAGGTGGCGGACGAGGTGCGGACCCACTTCGGCGAAGAGGTCCTGCGGACGAGCATCCCTCGCTCGGTTCGCATCTCCGAGGCGCCGAGCTACGGGCAGACCGTGCTGACCTACGATCCGGGGTCGAGCGGTGCCCTTTCGTACTTCGAGGCGGCACGGGAGATCGCGCTCCGCGGTGTCGGTATTCGCTACGACGTACAACACGCCCAGCTGGGCGCTCAGAACGATCAGCACAGCACGACGGAGGGGATGCAGTGAGCGAGCGACGGAGAGGGCTGGGGCGTGGCCTCGGCGCCCTGATCCCTGCGGCCCCGACGGAGAAGTCGGCCGCCCAGGCCATGGGCGGAGCTTCGAGCTCGCCCAGTGCTGTGCCGGTACTCACCGCCGAGCGGGGTGTGGCCGCCGCGAAGGTGGCGGCGCTCCCGCAGAGCCCCGTTTCACGTGAAACGGAAGAGCCGACGACCGAAGCGGTGGAGACACCGGAGAGTCCGGTCGGTGCGCACTTCGCCGAGCTGCCTCTCGACTTCATCACGCCCAACCCGAGGCAGCCCCGTGAGGTCTTCGACGAGGACGCCCTCACCGAGCTGGTGACCTCCATCAAGGAGGTCGGCCTTCTCCAGCCTGTCGTCGTGCGGCAGGTGGGAGCCAGCCGCTACGAGCTCATCATGGGCGAGCGGCGCTGGAGGGCCTGCCGGGAGGCAGGACTCGAGCGCATCCCGTCGATCGTCAGGGCGACGGACGACGAGAAGCTCCTCCTGGACGCGCTCCTGGAGAACCTGCACCGCGCGCAGCTGAACCCGCTGGAAGAGGCTGCCGCCTACGACCAGCTACTCAAGGACTTCAACTGCACGCATGACCAGCTGGCGGACCGAATCGGCCGTTCCCGTCCGCAGGTCTCGAACACGCTGCGGCTGCTGAAGCTGTCGCCGGCGGTTCAGCGCAGGGTCGCCGCCGGAGTGCTCTCCGCGGGCCACGCTCGTGCTCTGCTGTCCGTCGAGGACTCGGAGGAGCAGGACCGCCTGGCGCACCGGATCGTCGCCGAGGGTCTCTCGGTGCGGGCCGTCGAAGAGATCGTGACTCTCATGGGTTCGCGGCCGCAGAGCACCCCGCGGGCCAAGGGGCCGCGTGCGGGCGCCCGGGTGTCGCCGTCGCTTGCCCAACTCGCCACGCGTCTCTCGGACCGGTTCGAGACCCGGGTGAAGGTTGATCTCGGGCAGAAGAAGGGCAAGATCGTCGTCGACTTCGCCTCGCTGGAGGACCTGGAGCGCATCCTCGCGACTCTGGCCCCGGGCGAGGGCCCGGTCCTGAAGAGCGGTCTTGCCGAAGACTCCGCCGAGGACGACTCGGACGAGGACCAAGAGGGCTGAGCCTCATCACCCTGTCCGCCGAGAGCGGGCCGTGTCCGGTGTGTACCGGAACACGGCCCGCTCTTTGCTTTCTTACGGTATCGGTGCAATCGCATCGTGGATACGATGCGATTGGGTATGGCACATCCAGCTGACGGCACCTCTTGGGGGAGGCGAGGGCCATGCGATCGGTGAGCCGGACCGGACTGATGTCTGCGGGCCTTGGGCTGGGAGCTGTCGGCGGATTCGTCGGCAGCCTGCTGAAGGAACGGAGTGCTCTGACTGCCGCCCGCGATGCGGCGGGCGAAGGAAGTGAGGAACCGCCTTCATGGGGCGTCGGCTCGTACCGCTCACGCTGGACAACCTTCCGGACCTTCCCAAGCGTTGCCGGTCGTGTGTCTTCTGGGAGCTGGACCCGGTCAGCGGCCAAGCCGCGGTAAAGGCCGGTACGCCGGAGCTGGAGAAGGAGGCGTGGATCTCCGCAGTCCTGTTGGAGTGGGGGTCCTGTGGCCGTGTCGTCTACGTCGATGACGTCCCGGTGGGCTTCGTGATGTACGCCCCGCCGGCGTACGTGCCTCGCTCCACGGCCTTCCCGACGAGCCCGGTGTCCCCCGATGCCGTGCAGCTGATGACCGCCTGGATCATGCCCGGCTATCAGGGCCAGGGACTTGGCCGCGTGATCGTGCAGACGGTCGCAAAGGATCTGCTGCAGCGTGGGTTCAAGGCGATCGAGGCCTTCGGCGACGCGCGCTGGGAGAAACCCGCCTGTGTACTGCCCGCCGACCATCTACTGGCAGTGGGCTTCAAGACGGTCCGTCCGCATCCCTCGTATCCCCGGCTGAGGCTTGAGCTGCGTACGACGCTCTCCTGGAAGGAGGACGTCGAGTTGGCGCTCGACCGACTGCTCGGGGCGGTACAGAAGGAGCCTGTGCTCCGGCCGCTCTGATCCACCCCCTGTCATGCGAATGGGCCAGCCCTGGAGGGCTGGCCCATTCGTGTTTCACGTGAAACAACGCGTCGCCTGATGCGGCGACGACGCTCGTTACTCGGCGATGAAGTCCGCGAGGTCACGCTCAAGAGCGGCCTTCGGCTTGGCGCCGACGATCGTCTTGGCCACCTCTCCGCCCTGGTACACGTTCAGGGTCGGGATCGACATGACGCCGTACTTGGCGGCGATGCCCGGGTTCTCGTCGATGTTGAGCTTCACGATCTCGATCTTGTCGCCGTGCTCGGCCGCGATCGCCTCAAGAGACGGCGCGATCTGGCGGCACGGTCCGCACCAGGCGGCCCAGAAGTCCACCAGGACAGGCTTGTCGTTCTTCAGGACGTCTTCCTCGAAGGAGGCGTCGGTCACGTTCTTCAGGGTGCCGGCCACGGCGGGGCTCCTTAACTCGGTGGTGCGGTGGGGAGGATGGGATGTCAGACGGTGGCTGCGGCCGTCTCGCTGTCCGCGAGGGCAGCGAGGAACCGCTCGGAGTCGAGGGCGGCGGAGCAGCCCGTGCCGGCCGCCGTAATCGCCTGCCGGTACGTGTGGTCGACGACGTCGCCGGCCGCGAACACGCCGGTCACGTTCGTCCGCGTCGAGGGAGCCTCGACCTTCAGGTAGCCCTCGCCGTCCAGGTCGAGCTGGCCCTTGAAGAGCTCCGTGCGCGGGTCGTGGCCGATCGCGATGAACAGGCCGGTGAAGGGCAGCTCGGAGGTCTCACCCGTCTTCAGGTTGCGCAGCGTCAGACCGGAGAGCTTCTGCTCGCCCTTGATCTCGGCGATCTCGCTGTCCCAGATGAAGTTGATCTTCGGGTCGGCGAAGGCGCGGTCCTGCATCGCCTTGGAGGCGCGCAGGGTGTCGCGGCGGTGGACGATCGTCACGGACTTGGCGAAGCGCGAGAGGAAGGTCGCCTCCTCCATCGCGGTGTCACCGCCGCCGATGACGGCGATGTCCTGGTCCTTGAAGAAGAAGCCGTCGCAGGTCGCGCACCAGGAGACGCCGCGTCCGGAGAGCGCGTCCTCGTTCGGCAGGCCGAGCTTGCGGTGCTGGGAGCCCGTCGTCACGATCACGGACTTCGCGCGGTGCACGGTGCCCGCCGTGTCCGTCACGGTCTTGATCTCGCCGCTCAGGTCGACGGAGATGACATCGTCCGGAACGAGCTCGGCGCCGAAGCGCTCTGCCTGGGCCCGCATGTTGTCCATCAGGTCGGGGCCCATGACGCCGTCCTGGAAGCCGGGGAAGTTCTCCACCTCGGTGGTGTTCATCAGAGCACCGCCCGCGGTGACGGCGCCCTCGAACACCAGGGGCTTCAACGACGCGCGCGCGGTGTACAGCGCCGCCGTGTAGCCGGCGGGGCCGGAGCCGATGATGATCACGTTACGGACGTCGGTCACGGCTTGATTCCTCGTCTCTGAAGACTGCTGCGTACTGCTGGTGGGTGCCCTGTCTCAGGTCTCTCACCCCACCCAACGGATCCTACGGGGCATGCATTCCCGACGTGTCCGAGCGCACGGAAGCGGCCCACGGAAGGATGTCGGGGACGTCAGGATGCCACGCTGGGCCGTGCCTCTCGCCAGGGCGGTGAGAGGTCAGGGCCGCGCGTAGGAGTTGGTGAGCAGAATCTTGCCCGCGGGGGTGTCCGTCGACGGCTTGTCCACGCACGTGGCGTCGATGACGTACGCGGAGACCTTCGTGCTGTCGGAGTCATGGGACGCCACGACGAGGTAGGCGTCCTTCCCCTTATAGGTGCCTTCTTCGGCGGCGAGCGGTGTCCTGGCGCCGAGGCCGAGCTGGATGCACTTCGGGACGGAGACCGCGACCTCCTCACGCATCGGCGCGTTCTTGTCCTTCGGTGACTCGGGGCTTGACCGCACGCCGAAGGACGGCTCGGCGCTTCCGGAGGCAGGTTCCGTGGACGGCTTCTTGGCGAGCAGGTCGGTCACCTGGCCCTTGAGTCCGTCCTCGGAGAAGGCGTGCGCGGAGTCGGTGTGGCCCGATGCCGACTCGGTCGTGCCGCCCGAGTCGCCGCCCAGGGTCTGCATCAGCAAGGAACCGAGACCGAGGGCCGCCGCGGTGAAGACGGCACCGAGCACCACGTTGCGGCGACGGCCGCCCCGGAACCGGCTCCCGCGGCCAGGACCTGTGGCGGCACGGGAGTGTCCTGCGGGTCGGTCGGCCGGGGAGCTGGAGGCACGGACGGGCAAGGGAGCGGACGGTTCGTGGGCGGCGGGCGATGTTTCACGTGAAACACGGCTGGCGCCCGCGGGCTCAAGCATCGGCTCCGGATCCATCGCCTCGACGGAGCCGGGTGCGATGGAGTCCAACAGTGCTTCCGCCGCCAGCGCCGCGTCGATGCGTCCGGCGACATCGGTCGGCATCCGTGGCGGTCCAGGGAGCGTGCCGAGCATGCCGCGGATCTCTTCGAGAGAGTCGTAGACATCGGCACAGAGCACGCAGTCGTCCAGGTGCCGTCGTAGGTCGACGGTCCGGGACGGGGTGAGCAGACCCTCTGTGAGGTCGGAGATCTCAGCGACTTCCGGGTGCCCGGCCGAGTCGGTCGTGGATGTCACGCTCGCCCACCTCCGCCCTTCACAGCAGCTGAATCGCTTGGTCCCGCATCCCGTGGTCCCGCTGCGGGTGGGACGGATGTCCCCTGCGTCCGGTTCCTTGCCGGGCCCGGCTTCTTGCCGTCCTTGTCCTCGCCGCTGTCTCCGCGCTTCGTACGCGTCTCCGTACGCAGGTGGGTGAGCAGCGGCAGCAGTCTGGCTCTGCCGCGTGCGCAGCGGCTCTTCACCGTGCCGGTGGGGACTTCGAGCACGCGGGCCGCCTCGGCCACGGGGTAGCCCTGCATGTCCACCAGGACGAGCGCGGCACGCTGGTCGCGCGGCAGGGTGCCCAGCGCCTCCATGAGCTCGCGATGCAGGTCGTTGCGCTCGACGGGCGCCGCCGCCGACTCCTGCGGTTCGAGGAGCTGCTCGAACCGTTCGGCGTCGTCGATGGGGGAGGTCTTCCGGGATGCCGCCTTGCGGGCCCGGTCGAGGCAGGCGTTGACGGTGATGCGGTGCAGCCACGTCGTGACGGCCGACTGCCCACGGAAGGTGTGCGCGGCTCGGTAGGCGGAGACGAGGGCGTCCTGGACCGCGTCAGCGGCCTCCTCGCGGTCGCCGAGCGTGCGTAGGGCCACGGCCCACAGGCGGTCGCGGTGGCGCCGGACGAGCTCACCGAAGGCGTCCTTGTCGCCGGCCACATGGCGGGCCAGGAGGTCCTGGTCGCTCATCTCGCCGTGCGTGGTGTCGTCCACCGTCGAACCCCCTCCCCCGGTGAGCCCCGGCCGTCAGCCCTTGAACTTCACGTCCGTGATGGCCTGCTTGTACCCCGCGCTGCTGTACTCATCACGGGGCGACTTCGGTACATCGGTGATCCAGAGAAGGACGTACCGCGTCGTGACCGGTTTCTTGGCCTTGACCGTCGCGGTGCCGCCCGAGGTCGTGACGCTTCCGATCGGCTTCATCGAGCTGAGGGGCGTCGAGGAAGACATCGAGTCCGTGCCGTAGAGCTTGATCGTCGTGTGGTCGCCGACGTAGCGAAGACCGATCGACGCGGCCGACACGTCCTGTTCCTTGCCCAGGTCGTAGACGATTCCGACGCCGGGCTTGTAAGGCGCGAGTTTGGGACCGTCTATGAAGCTGTTGGTCCGCCAGTATGACGAGCCGTCGCCGTCGTACGTGTTGCGGACGCCTTCAGGGTTCTGCGCGTTGCCATCGAGGACGTACTCCTCGCCGTTCTCGATCTGGACGGGCTGCGCGGGCTTCTTCGGCGTGTTCTTGTCGCCGTCGTCGGAGGTGTCCGAGCTGCTGCCGGGGTCCTCGGAGTTCCCCCGGTCCATCAGCGCGTCCGCGAGCTGCCAGCTGCCGAGCCCC
Organism: Streptomyces sp. NPDC048436; assembly: GCF_043200355.1. Classification (NCBI taxonomy): domain Bacteria; kingdom Bacillati; phylum Actinomycetota; class Actinomycetes; order Kitasatosporales; family Streptomycetaceae; genus Streptomyces; species Streptomyces sp. NPDC048436. The sequence goes on from NZ_JBICXP010000015.1 coordinate 176,857, forward strand.
AGGGCCGCGATGAGGAGCGCGGACACGGCCCACTTGAGGGCCTTGCCCGTACGGCTCTGCAGCGGGGGCGGCGGGGTCGGCACGGGCTGGGTGGCTCCGGGCCGGGCCGTGGTGCGGCCGTAGGTGCCCTGCTGGTAGGTCGTGCGCTGGTACTCGGGCGGCGCGGCGAACGCGGGCTCGGGCGGGCGGATGCGCGGCATCTCGCCGATCGCCTTCACCAGCTCCTCCGGCGTCGTGCACGGCGGCTCCTGGCGGGAGGCCGTCGCACCCTCGTTCACGAGCGCGCGCATCGCGATCTCGGAGAGGCCCCTGTGCACGCCTGCGCGCACCTGGTCGGGGGAGATCAGGCCGACGCCCTTGGGAAGCCCGGAGAGGCCGTACGCGTCGTCCTCGTACGGCCAGCGCTGGGTCAGCGACGCGTACAGAAGTGCGCCGACCGCTTCGGTGTCCGTGCGCTGAGGAGTGTCCGAACTGATGCCGCGGAGTGCCGCGTTCACGGCGAGGCCGCGGATGCGGTACTGCCCGGACGAGGTCCGAAGCACCGCGCTCGGGGTCAGCCGCAGATGGGCGAGGCCCTCACGGTGGGCGGCCGCCATGGCCTGGGCGACCTGACTGACGAGCTGGTACGCGTCGTGCGCCTCCAGAGGGCCCGCCGCGAGCAGCGCGGTGAGTTCTGTGGCGTCGGGCAGCCACTCGTGCACCACGTAGACGAGGTCGTTCTCCTCGACCGCGTCCAGGACGTGCACGAAGCGGGGGTCGCCGAGCAGCGCCGATGAGCGGGCCGCCGCGAGTACCGATCGGGCCCGCGGATGGTCGGCGGGCAGCAGATGCACGCCGACGGCCCGGCGGAGCTTCTCGTCCACCGCACGCCAGCTGCTGAAACCGTCCAGACGGGTGACGCACTCTTCGAGTCGATAGCGTCTGGCGAGCTTGTGGCCGCTGTGCAGTTCGGGGGGTGATGCCGTCCCGGAACTGGTGAGCTCGCCGTTCTCTGCTGCGCCTTCTTCTGCCGTTTCCCGCTCCCGGGTCTGGGCCACCCCGTCGGCCGTGGCCTCGTCCGCCTTCGCGGTCAGCGGCTCATCGCCGCTGTTGTCTGCCACGTCGACGGCAGCCGTGATCCGTTCCGCCACCGTCGTTCCTGCCTCCCCATCCATCGCGCTTCGTCAGACGCCAAAGCCAATTGTGCCCACAGTCCGGCGCTATGCACGACACGCGGTGGCCGGTGATGGTTGTGCGAACCCTTGTATCTCACCGACCGAGACGGCCGCGGACCATCCCGACCATCGAATTCAGCTCCGCAATCCGCATCTTTCGGGCGGCCACGAAGAAGACACCACCGAGGACGATTCCACCGGCCACCAGGGCGATCAGGGAGCCGCCGGCCCCGTCGCCGAGGGCCCTGAGAATCCCGAAGGCGGCGGCGCCGCCGAGGAGGGCCGCCGGGATGCAGGCCATGGACAGTCGGGCGTACGTACGCAGAACCTGGGTGCCATCCAGATCGCCGCCCAGGCGGTTGCGTAGCCTGCGCCAGGCGACACCGACGCCGACCGTGTAGGCGAGGCCGTACGACCCGGCCATGCCGACCACTGCCCACTGGGCGGGCAGGAGGACGTAGGCGATCGCACTGGCGGCCGCGTTGACGGCGGCCACGATGACCGTGTTGTAGAAGGGCGTCCGGGTGTCCTCGTACGCGTAGAAGCCGCGCAGCACGACGTACTGCACCGAGAACGGGATCAGGCCGAGGCCGAAGGCCATCAGGACGAAGCCCATGGACTGGGCTGCCTCGCTGCCGCTGGATGCGAACAGGAGGGTGCACATCGGGACGCCGAGGGCGACGAACGCGAAGGCGACCGGGACGATTGCCACCGCGGAGGTGCGCAGCCCCTGGGAGATGTCGTCGCGGACCGCGCCCGGGTCGTTGTCGTGGGCCGAACGCGAGATGCGCGGCAGCATGGCCGCCATGACGGAGACGGTGATGATGGCCTGCGGCATGCCCCAGATCAGCTGGGCGTTCGAGTAGGCCATGATGCCGGTGCCGTCCTTGCCGGAGGCTTTGCCCGCGGCGGTGGCCAGCTGGGTGACGACGAGCACGCCCGCCTGGTTGGCGAGGACGAAGAGCACCGTCCACTTGGCGAGCTTGACCGCCTTGCCGAGGCCGTGGCCCTTCCAGTCGAAACGCGGCCGGAACCGGAACCCCGTCTCGCGCAGATACGGGATCATCGCCAGAGCCTGGACGGTCAGACCGAGCAGGGTCCCGACGCCGAGGAGACGGACACCGTCCGCCGGGATCGTCTCCACCATCATGTCGGAGTCACCCGAGGTCCCGTAGACCCAGATGAACAGGCCGAACGTGACGATCATGACGATGTTGTTGAGGACCGGGGTCCACATCATGGCGCCGAACTTGCCGCGGGCGTTGAGGATCTGGCCCATCACCACGTGCACGCCCATGAAGAAGATGGTGGGCAGGCAGTAGCGGGCGAACGTGACAGCGACGTTGTTGGCCGGCTCGTTGTTCGCGATCGGGGTCGACATCAGTTTGATCAGCAGCGGCGCCGCGAAGACGGCCAGGGCGACGATGAGGCCGAGCGCGACCATGACGAGGGTCAGCAGACGGTTGGCGTAGGCCTCGCCGCCGTCTTCGTCGTCCTTCATGGCGCGCACCAGCTGCGGCACGAAGACCGAGTTGAGGCCGCCGCCGACGGTCAGGATGTAGATCATCGTCGGCAGTGTGTACGCGACCGTCCAGGCGTCGCCGAGCGTCGCGGCGCCGAGGGCGGCGGTGATCACCATGGTGCGTACGAAACCGGTGAGCCGGGAGACCAACGTGCCCGCGGCCATCACCGCGCTCGACTTCAGCAGGCTCGACGCCTTGCCGCCGCCGCCCGACTTCGGGGCCGGTGCGGGGGTGGGGGGAGCTGCCGGGGCCGGGACCATGGGGGGTTCGGGGGGCTGGTAGCCGCCGGGCTGCTGGTAGCCGTTGCCCTCGGGGTACCCGTTGCCCTGCGGGTAGCCGCCCTGGTCGTAGCCGCCCGGCTGCTGGTCGCGGAAGAGGTGGGCGAACGCGTCCGGCTCGTGGCGCTCCTCGCCGGCCTGGGTGACCAGATCGTCGACGCCCACGAACTGCGTCGTACGGGCGTCGTCGCCGTAGGGCAGATGCCGGGTCGGTCCCTCAGGCTCGGGCGCCGGGGTCTGCGCCCACACCCGGGGGTCGGGGGCGTGCTGCGGGGACGGCGGCTGGGCGTAGAGCGGCTGGGGGTCCTGGTAGTACCCGGGCGGCGGCGGAGGATGCGCGGCGCGGTCGTACAGCGCCTCGGTCACCGGGTCCTGGGCGGCGAGGTCCTGTGCCCGGTAGGGATCCTGGTCGTAGGCGTCCTGGAGGTACAGGTCCGGGGCGGGCGGCGGTGGCACCTGCCCGTCCTCGGGGGGACCGGAACCGCCCGCGCCCTGGCCACGGTCACCGTCGTACGGCGCGTTCATGGATTACCCCACCTCATCGTCCCCGGGCCCACCGGCCACGACATCGCTCAACGGTCCACTCTCTCACCCGTGTCGGACGGGTCGGTGCTTTCCGGAGCGGTGTCCGGTGTCGGGTCACTCGGCTGCTCGGGGTCGTCCTCACCGGGCTCGGTGCCGGACTCGCCTTCGGGACCGTCCTCGGGGCCGTTCTCGGTGTCCTCCTCCGGGCCCTCCTCGGCTCGCTGCCGGGCGGCCCGCTTGCGCTGGGTGTACATCCGGAATCCGGCGAGTACGAGGAGCAGCACGCCACCCGCGATGACGAGCATCACGGTGAGGGTGATCTCGGTGACGTTCACGTCGAAGCGGACGGGCTTGCCGTAAGGCTGGCCGTCCTCGGTGAACAGCTGGGCGTAGACCGGGACCGGGCCGTTGGCGTTGGCCGTGGTGGTGAACTTCACCGACTGGGCGTGCCCGCCCGCGACCTTGACCGGCTGTTCCCAGTAGGCCTTGTCGCCGATCTTCAGACGCGTGGGGTTCTCCGACGTCAGACGCAGAACCATGTGGTCGACGTCCTGGACCAGGTTGTTCTGCACCGTCACCGGGATCGTCGCGCTGCGGCCCGAGAGCTTCGCGTCGGACTTCTGGATCAGCGCCACCTGCCGGGTGAGCGTGGTCAGGTAGCGCTCGACGTCCTTGCGGAACGTCGCCGCATCGCCGGCCCGGCCACGCCAGGACGTGGACATCCCGCGGTCTATGGCCCGCCCGAAGGGGGTGATCACGCGGTCGGGCTCGCTGAGGATCGTCTTGAAGCGGTTGAGCTTGTTCTGGGTGTTCTGCAGGGACTGGAAGGCCGACCTCGGCAGCTCATGCTTCCGCAGCGCCGCCGGGTAGGCCCCGGCGGAAGGCACCCGGGTCGAGGCCGCCGGGTCCGGCTTCGCCTTCGCCGCAGCCGACAGGTCCTGCGACTGGGACCAGCGCTCGTCGGAGAGGGCGGTCAGCGCCTTCGCCATCGTCTGGGCCTGGCTGACCGACGGCATGCGCTGCGGGGCGACGACGATGCTGCGCTGCCTGTCGGGCTCCTGAAGGTTGACCATCAGGCTCTGGGCGAGGAACTCCTGCAGGGCGAGCGTGGAGGTCTCGGCCCCCGTCATGTCGCCCTGGAAGGCCGTGGAGAGGCGTGCGTCGGCCACCACGGCCGTCGTGCCGCCGCCGATGGGGCGGGCGGCGTTGGGCGTGTACGGCAGTCCGTCCGACTCGCGCAGGCTGTCGCTCCGGGCGATCACCGTGTGGGCGCCGGCGGAGGTGGAGACGTCGACGACCGAGGGGTCGAGCGCGCCGTCCACGGGCCACGCGAAGTCCGACCGCGGCTTGACGTGGAGGATGGTGTCCACGGCCTCGGCCCCCATGTCGGTGGCGTCCTTGAGCCGGCCGAGGGAGCCGGTGACGGCCTTGCCGTTGTGGGCGAGCGAGGCGAGGTCGGGATCGGCGAAGGGCAGCGCGACGATCTTCTTGCCCTGCACGGTCTGCTCAAGGTCGTTGAGCCACTCCTTGGCGAGAGCCTGGCCCTTGCCCGCCGTGGTGCTCTTGCCGTCGGCGGTCCGAACCCGGTAGCTCCGCGTCATCGCGTCGACGGAGGCCAGCAGGTCGGGATCGACGACCCAGGTGACGTCGAGCTCGCGGCCCAGGGACAGCATCTGCTCCAGGCGGCCGCCCGGGGCGAGCTCCTCGGCCAGGTCGTCGTCCGTGAAGACGGGCGTCTGCTGCTCGTCCGAGCCGGTCTCCGCCGTGAGGTGCGCGGTGGAGATGAGAGGCCACAGGTACGTCGTCTTGGTCTTCGTGTCGGCGGCGCCCGACTGCCACGGCAGGAAGGTCCGCTCGAAGCCGAGCACCTGGGCCCACGGCTGGGCGGCGGTCCGGCCCGAGAGGGAGACCCCCAGCTGGTAGACGCCGTCGGCGTTGAGGTCCAGCGCCTTGACCGGGACGGAGATGCTGAAGTCCTCGCGGGCGCCGGGGGCGAGCTTGGCGAACTTCTTGACGTACTTGCCGCCGACCTCTGTGCCGTCGGAGCCCGGCTGGTAGCCGGTGCGTTTGGCGGCCGAGTCGATCTCGCTCCGGCCGTTCAGGACCGGGCCGAGACGAAGCCCGGCCTGGGCTCCGGTCACCGGCTGCTTGCCGTCGTTGGTGACCGTGCCGGAGACGGTGAGGGTGTCCCCCTCCGTCGGGGCGTTGGGCGTGAGCTTGTTGAGCGAGACGTCTACGGTGTTCGACCCCGTGGCGTCCGCCGCCGCCTCGGGCACCGCGGCATGCGCGGCCGGCCCCGCCGACAGCTGCAGCATCCCGGTCAGCAATGGGGCCCCAGCCAGCAGCGCTGCCGTACGCCGCAGCCACCGGCGGGCAGGTGAGGGACTGGTCCCCGGGGTGTCTGCCGCCTCGGCCACGCGTTGCCCGTCCTCGTCGTCGTCAGTGGTCGTCGGTTGTGCGTCCACGCATGGTAACGAGGTGCGCTGTGGCGAAGTGCCGCGGACTGCTCCACATGATCGGAATACCTGGCCGGGGAGGGGCGCGCGGCTCTGGCGGGCCCGCTGAAAACCGGGCGGCTTGGGGCGTCGGGGGCACGTACCCTTTTCTGTTGTGCCGAACGCCAATGAAGAAAATCCCAGCGCACTGAGTCAGGTGCAACGCCGCGCGGTCAGCGAACTGCTGCGTGTGTCCCCTGTCGCGGACGACCTTGCCCGCCGTTTCGAGGAGGCCGGGTTCTCCCTCGCCTTGGTCGGCGGGTCGGTCAGAGACGCGCTCCTTGGCCGGCTCGGCAATGACCTGGACTTCACGACTGACGCCCGCCCCGAGGACGTACTGAAGATCGTCAGGCCGTGGGCGGACTCGGTGTGGGAGGTCGGGATCGCCTTCGGCACGGTGGGGAGCCAGAAGAACGGCTACCAGATCGAGGTCACGACCTATCGGTCCGAGGCCTACGACAGGACCTCGCGCAAGCCCGAGGTGTCGTACGGCGACTCCATCGAGGAAGACCTCGTACGTCGTGACTTCACCGTCAACGCGATGGCCGTGGCGCTCCCGCAGAAGGAGTTCGTCGACCCTCACGGAGGGCTCGAGGACCTGGCCGAGCGTGTCCTGCGTACTCCCGGCACCCCGGAGGACTCCTTCTCCGACGACCCGCTGCGGATGATGCGGGCTGCGCGGTTCGCCGCGCAGCTGGACTTCGAGGTTGCCCCTGAGGTCGTCGCCGCGATGAAGGCGATGGCCGAGCGCATCGACATCGTCTCCGCCGAGCGAGTCCGTGACGAACTGAACAAGCTGATCCTCTCGCCGTACCCGGCGAAGGGACTGGCTCTACTTGTCGACACAGGCATCGCAGACCACGTCCTGCCCGAGCTCCCGGCCCTGCGTCTGGAGAGTGACGAGCACCACCGCCACAAGGATGTCTACGACCACTCGCTGATCGTTCTTGAACAGGCGATGGCGCTGGAGGAGAACGGACCGGACCTGACGCTGCGGCTCGCGGCGCTCCTGCATGACATCGGGAAGCCGAGGACACGGCGCTTCGAGGACGACGGCCGGGTCTCCTTCCACCACCACGAGGTGGTGGGCGCCAAGATGACCAAGAAGCGGATGACGGAGCTCAAGTACTCGAACGAGCTCGTGAAGGACGTCTCCCGCCTGGTGGAGCTGCACCTGCGCTTCCACGGCTACGGCACGGGCGAATGGACGGACTCGGCGGTACGCCGCTACGTACGCGACGCGGGCCCGCTCCTGAGCCGGCTGCACAAGCTGACCCGCTCCGACTGCACGACGCGCAACAAGCGCAAGGCGAACGCCCTGTCGCGCGCGTACGACGGTCTTGAGGAGCGCATCGCACGGCTTCAGGAGCAGGAGGAGCTGGACTCGATCCGCCCCGACCTGGACGGCAACGAGATCATGCAGGTCCTGGACGTGCGGCCGGGCCCGGTGATCGGGCAGGCGTACAAGTTCCTGTTGGAGCTGCGCCTGGAGAACGGGCCGATGGAGCGCGACGCGGCGATCGCTGCGCTCAAGGAGTGGTGGGCAGCTCAGCAGTGAGGTGAGGCTCGGTGCGGTGTTTCACGTGAAACATCGCACCGGATCCGGATATGCGAAGCCGGATCCGGACATGCGAAGGGGCACTGTTTCACGTGAAACAGTGCCCCTTCGCGTCGGTCTTACTTCGCGCTCTTCAGGCAGAGCACCACGTCGTGGCTGCCGCCGGTCTGGTAGTAGGAGACCTCGGTCCCCTTGACCGTGTTGCACTTGCTGACGCTGCTGGTGTCGTCGAACTTCTCGATGACCTTGAACTCCGCGTCGCTCGAGGAGCAGTCGGTGTTCTTCAGGTCCGGCTGCGACTGCGTGCCCTTGTTGTGCAGGCAGTCACCGACAGCTGTGGTCTCGGCGTCGCTGCGTCCCAGGTAGAACTTGCCCACAGCGATGAGGATGCCGACGACGATGACGGCACCGATCCGCAGAACCAGCTTGTTGACGCGACGGCCACCGCCCGCGGGGGCCGGAGGCGGAACCGGCGCTCCCTGGTTGTACGGCGGGTAGGGCTGCTGCGGAACACCGGGCTGGCCGGGCTGGCCGGGCAACGGCTGCACAGCCTGGCCGTACGGATTCTGGCCCTGGGGCGGAGTGGTCACTTGGGGGTCCCCCTCGAACGGAAGCGCGATGGCGCGGATACGACGTCCGTAAGTTATAGGGATGCGGTGACATCTCTGTAGCCCAGAGGGGCTCTGTGGCATTGATGTGACACTTACTGCGCGCCAAATCTGGCCATAGTGGCAGCAATTGCTGCGTAGATAACGGCCACCGTGATCACCAGTGGCATCGATCGACCGTCAGGCGGCAGCATCAGCGCGGCTACCCCCGCCGCGGCGACGAAAGCGACGTTGAACAGGACGTCGTAGACCGAGAAGATCCGGCCACGGAAGCGGTCGTCCACCGCCGACTGCACCACCGTGTCCGTGGCGATCTTCGCGCCCTGGGTCGTCAGACCCAGCAGGAACGCGGCGATGAGCAGCGGGACGGGCGTGAAGGGGAGGGCCAGCGCCGGTTCCAGGACCGCCGCTGCCCCCGCGCAGGCCACTATCCAGCCGCCGGCCCCCAGCCGGCTCACCGCCCAGGGCGTCACCACGGCCGCCGCGAAGAAGCCCGCCCCCGAGATCCCCACGGCGAGGCCCAGGAGCGCTAGCCCGTCCGCCTCCGATGACGACCAGGCGTACCGGCAGAGCATGAGCACCATGACCGACAGAGCGCCGTAGCAGAAGCGCATGAGCGTCATCCCCAGGAGCGCGTGGGCGGCGGGGCGCCGCTGCGAGAGGTGCCGCACCCCTGCCATCAGGTCCCGCGCCGTCCCGGAAAGCGCCGCGCCGAGGCGGGGCTTGACCACCTCCGGGTCCGGGCCGAGGAGTTCGCGCGCCATCCGCAGCGAGGCGAGCGCCGCGCAGAGGTAGAGGGCGGACCCGAGCAGGACCACTGCCGCGTCGGAGTCGGGACCCACCAGGCGCACGACGAACGCGAGGCCGCCGCCCACTGTCGCCGCCAGCGTCCCCGCGGTAGGCGAGAGGGAGTTGGCCATGACCAGGCGCTCGGTGTCGACCACGCGCGGGAGCGACGCCGAGAGTCCGGCGAGGACGAAGCGGTTGACGGCCGTGACGCAGAGCGCGGAGGCGTAGAAGAGCCAGTCCGGCACGCCGCTCAGGATGAGCACCGCGGTCACTGAAGCAAGCGCGGCCCGCAGCAGGTTGCCGTACAGAAAGACCTGGCGGCGAGGCCAGCGGTCCAGGAGCACGCCGGCGAAGGGGCCGATCAGTGAGTACGGGAGGAGCAGCACCGCCATCGCGGAGGCGATCGCGGCAGGCGAGGTCTGTTTCTCCGGTGAGAAGACCACGTACGTGGCGAGTGCCACCTGGTAGACGCCGTCCGCGCCCTGGGAGATCAGCCGCACGGCGAGCAGGCGCCGGAAATCCCGCAGGCGCAGCAGTACGCGCAGGTCAGCGACGACAGCCATGGGGCACACCCTCACATACGAGGAGGGTCCCCGGGCGGATTGCCCCGGGGACCCTCAACAGCCGTTCAAGGGACGAGCTTTAGCGCTCGACCTCGCCCTTGATGAACTTCTCGACGTTCTCGTACGCCTCGTCGTCGAAGTACTGCACCGGCGGGGACTTCATGAAGTACGAGGACGCGGAGAGGATCGGGCCGCCGATGCCGCGGTCCTTGGCGATCTTCGCGGCGCGCAGGGCGTCGATGATGACACCGGCCGAGTTCGGGGAGTCCCAGACCTCGAGCTTGTACTCCAGGTTCAGCGGGACGTCACCGAAGGCGCGGCCCTCGAGGCGGACGTACGCCCACTTGCGGTCGTCGAGCCACGCCACGTAGTCCGACGGGCCGATGTGGACGTTGTCGGCGCCCATGTCGCGGTCGCGGATCTGCGAGGTGACGGACTGCGTCTTCGAGATCTTCTTCGACTCGAGGCGGTCACGCTCCAACATGTTCTTGAAGTCCATGTTGCCGCCGACGTTGAGCTGCATCGTGCGCTCAAGGCGGACACCGCGGTCTTCGAACAGCTTCGCCATCACGCGGTGCGTGATGGTGGCGCCGACCTGCGACTTGATGTCGTCACCGACGATCGGAACGCCCGCCTCGGTGAACTTGTCAGCCCACTCCTTGGTGCCGGCGATGAAGACCGGAAGGGCGTTGACGAAGGCGACCTTGGCGTCGATGGCGCACTGCGCGTAGAACTTCGCCGCGTCCTCGGAACCCACGGGGAGGTAGCAGACGAGGACGTCGACCTGCTTGTCCTTGAGGATCTGGACGACGTCGACGGGCGCCTCGTCGGACTCCTCGATGGTCTGGCGGTAGTACTTGCCCAGGCCGTCGAGGGTGTGGCCGCGCTGGACGGTGACGCCCTTGCTCGGTACGTCGCAAATCTTGATGGTGTTGTTCTCGCTGGCGCCGATGGCGTCCGTGAGGTCGAGGCCGACCTTCTTGGCGTCCACGTCGAAGGCGGCGACGAACTCGACATCACCGACGTGGTACTCGCCGAACTGGACGTGCATCAGGCCCGGGACCTTGGCGGCCGGGTCTGCGTCCTTGTAGTACTCGACGCCCTGGACCAGCGAGGCGGCGCAGTTGCCCACGCCGACGATGGCTACGCGAACCGAACCCATTCCGGTTGCTCCCTGTGATCTGTGTATTCCGGAAGAGACCCTGCGAACCGCTGGGTCTCACTTGGCGGTGTCATCGGACGGATCCGGCGGCGGGTTCTCGTCCCGCCGCCGGGGCAGGCCGCCCGACTCCCCAGATGTGCTGTTGTGCTGAGCGGAGCTGTCCGGGGCGGACCGTTGCTGGTCCCGTCCCGCTCGCTCGCTCTCGATGAGCTCGTTCAGCCAGCGCACTTCGCGCTCCACGGACTCCATTCCGTGCCGCTGCAGCTCAAGCGTGTAGTCGTCCAGGCGCTCCCGGGTACGTGCCAGGGAAGCGCTCATCTTCTCCAGACGCTCCTCGAGGCGGCTGCGACGCCCCTCGAGCACCCGCATGCGTACGTCCCGCGAGGTCTGCCCGAAGAAGGCGAAGCGGGCGGCGAAGTGTTCGTCCTCGTACGCGTCGGGGCCGGTCTGGGAGAGCAGCTCCTCGAAGTGCTCCTTACCTTCCGCCGTCAGCCGATAGACGATCTTGGCGCGGCGCCCGGAGAGCGGGGCCGCGAGGGCGTCCTCGGGTGTACCGCTCGATTCCTCGATCAACCAGCCGTTGGCGACCAGCGTCTTGAGGCAGGGGTAGAGCGTCCCGTAGCTGAAGGCGCGGAACACTCCCAGCGAGGTATTGAGCCGTTTACGCAGCTCATAGCCGTGCATCGGGGACTCGCGCAGCAGGCCCAGGACGGCGAACTCGAGGATGCCGGAGCGTCTGCTCATCTTCGCCTCCTGTCTGTCAGCGTCTGTCGACACGGTCTTTATGCCGAGCTGATGTATCGACTCGATACATCGAGACGATAGAACGGCCTTCCTGTTGAGACAAGGGGGGAAGCGGTGAACGGCGTCACATCACCGATTCGTAGGAAGTGACTTGCCTGATTTGGGGTGAACTTCTGCCCTAAGAGGGTTTTGACGGTGCGTAGTCTGTGCGCCATGCAGACCGCCGGGAACCAAGTGACGCCTGAGGGCGTCGTCGTCCCTGGTGTAGTGCGGATGAGCGCTGGCATGGGCGCATCCGTACTTCGGGGGGACCGGAAACCAGCCGCCGTTTCCAGGCGCGGACATCTGCGCCTGCCCGAGGAGTAATCGTTCGATGAGCGAGCACCGTCGCAAACCGCCGCAGCCGCAGGGCGGCGGTCGCGCCGCGGCCAGACGCGGCGTCCCAGGCGTGTCTTCAGGTCGCCGCGCGGCACCGCGTGGCGCCACTGGATCGCCCACTTCCTCAACCGGTTCGCATGGAGCGGGGGCCCCTGATGACGGGGACCGTCCCTACGGCGGCCGTGCCGAGGCCCGTCGTGCCGCGCAGCGCAGTGGCGCTGTCGGCGCGGGCGGAGGCCGACGCCGCGCGGCCGATGGATCCGGCGCCGGGCGCGGAGGCGCCGGTGGCGGAGGCCGACGCGGTGGCGGAGGCCCGAACGGGCCCGGCCGCGGCCGCGGCCGTGGCGGCCATGAGCCCCGCAAGAAGCGCCTGATCGACTACCCGCGCGCGGACAAGGACGGTCTGCGGCGCTGGGTTCCTTCCTGGCGCCTTGTCACCGGCCTGTTCATCGGGTTCCTCGGCAGCCTGATGGCGGTCACGGGAATCGCGTACGCCCTGGTGGGGGTGCCGAAGGTCGATGATGCGGCCACGGCCCAGAACAACGTCTATTACTGGGCCGACGGCAAGCAGATGGTCGCGACCGGCGGTGAGACGAACCGCCAGATCATCGACTACGACAAGATCCCCGAGGCGATGCGGACCGCCGTCATCTCGGCCGAGAACAAGACGTTCGAGGACGACAAGGGCGTCGACCCCATGGGCATCGCTCGTGCCGTGGTGAACATGGCCAAGGGCGGCGAGACCCAGGGTGGCTCGACCATCACCCAGCAGTACGTGAAGAACGCGCGCCTGGGCGACCAGTCGCAGACGTTCACGCGTAAGTTCAAAGAGCTCTTCATCTCCATAAAGGTGGGCCGGCAGGTCTCCAAGGAAGAGATCATGGCGGGCTATCTCAACACCGCCTACTACGGCCGTGGGGCCTACGGCATCCAGGCGGCCGCGCGCGCCTACTTCGGCGAGGACGCCAGCAAGCTGAACCCCAGCCAGTGCGCACTTCTGGCGACGGTGCTCAAGGGCGCCACGTATTACGACCCGGCCGGATCCGCCGCGGTCGACCCTGCGGCCACGCAGGACGCCAACACCAAGCGGGCCAAGAAGCGCTGGAATTGGATCCTCGACGAGGAGGTCAAGGACGGCCACCTGAGCGCCGAGGTGCGGAAGAAGTACAAAGACTTCCCGAAGTTGCAGAACCCCCGCTCCAACGCTCAGCTGGGCGGTCAGGTGGGTTATCTGGTCGACCTGGCCAAGGCGTACGTGATCAACAACAGCAAGGGCAAGATCACGGCCAACGCCCTTCAGCAGGGCGGCTACGAGATCCACACGACCTTCGACAGGACGAAGGTCAAGGAACTCGAGAAGTCCGTGGAGAAGGTCCGCAAGGCGAAGATCAAACCCAAGCTGCGCCCGGACAAGGACAAACACGTCCAGTTCGGTGGCGCGTCCGTGAACCCCAAGGACGGGGCGATCGAGGCCATCTACGGCGGTGCGGACGCGACCAAGCACTTCACCAACAACGCGGACCAGACCGGTGCGCAGGTCGGTTCGACGTTCAAGCCGTTCGTGCTCGCCGCGGCCTTCAAGGACGGCAAGCGCGACAAGACGGGGCCGCCGGACCAGGGCGAGGACCAGCGCACGATCGTCAACCCCAAGAGTCTTTACAGCGGCAAGAACAAGCTCAAGATCAAGAACTACGACGGCACCATCTGGACCGACCGCGATGGCAAGGAGTGGTTGCAGACCAACGACGGTGGCGCGGACTACAACGCGCCGACCTACCAGATCGACCTCCGTGAGGCGATGCGGGAGTCGGTCAACTCGGCGTATGTGCAGCTCGGCATGGACGTCGGTCTGGACAAGGTGAAGGCCGCGGCCATCGACTCCGGTCTCAAGGAGAACAGCCTGGCCAGCGCCAATTACCCGTCCTTCTCGCTCGGTACGTCCTCTCCGAGCGCGATCCGCATGGCCGGTGCCTACTCCACTTTCGCGTCCAGCGGCAAGCAGAACGACCCGTACTCGGTGAAGCAAGTCGAGTACAAGGGCAGCACCGTCTACCAGCACGACTCCCAGCCCAAGCGGGCCTTCGACCCCGAGGTCGCCGACAACGTCACCGACGTTCTCAGGACCGTCGTCGAGAAGGGCACGGGCACCTCGGCGCAGCTGAGCGGCCGCCAGGTGGCGGGCAAGACCGGTACGACCGACGGCAACAAGTCCGCCTGGTTCGTCGGGTACACCCCGCAGCTGTCGACCGCGATCAGCATGTACCGGCTCGACGACAACGAAGGGAACAAGAAGCGCGAGTTCCTGGAGATGTTCGGTACCGGTGGCGAGAAGAAGATCCACGGCGCCTCGTTCCCCGCGCAGATCTGGAAGGACTACATGGAGGAAGCCCTGAAGGGCGCCGCTGTGAAGAACTTCCCTGTGCCGGAGCAGATCGGTTCGGTCGTCGGCGAGACCCCGCCGCCCACCCCGACGCCGACCCCGTCGAAGACCGAGGAGCCGGAGAAGTCTCCGTCGCCGACCCCCTCGGACACGGGGCCCTCGCCGACCCCGTCGGACACCCCCGATCCCGGTGAGTCCTGTGCCGACTGGGACTGGCAGTGCAACAACAACGGCGGTACCGCGGACGGCGGAACCACCGATGGCAGCACGGGCGGAGAGTCACCACCGGCCACGGACGAACCGACGGGCGGCGGAGGTAACAACGGCAACGGCAACGGAGGTCTCTTCGGGGGGCCGTCAGGCTGATCGAGGCCGCCGCGCGCGTGTTTCACGTGAAACGCACGGTTTCACGTGAAACACGCGCCGCCGAGAGTCGGGGGGGGGGGGGGCCCCCCCCCGGGGGGGGGGGCCCCCCCCCGGCGCGGGGGGGGGGGGGGCCGGGGTGGGGGGGGGCCCCGGCCCATAGAAACCCCGCCCCCGCGGCAAACACCCC
>NZ_JBICXP010000016.1:0-179105 GCF_043200355.1 Streptomyces sp. NPDC048436
GTTGATAGGCCAGATCTGGAAGCCCGGTAACGGGTGGAGGTGACTGGTACTAATAGGCCGAGGGCTTGTCCTCAGTTGCTCGCGTCCACTGTGTTAGTTCTGAAACAACGAACAGTTGTGTCGGCAGAACGGCTACACCACTTAATTGAAGAGTGTGCTTGTTCGCTGCCCTGTTTGAGATCCCGCTTTGCGGCGGGATATTTCATAGGGTTTCGGTGGTCATAGCATGAGGGAAACGCCCGGTTACATTCCGAACCCGGAAGCTAAGCCTCATAGCGCCGATGGTACTGCAGGGGGGACCCTGTGGGAGAGTAGGACGCCGCCGAACAATCTTTGGAGGACCCTTGGTCCCAGCGTCCACGCTGGGACCAAGGGTCCTTTTTTGTTTTTGTCGAAGCGCGCCGGCTACCCGGCTGCGCGAGAATGACTGCGGTACCGAAGACTAGGAGTCACCGATGTCCACCAACTCTCCCGACGAGCGACCGGAGCGCGAGCAGCGCGGCCGGGACGGTGGCGACCGGGGCGGATACCGCGGCGGCGCCCCGCGTCGAGACGATCGCAGCGGCGGCGGGCGCCCTCCGTTCCGCCGCGACGACCGCTCCACCTCAGGTGGTCCGCGCCGCGACGACCGTGACCGGGGCGCTCCGCGCCGCGACAACGACCGTGGTGGCGCCGGCGGTGACCGCGGTGGCTTCCGCCGTGACGACAACCGTGGCGGTGGCGGTGGTGACCGCGGCGGGTTCCGTCGTGACGACCGTTCGACTTCGGGTGCTCCGCGTCGTGACGACCGTCGAGATGACAACCGTGGTGGCGACAACCGTGGTGGCGGCAACCGTGGCGGTGGCGACCGGCCGCAGTTCCGCCGTGACGACCGGCGTGACGACCGTGGCGGCTTCCGGCGCGATGACAACCGCGGTGGCAGCAGTGGCGGTGGCGGTTACCGCGGGCGGGATGACCGTGATGGCGGTGGGCGTCCTCCGTTCCGTCGTGACGATCGCTCCACCTCTGGCGCTCCGCGTCGTGACGACCGCCGTGACGGTGACCGTCCCGCGTTCCGTCGTGATGACCGTTCGACTTCGGGTGCTCCGCGTCGTGACGACCGTCGAGACGACAACCGTGGCGGGGGCGACCGTCCCCAGTTCCGCCGTGATGACCGGCGTGATGACCGCGGCGGCGACCGTGGTGGCGATCGCGGCGGGTTCCGTCGTGATGACAACCGTGGTGGCGGCGACCGTCCCGGCTTCCGTCGTGACGACCGTGGCAGCGGTGACCGCGGTGGCTTCCGCCGTGATGACAGGCGTGACGACCGGCGCGATGACCGCCCCCGTGGTGGCGACCGCCCCGCTTTCCAGCGCGACGACCGGCGTGACGACAACCGTGGCGGCGGCGACCGTCCGCAGTTCCGCCGTGACGACCGGCGCGACGACCGGGGTGGCGACCGCGGCGGTGATCGTGGTGGCTTCCGGCGTGACGATCGCGGTGGTGACCGTGGTGGCGCCGGTGGTGACCGTGGTGGTTTCCGCCGTGATGACAACCGTGGTGGCGGCGGTGGCGGCTTCCGCGGGGGTCGCGATGACCGTGGGCCGCGGCGTGACGACAGCCGTGGTGGGCGGCCCGGTGGCTTCCGTGGGCGCGATGACCGGCGTGACGACGACCGTGGTGGATACCGCGGGCGTGACGACCATGACCGCGAGCCCGTCAAGCGGCTGCCGATCCCGGAGGACGTCACGGGTCGCGAGATCGACAAGGACGTACAGCAGGAGCTGCAGAGCCTCCCCAAGGGGCTCGCTGAGGAAGTCGCCAAGAACCTGGTGATGGTCGCCAACCTCATCGACGACGACCCCGAGCAGGCCTACGCGTACTCGCGGATCGCGCTGCGACTCGCCTCCCGCGTCGCCGCCGTACGAGAGGCAGCAGGCTTCGCCGCGTACGCGACGCAGAAGTACAGCGAGGCCCTCGCCGAGTTCCGCGCCGCCCGCCGGATGACCGGCAGTGTCGAGCTGTGGCCCGTGATGGCGGACTGCGAGCGCGGTCTCGGCCGGCCCGAGAAGGCGCTGGACATGGCCGGTGCGCCCGAGGTGCAGAAGCTGGACAAGCCGGGGCAGGTCGAGATGCGTCTCGTCGCCGCCGGTGCGCGGCGTGACCTGGGGCAGATCGATGCCGCCATCGTCACCCTGCAGGGCCCGGAGCTGGGGTCGAACTCCGTCCAGCCGTGGACCGCGCGGCTGCGGTACGCGTACGCCGACGCGCTGCTCGCCGCAGGGCGTGAGGACGAGTCGCGTGAGTGGTTCGCGAAGGTCATCGAGTCCGACAAGGACGGCAGCACCGACGCCTCGGACCGCCTCGCCGAGCTGGACGGCGTCGAGTTCGTCGACGTCCTCCAGGACGACGACACCGTGGCGGCGCCGGTCTCGGAGCCCGAGGTCGACGACGTCACCCCCGTCCAGGAGGACGAGGATGACGAAGATGACGAGGAAGACGAAGCAGGTGACGACGGCAAGGTCTGAGTGTTGTCCTGCTGACCTGGTCGCGTAGGACAACGGGCGGGATCCCATCAGGGGTCCCGCCCGTTGTCGTATGCGCGTGTTGCGGAAGGTTCAGAAGTCGAGGCCGCGCAGGACCAGGCCCGATGCCGGCTTGGGGCCGAAGGATGTCGACTTGCGGGGCATCGTCACGCCCTGGCGGGCGAGGTCGCGGACGACCTCCTCGCGGACCGGGTGCATCAGGATGGCCGTGCCGCCGTCGCGCTCCGCCTTCTCCACGGTCGCCTCGGTGCTGTGGATGTACGCGATGTGCTCCGGGGCGTCCGGGATCCGCCAGATGTGATCGAGGAGCGTGGAGTGCAGGACCGTCGCGTCCAGGGTGCGCCATGCCTCAGGGGGCTCGGCCGGGATCGTACGGGCGAGGAGGTCGTGGGACGGGCGGTCGACGAGGTGGAAGGCGCCGTCACCCGCGAGGACGAAGGCGTTGCCTTCGGCGGCTGCCTCGGCCAGGGCTTCGAGGGCGCGCGGCAGGGGACCTTCGACGGTACGTACGCGGAAGGAGCCGTCGAGGGCGGCGAGGGCTTCGGACACCGGGAGCCGGTGCAGGTAGCGGTGGATGGAGCGGACCCGGAGCGGATAGCGCGCCGTGTCGACGAGGAGGACCAGGCCGTAGTCCCACGGGCTGGGGGAGGGGTTCTCGGTGCGCAGCCGGAGGTTGGTCGCCCAGCGGTGGTGGCCGTCCGCGATCAGGGCCTGATGGTGGGAGAGATCCGACCGGATCTGATCGAGGTCGGCAGGATCGGTGACGGCCCACAGGCGGTGGCTGAAGCCGTCCTCCGTGGTCGTCGCCAAGAGAGGCTTGTTCAGTACGGTCCGCTCGACGACCGCCGACGCGCCCCCGGCGTCGCCGTCGCTGCGGTACGTCAGGAGCAGCGGCTCCAGATTGGCCTTCGTCGCGCGCATCAGGGCCGCGCGGTCCTCCACGACGTCCGACATGACGCCCTCGTGGGGAAGGACGATGCCGTCCCGCGCTTCGGAGAGGCGCAGCGCGCCTATGATGCCGCGCTGCAGCATGTCGCCGTCACGCTGCTCGTAGATGTAGAGGCTGGGCTGCGGGTCGGGCGCGAGGATGCCTCGGGAGAGCCAGTCGTCCAGGGTTTCCGCGGCCTGTTCGTTGCGGGCCGCCGGCGTGGTGGCCTGCGGGAGGATCAGCCTGACGATGTTGTGCGGGTCGGCGGACTCCAGGTGGAGCAGGCCGTCGGGCCGTACGACCACGTCGTACGGAGGGGACGTCACGGCGGCAAGGCTGCCGACCCGTTCGGGGACGTAGCGCACGCCTCTGAACGGGATCAGGTCGAGGCCTTGGTCGTCGGTATGACCCGCTGTGTTCATTGCTGCATCGTATGTGTGTCAGTGGCATGAGCGATGATCGGGGGAGTGGGATCGAACTAGGAGCGATGCGTAATGAGCCAGACCGTCAGGACGCGGCCCGAAGGCAGCCGGAGTGTGCTGAGCGAGGCGTATGACACCGCGCTGCTCGACCTGGACGGTGTGGTGTACGCGGGCGGGCACGCGATCGTGCACGCCGTGGAGTCGCTCGAGACCGCCCGCGCGGGCGGTATGCATCTGGCGTACGTGACGAACAACGCGCTGCGTACGCCGGACGCGGTGGCCGGGCATCTGACGGAGCTGGGGATTCCGACCGGGGCGTCGGATGTCATCACGTCGGCGCAGGCGGCGGCGCGGCTGGTGAGCGAGCAAATCCCGGCGGGGGCGCGGGTGCTGGTGATCGGCGGGGAAGGGCTGCGGGTCGCGCTGCGGGAGCGTGGCCTTGAGCCGGTGGATTCGGCGGACGACGATCCGGCCGCGGTCGTGCAGGGGTACGGCGGTCCCGACATGGCGTGGGGGCGGTTCGCCGAGGCCTGTTACGCGATCGCGCGCGGGGTGCCGTGGTTCGCGTCCAACACAGATCTGACGATTCCGAGTGCGCGGGGCATCGCGCCGGGCAATGGCGCGGCCGTGGAGGTCGTACGCATCGCGACGGGCGCGGAGCCGCAGGTGGCGGGCAAGCCGTTGCCGCCGATGCACCGCGAGACCATCCTGCGGACGGGCGCGGAGCGGCCGTTGGTCGTGGGGGACCGGCTCGACACGGACATCGAGGGCGCGTTCAACGGTGCGGTGGACTCGCTGCTCGTCCTGACCGGGGTCACGGACGGCGCCCAGCTGCTCGCGGCCCCGCCGGAGCACCGCCCGACCTACGTGGACGCCGACCTGCGCGGCATGCTCACCGGCCAGCCCGAAGTGACTTCGGCGGAGGACGGCTTCGGCTGCGGTGGATGGACCGCGTCGGCGCGGGGGGACGGGCTTGTGCTCGACGGCGAGGGCGACGCCATGGACGGGCTGCGGGCGCTGTGCGCGGCGGCGTGGACCGAGGCGGGGGACGGGGTGTGCGAGCTGGACGGGGGGAAGGCGTTGTCGCGGCTGGGACTTTGAGTGGCCGGGGAGCCCCCGGCGGGGAGTAGCTCAGGCCGTTTCGTTGCGTTCGATCAGGTCGTCCGTGGTCGTGCCTTTGCGCCAGTAGCCGGAGAACGACACCTTCTTGCGGTCCATGCCCCGCTCCTTGACCAGATGGCGGCGGACGGCCTTGACCGTCGAGGACTCTCCCGTCACCCAGGCGTAGGGGTTGCCCGAAGGCAGCTCCGCGTCCCGGATCGCCGCCGCTGTCGCGCCCTCCTCCGTGAGCCAGGTGATCTCGGCGTCGGCCTTCGTGGGCAGCTCTTGCCTGTCCGCGAGATCGTGGACCTCGATCCAGACGCGGGCCGGCGTGGTCGGCGGGAGCGTCTCCAGGATGCTCGCCACAGCCGGGAGCGCCGACTCGTCGGCGGTCAGCAGGATCCAGTCGGTGTCCTGCGGCGGCCGGAAGTCGTAGGCGCCGTTCTCCTCCTCGATCGGCGCGAGTACGCCGATCCTGGCGCCCGGCGAAGCGGCCCGCGCCCAGCTGGTGGCCGGGCCGTCGGAGGGTGAGGGAGCCGCGCCGTGGACCGCGAAGTCGACGATCAACTCATCGGGATCGCGGCGCAGTTCACGGGTGGTGTACGTGCGCATGATGCCCCGCACATCGGGGTCGAGCGCGCACCAGTCGGCGTACCAACTGGCCGCGTCCCCGCCCGACGTGTCCGGCATGACGGGGGCGTCCTGCCCGGGATGCGGCAGGAACAGCTTGATGCGCTGGTCGCGGCCGGCCGAGGCCATCCGTGCCAGGTCCGCGCCGCCGAGGGCCACGCGGATCATGGCGGGCGTGACGTACTCGGTGCGCAGCACGTGGACGTCGAAGAAGTGGTAGGGGGATTCGGTCATGACGTCACCTCTGCGTAACCGGCGTCGAAGTCCAGTGCGAGGGTAGGCTAACCTAACCTGGTGTTGGTCGACAGCCCCCCAGAAGCCGGCGCGGAGACCGCGCCCGCGCCACCCAACCGCCGCGCGATACGCAGTGCCGGGCTCCTCGTCTCGGTCTGTGTGCTGCTGCTCGTCGTCGTGGCGAGCATCGCGGTCGGTGCCAAACAGATGTCTCTGGACCAGGTCTGGCACGGTCTTTTCCAGGACTCAGGGACGTACGGCGATGTCGTGGTCGGAGAGCGGCTCGCGCGCACGCTGCTCGGAGTGCTCGTCGGGGTGGCCCTCGGCCTCGCCGGCGCCGTCCTTCAGGCGCTGACGCGCAACCCGCTGGCCGACCCCGGACTGCTCGGCATCAACCTCGGCGCGTCGGCCGCCGTCGTCACCGCCATCAGCTTCTTCGGCGTAACCTCTCTGACCGGTTACGTCTGGTTCGCCTTCTTCGGGGCGGCGGTCGTGGGCGCGCTGGTCTACGCCCTCGGCGGCACCCGCAACGCGACGCCGGTGCGGCTCGCGCTCGCCGGTACCGCACTGAGCGCCGCCCTCTACGGCTATCTGCAGGCCGTGATGATCACGGACAACGCCGCGCTCAACAAGATGCGCTTCTGGACGGTCGGCTCGCTGGCCTCGGCCAAGAACGAGACCATCATGCAGGTCCTGCCGTTCCTCGTGATCGGCATCGTGCTCGCGCTCGGCCTCGCCCGGCCGCTCAACGCGATGGCCATGGGCGACGACACCGCCCGCGCGCTCGGCGCCCATCTGAACCGCACCCGCGCCCTGTCCATGACCGCCGCGACGCTGCTCTGCGGAGCCGCGACCGCGGCCTGCGGGCCCATCGTGTTCGTCGGCCTGATGGTGCCGCACATCGTGCGCTCCTTCACCGGACCCGACATGCGCTGGATCCTGCCGTACGCGGCGATCCTCTCCCCGGTTCTGCTGCTCGGCGCCGACGTCGTCGGGCGCGTGGTCGCGCGGCCCGCGGAACTGCAGGTCGGCATCATCACCGCGTTGATCGGCGCTCCGGTCTTCATCTTTCTCGTACGACGGCGGAGGCTGGCTCAGCTGTGAAGGCGATACGCACCCGGGGCGGGCTCAGCTTCCGTCTCGACGTCCGCACGGCCGTGGTCGTCGCCCTGCTCATCGTGGCCGCGCTCGTCGCGAGCGTCGTCCTGATCGGCACCGGCGACTTCCCCATCCCCGCCGCCGACGTCATCCGCACCCTGCTCGGCAACGGCGACGCCGGGCAGGAGTTCATCATCAACGACCTGAGGCTGCCCCGGGTCCTCGTCGGCCTCCTCGTGGGCGCAGCGCTGGGGCTCGGCGGCGCGATCTTCCAGTCCATCTCGCGCAATCCGCTGGGCAGTCCGGACATCCTCGGCCTCGGGCAGGGGTCGACGGCCGGGGCGCTCATCATGATCGTCCTCTTCCAGGGCAGCGCGGTGCAGGTCGCGGGCGGCGCGCTGGTGGGCGGCCTGATCACCGGGTTCGCGATCTACGTCCTGGCCTGGAAGCAGGGCGTGCACGGCTTCCGGTTCGTCCTGGTCGGCATCGGTGTCTCCGCCTTCGTCACCGCCATCAACGGCTATTTGCTCACCAAGGCGGACCTCGTCGACGCCGCGCGCGCCGTCGTCTGGATGACCGGCTCGCTCAACGGCCGGGACTGGGAGCAGGTCTGGCCGCTGCTCGTCCTGTGCGCGATCCTCGTACCGCTCGTCATGACGTACGCGCGTCCGCTGCGGATGCTGGAGATGGGCGACGACGTCGGCTACGCGCTCGGCGTCCCCGTCGAGCGCACCCGCATCGTCCTGATGGGCTCGGCCGTGCTGCTCACGGCGGCCGCCACCGCCGCCGCGGGACCCGTCAGCTTCGTCGCGCTCACCGCGCCGCAGCTGGCCAAGCGGCTCACGCGCTCGCCGGGGCCGAACCTCGTGCCCGCCATGTTCATGGGCGCCACCCTGCTGGTCGTCGCCGACTGGGCGTCGCAGCGGGCCTTCGGGGCCGATCAGCTGCCCGTCGGCGTCGTCACGGGCGTACTCGGCGGCATCTACCTGCTGTGGCTGCTCGTCATCGAGCGCAAGGCGGGACGCATATGAAGACGCATATGACGCAGATGAAGACACGCATCGCCATGAACACGAATACCTCTGAGAGCACCGACAGGCAGGAGCGTGCCGCCGTGAACCGGCTCATCGCGGACGACGTGACCCTTGGCTACGACCAGCGCGTCATCGCGGAGAAGTTGTCCGTCGAGATACCCGACAACTCCTTCACGGTGATCGTCGGCCCGAACGCCTGTGGCAAGTCCACGCTGCTGCGCGCCCTGTCCCGGATGCTCAAGCCGTCGGCGGGCCGCGTCCTGCTCGACGGGAACGTCATCCAGTCGATGCCCGCGAAGAAGGTGGCCCGCACGCTCGGTCTGCTGCCGCAGTCGTCCATCGCGCCCGACGGCATCACGGTGGGCGACCTGGTGGCGCGCGGGCGCTATCCGCACCAGGGGCTGCTGCGTCAGTGGTCGGGCGAGGACGAGCGGATCGTGGGCGAGTCGATGGCGTCGACCGGCGTCGCCGAACTGGCGGATCGCTATGTCGACGAACTCTCGGGCGGCCAGCGCCAGCGTGTCTGGATCGCGATGGCGCTCGCCCAGCAGACCCCGCTGCTGCTCCTGGACGAGCCGACGACGTTCCTCGACATCCAGCACCAGATCGACGTGCTCGACCTGTGCGCCGACCTCCACGAGGAGCAGGGGCGCACGCTCGTCGCCGTCCTGCACGACCTCAACCACGCCGCCCGGTACGCCACCCACCTCATCGCCCTGCGCGAGGGCGAGGTCGTCGCCGAGGGGCCGCCGTCCGAGATCGTCACGGCGGAGCTGGTGCGGGAGACCTTCGGGATGGAGTGCCAGATCATCGACGACCCGGAGTCGGGGACGCCGCTCGTGGTGCCGGCGGCACGGCGGGGACGGGCGAAGGCGACGGCTGCCGGGGCTAGAGCAGCGACCTGAGGCGGAGCAGATCGCGCAGGCCCGCCTCCAGCTTGACCCGGCCGGAGGCCCAGGCCTTCGCGAAGTTCAGCTCGCCGTCCACCATCGCGACCAGATCGTCGCCGGACAGGGCGAGGCGGATCTCGGCCTTCTCGCGCGGTGGGCCGGGATGCGTGTCGAGCACCGTGATCCGGCCGTTCTCGAGGCGGCCCATGAAGGTCACGTCGAGATCGGTGATGCGGCAGCTCAGCGAGCGGTTGAGCGCGGCGGCGCTGCGTACGCCGCCTTCGGCGTCCGCCAAATTGTCCGAGAGTCTGCCGAGCGCCGCGCGGCACTCTTCGATCGTCGCCATCGTGATCGACGGTACCGCAGCGCTTCGAGGTAGCGTCGGGGCATGAGCGACTCGATGCCGGGCCCCGGGCCTGAGCCGGTGGAGCCGGAGGCGTACGACCCCGCGGGGCCCGCGCCCCTCGGGGTGGAGCGCGCCCCGACCGGGGACGCGGAAGTGGACGGTCTGCTCCAGCGTCTCGGCGACGCCGACCACCTCGCCACGGACGGCCACATCGAGGTGTACGAGGATGTACACCGGGGACTGCGTGACGCGCTGACCGCGCTCGACGCACGCCCCGGGCCGCCGACGCCCTCACCCATGGGGTCGCCCGCGGCTTCGTCCCCGGACTCACCCCCGTACAACAGGAGCTGAACAGAACGTGGCAGGAGTGGCACGCCTTCGCCTCGACGCCGAACTGGTCCGGCGCGAGCTGGCGCGCTCGCGCGAGCACGCAAGCCAGCTGATCGCCGCCGGGCGGGTGACCGTCAACAAGAACATCGCGACGAAGCCCGCGACGCAGGTGGAGACCGCCGCGGCGATCGTGGTCGCGACCGATGACAGCGACCCCGACTACGTCTCGCGTGGCGGCCACAAGCTGGCGGGCGCGCTCGCCGCGTTCGTGCCGCAGGGTCTGGTCGTCGAGGGGCGGCGCGCGCTCGACGCGGGCGCGTCCACCGGCGGTTTCACCGATGTGCTGCTGCGCGCCGGTGCCTCGGGCGTCGTCGCCGTGGACGTCGGGTACGGCCAGCTCGCCTGGTCGCTGCAGAGCGACGACCGGGTCACCATCAAGGACCGTACGAACGTACGGGAGTTGACGCTGGAAGCCATCGACGGGACCCCGGTGGATCTGGTCGTCGGTGATCTCTCGTTCATCCCGCTCGGCCTGGTGCTGCCCGCCCTCGTGCGGTGCGCCGCCCCGGACGCGGACCTGGTCCTGATGGTCAAGCCGCAGTTCGAGGTCGGCAAGGAACGTCTCGGCAGCGGTGGCGTGGTGCGCAGCACGGAGCTGCGGGCGGACGCCGTGCGCGGTGTGGCGCGCCAGGCGTGGGGGCTTGGGCTCGGCGTGCGTGGCGTGACCGCGAGCCCGCTGCCCGGGCCTTCCGGGAATGTCGAGTACTTTCTGTGGCTGCGTGCCGGGGCGCCCGAACTCGACCCGGCGGACGTTGACCGCGCCGTGGCGGAGGGGCCCCGTTGACTCAGACCCGAGCTCGTACAGTTTTCCTTCTCGCGCACACCGGACGGCCTGCCGCCATCCGCAGTGCCGAACTCGTCGTCCAGGGGCTGCTGCGCAGCGGCATCGGCGTACGGGTCCTGGAGGCGGAGGCGGCCGACCTGCCGCAGCTGCCGGACGAGGTCGGCACGGTGAAGGAGGCGACTCCTCAGTGCCTTGACGGCTGTGAGCTGCTCGTCGTCCTCGGCGGCGACGGCACGCTGCTGCGCGGTGCCGAGTTCGCCCGCGCCTCCGGGGTGCCGATGCTCGGTGTGAACCTGGGGCGCGTCGGCTTCCTCGCCGAGGCCGAGCGCGACGATCTCGACAAGGTCGTCGACCGGGTGGTGACGAGGGCGTACGAGGTCGAGGAGCGGATGACCATCGACGTCGTCGTGCACAGCAACGGCGATGTCGTGCACCGCGACTGGGCGCTCAACGAGGCCGCCGTGCAGAAGATGTCGGCCGAGCTGATGCTGGAGGTCGTCCTGGAGATCGACGGGCGCCCGGTCACCGGCTTCGGCTGCGACGGCATCGTGTGCGCCACCCCGACCGGATCCACCGCGTACGCCTTCTCCGCGGGCGGGCCCGTGGTCTGGCCGGAGGTGGAGGCGCTGCTCATGGTGCCGATCAGCGCGCACGCCCTGTTCGCCAAGCCCCTGGTGACCTCGCCGGACTCGGTGCTCGCCGTGGAGGTCCAGCAGCACACGTCCCACGGGGTGCTGTGGTGCGACGGGCGGCGGACCGTGGAACTGCCGCCGGGGGCGCGGGTCGAGGTACGCAGGGGCGAGGTGCCGGTGCGGCTCGCGCGGCTGCACCACGCGTCGTTCACCGACCGGCTCGTGGCCAAGTTCGCGCTGCCGGTCTCGGGGTGGCGCGGGGCGCCGCACTAGCGCTCCGCTGGGGGGCGGCGGCAGTCGTCTGCGGGTCCGCTCCGGCTGGGCGCGCCCGCGCGGCGGAGGTCACGCCGCCTTCACCACGGAGATCGCCCGGCGCCGCATCACCGAAGCCACCGGGAGCCCGGTGGAGAGCAGCGTCAGGAGCAGGGTGCCCGCGGCGATCCCCGTCGGCACGCTCCACGGCAGGTGGGGGAGTGCGGAGCCGAAGGCCGATGCGAGGATCGGGGCCAGCGTGCCGAGCGCTGTCGCGGTGCCGAGCAGCAGCGAGGTCCCCGCGACGACCACGGCCTCCCAGGCCGCCATCGACCGCACCTGGGCGCGCTGACTGCCCACCACCCGCAGCAGGGCGACATCGCGGCGGCGCTCGAAGGAGATCATGGCGAGGGTGTTCGCCGCGGCGATCGCGGCGAAGCCCGCGTACAGACCCGTGCCCACATAGTCGAGCCAGACCTCGCCCTTGCTGCCCGCAGAGCCCGTGCAGTGCTCCGCCGTGGTGTGCATGCCGATCTTGGTGAGGCCGAAGCCCACGACGAGGACGAGCGGCACCACCGCCGCGGAGAAACGGCGGGGCTGGGTGCGGACGTTGAGCATCGCGAGGCGCGCGCTGCTGCCGAACCGGCCCACCAGAGCGGACACCAGCCAGGCCACGGGCCCGATGATCCGCGGGCCGAGCAGCCCCGCGCCGACACAGAACAGGATCAGGACGAGGAACGCCCCCTCGCTCGCCTCTGCCGCGGGCTGCTTCGACAGGAGTACCGAGACGGCGCATGCCCCCGCGACCGCTGCCAGGCCGAGCGGCGCCCGCAGCATGCCGAGCCCCCGCCGGCCCGTCGCCGCCTCGCTCAGGGCGAGGGCCGGGCGCAGCAGCGAGAACCGCAGGGCCGAGAGGAGTGCGGCGAGCGTCGTCGTCACCACGGCCACGCCGAGGCACACCGGCAGGGCGAGCCAGCCAAAGCGGAAGTGGGCCTCTGCGGGGAGCAGCCCGTGCGAGATCATGCCCGCGTGCCACCAGCGGGCGACGAAGCCGCCCATGACGAAGCCGGCGAGCGCGGCGGGGGTCGACGCGGCGAGGGCCTGGACCGCCACCGCGCGGCGGATCTGCCGGGGCTCGGCTCCGATCGCGCGCACCATCGCCAGCTCGCGGTGCTGTTGCGTGACCGCCGTGCCCATCGTCGAAACGACCACGAATATCGACATGTAGATGGAACCGATCAACAGGACGACGGCCATGTCGCCGACGCCGTTCTCGCTGATCTGCTCGCGTGCGCGTGCGGAGAGCCCGTCGGTGCCCGTGCCCGCCGTGCCCGTGCCCGTGTCCGTGCTCGTCGAGCCGAGCATCATCGTCGAGGCGCTCACCACCGTCGCCGCGAAGAGCGCGGCCACCGCCGTGCCCACGAACGCCGGGCGGTGCGCCCGCAGCGCCGCCTGTGCCAGTCCCGTTCCCATACCGATCATGGTGGGGTGCCAGGGCCCCCGGCCACCAGGAGGCCAGCAGGAAGATCCTCCTGGGGGAATCCCCCCAGGACCCCAGGATCCGCACCCCCCTGCGGGTGACAGCGTCCGTTCGGTCCGCGTTTGCCACCTGCGTCTTCGCCGAACGGAGGCGGAAGGAAGCCAGGGCCCGTCGCACACCTGGCCCATGACCTCGTAAGGTCGTGTCCGTGTTGGAGGAGATGCGGATACGGTCGCTCGGAGTCATCGACGACGCAGTGGTCGAGCTGTCGCCGGGGTTCACCGCGGTGACCGGCGAGACCGGTGCGGGCAAAACGATGGTGGTCACCAGCCTTGGCCTGTTGCTCGGCGGGCGCGCCGACGCCGCCTTGGTGCGAATCGGGGCCAAGGCGGCGGTGGTGGAGGGCCGGATCACGGTGCCCGCTGGTGCCTCGGCAGCCGTGCGCGCGGAGGAGGCGGGTGCCGAACTCGACGACGGGGCGTTGCTGATCAGCCGTACGGTCTCGGCGGAGGGGCGCTCCCGAGCGCACCTCGGCGGGCGGTCGGTTCCGGTGGGTCTGCTGTCCGAGCTCGCCGACGACCTCGTGGCGGTGCACGGTCAGACGGACCAGCAGGGGCTGCTCAAACCGGCCAGGCAGCGCGGCGCGCTCGACCGGTACGCGGGCGACGCGGTCGCCGTGCCGCTGGCCAAGTACACGGCGGCGTACCGCAGGCTGCGGGCCGTGACGACCGAGGTCGACGAGATCACCACGCGGGCGCGGGAAAGGGCCCAGGAGGCCGATCTGCTGCGCTTCGGGCTCGACGAGGTCGCGGGCGTGGAGCCGCGGGAGGGCGAGGACACCGAACTGGCCGCCGAGGCCGAGCGGCTCGGCCACGCGGAGGCGCTCGCCTCCGCCGCCACGGCCGCGCACGCCGCTCTCGCGGGCATCCCCGAGGACCCGGAGGGCGTCGACGCCACCACGCTCGTGGCGGGCGCGCACCGGGCGCTCGAAGCGGTGCGTTCCCATGATCCCGCGCTTGCGGCGCTGGCCGAGCGGATCGGCGAGATCGGGATCCTGCTGGGCGATGTGTCGGGGGAGCTGGCTGGGTACGCCGATGACCTCGACGCCGATCCGCTGCGGCTCGCCGCGGTGGAGGAGCGGCGGGCCGCCCTCACCCAGCTGACCCGGAAGTACGGCTCCGACATCGACTCCGTGCTGGCCTGGGCCGAGGAGGGGGCTGCACGCCTCACCGAACTCGAGGGCGACGACGACCGTCTTGGCGAGCTGACCGTCGAGCGGGACGCGCTGCGGGGTGAACTCGCGGGGCTCGCTCAGGCGTTGACCGACGCGCGTCAGGAGGCGGCTTCGCGGTTCGCGGCGGCGGTCACCGAGGAGCTGTCCTCGCTGGCGATGCCGCACGCGCGCGTGACGATCGACATCACCAGTACTGAGGTGGCCGAGGGTGCGGACGGGGTGCCGGTCGGGGACCGCTTCGTGGCGTACGGCCCTGCGGGCGTCGACGAGGTGGAACTCCTCCTTGCCCCGCATCCGGGCGCCCCGCCGCGGCCGATCGCCAAGGGGGCGTCCGGTGGTGAGCTGTCGCGCGTGATGCTCGCGGTCGAGGTCGTCTTCGCGGGCACGGATCCCGTTCCGACGTACCTCTTCGACGAGGTCGACGCGGGTGTCGGTGGCAAGGCCGCGGTCGAGATCGGGCGCAGACTCGCCAAGCTCGCCAAGTCCGCGCAGGTCGTGGTGGTGACCCACCTGCCGCAGGTGGCGGCGTTCGCCGACCGGCAGCTGCTGGTCGAGAAGACGAACGACGGGAGTGTGACGCGGTCCGGTGTCCTCGTGCTCGAAGGGGAGGACCGGGTACGGGAGTTGTCGCGGATGCTGGCGGGGCAGGAGGACTCGGAGACTGCGCGGGCGCATGCGGAGGAGCTTTTGGCTACCGCCCGGGGGGACGTCTAGGGGGTTCGGGGCGGCTGCGGGGCTTCCCGGCAGCCGCCCTGGCCCCTTCCTCCCCGCGGCTTTTGGCTCCACCGGGTGGGGCGCACCGCAGATCACCGGCTTCGCCGAGTTCGTCCTCAAACGCCGGACGGGCTGAATAAGCTCCGGGCCCGGCTCGGATCTTGGCCCCCGTACCCTGATCCGCATGATCAGCCGCAAGCCCGCCCCACGCCTCACCGCCCTCCTCTCCGCAGCCGCCGTGACCCGCGCCGCGACCGCCACGCTTCGTTCGTGTGCTCCCGGTGGCCCCGGTCGCTGGGAGCGGGAGAACTACGCGGGGCGGACCGTGGAGTTGTACGCCGGGCCCGCCGCGGCCGTCGGGGCGGTGGCCGGAGCCGTGGCGCTGCCCTCCCGGCACCGCGCAGCCGCCGCGCTGGCCGTGCTCGCCGCCGGGGCCTGTGGCGCGTACGACGACATGGCGGGGGAAGGCGATACCCGCCGGGGCTTTCGCGCCCACCTCTCGGCTCTGCGGGGCGGTGAAGTGACCAGCGGGGCCGTGAAGTTGTTCGGGGTCGGCGCGGCGGGTCTTGCCGCCGGTGCGCTGCTCAAGGAGCGGCCCCTGGACAAGTTCCTCGCCGGGGTCGTGATCGCGGGCACCGCCCATTTCGTCAACCTCGTGGACGTGCGCCCGGGAAGGGCCGCCGGAGCGGTGCTCGGCCTGGCGGCGCCTGGGCTGCTGCGCGAGGGCTCGGCCGGCGTCCTCGCGGCTGCTTCGGCGGGGGCGGCAGCGGCGGTGCTCCCGGAGGACATCGGGGAGCACGCCATGATCGGCGACGCGGGAGCGCATGCCCTGGGTGCGGCGCTCGGTGCGGCCATCGCCGCGGGCAACGGCCGCGCGGGGCTGGCCGCCCATGCCGCGGGGCTGGTGGCGGCTGCGGCGTACGGAGAGAAGGTCAGCGCGGTGGCGGGGGCTCAGGGATAGCTGGGCTTGGCGGGGCGGAAGGGGGCGGCCGGGGCTGGTGGGGCGGGGCAGAGGGGTTGAGGCTGCCGGGAGGCAGCGGGTGGCCGGAGCCAGTGGGGGTGGAACGGACAGGCCGGGGCTGGCGGGGCGGGACAGAGCCGGAGCTTGGCGGGGCAGGGTTGGGGGTCGGACGGACCCGGCGCGTGGACAAGGGGAGCCGAGCCTGTCCGGGTGGTGTGGGTGACCCGAGCCTTCCGCGAGGTAGCCCCCGTTTCCCCGTGGCCCGGTAAATCCTTCCGGCCACGCCGAGCTTTCCGAAAGCCTTTCGCGTGGTCGGCCCCCGCTGCGAAGATGCGGAGGCCGTAGGGTCATCCGCGGTGCTGAAACCCCGGCGTCCTCACCCGTGTGGGTGATCCGGGTCAGGGAGTTGCCCGTCCCGGTGCGGAAGAGACCTTTCGGCGGTGCCGGAACGTCCGTACGGACTGGCATCCTTGGCGCAGCCCCCGACGCCTACCCAGGAGCCCCCGCTACGTGAGCCACGTGAGCAGCCACTCACCGCACGGTCAGACCCCGCTGCACACCGTGCAGGTACTCGGCGGTGGCAGCGCGGGCAGCAGTGCCCACGTCAGATCGCTCGCCGCGGGCCTCGCCGCGCGGGGCGTGCGGGTCACGGTGTGCGCCCCTTCCGAGGCGGCCGGCGACTATGACCTGACGGGGACCGGCGCCCGGCACGTCCACGTGCCCCGCCGCGGCGACCCCGCTTCCGTCGCCTCCCTGCGCGTGGCCTGCGCCGACGCCGACCTCGTGCACGCGCACGGACTGCATGCCGCACTCCGCGCCGCCCTCGCGCTCGCCGGCCGCCGTACGCCCCTCGTCGTCACCTGGCACACCCGGGCGCACGCGGAAGGGGCCCGCGCCCGCGTCCTGCACCTCCTGGAGCGCCGCGTCGCCAAGGCCGCCGCCGTGGTCCTCGGCACCTCCTCCGACCTCGTCGACCGCGCACGCAGCAGGGGCGCGCGGGACGCCCGCCTCGCCCCCGTCACGCTTCCCGCGCCGCGCGCGGTGCCGGGGGCGGCCGAGGAGCCCGAAGGGCACCGGCACAAGGTCCGTGCCGAACTCGGTGCCGTCGACCGGCCGTTGATCGTCGCCGTCGGCGCCCTTGAGCGGCAGCGAGGCTATGACGTCCTCCTCGGCGCCGCGCGTACCTGGCGGCACCTCGACCCCCTGCCGCTCCTCGCCATCGCCGGTGAAGGGCCCGAACGCGGCGCCCTCCAGCGTCGTATCGAAGCCGAAGGGCTTCCTGCCCAGCTCGTCGGACGGCGCGACGACGTGCCCGAGCTGCTCGCCGCGGCCGACCTCGTGGTCCTGCCCAGCAGTTGGGAGTCCCGCTCCGTACTCGCCCAGGAAGCCCTGCACGCGCGCGTGCCGCTCGTCGCGACCGCTGTCGGCGGCATCCCCGAACTGGTCGGCGACGCGGCCGTGCTCGTCCCCTACGGCGACCCCGAGGCCCTGGCCACAGCCGTCGCACGCCTCCTCGCCGACCCCGCCCTCAGGGAGCGGCTCAAGGACAAGGGCACGGCCCAGGCGGCCACCTGGCCGACCGAGGACGAGACCGTCACCCAAGTCCTCAGCGTCTACGACGAGTTGACGCAGCGAATCATCGTGCACTGATCATGTAGCCCGCCGGTAACCCCTACGCCACATGCCTGCGCGCCCGCAGCGCCAAGCTCAGCGCCAGCACCGTCTGCGGGTCGTCAAGATCCGTCCCCAGGAGTTCACTGATCCTGGCGAGGCGGTTGTAGAGCGTCTGGCGGTTCAGGTGCAGTTCGCGCGCCGTCTCCGCCTTGCGCCCCGCATGCGCCAGGTACGTCTGCAGCGTCGGCAGCAGCGGTGGCTTCGAGCGCTGGTCGTGGGTGCGCAGTGGGCCGATCGCGCGGTCCACGAACGCCGCCAGGGCCGAGTCGTCGTAGTTGTGCAGGCGCCAGAGCAGCAGGTCGATGTCCAGGCGCCGCGCGTCGTACCACGGGCGGTCCGAGAGCCCCTGCGCCGCCGTCGCCGTCTCCGCGGCGTGCCGCAGCCCCGCCGAAGCCGCCGCCCAGCCGCCCGCGACGCCGACCACCACGACCGGCGGCAGCGCCCCGGCCCGCTGCATCCCCGCCCGCTCCACGCCTGCCCGCAGCGCCGCGGCGACCCGGTCGGCCACCGCGGCGCGCTCCGACTCCGTACGGAGGCCAAGGAGCAGCGGAACGCGCCCCTCCACCGGCCGCACGCCGAGCAGCACCGGCACCCCCACCGCCGCGAGCTCCTCCGCCACCGCCCGCGCGAGCACGGCCCAGCCGCCGCCCGGCGGCAGCCCGTCCGCGAGCCGCATCACGACCGGCAGCAGCGGGCTCTCGCCGGGCTTGAAGCCGAGGACCCGGGCCTGGGCGGGCGCGTCCTCGGCCCGGATCCGCCCCTCCGCCAGGTCGGTCAGGAAGTCGCCGCGGCCCCGCGCCGCGAGCTCCTCCTCCTGCCGGGCCTGCATCAGGACCACCGCGAGCGAGCCCGCCGCCCGCTCCGCCGCGATCCGGTGCACCGGAAGCAGCGCGGACTCCACGGCGAGCAGCACGAGCCGGGCGCGCACCGACCCCGAGCCCGGACCCCCGCCCGGCACATCGACGAGCAGCGCGCTCGCCGGCGGCCCGTCCCGGTCCACGGTCCGGCCCCGCAGCCCTTCCCACACCTGGAGAGGATCGGCGCACTCGGTGCCCGCCCCGGCGGCGTACAGAAGCTGTCCGTCCGCCGTCTCCAGGAACACCGGGTTGCCGCTGAAATCGGCGAGGACGTTCAGGACCTGGGGTACGCCGCCCCCGCCGAGCAGCGCCTCCGTGCAGCGGCGGTGGACCTCCTCGGCCCGCTGGAGCAGGGCGTAGTGGCCGTTGACGATCTCCGTGTGGACCTCCTCCGTGACCGTCACGAACGGCACCTCGCGATGCAGCTGCACCAGCGGAAGCCCGGCCGAGCGCGCCGTCTCCACGATCGCCGCGGGGAGCCGCGTGAAGCGCGGGCCCAGCTCGACGACGAGGGCCGCGATGCCGCGCTCGGCGAGCTTGCGCACGAAGGCGCGCTGCTCGGCGGGGCGTGCGCCGAGGCCGAGGCCCGTGGTCAGGAGCAGCTCGCCGCCCTTGAGGAGCGAGGCGATGTTCGGCACCTCACCCGCGTGCACCCACCGCACCGTGCGCTGCAGCCGCTCAGCCCCCGCGACCACTTCGGGGAGTCCGCCGCGCAGCCCCGGAAGTTCCAGGGCCCGCTGCACGGTGATGCCGCCCTGAGTGCTCTGCGTGCCCTGACTGTCCATGTGGCGGACGCTACCTGCGCGCACGTTCCTGGAACATCTCCGACCGGTTACGGGAGTGATCTCGTCCGGTCTTGACCCGACAACTCGTCGTGCCCGCACGCCCATTGCGCGACCCCCTGTCGGTTGTGGCGTACGTCACGCCACGGCAGGGTGCCCGCCATGCCAGAGCAACGAACCACACCCGAGGTCCACCGACTCAAGGCGAACTCCGTCGGTATCGTCGGCGTCGTCTTCATGGCGGTCGCCACCGCCGCGCCCATCACGGCGATGACCGGCAACCTCCCCATCGCCGTCGGCGCGGGCAACGGCACCGGAGCACCGGCGGGGTATCTCTTCGCGACCCTCGTCCTGACCGTGTTCTCGGTCGGATACGTGGCCATGGCCAAGCGGATCACCGCCGCCGGCGCCTTCTACGGCTATATCTCGCACGGCCTGGGCCGTATCGCGGGCATGGCGTCCGGGATGCTCGCCGTACTCGCGTACGTCGTCTTCGAGGCGTCGATCGTCGGCGTCTTCGCCTACTTCGCCAAGACCACCGTCCACGACCAGCTCGGCGCCGACCTGCCGTGGATCCTCTACGCGGCCGCGATGCTCGCCGTCACCGTCGTCCTGTCGTACTTCGACATCAACCTCACCGCGAAGGCGCTCGGCGTGATGCTGATCGCCGAGATCGCGGTCCTCTTCGCCGTCGCCACCGCCGTACTCATCCACGGCGGCGGCCCCGACGGCATCCCCCTCGAACCGGTCAACCCGAAGAACGCCTTCACCGGCACCTCCGCGGGGCTCGGCCTCTTCTTCGCCTTCTGGTCCTGGGTCGGCTTCGAGTCCACCGCCATGTACGGCGAGGAATCCCGCAACCCCAAGAAGGTCATCCCGCGCGCGACCCTCATCTCGGTCGTCGGCGTCGGCCTCTTCTACATCTACGTCTCGTGGATGACGATCGCGGGCAACGGCCTGGCAGGTTCGGTCAAGATCTCGCAGTCCACCAGCCCGCTCGACCTGTTCTTCGACCCGGCCCACACCTTCATCGGGGCCTGGGCGGTCGACACCTTCCAATGGCTCCTGATCACCGGCTCGTTCGCCTGCGGCATGGCCTTCCACCAGTGCGCCTCGCGCTATCTGTACGCGATCGGCCGCGAGGGATTCCTGCACCGCGGCCTCGGCCGCACGCACCCCACGCACGGCTCCCCGTACATCGCCTCCTACGTCCAGTCCGCGATCGCGGTGACGCTGGTCGCCGCGTTCTGGCTCACGGACCAGGACCCGTACATCCACCTCTACACGCTGCTCGCGATCCTCGGCACGATGGCGATCCTCATCGTGCAGACCCTCTGCTCGTTCGCCGTCATCGGCTACTTCCGCAAGAACCACCCCGAGGACCGGCACTGGTTCACGACCCTGGTCGCCCCGCTGCTCGGCGGCATCGGCATGATCGCCGTCGTCGTCCTGCTGGTGATCAACATGGACACCGCTGCGGGCACGGCGGCGGACTCGCTCTTCTTCAAGGCCATCCCGTGGATCGTCGGCCTCGTCTTCTTCGGCGGGCTCGGCCTCGGCCTGTATCTGAAGGTGAGGCACCCCGCCCGCTACGCGATCATCGGCCGGATCGTCCTGGAGGACGCGACCGAACGCACGACCGACACCGAGCCATCGTCCGCCACCGTCTGAGGAGATCTCCCATGTCGCGTACGCATCTCATGCACGCCCTGAAGAGACTGGCCGCAGAGCACGGCGAGGCCCGGCGCCTCCAGGTCCCCCTCGCCGAAGTCCGTGGCGCCGCGGGCTTGTCCAGCCGAAGAACAGTCCTCAAGGGGGCAGCGGCAGCGGGCCTCGCCACCGGCGTCGGCCTCGCGGCCGCAGCCCCCGCCAGAGCCGCCAAGGCAGCGCCCCGCATAGCCGTCGTAGGAGCCGGTATCGCGGGCCTCACCGCCGCCCTCACGCTCCACGACGCCGGCCTCGACTGCACGCTCTACGAAGCGAACCCGGACCGCGTCGGCGGGCGCATGTACTGCCAGCGCGACCACTGGGCGTACGGCCAGACCTCCGAGATCGGCGGTGAACTGATCGACACCAGCCACAAGAAGATCCTGGAACTCTGCCGCCGCTTCGGCCTCCCCGTCGAGGACTTCCTCGGCGGCGGCCCCAACGGAGCGGAGGAGATCCTCTGGTTCAACGGCGCCTACTACCCGCGCGCCCAGGCGGACGAGGACTTCAAGGAGGTCTATCAACTCCTGCACCGCGACCTGTCGGAGGCGGGCGAGGTCTACTGGAACCGGACGACGCCGACCGGCACGGCCCTGGACAACATGTCGATTTACGAATGGATCGACTCCCGGGTGCCGGGCGGGCACGGCTCTCCGCTCGGCCGCTGGTTCGACGTCGCCTACAACGTCGAGTACGGCGCCGACACCACCGATCAGTCCGCGCTCGCCCTCGTCCTGCTGATGGGCTACCAGACCAACCCGGGGCACTTCAACATCTGGGGCCTGTCCAACGAGCGCTACCACATCACCGGCGGCAACGACCAACTCCCGCACGCCATCGCCGACTTCCTGCCCGACGGCACCCTGCGCCCCGGCTGCTCCCTGACCGCCGTACGCGCCAACGCCGACGGCACCCAGACCCTCACCTACACCGAGGCGGGCGCCACCCGCACCGCCACCGCGGACCACACCATCCTGTGCGTGCCGCTGCCGGTGCTCAAGCAACTCGACCTCACCAAGGCCAAGTTGGACACCCGCATGACGAACCTGCTGCGCGACGCCCGCATGGGCCACTGCACCAAGCTCAACATGCAGTTCTCGAGCCGCCCCTGGCGCGGCACCGGCGCCTGGCCAGGAGTGAGCGCGGGTGACTGTTTCACCGACGCCGACTTCCAGCAGACCTGGGACACCACCAAGGTCCAGCCGGGCACCGGCGGCATCCTCATCCAGTACGGCGGCGGCACCCTCGCCAAGTCCCTGTCACCGGCGGGCCCGTTCAGCTTCGAGACGGACCCCTACGTACGCGACCTGTCATCCCGCTACCTCGGCCAGATCGACCGGGTGTTCCCCGGCACGAAGGCGGCCTGGACCGGCAAGGCCCAGCTCTCCGCCTGGCACAAGAACCCGTACGCGCTCGGCGCCTACTCGTACTGGCCCGTCGGCTATCTGCACCGCTACGCCGGCTACGAAGGCACCCCGCAGGGCAACCTCCACATCGGCGGTGAGCACTGCAGCTATGACTTCCAGGGCTTCATGGAGGGCGGCGCGACCGAGGGGGAACGCGCCGCCCGTGAGGTGATCGGGAAGCTGATCTAGCCTCCGTACGCCCCCGACGCCGTCAGCCGCAGTGCCGTGTCGATCAGCGGCACGTGGCTGAACGCCTGCGGGAAGTTGCCGACCTGGCGCTGCAGCCGCGGATCCCACTCCTCGGCGAGCAGCCCCAGGTCGTTGCGGAGCGCGAGCAGCTTCTCGAAGAGCTTGCGGGCCTCGTCCACCCTGCCGATCATCGCCAGGTCGTCCGCCATCCAGAACGAACAGGCCAGGAAGGCGCCTTCGTCACCCTCAAGGCCGTCCACACCCGCGTCGTCGCCCGTGGTCGGGTAGCGCAGGATGAAGCCGTCCGACGTCGACAGCTCCCGCTGGATCGCCTCGATGGTGCCGATGACGCGCTTGTCGTCGGGCGGCAGGAAGCCCATCTGCGGGATGAGCAGCAGCGAGGCGTCCAGCTCCTTGGAGCCGTACGACTGCGTGAACGTGTTCCGCTCCTTGTCGTAGCCCTTCTCGCAGACGTCCCGGTGGATGTCGTCGCGCAGCTCGCGCCACTTCTCCAGCGGGCCGTCGGCGTCGCCGGACTCCAGGAGCTTGATCGTCCGGTCGACGGCGACCCAGCACATCACCTTCGAGTGGACGAAGTGCCTGCGCGGGCCGCGGACCTCCCAGATGCCCTCGTCCGGCCGGTCCCAGTTCGACTCCAGGTAGCGGATCAGCTTGAGCTGGAGCAGCGAGGCGTAGTCATTGCGGGCCAGGCCCGTCATGTGCGCCAGGTGCAGGGCCTCGGTGACCTCGCCGTACACATCGAGCTGGAGCTGGTGGGCGGCGCCGTTACCGGCCCGGACCGGGGTCGAGCCCTCGTACCCGGGAAGCCAGTCCAGTTCGGCCTCGCCCAGCTCACGCTCGCCCGCGATGCCGTACATGATCTGCAGGTTCTCGGGGTCGCCCGCCACCGCGCGCAGGAGCCACTCGCGCCAGGCGCGTGCCTCCTCGCGGTAGCCGGTGCGCAGCAGCGAGGAGAGCGTGATGGCCGCGTCGCGCAGCCAGGTATAGCGGTAGTCCCAGTTGCGGGAGCCGCCGATGTCCTCGGGAAGCGAGGTGGTGGGCGCCGCGACGATGCCGCCCGTGGGGGCGTACGTCAGGGCCTTCAGCGTGATCAGCGAGCGGACCACGGCCTCGCGGTAGGGACCGTGGTACGTACAGTGCTCGACCCAGTCGCGCCAGAAGTCCTCCGTCGCCGTGAGGGCGTTCTCGGGCTCGGCCGGCGCGGGCGGCTCCTTGTGCGAGGGCTGCCACGAGATCGTGAACGCGACCCGGTCACCGGGCGAGACCGTGAAGTCCGAGTACGTCGTGAGGTCCTCGCCGAAGGTCTCCGCCGACGTGTCCAGCCACACGGAGTCGGGCCCCGCGACGGCCACCGTGCGGTCGTCGACCTTGTGCACCCAGGGCACCACACGACCGTACGAGAAACGCATCCGCAGCGCGGAGCGCATCGGCACCCGGCCGCTGACACCCTCGACGATCCGCACGAGCTGCGGGGCGTCCGTGTCGCGCGGCGGCATGAAATCGGTCACGCGGACCGTGCCGCGCGGGGTGTCCCACTCGGATTCCAGGATCAGCGAGTCGCCGCGGTAAGTGCGCCGCGCGGCTGTCGGCGGCGGCGCGTCGGGGGCGTGTGCGGGCCCCAGGCGCCAGAATCCGTGCTCCTCCGTGCCGAGCAATCCGGCGAAGATGGCGTGAGAATCGAAGCGGGGCAGGCACAGCCAGTCGACTGTGCCGTCCCGGCAGACCAAAGCAGCGGTCTGCATGTCTCCGATGAGTGCGTAATCCTCGATGCGCCCGGGCACGTGCATCTCCA
The DNA here is from genome assembly GCF_043200355.1 of Streptomyces sp. NPDC048436. Taxonomy (NCBI): domain Bacteria; kingdom Bacillati; phylum Actinomycetota; class Actinomycetes; order Kitasatosporales; family Streptomycetaceae; genus Streptomyces; species Streptomyces sp. NPDC048436. Next base: position 24,084 of record NZ_JBICXP010000016.1, read on the forward strand.
GTCAAACGGCCACGTCGCCCTCTCGGGGCGCTCGCTCTACGGTCAAGGGTTCGCTGTAAAACGAACTGCACGAGCCTCTTGTTCCGCGGGAACGGACGGGGGTGGTGCCGTTAGTCGGTCTGGTCTGGCTCTGCAGCGAATGTCCGAGCAGGATACGACGCACCTCGGTGATCTGCGCGCCGCTCCCGGCAACGGAGCTGCGCCGAACGGGTGAGCGCCAGGTGAGGGAGGTGTGACGTGAGTGTCCGAGCGTGGCCGGAAGCAGCCTCGTCCCGTCGCTGATACCCTGGTAGCCCGTGAGCCGGTGGTCATTGAACCCCCGAACCGCAGCGACGGCACCTCCTCCAAAACCTTGGACGACGCCGGTACGCACCCTTCAGACCGCGACCACGGGAGCCCCCTCTTGGCCATGCAGCCCGCTGCTTTCCGAAACAGCACAGCCACGACGACCAAGCACATCTTCGTCACCGGGGGTGTCGCCTCTTCCCTCGGCAAGGGGCTGACGGCGTCCAGCCTCGGCGCGCTGCTCAAGGCCAGGGGTCTTCGGGTCACGATGCAGAAGCTCGACCCGTACCTGAACGTCGACCCGGGCACGATGAACCCCTTCCAGCACGGTGAGGTGTTCGTCACGAACGACGGCGCCGAGACCGACCTGGACATCGGCCACTACGAGCGCTTCCTCGACGTCGACCTCGACGGCTCGGCCAACGTCACCACCGGCCAGGTCTACTCGCAGGTCATCGCCAAGGAGCGGCGCGGCGAGTACCTCGGCGACACCGTGCAGGTCATCCCGCACATCACCAACGAGATCAAGCACCGCATCCGCCGCATGGCCGCCGACGACGTCGACGTCGTCATCACGGAGGTCGGCGGGACGGTCGGCGACATCGAGTCCCTGCCGTTCCTGGAGACCGTCCGCCAGGTCCGCCACGAGGTCGGCCGCGACAACGTCTTCGTCGTGCACATCTCGCTGCTTCCCTACATCGGCCCGTCCGGTGAGCTGAAGACCAAGCCGACCCAGCACTCCGTCGCGGCCCTGCGCAACATCGGTATCCAGCCCGACGCCATCGTGCTGCGCGCCGACCGCGACGTACCGACCGCCATCAAGCGCAAGATCTCGCTGATGTGCGACGTCGACGAGGACGCGGTCGTCGCCTGTGTCGACGCCAAGTCGATCTACGACATCCCGAAGGTCCTGCACACCGAGGGCCTCGACGCCTACGTGGTGCGCAAGCTGGACCTCCCGTTCCGCGACGTGAACTGGACCCAGTGGGAGGACCTCCTGGACCGGGTGCACAACCCGAACCACGAGGTCACCATCGCGCTGGTCGGCAAGTACATCGACCTGCCCGACGCCTACCTCTCGGTGACCGAGGCGCTGCGCGCGGGCGGCTTCGCCAACCGCGCCCGCGTCAAGGTCAAGTGGGTCACTTCCGACGACTGCAAGACCCCGGCCGACGCCGCCAAGCAGCTCGCCGACGTCGACGGGATCTGCATCCCCGGCGGCTTCGGGGACCGCGGCGTGACCGGCAAGGTCGGCGCCATCACCTTCGCCCGCGAGAACAAGATCCCGCTGCTCGGCCTCTGCCTCGGCCTGCAGTGCATCGTGATCGAGGCCGCCCGCAACCTCGCGGACATCCCCGACGCCAACTCCACGGAGTTCGACTCCGCGACCGCCCACCCGGTCATCTCGACCATGGCGGAGCAGCTGGACATCGTCGCGGGCGAGGGCGACATGGGCGGCACGATGCGCCTGGGCATGTACCCGGCGAAGCTCGCCGAGGGCTCCATCGCGCGTGAGGTGTACGACGGCAAGGAGTACGTCGAGGAGCGCCACCGCCACCGCTACGAGGTGAACAACTCCTACCGCGCCGAGCTGGAGAAGAAGGCGGGCATCCTCTTCTCGGGCACGTCCCCGGACGGCAAGCTCGTCGAGTACGTCGAGTACCCCCGCGAGGTCCACCCCTACCTGGTCGCCACCCAGGCCCACCCGGAGCTGCGCTCGCGCCCGACGCGCCCGCACCCGCTCTTCGCGGGCCTGGTGAAGGCGGCAGTGGCAAGGCAGGAAGAAGCACGCCAGACGGGTAAGTAACACAAGAGCGATACGGTTGCCGGGGTACGAGCCTTATGGGGCGCGTGCCCCGGTTTCTGTTTGCACGTGTGGGAGGACAGGGCGACATGACGATCAAGGACACTGCCGAGGAGTGGCAGGTCACGGCGACCACGACCCCGTTCGTCGGGAACAAGACCTCTGTGCGCACCGACGACGTGGTCATGCCCGACGGCACCGTCGTCCACCGTGACTACCAGGTGCACCCCGGCTCGGTGGCCGTACTCGCCATCGACGACGCGGGACGGGTCCTGGTCCTGCGGCAGTACCGCCACCCCGTCCGCCACAAGCTCTGGGAGATCCCGGCCGGGCTGCTCGACATCCCCGGCGAGAACCCCCTGCACGCCGCCCAGCGCGAGCTCTACGAAGAGGCGCACGTCAAGGCCGAGGACTGGCGCGTCCTGACCGACGTCTACACCACGCCCGGCGGCTGCGACGAGGCCGTGCGCATCTTCCTCGCCAGGGACCTCTCCGAGGCCGATGGGGAGCGCTTCGAGGTCTCCGAGGAGGAGGCCGACATGGAGCTGGCCCGCGTGCCGCTCGAGGAGCTCGTACGGGGAGCGCTCGCCGGAGAGCTGCACAACAACTGCCTCGTCGTGGGCGCCCTTTCGCTCACCGCGGTGCTGAGCGGCGACGGCGTGGACGCCCTGCGCCCGGCCGAAGCGCCCTGGCCCGCGCGGCCCTTCGAGGCCTGAGGGGGCCATCCGAGGCCCAAGGGAGCCATCCGAGGCCCAAGGGGCCATTCGAGCTCTCCGGTATGAAGATCTACTGATCCGATCGGGGGACTTGTGCGCGCCGCACGTCCGGGGAGGCCCCAGGGCCTGAACTAGGCTCTGGAAGCGTCCCGACCGGAGTCCCGGCGGGTTCGCGCGCAGGCGGACGGAGCATGGCCCGTGACGGATCAGGCGATCGACACGGACGGTTCGGCGGCGGGCGGCGCGGTGCCGCGCCCCGCTTCGGCCCAGACTTCCGGCGGCGGTCAATTCGTCGGCCGGCGCCGGGAGTTGAAAGAGCTCCGCGCCGACATCGGCCGTGCGGGGCTCGACACCATCTCGGGCCGCAAGGCGCCCCGCGCCCGCGTGCTCCTCATCGCGGGCCGCCCCGGCTCAGGCCGCACCGCACTCGCCGAGGAACTGGCGCGGCAGGTCGCCGACGACTACCCAGACGGGGTGCTCCGCGCCCACCTCACCGAACCCGACGGCACCCGCGTACCCACCGAACGCACCGCCCGTGAACTCCTGGACGCCCTCGATACCCCGGCGCCCGCGGGGGCCGACGAGGACGAGCTCGCCGAAGTCCTCAGGGAGGCGCTCGCAGGCCGCCGGGTCCTGCTCCTCCTGGACGGCGCCGTGGACGCCGAGCAGGTCGACCCGCTGCTTCCGGACGCGCCCGAATGCCTGGCCGTCGCCGTCTCGGAGGGCCCGCTCACCGGGATCCCGGACGTGCGGCCCTGCACGGTCGGCGGCCTGGACACCGCGGCAGGGGTCGAGCTGCTCTCCCGTGCGGCCGGCCCGGTGCGCATCACCGTCGACCCGCGGTCCGCCGAAAGCCTGGCCGAGGCCTGCGGAGGGCACCCCGCCGCGCTCGTCCTGGCCGGCGGCTGGCTCGCCGCGCGGCCCAAGGCCGCCGTCGCCGACCTGGCCAAGCAGGTGCACGACCGCCCCGGGGACGAGACCGCCCTGGCCCGCGTCTTCCAGCACTCCTACGCTTTGCTGCCGTCGGCGGCGGCGCGGATACTGCGGCTCCTCTCCCTCGCCCCGGTCGGCCACGTCGACCCGCACACCGCCTCCGCGCTCGCGGGCTGCTCGGTCTCCGCCGCCCGCAGGACCCTGGACGACTTCACCAAGCTCGGCCTGGTCAGGGAGGTGGGATCGCAGCTTCCGCAGTACGAGCTGCCGGGCTGTCTTGTGCCCCTACTGCGCGCCCTCACCGAGAGCGAGGACCGGCCGGGCGAGGTGCAGCTGGCGCGGGCCAGGATGCTGGAGCGGACCGTGCGCCTCCTCCAGTCCTGCCGGGCGGTCACGGAACCGGACGACACCGCGGCCCGCAAAAAGCTGGCGGGGATGCCGCGCGCCCTGCGTTTCCCCAGCCCCGGAGCCGCCGCCGAGTGGCTGCGCGTGCGGCAGCCCGCACTGCTCGGCGCCGCCCGCCTCGCGGTCGCCGACGGTGAGCTCGACACCCTCGCGCGACGCCTGATGGCGGCTCTGACGCGGGCCCTGGTCGCCCACCGCGGCACGGAGGACGCCGCCCCCGAGCTGTACGGCATCCACCAGCTCGTCCTCGATGTCGCCGAGCGCCGGAACCTGCCCCGCGAGAAGGCCGCCGCCCTCCTGAACCTCGCGGATCTGGACGCCCGCACGGGCCGCACGCACGAGGCGCTGGTGCGCTACCGGGCGGCTCTGGACGCCGGACGGGAAGCAAATGACCCGTACGCGACCGGCCGAGCGATGGAATCCGTAGGCGGTGCCTACCAGGAGCTGGGGGACTGGTCCCGGGCCTCGGACTGGTTCGGCCGCGCCCTCGCCCAGCGGCTCACGCGAGGCGAGCGCACGGACGCCGCCCGCCTCTACGGCCGCATCGGGACGGCGCACACCTACGCGGGCCGCTACGGGGAGGCGCTGCGCAACTGGAGTTCGGCCGTCACCGGGTACCGCAAGAGCGGTGATGTGGGGGGCCAGGCAAGGGCGTTGAGCGAACTGGCGCGGGTGCAGGAGTACGCGGGGCGGCCCGAGGAGTCGCTGCGTACCTGCGAGGAGGCCGTCGAGTGGGCGCGGCAGGCGGGCGACGTACGTCTCCAGGCCGCGCTGCAGCTCAGGCTGGCCGACACCCTGGACCGGCTCGGCGACCCGGCGGCGGCCCGGCTGCACCGCGCTGCCGCCGAGCGAATGCTGGGAACAGGGGCCGAGGAGGTCACAGGGCTTGCATCGAAAGCTGGAGTCGCACCTTCCGCCTACGAAATCCGTAGCACTTCCGCAGAAGATTGATGCATTGAAAGGCTAGACAGCGAGAAGTCCTTCATTAGACTGGCTCCGCCGCGTACTTCCGTGGTGTCTTCCGATGCGCCCTCTTGTGTGTCGGTACGTAGTGCATCGCCCCAAAAATCCCTGAGCCAAGAGGACCGTGATCGACGTGAAGGTCGGCATCCCCCGCGAGGTCAAGAACAACGAGTTCCGGGTGGCCATCACCCCCGCCGGTGTGCACGAGCTGGTGCGCCACGGCCACCAGGTCGTCATCGAGCGGAACGCCGGTGTCGGCTCCTCGATCACCGACGCGGAGTACGTCTCCGCGGGCGCCCGGATCCTGGACACCGCCGACGAGGTCTGGGCCACCGCCGACCTCCTCCTGAAGGTCAAGGAGCCCATCGCGGAGGAGTACCACCGCCTCCGCAAGGACCAGACCCTCTTCACCTACCTGCACCTGGCCGCGTCCAAGGAGTGCACGGACGCGCTCCTGGAGTCGGGCACCACCGCCATCGCCTACGAGACGGTCGAGACCGCGAACCGCGCGCTCCCGCTGCTCGCCCCGATGTCCGAGGTCGCGGGCCGCCTGGCCCCGCAGGTCGGCGCGTACCACCTGATGGCCGCCCAGGGCGGCCGCGGTGTGCTGCCCGGCGGCGTCCCGGGTGTCGCGGCCGGCAAGGCCGTCGTCATCGGCGGCGGTGTCTCCGGCTGGAACGCCGCGCAGATCGCCATCGGCATGGGCTTCCACGTGACCCTGCTCGACAAGGACATCAACAAGCTCAAGGAGGCGGACAAGATCTTCGGCACGAAGATCCAGACCGTCGTCTCCAACGCCTTCGAGCTCGAGAAGGCGTGCGTCGACGCCGACCTCGTCATCGGTGCCGTCCTCATCCCGGGCGCCAAGGCCCCAAAGCTCGTCACCAACGAGCTCGTCTCGCGCATGAAGCCGGGAAGTGTCCTTGTCGACATCGCGATCGACCAGGGCGGCTGCTTCGAGGACTCGCACCCGACGACGCACGCCGAGCCGACCTTCCCGGTCCACAACTCGGTGTTCTACTGCGTCGCCAACATGCCCGGCGCGGTGCCCAACACCTCGACGTACGCGCTGACCAACGCGACGATGCCGTACATCGTCGAGCTGGCGAATCGCGGCTGGGTCGAGGCGCTCCGCCGCGACCACGCACTCGCCCTTGGCCTCAACACCCATGATGGCCAGGTCGTTTACAAGGAGGTCGCCGAGTCGCACGGCCTCGAGCACGTCGAGCTGGAGACGCTCCTCGGCTGAACCTGACCGCTTTCGTCAACGAAAGTCGTCAATCTCACGCCAACGGCCGGACCTTGAGAGGGGTCCGGCCGTATGCGTATGTCCGTGGACATGGTCAACTCGCCTTGAACGTAACCCTTTAACCGATTCGCCCACCCCGTAATCGTGGTGATGACGCGCCGCACACCCTTGACATGGGGACGTTCGATTGCCGACACATCGGGCCGGGTCCGGCGGATTGTGTTGCTGCGGACCGGTGACACGCCATAGAGTCGCCAACCGTCGGCATGGTGCCACGCTGACCTATCGAGAAATTTCCTGGTCACCAAGGAGGTAAGACGACTTGTGAATGAGTCGACATTTGCTCCCGGGGGTGGTCAACCAGGAATGTCTGAGCGGGGCCAAGGACCCGTGGGACTCGAGGTTGTCGGCTCCGTCGCTGTCCGCACCTTCGAAGCCCGCCAGAAAACGCAGCCGACCCCGTCTGCACCCCAGAGCATGGATGGCCATCACGTGAACGCCATGGCCGGCGACCGGAGTGGCGAGAACACCACCCACACCCAACTCGCCGACTACGAGAAACTGCCCCAGGGGCACTTCTACGACCCTGACGCCGAGTACGAGCCCGATCCCGAGTACGCGGCCACGCTGGCCCCGGACGCGGCCCGTCAGCGCCGTGAGCGCGTCGGTCCCACCGGACGCCCGCTGCCGTACTTCCCGATCCCGGGCCCGCTGACCGATCACGGCCCCGCGAAGATCATCGCGATGTGCAACCAGAAGGGCGGCGTGGGCAAGACGACGTCGACCATCAACCTGGGTGCCGCGCTCGCGGAGTACGGACGCCGTGTCCTGCTCGTCGACTTCGACCCGCAGGGCGCCCTCTCGGTGGGCCTCGGGGTGAACCCGATGGAGCTGGACCTGACGGTCTACAACCTGCTCATGGAGCGGGGCATGTCGGCCGACGAGGTGCTGCTGAAGACGGCTGTCCCGAACATGGACCTGCTGCCCAGCAACATCGACCTGTCCGCCGCCGAAGTGCAGTTGGTGAGCGAGGTCGCGCGAGAGTCCACGCTCCAGCGGGCGTTGAAGCCGCTGATGCAGGACTACGACTACATCGTGATCGACTGTCAGCCCTCACTCGGCCTGCTCACCGTGAACGCCCTGACGGCGGCTCACAAGGTGATAGTGCCGCTGGAGTGCGAGTTCTTCGCGCTGCGCGGTGTGGCCCTGCTGACGGAGACCATCGAGAAGGTCCAGGAGCGGCTCAACCCCGACCTGGAGCTCGACGGCATCCTCGCCACCATGTACGACTCCCGCACGGTGCACAGCCGTGAGGTGCTCGCGCGCGTGGTCGAGGCCTTCGACGAGCACGTCTACCACACGGTGATCGGGCGCACGGTCCGCTTCCCGGAGACCACGGTCGCCGGTGAGCCGATCACGACGTACGCGTCCAACTCGGTCGGCGCCGCCGCCTATCGTCAGCTCGCCAGGGAGGTGCTCGCCCGGTGTCACGCCGAGTGAGTCTGCCGGGGGCCGACGAACTGTTCCGCACGACCGGGGGGATGGCGCTGACGTCGTCGTCCCCACGGCGCCAGGCGAACGGCGAGGCACGGGTGCCCCCGCCCGCGGGCGAGAGCGACGAGACCGCCGCCGGTGACGCACACGGCGGTGCCGTGGCGGGAGATGGCGGCGAGGCCGCCGAACACGGCGCCGCCGACGCGGAGTCGGGGGAATCCCGCAGCCGCTCGGCCGCCGATGCCGACAAGGACGGGCGCCGTCCGGCCCAGGGCCAGGAAGGCGCCGCCGCGCAGAGCGCCGGCGGCCGGTCCGCGAACGCCTCCACGGCGCAGGCGCGGCGGCGCGCACGGGCGGCCAACCGGCGCCCCAGCGGTCGCGAGCGGCACGACGAGAAGATCACCGTGTACGTCTCCGCGGAGGAGCTGATGGACCTGGAGCACGCACGCCTCGTGCTCCGGGGTGAGCACGGACTCGCCGTCGACCGCGGGCGCATCGTCCGCGAGGCGGTCGCCGTCGTTCTCGCGGATCTTGAGTCGCGGGGGGACGCGAGCATTCTCGTACGACGACTTCGCGGGCGGTAGCGGTAGCGTTCCCGCCGATGCCCCAGAACGACGATTCCGCACCGGCCGTCCGTCGGCGTGCGCTGGGGCGTGGCCCCGGGGAGGCGGTCGCGGAGCCGGAGCCGGAGGTCGCGGCTGCCGAGCCGGAGCCCGCGGAGCCCGACGACGGCAGGTTCAAGGTCCGGCTCGCGAACTTCGAAGGCCCCTTCGATCTGCTGCTTCAGCTCATCTCGAAGCACAAGATGGACGTCACCGAGGTCGCGCTGTCCAAGGTGACGGACGAGTTCATGGTGCACATCCGCGCCATGGGCCCCGACTGGGACCTCGACCAGACCACCGAGTTCCTCGTGGTCGCCGCCACCCTGCTCGACCTCAAGGCGGCCCGGCTGCTGCCCTCCGCCGAGGTCGAGGACGAAGCCGACCTGGCGCTGCTCGAAGCGCGGGACCTGCTCTTCGCGCGACTGCTGCAGTACCGCGCGTACAAAGAGATCGCCGACATCTTCAGCGCCCGGCTGGAAGACGAGGCACGGCGCTATCCGCGGACCGTCGGCCTTGAGCCGCACCACGCGGAGCTGCTGCCCGAGGTGGTCATCAGCATCGGCGCCGAGGGGTTCGCCCGGCTCGCCGTGAAGGCGATGCAGCCAAGGGCCAAGCCTCAGGTGTACGTCGACCACATCCATGCCCCGCTCGTCTCCGTGCAGGAGCAGGCCGGGGTGGTCGTGGCGCGGCTCCGTGAGCGGGGTGAGCTGAGCTTCCAGGTGCTCGTCGAGGACGCGGGGGACACCCTCACCGTCGTCGCCCGCTTCCTGGCGCTCCTGGAGCTGTACCGCGAGAAGGCGGTGGAGATGGACCAGAAGGACGCCCTGGGGGAGCTGATGGTGCGGTGGACCGGCGGGGACGGCGCCGATGAGCCGACGGTGACCGACGAATTCGACCGCGCCCCCGAGCCGGCGAGTGAGGAGAAGGCCCCATGAGCCCCATGAGCCCCATGAGTCCCATGAGTCCCATGAGTCCCATCGGCGCGGAGAGCCCCGCGGGAGACCTGGCGGGCGCCGTCGCCGATCTGGAGCTGCGGCCCGCCCTGGAAGCCGTACTCATGGTCGTCGACGAACCGGCCACCGAGGAGCATCTGGCCAAGATCCTCGACCGGCCCCGGAGGCAGGTCGCCGATGCGCTGCGGGATCTCGCCGACGAGTACACCGTGCAGAGGCGGGGCTTCGAGCTGCGGCTGGTGGCCGGCGGCTGGCGGTTCTACACGCGGCCGGAGTACGCCGCAGCCGTCGAGCGCTTCGTCCTCGACGGGCAGCAGGCACGGCTCACCCAGGCGGCTCTGGAGACCCTCGCGGTCGTCTCGTACCGCCAGCCGGTCAGCCGTTCCCGGGTCTCCGCGGTGCGCGGAGTGAACTGTGACGGCGTGATGCGGACGCTTCTCCAACGGGGTCTGGTGGAGGAGGCGGGCGCGGAACCCGAAACAAGTGCGATCCTGTACAGGACGACGAACTACTTTCTGGAGCGGATGGGCCTGCGCGGCCTTGACGAGCTCCCGGAGCTGGCGCCCTTCCTTCCCGAGGCGGAGGCGATCGAGGCCGACACACTGGAAGGCGTTCCGTCGTTCGACCCGGACGCGCCCGACGCACCGGGTTACGGGTACACCGAGGGCACAACAGTCGACTAACGGAAATTTGATGCGAAGCAGCAACGGCAGGAACAGCAGCGGAAACAACGGCGGGAGCCGTGGTGGCAACAGCGGCAGCCGTGGCAGCAGCGGTGGGCGCGGAAGCGGTGGCGGTCGCGGAAGCGGCGGCGGCCGTGATTACCGGGGTTCCGGTAACAGCCCCCAGCAGGGACGCGGCGCCGGTGGCGCGCGCGACGACCAGCCGCCGAAGCGGGAGAGCAGGCCCCGTCCCGAGGAGCGCCGCTACGACGTAGGCGGCGACGCCTCGAAGAAGGGCCGCGGCGCGGCGGCGCGCGGTGGTGCCAAGGGCGGCCCCAGGGCGCCCCAGAGCGCGGACAGGGGCACCCGGCGCGGCGCGGGAGCTCCCGCGACGTCCCGTGAGTACGACGCACGTCAGGAAGAGCGCAACCGCGAGCGGTACGCGGGCAAGCCGAAGGTCAGCCCGCCCAAGACCTTCCCGGGCGCCGAGCAGGAGGGCGAGCGGCTGCAGAAGGTCCTCGCCCGCGCGGGCTACGGCTCGCGCCGTGCCTGTGAGGAGCTGGTGGAGCAGGCGCGCGTCGAGGTCAACGGCGAGATCGTGATGGAGCAGGGCCTTCGGGTCCAGCCGGAGCAGGACGAGATCAAGGTCGACGGCCTCACGGTCGCCACCCAGTCGTACCAGTTCTTCGCGCTGAACAAGCCCGCCGGTGTCGTCTCCACCATGGAGGACACCGAGGGGCGCCAGTGCCTGGGCGACTACGTGACCAACCGCGAGACGCGGCTGTTCCACGTCGGTCGGCTCGACACGGAGACCGAGGGCGTCATCCTGCTCACCAACCACGGTGAGCTGGCCCACCGCCTCACGCACCCGAAGTACGGCGTGAAGAAGGTCTACCTCGCGCACATCGTCGGCCCGATCCCGCGTGACCTGGGCAAGCAGCTCAAGGACGGCATCCAGCTCGAGGACGGGTACGCCCGCGCGGACCACTTCCGCGTCGTCGAGCAGACCGGCAAGAACTACCTGGTCGAGGTGACCCTGCACGAGGGGCGCAAGCACATCGTGCGCCGCATGCTCGCCGAGGCCGGCTTCCCGGTCGACAAGCTCGTGCGGACGTCCTTCGGCCCGATCGCGCTGGGCGACCAGAAGTCGGGATGGCTGCGACGGATGTCGAACACCGAGGTCGGCATGCTGATGCAGGAAGTCGACCTCTAGGCCTTACCGCCGAACCGAGGTCAGCGAAGGCGGCCGGTCCCCGCGAGTGCGGGGACCCGGCCGCCTTTTCATGTCTTGCGGAGTGCCCTGTCTTGCGGAGCGCCCACCCCTCTCTTTATAGTCGAGTTGACCATAAAGAGAGGGGGCCGGGCCATGCAGGGCTACGACAAGTACGCCTTCGAGCCGTTCGCCGTCACCGTCGACCTCGCCGTCTTCACCGTCCGCGAGACCCGGCTGCACGTCCTGCTCGTCGAGCGCGGCCAGGAACCGTACGCGGGACGCTGGGCACTGCCCGGCGGATTCGTGCTCCCCGACGAGTCGGCGGAGACCGCCGCGGGGCGCGAGCTGGCCGAGGAGACCGGCCTCGCGGACAGCGCCGGACTCCACCTGGAGCAGCTGGCCACCTACAGCGAACCGGACCGTGACCCGCGCATGCGCGTCGTCTCGGTCGCCTTCGCGGCGCTCGTCCCCGACCCGCCCGAGGCACGCGCCGGAAGCGACGCGGCTCGCGCGGAGTGGCTGGCGTACGGCACCCAGGGGCCGCTCGCCTTCGACCACGACCGGATCCTCGCCGACGCCCACGACCGCGTCTGCGCCAAGTTCGAGTACACCGGCCTCGCCACCGCCTTCTGCCCGCCCGAGTTCACCCTCGGCGAGCTGCGGCAGGTCTACGAGAGCGTGTGGGGCGCGGAGCTCGACCCCGCCAACTTCCGGCGCAAGGTGCTCGGCACGTCCGGCTTCGTCGAGGCGATCCCGGGCGGCGCGCGTCTGACGGGCGGCCGGGGCAAACCGGCGGCCCTCTACCGCGCGGGACCGGCCGCCGCCCTGCACCCGCCGCTCCTGCGCCCCTCGACGAACCCCTCGGAAGGACAGACCTCATGAAGCGTGCCGCCACCGGATCCCTCATCGGGCTCGCGCTCGGGGACGCGCTCGGCTTCCCGACCGAGTTCAACGACGTACCCTCGATCCTCGCCAAGTGCGGGCCCTGGCGGGAGATGGAGCTGCCACGGCCCGCGATCGTCACGGACGACACGCAGATGACGCTGGCCCTTGCGCGCGGTCTGCGGACCGCCATGGACCGCGGCCCGCTCGGTCCGAAGCGGATGGAGCGGCCGGTACGTGAAGAGTTCGTCGAGTGGTACCAGTCGCCGGAGAACAACCGGGCGCCGGGCAACACCTGCCTGGAGGCCTGCTACCTCCTGAAGACCGGGAAGCCGTGGGAGGAGGCGAGCCAGGTGCACTCCAAGGGCTGCGGCGCCAACATGCGGGTCGCGCCCCTCGGGTTCATCCCGGGGCTGAGCGATGAACAGCGGGCGGGCGCCGCGCAGTTGCAGTCCGGGCTCACACACGGCCACCCGACGGCGCTCGCCGCGTCCGACCTGACCGCGCACGCCGTACGGCTGCTCACCCAGGGAGTCGAGCTCACGGGGCTCGTGGGGCTGCTGCGCTCCTACGCGTACGACAACCGGGAGACGTACCACCACCGCTGGCTCGGCGACCTGTGGACGCGCGCCGGGGCGACGGCCCCGGAGGCCTTCATCGCCCAAGGCTGGGACGAGTGCCTCGCCGTCCTGGAGCGACTCGAAGCCGCCCTCCGTGACGCCAACCCCGAGACCGACCCCTGCCTCGCCACCGGCGCGGGCTGGATAGCCGAGGAAGCGCTCGCCACCGGCCTGCTGTGCCTCCTGATGTTCCCCGGCGAACCCCTCACCGCCCTGCGCAGGGCCGCCTGCACCTCGGGGGACTCCGACTCGATCGCCTGCCTGGCCGGGGCCTTCGCGGGCGCTCACCTGGGCGCGGACGCCTGGCCCGCCGAGTGGGCCGAGCGGATCGAGTACCGGGGTGAGCTTCTTGAGCTCGGGGCGCTGTGGGACGGGGAGGCCTAGGCCCGGCGGGTCACGCCGCGGCGGCCGACGCGCGGCGGGTACGAAACAGGAAGTCCTCGACCCGGCGGCGGTCCGGCTCCGGGGGCAGGGGCGTGCGCGTGGAGCATGCGGGGAGCGTACGGGGACGGGCTAGCCGAGCGTGATCGAATTTCCGGTGACGTTGATGTTCCGCGGGGGGAGCGGGCGTGGCGCCGGGCCGTCCGCCACGGAGGCGTCCGCCACGCGGTACTTGCTGCCGTGACAGGGGCAGTTGATCGTGCCCCCCTCGACCGCGCTGACTGTGCAGCCCGAGTGGGTGCAGACCGCGGAGAATGCCTTGAAGTCACCTTTCTCCGGCTGGGTCACGACGACCTTCTTGTCCTTGAAGATCTTCCCGCCGCCGACCGGGATCTCGGAGGTCTTGGCCAACTCCTCGCCTTTGGGCGGCGGTTGCTTCTTCCCGCCCGATTTCGACGGCTCGGAGGAGGAGGCCTCCGACTTCGGCGGCTCCGGTTCCGCGCCCTCGTCGCCGTACTTGCTGCACCCGGCGGTCAGCGCGACCGCGCCGCTCGCGGCGATGACCGTACGCCGCGTAGGTGTCGCGCCGCTCATGTCGTCACCCCGAACGTGCGGAAGAACCACAGCGCCGACGTCAGCCAGACCACCGTGAGGACCACGAAGACCAGGCCGCCGACCAGCGGAAGCAGCCAGCCGGGCAGCTTCTGGGTGCGCAGCAGCAGCATCTTGGCGCTGAACGCGCCGAAGAAGAAGCAGCCGAGCAGCGAGTGCCACATCACCCGGGACGAGTACGTCTGATAGCCCAGCGCGTAGAGACAGTGGACAGCCACCGGGACCGCCACCAGGAACGCGATCCTGCCGGACCAGCGGTGCACCACCGCCGACCAGGACGGCCCCGGCAGACGGCCGTACACCATGAGCGCCGATACGACCTGGACCAGCGCGAAGGCGAACGCCGTCGTGCCGAGCCAGGCCTTGACCGCGCTCGTGCTGCTGAACCCGGCGAGGTTGAACGCCGTGCCCCCGGGGTCGTGCGTCTTGCCGTACACGCCTAGGCCCACCGCGACCGCCGCGGCGACCAGAGCGGGGACGAGATAGCGGGCTGGGTGCGGGCGGCGGTGGTCGCCCATCGCGGGTGGCGGGCCGAAGCCGCCCTGTGTCGCGGCGTTCGGGTCGACGCTCATGGCGGCTCCCTGGTCGGGGCGGAGCGAATCAGGGCACGACGGGGCTGGCGGTGAGTCGGTCGCCGTCGACCATGACGGCGCCGGTGTCCGGGTCGAGGCGGGGGGCCTTTTGGGGCTTGCCGTCACGCTTGAGGATGCCGACCTGCCGCCCGTCGGGCAGGACGATCCAGCCGCCGTCGATCTTCGCGCCCCGCACCTCGGTGGTCGCGCGGTACAGGCCGGACGGCTTCTTCGCCCTGGCGGCGGTGAAGTCCCGTGCCTGTTTGTCGATCTCGACCTTGCCGCGGACCGCGTTGCCGGCGAGGGTGCCGTTCAGCTTCGCGCCATGTTTGCCGGTGAGGCGCATGGAGCCGTCGTCCTCGACATTGCCCTTCAGCCAGGACTCCGCGTCGTGGCCGTCGCAGTAGTACGCGATGGCCTTGCCGTCACGGATCGAGACGGAGACCGCTGCGGCGTCGTCGGCGGTGCGGCCCGCGTACTCGGCCTTGGCGGGCGGTTTCTTCGACGGGCTCTTCGTCGCGCTCTTCGTGGGCGTCGGGGACGCTTTGCCCTTGCCGGGCGCCGAGGACGTGGGCGCGGGCGAGGCGGCGCCGGGTGAGTCCCCTCCGTACGACGAATTGCCGGTCCCTGTGGTCGCGTTGAGCGACAGCATGAACAGGGCGAGCAGCAGTCCCCCCAGAAGCGTGTACAACGGGCCTGAGCGCTTCATGCGGCCTCCCCCGAGGCGTGGGCCTTGCAGGCCCCTCCATGCAAGCGGACCGTGCCCCCGGCGTCCATAGGTGAACGCTCACCAATCGGCCCAAGTGGCGACAGGCTGCGATTGGGGCGACATTGTCATGGTCTGAGGTCCGCGCCCCTTCGAGGTGCCGATCCCGCCCCGGTGAGACACTCGACGTCCGTCTCGGCAGGCGGGCGCCGCGCGCTCGTCCCCGGGGCCCTGACTACCCTTGTCGGTACATCAGTCATACGTACGCGAGCGAGGAGCAGCACTGTGGCGGTACGAGCGGTCCGGGGCGCCGTCCAACTGGAGCGGGACGCGGCCGACCACATGGACGAGCAGGTCAGCGAGCTGCTCACCGCCATCCTTGAGCGGAACGAGCTGACCCAGGAGAACCTGATCAGCATCTGGTTTACCGCGACGCCCGATCTGCACAGCGACTTCCCCGCCGCCGCGGCCCGCAAGCTCGGCATCGTCGACGTCCCGCTGATCTGTGCCCAGGAACTGCAGATCGAGGGCGCCATGCCGCGGGTCGTCCGTGTCCTCGCGCACATAGAGTCCGACCGGCCCCGTAACGAGATCACGCACGTCTACCTCGGCGCCGCGGCCACCCTGCGCAAGGACATCGCCCAGTGAGAACCGCCCTCGTCATCGGCACCGGCCTGATCGGCACCTCCGCCGCCCTGGCCCTGGCATCCCGCGGTGTGACCGTGCACCTCGTCGACCACGACCCCGGCCAGGCCCGCACGGCCGCCGCGCTCGGCGCCGGCACCGACGAGGAGCCCGAGGGCCGCGTCGACCTGTGCGTCGTCGCCGTGCCCCCCGCACACGTCGCCGCGACGCTCGCGGACGTCATGCGGCGCGAGGCGGCCCGCGGCTACCTCGACGTGGCGAGCGTCAAGGGCGGCCCGCGCCGGGAGCTCGAGGCGCTCGGCCTCGACCTGGCCCCGTACATCGGCACGCACCCCATGTCGGGCCGCGAGCGCAGCGGCCCCCTCGCCGCCACCGCCGACCTCTTCGAGGGGCGGCCCTGGGTCCTCACGCCCACCCGCGACACCGACACCGAGGTCCTCAACCTCGCCCTGGAGCTGGTCGCCCTCTGCCGTGCCGTGCCGGTCGTCATGGACGGCGACGCGCACGACCGCGCGGTCGCGCTCGTCTCGCACATGCCGCACCTGGTCTCCAGCATGGTCGCCGCCCGTCTTGAGAACGCCGAGGAGACGGCGGTCCGGCTGTGCGGGCAGGGCATCCGTGACGTCACGCGCATCGCCGCGTCGGACCCGCGGATGTGGATCGACATCCTGTCCGCCAACCCCGGCCCCGTCGCCGATCTGCTGGCCGACGTCGCCACCGACCTCGACGAGACGGTGACGGCGCTGCGGGCGCTTCAGTCGGCCGACGACACCAAGCGGCGCGAGGGCGCCGCGGGCGTCGAGAGCATGCTGCGGCGCGGTAACGCCGGGCAGGTGCGGGTACCCGGCAAACATGGGACCGCGCCCGCGACGTACGACGTCGTCGCGGTGCTCATCGACGACCAGCCGGGACAGCTGGCGCGGATCTTCGCCGACGCGGACCGGGCCGGGGTGAACATCGAGGACGTACGCATCGAGCACGCCACCGGCCAGCAGGCGGGTCTCGTCCAGCTGATGGTGGAGCCGAAGGCCGTGCCGGTGCTCACCGCGGCGCTGCGGGAGCGGGGCTGGGCCATCCGGCAGTAGACGCCGCGAAGCGGGCGGGACAGGGGCGTCCCACCGGGCAGTAAGAGACGTCCGTGGGAGCCAGTAACCTTATCCGGGGCAGGAAGGCCGCCCCTGCTCCAGCCCTGTGCACACAGAAAGGTGTCCGCACCCCGTGGAAACCGTGGAAACCGCCGCCCCGGCAAGCGTGATCGTCGCCATCGACGGACCCTCCGGCACGGGCAAGTCGAGCACCTCGAAGGCCGTCGCCGCCCAGCTCGCCCTCAGCTACCTGGACACGGGCGCCCAGTACCGGGCCATCACCTGGTGGATGGTGAGCAACGGCATAGACCTGACGGACCCGACCGCCATCGCCGCGGTCGCGGGCAAGCCCGAGATCATCTCCGGCACCGACCCGCTCGCCCCGACCATCACGGTCGACGGCACGGACGTCGCGGCGGCGATCCGCACCACCGAGGTCACCTCCAAGGTCAGCGCCGTCAGCGCCGTCCCCGAGGTGCGCGTGCGCATCACCGAGCTGCAGCGCTCCATCGCCGCTTCCGCGGAGAAGGGCATCGTCGTCGAGGGACGCGACATCGGTACGACCGTCCTGCCCGACGCCGACCTGAAGATCTTCCTCACCGCCTCGCCCGAGGCGCGCGCCGCCCGCCGCAGCGGAGAGCTCAAGGGCGCCGACGTCGCCGCCACGCGTGAGGCGCTCATCAAGCGGGACGCGGCCGACTCGAGCCGCAAGACGTCCCCGCTGGCCAAGGCCGACGACGCCGTCGAGGTGGACACCACCGAACTCACGCTGCAGCAGGTCATCGAGTGCGTCGTCACCCTCGTCGAGGAGAAGCGGGCAGCGAAGTGAAAACGGCGCCATCGGAACGGGGAGCGGAGGTCGGCCGCCGCATCGGCGTCGGCCTCATGTACGGGCTGTGGAAGCCCCGCGTCCTTGGCGCCTGGAAGGTTCCCGCGGCCGGCCCGGTGATCCTGGCCGTGAACCACTCGCACAACGTGGACGGGCCGATGGTGATGGGCACGGCGCCCAGGCCGACGCACTTCCTCATCAAGAAGGAAGCGTTCATCGGGCCCCTTGACCGTTTCCTGCACGGCATCGGGCAGGTGAAGGTGGACCGCGAGATCGCCGACCGCACGGCGATCACCCGCGCCCTTGGCGTGCTCGACGACGGCGGCGTCCTCGGGATCTTCCCCGAGGGCACCCGGGGCGAGGGCGACTTCGCCTCGCTGCGGGCGGGCCTCGCCTACTTCGCCGTACGGAGCGGCGCGCCGATCGTCCCGGTCGCCGTGCTGGGAAGCACGGAGAAGCGCGGACGGTTGTTGAAGGGGCTGCCCCCGCTGCGCAGCCGGGTCGACGTCGTCTTCGGTGATCCCTTCGAAGCGGGCGACGACAGCGGACGGCGTACGCGCAAGGCGCTGGACGAGGCGACCGTGCGCATCCAGGAGCGGCTCACCGCCCACCTGGAGAACGCCAGGCGCCTGACCGGGCGCTGAGCGAGACTTTCAGTAGTGGCCCGTCGTGAGGCGGCCCACCGATCACGAACACGACAGAGGTACGGACTTCATGAACGACCAGATCCAGCCCGAAGGCTCGGCTGAACACGAGCACGGGGCGCTTGGCGATGCCGAGTACGCGGAGTTCATGGAGCTCGCCGCGGAGGAGGGCTTCGACCCCGAGGACGTCGAAGGCGCGATCGGGGAGGCGGGCCACGGCCCGCTGCCCGCCCTCGCGGTGGTCGGCCGCCCCAATGTCGGCAAGTCGACTCTCGTCAACCGCATCATCGGCCGCCGCGAGGCCGTCGTGGAGGACCGCCCCGGCGTGACCCGCGACCGCGTGACGTACGAGGCGGAGTGGGCGGGCCGCCGCTTCAAGCTCGTCGACACCGGCGGCTGGGAGCAGGACGTCCTCGGCATCGACGCCTCCGTGGCCGCCCAGGCCGAGTACGCGATCGAGGCGGCCGACGCGGTCGTCTTCGTCGTGGACGCCACGGTCGGCGCCACCGACACGGACGAAGCCGTCGTGCGCCTCCTGCGCAAGTCCGGCAAGCCGGTCGTCCTCTGCGCCAACAAGGTCGACGGCCAGTCCGGCGAGGCCGACGCCACCGCCCTGTGGGCCCTCGGCCTCGGCGAGCCGCACCCCGTATCCGCGCTGCACGGCCGTGGCACCGGCGACATGCTCGACGCCGTCCTTGACGCGCTGCCCGAGGCGCCCGCCCAGACCTTCGGTACCGCGCTCGGCGGTCCGCGCCGCATCGCGCTCATCGGCCGCCCGAACGTCGGCAAGTCGTCGCTGCTCAACAAGGTGGCGAACGAGAACCGCGTGGTCGTCAACGAGGTCGCGGGCACCACCCGCGACCCGGTCGACGAGCTCATCGAGCTGGGCGGCATCGTCTGGAAGTTCGTGGACACCGCGGGCATCCGCAAGCGCGTCCACCTCCAGCAGGGCGCCGACTACTACGCCTCGCTGCGCACGGCCGCCGCCGTCGAGAAGGCGGAGGTCGCGGTCATCCTGATCGACGCCAGCGAGCCGATCAGCGTCCAGGACCAGCGCATCGTCACGATGGCCGTCGAGGCGGGCCGCGCCATCGTCGTCGCGTTCAACAAGTGGGACACCCTCGACGAGGAGCGCCGCTACTACCTGGAGCGGGAGATCGAGACCGAGCTCCTCCAGGTCGCGTGGGCGCCCCGCGTCAACGTCTCCGCCGAGACCGGCCGCCACATGGAGAAGCTCGTCCCGGCGATCGAGACGGCCATCGCGGGCTGGGAGACGCGCGTCCCGACCGGGCGGCTCAACGCCTTCCTCGGCGAGCTCGTGGCATCCCACCCGCACCCGATCCGCGGCGGCAAGCAGCCCCGCATCCTCTTCGGCACGCAGGCGGGCACGAAGCCGCCGCGGTTCGTGCTCTTCTCCTCCGGCTTCATCGAGCACGGCTACCGCCGCTTCGTCGAGCGCAGGCTCCGCGAGGAGTTCGGCTTCGAGGGCACGCCGATCCACATCTCGGTGCGGGTGCGGGAGAAGCGCGGCCGCAAGAAGTAGGCACGGACGCACGCGTCAATGGGCTGGGCCCCGCCTTCATTAAGAAGGCGGGGCCCAGCCCATTGCTGTCGGCGCTTCAGGCGCTTCAGCGCTCCCTGCGCGGCCCCGGCGGCAGCGCCGCGGGGACCTGCTGGTGCCCCGTGCCGTACTGCTCCTGGCCGTACCGCGTGACGTGCAGCTGACCGAAGGTGTTGTACCGCGGGTCGTGCCGGTCGACGCCGCGGCGCGAGCTGTACGCCGATGCGCCGAAGGACCTGAACCCCAGATCCTCCTCGCCGGTCCGGTCTCCCGGGAGGGCCTTGAACGACCTGCGGTACTCCGAGTAGAGCGCGTCGTAGATCGGCGTGGCCGAGTGGTCGCCCCCGGTGTCCTGCGGCGAGCGCATGGACGGGATGGGGGTCTGGTACGCGGGCCGGGGGCGGGAGGGGTCGTATGTGTGCACGTATGTGCCAACGACACCATGCGCGTACGGATGCGGGGGCCGCGTCGCTTTCACGGGGCGCCGGGGTTGTGACCGGCGCGCCCGCTCGGGCTCAGGTGCCGGCCAGCGGCATCGCCGCCGCGACCAGGCGCCCGTGCTCCGCGGCCCTGTCCAGGGCGCCGCGCAGCACGTCCTCGCGGGGCTGGCGGCCGATGGAGCCGACCGGCGCCGCGAACAGGAGCACCGTCTGCAGCTTGTTGGCCGCGGCCCGCCAGGCGTCGGTGACCTGGAGCGGGTGGTGCGCCTGCCACCAGGCGACGGGGGCGCCGCCGCCGGTGCCGGGCTGCAGCACCGCGTGCAGCTGCCCCATGGCGAGCAGCACCGACCAGCCGTGCAGCACGGGCGGTACGCCGTCGAGCGAGGCCACCGGCGTGAAGCCCTGCTCGACCAGGAGCGACAGGAAGTCGTCGCCGCCGCCGGGCGCGGAGCCGGGGCGGGCGATGGCGCCGGTCGGCTCGACCACGAGCGCCGGCCGCAGCTCGCCGTCGATGAGGACGAGTCCGCTGGTCACGCCCAGGACCGCCTGGTCGGGGGTTCCTTCGCCGGGGCCGGGGATCCCTTCGGCGAGGCCGGTGCCGTCCTCGCCGGTGATCGAGCGCACGGCACCCTGCAGCTGCTCCTCGGAGACCTGGACGATCTGGGAGGGCAGGCAGGTGGCGTGGGCGAAGGCCAGCACGGCGGTCTCGTCGCCGATGAACAGGACCGTGCTGGTGCGTTCCTGCTCCGAGTCGCCGGGGGTGCGGCAGGAGGTGCAGTCGTAACTGCCCGGGGCGTTTTCTCCGGCGAGCAGCCGGTCGGCTTCTTCGTCGCCGATCTCGGCGCGTACGTCGTCGCCGACGTCGAGCATGCGCGGCACGGGGGGCTCCTCGGATTCGTTGCGTGGGGACCGGGGGGTGCCCGGCTCATAAAGAAGACAACGGGCGATCAGTGGCGCAAGTCACGCGCGAAGGCGAACGGAATCGAACCATCCGCAGCAGAGGGTGAGTTGCCCGGCGGAATGTGTCACTCCGCGCCAACAGCTGCTGGGGGCAAGGAAGTTGCTCCGGTGACCCGAGTCACAGATCGCTGTGGCGACAGGTCGACAAATATGGAAATCAGCGTATTAAGTGGCTGGCTGAAATTCGCCGATACTCCCGGTAACAGTCAACTGGCCTGGAATGACAAGGAGTTGGTTGATATCGGGCTGAGCGGGCGCCTAGATTCCACCGCTGTGTGCAGCGAGCACCGCTCGGGTACGTCCGCCGGCCGCACCAGCAGCCAGCTCGAGCACCACGGCACGAACGCGTGCCGAACCCCGGCGGACGGGGTGGACGGGCCTTCGGCGTCAGATGCGCCAGGGGCCCGGGACACCTGGGGGAGCCCGGGTCCTTCGAGAGGGATATTCATGTCCGCACGTCCCAAGTACGTTCGCAGGACAGCAGTGATCGGCGGAGCGGCGTTGCTCGCCCCGCTGGGACTGCTCACCGCCACAGGCCAGGCCCAAGCGGCGGACAGCGGAGTATGGGATCGCATCGCCCGGTGCGAGAGCGGCGGAAACTGGCAGATCAACACAGGTAACGGCTACTACGGAGGGCTCCAGTTCTCCGCCGGTACCTGGCGTGCTTACGGCGGAGGCGCCTATGCGGCGACCGCCGACAGGGCGTCCAAGGCGCAGCAGATCGCTGTCGCCACGAAGGTCCAGCGTGCTCAGGGGTGGGGCGCGTGGCCGAGTTGCTCGGCGCGGGCCGGGGCGTCCGGCGGTGCGCCGGGGGCAGCGGCTCCCAAGGCGGCGCCTGCCGCTCCCAAGGCGGCTCAGGCCGCCCCCAAGGCCACGAAGGCGCCCAGGGCGCCCAAGGCCGTGCAGCAGCCCCGCAGCGCGCCGGGTCATGCCGACCGGGGTTCGGGGCGCGGTGACTACACCGTCCGGCAGGGGGACACCCTCAGCCGGATCGCGTCGGCGCACGGCGTCAACTGGCACAAGGTCTACGCCGCCAACAAGGCGGTCGTCGGCGGCGATCCGAACGTGATCGTGCCGGGGCAGCGGCTCGAACTCTGAGTTCCGCTGTGTGCGGCTGACGCCTTGGGGCGCTGTACGGCTCAGGGCCGGCCGCTGTATGGCTCAGGGCTTGGCCCCGCCCGGTCGTCCGACCGGGTGGGGCCGTGTCCGTCGCGGCGCGGCACGGCTAGGCGGCGCGGCGGCGCTGCCTAGCTTTGCCGGATGTATCCGATGCCGATCAAGAGTCCTCGGTCGTTGTGGCCCGCTGGTCTGGTCGTCGCGGCCGTCTCCTCGCTGCTGCTGCCGTTCTCCGCTTCCGCTTCCGCTTCCGCGTCTACGTCTGCGTCCGCGGCCGCGGTGCCGCCGCTGCCCTCGCCGGGGCCCGGCAAGGCCTCCGCCGCGTACGACTGCTCCCGGACGGAGGGGCCGTGGAGCTGCCTCGCGCAGTGCGAGAGCAACGGGCGGTGGCATGTGAACACCGGGAACGGCTTCTACGGAGGGCTGCAGTTCCGGCAGTCCACCTGGGAGGAGTACGGCGGCCTCAAGTACGCGCCGCGTGCCGATCTCGCCACGCGCAAGGAACAGGTCAAGGTCGCCGAGAAGGTGCTGCGTGTGCAGGGCTGGAAGGCTTGGCCCACGTGTTCGAAGAAGATCCCCAAGGACATCCGTGAGGGCTGGGGCGTGGTGCACGTGGTGAAGGCCGGGGAGACGCTGAGTTCCATCGCTCGCGAGTACGAGCTGAAGGGCGGGTGGAAGGGCCTGTACGAGGTCAACCGCGAAACTGTCGGAAGCCGTCCCGGCGAGCTGGGTGTCGGCACCCGGCTGGTCATCCCGAAGAAGGCGGCGCGGACCGAGGCCGATTCTGTCAGCTGAGTTCACTCGCCTCGCCGCTGAATGCCACTGCGCCGCGGCGCAGTTCGTGCACCACCACTGCCGTCCGGCTCGCGTGTTCACGCAGGCCGGGCGGCAAGCGTTGTTCTGCGGTGACGACGCAGGTGTGGGCACTGAGGGAGGTGAGGAGTTCGTAGGTGCGGGCCGCGGTGGTGGGGGACATGGCCTGGACGGGTTCGTCTATGAGGGTCACCCGGGCGTGGGCCGCCAGGAGGGTGCGGGTCAGGGCCAGCATGCGTTGTTCTCCGCCGGAGAGGGTGCCTGCTCGGCGGGGGAGGAGGGGGCGTAGCTCGGGGTACGCCTTCAGGGCTGGGGTGATGTCGGCCTTGGGACCACCACCGCCGTACAGATGGAGGTTCTCGTCGACCGTGAGGTGGCCGAACACCGCTTGCCCCTCCGGTACGAAGGCCAGGCCCCGCCGCGCGCGTTCATGCGCGGAGAGGTGGGTGACGTCGGTTCCGTCCCAGGTGACGGTGCCGGTGGTGAGGGGGGCCGTGCCGGCCAGGGCGCGCAGGGCTGTGGTGCGGCCCGAGCCGTTGCGGCCCAGGAGGATCGTGAGGCCGGGGGAAGGGGCGGCGAGGGTCACTCCGTGCAGGGCTTCCAAGGGGCCGTAGTGGACGCGGGCCTGGTGGAGTTCGATGCCGGTTCTCATGGATGCGTTGTCGTCATGGGTGCCGTGTCCTCGTGGGTCTCTTGTCCTCATGGGGTCGCCCTGTGGAGAACCTCGTCCGCCGGGCCCGACGCGATGATGCGGCCCGCCGTCATGACGTGGACCGTGTCGGCAAGGTCCGCCACCAGGTCCAGGTCGTGCTCGACCACCAGGAGGGCCATGCCGTCGGCTGCGAGGGCCTTCAGGATGCGGGCCAGGGCGGATACTTCGGCGGTGTCCAGGCCTGCGGTGGGCTCGTCCAGGAGGAGGGTGTGGGGGTGGCCTGCCAGGGCTCGGGCCAGTTCTACGCGTCTGAGGGTGCCGGTGGGGAGGTTGGCTGCGGGGTGGTGGCGGGTGTCGTCGTGGAGGGAGAGGAGGCGGAGGGCCTGGGTGGTGGCTTGGGGGTGTTGGCATCTGCCCTGTTCCGCGCCTACTTGGACGTTCTCCGTGATCGTCAGGGACGGGAAGACGGCCAGTTGCTGGAACGTGCGGGCTATGCCGAGCCGGGTTCGGGTGTGGGCGGGGGCGTGGGTGAGGTCGCGGCAGCCGAGGGTGATGCGGCCGGAGTCGGGGCGGAGGGTGCCGGCGAGGCAGTGGAAGAGGGTGCTCTTGCCTGCGCCGTTGGGGCCTACTACCGCGGTGATGTGGCCAGGGGGTACGTCGAGGTCTATGCGGTCCAGGGCTGTGAAGCCGTCGTAGGTGGCGGTGAGGTGGTGGGCGGTGAGGGTGGCGGGCTCGTGAGGGTCGTGAGGGTGCGGGTCTTCGCCTCGGGTCCGTCTTGGGGGCGGGGCCGCGCCGGTATGTCCGTCCTCGCCATCGTCCGGTGGCCGCGTTGCCACTTCGCTCCCGGAGTGCCACGAACCGTGCTCCGGGCGGAAATACCGCCACGTCCCCTCGGGCCGCGTCGGCGACTGCGGGCTGTCGTGGGTGGCTCCGCTACCGGCCCCGTCGCGTCGCGTGGGCGCCTGCGGGCCGTCGTGGGACGCCCCGTCGCGTCGCGCTGGCGTCTGCGGGTCGCCATGGGGGGTGCCGCTACCGGTCTCCTCGCGTCGCACGGGCGTCTGCGGGCCGTTGTCGGTGGTGGCGGTGCCGGGCATTGGGCCGGGTGGGCGGGATGGCTCGTTCGGCCGCTCGCGTCGCGTCGGTGACTGCGGGCTGTCGTCGGTGGTGGCGGTGTTGGGCATTCGGTCGGGTGGGTGGGGCGGGTTGTTCGTCCGCTGCCGGTGCGTCGGTGTCTGCGGGGCGCTGTCGGAAAGCTCGTTCGTTGAGGTGGTGCTGTGGGGCAATCGGGTGGGTGGGTGGGAAAGCTTGTTCGTTGAGGGGGTGCCGCGGGGTGAACGGGCGGGTGGGTGGGGGAGCTTGTTCGGCCACGGTGTGATGCGGGCGCGGCGGGGGAGTCCGTTCGGCCGTGGCGAGGGACGGCGGGACCCCGGCCCAGGCTGGGGCAGAGCGCCGCGGACCCCCCTGCCCAGGGGGGTGAGCGAGGGGCGGCGGGCCAGGCCGGCCGCGGCCAGCCGCAGCGCCTCGTACAAGCCCCCGGGAAAGCGGCCCAGCAGCACCGCAAGGACCCCGATCAACGCCGCGGCCACCCCGCCCCGCGCCCCCGCATCAAGCCCCACAAGCAGCGCCGCCGCCACCAACGCCCCCAGGAGACTGTCCGCGCCAAGGACCACTACCGCCGCGAACCACAGGAGCCCGCGCACGGGGTCGTACGCGGTGGGGTCGAAGGCCCGCAGGCCCATCGCCAGCATCCCGCCGCCGAGCGCGGCAAGCGCGGCCCCGGCCACGAAGGCCGTGAGCTTCAGGGTGCGTACCGGAACGCCGGCCGCCGCCGCCCCCGCCTCGTGATCCCGCATCGCGGCCAGCGCGCGCCCCATGCGGCCCCTGCGCATGCCGGCGGCGAACAGCAACGCCGCGGCGAGCAGGACCAGTTCCAGTACGTAGTACGCGCGGTCGCCGCCGAAGCCGGCGGGCCGCTCCAGGGCCAGGCCCGACGTCGCGTACGGCTGGGCGAAGACGAAGCGGCTGACGCCGACGCCGACCGCGAACGTCGCCAGGGCGAGCGCGAGGCCGCGGCGGCTGATCGCGGGCCAGCCGGTGAGGAGGCCGAGGGGCGCCACCAGGAGTACGGCAACGGCCAGGGCGGGGAGGTGGGGGAGCGGCGGCAGGCCGGGGAAGCGGCCCGCCGCCAGGAGCGCCGTGAACAGGGCGCCGAGACCCGCGTACGCCGCCTGGCCGAGGGAGATCTGGCCGCCCCTGCCGGTGACGATCACCAGCGAGAGGAGGATCACCGCAAGGGCCGGGACCTGCACGGACGTAGTGAGGTCCGAGCCCGCGAAGCCCAGCGGGATGAGGAAGAGGACCCCCGCCACGATCCACGCCCCCGGCGGCACGGACACCCGCGCAGTCGCCGTGCGGGGCAGCATGTTCCGCGAGCCGATGCCCGGGAGCGCGAGCGCGGTGACGAGCAGGGCCACCACGAAGAGGTTGGCGCCCAGCGCCTGGAGGAGGGGTTCTGCCCGGCCGCCCGGGTGAAAGCGTGTCAGCTGGCTCTGGGCCACCCCCAGGCCGAGTGCCGCCACCACCGCCACGAGCAGGCTCCGCATGCGGGCCGCCACGGCGACGGCCACCACCTCCATGACAAGGAGCGGCATGCCGTAGGGGTCGAGTCGTACGAAGGGGGCGAGCAGCGCGCCGGTGAGGCCCGCCGTGAACGCGCCGAACGCCCAGCCCGCCGACGCCACCCGGTCCGCGTCGATTCCGCTGAGGACCGCGAGGGGCCGGTTGTCGACCACGGCCCGCAGCTCGCTGCCGAAGCGGGTCCAGCGCGTGACCGCCCAGACCGTCGCGGCGAGGACGATCGTCACTGCCAACGGCGTCCAGGGGTCCGCCGATACGAGGGTGGGGGCGTCGGCCCGCGCTCCTTGGCCCCAGATCAGGGCGGCGCCCCCGACCAGGAGGATGAAGACGCCGATGGACGCCACCAGGGTCTGGGCCGGGTCGCTGCCCAGGACCGACAGGGGGCGGAAGACCGCCTTCTCCAGGAGGAGGCCGATGGCCGGGGCCACCAGGAGGAGCGTGACCGCTGTGGCGAGTGGAAGCGGCCAGTTCCAGTCCACCGTCAGCTGGCGCAGGACGTACGCGCAGACCATCGCGATCGCGCCGTGCGCGAAGTTGAGCACACCGGTGGCGCGGTACGTGACGATCAGGCCGATGCCGGTGAGGGCCGCCGCGCTGCCGATCGCGAGCCCGGCCAGTGTCAGGTCGTAGCTCAGGGAGGCCACCGGGTCATCGCTCCGGCGACGGGTCGGCGGGGGCCTGCCGGGGTTCGCAGATGGGGCAGGGGCTCAGGTCGCCCGTCGCGAGGATGCGGGCGTCCGCAGGGACCGCTTCCGGTTTTCCCGCCACCAGGGGGCAGTCCGCCCGGTGCCAGAGGGTGCCGCCGGGGACCATCAGGAGGTCGCCGCTGGTCGCCATGGGGGGCGGTTGGTGCGGGGTGGCGGTGGGTGTGCCCGCCGTCACCAGGAGCTCGTACAACTCCTCCACGCGGGAGGCGGCCAGCGTGCTCCGGCCGTGAGTGAGGAGCACGGCCCCGGCGATGATGAGCGCCGCGCCCGGCACCGTGCACGAGGCCAGATACGGGAGTTGGCGCTCGGCGAAGCGTTCGCCCGACATGCCGTACCAGCCGATGACGCAGAGCACCGCCCCGGTGGCGAGAGCGGCGAAGGCCGCCCACAACAGGGGTCGCACGGCGCGCAGTTGAGACGTGTGAGTTGTCTGAGCCGATTGAGCCGTCCGCATCTGGGCCCCCTGGGACGTCCGTAGCGTCGGTGGGCTGTCCATGTCAGCCGATGGCTTGCACTATGCCTTCTGCAAGCTGACCCTGAAAGCTCCGGGCCCTGATGGTCCGGACCGAGACCCGGTGGTGAGCCAGATGGTTCTCTGGACCAACCCCAAGCGGGGGAGCGATCTCAGGCGGGGAAGGGTGCGGAGCGCGGCGATGGCGGCTGCCGCGGTCCTGCTCGTCGCCCCGGCCGCCGTGGCATGCGGTGACGACAGCGGCGGGGGCGGGGACAGCGATCCGCCCAAGCCGTCCGCGGAGAAGTCGACGCAGGAAGCCCCTTCGGACTCGGAGGCGCCCTCGGACGATGCGACCGCGCCCGCGGACCCCGCCGCCGCCGAGAAGCAGGTCAAGGAGAACTGGGAGAAGTTCTTCGACCCCGCCGTCTCCTTGAAGGAGAAGGAGACGGTGCTGGAGAACGGGGCGAAGATGCGTGGCGTCCTGAAGAGCTTCAGCGGCGACGAGCGCGGCAAGCAGGTCAGCGCCGACGTCGGCAAGGTCGAGTTCACCTCCGCGACCGAGGCGGACGTGACGTACGCACTCATGCTGAAGGGAGCCACCGCGCTGCCCACCGCATCGGGGACCGCCGTCAACGAGGACGACACCTGGAAGGTGTCCGTCAAGACCCTCTGTGCGCTGGTGAAGCTGAGCGGCAATGAGTCGCCAGGTCCTGGCTGCTGAGGCCCTCGCCGCGGCCGCGCTGCTCGTGGCGGTGGCGGGATGCGGCAGCCGGCTCCCCGAGAGCGACTTCGGGGGCCGGAGCACGGCGCCCGCCTCGCCGGGGGCGCCGGTCCGGGTCGGCGTCATCACCAGTGCGACAAGCCCGGTCGGCGGCTCCGCGTTCACGGGGCCGCGGGACGGAGCCAAGGCGTACTTCACGCGCCTGAACGCGCGGGGCGGGATCGACGGCCGCAAGGTCGAGGTGCGCACGTGCGACGACGGCGGCAGCGGCGTCGGCAACAACGAGTGCGTGCACAAGCTGGTCGACGAACAGCGCGTGGTCGCACTCGTCGCGACCTCCTCCCTCGACTACGCCGGCGCCTCCCGCGTCTCCGGCGCGGGCGTGCCCGACATCGGCGGGCAGCCCATCGGCGCCGCCTACGACACGTATCCGCATCTGTACGGGATCTACGGCAGCCTCGCCCCGCGGAACGGGAAGCCGGGCTGGGGCGGCACGCTGTCCGGCGGTACCGAGATCTACCGCTACTTCAAGCGGGAGCAGGGGGCACGCACCGCCGCCGTCGTCTCCTACAACCAGGCCGCCTCCGCCGCGTACGCCCGTCTCGTCACCCGGGGCCTGAAGGCAGAGGGCTACAAGGTGGTCACCGAGCAGGTCGACTTCGCGCTGCCCAACTTCCGCGCCGCGGCGGCCGACCTGAAGGAACAGGGCGCCGACCTCGTGTTCGACGCGATGGACACCCACGGCAACGCCCAGCTGTGCGAGGCGATGGACGACGTGGGGGCCGAGGTCACCGCCAAGGTCACCAACGTGCAGAACTGGACCTCCTCCGTGGCCGACGACTACAAGGACGCGCCGCACTGCCGCAACGCCCTGTGGGCCACCGGCGCGAGCCGCAACTACGAGGACACGGGCCACCCGGCCGTACGCGAGTTCCGTGCCGCCATGAAGGGGTACAAGGCGCTCTCCCAGTGGCAGCTGGAGGGCTGGGCCGCCGCCATGTGGTTCACGGACGCGGCGAAGTCCTGCCGGGGCGACGTCACGCGCGCGTGCGTCGACCGCTTCATGAACCGCGGCCGGCCGTATGGCGCGCGCGGGCTGCTGCTCCCGGTGACGTTCGAGAAGCGGGCCGAACCGCCCGGGTCGCGCAGGACCTGTGTGTCGGTGGCACGCTGGAAGGACGGTGAGGGCTGGGTCACACAAGGAGACATGAACCGCAACTGCTTCGAGGTGCCCCAGCTCTCCTACCAGCCATGATGGGTGTAGCCAGCAAGAAAGTTCCCGAAACCGTCTTTCAATGGCACAACTGTTCAGAAACAAGATGATGATGAAACCCAACCCTCTGGCCGGAATCCCCGTCTAACCCTGCGGTAGGCGGACGAGAGGGACTGTCCGCGCGGAAGCGTGGGATACGGGGTCGCATGCACATCTCTTTCCTTATTCACAACGCGTACGGAATCGGCGGGACGATCCGGACGACGTACAACTTGGCGAACACCCTCGCCGAGCAGCACGACGTCGAGATCGTCTCCGTCTTCCGCCACCGTGACCACCCCGTTTTCTCCCCCAGCGCCCGCGTCAGGCTCAGCCACCTGATCGACATGCGCAAGGACAGCCCGGGGTTCGAGGGGGAGAGCACCGACGCGCTGCGGCCCGCCAGGACGTTCCCGAGCGCGGAAGGCCGCTACGACCAGTACAGCGCCCTGTCCGACCGGCGCATCGCCGAGCATCTCGCCTCGGTCAGCGCCGATGTCGTGGTCGGCACACGGCCGGGCCTGAACGTGCACATAGCCCGCGAGACCACGCGCGGCCCGCTGCGCGTGGGCCAGGAGCACCTCACGCTCGACAGCCACTCCAAGGAACTCCGCCGCCAACTGCGCAGCGTCTACCCCCGCCTCGACGTCCTGACCACGACGACCGAGGCCGACGCCCGCGACTACCGCCGCATGATGCGACTGCCCGGCGTCCACGTCCAGGCCGTGCCCAACCCCGTCCCCGCGCCCGGCATCGAGCCCGCGGACGGCTCCCAGAAGTGGGTCGTCGCGGCCGGCCGGCTCGCGCCCGTCAAGCGGTACGACCTGCTGATACGGGCCTTCGACAAGGTGCGCGCCGAGCGCCCCGACTGGCGCCTGCGGATCTACGGCGGCGGCAAGCAGAAGGACAAGCTGCGCGCCCTGATCGACGAACTCGGCCTCTACAACCACGTCTTCCTGATGGGACCCGCCCACCCCATCGAGCCCGAGTGGGCCAAGGGCTCCATCGCGGCCGTCACATCGAGCCTGGAGTCCTTCGGCATGACGATCGTGGAGGCGATGCGCTGTGGCCTGCCCGTCGTCGCCACCGACTGCCCGCACGGTCCCGGCGAGATCATCGACAACGGCGTCGACGGCCGTCTCGTCGAGGTCGGCAACCCCGACGCGATCGCGGGCGGACTGCTCGAACTGATCAACAACGACAGCCTGCGGCACCGGATGGCGGGCGCCGCCCTTCAGGACTCCGAGCGCTTCGACCCGGCCCGCATCGCCGAGCGCTACGACGCGATGTTCACCGGCATGCTCGACCGCGGCAGCTCCTTCGGCGGCCGGATGCGTGGCTCACTGCACCGCACCCGGGGCGCGCTGCTCGGCGGGGCGTACGCCGTACGGGACATGGGACAGGGTGCGGCGAACAGCGGCATACCGACGAAAGGATCTCCCGCATGACGGCCTTGGCCACCTCGGACGCCGCATCGCCCTGCGACACCGGTGCCGATCAGCACGTAGCCGCGGCACCCCGCGCCGACTGCATAGCCGACTCCGCCGGCGGCCTGACCTTCGACGTCACCGACCCCGGCGGTGAGGGCGCGGCCTATCTGCTGCTGCGCCGCCGCGAAGCCACCTCCTCAGAGGACTACGTACGGCTGCCGCTGTCCCCGGCGGCCGACGGCAGGCTGCGGGCCGCGCTGCCCAGCAGCGTCGAGCTGCCCGAGGGCCGCTGGAACGCCTACGCGGAGGTCGCGGGAGGCACCCCGCGCCGTCTGGCGCCCGGCGTCAACGACCTGCGCTCCCTGGTCGACCGCGCCCCCAGCGGCGCCCGCGGCCACATCGCCGTACGCATTCCGTACGCGACCAAGCAGGGCAACCTCTCCGTACGAAGCTGGCTGCGCGCCCCGCACGCCGAGGTCGGCGAGATCCGGATCGACGGCACCTCCGTGACCGTGCGGGGCCGCGTCTACGGCACCGAGCTGACCGGCGCCGCGTACACCGAGGCGACCCGCCGCGCGGAGCCCGACCGGATCGAGCGCTACGAACCGACCGCCGACGGCGTGGAGTTCAGCTTCACCCTGCACTGCGATGTGCTCGCCGAGAGCGGCCCTGGGCCCTGGGACCTCTGGCTGCGTCCGGCGGGGGAGAGCGGCCCGCGGGTGCGCCTCGCCCGGCTCCTGGACGACGTACCGGACAAGAAGACGATCTTCACCTACCCGGCGACGCGGACCGGGACGGCGGCGTACGGCCCGCTCGAGGCGGGGCCGTACTACACGAACGACAACGACCTCGCGCTGCGGATCCGTGAGACGGGCGCGGTCGAGGACTGACGCCCGTCCTCGCCTGCGTTATCGCGGACCGTGGCTGTCCGCGACGGCAGGCACAATCAGGCCCATGTTGGAGACCTCCGCACGACTGCTCCGCCTGCTCTCGCTGCTGCAGGCCCACCGCGACTGGTCGGGGGCGGACCTGGCCGACCGGCTCGGCGTCACCCCGCGCACCGTGCGCCGCGACGTGGACCGGCTGCGCGAGCTCGGCTACCCCGTCAACGCCAGCCCCGGCACCGGCGGCGGCTACCAACTGGGCGCGGGCGCGGAGCTGCCGCCGCTGCTCCTGGACGACGACGAGGCGGTCGCCGTGGCCGTCGGCCTGCGCACCGCCGCCGGACAGGGCATCGAGGGCATCGGTGAGACGTCCGTACGCGCCCTGACCAAGCTGGAACAGGTGCTGCCGGGCAGGCTGCGCCGCCGGGTCGGCGCGCTGACCGCCTTCACCGTGCCGATGCTCCGGACGCCGCAGCCGCAGGCGGTCGACCCCTCGGTCCTGACCGAACTCGCCCACGCCTGCCGGGACGCGGAGCGCCTGCGCTTCGACTACCGCGACCACGGCGGCAGTTCGACCCGCCGTACCGTCGAACCGCACCGCCTCGTCTGTACCGAGCGCCGCTGGTACCTGGTCGCCTGGGACGTCGACCGCGACGACTGGCGCACGTTCCGCGCCGACCGCGTCACCCCGAGGCCGCCGCACGGCCCGCGCTTCGCGCCGCGCACCCCGCCCGCAGAGGATCTCGCCGCGTACGTCTCCAAGGGCGTCTCCACCCGCGCCTACGCCGCCCAGGCCGTGGTCCGCCTCCTGGCACCCCTGGATGTCGCGGCCCAGCGGATCTCGCCGTCGGACGGCACCCTGGAGGCCGAGAGCGAGCACACCTGCCTGCTGCGCACGGGCGCCACGAGCCTGGACGTCATGGTGATCCATGTGCTGCTGATGGGCTTCGAGTTCGAGGTCGTCGAGCCCGCGGAGTTCACCGAGCGGCTCAGCCGGGCGCGGGACCTCCTCAGCCGGGCCCTGGACCGGGGTGCTCGGCCTGCGGATCCGGCTGCTGCGTCTTCGACGGCTGCAGGGCCGCGTACCGCGGATGGTGCAGGTCGAACGCCGGGGACTCGGAGCGGATCCGGGGCAGCGTGACGAAGTTGTGGCGCGGCGCCGGACAGGCCGTCGCCCACTCCAGGGAGCGGCCGAAGCCCCAGGGGTCGTCGACGTCGACCTTCTCGCCGTACTTGGCGGTCTTCCAGACGTTGTAGAGGAATGGCAGCGTGGACATGCCGAGCAGGAACGCCCCGATGGACGAGATGGTGTTGAGCACCGTGAAGCCGTCCGCCGCCAGATAGTCGGCGTACCGCCGTGGCATGCCCTCCGCGCCCAGCCAGTGCTGGACGAGGAACGTCGTGTGGAAGCCGACGAAGAGCGTCCAGAAGTGGATCTTGCCGAGCGTCTCGTCGAGCATCTTCCCGGTGAGCTTCGGCCACCAGAAGTAGAAGCCGCCGAAGGTCGCGAAGACGACGGTGCCGAAGACGACATAGTGGAAGTGCGCCACGACGAAGTACGAGTCGGTGACGTGGAAGTCCAGCGGCGGCGAGGCCAGGATGACGCCGGTGAGCCCGCCGAAGAGGAAGCTCACCAGGAAGCCGATCGCCCAGAGCATCGGTGTCTCGAACGACAGCGAGCCCTTGATCATCGTCCCCGTCCAGTTGAAGAACTTCACGCCTGTGGGCACCGCGATCAGGAAAGACATGAAGGAGAAGAAGGGCAGAAGCACCGCCCCTGTGGCGAACATGTGGTGAGCCCACACGACGATCGACAGTCCGGTGATGGTCATCGTCGCGCCGATCAGGGACAGATAGCCGAAGATCGGCTTCCTGCTGAACACCGGGATGATCTCGGAGATGATCCCGAAGAACGGCAGCGCGATGATGTAGACCTCCGGATGCCCGAAGAACCAGAAGAGGTGCTGCCACAGCAGTGCACCGCCGTTCTCCGGGGCGAAGACCATGGATCCGAAGCGCCGGTCCGCCTCCAGGACGAGCAGCGCCGCGGCAAGCACGGGGAACGCCAGCAGGACCAGGACCGAAGTGAACAGGACGTTCCAGGTGAAGACGGGCATCCGGAACATCGTCATCCCCGGTGCCCGCATCCCGATGATGGTCGTCAGGAAGTTCACCGAGCCGAGGATCGTGCCGAACCCGGAGAGCGCGAGCCCCATGATCCACAGGTCGGCGCCGACCCCGGGCGTCCGTTCAAGGCTGTTGAGCGGGGCGTAGGCGAACCAGCCGAAGTTCGCCGGGCCGCTGGGCACCAGGAGCGAGCCGAGCACCATCAGGCCGCCGAACAGGAACAGCCAGTACGAGAGCATGTTGAGCCGCGGGAAGGCGACGTCGGGGGCGCCGATCTGCAGCGGCATGATCTCGTTGGCGAAGCCCGCGAAGGTCGGCGTCGCGAAGAGCAGCAGCATGATCGTGCCGTGCATGGTGAACATCTGGTTGAACTCGTTGTTCGACATCAGCTGCAGCCCTGGGCGGGCGAGTTCGGCCCGCATCATCAGGGCCATCAGCCCCGCGATCAGGAAGAACGCGAACGATGTGATCAGGTACAGATGGCCGATCTTCTTGTGGTCGGTGGTGGTCAGCCAGTCCACGAGGATCCGCCCCGGGCTCTTCTTCCGGACCTCTCGCGCCTGCGCCGCCGCGGTATCCGTCCCCATCGCTCGCCCCTTCGCCGTCGCGCGCCCTGGGCCTGTCTGCCGTGCCCCGGGGTAACTCCCGGACCGGGGCCATGATGCTCGCGTCACACCCGACTCCGACAGGGGGCGTACGGGGCCCGCTGTGCTGGAACGGTGAATTCCCTATGCGGCGTCACATCCCGTCAGGCGTCGAGGATTCCGAAATGCGGGGCCCGTGTAAAGGCGACTCGCCCGCTTTTCCGCCGTGCCAAGACGGTCGTTTCGGGACACCGTAGGGGAGCCTTCGATAAATGCGGTAATGGCGTCGAGACAACTGGGGAACCGCCCGTACGTGTGACGGAGTTAGGGCGAAACGCGCGTCGAGAGGCTGTGACAAAAGCGTGACCGGAGGGGGACCGGTGACCCATGGTGTGCGGCTACGGCCTTCCGTGGCCGGGCCGCGCCGCCTAACGTGGCGCCCATGGCACCTATCCCGACCCCTCCGCCCGAACCCCAGGACACCCCGGACGCCTACGTCGGCCTCGCCGCCGAGGGCGCCGAGGAGCAGGCCCGCGCGCGCGGCTGGTCCACGGTCAGGTCGCTGCCGCCTGGCGCGATCATCACCATGGAGTACCTCGCGGGGCGGCTCAACTTCGAGGTCAAGGAAGGCGTCGTCATCCGCTGCTGGAAGGGCTGACTGACCGCGCCCCTGGGCCGACGTACGACGGCACGGCGGAAGGCCCCGGTTCCTGGACGGAACCGGGGCCTTCCGCCGTGCGGGGGGCTGGCCTGTGCGTACCGACCCCCGCGGTCTTCGCCGCCTGTGGGGCTAGCCGCCCGCCACGGGGCGGGGCGACGTGGCGCGTGAGGCCCGCTCGGAGTGCGGTGGGCGGCGGCTGCCCGCCGGGGTGACCGGGCTGCGCTCGGAGCGCGGTGTGTGCGGGCCCGGAGCGAGGTAGGCGGGGGCGCGGGCGGGGCGTGCGGCGCCGACCGGCTCGCGGACCTGGGGCCCGCCGGCCGGTGCGGCGACGGGTTGCGTCGGCACGTTGGGGACGGGGGCGACAGGGGCGGCGACGCCAATGCGGCGGTCGCGCCACAGCTCGCGCAGGTCGAAGATCCAGCCCTCGACCCGGGTGAGCAGCGGCTCCACCCAGGGCAGCGCGAGGAGGACGAGCAGCCCCGCGGCCCAGCCGAGGAGGACATCGCTCAGCCAGTGCGTGCCGAGGTAGACGGTGGTCAGGCCGACGCTGAGGGAGACCACGGCCGAGAGCGCGGAGAGATACCGGCGGGTGCGCGGGGTGGAGGCCATGTAGGCCAGGATTCCCCAGGTCACCACGGCGTTCGCGGTGTGGCCCGACGGAAATATATCGCCGCCGAGCCACATC
Organism: Streptomyces sp. NPDC048436; assembly: GCF_043200355.1. Classification (NCBI taxonomy): domain Bacteria; kingdom Bacillati; phylum Actinomycetota; class Actinomycetes; order Kitasatosporales; family Streptomycetaceae; genus Streptomyces; species Streptomyces sp. NPDC048436. Next base: position 60,023 of record NZ_JBICXP010000016.1, read on the forward strand.
TCGTTGGCGCCGATCGTGGTGGCGTAGTGCGGGCCGAGGCGACCCATGCCGATCTTGGCGGCGCCGACCGTGAGGTTGAGCAGGAGCAGGGCCGCGCCGAACGTCAGGAGCGGGCGGATCGTGTGCTGACGCCAGGAGCGCCAGCCCAGCCAGGCCGCGACCATCACCGCGGTCGGGCCGCGCTGGCCGAGGACCACCCAGTAGTCGAGGAAGGCGTGGATCTCGGGCCACTGCTGGTAGGGCCGGAAGAACATGACCTGCCAGTCGAACCGCACCAGCCACGACGTGGCAAGCACGGCGACCACGATGGCGAGGTAGAAGGCCAGGGTCGCGCTGAAGAGCACGATCCTGTGCCTGCTCATCCTCGGCACATCGAGGCCGGCCGGTCGTTCCGGCTCACGGTCAAGACGGGCGAAGACCCGGTCCAGACGGGTGAGGTTTCGTTCGGTACGCACCCAATCGACGTTACAGCGAGTGAGTGAGGGACTAGGCCGAATCAGTGGCTTTGTGATGACGATGTGATGTGGCATTGATCTCAGAACGGGCCTTATTCCGCCGCGATTTATTATTCGGCGACGAGCCCCATACCCAATTCATTGATCATTGCCGCGGCCGTTTTATGGCACTTATGAATTCGTTCACCGGGGCCTGGTGCGGAATTTCCCTCGCGCTCACCGGGCCCGCCGGAAACGATCATGGCGGACCCGAGCCGTTCAGCCAGAACGCCCCGTACACCGCGCTCGCCACGGCCACACCCCCGAGCACCAGCGCCGACCTGGACGTTCGCAGCCGGGCAAGGCCCACCGCGAGAGGCAGGAGCAGCGGGAAGGCGGGCAGCAGGAGGCGCGGCTTCGAGCCGAAATAGCCCGCGGCGCACAGGGCAAGGGCCACGACGATCCCGGAGTAGGCGAGCAGCGGCAGCGGCTGCCTCTTCCGTACGCAGATGACGTACAGCCAGACCACCAGTGCGACCCCGACGATCAGGCCGGCCCCCGCGAGGGCCGCGGGGAAGCCGGTGAACTTCTCGCCGACGAAGCGGGCGAAGGCGTAGCCGAAGTCGAAGCCGTTGCCCCAGCCCGCCTGGACGTCGAGATAGCCGAAGAGGCCGTCGCCGGTGCGGTGGCCGACCCACAGGACATAGCCCGCGGCGCCGAGCGGCGCGAGGACCACGCCGAGGATCACGCGCCGCTCGGCCTTCCGCTCGCGGTACAGGCGGACGGCCGCCGTCACCCAGATCGCGGCGACGACCGCGGCGCCGACGGGCCGGGTCAGGCCCGCGAACGAGGCGAGCACACCCGCCCACACCCAGCGTCCGGTGAGCACCGCGTACAGCGACCAGGCCGCAAGCGCCGTGAACAAGGACTCGCTGTACGCCATCGACTGCACGATGCCGACCGGCAGCACCGCCCACAGCGCGACCGCGCAGACCCCCGCCCGGCGCCCGTACAGATGGTCGGCGATCGCGAAGATCCCCGCGGCGGCGCAGAGCGAGGCGAGCCAGCTCACCACCAGACCGGCATCGGCGTACGACAGGGGACTGATCGCCGAGACGAGTCGCTCCAGCCAGGGCAGCAGCGGGAAGAACGCGAGGTTGGAGTGGACGCTGCCGTCCGGGAGCCGCACCTCCCAGCCGTAGCCGGACTCGGCGACGCGGGTGTACCAGAGTGAGTCCCAGCGGGCGGTGAGCAGCGTGTGCGGGCTCTTGCCCGCCGCCGCGCTCCACACCGCGAGCACCGCCACACCCAGGGCGCGCACCCCGGCGTAGGCCAGGAGCGCGGGCGCCATGCGGCGCAGCGCGGCGCTCGCACGGGCGCCGTACGACGGCGGCGGCAGGCGTTGATCAAGGTCGGTCACGGGCTCGATTATCGGCGTCGGCGGGAACCGCGCGCCCGCCGGGTGCGTGGTCCAGACGTGGAGAGCGTGGCGCACGCCACACTGTCTCGGCACAACCATGAGAGGTCCGCCACGCGCCACAGCCGTGAACTCGCGTACTCTGACGGCTCACTCGCCTATAGCCGCCGCCAGCTGGGAGATCACGTTCCGCGGGGCCGCCGATGCGAGGGATCACTGGGAGGTATCGCACATGTCGGGTTCAACCACGGCCACCGCTCCTTCCCCCGGCCGTCGGGTACCCGGGTCGCAGGGTGGCGCCAACCGCTGGCTGGTGCTCGTCGTTCTCTGCGTAAGCCTGCTGCTCGTCGCCGTCGACGCCACCGTGCTGCACGTGGCGGTGCCCGCCGTCACGGAGGACCTGAAGCCCGGCGGCATCGAACTGCTGTGGATCGTGGACGTCTATCCACTGGTCTGCGCCTCGCTGCTCATCCTCTTCGGCACCCTCGGTGACCGGGTGGGCCGCAGACGGGTCCTGCTGCTCGGATACGCGCTCTTCGGTGTGGCATCGGCCGTGGCCGCCATGGCGGACAACGCCCAGATCCTCATCGCGGCCCGCGCCCTGCTCGGTGTCGGCGGCGCGATGATCATGCCCGCGACCCTCTCGATCCTCCGCCAGGTCTTCCCCGACCGGCGTGAGCGCGCCGTCGCCATCGGTGTGTGGAGCGCGGTGGCCGGCATCGGCGCCGCGGGTGGACCGCTGCTCGGCGGGTTCCTGCTCGAACACTTCTGGTGGGGCTCGGTCTTCCTCATAAACATCCCGCTGATGCTGGTCAGCCTGCCCATCGGCCGCCTGGTCCTGCCCGAGTCGACGGGCGACCGCGACGGGCCGTGGGACGTGGTCGGCGCGCTGATGGCCGCGGGCGGTCTCTTCGGGCTCGTCTTCGCGGTGAAGCGGGCGGGCGGCGGCGAGTCGCCGTTCGGCATGACGACCCTGCTCTCCTTCTTCATCGGCGCGGCCCTCCTGGTCGGCTTCGTCCGCAGGCAGCGGCGGCGCAAGCACCCGCTCATCGACCTGTCGATGTTCGCGCGCCCCGCGTTCAGCACCTCGCTCGGCTGCATCGTGCTCGCGATGCTCGCCCTGGTGGGTCTGGAACTGGTCGCCGCGCAGTATCTGCAGCTGGTGCTCGGCCTCTCCCCGCTGGAGACCGGCCTGCGGCTCGTGCCGCTCACCGTCGCCGCGATGGCCGCGGGCCTCGCCGGATCGAAGCTCCTGCACCGCTTCGGCCCACGCGCGATGGTCGCCTCCGGCTTCACCCTCACCGCGGTGGCCGTCCTGGTGCTCACCGGCCTGGGCGAGCAGGTCAACGACCCCCTCCTGCTCGTCAGCTTCGTGCTGCTGGGCCTCGGCCTGCAGACCACGCTCTTCGGCTCGTACGAATCGATGCTCAGCGAGGCGCCCCCGGCCCAGGCGGGCGGCGCCGCCGCGATCGGCGAGACGTCCTACCAGCTGGGCGCCGGCATCGGCATCGCGCTGCTCGGCAGCGTCATGAACGCGGCATACGCGCCGGGTCTCTCGTCCGTGCGGGGCGTGCCGGCAGAGGCGAGCGCCGCCGCGAGCCACTCGCTGGGCGAGGCGTACGAAGTCGCGTCGGGCCTGGGTGGCGGGGCGGGGGAGGCGCTGCGGGACGCGGCGCGCGAGTCGTTCGTGCACGGGCTGCACGTGACCCTGCTGGTCAGCGCCGGGCTTCTGCTGCTCGGCGCGCTGATGGCGCTGAAGCTGCCGCGGGTCATGGAGTGCGGGGCGCCTGCGGAGCAGCTTGAGCAGGGGGCGTCCGAGCAGGGGGCGTCCGAGCAGGCGGCGGGCGAGTCGGGGGCGTCCGGGTCAGGGGCGGCCGAGCAGGGGATCCCGGCGCCCCGTGACGCGGCGGGGGTTCCCGCGGAATCCGTCCGCTGAGGCGAACCCGGTCGGCGGTCGGGGTGGCGGCCGGGGCGGCGGACGGGGCGGCGGGCCACTCTGGACGTGCGGGATGCTGCGTCGTAACGTCAGCCGAGCCGTAGCTAACTACCACTGCTAGTTTTCGTGTCGCCGGAGGCCCGCATGTCCGCAAGCGCCCGCACCCCTCTGCCGCCCTTCGACCCCGCCGACCCCCTCGGCATCGACGATCTCCTGGAGCCTGAGGACCTCGCGATCCGCGAGACCGTCCGCTCCTGGGCGGCCGACCGCATCCTGCCGCACATCGCCGAGTGGTACGAGAAGGGCGAGCTGCCCGGCATCCGTGACCTGGCCCGCGAGCTCGGTTCGATCGGCGCGCTCGGCATGTCCCTTGAGGGCTACGGCTGCGCGGGCGCGAGCTCCGTCCAGTACGGGCTCGCCTGCCTGGAACTCGAGGCCGCCGACTCCGGCATCCGTTCCCTCGTCTCCGTGCAGGGCTCCCTCGCCATGTACGCCATCCACCGCTTCGGCTCCGAGGAGCAGAAGCAGCGCTGGCTGCCGGGGATGGCCGTGGGGGAGATCATCGGGTGCTTCGGGCTCACCGAGCCCGACCACGGCTCCGACCCGGCGTCCATGCGCACCTTCGCGAAGAAGGACGGCACCGACTGGGTGCTCACCGGGCGCAAGATGTGGATCACAAATGGGTCCGTGGCCGGGGTCGCCGTGGTCTGGGCCCACACCGACGACGGGATCAGGGGCTTCGTCGTCCCCACCGGGACGCCCGGCTTCTCGGCGCCCGAGATCAAGCACAAGTGGTCGCTGCGCGCGAGCGTCACCAGCGAGCTCGTCATGGACGAGGTCCGGCTGCCCGCCGACGCCGTGCTTCCCGAGGTCACCGGGCTCAAGGGCCCGCTGAGCTGTCTCTCCCACGCGCGCTACGGCATCGTCTGGGGAGCCATGGGCGCCGCCCGCTCCTCCTTCGAGGCCGCCGTCGAGTACTCCAAGACCCGCGAGCAGTTCGGCAGGCCCATCGGCGGCTTCCAGCTCACCCAGGCCAAGCTCGCCGACATGGCGGTCGAACTGCACAAGGGCATCCTGCTCGCACACCACCTCGGCCGGCGTCTCGACGCCGGAAGGCTCCGCCCCGAACAGGTCAGCTTCGGAAAGCTCAACAACGTACGAGAAGCCATCGAGATCTGCCGCACGTCCCGGACGATCCTGGGCGCGAACGGGATCTCCCTCGAGTACCCCGTGATGCGGCACGCGACGAACCTCGAATCGGTGCTCACCTATGAGGGCACCGTCGAAATGCACCAACTCGTCCTGGGCAAGGCGCTCACCGGCCTTGACGCTTTCCGGTGAGCGGCCTCGCCCGCTAGCTCTGGTTGAAGAATCCGTCCGATGGGCGGCTCGTGGCCTCGCCGTTGACAATCAGCGTGTCGGCGGGGGTGAGCAGGAAGACCCGCGTCGCCACGCGCTCGATGGAGCCCCGCAGACCGAAGGTCAGGCCCGCCGCGAAGTCCACGACGCGCTTGGCGTCGCCGGGCTCCATCGACGTGAGGTTGATGATGACCGGGACACCGCTCCGGAAGAGTTCACCGATGCCGCGCGCGTCCCGGAAACTGTCCGGGGTCACGGTCCCGATCCGGCGCCCCTCCTCCTGCGCGGACTCGGCCGCCACCCGCACCCGCGGGTCGGTGACCCAGGCCTCGCCGGGTCCCTCGGCCTCGTCATCGTCGTAGCCGTCGTAGTAACGCTCGTCATTGTTGTTGTCGTCGACGAGGCCAAGCCAGGCACTCGCCTTGCGCACCGATCCCATGGACGCCTCCTCTCACAGCGGGCTTTCTGCGTTCCCTGTCCCCATGTTCGTCCATGATGCGGATGGGGCGCCAAGTGGATAGTCGCCGCGCGGGGTTTTCGTGACGGTACTGGTGCAGAGTCAACACGCTGACTCTCGTTGCTACCCAAGGGTCGTACAGAGTATGGCTGCTGACAGTGAGTGAAATATGATTTCTCACGGCGTATGGGTGACGACAGGTGCGTCCGGGTGAACGGAACCCTCGATACGATGCCCGAGTTGATCAGCGGAAGGCTCACGGGGGAGTCGTATGTTCGGAATCGTCAGGCCCTGCAGTCATCGTCTCGGTGAGGGGCTGAAGACGCAATGGATGGCGCACCTCTGCGGGCTCTGTCTCGCCCTGCGCAGTGACCACGGGCAGTTCGCCCGGGTCGTGACCAACTACGACGGCCTGATCATCTCGGTTCTGACGGAGGCTCAGGCCGCCAAGTCGACCGGCTGGCGGCGCACCGCGGGGCCCTGCCCGCTGCGCGGCATGCGGACCGCGTCCGTCGCCCAGGGCGAGGGAGCGCGGCTCGCCGCCGCAGTCTCCCTGGTCCTGGCCTCGGCGAAGGTGCGCGACCACGTCGTCGACGGGGACGGGCTCTTGGCGCGCAGGCCGGTGGCCGCCGCCGCGCGCAAGGTCGCGAGCAGCTGGGACCGGGCGGGCGCGCGGACCGGCGCCGATGTGGGATTCGACACGGCGGTCCTCCTCGACGCCGTCGAACGGCAGGTCGGCATCGAGACCTTGGCCGGCCCCGGCACCTCTCTGCTCACGGTCACCGAGCCGACCGAGACAGCCACCGCCGCGGCCTTCGCGCACACCGCCGTCATCGCGGGCAGGCCGGGCAACGCCGCGCCGCTCGCCGAGGCGGGGCGGCTCTTCGGCAGGCTCGCGCATCTCCTGGACGCCGTGGAGGACAAGGAAGCTGACGCCGCGTCGGGTGCCTGGAACCCGCTCACGGCCACGGGCACCGGCCTCGCCGAGGCCCGGCGCCTGGCGGACGACGCCCTGCACGGCATCCGGCTCGCGCTGCGGGACGCCGAATTCACCGACGGCAAGCTGGCGCATGTGCTGCTCGCGCATGAACTGGGGCGCTCGGTGGACCGGGCCTTCGGGACCGGTTCGTGCGGGCACTCCCATGAGGTGACGGCCCATCAGGGCGGTTCCTTCGGGCCTCCGCCGCCGTCGTCGCCCGGACAGGGCGGGCCGTACGGACCTCCCTCCAGCGGTCCGTACGGCCCGCAGTCCCCGTACGGAGGTGGCAATCCGTACGGAGGCGGGGTGCCGGGTGGCCCTGGTGGGCCTGGCGGTTTCGGGCCCGGCCCCGAACCCCAGCCGCCGAAGCCGGGCAAGCGGGGCTTCTGGGCGGGATGCGCGGTCGCCATCGGGCTCTGCTGCACCTGCAAGGTGTGCTGTGCCGATTCCTACGAGGGCCCCTGGTCCCGCAAGAAGCGGGAGGGATGCTGCAACAATTGCGGCGATTGTGACTGCGGGTGCTGCGGTATCTGCGAGTGCTGCTCCTGTTGCGACTGCGGGCTGTAGGAACGCTGCGGGACTGCTGTCGTCCGCGGGTGCGTGGGGGCTTGTCGCGCAGTTCCCCGCGCCCCTTCGGGGGCGCTACCGCTGACGGGCGGTCAGTCCTTGATCTCCGGCGGTGAGATCTGTGACTTCTCGATCGCCGAGTCCTTGGTTCCCCACTTCTTCAGGATGCGGTCGTACGTCCCGTCCTCGATCAGCCGGTTCACCGCCGCCCGGAACGCCGGCGCCAGCTTCGTGCCCTTCTTGAAGGCGAAGCCGACGTCGAGACGGTGGTACTCGCCGAGGAACTTCAGGCCCTCCTGATGGGCGACCGCGTACCGCAGGCCGTTGATGGTGGACATCACCACATCGGTGCGGCCCTGCTGGAGCGAACCCCAGATCGCGCCCTGTTCCGCGTAGGTCTTCACGCTGTACGGCTTCTTGCCCGCGTCCTCGCACACATGCTTGTTGTCCTCAAGGGTGACCTCGAAGGTGGTGCCGGCGCCGGTCGCCACGTTCAGGCCGCACAGCTGCTCGAAGTCCGTGACCTTCTTCAGCTTGCTGTCCTTACGGACGGCGAAGCCTTGGCCGTCGTTGATGTACGTGACGAAGTCGATGGTCTTGCGCCGCTCGTCCGTGACGCCGAAGTTTCCGGTGCCCAGGTCGTACTTGCCGCTGTCCAGGGCGGGCAGGATCGCCTCGAAGCTCGCGGCCTCGCGCTTCAGCTTCAGGCCGAGCGCCTTGGCGACGGCATCCGCGAAGTCGGCGTCCTGGCCGACGATCGTTCTGCCGTCCTCCAGATAGGTGTTGCCCGGCGGGCTGCCGCCGACGGCGGTCGCCAGATTGAGGGTCCCCCGTTCTCGTACGTCCGAGGGGAGCAGCCGCGCCGCCGCCTCGTCCTTCTTGACCGAGGACACCACGTCGGCGGTGGGGATCTTGTCGCTCTTGCCCGCGGGCGCCGCGCCGACCGTGGTGTCGGCGGAGCCGCCGGAACCGCAGGCGGTGAGCGTGAGTGTGGCGGCGGTGATCAGGGCGAAGGCCGCAGGGATACGGCGGGAATACGGGGACTTGCTCATGGCGTGACGTTCTCCATCAGGCGGCAGGGCAGGGCGGAGCGGACGTACGAAGGCATGACGAGGGAGGGGTGCCGGCGTGCGCAGGGGCGCGGCGGCGGGAGGCGCGTGTGAAGGCAGGGGTCAACGGCGCGTGGGCGCCGGGCGATGCAAGGCGGAAGAGCCCTCGGGAAAGAGAGGCTCAGCGCGCAGGGGGTCGGCTCAGAGAGTCGTCGAACAAGACGCCGACCACACTCGACCGAAGTCGATGTGGGAGCGCGTGACCAGCCACTGCTGCGGATGCATGGGGCAAGTGGAACAGGCATCCGTTTTTCCGTCAACTGCCGTGAGACGTACCGCTCAGATCCTGGACACCCTTGACAGCGGGCCGAAAGCGCCCCGTACTCTCAAGGCGGATCGTGCTGAGGGGCTCGGTCCGTGTGAAGGCACCACCCGTGTGTGATCTCCCGCCGCGCGTTCCGACGCGTGCCCGGGGGTCTCCTGTATCCACGGAGCCTTCGCCATGTCTTCCGACACGCTCACCAAAGCCGCGACCGCCCCTCCCCACGACCCTCCTCCCGACGCCCCGCGCATCGTGCCGCGCCGCCGCGCCGGTCAGTGGGTGGCCGCCGCCGCGGTCCTTCTCCTTCTCGCGCTCGCCGCCAACTCGGTCGTACGCAATGACGCGTTCCAGTGGGACGTGGTCGGCGACTACTTCACCTCGGCGTCCGTGCTGCGCGGCCTGTGGCTCACGCTCTGGCTGACCGCCGTCGTCATGGTGCTCGGCTTCGCGCTCGGCACCGTGCTCGCCATGGGGCGGCTCTCCTCCAACCCCGTGCTGCGCGCCGTCAGTTGGGGCTATGTCTGGCTCTTCCGGTCGATGCCGATCCTGGTGCAGCTGCTGTTCTGGTTCAACATCGGGGCGCTGTACCCCTACCTCTTCGGCGTGAAGACGGTGAACCTCCTCGGGCCGATCACCATCGCCGTCATCGGTCTCACCCTGCACGAGGCCGCGTACGCCGCCGAGGTGGTGCGCGGCGGCATCCTCTCCGTCGACCGTGGACAGATCGAGGCCGCACAGGCCATCGGGCTCAGCCGGTGGCGCAGATGGCGGCGGATCGTGCTTCCGCAGGCCATGCGCTCCATCGTGCCGCCCGCGGGGAACATGCTGATCGGCACGCTCAAGGGCACCTCGATCGTCAGCGTCATCGCGGTGCAGGACCTGCTGTACTCCGTGCAGCTCGTCTATCACCGCACCTATCAGGTGATCCCGCTGCTGCTGGTCGCCACCCTCTGGTACGTCGTGGTCACCTCGCTGCTCAGCGTCGGCCAGTACTACGTGGAGCGGTACTACGCGCGCGGATCGGAGCGCACCCGATGAGCGTCACGGAACGCCCGGTGGCCGACGGCCTCGCCAAGGACGACGACTACAGCGCGCTGAAGGTCGTCCCCGTGCGCCACCCCTGGCGCTGGGCGGCCGTCGTCGCGACAGCCGTCCTGGTGGCCCAGTTCGCACACGGACTCGCCACCAACTCCGGCTGGGAATGGGAGGTGTTCGCCGAGTTCTTCACCGCCGACGTGATCCTCAAGGCGGTCTGGGTCACCCTCCAGCTCACCTTCTACGGCACGGCCGTCGGCTTCGCGCTCGGCATCGTGCTCGCCTTCATGCGGCTCTCGGCGAGCCCCTTCCTCAAGGCGGTGGCCTTCGCCTACATCTGGGCGTTCCGCTCGATCCCGCTCATCGTGCAGCTGCTCTTCTGGTTCAACCTGGCCTATCTGTACAAGGAGTTGCAGTTCGGCATCCCCTTCGGGCCCGGCTTCTTCTCCTTCGACACCATGGGGCTCGTCGGCGCGATGAGCGCGGCGGTCCTCGGGCTCGCACTCCACCAGGCCGCGTACGCCGCCGAGATCGTACGGGCGGGCGTACTGGCCGTCGACAGCGGCCAGTTGGAGGCTGCGGCAGCGCTCGGCATCCCCCGCCTGAGGCAGATCCGCCGGATCGTCCTGCCGCAGGCGATGCGCTCGATCCTGCCCAACGCGGCCAACGAGATCATCTCCCTCTTCAAGGGCACCTCGATCGTCTCCGTGATGGCGATCGGCGAGCTCTTCTACCAAGTCCAGGTCATCTACGGCCGCAACGGCCGCGTCGTGCCGCTCCTGATGGTCGCCACCGCCTGGTACGTCCTGCTCACCACCGCACTCTCCGTCCTCCAGCACTACGTCGAACGTCACTTCTCAAAGGGGGCATCGCGATGAGCGCGATGGTCGAACTCCGGTCCGTGCACAAGTCCTTCGGATCCCTGGAGGTACTGCGGGGCCTTGATCTGGAGGTGCGCAAGGGGGAGGTCACCGTCATCCTCGGCCCCTCCGGATCCGGCAAGTCCACACTGCTGCGCGCCATCAACCACCTGGAGAAGGTGGACAAGGGCTGGATCAGCGTCGACGGCGCGCTCGTCGGCTACCGGCGCTCCGGCGACAAGCTGTACGAGCTGCGCGAACGCGAGGTGCTCAAGCAGCGCACCCAGATCGGCTTCGTCTTCCAGAACTTCAACCTCTTCCCGCATCTGACGGTCCTGGAGAACATCGTCGAGGCGCCCATCTCGGCGCTGAAGAGGCCACGCAAGGAAGCCGTCGCCGCCGCCGGGACCCTGCTCGACCGGGTCGGGCTCGCCGACAAGGCGGACGCCTACCCCAAGCAGCTCTCCGGCGGGCAGCAGCAGCGCGTCGCCATCGCCCGCGCGCTCGCCCTCGAACCGAAGCTGCTGCTCTTCGACGAGCCGACGTCCGCGCTCGACCCCGAACTGGTCGGTGAAGTCCTCGACGTCATCAAGGACTTGGCGAGCCAGGGCACCACGATGATCGTCGTCACCCATGAGATCGGCTTCGCGCGTGAGGTCGCCGACACGGTCGTCTTCATGGACGAGGGACTGATCGTCGAACAGGGCGCCCCCGGCGACGTACTCGACCGGCCGCGGCACGACCGCACCCGCACATTTCTCTCCAAGGTCCTCTAGACCAAGGTCCTCCAGGTTCTCCCAGCCACGGTTCTCCAGGAGCTCTCGCATGCTTTCCCGACGTACCCTCTCCGCCTCCATCGCCGCCCTGGCCCTCGCACCCCTGCTCAGCGCCTGCGGCGGGGACAGCGACGCCGCGACCGGCTCAGGCAAGCCCGGCACCAAGAAGGTCGGCAACATCAACATCGGGCCCGACCAGAACCGCGTACGCGGCAAGAAGGTCGACGCCATCGCCGCGCTCGTACCCGAAGAGGTGCGCGGGCGCGGCACGCTGCGGCTCGGCGGCGGCGCCGACTCGACCGCGCCGCTCGGCTTCTACGCCACCGACGACAAGACGCGGATCGGCTCCGAGGTCGACATCGCGATCCTGGTCGCCGACATCCTCGGTCTGAAGCCGAAGTTCGAGCAGGTCTCCTGGGAGAACCTCTTCGTCGGCCTGGACAGCGGGAAGTTCGACGGCGTCTTCGGCAACGTCACGGTGACCGAGGAGCGCAAGGAGAAGTACGACTTCGCCACCTACCGGCTCGACAACATCGCCTTCGAGGCACGCAAGGACGCCACGTGGACGGCGAAGAAACCCGCGGACGTCGCGGGCAGGACCATCGCGGTCTCCTCGGGCACCAACCAGGAGAAGATCCTCGTCGACTGGAGCAAGGAGAACGAGAAGGCAGGGCGTGAGCCGGTCGACATCAAGTACTTCCAGAAGGACTCCGACTACTACCTGGCCCTCCAGTCCGGGCGCATCGACGCATACCTCGGCCCGAACCCCTCGGCCGCGTACCACGTGGCGTCGGCGGGACAGACGAAGATCATCGGTACGTTGTCGGGCGGGGGAGCCGCCGTCCAGGGCGAGATCGCCGCCACCACGAAGAAGGACAGCGGCCTGGTCGACGCCTACGCCGCCGCGCTCAACCACGCCATCAAGGACGGCAGTTACGCCAAGGTCCTGGGGCGCTGGGGTCTGGCGAGCGAAGCCGTGAAGAAGTCGCGCGTCAACCCCGAGGGCCTCCCCAAGCAGAAGGGCTGAACAGCACATGACGACGGACACGCCTACGGGCACGTCTACGGACGCGGCACGCGACTGGAAGCACTGGCACGAGCAGCGGACGGAGACGGTGTCGGCGCCCTATGGCCCACTGGCTCTCACCGGCACGCACTGGCTCGCCGACCATCCGGACGGCCGGCTCCCGGGCATCCCCGGGCGCTGGACCGAGGCGGGCGACGAGATCGTTCTGACCGCCGACGCCGACGCCGACGCCGACGACGGACTGACAGTCGACGGGCGGCTCCTCAGCGGAGAGGTCCGGCTGGGCGCCGACCCCGGCCAGGTCGCCGCGGCCCGCGTCGCCCTGGGGGAGCGCCGCCTCGTCGTGCTGCGGCGCGAAGGGCTCTGGGCGGTACGCGACTTCGACCCCGAGTCCGCCGCGCGCCGCGCCTTCCAGGGCATCGAGGCCACGGAGTACGACGCGCGCTGGGCGGCGGTGGGGCGCTTCACGCCGTACGCCGCCGACGGCACCGGCAGCGGGGTGCGCACCGTACGGGTCGGCAACGCGGACGGGGTGGAGCGCGGGCTCGGCCTCGGCGGTGAACTTGCCTTCACCCTGGCCGGAAAGGAGCACACGCTCCAGGTCTCGGTGGAGGGCGACGGCTCATTGTGGGCGGTCTTCGCCGACACGACCGGCGGGGTGTCCAGCCACCGGTTCCGGTTCCTGCGTCCCGCAGCGCCCGACGCCGAGGGGCGCACGACGGTGGACTTCAACCGTGCGCTGCTTCCGCCGTGTGCCTTCGCCGACCACTTCCTCTGCCCCTTCCCGCCCCCGGGCAACACGCTTGACGCCGAGATCGCCGCCGGTGAGCGGAACCTTCTTGCCCGCCGACACGTCTGAACGAGCGCCGATGACCCCAGCCCCGGTGGCGTACGAGAGATACGACAGCCGCCGGGGCCGGTCGACATGTATCCGGCTGACGGCTGAAAGACGCCCTTGTGCGTGCTGTCCTTGGCCCGAATACTCCCGAGCAGCGCTTGTCAGGGGCACGGCGTATCCGGAACCCGGACCGTCTTTTGTGCTCTATGGCTGCGCCTCACGGGCCTGCAACCCACACGGGCCCACTGACTTCCCCTCGGGAGGAACAACAAGTGAGGAACAAGCGCACCACCCCCCGCAGCGGCATAGCGAGACGTACTCGTCTGCTCGCCGTGGCCACCGGACTTGTGGCCGCCGGCGCGCTCGCCGTCCCCGCTGCGAACGCCAACGACGTCACCACCTTCAGCTCGGCGCAGCTCACCAAGGCGGGCGACGCGGTACTCGACGCCAATGTGGCGGGCACCGCGTGGAGCGTCGACAAGGCGACCAACCGTCTGGTCGTCACTGCCGACAGCACTGTCTCCAAGGCCGAGATCGCCAAGATCAAGGCGGCGGCGGGCAGCAACGCGGGTGCCCTCAAGGTCGAGCGGACCCCGGGCAAGTTCAGCAAGCTGATCTCCGGCGGCGACGCCATCTACGCATCGAGCTGGCGCTGCTCGCTGGGCTTCAACGTCCGCAGCGGCAGCACCTACTACTTCGTCACCGCCGGTCACTGCACCGACGGTGCGGGCACCTGGTGGTCCAACTCGGGGCACACCACGACGCTGGGGACCACGACGGGTTCCAGCTTCCCGACCAACGACTACGGCATCGTCAAGTACACCGGCTCGGCCAGTCACGCGGGCACGGTCGGCAGCCAGGACATCACCAGCGCGGGCAACGCCACCCTGAACCAGACCGTCACCCGGCGCGGCTCCACCACCGGCATCCACAGCGGTAAGGTCACCGGCCTGAACGCGACCGTCAACTACGGCGGCGGCGACATCGTCTACGGCATGATCAAGACCACGGTCTGCGCCGAACCCGGCGACAGCGGCGGTCCGCTCTACGCGGGCACCAAGGCACTCGGCCTGACCTCGGGCGGCAGCGGCAACTGCTCCTCGGGCGGCACGACCTTCTTCCAGCCGGTCACCGAGGCGCTGAGCGCGTACGGCGTGAGCGTCTACTGATCCACGTACGACCCGTTCTGCAGCCAGCGGCTGAGAGCCCCCGCCCGGAGTCACGGGCGGGGGTTCTCCCCTGTCTCCCGTCTCCCTTTGTGCGTCGTGCGGCGCTACCTTCGAAGTGCACGCCCAACACGCCCAATTCGGACCCTGGGGGCCGGCATGGTCGAGGAGCTGGTGGTGGCGGGAGCGACCGTCGGGGCTGTCGGAGTGGTCTATGTGATGGCCGCGGCGCGTGTCGTCAAACAGTACGAACGGGGTGTCGTGCTCCGGCTCGGACGGTTGCAACGCGCGGTGCGCGGGCCCGGGTTCACGATGGTCGTGCCGGGTGTGGACCGGCTCCGTAAGGTCAACATGCAGATCGTGACGATGCCGGTGCCCGCGCAGGACGGCATCACGCGGGACAACGTCACCGTCCGGGTGGACGCGGTCATCTACTTCAAGGTGGTCGACGCGGCCGAGGCCGTCGTCCAGGTGGAGGACTACCGTTTCGCGGTCTCGCAGATGGCACAGACGTCGCTGCGCTCGATCATCGGCAAGAGCGACCTCGACGATCTGCTCTCCAACCGGGAAAAGCTCAACCAGGGCCTGGAGTTGATGATTGACTCGCCCGCGCTCGGGTGGGGTGTACAGATCGACCGGGTCGAGATCAAGGACGTATCCCTTCCGGAGACGATGAAGCGGTCGATGGCCCGGCAGGCCGAGGCGGACCGTGAGCGGCGGGCGCGTGTGATCAACGCGGACGCCGAGCTGCAGGCCTCCAAGAAGCTCGCTGAGGCCGCGCACGAGATGGCGGCCGAGCCCGCCGCCCTCCAGCTGCGGCTCCTGCAGACCGTCGTGGCGGTCGCCGCGGAGAAGAACTCGACGCTCGTACTGCCCTTCCCCGTGGAGCTGTTGCGCTTCCTGGAGCGGGCCCAGCCGGCGCCGCAGCCGCCCGCGGCGGCGCCCCAGCCCTCCGTCGCCACGCCACCACCGCCTGCCGTCGCACTGCCGGATTCCGGTACGGCGGATTCGGAAGGCGGAGAGCCGGACGCGCCCGCAGGGTCGAGAACCGGACAGGACTAGTCCTTACCCGCTGCCGATCGTCCGCTCGCACGCGGTGTTTGCAGCGGGAACCGACGTGGTGCGACCCGCAGCGGTGAAGAGGTGGGGGGCGCACGGTGGTTGTGGCGTGCGCGTCCTGAAGTAGACCTTGTGTGCTACCCGGCGGTATCGGGATAGTGGGCCCAACCTTTGGCATGGACGCGGCTTTTGCAGCGTGAGCGACTCCGTGCTGGTACGCCTTCCGGCCCTCAGGTCCCCACACCGAACGGGCCGACCCCCCACAGGAGGACGTGACGTGAAGCACCGACGCATATCCAAGCGACGTGCCGCCGTGGCAGGTGCGGGCATCACCGCACTGATCGCCGCCGGAATCACCTTCCAGACTGCGAACGCGAGTGAGAGTGCCCCGACCCCCACGCCGGACACCCTCTCGGTCGCGAAGGCCGGAAAGCTCGCCTCGTCCCTCGGCAAGGGCCTCGGCGCGGACGCCGCGGGTACGTACTACGACGCCAAGGCCAAGAACCTGGTCGTGAACGTCCTCGACAAGAGCGCGGCGGACGCCGTCGAGTCGGCGGGCGCCAAGGCCAGAATCGTCGAGAACTCCCTCGCCGAACTGAAGAGCGCGCGCTCCACGCTCAGCGACAAGGCGACCATCCCCGGCACCTCGTGGGCGGTCGACCCGGCCACCAACAAGGTCGTCGTCACGGCGGACCGCACGGTCAAGGGCGCCGCGATGGACAAGCTGGACGCGGTCGTGAAGGGGCTCGGTTCCAGGGCCGAACTCCAGCACAGCAAGGGGGAGTTCAAGCCCTTCATCGCAGGTGGCGACGCCATCTGGGGTGGCGGCGGCCGCTGCTCGCTCGGCTTCAACGTGGTCAAGGACGGTGCGCCGCACTTCCTGACCGCCGGGCACTGCACCGAGTCGATCACCAGCTGGTCCGAGGAGGAGGGCGGCCCGGTCATCGGTGAGAACGCGGGCTCCAGCTTCCCCGACAACGACTACGGAATCGTCAAGTACAGCGGTGACACCGCGCACCCGAGTGAGGTGAACCTCTACAACGGCTCGACGCAGGCCATCACCAAGGCGGGCGACGCGACCGTGGGCCAGAAGGTGCAGCGCAGTGGTTCGACCACGCAGGTGCACGACGGGACGGTCACCGGTCTCGACGCCACCGTGAACTACGGAAACGGCGACATAGTCAACGGGCTCATCCAGACCGACGTCTGCGCCGAGCCGGGCGACAGCGGCGGCTCGCTCTTCGCGGGCGACACGGCGCTTGGGCTGACCTCGGGGGGCAGTGGTGACTGCTCCGCCGGCGGGGAGACGTTCTTCCAGCCGGTGCCGGAGGCGCTTGCCGCTTTTGGGGCGGAGATTGGTTAGGCCCTCCCGGCAGGGGTAGCAGTACGGGGTCGGTTCGCCTTGGGTGGGTCGGCCCCGTTTGCTTTGATTCCTGCGGGCCGTATGTGGCTGGGCGCGCAGTTCCTCGCGCCCCTATGGGGCGCCTCTTACGGGGCGCCCAGCGTTTTATCCCTGCCCGGCTGGCGGTCCCCCCGTAGTGCTGACATGACCAGGGTGATGGCGGTGCCCAGGACCGCCCAGGCGGCGAGTACCAGCATGGGGCCGGTGATCGCGTTGCCCTTGAAGTACGCGATGGAGCGCGCCGCCCAGGTGCCCGCGCCCGGCGGCAGCCAGGGGCCGATCGCCTTCCAGAACGGCGGCAGCATCGGCAGCGGGAAGGCGCCGCCCGCGCTCGGGTTGCCCGCGATCACGACGAGCAGGACGGCGAGGCCGATGCCCACGATGCCGGTGAGCGACTGCAGGGCGAGCGTGATCATGCCGACCGAGAAGACGACGAGCGAGCCGAGGCCCCACAGGCCCATGATGCTGCCGGGCAGGGCGCCGAGAATGGGCCCGATGATGAGCGCGCCGCCCAGGCCCCCCGCGATCGAGTAGAGCGCCATGGCGCCGGTCCTGATCAGTGCGCGCTGGCGGTTCGTGGCCCGGGAGCCCGCGCTGATCGCCAGGATCGAGGCGCACAGATAGCCGCCGACGCACCAGCCGACGACGAGGTAGAAGGACGAGAGCCCGTTGAAGTCGTCGGGGGACGCCGGGGCCACGTCCACGGCCTTGACCGTCCGCTGCTGGTCCGCTTCGACCTGGGTGGCGATCTTCTCCAGGGCGGTGGCGAGGACGGTGCCGCCGCCGGAGCCGACAAGGAGGGTGTCGTCGGTGCCCCGGGGGTCGAGGAGCAGGGCGCCGTCGATGTCGCGGTTCATGATCTGGTCGCGGGCCGTGGCCTCGTCCTTGAGTACGCGGGGGTCGAGCGGTTCACCGGGGAGTTTCCTGAGCTTGGCCGCGGTCTCCTTCGCAGCGGGCCCCGGAGCGACGACCCCGAAGGGTGCGTCCTTCAGCTTCGGGTCGTGCAGGGCACCCACGTAGGAGGCGATGAACAGCAGCTGCAAGGCCAGTACGCCGATGACCAGCAGGGCTGCTCGTGGAGTGACGGCGCTCTTCAACTCATCGGTGAAACTCATGCCCCCACGCTCCGTGGCCCCTGCCGTTCCCGCAGGTGGGCGGGTCCGAATGGGCGAAGCGGGGTGTGGTCCGGCCCGGGTGTCGTACGTACGTTCGAAACTTGGTCTATGGTGGAGGCGGGGGATGTGAGGTCGGATCGGTTCAGGGTTCCAGGAGGTGCGTGTGCCAGGGTTCACGCATCTGCACACCGTCTCCGGGTTCTCCCCTCGGTACGGGGCCTCGCACCCGGAGCGGCTCGCCGAGCGCGCCGCCGAGCGGAACATGGACGCCCTCGCGCTCACCGACCGGGACACCCTCGCGGGGACGGTCCGGTTCGCCAAGGCCTGCGCGAAAGCGGGGGTGCGGCCCCTGTTCGGTACCGAGCTCGCGGTGGGGGAGCCCGCCCCGGCGCGCGGTGAGCGGCGCCGGGCCCCGGTGCGCGGAGGTGCCTTCATCGACGAATCGACCCCGCGCGTGACCTTCCTCGCCCGCGACGGCGCCAGGGGCTGGGCCGCGCTGTGCCGCCTGGTCACCGCCGCCCACCGGAGCGGCGAGGGGCAGCCCGTGCTTCCGTGGGAGGAGAACCATGGCGAGGGCATGACTGTGCTGCTCGGCCCCGCGTCCGACGTGGGGCGCGCGCTCGCCGCCGGACGCCCCGACCGGGCCGCCCGCCTCCTCGCCCCCTGGCGCGAGCGCTACGGAGACGCGCTGCGCCTGGAGTCCGTATGGCACGGCCGTGAAGGCACAGGCCCCGGCTCGCTCCGCCTCGCGGCCCGCACCGTCGGCTTCGCCGCCGAGCAGGGCGTGCGCCCCGTCCTGAGCAACGCCGTCCGCTACGCCGACCCGGGGATGGGCCCGGTCGCCGACGTACTCGACGCGGCCCGCCGCCTCGTCCCCGTCGACCCGACCAAGGAACTCGACGGCGGGGAACGGTGGTTGAAGGGCGCCGACCTCATGCTGGGCAACGCCGAGCGGATCGTGGAGGCGGCCGGCTTCCGCCGCGACACCGCGCGCCGCCTGGTCGAGCAGACCCAGACGGCCGCCGCCGAGTGTCTCGTCGACCCCGAGGACGACATCGGCATCGGCTCCGTCCGCTTCCCCGAACCGCACCTGGTGGGCGCGGGGCGCCGCAGCGCGCAGCGCGTCCTCGCCTCACGCGCGACGGCGGGCATGGTGCTGCGCGGCTACGACCGCTCCCCGGGGGCCCGCGGCTACTGGGAGCGGATGCACCACGAGCTGGACATCATCGCGTACCACGGCTTCGCCTCCTACTTCCTCACCGTGGCCCAAGTGGTGGACGACGTACGGGGCTTGGGCATCCGGGTCGCGGCGCGCGGCTCCGGTGCCGGGTCCCTGGTCAACCACCTCATCGGCATCGCGCACGCCGACCCCGTCGAGCACGGCCTGCTGATGGAGCGCTTCCTGTCCACGCGGCGGGCCGTCCTGCCGGACATCGACATCGACGTGGAGTCGGCCCGCCGCCTTGAGGTCTACCGCGCGATCATCGGCCGCTTCGGCACCGACCGGGTCGCGACCGTCGCCATGCCCGAGACCTACCGGGTCCGCCATGCCATACGTGACGTGGGCGCCGCCCTCTCCATGGACCCGGCCGAGATCGACAAGATCGCCAAGTCCTTCCCGCACATCCGCGCGCGCGACGCCCGCTCGGCGATGGAGGAGCTGCCCGAACTGCGGGCGGTGGCGGGGGAGATAGAGAGACACGGCCGCATGTGGGAGCTGGTCGAGGCCCTGGACGCGCTGCCGCGCGGGGTCGCCATGCATCCGTGCGGGGTGCTGCTCTCCGATGCCTCGCTGCTCGCGCGTACGCCCGTCGTGCCCACCAGCGGCGAGGGCCTTCCCATGTCCCAGTTCGACAAGGAGGACGTGGAGGATCTCGGGCTGCTCAAGCTCGACGTGCTCGGCGTGCGGATGCAGTCGGCGATGGCGCACGCGGTGGGGGAGGTCGAGCGGGCCACGGGCGAGCGGGTGGACGTGGACGCGGTACCGCCGGGGGACCCGGCGACGTACCGGCTCATCCAGTCGACCGAGACGCTCGGCTGCTTCCAGATCGAGTCGCCGGGCCAGCGTGATCTGGTCGGGCGCCTGCAGCCCGCGACCTTCCACGACCTGGTCGTCGACATCTCGCTCTTCCGTCCGGGGCCGGTCGCCGCCGACATGGTGCGGCCGTTCATCGAGGCCCGGCACGGCCGCGCGCCCATCCGCTATCCGCACCCGGATCTGGCGGGTCCGCTGAAGGAGACGTACGGCGTCGTCGTCTTCCACGAGCAGATCATCGAGATCGTGGACATCATGACCGGCTGCGGGCGCGACGAGGCGGACCGGGTGCGGCGCGGGCTCTCCGACCCCGAGTCGCAGGGGCGGATCCGGTTCTGGTTCGCGCAGCAGGCGGCGGCGAAGGGGTACGACGCCGAGACGATCGGCCGGACCTGGGAGATCATCGAGGCCTTCGGGTCGTACGGCTTCTGCAAGGCGCACGCGGTGGCCTTCGCCGTGCCGACCTATCAGTCGGCGTGGCTGAAGGCCCATCACCCGGCCGCCTTCTTCGCCGGGTTGCTCACGCACGACCCCGGGATGTACCCGAAGCGGCTGCTGCTCGCGGACGCGCGGCGGCGGGGGGTGCCGATCCTGCCGCTGGACGTGAACCGGTCCGCGGTCGCTCACCGTATCGAACTGGTGTCTGGTTCTGGCTCGGCCGGCACCGGTCCGGCTCCGGACCGGTGGGGCCTGCGCCTCGCCCTCTCCGACGTGCACGGCATCAGCGAGGCCGAGGCTGAGCGGATCGCCGACGCGCAGCCCTACGCCTCGCTCCTGGACTTCTGGGAGCGGGCAAGGCCCAGCAAACCGGTCGCCCAGCGGCTCGCGCAGGTCGGCGCGCTCGACGCGTTCGGCGCCAACCGCCGCGATCTGCAACTGCACCTCACCGAGCTGCGGCGCGGCTCGCGCGGCGGATCCTCCGGGGCCCAACTCCCCTTGTCCGGCGGGCGGAAGACGGCACCCGCCGGGCTGCCCGACCTGGACGACGCGGAACGGCTCAGCGCCGAACTCGGCGTCCTCGGCATGGACTCCTCGCGCCATCTCATGGGCGACCACACGGAGTTCCTCCGGGAACTCGGCGTACTGACGGCGCGCCGCCTGCGGGAAGCCGAACACGGGGCGACCGTGCTCGTCGCGGGCGCCAAGGCGGCCACCCAGACCCCGCCGATCCGCTCCGGGAAGCGGGTCATCTTCACCACCCTTGACGACGGCACGGGCCTGGTCGACCTCGCCTTCTTCGACGACGCCCACGAGCGGTGCGCGCACACCGTCTTCCACTCCTGGCTGCTCCTTGTCCGCGGGGTGGTGCAGCGGCGCGGGCCGCGCAGCCTCAGCGTGGTGGGCGCCGCCGCCTGGAACCTGGCGGAGCTGGTGGAGCTGCGGCAGGAGGGCGGGCTCGACGCGGTGGGGGCACGGCTCGCCGAACCTGGCAGCCCCGAGGGGGCCGATGAGGTGGCCGATGCGGGCGGCGGTCGGCGCATCCGGATGTCCACGGGGTACGAGATGCATCCCTGGGCCGACCTCCAGCCGCCCGGCGAACGTGCGGCAACGGGGCGGAAGTTGTGGCACCAGAGCCCGGGGAGTGCGGGATGAGCACTCTTTGCATACGGTTCCTGCTGCCTCCCCTGTACGAGGCCGCCCTGCCCCAACTGATCTCGCTGGTCGGCGAGTTCAGTCCGGTCGTCGAGGCACTGCCGCCCGATGGTGCGCTCGTCGACGTACGGGGGGCGATGCGTTACTTCGGGTGGGACGCCGCCGAACTCGCCTCGGTGATCCGGGTGCGGGCGCTCGCCCTGTACGGGGTGGACTGCGTGATCGGCGCAGGGCCGGGCCCGATGCTGGCGCGGATGGCCGTGCGGGGGGCCGCGCCGGGAGTGACCCTGGCCGTGGGCCCGGAGCCGGAGGCCGCCCTGGAGTTCCTCGGCCCGAAGCCGGTCGGCGAACTGCCGGGGGTCGGCCGCGCCACCGCCCGCTCCCTCTGCTCGTACGGACTCGACACCGTCGGCAAGGTGGCCGCCGCGCCGCTGTCCACGCTGCAGCGCCTCGTCGGCGCCCGCGCCGGCCGCGAACTGCGCGAGAAGGCGCACGGAATCGACCGTACGCAGGTCGTACCGAACGCGGCGTCCCGCTCCCTCGCATCCGAACGGCCCTTCCCTCGCGACGAGTTGGACCCCACACGGCACCGCAGGGCGCTGCTCTCGCTCACCGAGGAACTCGGCGCGCGGATGCGCGGCGAGGACCAGGTGTGCCGCTCCCTGTCCCTCACCGTGCGGTACGCGGACCGCACCGGCTATTCGACGATCACCCGCACCCGCACGCTGCCCGAACCGACCGCGCACTCCTCCGCGCTGACCACCACCGCGTACCGCATGTACGAGGCGCTCGGCCTCCAGCGGGCCCGGGTGCGCGGCATCTCCCTGCGCGCCGAAGGGCTCGGCCCCGCCGAACAGGCCGCCCACCAGCTGATGTTCGACCCGGCGGACGACAGGGCCCGCCGGATCGAGGAGGTGGCCGACCGGGCGCGGGCGAAGTTCGGGCCCGGCGCGATCGTGCCGGGGACGCTGGCGGCGTAGGCGCGGGGTTCACAGATCCCGGCGGTGCACGGTCACCACCGTGACGGCCACCGCGACCAGCGGCCACACCGCGAACACGATCCACGCCTCGGTGACCGACACCGGATATCTGTCCTGGGGGAAGGGGATCGAGGGGTTCACGACCAGCTCCTGCCACGCGGTGAGCGGCATCGCGTTGCCGATCTCCTTGACCCACCGGTAGGTCTCCCCCTGGAAGAGCGCGGGCAGCAGAAGCAGCGTCACCAGGGTCGTGACGACGGTGCCAGTGGCGTGCCGCACCAGCGCGCCGACCGCCATCCCGACCAGCGCGCACAGCGGCGCGAGCAGCGCGCCCGCAGCGACGGCCCGCAACGCGCCCGGATCGCCGAGCGAGAGCCCCCCGTGCTCCCGCAGGATCGCCTGCGTCACGCCGAACGACGCACCCGAGACGACCGTGCCGAGCACGAGCATGACCGCCACCACGACAGTCACCTTGGCCAGCACCACCGCGCGCCGGTCGGGGACGGCCGCGAACGTCGTACGGGCCAGACCGCTGGTGTACTCGCCGAAGACCGCGATGGCGCCGACACTGCCCGCGATGACCATGAAGATCTGCCAGGCGGGATCGACGAAGGCGGTCTGCAGGGGATCGAACCGCATATACGGTTCCAGGTCGTCCGGGGGCGGCGGCAGGTGCGCGAGGCGGTCGGCGTTGGACTGTGCGGAGTTCACATTGATCCCGATGACGACCAGCGCGCCGATGCCGAGAACCCAGTACGTGGAGCGCAGCGACCAGAGTTTGATCCACTCGGCGGCGATGAGGTCGCGGAAGCGGGCGCGGGGTTCCGCGGCGGCCGCGGATGCCGCGAGGGTGAGCGTCGTCATCGGGGCTCTCCTGCCAGGTATTCGGCGCTGTCGGCGGTGAGTTCCATGAACGCCTTCTCCAGGGAGGCGCCTCTGGTGGCCAGCTCGTGCAGCAACAGCCGGTGCTGGTGAGCGAGTTCACCGATGCGTGCCGCAGGAAGGCCGGTGACGGTGAGGACAGTGGACGCGTCACCGCCGTCCGTCTCCACCGACGCGCCCTCGGCCGTCAGCACGTCCCTCAGCCGCACGCCGTCCGGCGTACGCACGCTCACGCTGAGCCGGGTGCCCCGCGCGGCGAAGTCGGTGAGGCTCTCCGCCGCGATCAGCTCGCCCCGGCCGATGACGATGAGCTCATCGGCGGTGTTCTCCATCTCCGACATGAGGTGACTGGACACGAAGACGGTGCGGCCCTCGGCGGCAAGGCGCCTGAAGAGCCCGCGTACCCACAACACCCCCTCCGGATCAAGGCCGTTGAGGGGCTCGTCGAAGAGGAGCACCGGAGGGTCGCCCAGCAGCGCGGTGGCGATCCCCAGCCTCTGCCGCATCCCCAGCGAGAAGCCACCGGTGCGCCGCCGGGCGACCCCGGCGAGGCCGACCTCTCGCAGCACCTCCTCGACCCGGGCCCGCGGAATGCGGTTGCCGCGGGCCAGGGCGGCCAGGTGGGCCGCCGCCGTGCGCCCGCCGTGTACGTCGCCCGCGTCCAGGAGCGCGCCGACGTGGCGCAGGCCGCGGGGGCGGTCCCTGAAGGGGCGGCCGTCGATGGTCGCGGTTCCGCCGCTGGGGTCGACCAGGCCGAGCAGTATCCGCAGGGTGGTCGTCTTGCCCGCGCCGTTCGGGCCGAGGAACCCGGTGACCTGGCCGGGGCGCACGGTGAAACTCAGGTCCTTGACGGCGCTCTTGTCGCCGTACCGCTTCGTCAGTTCGTTGACTTCGATCACCCGGACCACGGTGCCGCCGACCGGGGCCGCGGAACATCGGGCCGTCGGCCACACCGGCGCGGGCTCCGGTAGCCCAAGGGTGTACGACCGTGGGCCAATACCCCCGCCGGGGAGAGGCACATACGATCGGCGCATGGACATCAAGCCAGGTCAGACGCTGCCCGCGGCGGGCCGGAGCAGGCTTGCGCCCAGGCGTCTGTGGTCGCCCGTGCGTACGGGCCTGGCCTGGAGCGGGGCCGCCATCTATCCGTTCGTCACGTACGTGACGTTCGACCACGGGAGGCAGGGCTTCGACGTCCCTATGGTCCTCGCGTCGAGCGCGCTCACGGTCGTGGTCGCCTCGCTGCTGCGGCGCAGACCACTGCCCGCCCTGGCCTTCCTGCTCCTCGGCGGGGTCGGGGCGACGATGGAGATGCGCACGACGGAAGTCAGCTATCTGCAGATCCTGGCCGGGGTCTGCGCCGTCGGCTATCTCGCGGCCACCCGGCCGCGCCGCACGTCGGTCACCGCCGCCCTCATGGCGTACGCGACACAGATGCTCTCCCTCTTCGGCTTCCCGGCCGACGACGGCTGCCACCCCGAGCAGTACGGGACCGCGGGTCAGTACGGGCCCGCCGGCCAGTACGGGCCTCCCAGCCAGTACGACATGAGCAGTTGCGCACCCTCCGAGTGGACCAGCAACAACGGCCAGACCGCCGTGTTCGTCGCCGTCGCCCTCATCGCCGCCTGGATGGCGGGCAGTTCGGCCCGCGAGCGCCGCACACACGCCGAGGCCCTGCGCGCCCAGGCCACCGCCCGCGCCGTCACCGCCGAACGACTGCGCATCGCGCGGGAGTTGCACGACATGATCGCGCACAGCATCGGCGTCATAGCCATCCAGGCGGGCGTGGGCAGCCGGGTCATCGCCACCCAGCCCGCCGAGGCCCGCAACGCGCTCACCACCATCGAGGCCACCAGCCGGGAGGCCCTCGCGGGGCTCCGCAGGACGCTGGTCGCGCTGCGGAAACCGGAGACCGAGGGCCCCGCGGACGCCGCGCCCCGTGAACCGGCGCCGGGGCTCGCCGACTTGGACCGTCTCGTGAACTCCGCATTGGATGCCGGGGTCCGCGCCGAGGTCCGGTGGCAGGGGGAGCGGGGGCCGCTGCCCGCCGACATCGACCTGGCCGCGTTCCGCATCCTTCAGGAGGCCCTCACCAATGTCGTACGCCACGCGGGAACGGACACCTGCCGGGTGACCGTCGAGCGGCGGGACGGCGAGCTGTCCCTGGGGGTCGAGGACGAGGGCCGCGGGGGTCTGCCCGCGGGCACCGGGTTCGGTCTGGCCGGGATGCGCGAGCGGGTCGCCCTGCTGGACGGCCGGTTCACCGCGGGACCGCGCCCTGAGGGCGGCTTCCGGGTGACGGCGCTGTTGCCCGTACCGAAGGAGGAGCGATGACCGACCACGCGGCTCACGCGGCTCGTGCTGTCCGCGTCGTCCTCGCCGACGACCAGCCCCTCGTCCGCGCGGGCCTGCGCGTCCTGATGGCCGACACCCCCGACATCGAGGTCGTGGGGGAGGCGGGAACGGGCGCCGAAGCGGTCCGTCTTGCCCGCGACGTACGCCCCGATGTCGTCGTGATGGACATCCGCATGCCCGGCATGGACGGCATCGAGGCCACCCGGCTGATCACGGCCGAGACCGGCACCGAGCCCGGCACCGACGCGACCCGCGTCCTCGTGCTCACCACCTTCGATGACGACGACTGCGTCTACGGAGCGCTGCGGGCGGGCGCGAGCGGATTCCTCGTCAAGGACATGGCACTTGAGGACATCCTCGCGGCGATCCACGTGGTGGCCACCGGCGACGGCCTGATCGCGCCGAGCGTCACCCGGCGCCTGATCGAGGAGTTCGCGGCGCGGCCCGAACCTGACCCCGCGCCGACGGCGCGCTCGACGGTCGACGGCATCACCGACCGCGAGCGCGAGGTGCTCACGCTGGTCGGCCGGGGACTGTCCAACGCGGAGATCGCGGCCGAACTCGTCATCGCCATGGCCACGGTCAAGGCGCATGTGGCGCGCCTCTTCACCAAGCTCGACTCCCGTGACCGCGTCCAACTGGTCATCATCGCGTACGAGTTGGGGCTCGTCGCACCGCCAGGCGGTAACACCCGGCGCGGCTGACCGTGCCAGTGGTCACTGGAAGTTTTACCGACGCGTAACTTCACACTTTCACTACTGGCTCGTAATTTGGCGTGTGCACGGCAACCTCGTGATCCGGATCACAGGGCTCACTCATCGCAACTCCCTTGAGCCGCAAGGAGATCACCCGATGCTGCCCTGGAGACGACCGCTCAGAGCGCTCGCCGCCGCCCTGCTCATGACGGGCGCGCTCACCCTCACCCCCGCCGCCACCGCGTACGCAGCCCCCTCGGTCACGTCGAGCGGCTGGAACGACTACGACTGCAAACCGTCCGCCGCCCACCCACGACCCGTGGTCCTCGTCCACGGCACCTTCGGCAACTCCGTCGACAACTGGCTCGTCCTCGCGCCCTACCTGGAGAGGCGCGGCTACTGCGTCTTCTCCCTCGACTACGGACAGCTGCCCGGCGTGCCGTTCTTCAACGGGCTCGGACCGATCGACAAGTCGGCCGAGCAGCTCGACGGCTTCGTCGACAAGGTGCTCGCCTCCACGGGCGCCACGAAGGCGGACCTCGTGGGCCACTCGCAGGGCGGCATGATGCCCCGCTACTACCTGAAGTTCCTCGGCGGCGCCCAGAAGGTGAACGCCCTGGTCGGCCTCGCCCCGGACAACCACGGCACCACGCTGCTCGGCTTCACCAAGCTGCTGCCCTACTTCCCGGGCATCAAGGACCTGCTCACCACCAAGACCCCGGGCCTCGCCGACCAGGTGGCAGGATCGCCGTTCCTGACCAAGCTCAACGAGGGCGGCGACACCGTCCCCGGCGTCCGCTACACCGTCATCGCCAGCAAGTACGACGAGGTGGTCACCCCGTACCGCACGCAGTTCCTGGACGGACCCGGCGTACGCAATGTGCTCGTCCAGGACCTGTGCTCCGTCGACCTCTCCGAACACGTGGCGATCGGGATCCTCGACCGGGTCGCCCACCACGAGGTCGCGAACGCCCTCGACCCGGCGCACGCGACACCGAGTACGTGCCTGTCCTGACCGGCGCGCGACGCCGGGCCGCCGCCTCCCGCTGACGCGCGGGGAGACGGCGGCCCGTGTGTGCTCTGCCGGTTCGGATCAGCGGCCGTGCCGCGCGCTGCGGCGGCGGGCCGTGCCGAACATGGCCGCGGCACCGATCGCGAGGGCGGCGGCGCCACCGATCGCGATGTACGGGGTGGTGCTGTCGCCGCCGGTCTCGGCGAGGTTCTCGTTCGCGGCCGCGGCGGGCTTCTCGGCGCCGCCGTTCACCTCGGGCTGATTGGCGGCGGCGTCGTCAGCGGCGGCCGGGGCCGCCTCGGAGGCGCCCGTCTTGGCGTCGCCGTCGCCGTGGCCGTGGTGCTCGACGGTCGACTTGTCGGCACCGGCCGCGATGTCCTTCTCGGAGGGCGCGGACGCGGTCGGCGCCGGGGCAGCGGCCTCGCCACCGCCGCTGTCCTTGCCGAAGACCACGTCGGAGCAGGTGTAGAAGGCCTCGGGGGAGTCCGAGCGCTGCCAGACCGAGTAGATCAGGTGACGGCCCGACTTGGCGGGGACCTTGCCGTCGAAGACGTAGTCGCCGTTCTCCATCTTCGGGTCGGCGACGTCCACGAAGGGCTTCTCCTCCAGGTCCGACCACTTCAGGGGCTTGGACGGGTCGTACGAGTCCTTCGTGATGTACAGCTCGAAGGAACCCTTGTGCGGGGCGGTGCCCTTGTAGCGGAAGGTGTGGTTGCCGCCGGACATCTTGCTGGACGGCCAGTCGGCGCGCGGCAGGTCGAGGCCCTTGTACTTGTCGTTGCCCGCGCTGCAGAGCTTCCCGTCGGGGATGATCTCCTTCGACTTGCCCGCGGCGTTGGCGATGTTCACGCCGTTCCAGTCGTAGAAGGCCTGCGCCCCGCTGGCCGCGACAGCCGCCTTGCAGGCAGCCGACTTCGGCGCCTCAGGGCCCTCCTGGAAGCACGCGGAGACACGGCTCACCGGGTCCGTCATCGAACCGTGCGCGGCGGCGGGGGCGGCCGACAGGGCGGTCAGGGCGAGCGGGGCGATGCCGGCGGCGGCGATCGCGGCGACTGTGCGACGTGCGGTCATGAGTGGTTCTCCTCAGCGGCGGTTCTGGGGGTGGGGGACACGAGACGGTTGCGAACGGCCGGTGCCGCCCCCCGAGTGCGTGCGGCGCCGACGGTTCGTAACCGGCCCGGCGACGAGAAAGCTAGCCGCTGAAATCCCCGAATTCGCCTGCTGGGAGGGGGTGATGGCGATCTTTATGGTCGACTTAAGGGAGCCCTCAGGCTCCCCTCAGGTCACGCCCGAATTGCCCTCACCTGATCCACCGGTAGCGCCGCTCCGGCCGCCCCGTCCCCCCGTACCGCAGCGTCACCTCGACCCGCCCCGTGTCCGCGAAGAACTCCAGGTAGCGGCGCGCGCTCACCCGGGAGAGGGCGCCCTCCTGCGCGCACTCCGATGCCGACAGCCCGCCCGGATGGCCCCGCAGCGTCTGCTCCACCAGGTCCGCGGTGTGCGCCGCGAGGCCCTTCGGGAGCTCCCTCGAACCGGGCGGCCGGGTGCCGAAGATCTGGTCCACGTCCTCCTGGCGCGCCTCGTCAAGCCCGTCGAGGCGGGCCCGCACCGCCGCCACGTGCCGCAACTGCTCCCGCAGCGCCGCCTGGTTGAACGGCTTGATCAGATAGTGCAGCGCGCCCGCCCGCAGCGCCGCCCGCACGATCTCCGCGTCCCGCGCCGCCGTGATGAACAGCGCGTCCAGCGGCTGCCGACCGCGGTCGCGCTCCTCGAAGGACCGCAACTGCCGCAGCACCTCGATGCCATCCATATCGGGCAGATACACATCAAGGAGTACGAGATCAGGGCGCGCCCGTTCCACCGCGGCCAGCGCCTCCGCACCGCTGTGCGCCACTCCCACCACCGAGAACCCGTCCACCGCGGACACATAACGGCTGTGCAGTTTGGCGACCATGAAGTCGTCGTCCACGACCAGCACCCTTGTCATCGCCGCAGGCTATGGGCGCGACCACAACGACCACAACGTCCGTTGATTCCGGAAGAGAGACAGCTTCTTAACGCGCAGGCAACATGTGGGCCACCTCACAGGTATCCCCGTCCCCGCGGACCGCCGGGTTCCCGCCCCCACAGGGAGCCCGGCCCCCCTCGGTCCGCCCCGTCAACCCCTACGTACCGACAGGTGGTGGCACACGTGCGCCTGCGCACACCCATGGCCCTGCTCGGGGCCGCACTGCTCGTGCTCGCGGGGCCGCCGCTGCTCACGACGGGCAGCGGCGCCGAGACCGGCACACAGATCCCCGGCCTGCGCCTCATGGTCCCCAACACACCGGGCGGCGGCTACGACATCACCGCCCGCACCGCGGCGAAGAACGCCGAGGACGCCGGACTCACCCACAACATCGAGGTGTTCAACCTGCCCGGCGCCGGCGGCACCGTCGGCCTCAGCCGCCTCGTCGGCGAACACGGCAACGGCAAGCTCGCCATGTCCATGGGCCTGGGAGTCGTGGGCGCCGCCCGCTCCAACCACTCGCCCAAGACCCTCGCCGACACCACCCCCATCGCCCGCCTCACCGAAGAGCCGGACGTCGTCGTGGTCGCCAAGGACTCCCCGTACAAGAACATCAAGCAGCTCGTCACCGCCTGGAAGAAGAACCCCGGCAAACTCCCCGTCGGCGGCGGCTCGTCCCCCGGCGGCCCCGACCACCTCGCCCCGATGCTGATGGCACGCGCCGCCGGAATCGCCCCGAAGAAGGTCAACTACGTCCCCTTCGACGGCGGCGGCGAACTCCTCGCGTCCATCCTCGGCAAGAAGGTCGCCTTCGGCGTCTCCGGCGTCGGCGAGTACCTCGACCAGATCAAGTCGGGCGAACTGCGGCTGCTCGCGTCCACCGGACCCGAACGGGTCGAGGGCCTGGACGGCCCCACCCTCAAGGAGTCCGGCTACGACGTGGACTTCACCAACTGGCGCGGCATCGTCGCCCCGCCCGGCCTCTCCGACGCGGAACGGAAGAAGCTCACCGTCCTGGTCAGGAAGCTCCACGACTCCCCTCAGTGGCGCAAGTCCCTCAAGACCAACCGCTGGGACGACGCCTTCCTGACCGGTGACAAGTTCGGCGACTTCCTGGCCGCCCAGGACAAGAGCGTGGTGTCCGTGCTGAAGGAGCTGGGACTGTGACGACGACGACCGAAACCCCGCCCGACGAGCACGGCGGCAGCCGCCGCACCTGGCTGCGCGAACACTCCGAACTCGGCGTCTGCGTCATGCTGCTCGCCCTCGGCGTCCTCGTCCTCACCGACGCCCTCACCATGGACGTCGAGATCACCCAGCGCGGCCCCATCGGCCCCAAGACGGTCCCGATCGCCGTCGGCATCGGGCTCCTGGTCGTCGCCGTGCTCCTCGCGATCGACGTCCTGCGCGGCGGACGCGGCGAAGCCGAGGGCGGCGAGGACATCGACCTGTCCGAACCCGCCGACTGGCGCACCGTGCTGCTCCTCGCCGGAGTCTTCCTCGGCGCCGCCGTCCTCATCGAACCGCTCGGCTTCCCCATCGCGGGCGCCCTGCTGTTCTGGGGCGCGGCGTACGCCCTCGGCAGCCGTCATCTGGACCGCGACCCGCTCATCGCCGCCGGGCTCTCCCTCATCACGTACGTCGTCTTCAACAACCTGCTCGGGGTGCCGCTGCCCGGCGGGCCGCTGATGGGAGTGCTGTGACATGAACGCCTTCAACTCCCTGATGGACGGCTTCGGCACGGCCCTCACCCCGATGAACCTGCTCTGGGCCGCCGTCGGCGTGCTCCTTGGTACCGCGATCGGCGTCCTGCCCGGCATCGGCCCCGCGATGGCGGTGGCACTCCTGCTCCCCGTGACGTACGGCCTGGAACCGACCGGCGCGTTCATCATGTTCGCCGGCATCTACTACGGAGCGATGTTCGGCGGCTCCACCACCTCCATCCTCCTGAACACCCCGGGCGAGAGCGCGGCGGTGGTGGCGGCGATGGAAGGCAACCCGATGGCCAAGTCCGGCCGGGGCGCACAGGCGCTCGCGGCCGCGGCCATCGGCCACTTCGCGGGCGGCATCATCGGCACGACCCTCCTCGTGGCGCTCGCGCCGACGGTCGCCGACCTCGCGGTCGACATCGGGGCACCCGACTACTTCGCCATCATGGTGCTCGCGTTCATCGCCGTGACGTCGGTACTCGGCTCCTCCCGCGTACGAGGACTGGCCTCACTCCTCATCGGCCTCACCCTCGGCCTGGTCGGCCTCGACCAGATGACCGGGCAGCAGCGCCTGACCTTCGGATCGCTCCAACTCGCCGACGGCATCGACGTGGTGATCGTCGCCGTGGGCCTCTTCGCGATCGGCGAGGCCCTGTGGGTCGCGGCCCACCTGCGGCGCACCAGCGGCGAGGCGATCCCCGTCGGCCGCCCCTGGCTCGGCAAGTCCGACCTGAAGCGCACCTGGAAGTCCTGGCTGCGCGGCCCGCTCATCGGCTTCCCCTTCGGCGCGATCCCCGCCGGCGGCGCGGAGATCCCCACCTTCCTCTCCTACGTCACCGAGAAGCGCCTGTCCAAGCACAAGGAGGAGTGGGGCAAGGGCGCCATCGAGGGAGTGGCGGGCCCGGAATCGGCGTCCTCGGCATCGGCCGCGGGAACCCTCGTCTCCATGCTGACGCTTGGCCTGCCCACGACAGCGGTGGCGGCAGTGATGCTCGCCGCCTTCCAGCAGTACGGAATCCAGCCCGGCCCGCTCCTCTTCGAACGCGAACCGGACCTGGTCTGGGGCCTGATCGCGTCCCTCTTCGTGGGCATGGTCCTGCTCCTGGCCCTGAACCTGCCGCTGGCCCCGGTCTGGGCGAAACTGCTCCGGATCCCAAGGCCCTACCTCTACGCGGGAATTCTCTTCTTCGCGGCGGTGGGCGCGTACGCGGTGGGCGGCGAGGCACTGGACCTGGTGATCCTGCTGATCATCGGCCTGATCGGCTTCGGCATGCGCCGCTACGGCCTGCCGGTCCTGCCCGCGGTCATCGGCGTCATCCTCGGCCCGAACGCCGAACAACAGCTGCGCCGCGCCCTGCAGATCAGCGACGGCAGCGTGCGGGGCCTGTTCGACACGCCCTTCTCGATCACGGTGTACGCGATCATCGCGCTGATCGTGCTCTGGCCGCTCCTGAAGAAGGTACTGGTGCGGGGGCGGGGCGGTGACGTAGACGTAAAGGCATGACCGAGCCTGACGACATCCGCCCCGCCGCCACCGCCGACGTCCCCGCCGTGAAGGCGGTGACGGACGCGGCGTACCACCCCTACATCGAGCGCATCGGTGTCGTGCCCGTCCCCATGGAGGCGGACCACGCGGGGGAGGTGGCGGCGGGGCGGGTGTATGTCACAGGGGACCCGGTCGTGGGCGTCCTGGTCCTCGTCCCGCACGAGGACCACCTGTTCCTCGACAGCATCGCCGTCCACCCCGAGGCTGCGGGCCAGGGCGTGGGCCGCCGCCTGCTGGCGTTCGTGGACGCACGCGCGCGTGCGCTGGGCCTCCCCGAGGTGCGTCTCTACACCAACGCGATGATGTGGGAGAACCAAGCGATCTACCCGCGGTACGGATACGAGATGGTGGAGCGCAGGGTGGACGGCCCGTACGACCGCCTCCACTACCGGAAGAGGCTCTGAATCGTCCCTCGCCCCCGGGCTCTCACCCGTCCGGCCACCAGGTCCGCTGGATGTCCTTGCGGACCTCGGGTCGTTCACGGGGCTTCTCCTCGCCCTCGCACTTCTCCCGGATCTGCCGATTGGTGGGCTTACCGACGGTCTTGTGCACGGTCACACGGCGCATGGCTGCCTCCCTGTACTACCGATGTCCAAGGTGGGACGGCTGTAGACCTCTGCGGGGAGGGTTTCTCATCCGAGATGGGATTGTCAGTGGCGGATGTCACGATCGGGGCATGGGGATCGATTGGGACAGAGCCGCGGCCACCTTTGACGACGAGCCGGACCACGGACTGCGGGACCCCGCGGTGCGGGAGGCGTGGGCGGAGCGGTTGCGGGACTGGTTGCCCGAGGCCGCGGGCGACGTTCTCGACCTGGGCTGCGGCACCGGGAGCCTCTCCTTGCTCGCCGCCGAGCACGGTCACCGTGTCACGGCGGTCGACCTGTCGCCGGACATGGTGGAACGGGCCCGCGAGAAGCTGTCCGGGCACGAGGCGGAGGTCCTGCTCGGTGACGCGGACACGCCTCCGGTGGAGGGGCGGCGCTTCGACGTGGTCCTGGTCCGGCACGTGCTGTGGATGCTGCCCGACCCGGAGGCGACGCTGCGGCACTGGTGCGGGCTCCTGAGGCCGGGAGGGCGGCTGGTCCTGATCGAAGGCGTGTGGGGCACCACGACCCTCTCCGGCATCCCGGCGGACCGACTGATCCGCGCGCTGACCCCGATGGTCACCCGGCTCCACTCCGAGCGCCTCTCGGGCGACGCGCGGCTGTGGGGGAGGCCCGTGGAGGACGAGCGGTACGCCCTGGTGGGCGTGGTCCCGACCGCACCGCCGCGGCACAAGGAGATCGTGGACGTCCACCTCATCCTCCGCCGCGGCGACGAGGTGCTGCTGGCTCGACGAGCCAACACGGGTTACGCGGACGGCCTGTTGCACGTCCCCTTCGGCCACGTGGAGGCCGGCGAGGACGTCCGCGCCGCCCTCATCCGCGAGGCGAGGGAGGAGATCGGCCTGGCCCTCACCCCGCAGGACGTCAGCGCCGAACTGGTCCTCCAGCACCGGGGCCCGTCCGAGAACCCCCGCATCGGCTGGTTCTTCGAGGCGGAGTACGGAGCGGGCGGCGAACCGTTCAACGCGGAGCCCGACAAGTGCGAGGAGCTCGGCTGGTACGGGATGGACGCCCTGCCGGACGACATGGTGGCGTACTGCAGGGCGGGGCTCGAGGCGTGGCGGGCGGGGGAGCGGTTCGCCCTGCACTGGCAGGAGGAGGGGGACCGCGTCGCCCATGATCCGGGGGGTGCGGGGCGGGCGGCTTCTCTCGGGGCGGCGCGAGGGGTCCACCACGTGGAGCTCTGGGTGCCGGAATTCGCCGAGGCGGAGAGGTCGTGGGGCTGGCTGCTCGAAGAGCTGGGACACGTCCCCGAGCAGAGGTGGGCGCGGGGGCGCAGCTGGCGGCGAGGCGCGAGCTACGTGGTGCTCGAGCAGTCGCCGGACATGCGGAGCGGGGCGCATGACCGGCGGTCGCCCGGGTTGAACCATCTGGCATTCCACGTGGCGAGCCGGGCGGAACTCGACCGGCTGGTGGCCGAAGGCCCCGACCACGGCTGGTCCTTGCTGTTCCCGGAGAGGCATCCGCACGCCGGCGGCGCGGGGCACCGCGCGGCGTACTTGGAGGACGCGGCCGGATATGAGGTGGAGCTCGTGGCCGGGGGGTGATCCCCCCGGCCAGTGTTCGTTGTCAGTGGCCTTCGGGGGGTTCGAGGTTCGTGGGCGGCGGGGAGAGGGGGAGGCCTTTGTGGGCTCGGTGTTCCAGGTCGTCCAGGGCCGACAGTGCTGCCTTCGCCGCCGCCGGGTCGCGTTCGGTGAGGCCGCTTTCCGTGAACTCGTCCTCGTCCAGGCGGATGATCGTCGTGGCGTCAGCCGAGCACCACAGGTCCAGGTCCAGGTCCTCCACCGTCACCGTGGAGCCGTCCCGTACCGCGGGGCGCGTGATGTCGCAGTACCAGCCCTTCAGGGTGCCCGTGGACGTGCGGACCTCCTTCACGGCGTACCAGCGATCTCGCCAGTAGTGCTCCGTGAAGACATCGCCGGGCTCGAAGCGTACGAAGCCGAAGTCCCGTACTCCGGCGGCCGCCCATGGCGCGCGGACCGTCACCACGATGCCGTCGTCAGAGAGGACTTCCGCCGGGTAGCGGATCTTCGTGCGGCCCGCCTTCATCAGGACGACCTCCACCGTGTCAGCCGAGGCTTCGTACATGGCGTACCTCCGTCGCGCAGATCTCGTAGCCGAACCACTTGTTGATCGCCAGCATCGGCTCGTTGCCCGCGTCGTTGCCGGTGAACGCCTCGGTGCAGCCGGCGGCCCGTGCCCGGTGCAGCGAGTCGTTCTTGGCGAGCTTGGCAAGGCCGCGTCCGCGGAAGGCGCGTCCGGTGCCGGTCATGCCGCTCGCGTAGCGCGACGCGTCGTCCGTGCGGGCCAGGGTGAAGGCGGCGGGGCGGCCGTCCACCACGGCCACCGTGGTCAGCTCGCGGTTCACCAAGGGGTGGCTCCAGGTCTCGGTGAGCCAGTGCTCGTAGTCCGTGAACTCCGATGCCACATCGCTCGGTTCGTCCGCTACGGTCTCCGCGTCCAGCTCGAAGAGCGCGCGTGGGTCGTCCCCGAACGACGCTCCCGTGCGCAACTCCACGCCAACCGGCGGCTCTTGGCGGTGCGGGAGCGCGCCGTCCGCCAGGTCGAGGCGGAGGAAATGGGCGCCGCGGCTCGCGCGGTAGCCGCGTGCGGAGGCGAAGGCGCGGTTCTCGGGCTCGTCCAGCACCCAGGAGAAGACCGTAGAGACCCCCTCGGCCGCCAGATACTCCTCCGCCGTCCGCAGGATCAGGGATCCCGCGCCGATTCCGCGCCCGTCGGGCAGTACGTAGACGTTGGCGAAGCCCTGGCCCGGTTCGGGGCTGTCATGGGCGACGCCCACCTGCGCCGTGCCGATGATCTCTCCGTCGCTCTCGGCGACCAACTGGCTGTAGCGGGAGGCTGGATGGGCGTGTGCCAGGTCGAACATGACGGAGTCGGCGGTGGAGAGCATGGCGGGTACGCAGGCGCGGCGGACTACGGCGAACGCCTCGGCGTCCGGTCTGTGGCCGGGGCGCAAGGCGCGGACTAGGACGGTCATGGGGCCGCACGCTACGCGCGGAGCATGCCTGGGTGCCTCCGATTTTCCGCGGGTGCGGGACAATCGCCGCGTGACGTTGAAGATCGAGATCGAGAGCGACGGGGCCGGTGCGGGCGCGAGTGGCGTGCCGGTCTACGAGCAGGTGCGGGCCCAGATCGCCGGACAGGCGCGGGGCGGAACGCTGCCGGTGGGCTACAAGCTGCCGACCGTGCGGGGGCTTGCCCAGGAGCTGGGGCTCGCCGCCAATACGGTGGCCAAGGCGTATCGGGCGCTTGAGGCGGACGGGGTGATCGAGACGCGGGGGCGTCATGGGACGTTCGTCGCCGCCGCGGGGGACGCTGCCGCGCGGGAGGCTTCGGCTGCCGCCCAGGCTTTTGCCGAGCGGGCTCGGCGGCTCGGCCTCTCCGAGGCGTCGGCGCTGGCCGCTGCGCGGGAGGCTTTGCGGGCTGCTTATGGGGACTCGGGGTGAGTGGCCCCCCCCGGGGGCGGCGGGTCCGCCCGCAACAGGAGCGCCTACAGATAGAGCCCCGCGTCCGCCCCCTCCCGGGGATCCGGGACCGACGTAGGTGATGTCCCGCGCCGCAGCGCGTACAGCTCCGCCAGCGTCGCGCCCTCGCGAGGAATCCCCTCCTCCGTGCCGAGCCAGTCCACCGACTCGGCCCGGGTCAGGGACCCGACCTCGATCCGGGCGAGGCAGCGGCCGGGGCGGACCACCGCGGGGTGGAGGCGTTCCAGGTCTTCGTTGGTGGTCACGCCGACCAGGACGTTGCGGCCCTGCCCGAGGAGTCCGTCCGTCAGGTTCAGGAGCCGCGACAGGGCCTGCCCCGCGGTGTGCTTCGCCTCGCCGCGGATCAACTCGTCGCAGTCCTCGAGGAGAAGCAGCCGCCAGCGCCCCTTCGTCGTACCGTCGTCCTCGCCGATCGCGATGTCCATCAGATAGCCGACGTCGTTGAACAGCCGCTCCGGGTCAAGGACACAGTCCACCTGGCACCAGTCACGCCAGGACCGCGCCAGCGTCCGCAGCGCCGACGTCTTGCCCGTGCCGGGCGGGCCGTGCAGGAGCAGGAGACGGCCCGAGATGTCCTCGGGGCCCGTCTTCATCAGGGAGTCCATGGCCTCGGCGACCGGCTCCGTGTAGTTCTCCCGCACCTCCTCCCACGTACCGGCGGCGATCTGCCGCGTGGTGCGGTGCGGGCCGCGCCGCGGGGAGACGTACCAGAACCCCATGGTCACGTTGTCCGGCTGCGGTTCGGGCTCGTCCTGCGCGCCGTCCGTGGCCTGCTTCAGGACCTTCTCCGCGAGGTCGGAACTCGTCGCCGTCACGGTGACGTCCGCGCCGCGGTTCCAGCGGGAGATCAGGAGCGTCCAGCCGTCGCCCTCGGCCAGCGTCGCGCTGCGGTCGTCGTCGCGGGCCGCCCGCAGCACCGTCGCACCCGGTGGCAGCAGCGTGGAACCGGACTTGACGCGGTCGATGTTGGAACTGTGCGAGAAGGGCTGCTCGCCGGTGGCGAAGCGGCCGAGGAAGAGGGCGTCCACGACATCCGACGGGGAGTCGCTGTCGTCTACGTTGAGCCGGATCGGCAGGGTGTCCTGAGGGTTCGCAGACATGCCGCCATGATCCGGCACACAAGTGCCCTTGTGCATCCTTGTTTCCGTACTCGGTCCTGCTCCGTTCAGGTACCGGCCCGCGTACGCCCTGTTGCAAAGCTGTGGTACGGAACCTGTCCCACCGCCAACCGCCCCCGATACTCTTGCCCCTGATGGGACGTCATGGGTGGAATTCGGGGGCACTGCGGTGGCGGCTCACCGCGCTGCTCGGAGTTGGTGTGGCCGCACTGGCCCTGGTCCTGACCGTCATCACCACGCTTCCCGGTGACGGCACGGGCACCAAGGGCACCACGCGGGACGGGGACAAGGTGCACGGCACCCCCGCCGTCCCGCCCGACGAGGCGAAGCCGGCCGTGGGCTGGGGCTTCACCCACACCCAGTTCAGCGCGGACGAGGGTGGTACGGCCGCCACGGAGCGCGCCGAGGAGATGCTCGCGGACCGCTCGCGCCCGCTGCCGCAGATCCAGCACATCATGGGCTGGGGTGCGGGCAACCCCGAGCCGGTCAAGGGCCGTTACGACTTCGCGGAGATGGACCGGCGACTGGACTTCATCCGCGCCACCGACGGGACGCCGGTCGTCACCCTGTGCTGCTCCCCGGACTGGATGAAGGGCGGCGAGCCCGGCTCGGGCAAGACCGACTGGAGCCAGCAGGCCCTGGAGACGGCCCCGGACCGCGCCCACTACAAGGACTTCGCCAAGCTCGCGGCGACCGTGGCCAAGCGCTATCCGGACGTACGCCACTTCATCGTCTGGAACGAGTTCAAGGGCTTCTGGAGCAACGAGAAGGCCCGCTGGGACTACGAGGGCTACACCGAGCTCTACAACCTGGTCTACAAGGAGCTCAAGAAGGTCAACAAGGACATCATGGTCGGCGGCCCCTACCTCGTCATGGACAGCCTCGACCCGCGCCAGACCGAGGATGCGTCCACGGAGGTCAAGGGCCCCTGGGGCCGCATGGACCAGCGGGTCCTCGACGCCTTCGACTACTGGAACAAGAACAAGACGGGCGCGGACTTCGTCGTCGTGGACGGCTCCAGCTACACCGCCGACGACGAGATGCTGCCCGACGAGTTCAAGGCCACGGACAAGCTCACGGCCGTCGGCAAGTGGGTGCGCGGGCGTACCGGCGACCTGCCGCTGTGGTGGGCCGAGTACTACGTGGAGCCGGGCGACAGCAACGACGACCGCGACGGCTGGTCCGAGCCGCACCGCGTCGCCGTGCAGGCCGGCGGCCTGATGGCGATGGCGCGCGGCGGCGCGAGCAGCGGCTTCTACTGGAATCCGCAGAACAAGGGCGAGCGCTGCGCGGGATGCCTGTGGCGCTCCACCCAGCTCTCCGACGGCGGCACCGAGTTGCCGATGCTGAAGTTGCTGGCGCGGTTCAACGAAGAGTTCACGCCCGGGAGTACGTACGAGAAGGTCTCCGTCGCCGCCGACGACGTACCCAACGTACGGGTGCTGGCCGACGAGAAGACGGTGCTCGTCGTGAACACCCTCGACCGGCCGATCAGCGCGAAGGTCGACGGGAAGCGGTTCGGGATGAAGGGGTACGAGGTGAAGTGGCTGAAGCGGTGAGCCGCTTCAGCCACTTGTCGCCTCTCCCGGCGCTGAGGCGTTACGCCATCGTCAGGAACCGCTGGATCAGCGAAGCGAGCAGCACCGCGAGCAGCGGCAGCGAGAACCAGAAGCTGCTCTGCAGCCACCGCAGCTGCCGCACACCGGGCGCCGCCGCCACCCGCACGATCTCGCGGGCGGCGAGGAGCAGGACCAGGGCGATCGCCGCGAGCGCGCCGACCACCGACCAGGGAGTCCAGGTCACCTTCGGGCCGATCGGTCCCGGCTCGGCCTTCTCCACCTTGCCGTCGGGCTGCTTGCGCAGGGTGTAGAGGGTCGCGTCGTCGTTCGTGAGGACCTTCTTCAGCTCCTGGCGGTTGTCGAGGTGCTTGATCAGCCGGGTGTCCCAGCTCCTCGGGTAGCCCACGTCCATCTGGAGATAGACCGTCTGACTCTTGTTGATCAACAGATACGAGTTGGGGCCCGCGTCCTTGAGCGCCTTCACCAGGCTGGAGACCAGGACCGGGTCGCCGGGGGCGAGGGTCGGCACGTACTGGACCTTCTCCATGTCGCGTGTTCCCCAGGGAAGCGCCGGCGTGACGTTGTCGAGCGTGTCGTTGCTCATCCACAGCAGCCGCACCGTCGGGTCGTCGTGTTCGTACACATAGTCCATCGCGGCCACTTCGCCGGCCCGGGTCCGCTCGAAGGGCTCGTTGCCCCAGCGCGCCACGAGGAAACCGCCCATCAGGATGAGCCCCACCATCAGCGCGGCGAGCGGCGCGAGGCTCACCCGGTCGCGGTCCCGTTCCTTCGCGGTGATGCCCGCGCGCGGGAAGAGCGCGAGACCGGAGAGGAGCGCGGCGCCCGGCAGCGCGAACATGAAGACCCGCAGGGCCATCTCGCCGCCGTACGACTGCATGCCGAAGCCCAGGAACGGCACGAAGGTCAGGACGAGCAGCGAGCGCTCCGTGTACTTGTGGTCGCGCCGCCGCCACCAGCCCCAGCAGGCGAGCGCCATGACGATGCCGGCGAGCGCCACGCGCGCGTACAGCACGAGTTGATGGGTCGAGCTGCCGCCCTCGATGCGCCCGGACACGGACGAGGACACGTTGCCGCCGACGCCGCCGATCCCGCCGAACAGCTCGTCGAAGTGCCCCGACCAGTACGGCTCCGCGAGGAAGCCCACCCAGACGGCGACGAAGACCGCGAACAGGATCGGCAGTCCGCGCAGTTCCGAGCGGCCCACCAGGACGAGCGCGGCCAGGACACCGAGCATCACGAACGGCGTGAGCTGGTGCGCCGGGACGGTCGCCGCGAACAGGGCGATCAGGACCATGAGCAGCACCGCGCGCTGGCGCCGGTCGGCGGGCTCGACCTCCAGCTCTCCCGGGCGCCGCTTGGCCCACAGCATGCGCGGGGCGCGGAACCACACCAGGAGCACGGCCACGAACACCAGATAGAGCAGATACGTGAAGCCCTGCGGGGAGAAGTAGTCCTGACCGACCCAGCCGCTCAGCGCGAAGATCCACAGGCCGCTCCACTTGGCCCGCCAGGACGCCCGCATCGACCGCACGAGCAGCAACAGCGGGGCCAGATAGAGCAGTTGCATGGCCAGCGGCCACCAGCGGATCACCTCGGTCATGTCCGAGACGCCGCACGCCTTGGCCACGAAGGTGGCCGCCGCGAAGAACCCGGGCCAGCTCCAGCGCGCGTCCAGGTCCGGCACCGCCGTGCCGGTCCTGTCGATGTACTCCATGAAGCCCAGGTGCTGCCAGGCCGTCGCGAACCGCGGCTCGTCCTCGAGGACCGCGGGCAGCGCGTGCAGACAGATCACCGTGGCGATCAACGTCACCAGGAGCAGGCCCCTGTGCTGCTGGTCCATCCAGAGCAGCGAGGCGAAGACGACGATGAGCAGCGCCGCCCCGAGCAGGGTCGGCGCGGGCAGGACGGAGATGAGCCCGAGCCCGCCCATCGCGTCCAGGTCCGCCTCGGTGAAGCCCACGACCGGCAGCCAGTACAGGGCAAGCGCGAAGGTGAGGAGCAGCGCCATGAAGACGGTGCGGCGGCGCGGGAACGGTTCGGGCGCGGCTACGGGTCCTGGCGGGACCTCGGGCATGCGCGGGGCGGTCTGCGGCTCCTCGGCGGGCGCCGTGACCGCGGAGGACACCGAGGCGGGCAGCGGCGAGGACGGCGCCGCGTCGTCCGGTGCCTTCAGCGGTGATCTC
Source organism: Streptomyces sp. NPDC048436 (assembly GCF_043200355.1). Taxonomy (NCBI): domain Bacteria; kingdom Bacillati; phylum Actinomycetota; class Actinomycetes; order Kitasatosporales; family Streptomycetaceae; genus Streptomyces; species Streptomyces sp. NPDC048436. Next base: position 101,631 of record NZ_JBICXP010000016.1, read on the forward strand.
AGCGCCCAGGTTGGCCGGTGATCCATCTTCTGGTCCCCCTCGTCCCCCGCGCCCGCGAGCCGCACGGCCCTCCCCAGGGCGGGCGTCCCGGCGGCCGGCGTCCCCGGCCCCGGACGCATGTCGGGCCTGCGCTCCGGATGTTCGAAGTCGGGCTGCACCGCCAGTTGCAGCGTGTCCGAGTCGAGCGTCTCGCGCAGCGCCCAGGCAGGACCGCGCCGCTCCTTCTGAGGCCCTATGGCGGCGGGCGCGGGCCGCGAGTCGGTCGCCCCCAGGTCGGCCAGGTCGCCGTCCGGCGCCCCGCTGCCGTCCTGAGGCTCGGACGGGGGAGCCGCCCGCGCCACCCTGTACAGCTTCGGCGCCGCGATCGCCACGATCACCGCGAGGCTGCAGATCTCCGCGACGCCCGCCCCCGTAAGACCCATCCGCGGCAGCAGAATCAGCGTCAGACCGAGCACGAGGACGCACAACAGGCCCTGCATCCAGGCGATCCCGGACGTACGGCTCTGCGCGCGCTGCACCGCGAAGTAGGTCTCCATGACGACCCGCAGCGCCGCGCCCACCGCGAACCAGCGAAGCAGCGGCGTCGCCGCGTCCGCGTACCCCTGACCGAAGACGCGCAGGATGAACGGCGCGCCGAGGAAGAGGAGCCCGCACACCGGCAGCATGATCCGGACCATCCGGCGCAGCGCGGCCCGGGTGTTGGCCGCGAGCCGCGCGGGGTCGTGCGCGCCCTCGACGGTCAGCGAGGCGCCCATGTTGATGGCGAGCAGGTTGACCGTGCCGCCGATCGTGGTGGTGATGTAGAAGTACGCGTTGTCGACGGAGCTGACCTGTGAGGCGACGATGACCGGTACGAGATAGACCACGGCGAGCGAGAAGAGCGAGCCCGTGTAGTCGCCGGCCAGGAAGCGGCCCATCTCGCGCAGCGTCGGCGGCTTCGTGGTGTCCTTGGTCGCCTTCACATGGCGCGGCACGAGCCGCCGGAACACCAGCCAGCCCAGCGGGATGACGGACACGGCGATCGCGGCGACCCACGACACGAAGACGCCCGCAGTCGGGATGGCCGCGGCCACCGCGATGAGCAGCCCCAGTTTGACGACCGAGAAGATCGTGTTGCCGACCGGCACCCACAGCGCGTTGCGCAGCCCCGTGAGCACCCCGTCCTGGAGGGTGAGCACCGACCAGGCGACGACCGCGGCGATGAAGCCGAGGCCGTTCAGGGGACCGTGCAGGAAGCGGTACGAGGGCCCCCACAGGTCCAGGGTGAGCAGGAAGATCAGCGCGGCGCACGCGACGACCAGCGAACTCCCCGCGTACGTACGGAAGATGAGCCTGCCCGTGGCGCGGCCCGCGATGGGGATGAAGCGGGCGAGGGCCCCCGTCAGGGTGACGGCGGTGAGCCCCGCGAGGAGCTTCATCGCGGCGATCGCTGCCGAGCCCTGGCCGACCGCCGACTCGGAGTAGTACCGGGCGGCGGCCAGCCAGAAGCCGACGCCGAGCACGCCGGAGATGCCGGTGTTCAGCATCAGGGCGTAGGCGTTGCGGAACAGCGGGCTCCCGCCACCGCCGCCCCTGATGGGCAGGCGCAATCTGCGCGGCCTGCCCGGCTTGCCGGACGGAGGCTGCTGTTCGGTGCTCGGCGCCCCGGACTTGCCTGCCTGGGCGGTCGTCGTGTCAGACACGGGTACGGGTTGCCTTCCGGCGGGCCTGTCGGGCTCTGCGGACCACGGTGTATCCCTTGGTGAGGACGCGGTCCCTGGCGAAGTTGCGGGCGATCGCGCGGCCCTCGACGAGCCGCTCGAACTCCTCGATGTCCGTGGAGCGGCGCACGGTCACCCGACGCAGGGCGTAGGGCCCCTGCCCGCGCCGTGCGAGGCCGTTGCCAACCGCGAGCGACTGGGTGAAGCCGGCGGTGCGCACCGTGCGCCGCACCCGGCGGTTCGAGTAGCCGTAGGGGTAGGCGAAGGAGGCCGGAGCGGTGCCGAGTTCGTCGGTGACGATCTCCTTGCAGCGAAGGAGTTCGAACCAGAGGTCGCCGTCGTCCAGTTGGTCGAGCTGTGGGTGCGTGTGGCTGTGGCCGCCGATCTCCGTGCCCGCGGCGGCCAGTTGGCGCACCTGGTCCCAGTCGAGCATGAGGTCGGGGCCGCCCCCGGTGTCGTGGGCTCCGCGGAGCCAGCCCGTGGAGACGAAGAGCGTCGACGCGAAGCCGTGCTCGGCCAGCACGGGCAGCGCGTGCCGGTGTACGCCCTCATAGCCGTCGTCGAAGGTGATCAGGACGGGCCTGGCCGGCAGCGTCCGGCCGGGAGTGCGCCAGATCGCGGCGAGCCCGGCCGTGCTGAGCGGAGTGAACCCGCGCTCCCCGAGCAGCCCGAGCTGCTCGGCGAACGCCCCTGGAGACACGGACAACTCCCGTGTGTCCAGGGTCGGTTCATGCGCGATCGAGTGGTACATGAGGATGGGCACGGGGGCGTTCATCGCTGCCCCCGTGCGTCGATCGGTGCCGTGCTCATGCGGCAGCCCCCTCACCGTCCGCGTCCTTCTCGATCCGGACGACCGAGAAGGTGGCGCCTCCCCTGCGCGCGCGAACGCTCCCCAGGACGTACCCACCGGCCGCCGTGACCACTCCGGCCACGATGGCGCCCGCACGGCCCGCGCCGCCCGGGCGGGCGAGCAGCGCGTCCCGCAGCCCGCGGCCCACCCCGGCGGGCAGCACCCGCGTGGCGTACCGCCGTTCGGACTCAAGGCCCTTGCCCGCGCCGACGCTCCTGGCCACGAGCGCCTTGGAGAGCCCCTCCGCGTACGTCCGCGTACGGAAGTAGTGGAAGCGCTCCCGCGCCGCGGGCACCCGGTGGTGGATCACCGCGCGGTCGTCGATGAGCAGGATCGCGTCGGGCCTTTCCCGGGTGAGGCGGATGCACAGCTCCGTCTCCTCGCCGCCGAGGGGACGCTTGTCGCCGTCGCGCCCGATGCCGGTCGCGAAGCCGCCCGCGGCCTCGAAGGCCGTGCGCCGGAAGGAGGCGTTGCCGCCCAGGACGTTGCGCACCCGCACGCGTCCCTCGGGCAGCCCCTTGTACGTACAGCCGACGACCCAGTCGAACTCCTCGGGGAACCACGGCGGCCTGCGCCGGGACTCCCAGATCGGCATGGTGCGCCCGCCGACCGCGAAGACCGCCGGATCGGCGTACCCCTCGGCGAAGTGGTGCAGCCAGTCCCGCTCCGCGACGGCGTCGTCGTCGAGGAACGCGATGATCTCGCCGCTGGAGGCGGCGATCCCGGTGTTGCGGCCCGCGGAGAGGCCGCGGGGGCCCGCGTTCGCGAGCACCCGCACCCCTTCGGTCTCCTTGTACTCCTTGGCGAGCCGGTCGAGGAGCGAGGCGTTGTGGTCCACCACGAGAAGCGTTTCGAGAGCCGTCAGGGACTGTGTCCGCACCGAGGCGACCGCCGCGAGGATGTCCTCCCAGCGGTCTTCGGTGTAGACGCAGATGACGACGGAGATCCCCGCGACCGTGCTTCCCCCGTGGTGGCCGGGAGCGCTCAAGACACCTCTCCCTGACGCGTGCGGAAGGGGACACCGCGGGAGCGGCGCCGGCCGTCGCGGCGGTTCGAGCGCTCCGAGAGGATGACCTTCAGGACCCGCAGACCGTCGCGTACGGCCCTGAGGTTGCTGGCGCCGTGGATGCGCAGATACTCATGGCTGGGTATCTCCTGGACTTTCAGGCCCGCCTTGACCACCCTGATGTTCATCAGGGTCTCCACCTCGAAGCCCGTGCAGTCGAGCTCGATCTTGTCGAGGCAGTGCCGCCAGAAGGCGTTGTAGCCGTAGCACAGGTCGGTGTAGCGGGCGCCGAACTTGGCGTTCACCACGGAGCACAGGACGTGGTTGCCGAGCTTGCGGATCGGCGTCATGTCGTCCGTGGCACCGCCGTTGGCGAACCGCGAGCCCTTGGCGAAGTCCGCGCCCGAGACGAGGGCGGAGACGTAGCTGACGATCTCGTGGCCGTCGGCCGAGCCGTCCGCGTCGACCATCACGATGATGTCGCCGCTGCACGCCTCGAATCCGGTGATCAGGGCGTCACCCTTGCCCTTGCCGAGCTGGCGGACGACTTTCACGTCCGGCCACAGCTCTCTCGCCACGGCAACCGTGTCGTCGGTGGAATTTCCGTCCACGAGAACGACCTCGTGGATCCAGTCGGGCAGTGTCTTGAAGACGTAGGGAAGATTCTCCGCTTCATTCATCGCGGGAATCACCACGCTCACCGGCGGAGTGATCGCCAGGTGACTGGATATCGGCCGGTAGTACGCGGACGGCGTCGGCTTGCTTAACGCATCCGGTCCCGGCTCGGTGGCCGGGCGCACAACGGAACTCATGAGTCTGATCCCTCTCGTCCGGTGGACCGCCCGCCCCTGGGCGGTCCGGTTATGTATCCGGTTCGAAAGGGGGGTTCTCACTTGCGCATGACGAAATAGATCTCCGTGCATGCCGAGTGAGCTGGCATCGCGCGGGTCGTGACTCGGCACCATTTCGGCCGCCGAACACGGCACCCCCCTACCGCGCCCCGCGCCGGAGCCACCGCGACCTTGAGCCCTCCCCTAGATCGCATTGCGTGATGGACCGATGCGGGTGGATGTACGACGGTATTGATGATTGAGACCGTATGGCAAGACCTGGAACGTGGCCTCACGTTTTTGATGATTTGAGCCATCTCGGCGGGCACATGCGGAGTGCCCTGTTCCTTTCCCCGGCCCCTTATTCCTTCTTTCTTGATCGAATTCTTCCCATCCGTTTGAGCAGCTTGTCGGCCGGTTCAAAGAATTCCGGCCGTGACAGGACGGTATTGCGGAGCGCCCTGACCGGGGCGTGCCGCACCCGGTGGCCGATCGCCGCCGGATGGCGAAGCGCCACCCACCCTTCGGACACGGTGAGTTCACGTGTCTTCAGGGAGTCCTTGTACTCCTTCTGGCCCCGCCCCAGATCGAGATACGCGATGCCGTCGGCGGCAGCCGCCTCGGCCATGCGCAGATGCAGGATCAGGCCGGGCGAGTACTTCGAGAACGCCGGGTCGTACGCCGGAAACCAGCAGGCGAAGACCCGCTCGGAGCGCAGCCCGAAGTGTGCGGCGATCGGCACGTCACCGGCGTACAGCACGGAGAGCACGCCGGCGAACTGATCGGACCTGCTGTGGAAGAGCTGGCGCACGAGCTGGCTGATCCAGGCGTGCGCGAAGCGGTCGCTGCGGCCGGTCCTGCGGTACTGGGCCGACTTCCACTCCATCAGGATGCGCAGCACCTCGGGATCGCGCTCGTCGTGCACATAACGCACGGTCCCGTGATCGCGGCCGAGTTTGCGCTCCTTGGCCAGCGTCGTGCGGGTGAACTTCGGCGACTGGTCGCGGAGCTGGCCGAGATAGGTTTCGTACCCCTGGTCGACGTCCATCACAGGGGAAGCGAAGGAGCCGGAGGCGCTCGCCTCGAACGGCTCCTGGCCGCCGGCCAGATGGTCGAACTCGTACATCACGAGCCCGCAGGCCCGCAGCAGCTCACGCGCGTCCCAGGTGAAGCCGGGCCGGTGCACGACGCCCTGGCAGTCGGAGACGCCGAGGCCGATGGCCCGGCCGACGCCGGTGATGGATCTCTGGAAGGCGAGGAACGCCGCCGGCTCACCGTCTTCGCGTACGACCGCGATCCGCACCCCGTGCCTCCAGTGACCCACCGCGAGGGCGAACTCCGGGGAGAGGAAGGGATTGGCGAGCTCGGGCGAACTGTTGAGGTGGGCCTTGGACTGCAGCGCCGTCCAGGCCAACCGGTCCGCGGCGGTGAGTTCTCCGGGGCGGTGCACGGTGATGTCCACGTCAGGAGGTCCGCCTCGTCGGGGTACGGCTTCGCAGCCGCCGTACCAGTACCAGCAGATAGATGAGTGAGCCGATCGCGGTGATGGTGACGACTCCGCCGCGCACCGACCACATGTGCAGGGCCAGCATCGCCTGGGCCGTCAACAGGTTGACGGCCACGGCACCGGAAACGGAAGCCACGATCCGGCCCCATGATTCAAGTCCCCGCAGGGCGGCGCCGATCGCCGCGCCCGGAGCGGCCAGCAGGAAGAACAGGGTGAAGGGACCACGCAGCGGCGATTCGATGTCCGTGAGCGCGAGCATCGCTCCGACAGCGCCGACCGCCACAGCCATGCCCGCGAGCAGCGGCAGCGCGTCTCCGTGCCGGCTCGAACGGCTCTCCGGGGTGCGCCCGGTGTCTGATGACGGTGCCTTGATCCTGATGGTCTGCATTGGCGACTTTGCCCCCCGACGCGCCGGATGCCGGGCTTCAATGTCGCGCAGTCGACGGCAGCGCGTCAAGATGCGGAGGGAGTGTGGAGATGTTGGCCACGGGGGCCTCGAAGCGGCAGTGAACGCCCTCTGTGGGCAAGGGAATTGCAGGTGAAGTCATTGACATGAGCACTACCGATGCCTTGAGGGGAGTGGTACCACAGTCGAGGCAGAAATCCTGCTAAGGGAGGTTCCATGAGATTGTCCCGAATCACGGCATACGCTTCCTCACTCCTCCTCGCCGCCACCTTCGCCCTCACCGGGGCATCAGTGGCTCAAGCGGACCAGAACAGCGACCAACAGGCCGCGGCCACCGGCTATGTGGCGCTCGGTGACTCCTACTCGTCCGGCGTCGGAGCCGGCGGATACGACAGCGGAAGCGGCGCGTGCAAGCGCACCTCGCGCGCGTATCCCGCGCTCTGGGCCGCCGCCCACTCACCCTCAAGCTTCAACTTCACGGCTTGCTCGGGCGCTCGTACGGGTGACGTGCTCGCCAACCAACTCGGCCCGCTCGGCTCCGGCACGGGCCTGGTCAGTCTCTCCGTGGGCGGCAACGACGCGGGCTTCTCCGACGTCATGACGACCTGCGTCCTGCAGTCCGAGTCCACCTGTCTCTCGCGCATCGCACAGGCGCGCAGCTACGTCGAGACGACGCTCCCCGGCAACCTCGACAAGGTCTACACGGCGATCAGCGCCAAGGCACCGGCCGCCCAGGTCGTCGTGCTCGGATACCCCCGCTTCTACAAGCTCGGCGGCGGCTGCCTCGCCGGCCTCTCCGAGAAGGAACGCGGCGCCATCAACAGCGCCGCCGACTTCCTCAACTCCACGACGGCCAAGCGCGCCGCCGACCACGGCTTCACCTTCGGCGATGTGACCTCCACGTTCACCGGGCACGAGATCTGCTCGGGGAACGCGTGGCTGCACAGCGTCAACTGGACCAACATCGGCGAGTCCTACCACCCCACGGCCGCGGGCCAGTCCGGCGGCTACCTCCCTGTGTTCAGCGCGGCAGCGTCCTGACGAGCTGAGCTCGGATCGTAGGGGGAGGAGGCCCCGCCCGTCGGGGTCTCCTTCTCGCATGTCACCGAGTACGCGACCGAGTTCGACGTGACCGCCTTGGGACTGCGCACCTCCACACTGATCTCGTTCTGATACGTCGAGCCCGGCTCCCCGCCGACCGTCTCCGTGTGATGCACCTGCTTGGTCTTCTGGCCGCCAGAGGCGAAGCTGAGCGACTTCCAGCCGGGATCGCTAGGCTCGCCCGACTTGGTCACCCAGCGGTAGTCGACGGTCACCGGGACCCGCCCCACGGTGAACGTCGCGGTGAACGAGGGGGCTTGACCGGCGGCCGGGGGACAGGCGCCGCTGTACTGCGTGTGCGCGCCGGCGACGGAGACCTTCACGGACTGGGGCGGGGGAGTGGTCTTGCCGCCGCCGTTGCCGCCTCCGCCGCCGTCCGTGGAACCACCGCCGTTGGAACCATCACCGGTGGAACCACCGTCCTTGCCACTGTCGGTGCTCGACCCGCCTCCGCCGCTGCCGCCGGACGTACTGCCGCCTCCGTCACTGCCCGCGTGGGAGCCGCCGCCGCTGGCGCTGCCCGCGCCTTCGGAGGAGCCACCGCTGCTGCCGCCGCCCCCGTCGTCGCGGTTGACCAGGGCGTACACGAGTCCGCCCAGGGCGAGCGCGAGGGCGACGAGGCCCGCGACGAGGGCGAGGACGCCGCGGCGAGAACGCGTCGGCGATGTGGTGGTGGTCGTGGCGACCAGAGGTTCCTGCCCGGGCGGCGGGAGCGGGGGCGGCATGGGTGACTGATGTTGCTGTTGCTGCTGTGAGGTGACGGTGGGCATAAAGGCGGGGGCCGCCTCGGTCCGGGGCGCGGCGCCCGCGGCCACGAGCCGCAGATCGCGTTCGGCGTCGGAGGCGGAGATCCGGTCGCCCGGGTCCTTCCGCAGCAGCCCTTCGATGACCGGAGCCAGCGGCCCCGCGTTGTACGGCGGCGGCAACTCCTCGTCGACGACGGCACGCAGCGTACTGAGAGGGGTGTCCTGCCGGAACGGCGAGACGCCCTCGACGGCCGCGTAGAGCAGCACGCCCAGCGACCACAGATCGGACTCGGGCCCTGGCCGGCGGCCCAGCGCCCGCTCGGGCGCGAGGAATTCGGGAGACCCCACCACCTCACCCGTCATGGTCAGAGCCGAACTGCCCTCCACCATGGCGATCCCGAAGTCGGTGAGGACCACACGCCCGTCATTGGAGATGAGTACGTTGCCGGGCTTGACGTCGCGGTGCAGGACCCCCGCGTCGTGGGCGGCCCGCAGAGCGGCGAGCACCTCGGCGCCGATGTGGGCGGCGCGCTGCGGTGACATCGGCCCCTCCGCGTCCAGGACATCGGAGAGCGAGAGACCCCGCACGATCTCCATGACGATCCACGGCCGCCCGTCCTGGCTCGCCACGTCGTAGACCGTCACCACATTGCGGTGCGGGATGCGGGCGGCGGCCCACGCCTCGCGCTCCAGACGGGCGTACAGCCGGTCGACGTCGGCGCCGGGGAGCCCGGCGGGCGCGCGCACCTCCTTGACGGCCACCTCGCGTCCGAGGACCTCGTCACGGGCCCGCCAGACCGTGCCCATGCCGCCTTCGCCCAGAGGCGCGAGCAGGCGGTAGCGCCCCGCGATCACACGCTCGTCGTCGCTCACGGGCGTCCCCCATCCGCAGCCGTACGATTCTCCACAAAACTAGCTCAACCGAGCGCTGTTGCCGCCCCCTTGAACACCAATCCGCACCCGGGCCCCCGCGCCGGTGACCAGGACTCCGCTGAGCACTCCCGGCCAGGCGATGACGGAGGGTGAGACGTGACCTCCGTCACCGGCCCGGCGGCGCCACTCGAAGGGACGACGAAGCGCCGTCGGCGTCACGGGCCTGCGTGTGCCTCCGGGCTCACTGGCTGTGACGACGGAACCCGATGCCGGACCAGGGAGGCCCGCTTCCGCCCCTCTTGTCCAACTCGCCCTGGAATCAGTTGGATTCGGAGAGTAATCGTCAACCTCCTTTCTGGGTAGGTGAATCCTGCGACCGGGATACACGAGTGTCACGGCGGAGCGATAGGGTTAACCTGCCCTGGGCCGGGTGCCCTCGTACGGGTGGGGAGTGACATGGAACAGATAACGGTGCGCAGCAGGGCGCGTGTCCCTGCGATCACCTGCGGGAGCAGCGCGACCAGCTCGCGTCTCGACCGCCATCTCTCAGTGCTGGGCGGCCCCGCCGTCCCGCAGCGCGAGACGGTGGAAGCGACGTTGCTGATGCGTGAGCTCACGTCACGTGGCGCCGCGCACAACCGCAGCGCGCGCGGTGCGCGCGTGCGGCGAGTTTCGCTTTTCGCGCCGCTGCGCAGGCTGCGGCGGACGCTTTTCGGGGGTCGTCGCTGACCACGGGTGGTCGGGGGCCGGACCGTCGTTTCCACGGCGTATCGCTCCCACCCACCCACCCGTTCACTCCACGCGAATGCGTAACACTTCCCGCATAACGTCACGCCCGTAACACCTTTGTCATGCGCACCTGTTGACGCCAAAACTTTCCAGCCGCAGTGTGGCTGATCGATTGGCCGATACACCCATCCTCACCCCCGGAGGTGCGCGTGTGTGACCTGCACGATCAGCATGAGCATGAGGCAATCGCCGCGAACGGCCCGCCGATGAGCAGGCGCCGCATCATGCAGCTGCTGGGCGCGGCCGGTGTGACCACCGGCGTCATGACCGCCGAAGCGGACCCGGCGATGGCCGCGGGAGCCGACGACAGTCCCGCCGAGTACGAACCGCCCGAAGGACTCGCGGCCGACACCCCCGCCAAGCGGGCCGCGCTCGACTGGATCACCTCCCACGACGACCGGATCACCGGCCTCAACGCCGAGATCTGGGACCACGCCGAACTGTCCCTGCGCGAGTGGAAGTCGTCCATCGCCGAGGCCGATTTCCTCGAACTGGCCGGATTCGACGTGAAGTTCGGCACCGCCGGCTTCCCCACGGCGTTCACGGCGACGTACAAGCAGGGCAAGGGCGGGCCCGTCCTCGGCTTCAGCGGCGAGTACGACGCGCTGCCCGGCCTCTCGCAGAACAAGGGCGTGGGCCACCACGATCCGCGCGAGTACGTCCATGACCCCTTCGCGCCGAGCTACGGCCCCGGGCACGGCTGCGGCCACAGCGCACTCGGCACGGCCGCCGCCGCTGCCGCAGCGGCCGTCGCCCAGGCCGCCGAGAAGCACAAGATTCCCGTCACGGTGAAGTTCTTCGGCTCCACGGCCGAGGAGGCGCTCATCGGCAAGACCTACGCCGTCAGCAAGGGCGTGTACGACGGCCTCGACGCGTTCCTGGACTGGCACCCCTCGACGGCCAACGCCACCGGCTGGGGCACCACCACCGCGATGACCGCCGTCACCTTCACCTTCCTCGGCGTGGCCGGGCACGGCGGCACCCCGCTCGGCAACAAGTCGGCGCTCGACGCCGCCGTGATGATGGCGACGATGTCGGAGTTCCTGCGCGAGGAGAACCTCGCCCCGAGCGGCCGTCTGCACTGGGTGATCAACAACGGCGGCGACATCCCGAACGTCACGCCGGAGATCGCCGAGATCTCCTACTACGTACGCGAAGGCAGCCCCGCCCGCGTCAAGGTCCTCCTGGACAAGGTGATCGCGGTCTCCGAGGCGGCGGCGAAGGCCTCCCAGACCACCGTCCGCCACCGCGTCACGTCGGCCTGCTGGAACCAGCTCCCGGCCAAGGCCTTCGCGGAGCTGCTGCACGCGAACATGCGGGAGATCGGCCCTCCCGCATTCAGCGACAGGGCTCATGAACTGGCCAAGGAGCTCCAGGAGTCCCTCGGCCTCCCACGGAAGGGCATGCACGACAAGATCGGTGAACTCACCCCGCCCAACCCGGTGTTCATGGGCGGCGGCTCGACGGACGTCGCCGACATCAGCTGGAACGTCCCCACCGTCTCGATGGGCGCCGCGCTCGCCCCCATCGGCACCAAGATGCACACCTGGTCCACCGCCGCCTGCGCGGCCTCCGACCCCGGCCAGGCCGCGGTGATCGCCGCCGCGAAGTATCTGGCGGCGACCGCGGTCGACCTGATCACGCAGCCCGAGCGCCTGAAGGCGGTCAAGGACGAGTTCAAGGAGCGTACGAAGGACATCAGTTGGAAGACCGCGCTGCCCGACGGCTATGAGCCGCCGATGTACGAACCCCCGGCGTGGTTCCTGAAGAAGACGGGCCAGAAGTGGCCGCCGCCGAACATCACCTGGCCGCCCAAGCGCATCGTGTCCCAGGAGAAGTTCTCCTCACTGGGGCCGGAGCTCGAACCCCAGAAGTAGGAGCGGGCTCTCCGCTCACCGTCCGCCGCGCTCTCGGAGGGCCCCTTCGCCTGAGGCGTACGGCGACTCAGATCAGGGCGAACTGGCCGCCGGGGCCTTCCTCGTGGTGGTCGAGGACGGACGCGGGGCGCCGGGCGGCGTCGGGCACGGGCAGCACGCCTGCCCGGCGCAGCTCGTCCGCCGTGATGCCGGAGCCCGTGCTGCCGGGGCCCGTCTCCTTCGTCAACTCGTCCTGAAGTGGGGCGAGTTCCGCGAGCAGCGTCAGTACCGTGATCAGTTCGAGCAGCTCCGAGGTCCACGCCTGCGGCCACTCGGCGGGCCGGATCGCCTCCAGGGAGCCCGCCTCGCCCGCGGCCATGCGCCGCTCGCACCACAGTCCGAGCACCCGCACCCCGCTCACCTCGAACTCCCACGCCTCCCGCGGTACCGGCGAGATGCGGCCCGCGTCCAGGCAGAGCGCCTCCGCCTCGGCGTCGTACGAGAGTTCCGCGGGGCGGGCGGGCAGCGGAGCCCGTACGTAGGGCCGCCGCCCCCCGGGGAGCTTCGGCCGAGCGCCGTCGCCGCGGGCTTCGAGCCGAAGGATCCGGCGCCCGAGCTCCGTACCCCGCGCCCAGGCCTCCGCGTCCGACGTCAGGGGCACCCGGCACCCCGCCGCCGACGACCGCGCGACGGCCAGCGTCCAGGCCAGCAGATCGACGGCGCCGACGTCCTGGCCGAGCGCCGTCGAGAGGTGGGCGAGCAGCCCCGGCGTCACATTGGGTTCGAGCCCTCCGGGGCGGCGGAACAACGGCCGGACGCGCCCAGGACGCCCGGCGGGGGAGCGGCCGTCCGGCAGCACGGCGGAGGCAAGGACCGCGGGCCCGGCGGAACCGGTGACGTACCCCTGCTCGACGAGGAACAGCTGCCCCGCGCCGGCGACCCGCCACAGCTCCGGCCGCGCGGCGTCGATCAGGCGGTGGTCCGGGATCAGCCACTGCTCGTCGAAGGGGCCGTGCAGGACGCGTACGGGGTCGGGGCAGGCGCCCGACTCGGTGGCCAGCGGAGCCGTGGTGGCCCGGTGGCCGGGGAGCTGGGCGACCGCGGTGTGCAGCGTGCGGGAGCGCGAGGGGCGCAGCAGCTCCTCGCGGCCCGTCGCGTCCGCCTTCACGAACGCGGCCCAACGGGCTCTGAGGGATGCGGCGTCCGGTCCCATCGGCCACCCACGGCCCGGCCGGAGCGGTGCGACGGACCACGGCATCAGGTCCGCCAGCAGCGGCGCTTCGTCGTGCGTCACGCCCGGCATCGTACGACGAGACCCTTACGTCGCGTCGAGGGTGACGGTGAAGGAGAAGCGGTCGCCGCGGTAGTGGATGCGGGCCACGTCGAGGGCGCGTCCGTCCTCGTCGTACGTGATGCCCGTGTAATGCAGGATCGGGCTGAGCAGCGGTACTTCGAGGAGCCTGGCCGTCTCCGGGTCGGCGAGCGTGGCCTCGACGGTGTCGGTGATGCGGCTGATGCGGACGCCCACGACATCGCGCAGGACCTTCGTCATGGGCCAGCGCGCCAGATCGTCGAGGTCTACCCGCTCGGCGATCTCGGGGCGGATGAAGTTGTGGGCGTGATTGGTCGGTTCGCCCGTCTTCTCGTCGCAGCGCAGCCGGTGGTACGTCGCGACCTCGGCCAGATCCGGGAAGTGCTCGGCGAGTTCACCGGAGACCGGAGCCGTGCCGTGGGCAAGGAGCCGGCTGCTCATGCCCGACTGCTGGGCCACGATCGCGTCGACCGAGCCGAGCAGCCGGACCGGGGAGCCGCGCCGGACGCCGGGCTCGATGAACGTGCCGCGCCGCCGGTGCCGGGAGATCAGGCCCTCGTCCTCCAGCTCCTTGAGCGCCTGCCGCATGGTCAGGACGCTCACCCCGTAGTGCCCCGCGAGCTGCTCCTCGGTGGGCAGCCGGAGCGGGGCGTCGAGGGAGCGGCCGAGTATCGAGGCACGCAGGGACTGCGACACCTGATACCAGAGCGGCAGCTTGCGATTCAGGACGATCGAGTCCGGGGCGAAAGCGGTCACGGTCTCTCCGAATCAGTCCGCATCGGCATCGAAACGGGATCAGTCACCGGATAAGTCACCCGGGATCAGTTTCGAAAATGGCGCTCCAGACCCTCCCACACATCGTCGTATCCGCGCTGCAGATGGGACGCCTGAGCTGCCTGTTCCGTAGCCGTGAGGGGCCAGCGCGTCTCGAACATGAAGGCAAGGCCGTCGTCGATCTTCTGCGGCCTCAGCTCGGCGGCCGACGCCTTCTCGAAGGTGTCGCGGTCGGGGCCGTGCGCCGACATCATGTTGTGCAGCGAACCGCCGCCGGGCACGAAGCCCTCCGCCTTCGCGTCGTACGCGCCCTCGATCAGGCCCATGTACTCGCTCATCACGTTCCGGTGGAAGTACGGCGGCCGGAAGGTGTCCTCGCCCACCAGCCAGCGCGGCGCGAACACCACGAAGTCGACGCCCGCGAGGCCCGGGGTGTCGGACGGCGAGGTGAGCACCGTGAAGATCGACGGGTCCGGGTGGTCGTAGCTGATGGAGCCGAGGACATTGAAACGGTGCAGGTCGTAGACGTACGGGACGTGGTTGCCGTGCCAGGCGACGACGTCGAGCGGCGAGTGGTCGTAGGTCGCCTTCCACAGGTTGCCGCAGAACTTGTTCACCACCTCGACCGGCCGGTCCTCGTCGGCGCTGTCTTCGTATCCGGCGACAGGAGCCCTGAAGTCCCGCGCGTTCGCGAGGCCGTTGGCGCCGATCGGGCCCAGGTCGGGGAGCTGGAAGGCCGCGCCGTAGTTCTCGCACACATAACCGCGGGCGCTCTCGTCGAGCAGCTCCACACGGAAGCGCACCCCGCGCGGGATCAGCGCCACCTCGCCCGGCTCAGCGCGCAGCAGCCCGAACTCGGTGCGCAGCAGCAGCCCGCCCTGCTCGGGGACGACGAGGAGTTCGCCGTCCGCGTCGCTGAACACCCGGTCCGTCATGGAGGAGTTGGCGTGGTAGAGGTGCACGGCCATGCCGGTGCGCTGGGTGGCGTCTCCGTTGCCGCCGAGCGTCCACAGGCCCGCGAGGAAGTCCGTGCCGGGGGCGGGCTCGGGGAGCGGGTTCCAGCGCAGCCGGTTGGGGTCGGGGGTCTCGGCGAAGGGGGCCGTCCGGATGGCGCCGTTGTCCACGCGGGTGAACGCCGGGTGCGCGGCGGAGGGGCGGATGCGGTAGAGCCATGAGCGGCGGTTGTGCGCGCGGGGCTCGGTGAAGGCGGTGCCGCTCAGCTGCTCCGCGTAGAGCCCGAGGGGTGCGCGCTGGGGCGAGTTGCGCCCGTGCGGCAATGCGCCGGGCACCGCCTCGGAGCTGTGTTCGTTGCCGAAGCCGGAGAGGTACGTCAGTGCCTCGGCCGTCTTGCGGGCGTCGCTCGCATCCGGACGGCTTGCGTCGCTGGTGTGTTCCCGGCTCATCATCGGCTCCCTCGTCAACGATTCCTATGGGTCACCGTAGGATTCAGGATTTCCTTCCGCAAGAGGGATCCATGGATGTGAACAATGCTCTACTCTCCCGGAATGCCCCACCGTGATCAGCACCGTGATCAGCCAAAGCCCCCGCCGCCGCCCAGGACCCTGCGCCGCGTGCCCGTGCAGGAGCGCAGCGCCGAGCGTCTGACGCGCATCCTCGATGCCTGCGCCGAGGTCCTGGACGAGGCCGGTTACGAAGGCCTCAGCACCCGCGCCGTGGCGAACCGCGCCGGCGTCCCGATCGGCTCGGTCTACCGCTTCTTCGGCAACAAGCGGGCCATGGCGGACGCCCTCGCCCACCGCAACCTCGACGCGTACGGCGAACGCGTGGCGGCGCGCATGGCGGGGGTGGAGCGCGGCGACTGGCGCGGCGCGGTCGACGCCGCCTTCGACGAGTACCTCGCGATGAAGCGCACCGTCCCGGGCTTCGGCCTGGTCGACTTCGGCATCCCCTCGGCCCCCGAGGCGATGCCCGACGCCAACTCGGACGTCGCCGAACGTGTCGCGGGCCTGCTCGCCGCCCACCTCGACCGGCCGCTGGACGCGAAGCTGCGCCGCACGGTGCTCGTCGGGGTCGAAGCGGTGGACGCCGTCCTTCAACTCGCCTTCCGCGCACACGCGTCGGGCGACCCGGACCTGATCAACGAGACGCGGACCCTGCTGCACGCCTACTTCGCGGGGTCACTGGACTGAGCGGGGTCGCTGGACTGAACCGGGGGGCTCGCGGTTTTGCGACGTGACCCTTCGTGGGGCCTGACGCCATGCATACCGGTCGGTATGGTGAGAGCGCACGCGCGCCGTCGCCGCCGCCCCTGGAGGGTCCGCCATGCCCAGCACCGCCCTGCGTATCTGCCCCCTCTGCGAAGCCACCTGCGGGCTCACGCTCACCATCGAAGGGACCTCTGACAGCGCGCGCGTGACCGGCGCCCGAGGAGACCGGGACGATGTGTTCAGCCACGGCTTCATCTGCCCCAAAGGCGCTTCCTTCGGGGAGGCCGACTCCGACCCCGACCGCCTGAAGGGCCCCCTCGTACGCAAGGACGGCGTACTCCGAGAGGCGAACTGGGAGGAGGCGTTCGACGCCGTCGCCGCCGGGATCCGCTCCCTGGTCGAGAAGTACGGGCCGCAGTCCGTCGGTGTGGTGCTCGGCAACCCGAACGTGCACACCATGGCGGGCGGCCTCTACCCGCCCCTCCTGCTCGGCTCCATCGGCACCCGCAACGTCTTCACCGCGAGCACCGTCGACCAGATGCCCAAGCACGTCTCCAGCGGGCTCCTCTTCGGCGACGCGCTCGCCATCCCCGTGCCCGACCTGGACCACACCGACCATCTGCTGCTGCTCGGCGCCAACCCCCTGGACTCCAACGGCAGCCTGTGCACGGCCCCCGACTTCCCCGGCAAGCTCAAGGCGCTGCGCGCACGCGGCGGCACCCTCACCGTCGTCGACCCGCGCCGCACCCGCACCGCCAAGCTCGCCGACCGGCACCTCGCGATCCGGCCCGGCGCCGACGCACTGCTGCTCGCGGCCATGGCCCACGTCCTCTTCGAGGAGAAGCTCACCGACCTCGGCGCGCTCGAAGGACAGGTGGAGGGCGTCGATGAAGTGCGCGAAGCCGTACGGGACTTCACCCCCGACGCCGTGAGCGCGGCCTGCGATCTGCCCGCCGACACCATCCGCGCCCTCGCCCGCGAACTCGCCGCGGCGCCCACCGCCGCCGTCTACGCCCGCGTGGGCGCGAGCACCGTCGCGTACGGCACCCTCACCAACTGGCTGGTCGACGTCCTGAACGTGCTGACCGGCAACCTCGACCGGCCCGGCGGCGCCCTGTTCCCCCTCTCGGCCACCGACCGCGAACCCCGCCCGGCAGGCCCCGGCAAGGGCTTCGCGCTCGGCCGCTGGCGCAGCCGCGTGAGCGGGCACCCCGAGGCCAAGGGCGAACTGCCGATCGCCGCGCTCGCCGAGGAGATCGACACCCCCGGCGACGGCGCGATCCGCGCCCTCGTCGCCATCGCGGCCAACCCGGTGCTCTCGGCGCCCGACGGCGACCGCCTCGACAGGGCCCTGGAGTCACTCGACTTCATGGTCAGCGTCGACCCGTATCTGAACGAGACCTCGCGCCACGCCCACGTGGTCCTGCCGCCGCCCCCGCCCGCGCAGAGCGCCCACTTCGACTTCGCCTTCAACGCGCTCGCCGTACGCAACCAGGCCCGCTACACCCGCGCCGCCCTCCCCCTGAAGACGGGCATGATGCCGGAGACGGAGATCCTCGCCCGGCTCGTGCTCGCCGCGGGAGGCATGCACGGCGCCGATCCCGGGGCCGTGGACACGATGGTCGTCGACAAGATCATCGGCAAGGCGGTCACCGAGCCGCACTCGGCCGTATACGGCCGTGACCCCAAGGAACTCGCCGCCCTGCTCACCGGCGAAAGCGGCCCCGAGCGGCGCCTCGACCTGATGCTGCGCCTCGGCCCCTACGGCGACGGATTCGGCGTACGAGAGGACGGACTGACCCTGGAGCGGCTCATCGCCCATCCGCACGGCATCGACCTCGGACCCCTGGGCTCCCGCCTCCCGCAGATCCTCAAGACGCGCAGCGGCCGGGTGGAACTCTTCCCCGCGCCCATCGCGGACGACCTGCCGCGGCTCACGCGAGCGTTGCGCGGCGCCCCGGACGAGCTCGTCCTCGTAGGACGGCGTCATCTGCGCTCCAACAACAGCTGGATGCACAACGTCCGCACCCTCACCGGCGGCACCAACCGCTGCACCCTGCACGTCCACCCCGATGACGCGGCCCGCGCCGGCATCGAAAACGGCGGCCACGCGCGCGTGGCCGCCGCCGGCGGCTCGGTCACCGTCCCCGTGGAGGTGACCGACACCGTGCGCCCCGGAGTCGTCAGCCTGCCGCACGGCTGGGGCCACGACCGCCCCGGGACCCGCCTGAGCGTCGCGGCCGAGAACCCCGGGGTCAATGTGAACCAGCTCCTGGACGGCACCCTCCTCGACCCGCTCTCCGGGACGGCTGTCCTGAACGGCTTTGCGGTCTCCGTGACGCCACTCGTACAGGCGATTCCGGCAGCAAGTCGTTGACCTGGAGTTTTGCGCTTATTGCTCGCACGTCAACATCTTGTTAACGCCGGAGAGCGGGTCCTAACGTCATCCGGACCGCCAGACCTGGTGGGAGTTCGATGGTGAACGTTAGGTAGCCCCCATGCTGACAATCCTCGGATTCGTCATGATCGCCACCTTCCTGGTGCTGATCATGATGAAGAAGATGTCGCCGATCGCGGCGCTGGTGCTGATCCCCGCCCTCTTCTGCGTGTTCGTAGGAAAGGGAGCACATCTCGGGGACTACGTCCTCGAAGGCGTCGGCAATCTGGCGCCCACGGCGGCCATGCTCATGTTCGCCATCGTGTACTTCGGCGTCATGATCGACGTCGGCCTCTTCGACCCGATCGTCCGGGGCATCCTGCGCTTCTGCAAGGCAGACCCCGTACGCATCGTGGTCGGCACCGCGCTGCTCGCCGCGATCGTCTCCCTCGACGGCGACGGCTCGACGACCTTCATGATCACGGTCTCGGCGATGTACCCGCTGTACAAGCGCCTCAAGATGAGCCTCGTCGTGATGACGGGCGTCGCGGCCACCGCCAACGGCGTCATGAACACCCTGCCCTGGGGCGGCCCGACCGCCCGCGCCGCGACCGCCCTGAAGGTCGACGCGGCCGACATCTTCGTACCCATGATCCCGGCGCTCGCCATGGGCCTCGTGGCCGTCTTCCTCCTCTCCTACGCACTGGGCCTGAGGGAGCGCAAGCGGCTCGGCACGCTCTCCCTTGACGAGGTCCTGGAGAAGGAGACCGCGGACGAGACGGTCCTGGTGGGCGCGGGCGGCGCCGACGGGCGTACCCCGTCCCTGACGAAGAAGACCACCGGGGGAGCGGGTTCGGGCACGGACGCCGAAGCCGCCTCCGCCGGAGGAGCCGACGCCGACGAGGACGACGGGTTCCAGGGGCTCGACCCCAACCGCTCCACCCTGCGCCCCAAGCTCTACTGGTTCAACGCCGGGCTCACCGTGGTCCTGCTCACCGCCATGATCATGGAGTGGCTGCCGATCCCGGTCCTCTTCCTGCTCGGCGCCGCGCTCGCCCTGACGGTCAACTTCCCGCACATGCCCGACCAGAAGGCCCGCATCGGCGCCCACGCGGAGAACGTCCTCAACGTCACCGGCATGGTCTTCGCCGCCGCCGTCTTCACCGGCGTCCTCCAGGGCACCGGTATGGTCGACAACATGGCCAAGTGGCTCGTCGACGCGATCCCCGAGGGCATGGGCCCGCAGATGGGCCTGGTGACCGGCCTGCTGTCCCTGCCGCTCACGTACTTCATGTCGAACGACGGCTTCTACTTCGGTGTCCTGCCGGTCCTCGCCGAAGCGGGCCAGGCGCACGGCGTCAGCACCCTGGAGATCGCCCGCGCCTCGATCGCAGGGCAGGCCCTGCACATGTCGAGCCCGCTGGTGCCCGCCGTGTACGTCCTCGTCGGCATGGCCAAGGTGGAGTTCGGCGACCACACCAAGTTCACCGTCAAATGGGCCGTACTCACCTCGCTCGTGGTGCTCGGCTCCGGAATCCTCTTCGGCATCATCTGATGCCATCGACACCGGGCCGAGCCTGGTTGCTGCGCCTCGTCATCGCCTTCAGCTTCGCGCAGGGGGCGGTGTCGATGGCGCGTCCGGCCGTCTCCTACCGGGCCCTCTCGCTGGGCGCCGACGAACGGGCGATCGGTGTCATAGCCGGTGTGTACGCCCTGCTCCCGCTCTTCGCGGCCGTGCCATTGGGGCGTCGGACGGACCATGGGCGGTGCGCACCGCTGCTGCCGATCGGTGTGGTCCTGATCTCCGGCGGGTGCGCGCTGAGCGGTACGGCGGGGTCGCTCGGCGCGCTCGCCGCCTGGAGCGGCGTGATGGGCCTCGGCCACCTCTGCTTCGTTATCGGCGCCCAGTCGATCGTCGCCCGGCAGTCCGCCCCCGACGAACAGGACCGTAACTTCGGGCACTTCACGATCGGTGCCTCGCTGGGGCAGCTGGTCGGGCCGATCGCCGCGGGTTCCCTCATCGGCGGGGACATGGGCCGCACGAGTGCCTTCGCCCTGCTCGTCTCGGGGGTGGTCGCGGCGGTCTCCTTCACCTCGCTGTGGCGCATCGAGCATGTGCGGCCGGGCGCTTCCGGCGCGGGGCGAGCGGCTTCCAAGGTGCCGGTGCTCGGGATTCTGCGCACCCGAGGGGTGCCCGCCGGGATCTTCATCAGCCTCGCGGTGCTCTCCGCGACGGACATCCTCACGGCCTATCTGCCGGTGGTCGGTGAGCATCGGGGCATCGCGCCCGCCACGGTCGGGGTGCTGCTCTCGCTGCGGGCCGCCGCGACGATCGCCTGCCGGCTGGTGATGACGCCGCTGATCAATCTCCTCGGCCGTACGGTGCTGATCGTCGTCACGTGTCTGCTGGCTGCCGTGCTGTGCGCGGGGATTGCGCTGCCGGTGCCTGTGTGGGGGCTTGGGGCGATGCTGGTGCTGCTGGGGTTCTGTCTGGGGGTCGGGCAGCCGCTGTCGATGACGACGGTCGTTCAGGCCGCTCCGGAGGGGGCGCGTTCTACCGCGCTCGCCTTGCGGCTCACGGGGAATCGGCTGGGGCAGGTGGCTGCGCCTGCCGGGGCCGGTCTCATTGCCGGGGTCGCGGGGGTGGCGGCGCCCTTTGTGATGCTTGGGGGGCTGCTGCTGGTAGCTGCTGGACTGGGGCTGAGGCGGGACCCTGCGGGGCCTTCCCCAACCCCGCCCCTTCCCGGCCGTGACATTTGCGGCTCCGCCGCGCGGGGGGGCTCTGCCCCCAGACCCCCGCTCCTCAAACGCCGGAGGGGCTGAAAGGTGCGAACGCCGGACGGGCCAGAGACAGCCCGTCCGGCGTTTGAGGACGAACGCGGCGAAGCCGGTGACAGACGACTACGGGACGAGCTTGAGCAGCCTGTTCGGAGAGCCGCTGCCCGCGCTCGTCACCTTGCCCGACGTGGCCCCGTTCACCAGCGCCGATGAGACCTGCGCGGGCGTGGCCGAGGTGTGGCCCGCCAGGTAGACCGCCGCGGCACCCGCGACATGGGGAGTGGCCATCGACGTACCGGAGATGGTGTTGGTGGCCGTGTCGCTGGTGTTCCAGCCCGCCGTGATGGAGACGCCCGGCGCGAAGATGTCCAGGACCGAGCCGTAGTTGGACCAGCTGGCCTTCGCGTCCGTGTTGCTGGTGGCGCCGACCGTGATGGCCGCGGGGACCCGCGCGGGGGACGACGAGGAGGCGTTGACGCCCTCGTTGCCCGCCGCGACCGCGTAGCTGACGCCGTCGGCGATGGAGTTCTTCACCGCGTTGTCGAGCGACGTGGAGGCGCCGCCGCCGAGCGACATGTTGGCCACGGCCGGGGCGCCGGCCGCGTGGTTGGAGGTCACCCAGTCGATGCCCGCGATGACACCGGCGGTCGTACCGGAGCCGTTGTTGTCGAGCACGCGGACCGCCACGATCTTGGCCTTCTTCGCCACGCCGTACGTCTTGCCCGCGATGGTCGTGGCGACGTGCGTGCCATGGCCGTTGCCGTCCTGGGCGGTGCTGTCACCGTCCACGGCGTCATAGCCGTTGACCGCGTGGCCACTGATCTCGGAGTGCGTGATGCGTACGCCGGTGTCGATCACGTACGCGGTGACGCCGGAGCCCGCGGTGTCCGGGTAGGTGTAGGTGCCGGACAGCGGCAGGCTCGTCTGGTCGATGCGGTCCAGGCCCCAGGGGGCGTTGGACTGGGTCGCGTCGGCCCGCACCTTCTGGTTCTGCTCCACGGAGGCGACCGCGGGGTCGGCGGCGAGCTGTCTCGCCTCCGCCGCGCTGAGGCTGACGGTGTAGCCCTTGAGAGCGGACTTGAAGGTCTTGGTCACCGACCCGCCGTACTCGGATATCAGGCCCTTGCCCTGGGCCGAGGCGGCACTGAAGCCCGAGCCCTTCTTCAGGGTGACGATGTAGCTGCCCTTCACGGCGTCGGCCGAGCCGGCCCCGATCACGGTGCCTTCGGCGGGGGCGGCCTGGGCCGGAAGGGCGGTGACCGCGCCGAACAGGGTGGCGGCGGTTGCGGTCGAGATCGCCGCGGCGATCACAGTCTTCTTGCTGCGCAGCATTGCCATTACGAGGGAGTCCTCCTCATAGGCGGCGCACGCCCTGGGGTCGGGCGGCGCAACTGTGGGGGCGTGTGCGTGATCGCACACACAGCCAGGAGCGGTGCGTTCCGCTCCCGGCGCGAGGAGCAGACTTGCGGTTCTACAGGCGTAGATCAAGGGAGTTGGCTACTTGTCATGTGTCTGTCACATGACTGCAATCGAATACCCGGCGAACGTGCGGGGGCCGGAACGTGTGCACGCCGCGACCACGCGTGGAAGGGGGCTCCGTCCGAGGTGGACGGAGCCCCCTTGCACGCGTGGTGGCAGCGTCGTCTCAGCCGAACCGCAGGATGCGCGGCGCGAAGGTCCCCCCGGGGCCCTCGGCACGGCCTACCGACCACACCGTCTCCGAGCCCGGCACCGGTGCGAGGCGCAGAGTCGAGGACTCGCCCTCCCCGGCCACCGCCGGTTCGCCGTACGGGGTGAACGCCTGTCCGTTCCAGGCGAGGAAGTCAGGCCCGGGGACGAGCGGCGGATAGCTGCCGGGCGGGCCGAACTTCTGCGAGCGGGCCACCGAGACCCAGCCAAGATCGCCGGACGCGGAGGGCGACAGCGAGCTGATCGCGCCGAAGTCGGTGGGCACGGCCACCTTGTTCCACGCCGTCCCGTCCCAGCGGACCAGCAGCGGCGGAATCGGCTTGCCCACCGGACCGCCGACGAACCCGGCCGTGCCGCCCGCCCACACCTCCGTGTCCGAGACCGCGAGGACACTGCTCACGCCCGACCGCGGGAAGCCGTCCACGATCGTCTGCTTCCACTCCTGCCCGTTCCAATGCGACACGGCCGCGCCCGAGTTGGTGTCGCCCGCGGCCCAGACGTCGTCGGCCGCCTTGACGTGCAGGCCGTACACCGCTCCCGGCGGCACCGGCACGTCCCGCCAGCCGTGCCGGTCCCAGCGCAGCAGCACCTGCGCGCCGTCCCGCGAACCGATCAGCCAGGTCTCACCGCCGCCGGCGGCGGCTCTGGTCAGCCGGACACCGCTCGGCGGCCGGCTCTCGGACCAGGCGGTGCCGTCGAAGCGGAGCAGTCGGGCGCCGCCCGCCGAGTCACGGCCGACCGCCCAGGCCGCGGTCGGTGAGGCCGCGGCGATGGACAGCAGCTCTCCCTGCCAGCCCTTACCGGGCAGGCTCTGGCGCTGCCACGCGGTTCCGTCCCAGCGCAGCAGCAGCGGGAAGCCCGGCGCCTCACGACCGACGGCGTCGGCACCCACCGCCCACGCCCGGTCAGGGCCGAACGCCACGGCTTCGTTCAGCCCGGCCTGCGGGCGTACCTGCGCCGGGACCGGGACGTGGTGCCAGGACCCCGTTTCCGCCGCCGCCGAGCTCATGACGGCGATGATGGTCATGGCGACAGCGAGGGCCGCGACGAGAAGTCTGCGTGCCATGGTCAGCCTCCAAGCCGCTCACTCATCAGGTTCGGTTTCGAGCCGTAGATCTCGACGGTCCCGAAGGACAGCAGTGAGGACCCGGTGGTCGCCAGCGCGAGCGGCTTGACGTCGATCGCGTTGGTGCGCTCCGGGCCGTACGAGAAGGTCGTGCGGGAGCCGTTCACCCGCGCGTACTTGGACTGGAAGGCGCGGTCGCTGCGCATCGGCAGCCACAGCGCGCCGTCCGGGCCGCGCACCATGCCCTCGGTGTAGGTGTCGCCGAGCGGCGGGTAACTGGTGTGCCAGGCATGGCCGTTCCAGGTCATCAGGTAGGTGCGGGGCTGGCCCTCGGAGTACTGGCTGCCGCCGATCGTGGCCCGGCCTGACGGTTCGAGCATCACCGTGTGCACGTTGCTGTTCGACGGAAGCGGCACCTTCGCGTCCCGCCACGCCGTGCCGTCCCAGCGCAGGATGGCGCTCCCGGTGCTGGTGTCCGCCCAGGCCCAGGCGTCGGTGGCCGTACGCGCGGTGATCCCCATCAGGTACTGCACGCCGTCCGGGGTGGACTGTGTGGTCCAGCCGGAGCCGTCGTAGCGCAGTACCTTCAGGCCGGTGTCGTCCTCGCCGACCACCCACGCGGCGCCCGGTACCGCGGTGAAGTCCTGGTAGACCCACAGGGTCTGCGGCAGCGGTACGGCGCTCCAGCCTGCCGCCGAGCGGCGCAGGATCTCCCCCTCACCGCCGCGGTTGTGGAAGATCCACACCTCCTTGCCGACGAACTGCACCTTGCCGAGCCAGCCCGGCTCGGCGGCGCCGGGGAAGGTGGTGTCCCGGCTCCACGCGCTGCCGTCCCAGCGGTACAGCATCGGCCGCATTCCATCGGCGGCGTGCTCGTACCCGCTCGCCCATGCCTCGCCAGGACCGCGGGCGGCGAGATCGGACACGGTCACCGGCGATGTCGCCGCCGGCGGCACGGGAAGCGCCGACCAGCTCGGCGCCGCGGCCGAGGCGGGCGACGCCACCGCGGTCGGCGACAGCGCCGCGGCACACGCGATCACAAGGCAGATGATGACCGTACGGAGACCGTTCACGGGACCTCCCCCACGCGAAGGCCGCTCAGCGTATTGGCATGTACCCGCCGTGAATAGACATCGCGCCGCGTACGCGCCGAAGACGCCCCTGGTGTCTAAAAACTATCAGCGCTAGTTTGGGGTGCGGACGACGACGTGCGGACGGCAATCCGACGTGCGGACGACAATCTGAGGAGAGCGATGAAGGCCCACGACGGCATGTACATCGGCGGCGCCTGGCGGCCCGCCGTCGGAACGGACACGATCACGGTCCTGAACCCGGCCGACGAGCAGTCCATCGGCCAGGTCCCCGCGGGCACGGCGCGGGACGTCGACGCGGCGGTGCGCGCCGCGCGCGAGGCCTTCCCCGGCTGGGCCGCGACCCCGCCCGCCGAGCGTGGCGCGCTCATCGGGGCGCTGCGTGACCAGCTCGTCGCCCGCAAAGACGAGATCGCCGAGACGGTGACGGCGGAGCTCGGCTCCCCGCTCCCGTTCTCGCAGATGGTGCACGCGGGCGTCCCGATCCTGGTCGCCGGTTCCTACGCCGACCTTGCCGCGACGTACGCCTTCGAGGAGAAGATCGGCAACTCCACCGTCTACTTGGAGCCGGTCGGCGTCGTCGGCGCGATCACGCCCTGGAACTACCCCCTCCACCAGATCGTCAACAAGGTGGCCCCCGCGCTCGCCGCGGGCTGCACGGTGGTCCTCAAGCCCGCCGAGGACACCCCGCTCACCGCCCAGCTCTTCGCCGAGGCCGCGCACGAGGCGGGCATCCCCGCCGGTGTCTTCAACCTGGTCACCGGGCTCGGCCCGGTCGCGGGTCAGGCGCTCGCCGAGCACGAGGGCGTGGACCTGGTCTCCTTTACCGGTTCGACGGCGGTCGGCAAGCAGATCGGCGCCACCGCGGGCGCGGCGGTCAAGCGCGTCGCCCTTGAGCTCGGCGGCAAGTCCGCCAACGTCATCCTGCCGAGCGCGGACCTGGCCAAGGCCGTCAAGGTCGGCGTCGCCAACGTCATGTCCAACTCCGGCCAGACGTGCAGCGCGTGGACCCGCATGCTCGTGGACTCCGCGCGCTACGACGAGGCGGTCACGCTGGCCGCGGCGGCGGCGGACAAGTACGGCTCCCGCATCGGCCCCGTCGTCAACGCCAAGCAGCAGGCCCGCGTGCGCGGTTACATCGACAAGGGCGTCGAGGAGGGCGCCCGCGTGGTGGCCGGCGGTTCCGAAGCGCCCGTGGACCAGGGCTACTTCGTACAGCCCACGGTCTTCGCCGACGTCACCCCCGAGATGACGATCGCCCAGGAGGAGATCTTCGGCCCGGTCGTCTCGATCATCAGGTACGAGGACGAGGACGACGCCCTGCGGATCGCCAACGGCACCGTGTACGGGCTCGCGGGCGCGGTCTGGGCCGCCGACGACGCGGAGGCGGTGGCGTTCGCCCGCCGCATGGACACCGGACAGGTCGACATCAACGGCGGCAGCTTCAACCCCCAGGCTCCGTTCGGGGGTTACAAGCAGTCCGGCGTCGGCCGTGAGCTGGGCCCGCACGGACTCGCCGAATACCTCCAGACGAAGTCCCTCCAGTTCTGAATCCCCTGCCCGCCAGCTCCCCGCACCTCCGCTGTCAGCCCTCTTAGGAGTACGTCACCGTGGTCCGCGCCGCTGTTCTGCCCGCCGTCGGCTCTCCCCTGGAGATCACCGAGATCGACCTGCCCGAGCCGGGCCCCGGCCAGGTGCGGGTGCGTCTCGCCGCCGCCGGGGTCTGCCACTCCGACCTGTCCCTCACCAACGGCACGATGCGCGTGCCGGTGCCCGCGGTGCTCGGACACGAGGGCGCCGGGACGGTTCTCTCCGTGGGTGAGGGAGTCGCACATGTCGCTCCGGGCGACGCGGTGGTCCTCAACTGGGCGCCGTCCTGCGGACGTTGTCACCCCTGCACGCTCGGCGAGGTATGGCTGTGCGTGAACGCGCTGGCCGGTGCGGCGGACGTGTACGCCAAGCGGGCCTCCGACGGCAGCGACCTGCACCCCGGCCTGAACGTCGCCGCGTTCGCGGAGGAGACGGTGGTCGCGGGCAACTGCGTGCTGCCGGCGCCGGACGGCGTCCCGCTCACGGACGCGGCGCTCCTCGGCTGCGCCGTGCTCACCGGATACGGCGCCGTCCACCACTCGGCGAAGGTCCGCGAGGGCGAGACGGTGGCGGTCTTCGGGGTCGGGGGAGTGGGCCTCGCGACGCTCCAGGCGGCGCGGATCGCGGGCGCCTCGCAGATCATCGCGGTCGATGTGTCCCCGGAGAAGGAGGAGTTGGCGCGGTCCGCGGGGGCCACGGAGTACGTGGTCGCCTCCGAGACGACGGCCAAGGACATCCGCAAGCTGACCGGCGGGCAGGGCGCCGACGTGGCCGTGGAGTGCGTGGGCCGCGCGGTGACGATCCGCACGGCCTGGGAGTCGACGCGGCGCGGCGGCCGTACGACGGTGGTCGGGATCGGCGGCAAGGACCAGCAGGTCACGTTCAACGCCCTGGAGATCTTCCACTGGGGGCGGACGCTGGCGGGCTGCGTCTACGGGAACTCGGACCCGGCGGTGGACCTGCCGGTACTCGCTGACCACATCCGGGCGGGGCGCTTCGATCTGAGTGTCCTGGTGACCGACCGGATCGCCCTGGACGGGATCCCGGCGGCCTTCGAGAACATGGTCGCGGGGAAGGGTGGGCGGGCGTTGGTGGTGTTTTAGCCCGCGGGTCACAAGATGTCCTCAAACGCCGGACGGGCTGAAAGATCCAGCCCGTCCGGCGTTTGTCTGCCGCGAACAGAACCCTGCGTGAACCGTTGACCACATACCCACCGGTCGGTACGGTCCCTGGACGTCACAGCACCCCCCACCCTGTCCCGTCCCCGGACCCCCCGGAGTGTGCTCCCCCATGGACCCCGCACCGTCCGTGCCCTCAGCGGCCCCCCACCCCGATTCGGCTCCACGCACGCAGGACCAGCAGGCGGATCCCCACCGCCGCAAGGTGGCGACCGCGGCAGCCCTCGCCTCGGCCGTCGAGTGGTACGACTACTTCGTCTTCGGCATCGCCGCGGCCCTCGTCCTCGGCGACCTCTACTTCCCCTCCGGCAGTTCCTCCGCGGGCGTGCTCGCCGCGTTCGCCACCTTCGCCGTCGGCTTCCTCGCCCGTCCCGTCGGCGGCATCATCGCGGGCCACCTCGGGGACAAGCGGGGCCGCAAACCCATGCTGGTCCTCGCGCTGACCCTGATGGGCCTCTCCACCACGGGCATCGGTCTGCTCCCCACGTACGAGACGGTCGGCATCGCCGCGCCGATCCTCCTCGTCACGCTCCGCGTGCTCCAGGGCATCGCGGTCGGCGCGCAGTGGGGCGGCGCGATGCTGATGGCCACCGAGTACGCCCCCGAGGGCAAGCGCGGACTCTACGGCAGCCTGGTCCAACTGGGCGTCCCCATCGGCGTGGTGACCGCCAACACGGTCTTCCTGGTCGCCGGTGCCGTCACCAGCGAGGGCGCCTTCGAGGCGTGGGGGTGGAGGGTGCCGTTCATGGTCGGCCTGTTCGTCCTCGTACTCGCCTGGTACATCCACACGCGCGTGGAGGAGACACCGGAGTTCCGTGAGGCCGAACGGGCCCTGGCCGAGAAGGAGAAGAGCCGGCAGGGCGAGGGCGGTGAGGGAGGCGAAGGGATCTCACCGCTGCGCACGATCCTGCGCCACCACCTCGGCACCGTCTTCCTCGCCGGTGGCTCCTTCGCCGTGAACACCGCGACGTTCTACATCATCATCACCGGCGTCCTCGACTACACCACCCGCGAACTCGACATGAAACGCAGCGCGGTCCTCACCGTCTCGCTCTGTGTCAGCCTCACCCAACTCGCCCTGATACCGGCCTCCGCCGCGCTCTCCGACCGCATCGGACGGCTGAGGATCTACGCCATCGGGGCGGCGGGGCTCGCGGTCTGGGCCGTGCCGATGTTCCTGCTCATCGACACCGGCTCACTGCTCTGGCTGGCTGTCGGCACCTTCGTGACCAGCTGTTTCCTCAGCATCATGTACGGGCCGCAGGCCGCGCTCTTCTCCGAGCTGTTCACCGCCGAGATGCGCTACACGGGGGCCTCGCTCGGTTACCAGATCGCGGCGGTGTTCGGCGGCGGGCTCGCCCCGTTCGTCATGGTGCTGCTCCTGGAGGCGACGGGCACCTCGATGGCCGTGGCCGCGTACATCATCGGCCTCGCGGTGATCGCGCTGATCTCCATCAAGGTGCTTGCGGGGCGGGCGGGTTCCCGCTGACGACAGGGGGTACGAGCGGGTCCGGCGCCGTTGCTTCCGACGGCGCCGGACCCGTCGTACGCAGCCGCGAGAAGGATTTGGCCGCTGCCAGGAACGCGAGGGTCGTCAGGACGAACGGCCAGGTGAACGTGTGGCCGCCGGACGGTGCCAGGAGCGCCGACATGGCCGAGCTGACGGCGGTCGCCGTGGCGGCGCCGACGACCGCGTACGCGAGGGTCGCGCCCCGTGCCGGAAGGAAGACGCCGCACAGCGCGAGCGCGACGAGCACCGAGTTGTATCCCATCGTGCCGTCCGCGATCTGCGCGGCCGGCGCCCCAAGGGCCCACGCCGAACCGATGCCGACGACGCTGCCGAGGCACGCCACGGCCCCCGCGCGACGACTCGCGACGAAGAGGCCCAGGAGCAGCACGGCACCGACGTACCACTGCGGCATGAAGAAGATCTGGGCGAAGTCGGCGAAGAACGCCCTTGCCAGATCGGTTAGTTGGAGCGAGGTGGGGCCCGTTGCCGCGCGCGTCAGCGCTGCCAGGGCGTCCCCGTTGTGCCAGATCCGCTCGAAGCCGGGCGCGGCGATCGTTGTCGCGCTCGCGAGCAGGCAGTACGGGAGCGTGAGCGAGGGGAGGTCCCAGACGGCCAGGAGGTTGGCCGCTGCCGCCGTCACGACGGTGACGACCACGCAGCCCGCGAGGGCCAGCGCCGCTGTGGAGAGGTGCCCGGCGCCGAGGAAGACGGCGAAACACAGCGCGGTGAGGCAGGCGTTGAAGCCTTCGAGGCCGGTCGAGACCCGGTCGTGCGCCGCCCCCAGGAGTCTCGCCGTGGCCGTGCCGACGGCGGTCCCGGCCAGGCCGTAGAGCCCGTACTCCCAGCCCGCCGCGAAGAGCGCCACGCAGAAGACGGCGCCCGCCGCCGTGCTGGGCAGGAAGGTCACCTGTGCCTGGCCGCGCAGGACGTGGGCGGCGAAGGACAGTGCCCCAAGTGGCAGACCCCTGGCATCCGTTGAGTGCCGCACGGCTCACTCCCGTGTTACGTCCATGTTTCACCGACAAGGCAGATGTAACTTACATCTACCTGTCGGAGGTGGCGAGACCGAGGTGCGTCTGAAGGGCGCGGGACCCGGCAGGCGTCACCCTGACCGCCCGCTCCGAACCGATCCGCACGCACCACCCGGCGTCCAGCGCGTGCCGGCACAGCGCCGCGCCCGCGACGCCCGCCAAGTGCGGCCTGCGTTCCGTCCAGTCGAGGCAGCCGCGGGCCAGCGGGCGCCGGCCGGTGCGCTCCAGGCCGATGCTCAGCTCCCCGAACCAGCCGAGCCCTTCGTCGGTGAGGGCGAACCCCGCGTCCTGCCGCAACAGGCCGCGCTCCGTCATCGCCTCGGTGATCGTGATCCCCAAGTGCCCCGCCAGATGGTCGTAACAGGTGCGCGCCCGCGCCATCGCCCCGCTCGCACCGGCCTCCCGCAGTGTGCGCGGCGGCCGGACCGCGGCGGCGTCCCGCGTCACGTACGAGGTCAGGTCCTCGATCAGCTGCGCCGCCCGCGCGTCGGCGAGCCGGACGTAGCGGTGGCGCCCCTGCCGCTCCTCGGTGAGCAGCCCGCCCGCGACCAGCTTCCCCAGGTGCTCGCTGATCGTGGACGCGGCGACCCGCGCGTGCCGGGCGAGTTCGCCCGCCGTCCACGCGCGGCCGTCGAGCAGGGCGAGCAGGCAGGCGGCGCGCGTCTCGTCGGCGATGAGCCCGGCGAGCGTGGCAAGGCGGGGGGCTGCGGGATCCGTCATGGCTCAAGGATGCGCCGGGAACGGTTCGGTCCGCGCCGAACCGTCACCGCGTGGGTGCCGCCACCTGCGCGTACTGGAGCGCGAGGCCGTCGAGCAGGGCCCGCAGGCCCGTCTCGAAGGCCCGATCGTCGATCTCCTGCTGGCGCTCGGCCAGGAGGTGCGCCTGGCCCAGATGGGGATAGTCGGCGGGGTCGTACGCGGTCTCGTCGTCCACGAAGCCGCCGGCGAACGAGCCGAGCGCCGAGCCCATGATGAAGTACCGCATCAGCGCGCCGATCGACGTGGCCTGCGCGGCGGGCCAGCCCGCGTCGACCATCGCCCCGAACACCGCGTCCGCGAGCCGCAGTCCGGCCGGGCGGCGCCCTGGCCCGCCTGCGAGGACCGGGACGATGTTGGGGTGCAGCGTGAGCGCCGCGCGGTAGGAGACGGCCCAGTCGTGCAGCGCCGTGCGCCAGTCGCGCTCGTCGTCGGCCTCGAACATCGACAGATCGACCTGTGCGCTCACCGAGTCCGCGACCGCCTCCAGGATCTGGTCCTTCGTGCGGAAGTGGTTGTAGAGCGAGGGTCCGCTGACCCCGAGCTCGGCGGCCAGACGGCGCGTGGAGACGGCCGCGAGGCCCTCGGCGTCCACGAGCGCGCGCGCCGTCCCGACGATGCGGTCTCTGCTGAGGAGGGGCTTGCGCGGTCGGGCCATGCGGCACATAGTAGGGCTGCCGCAAGAAACTAGCAGTGCTAATTTAAGTTTGTTCCACCGAGCCGACCCGAAGAGGTGCCCGCGATGAATCTGGAGCTCAGTGAGGAGCAGTCCGCCGTCCGGCAGCTGGCCAAGGACTTCGTGGCCCGCGAGATCGCCCCGCACGTGATCGAGTGGGACCGCGCCGAGAGCGTGGACCGCTCGATCGTGAAGAAGCTCGGCGAGGTCGGCTTCCTCGGGCTCACCATCGACGAGGAGTACGGCGGCTCCGGCGGCGACCACCTCGCGTACTGCCTGGTGACCGAGGAGCTCGGCCGCGGCGATTCCTCCGTGCGCGGCATCGTCTCCGTATCGCTGGGGCTCGTCGCCAAGACCATCGCGTACTGGGGGGACGAGGAGCAGAAGCAGCAGTGGCTGCCGGGGCTCACCTCCGGCGAGTACGTCGGCTGCTTCGGACTCACCGAGCCGGGGACCGGCTCCGACGCGGGAAACCTCTCGACGAAGGCCGTGCGCGACGGCGACTCCTATGTCATCAACGGCTCCAAGATGTTCATCACGAACGGCACTTGGGCCGATGTCGTGCTGCTCTTCGCGCGGACCGGCGACGCGCCCGGCCACAAGGGCGTCTCCGCCTTCCTCGTGCCCACCGACACCCCAGGCCTGAGCCGCCGCACCATCCACGGCAAGCTCGGCCTGCGCGGCCAGGCCACCGCCGAGCTGAGCCTTGAGGACGTACGGGTCCCGGCGTCGGCCATGATGGCGCCCGAGGGCAAGGGGTTCTCGGTCGCCATGTCGGCGCTCGCCAAGGGGCGGATGTCGGTCGCCGCCGGGTGTGTGGGCATCGCCCAGGCCGCCCTCGACGCGGCGGTGACGTACGCAGGCGAGCGCGAGCAGTTCGGCAAGACCATCGCCCACCACCAGCTGGTGCAGGAGCTGATCACCGACATCGCGGTGGACGTGGACGCCGCACGCCTGCTGACCTGGCGGGTCGCCGACCTCATCGACCGGGGGCAGCCCTTCACCACGGAGTCCTCCAAGGCCAAGCTCTTCGCCTCGGAGGCCGCGGTGCGCGCCGCGAACAACGCGCTCCAGGTGTTCGGCGGTTATGGCTACATCGACGAGTACCCGGCGGGCAAGCTGCTGCGCGATGCCCGCGTGATGACGCTCTACGAGGGCACGAGCCAGATCCAGAAGCTGGTCATCGGGCGCGCGCTGACCGGAGTCTCGGCGTTCTGAGCGTGCGTGACGGGCCTGCGAACTGAGTACGGGCGCTGAGTACGGGAGCGGATGTGGCGCGGCCCTGCCTGGGCGAGGCTCTGACCATGAGTGAGACACCGGTCAAGCAGCAGGGTTCCACCGCCTACTACGGCCAGGCGGTCGCGTCGTTCGCCGTGGCGCTCGGCGCGGTGGCGATCGGCATCTACAGCCTCGACGTCAGCGGCTGGATCCGCGCCTTCCTCGCCATCTCCGTCCTGTACCTGACGACGTCCGCGTTCACCCTCGCCAAGGTGATCAGGGACCGGCAGGAGGCCGACCAGCTCGTCAGCCGCGTCGACCAGGCCCGGCTGGAGAAGATCCTCGCCGAACACGACCCGTTCAAACCGGCCGTCTGACCGGCGGCCTAAGCGCTTGCTCACCGTCAGGGGTATGGTGTCCCTCCGAACGGCGGAAGGAGTGGGCGATGAGCGCGGCGGAGGAGACCGAGGTCGAGGTCGAGGACCAGCCATGGGGCGAGGTCACGCCTGATGCGGCGAGGCGGCTGCTGATCGCCGCCGTCGAGGCCTTCGCCGAGCGCGGGTACCACGCGACGACGACCCGGGACATCGCGGGCCGCGCGGGCATGAGCCCGGCGGCGCTCTACATCCACTACAAGACCAAGGAAGAGCTGCTCCTGCGCATCAGCAGGATCGGCCACGACAAGGCCCTGCACATCCTGCGCGCGGCGGCCGACGGTCCGGGCACGGCGGCGGACCGGCTCACCGACGCCGTGCGGTCCTTCGTCCGCTGGCACGCCGCCCACCACACCACCGCGCGCGTGGTCCAGTACGAGCTCGACGCGCTCGGCGACGAGCACCGCACGGAGATCATCGCGCTGCGCCGGCAGTCGGACGCCGCCGTGCGGGACATGATCAACGACGGGGTGCGGGACGGCGAGTTCGACGTCCCCGACGTGCCGGGCACCACGCTCGCCGTGCTCTCGCTCTGCATCGACGTGGCCCGCTGGTTCAACGTCGCCGGTCACCGGACGCCCGACGAGGTCGGCGCGCTCTACGCCGACCTCGTACTGCGGATGGTGGGGGCCCGGAAGGGCGCCTGACTCCCCGGGCGGGGCTCAGAAGTAGTAGCGGGACACCGACTCCGCGACGCAGGCGGGCTTCTCGCCGCCCTCGCGCTCGACGGTGACCACGGCGGTCACCTGCACACCGCCGTCCTTGGTCCGCTCGACCTCCTTGAGTACGGCGGTCGCCCGCACCCGGGAGCCCGAGGGCACAGGCGAGGGGAAACGGACCTTGTTGGTGCCGTAGTTGACCCCCATCTTCATGCCCTCGACCCGCATGACCTGCGGTACCAGGCTCGGCAGCAGCGACAGCGTCAGATAGCCGTGCGCGATGGTCGTCTTGAAGGGGCCCTGCGCCGCCTTCTCCGCGTCCACGTGGATCCACTGGTGGTCCCCCGTGGCGTCGGCGAACAGGTCGATCCGCTTCTGGTCGACCTCCAGCCAGTCGCTGTGTCCGAGCTGCTCGCCGACTCCGGCACGCAGGTCGTCGGGCGACGCGAAGATCCTCGGCTCTGCCATGTCCCTGGCCTCCTCAAAGTATTCGAACTAAGCGCTTGCTCAGCATGCTGTGTACGCCGACGTGTGTCAACGGACCAGGCATCTCTGCCGCCGGACCAGCCATTAGGGTCTGAGGGGTGCCCCAGATCCCAGAGAAGATCCACGAGCTCACGGTCGGCCAGCTTTCCGCCCGTAGCGGTGCCGCCGTGTCCGCCCTGCACTTCTACGAGTCCAAGGGCCTGATCAGCAGCCGCCGCACCTCGGGCAACCAGCGCCGCTACCACCGTGACACCCTGCGCCGCGTGGCCTTCGTCCGCGCCGCCCAGCGCGTCGGCATCCCGCTCGCGACCATCCGTGCGGCCCTCGACTCGCTCCCCGAGGAGCGCACCCCCACCCGCGAGGACTGGGCGCGCCTCTCGGAGGCCTGGCGCTCCGAACTCGATGAGCGGATCAAGCAGCTGGGGCGGCTGCGCGATCACCTCACGGACTGCATCGGCTGCGGCTGTCTCTCCCTGGAGACCTGCGTGCTCTCCAACCCGGACGACGTCTTCGGCGAACGCCTCACGGGCTCCCGTCTGTTGGTGGAGCGTCGGCCCCGGACATGACCCCGGGCATGACCACGGGCCGTTCCCGCGGCCCCAGATGGCGGAAGGCCGCGCTCAGGACCACCGCGGCGAGCGCACCGGCCGCCACTCCGCTGCCGAAGATCGTGTGCGCCCACGACGGCAGCGGCGCGTACAGCTCGGGGGTCATCACCGGCAGCAGCCCCACGACCAGGGCCAGCGCGACGACCACGCTGTCGGTGCCGTGGGCGAGGTCGACCCGGGAGAGCATGCTGAAGCCGAGGACGGCGATCACCGCGTAGATCACCAGGCCCGCCGCACCGATCACCGGCTCGGGGATGGCGGCGAGCACCCGCGTCAGCGGTGTCAGCAGCCCGCAGACGACGAGCAGCACGCCCGCGCCCGCGGTGACGAACCGGCTGCGTACGCGCGTCAGTTGGACGATGCCGATGTTCTCGGCGCTTGTCACCATCAGCGAGGTGCCGAAGACGCCCCCGGCGAGCGAGACGAGGGCGTCGGCCCGTGCGATGCGCGGTACGTCACGGCCCGCGTCCGGAGTGCGGCCCACCGCCTCGCTGTTGAGCACCGTCTGCCCCGTGGCCTCGGCGAGCGAGGCGAGCGCGAAGACGAGCAGCGGGAGCGCCGCGAGGAGGTCGAAGTGCGGGGCGCCGTACGGAAACGCGTCCGGCAGCGCGAAGGAGCTGCCGGACGCGAGGTGGATGTCCGTGCCGAGCAGGAGTGCGATGAGCGTGCCGCCCGCGAGGCCGAAGAGCACCGCCATCTGCCGCCACACGCCCCGCAGGACGAGGAAGAGGACGGCGATGACGCCGAGCGTCGCGAAACCGGCCCCCGGCCCCGACGCCACCATCGGTGCCGTCACCTTGATCATGTTGATGCCGATCAGGACGACCGTCGTGCCCATCACCAGCGGCGGGAACAGCCGCACCACCCTTCCGTAGAAGGGCAGTACGCAGATCAGGAAGGCCGCGGCGGTCAGTACGGACCCCGAGGCCGTGGCGGGCCCGTACTCCTTCCCGATCTGCAGGAAGATCGCCACCGCGGCCCCGCCCGGCAGCATCAGGAACGGCAGCCGGGCGCCGACGCGCAGCACCCGCACCCCGAGGGACTGGAGCAGCGCCCCGATGCCGCACAGCACCAGGGTGGCGCTGAGCAGCGAGGCCGTCTGGGCCGCGGACAGGCGCAGCGTCGTACCGATCAGGATCACCGAGGAGACGGGGGCGGCGATCCCGGCGAGCAGGTGCTGGACGGCGAGCGGGGCGAGGCGCGGCAGGGGGAGGCGCTCGTCGACGGCGGCCACCACGGGCTCAGCCCTTCGCGGGAGCGGGAGTCGGGGCGAGCCAGGGCAGTTCGGACGCGGCGTAACGGTAGGCGCGGAAGACGGCGTTGGGCTCGGAGGGGAAGAGCTTACGAACCTCTTCCTCCTCATAGCCGCCGAAGAACGGAACGATGTACTCCCAGCACAGATAGCCGTCCTCGGTGACCTCGAAGAGGCGGCCCGCGGGGGAGTCGGCGATCAGGGTGTTGCCGTTCGGAAGGCGCTGGGCGCTGCCCATGAAGGGCGCGAAGAACGACTCGCGGGCCGGGTCGTGGTACTCCCAGACGACCTTGCCGCTCGCCCGCTCGATCTCGATGACCCGGCTGAACGGCACGTCCCAGTGCGGGCGGAAGACGCCGTTGTCGAAGACGAGGAAGTTCCCGTTCTCCAGCTCGGTCGGGCAGTGCTGCTGGGAGACGGTGCCGGGCTCGGAGCGCCAGATGATGTCGCCGGTCTCGCGGGATATGACGACGACGGCGGAGACCGAGCGGAAGCTGGCGAGGATGTTGCCGTCGCTGGTCGGCAGGACGCTGTTGATCAGCGGGTAGTGCTCGCGGGCGTAGTCGGGGTGGAGCGGGAAGTCCTCCCGGTCGAGCCGCTCGGCGACCTTCCACTCCCAGGTGGTGTTCCCCTCGGCGTCCACCTCGACGATCGTGTCCGCCCACACCGTGCCGCCTTCGGCCTCGGAGCCGGGCACGCCACCGCGTACGGCTGCCGCGTCGGCGCCGGTCAGGGGTTCGAGCGCGGTGTAGAGGAGACGGCCGTCCCCGTAGTGGTGCGCGTCGTGGTGCTGGAAGCGGTCGCGGTGCTCGCGCAGGACCGTGCCGTCCGGGGCGATCTCCTGCATGATTCCGCCGCGGTACTTGTGCCACATCGGGAAGAGGGTGGGCTCGTCCGGCTCGTCCGGCTCGTCGGTCTCGTTGGGGAGTACGCCGCTGTAGGCGAGGTTGCCGTTGGGCAGGATGCGGGCGTGCCGGCCCGGGCGGTGCGGGAGGTTCCACTGGTGGGCGATCTCGCCGTGGGCGTCGATGAGGTAGACCTCGCCGGAGCCGGTGAGGGGCGCGAAGAGGGTGTAGCCGCCGTAACTGGCGTCCTCGTCGAGGGCGATGAGGCCGGTGGTGCGGCGGCGGCGTTGGTTCTGGTCTACGTGGGCCATGGTGGTGGTCGGTCCTCTCTACTTAACTTTATTAAGCGACGCGGAAGACATTAACCCACGGGATAGGCTGAGGGACATGGGTGAGCGACGTGGGTGAGCGACGTGGGTAAGAGTGATGCGGACGCCCCGCAGGTCGGTCCCGGGATCCGCAGGCTGCGCCGCGCCCTGGACCTGACGCTGGCCGATGTGGCGGAACGGGCGGGGGTGTCGGCGCCCTTCCTGAGCCAGGTGGAGAACGGCCGCTCCCGGCCCAGCATGGGGTCCTTGCAGCGCATCGCGGACGCCCTGGACACCACGGCGGTCCAACTCCTCGCCTCGGCGGATCCGCCGCGTCCGGTGGACGTGGTGCGGGGTGGGTCGGCGTCCGTGGGCGAGGGTGAGGGCGAGGGCCGGATGCGCCCGCTGGTCCGGGGCCACCAGAGGCTGCACGCCCTGGAGTTCACCGGTGACCATGGCTGGGGGCGCGAGTACCGTCACCGCAACGACGAGGTCCTGTACGTGGCGGATGGCTCGGCGGAGGTGGAGGCGGACGGCTCCGTGTACCGCCTGGAGCGGGGCGACACGCTGTACTGCGCGGCGGAACTGCCGCACCGGTGGCGGCCGTTGGAGGCGGGGACGCGGGTCTTGGTGGTCGGAATCGCCGATGGGGTGCGGGTGACGGACGAGGCTGGACGCTGAGGAGTCCGGTACGTCTACGTCTACGCCTGCGGGTGGTGCGGTGCGGGTCGTCTGGGGGCGGGGGTGTGCTGGGCCGGGGGTGCGGTGCCTGTCCGTTTTGGCTGCGGGGCCGTGGTGCGGGTGGCCGGGGTGCGGGGTCTGTTCGTCTGTGGGTGCGGGGCCGCGCCGGTATGTCCGTCCTCGCTATCGTCCGGTGGCCGATGGGCTACTGCGGCACCGGAGCGCCGCGAACCGTGCTCCGGGCGGAAATACCGACACGTCCCCTCGCGTCTCACTGCCGACTGCGGACGAGTGGGGCTGTCGCCGACTGCGAACACGTGGCAGCCGTCGCCCGCCCGCGGCTCGTGTCGGATGGCACCATGCACGCTGCCCCCCACCCGCCCGCCGTCTTACGTGCACGGCTCCCCAGCGCTGTACGAGACCCACCAACCCCGCGTCACACGAGTCACCCGCCCGCCCACCCCTCACTCATCAGCGCTGCGGGGCAATCGGGTGGGTGGGCGGGAAAGCTTGTTCGTTCAGGGGCGGATGCGGGGTGAACGGGCGGGTGGGTGGGAGAGGCCTGTTCGGGCAGGTCATGATGCGGGGGAAGGATTGCCCGCACCCCCGAGCAAGACGGAAAGCCCCGCCGAGACCAACTGAGCGTTAGAGATCGCCGCACCCCCGTCCGGCAGGACCAACGTGTCCTCCAGACCAACCCGGGTCGCAAGACCCAAGCGCCCCGCCAGGCGCAACACAGGCCAAGTACCCCCCTCCTCCCCGTGCAGCAGAACAGGGCGGCCATGCGCCGCGCCGATCGCGGCAAGGAGCGCGCGGGCCGAGCCCCGTGCCGTGGCCGGATCCGGGTCCATCACCTCCGCGAGGACCCGCAGCACCCGCGGACCGAGCGGCGACGCCGCGAAGAGCCGAGCGCCGTCCGTGCCCGACCAGATCCCCGCCTCCACGCCCACGCCACGCGCGAGGAGCGCCTGAGCCACCGCCTCCGCGCCCGGCTCATGCCAGTTGACCGACGCGTGGTCCGGCAGCACCGTCCACGCGCGGATCTGCGCCACCCGCTGGTCAGGGTCCGGTTCCGCCCACGCGCCCGTGGTCACCCCGACCGGGACGGAAACCGCGGAACGGATCGCCTCAAGCGCGGCCGCAACCGCCCGTGACGTCAACGTGTCTTGCCCACAAGGTGACTTGGGGTGTACATGAACATCCCGAGCGCCGACCGCGACGGCCTCCGCCGCGGACTCGGCCATCGCCCCGGGCGACAGGGGGATCAGCGCGCCATCGCCCGCGCCGCGGGCGCCGTTCAGACATACCTGCATCACCACAGGACAGCACACACGACAACACACAGGGGAGGGCCGATGGGAATCGCCGTCTGCTCGTTGAAGTGGGAGGCAGCCCGCACGGGGCGACAGAAGATCACGTACGACAGCGACGGTTACCACCTCGTGCGGTTCCCGTACCAGGACGCCGAGGAGTCGTACGACCCGTGGCACATGCACGACCCCGACAAGGGGGTCGGCACAAGGCCGTCGAAGTTTCCCGACGCCCGCTCCGGGCTCATCTGGCCGAGCCACGACGGCTGGGGCACCCTGTCGGCGATGATCTTCTGGGCCCCGGACGCCCGGCCCACGGAGTACCGCGCGCGCTACGTACGCGATCCGCTCGGCGGCTCGACGGGGTACGACTCGACGGCCACCACCGACTGGGCCGCGACCAGGGGCGGGCAGTACCGCACGTACACCTGGCAGATGTTCGTGCATCCGCAGACACCGGTCGGCCTGAAGGTATCGGCGCGCGGCACGGGCGACGTGAAGATCGCCGCGCCGCTCGTGCTCGCCGAGTTCAAGCTGGCCATCCAGTGGGACGTCTCGACGCCCTGACCGGACGACCCGCCTTCACGCCGTGACCAGCGGCCGTTCCCGCCGGGCCCGAGCCCGCTCCCTCGCCGTGGGCGTGAGCACCGGGTCCGGCACCACGATCCCGCAGCCCGTGCAGACGGCGCCCGCGGAGGGCTCGTGCGCGAGGCCGTACATCCAGACGAGGTCGGGCCGCGCGCACACCGGGCAGACCGCGTCCGGCTCCCGCTCAAGGGCGGCTATCAGCCGGCGCAGCACCTCGGCGAGCGGTTCGGAGGGGTGGACGCCGGGATCGTCGCACCAGGCGACCCCGCACCCTCCCCAGGTGCAGCGGTGCCAGTCGTCGGCGCTGCCGGGCCGCCTGAGCCCGTCGTGCTTCTCCTTGCGGCGCCGCTCCGCGAAGTCTTCCTCGTACGCGAGCCAGACCGCACGCGCGGCCTCAAGCTCGTCGAGCGCGGCCACGAGCCGCGCCGGGTCGGGCGACCGGTCCTCGGGGCCGAAGCCCGCGCGGGAGCACAGATGGTCCCAGGTGGCCCGGTGGCCGTAAGGGGCGAACCTCTCCAGGCACTTGCGCAGTGAGTACCGCCGCAGTGCCAAATCGCTCAGCGGATCACGCACCTGTCTCGCGAGACTCCGGAATCCGGCCATCGCCCTGCACCTCCGTCGCACGTTCTCGGACGTTGCCGAGTAGACGTATCGACACGCGATTCGGCTCCCTTGTGGCCCATCCGATTTCGGATGGATGCCATCAGACCCGAGATGTAGGGCGTTGAGCAGCGACGATGTGACGATTCTGGAAAGGCGACGCATGTTCATCTTCCGGGTTCGGCAACCCGCCAGTAACCTCCGCCCCAACTCCCTCCCACAGGAGCACAAGCGGAGCCCAGAGGAGCACACATGCGACAGCGCATCGTCCGGCTCAGAACCCTCACCGCCACCGCGGCGCTCGCCCTCGCCGCGTCCCTCCTCGCGCCGCAGCAGGGGACGGCGGCAGACGAGCCCCCGCCGGCAGCCACCGACTACTGCGAGGGGCAGTGTGCGGACGTGCTGCCGCCCGGCGCGAACGGCAACGCCACGCTCGCCGAGATCCTCGGTCACCGCGTCTTCGGCACCAAACCCGCCCACGCGGAAGACCAGTTGGGGCCCTACGACAAGCTCTCCTCCGGATATCCGTCGCTCACCGACGACAAGCTGACGGAGTTCTTCGACGACGCCTCCTTCGGCGTACCGGACGGCCAGGCGGCTTCCGTCACCAAGCCGCGCGACGACGTGACGATCACCCGGGACAAGAAATACGGCATCCCGCACATCAAGGGCAGCACGCGCTACGGCACCGAGTTCGGGGCGGGCTTCGCGGCCGGGCAGGACCGGCTCTGGCTCATCGATCTCTTCCGGCACATCGGCCGCGGCGAACTGACCTCCTTCGCGGGCGGCGCGCTCGCCAACCAGGGCCTGGAGCAGCAGTTCTGGCCGCAGGCCCCGTACACCGAGGAGGACCTGGAGAAGCAGGTCGAGTACATAAAGACGACCCAGGGCGAGCGCGGCAAACAGGCCATGGAGGACGCGCAGGCCTACATAGACGGGCTCAACGCCTACCGTGTGAAGTCCAAGAACGGCCGCTACTTCCCCGGCGAGTACGTCCTCACCGGCAAGATCGACGCGATCACCAACATCGGTGAGATCCAGCCCTTCAAGATCACCGACATGATCGCGCTCGCGTCCGTCGTCGGCGGGCTCTTCGGCAACGGCGGCGGGGGAGAGGTCGACGCCGCCCTGTCCCTCCTGAAGTCCCAGGAGAAGTACGGCGTCGAGAAGGGCACCAAGGTCTGGGAGTCCTTCCGCGCCCGCAACGACCCCGAGGCCGTCCAGACCATCCATGACGGCACGAGCTTCCCGTACGCGGGCAAGCCGGCGAACGCGCGCGGCACCGCGATGCCCGACCCCGGCTCGGTCGAGCGCGAACAGCTCGTGTACGACCGTGAGGGCGGGGCCAAGACGGCGGCCAAGGACCCGGTCAAGGCGCCCAAGAAGCTCAAGCCGCTCCAGGGGATGTACGACGACGGGGTGCTGCCCGCCGACCTCTTCAAGAAGGACGGCAGCAAGAAGGGCATGTCGAACGCCCTGCTCGTCTCCGGCAAGCACACCGCGAGCGGAAACCCGGTCGCCGTCTTCGGCCCGCAGACCGGCTACTTCGCCCCGCAGCTGCTGATGCAGCAGGAGCTCCAGGGTCCCGGCATCAGCGCGCGCGGTGTCTCCTTCGCGGGTGTCGGGATGTACGTCCAGCTCGGGCGCGGCCAGGACTACGCCTGGTCGGCCACGTCCGCCGGGCAGGACATCACCGACACGTACGCCGTCGAACTGTGCGAACCGGGCGGCGGCGCGCCCACGAAGCAGTCCACCCACTACGTCCACCACGGCACCTGCACCCCCATGGAGAAGCTGGAGCGCAAGAACGCCTGGAAGCCCACCCTCGCCGACTCCACCGCCGCGGGCTCCTACCGCATGCAGGTGCACCGCACGAAGTACGGCGTCGTGACGCACCGCGCGAACGTCGACGGCAAGCCCGTCGCGTACGTCTCGCTGCGCTCCACCTACCGCCACGAGGCCGACTCGATCATCGGCTTCCAGATGCTCAACGACCCGTCGTACGTCAAGGACGCCTCGACCTTCAAGAAGGCGGCCCAGAACATCAGTTACGCCTTCAACTGGTTCTACGCCGACTCCCGCGACATCGCGTACTACAACAGCGGCGCGAACCCCGAGCGCGCCAAGGACATCGACCCCGCGCTTCCGGTGAAGGCCCAAGAGGCGTACGAATGGCAGGACTTCGACCCTGAGGACAACACCTCGGCACAGACCCCGCCGGGCGAACACCCGCAGTCCGTCAACCAGGACTACTACATCTCCTGGAACAACAAGCAGGCCAAGGACTTCAGCACGGCGGGCTTCGGCCTGAGCGCCGTGCACCGCGGCGACCTGCTCGACGGACGGGTCAAGAAGCTCACCCAGGAGGGCGGCGTGACACGCGCCGCGCTGACCCAGGCCATGTCGGAGGCGGCCGTCACCGATCTGCGCGGCGAGCAGGTGCTGCCCGAGCTGCTCAAGGTGGTGCGGAGCAAGCCCGTCACCGACCCCCAACAGGCCAAGGCTGTCCAGCAGTTGGAGGCGTGGCGCAAGGCCGGGGCGCAGCGCAACCAGACGGCGGCGGGCTCCAGGACCTACGCGCACCCCGACGCCGTACGCATCATGGACGCCTGGTGGCCCCTGCTGATCGAGGCCGAGTTCAAGCCGGGCATGGGCAAGGACCTGTACGAGTCGCTGACGGCGCAGCTCGGGACCGACGAGTCACCGTCCGCGGGCCACGGCCCCACCGGTGCGCACGCCGGATCGGCCTTCCAGTACGGCTGGTGGGGCTTCGCGGACAAGGATCTGCGGGCGGTGCTCGGGGAGCCCGTGGAGGGCAAGCTCGGGGACGCCTACTGCGGCGATGGGAAGCTCGACGCCTGCCGTGACGCGCTCCTGGCCACCCTGACGCAGGCCGTCGCGAAGCCCGCGACCGAGGTGTATCCCGGCGACGACAACTGCGAGCCGGGCGAGCAGTGGTGCGCGGACTCGATCATCCACCGGGCGCTCGGCGGCATCACGCACGGGCCGATCCAGTGGCAGAACCGGCCCACGTACCAGCAGGTCGTCGAGTTCCCCAAGCACCGTTAGACGGCAAGGAGTCACACCAGAGGGATCCGCCCCGCGGCGAACACGACACGCGCCAGTTCCTCATGGCAGATGTCGCTGTGCGCGCCGGCGGGCGGACCCCCGCGGCGCACCACATCTGACGCGTCCACACTCACGCACCCCTTGGCGGGGATGGCCCGGCCCAGCTTGACGCGCTTCGCGCCGTCCACCGCCCGGATGCCGTCGTACCCGATGGCACCCCAGCGCTCCCACAGACCGAGGAAGGTAGAGGAGTCCCCGGCGATCTTCGACGCCAGGGGGTAGATCTTGCCGAGCGCGGCGTCGTGGCGGGAGTAGCAGGACACCAGGGGGCCGTCGATCCGCCGCTGTACGCCGTGCAGCGCGCCGCCGCGCGAGCGGTCGTGCGGCAGGCGGTTGGAGAACGCGTAGTGCGAGAAGGCCCCTTGGAGCAGTGTCGTGGACTTCACCGTACGCACCGGCGCGGGCATCCC
Source organism: Streptomyces sp. NPDC048436 (assembly GCF_043200355.1). Taxonomy (NCBI): domain Bacteria; kingdom Bacillati; phylum Actinomycetota; class Actinomycetes; order Kitasatosporales; family Streptomycetaceae; genus Streptomyces; species Streptomyces sp. NPDC048436. The sequence continues at coordinate 145,819 of NZ_JBICXP010000016.1, forward strand.
GCGCAGCGCGTACGACACGAGGCGGGCGCCGAAGCTGTGCCCGATGAGGTGCACCCGCACGTCAGGTGCCTCACGGGCGAGCAGCCCGATGGCGGGGCCGAGCCCCAGTTGGCCCACCGAGCCCGCCCGGCGTTTCATGGCGTAGTAGCTGGCCTGGCGCAGCAGTTCGTGCGCCCCGCTCCAGAGCCGTTTGCCCAGACCGCCGAAGAGTTCGAGCTGTCCGGTGCCCTCCATCGCCGCGGCGAACATCTGGCACACCTCGACCGCGTCGTCGGTCAGCATCGCGGGCTCGCCCGCCCACGTGTCGTTGGCGAAGAGCTGAGCGGCGCTGTTCTGGTGTACGGCCACCAGATCGCGGACGAGCCGCCCGTACTCGTAGAGCCGCGAGGGCACCCGCGAGTGCTCGGCCAACAGGGCGCCGATTCGCAGGAGTTCGGTCTCACGGCCGGGGAACGTGCGGGTGAGGAGGCGCAGGGTCGGTTCGTCGAGCAGGGGTCCCACGCCCGGCGCGGGGTTCGCCGCGGTGGCCGTGACCGAGGGTTCGAAGTCGGGGATCCGCTCGTCGGGGAAGCGGATGGCGGGCCACATCACGCCCACATATCCCAGGCGTACCCGCGGGTCCGCGAGGTCCCGGCAGGGCCCGAAGAACCGTCGGTAGAGGTCGGTAGCCATGTCTTGGTCGTTGTTCCAGCCGTGCGCGAGGACGAGGAGATCGGTGACGTGCTCGTCGGCCACCCCCGCGAGGAGGTGATCGCGCTGCGCGGTGTCGACATCTCCGTCGGCGTCGAAGGTCAGTTCCCAGTAGGGCTCCACGCGGCCATCGTCCTGCGGCCACGGTGTACTGACCAGATGTCCCGCATGTCTATCGAGTTCACGACAGTTCCCGCTCGCGGGTTTCCGGCAGGGCGAGGACACACACCAGGGACACGACCGCCATCGCGCTCACGTACCAGCCCACGGAGGAGGAGCCGAACGCGGACTGCAGCCGCGTCGCCACCAGAGGGGAGACCGCGCCGCCGAGGACACCGCCCAGGTTGTAGGCGAGCGAGGCGCCCGAGTAGCGCACGTTGGTGCCGAACAGCTCCGGCAGATATGCGCCCATCGGCCCGTACACCACGCCCATGCAGAACAGCGCCCCGCCGATCGCCAGGGCCATGAGCACCGGCTGCTCGGTGTCCAGGAGCGGGAAGAGCACCAGACCCCACACCGCCGCCAGCCCCGCGCCCACGAGGATCAGCTTGCGGCGGCCCACACCGTCGGAGCGGGTCGCGGCGAGCCACGTTCCGGCGGCGAGGAAGAGGCAGGCGACCAGCGACAGGCCCAGCATGGTGTTGCGGGAGACGCCAAGCGTGCCGGTGGAGTAGGCGAGGCAGTACGTCGTCGCCGTATAGAAGAGGCCGTACGCGACGATCATCCCGCCCGCGCCGAGCAGCAGTTCACGCGGATAGCGCCGCAGCACGTCGAGCGTGGGGACCTTGCTGGCCTCCTGCGCGTCCATGACCTTCGCGAAGACCGGAGTCTCGCTGATGCGCAGGCGTACGAAGAGTCCTACGCCGACCAGCAGGAAGGAGAGCAGGAACGGCACGCGCCAGCCCCAGGACCGGAACGCGTCGTCGCTCAGGACGGACGAAAGGAGCCAGAAGACACCGGTCGCCGCGAAGAACCCCACGGACGGGCCGAGTTGGGGGAAGGCGGCGTACAGGCCGCGCTTCTTCTTCGGCGCGTGCTCCACCGCGAGGAGCGCGGCGCCGCCCCACTCACCGCCGAGCCCGATGCCCTGGAGGAAGCGCAGCAGGATCAGCAGGACCGGCGCCCAGACGCCCAGCGTGCCGTAGCCGGGAAGCAGTCCTACGAGCGCCGTCGACAGACCCATGAGCAGCAGCGAGGCCACGAGCACCGATTTGCGCCCGACCCGGTCACCGAAGTGCCCGAAAACAACCGAGCCGATGGGCCGTGCCGCGAACGCCACCGCGTAGGTGGAGAAGGAGGCGAGGGTGGCGTTGACCGGGTCGAGGGTCGGGAAGAACGCCTCGTTGAGCACGAGGGCGGCCGCCGTGCCGTAGATGTAGAAGTCGTAGAACTCGATGGCCGTCCCGATGAACGACGCCACTGCCACCCGGCGCATGCTCTCGGGGCTCGCCTCCGGCTCGGCGTCCGGCTGGGTCTTCTCTGGGGAGATTTCGCTGTGCACGAGCGGCACTCTCACGGTGGATGTATGGGCCAGTCAATAGGCAGGACGGCCTGTCTCGATCATTGAGACTGGCGGTGAGCTGCGGTGACGCGGTGCAGATGGACGAGGATGTCGTGCGAGGGCGCGAGTTGGATCTTGTATGGCCCGTCGGGGTAGGCCGTCCCTATGCTCTGGGTCAGCCGGCCCTTGCCGAGCCATTTGCGGGCGGGCGCGGGAGCGGTCCGCATGTCCAGGAAATAGTCGTCGTGGCGCACCTTGTCGAGCGTGTATTCGTTCATGCCGCGCGTGGCCGCGCCCACCGAGCGGGGCTTCCACACCTCGGACTCCGCGCTCTGCGCCATGAACGACCCCTGGTCGAAGGTGAACCCGATGCTCACATACCGCTTGCCGAGCCGGTCCCGCAGGAAGGCGCCCTGCATCTTCGGGTAGCGGGGGTCATAACTCTCGTACGACACATGGGCGTTGTGTGCCGACAGGAGGACCTTGCCGCCGGTGTGCCGCTGCCACCAGGCGGTGTTCCGCGCCATCAGGCGGTCGCGGTACAGCATGGCGTCCTTCTGGCCCTCGGGGGTGTCCAGGGCGAAGGCGTAGACGGTAGCGGTCTGTGAGAGGGAGCGGGCGTGCTGGAGCGCCCAGGTGAACTTCGTGCTTTTCGACGAGGGTTCGCGCTTCTCCAGGAGCCGGAGTGCCTCGCGTGCCTTCCCGGCCAGCTCCCGCCGCTCCTCCAGAGGCCTCGCCATGTACGCGTCGCCATTCGTGAGGCGGCGGATCGGCGCGTACAGCTCGGTGATCCTGGGCAGCAGGTCCGGCTCGTGTGCGCGTATGTAGTCCTCCACCCCCTCGAACAACTCGACCCCGATCTCCGGGTAGTTGAGGTCATCGCCCATGAAGCGCACCTGGCGGGGCGGATGCTTGTCGTTGTAGGCGCGCATCCACGTCAGGAGCTCGACGTACTCCTTTGTGTCCCACGGGGTCTTCGCCAGTTCCTTGTGGACGAGCGCGCGCACGTCGCCCTCGCCTCCACGCACGTACGCGTCGAAACGCAGGCCCGTGGTCCAGCTGACCTCCTGGGCGAAGGTGGTGAACCCCTTCTCCTCCACGAGATAGCGGAACACGCGGTCCTTCATGGTGAAGAACTCGTGCGAACCGTGTGTGGCCTCACCCAGGCCCACCACCGAAGCGTCACCCACCATCCGGCCCATCGGCCTCAGGTCCTTCATGGAGCCGCCCGGACCGGTCGAGCGCAGGGCGTGGGCCGCGCGCTCGATCGCCGGTACGGGGTCCGTGGACGCAGGGGCCGCGCCGGCCTGAGGGGCGATGAGCACCCCTAGGCCGAGCGCGCTGACCAGCAATACCGGAACCCTGCGTCCTGCTGTCCGTGCCATGCGGAATCTCCTCAACTCAGGTGTACGGAGCTGAAGATCACGATCCCGGTCCGCCCGGCGCCACACCACCCGGCAGGCACCCCCTTGCAGGTGGGGGTTGTCCCCCGTTACTTGTAACGCAGGTACCGCTTCCGCACGGCTCGGAAGTGCGCGAGGTCGTCCTGCCAGGCGGCCACCACCTCGTCCGTGCCCGCGCCCGCGTCGATCATGGTGCGCACCCGCGTCGTGCCCGTCAGCTTGTCGATCCAGTTGTCCGGGCGCCAGGCGAAGCCGCTCCACACCTTCTTCGCGGTCACCAGGAGCGCGATGCCGGTGCTCACCGGTTCGAACGCCTCGCGGTCGTGCACGTGCAGCTGGACGCCCCCGACGGTCTTGCCCTGGAACTTGGAGAACGTCGGCGCGAAGTAGGCCTCCCTGAAGTGCACGCCGGGCAGGCCGAGTTCGCTTACCGCCGCCGCCCACTTCCGGTCGATGCCCTCCGCGCCGAGCAGCTCGAACGGGCGGGTCGTGCCGCGCCCCTCGGAGAGGTTCGTGCCCTCGAAGAGACAGGTGCCGCTGTAGACGAGCGCGGTGTCGGGCGTCGGCATGTTCGGGCTCGGCGGCACCCACGGCAGCCCGGACGCGTCGTAGAAGTCCGAGCGTTTCCACCCCGTCATCCGCACCGTCTCCAGCTCGACGGGCCGCTCCAGGAACTCGCCGTTGAACAGCAGCGCCAGCTCCGTCACCGTCATCCCGTGCGCCTGCGCGATCGGCTGCCGCCCGACGAACGTCGCGAACTCCTTGTGCAGGACGGGGCCGTACGCGCCGCGCCCCGTCACCGGATTCGGCCGGTCGAGCACCACGAACCGCTTGCCCGCGAGCTCCGCCGACTCCATGCAGTCGAAGAGCGTCCAGATGTACGTGTAGAAGCGCGCCCCCGCGTCCTGGATGTCGAAGACGATCGTGTCGACGCCGGAGGCCGTGAAGACGTCGGCCAGCGCCTTGCCGCTCTTCTGGTACGTGTCGTAGACGGGAAGCCCGGTCGCCGGATCGTCGTAGCGCCCCTCGGAACCGCCCGCCTGCGCCGTCCCCCGGAAGCCGTGCTCCGGGCCGAAGACCGCGACCAGGTTCACGCGGTCGTCGGCGTGCATGACGTCCACGATGTGCCGTACGTCCCTGGTGACACCGGTGGGGTTCGTCACGACGCCGACCCGCTCGCCCTCCAGGAGTGCGTAGCCGTCCGCGGAAAGACGCTCGAAGCCGGTGCGCAGCCGCCGGCCGCCGCCCGATCCGCCTCCGCCTCCCGCGGCGGACGCGGGGGCCGCCGATGTGAGGGCGGTGGCCGTGGTGACGGCCAGCAGGCCCCGTCTGGACAGGCTGCGGCGGGACAGGTTCATACAGAGACCTCCGTGAGCGCGGTGGCTGTCATGGCCACGCACGCTAGCGCGCGGACTCCCGGCGGGGAACGAAACCGGCTGCCCGGCCCCCTTCCATCCGAACATACCGACTGGTTAGTCTGCGATCACAGCGGAGCCGCAGTCGAAGGAGACTGATCGTGGAGAGCCTGCAGGACAAGGGTGTTGTCGTCACCGGCGCCGGAGGCGGGATCGGGGCCGCGCTGGCCCGCCGGTTCGCCGCCGCAGGGGCGCGCGTCGTGGTCAACGACCTGGACGCGGTCAAGGCCAAGGCCGTGGCCGACGAGATCGGCGCCGTGGCCGTGCCGGGCGACGCCTCCACGATCGTGCCGGAGGCCAGAGAGGCGCTGAGCGGCACGGTCGACGTGTACTGCGCCAACGCGGGCCTCGGCTCGGGCGGCTCGGAGGCCGCGCCGGAGGAGGTCTGGGCCACGGCCTGGGACGTCAACGTCATGGCCCATGTCCGCGCGGCCCACGCGCTGCTCCCCGACTGGCTCGAGCGCGGCAGCGGCCGCTTCGTCTCCACCGTCTCGGCGGCGGGACTGCTCACCATGATCGGCGCCGCGCCCTACAGCGTCACCAAGCACGGCGCGTACGCCTTCGCCGAGTGGCTCTCCCTCACCTACCGCCACCACGGGATCAATGTCCACGCGATCTGTCCGCAGGGCGTGCGCACCGACATGCTCGCCGCCACCGGCACCGCGGGCGACCTCGTCCTCACGCCGACCGCGATCGAGCCCGAGGACGTCGCGGAGGCGCTCTTCGCCGGGATCGAGGAGAACCGCTTCCTGATCCTGCCGCACCCCGACGTCGCCGAGTACTACCGCATCCGCGCCGCGGAGCCCGACAAGTGGCTGACCGGCATGAACCACCTCCAGCAGAAGTGGGAGGCGACCGAGCGGTGAGCGACGTGACCCCGACTCCGTCCGAGGGGACCCCGACCGCGTCCATCTACGCCGCCAAGCCCTGGCTCGCCCGGCTCACCGAGGCCCAGCGCGGCCCGGTCGAGCCCGCCGCCTCCGTCGTGCACGCCTTCCGCGCCTCGGTGCTCAAGGCCCCCGACCACACCGCCCTCGCGTACTTCGACGGCCGCCTCAGCTACCGCGAGGTGGACGCCCTCACCGACTCCGTCGCCGGTTATCTGGCCGCGCGCGGCCTTGAGCGCGGCGACCGGGTCGCGATCCTCCTGCAGAACACCCCGCACTTCGTGATCGCGCTGCTCGGCGCGTGGAAGGCGGGCGCCACGGTCGTGCCCGTGAACCCCATGTACAAGTCGGCGGAGGTCGGGCACGTCCTCGGGGACGCCGACGTGACCGCGCTGATCTGCTCGGACCGCGCATGGGAGACGTATCTGCGCGAGACGGCCGCGGCCTCTCCCGTACGCATCGTGCTCACCGCGTGCCAGCTCGACCTGCAGACCCGCAACGACACCCGCGTCCTCGACTTCGAACGCCTCCCGCAGGCCGCCGACGCCGATGACCTGGTGACGGTCGCCCGGCAGAAACTGCCCGCCCCCGGTGACCGGCGGCTCGGCCCCGCCGACATCGCGCTGATCAGCTACACCTCGGGCACCAGCGGCACCCCCAAGGGCGCCATGAACACCCACGGGAACATCACCTACAACGCCGAGCGGCAGCGCACCGGCTCCGGCATCCCGGAAGGCGCCTGCTACTTCGCGATGGCGCCGCTCTTCCACATCACGGGCATGGTCGCGCAGGTCGCGGGCGCCCTGACCAACGCGGGCACCCTGGCGCTCGCCTACCGCTTCGAGGCCGGGGTCGTCCTCGACGCCTTCGCCGAGCACAGGCCCGCCTACACCGTGGGCCCCTCCACGGCGTTCATGGCGCTCGCCGCGCACCCCTCCGTGACGCGGGAGCACTTCGACTCCTTCACGATGATCTCCTCGGGCGGGGCGCCGCTGCCGCCCGCCCTGGTGGAGAAGTTCCGCGCGAACTTCGGCCCCTACCTCCACAACGGCTACGGCCTCACGGAGTGCACCGCGCCCTGCGCCTCCGTACCGCCCGGCCAGGAGGCGCCCGTCGACCCGGTGTCCGGCACGCTGGCCGTGGGCGTCCCCGGCCCCGAGACGGTCGTCCGCATCGTCGACGACCACGGCCAGGACGTCCCCTTCGGCGAGCAGGGCGAGATCACCGTGCGCGGCCCGCAGGTCGTCCCCGGCTACTGGAAGCGCCCCGAAGCCACCGAGGAGGCCTTCCCCGAGGGAGAGCTGCGGACCGGTGACATCGGCTTCATGGACGCCAAGGGCTGGCTCTACGTGGTCGACCGCAAGAAGGACATGATCAACGCCTCCGGCTTCAAGGTCTGGCCGCGCGAGGTGGAGGACGTCCTCTACAGTCATGCCGCCGTACGCGAGGCGGCGGTGATCGGCGTCCCCGACAGCTACCGCGGCGAGACGGTCAAGGCCTTCGTCAGCCTGCGCCCGCAGGCCGATGTGGCGCCGGACGAGCTGGCGGCGTACTGCAAGGAACGGCTCGCCGCGTACAAATACCCGCGCGCGGTCGAGATCCTGCCGGAGCTGCCGAAGACCACAAGTGGGAAGATCCTCCGGCGGGAACTGCGTTCCCGCAACGACAGCGGCTCTCGGCACGACGAGAGCTAGCGACACTCGAAAGGCAGGTGGCGGCAGTGGCCAGGACGACGGACGGTGACGGCACGCCCGTCCCTCAGCGGCTGCTCGCCGCCGCCACGCGGCTCTTCGCCGACCGCGGCTACGACCGCACGTCGGTGCAGGAGATCGTGGAGTCGGCAGGCGTCACCAAGGGCGCGCTCTACCACTACTTCGGCTCCAAGGACGATCTCCTGCACGAGGTGTACGCACGCGTCCTGCGCGTGCAGCAGGAGCGCCTGGACGCCTACGCGGACGCCGACGCGCCCATCGAACAGCGGGTGCGGGACGCGGCGGCGGACGTCGTCGTCACGACGATCGACAACCTCGACGACGCCTCGATCTTCTTCCGCTCCATGCACCACCTCAGCCCGGAGAAGAACAAGCAGGTACGGTCCGAGCGCCGCCGCTACCACGAGCGGTTCCGCGCGCTGATCGAGGAGGGCCAGGAGGCCGGCGTCTTCTCCAAGGCGACCCCCGCGGACCTGGTGGTGGACTACCACTTCGGCTCCGTCCACCACCTGTCCACCTGGTACCGCCCCGGCGGCCCGCTCACCCCGCAGCAGGTCGCGGACCATCTGGCGGACCTGCTGCTGAGGGCGTTGCGGCCGTGAAATTCAGCCCGTCCGGCGTTTGAGGACGAACTCGGCGAAGCCGGTGATCGCCGGTGCCCGAGGCCCCTGGCCCGCTACGCGTACTTCTTCAGCTCCCTGCGGGCCAGCGACCGCTGGTGGACTTCATCCGGCCCATCAGCCAAGCGCAGCGTCCGCGCCCCCGCCCACAGTTCGGCCAGCGGGAAGTCCTGGCTCACCCCGCCCGCGCCGTACAGCTGGACGGCCTGGTCGAGGATGCCGACCACCGTGCGCGGGGTCGCGATCTTGATGGACTGGATCTCCGTGTGCGCACCCTTGTTGCCCACGGTGTCCATCAGCCACGCGGTCTTCAGTACGAGAAGACGCAGCTGCTCCACGGCGACCCGCGCGTCCGCGATCCACTCCTGGACGACGCCCTGCTGGGCGAGCGGCTTGCCGAAGGCCGTACGCGCCACCGCACGCTGACACATCAGCTCGATGGCCCGCTCGGCCATGCCGATCAGGCGCATGCAGTGGTGGATACGGCCGGGGCCGAGCCGCGCCTGGGCGATGGCGAAGCCGCCGCCCTCCTCGCCGATCAGATTGCTCACGGGAACCCGGGCCCGGTCGAAGACGACCTCGGCGTGCCCGCCGTGGGAGTGGTCCTCGTAGCCGTACACCTGCATCGCGCGCCGCACTTCGACGCCGGGGGTGTCGCGCGGCACGAGGACCATGGACTGCTGGCGGCGCGGGTCGGCGCCCTCGGGGTCCGTCTTGCCCATCAGGATGAAGATCTGGCAGTCCGGGTTCATCGCCCCGGAGATGTACCACTTGCGCCCGGTGATGACGTACTCGTCACCGTCACGCTCGATCAGCGTCGTGATGTTCGTGGCGTCCGACGACGCCACCTCCGGTTCGGTCATCGCGAACGCCGAGCGGATCTCACCGGCGAGCAGCGGCTCCAGCCACCGCTTCTTCTGCTCGTCGTCGCCGAACTGGGCGAGCACCTCCATGTTGCCGGTGTCCGGCGCGGCGCAGTTCAGCGCGGTGGGCGCAAGCTGCGGGGAGCGGCCGGTGATCTCGGCGAGGGGGGCGTACTGGAGGTTGGTGAGCCCCGCGCCGTGCTCGGCATCAGGCAGGAAGAGGTTCCACAGGCCCTGCTTACGGGCCTCGGCCTTCAGCTCGTCGACGATCGCCGGGGTGTCCCACGGCGACGCGAGGAGGGCGCGCTGCTCCGCGGCGGTCTTCTCCGCCGGGTAGACGTGCTCGTCCATGAAGGTGAGGAGCTTGGCGCGCAGCTCTTCGGTGCGGGCGTCGAATGCGAAGTCCATGGCTGTCTCAGCCTTCCTGTCGTCCTTGGAGGGTGGTGAGGCCGTGCTCGATGAAGACGGGAACCAGCTCGCCGATGCGGTCGAACCCCGCTCCGACCGTCTGGCCGAGCGTGTACCGGTAGTGGATGCCCTCCAGGATCACGGCGAGCTTGAACCACGCGAACGCCGTGTACCAGGAGACCGCGGAGACGTCGCGACCCGAGCGCGCGGCGTACCGCTCGATCAGCTCGGCGGCCTCCGGGTGTCCGGGGGCGCCCGCCGTGGTGCTGATGGGGGAGTTGGGCAGTTCGAGCCGCTGGCTGTACATGACGAGCAGGCCCAGGTCGGTGAGCGGATCGCCGAGCGTGGACATCTCCCAGTCGAGGATCGCCTTGATCTGGTCGTCGTCGCCGATCAGGACGTTGTCGAGGCGGTAGTCGCCGTGCACGACGGTGGCGGTGGGGGAGTCGGGCAGCTGGCGCCCCAGCGCCGCGTGCAGCTCGTCGATCCCCGCGAGGTCGCGGTTGCGGGAGGCGTCCAGCTGCTTGCCCCAGCGGCGCAGCTGCCGGTCGAGGAAGCCGTCGGGGCGCCCGAAGTCACCGAGGCCGACCGCTTGTGGGTCCACGGAGTGCAGCTCGACGAGGGTGTCGACCAGGCCGAGTACGGCGGCACGGGTGCGCTCGGCGCCCAGCGGTGCCAGCTCCTCGGCGGTGCGGTACGGCGTGCCGTCCACGAAGTCCATGACGTAGAAGGGCGCCCCGAGCACGTCGACGTCCTCGCACAACAGCACGGGCCTCGGCACCGGTACCTCGGTCCCGTGGTGCAGGGCGCTGATCACGCGGTGCTCGCGCTTCATGTCGTGCGCGGTCGCGAGCACGTGCCCGAGCGGTGGCCGCCGGACCACCCAGCGCGCGCCGCCGTCCGTCACCGCGTACGTGAGGTTCGACCGGCCGCCCTCGATCAGCCGGGCGGTGAGCGGGCCGCCCACGAGGCCCGGCCGCTCGCGGTCCAGATGGCCGCGCAACTGGTCGAGGTCGAGGCCTGGCGGATGGTCTGAGCTCATCTTCGCTCCTGGTCGGACGGTCGTCGTCGGTATGCCGCGCTGCGTCGCGCTGACGTTCATGATGCCGACCAGTCGGTATGTAGTCCAGAGCGCAGGAGGAACGTGATCGGGATCGCGCCGCCGGGGAGAACCCCCGAACACGCCGATCCCCCGCCACGGACTGCCGGTCGGCGTCCGTGCGGGGGAAGTGGGGGGGGAAGTGGGGGAAGTCGGCGGGGGCGGCGCGGCCCCGGGGTGGCCAGGGTGAGGCCTCAGTGGTCGTCCCAGTGGCCGTCGTGCTCCGCGTGCCGGTGACCGTCATGGACGTAGTCGACGTGGTCCCCGTGCGCGACCGAGCTGTGCCCGCAGCCCTCGCCGTGCCGGTGGTCGTGCCCCTCGTGGATGGCGTGCCCGCTGGGCTCGCACTCGTCCCAGTGGCCGGAGTGCAGGCGGTGCATGTGCCCGTCGTGCGCGTAGTCGACGTGGTCGCCGTGCGGCACTTCCGGGTGGCCGCAGGCGGGACCGTGGATGTGCTCGTGTACGGGGTGTTCGTGGTGGAGCGTGGTCATGGTGCGTGCGCCTTCTGTGGGAGGGGATGACCCTCTCAGGCTAGTCCTCGATGCCTGTTTGGTGGGGATATGGAAGCGTTGTTGATGTTTTCACCACCGCATGCCGCCCCACCGGCGATCCCACGAAGGCGCTCCCATGAAGTCGACCCCATGAAGGCGATCAGCTACCGCCGGTACGGCGGACCCGAAGTCCTCGAGTACGGCGATGTGCGCGACCCCAAGGTGGGGCCCGACTCGGTCCTGGTGAAGGTCCGCGCCGTGTCCGTGAACCCCGTCGAGTGGAAGTGCCGCGAGGGACACCTCGACGGCATCCTGGACCCCGTCTTCCCGGTGATCCCGGGCTGGGACGTCGCGGGCGTCGTGGTCCAGCCGGGCCTCTCCGTACCGGAGTACGCCGTGGGGGACGAGGTCATCGGCTACGTACGCGAGGACTTCCTCTCGCGCGGCACCCTCGCCGAGTACGTCGCGGCCCCCGTGCGCACCCTGGCCCGCAAGCCGCGCAACCTCACCTTCGCGGAGGCGTCCGGGCTGCCGCTCGCCGGGCTCACCGCCTACCAGGTGATCGTCAAGACCCTCGCGGTGACGGAGGGAGAGGTCGTCCTCGTGCACGCGGCGGCCGGCGGCGTAGGTTCGATCGCCGTCCAGCTGGCCCGGCACGCGGGGGCCCGCGTCATCGGCACCGCGAGCGAGCGCAACCACGACTTCCTGCGCGAACTCGGCGCCGAGCCCGTCACCTATGGGGACGGTCTCGCCGACCGCGTGCGGGCCCTCGCGCCGGACGGCGCGGACGCCGCCTTCGACAGCATCGGCGGCGACACTCTCAGGGTGTCCGCGGAACTCCTCGCGCCCGGCGGCCGTCTCGCGTCCATCGCGGACGGCGCGGTGATCGGCCTCGGCGGCCACTACTGCTTCGTACGTCCCGACGCCGAGGACCTCCAGCGCCTGACGCAGCTCGTGGAGCAGGACGTGGTCACGGTCCACGTCTCCGAGACGTTCCCGCTGGAGCGGGCGGCGGACGCGTACCGCAAGAACGAGGAGGGGCGCACGCGGGGCAAGGTCGTCGTCACGGTCGACTGGGGGGACTGACCGCTTCCCGCGGCGCGGTCAGAACACCATCGCCGTCGCGCACACCGCGAGGGCCAGCGTGCACAGCGCGGCGGTCGCCGCGGCCCGCGCCGGAAGCCTGAGCGGCCTGCTGGTGGCCGCGAGCTCCGTCATCCTGCGGTGCGCCACGCCCAGGAAGCCGAGCCACAGGAGCAGGCAGAGGGCGCAGGCGATGACGGCCAGGGCGGTAGTCCCCTCCTTGAGCGCGGCCCGCGCAGCGAGGACGGCCGCGACGGTGCAGGACAGCGTCGTGCGCCGCCACGCGAGCGCCGTACGCTCCGGCTGCAGCCCAGGATCGCGGACCGGGGCCGGGACCGGGACCGGGGCCGGGACCGAGTCCGGGTCCTGTCCCGTCACCCCTCCCACCCGAAGAGCACGACGACGACCATCGCGAGCGCCACGAACGCGACGGCCAGACTCAGGACCGTCGGGAAGCGAGAGACCGGCAGATCCTGCCCCCGCCGCATCGCCCGCTCACAGCGCACCCAGTGGTTGACCGCCCGCAGCGAGCTGAGCACACCGGCGGCGAGCAGCGCGAGGGCGAGCCCGATGCGCCACCCCCAGCGCAGGTCCGGCAGGAACTGGTCCACCGCGAAGCCGCCGCCGATGAGGGCGAGCGCGGTGCGCAGCCAGGCGAGGAAGGTGCGCTCGTTGGCGAGCGAGAAGCGGTAGTCGGGGGTGTCGCCCTCCTCGCGGATCCGCTCGGGCGCGAACCACAGGCGCAGGCTCTGTACGAAGTTGCTCACTCGCCGCACCCTAACCCGCCCTAACCCGCACGGAACTCCCGCAGCCGCTCGAACGCGGCGAGCCCGTCCGGCACCCACGCCCACTCGCCGAGTCGCTCGGCCAGCTCCGCGTCGGTGACGAAGGCGTGCCAGGCGACCTCCTCGACCTGCGGATTCACCGGCAGGTCGCAGCGCACCTCGTAGAGGTACGACCACCAGGTGTGCCCCGCGCCGTCGTCGTACAGGAACTTGAACAGCGGTGTGGGGCGCGGCAGTCCGTCGACCCCGAGCTCCTCCTGGGCCTCGCGCAGGGCGGCGTCGTCGTAGGACTCGCCGGCCCCGACGACACCGCCGACGAACATGTCGTACATCGAGGGGAAGACCAGCTTGGTCGGGGTGCGCCGGTGCACGAAGACGCGGCCTTCGGCGTCCCGCGCCTGGATGAACACGCAGCGGTGGCGCAGGCCCCGCGCGTACGCCTCACCGCGCGGGGCCTCGCCGACGACCTCGTCGTTCTCGTCGACGATGGACAGGATCTCTTCACCGGGGTCGGGCACGGGCAGGCTGTTCGTCGTCATGGCGGCCATCCAACCTCACTGGCCCATGACGTACTTCAGGGTGGGTCCCGCGGTCCAGCCGCCGTCGACGGCGAGCTCGGAGCCACTCACGTACGAGGCGGCGTCGGAGAGCAGGAAGACCGTGGCGCCCGCGATCTCGTGCGGTTCGCCGACCCGGCCCATCGGGGTGTTGGGGTAGTTGCCCTCGCCCTTGTCGATGCCCGCCTGTGCGGTCATCGGGGTGTACGTCATGCCCGGGTGGACGGAGTTGACGCGAATCCGGGCGGTGCCGAGCTCCACGGCGCCGATCTTGGTGAGGCCGCGGACGCCCCACTTGGAGGCGCCGTAACTGCCGGTGAGGGCGAGACCCATGAGCCCGGCGGCCGAGGAGATGTTGACGATGGACCCGCCACCGGACTCCTTCATGGCCGGGATGACGGTCTTCATGCCGATGAAGACGCCGGTGAGGTTGATGTCGAGCACCTTGCGAAAGTGCTCGACCGACTCCGACTCCAGGAACTGGCCGGTGGCGATGCCGGCGTTGTTGACCAGGCCGTGGATCCCGCCGAACTCGGCGACGGCGAGGTCCGCGACGCGCTGCCAGTCCTCTTCCGACGTCACGTCGTGGTGGACGAAGCGGGCGCGCTCGCCGAGCTCGGCAGCCGTGGCCTCGCCCTCCTCGTCCAGTACGTCGGTGAGGACGACGTTCGCACCGGCGGCCACGGCCTGACGTGCGGCCTCGGCGCCGAGACCGCGGGCCGCGCCGGTGATGACGACGGTCTTGCCGGTGAGGTCGTGCGCTGCGCTCATGGTTCTCTCCGCGGGATGGGGGCCCGAAGCAGGGCCGTGGTGGTCTCGACGAGATCGGCGAGGAAGAGTGGTTCGTCGGTCAGGGGGGTGGTGCGGGCCAGATACTGGCGGGCGCGGTCGGCCAGGGCGGCGCCGATCAGGGTGAGCGCGAGATCGAGCCGCTCAAGGCGCAGCGGCTCGGGGAGGTCGGCGAGGCAGTCCTCGACGCGTCCGATGAGTTCCCAGTAGACGGTGGAGTCGAGGGTGGGGTGCGGGGTGCGGGTGCGCACGCCGCTCTCGTGGCTGAGCTGGGCGGAGATGCGCAGGCAGCGGCGGCCTCGTTCGGTGCGGAGCTCGGTGGCCTCCGCGGCCACCAGGGCGGTGAGCAGTCCGTGGAGCCCGTCGTCCGCCTTCTCCAGCTCGGCTGCGAGCTGCTTCTCCGTACGGGTCTGACGCTCGGCCATGACGGCGTCCAGGAGGCGGGCCCGCGAGCCGAAGTGGTACTGCACCGCGGAGGGGTTGCTCTGCCCGGCGAGCCGCACGATGTCCCGCAGCTGCGCTCCGTCCACGCCTTGCGAGGCGAACAGTTCCTCGCCCGCGCGGATCAGCTTCTCGCGGGTCTCGGGTCCTGAGGTCCTGGGCATGGCCTCATAGTAATGCTGGCCATTACTAAAAGCGAGAGTCCCCAATCCCCCGCGCCGGGAGTTCAGCCCGTCCGGCGTTTGAAGACGAACTCGGCGAAGCCGGTGATGGGGGTGCGCAAGGCCCAGGGGCCCGTAATCGCGTCGCGGACCTGGGCATCGCCGGGTGCAGCCCCAGCAGCACGATCCCGCCCACGACGGCCGCGAGGCCAACCGCCTGCCAGGCGAGCGCCCCTGGGTCCGTCCGCAGCTGGTCCCCCAGGAACCCCACCCCGCACACGATCCCGGCCAGCGGCTGCGCGGCCGTCAGCGCGGGCAGCGACATCCGCAGCGGCGCGGTCTCGAACGCGCTCTGCACGAGGAGCAGCCCCGTCACCCCAAGGGCAAGGACGGCGTACGGCTGCCACCCCGTGAGCAGCTCCGACCAGCCCCCGTCGGAGAACCGCCCCCCGCTCTCCCGCGTCAGCGCGTCCTGCACCCCGTACAGCAGCCCCGCCGCGACGCCGAGCAGGACGGGCCCGGCGGTGAACCGGTGCCTGGACCCCTTCGCGTACACCGTGAGGAGCGTCGCGGTGCCCACCATCACGCCGATGATCAGCCACTGCCGCAGCGGATCGGACCCGGCGTCCCCGCCGCGCGGCTCCCCGGCCACGATGAACGCGGTGACCCCGCCCGCGAGCAGCACGAGCCCCGACCAGCCCTGACGCCCCAAGGCCTGCTTGGTGCGATGGCGGGAGAGGGTGAGCGCGAAGAGCAGGTTCGTGGCCAGGAGCGGCTCCACCAGGGACACCTCGCCCTGGCCGAGCGCGAGCGCGCCGAGGACCATGCCGCACACCATGAGGCCGATCCCGCCGAGCCACTCCGGCACCCGCACCAGGTCGAGCAGCAGCCGCGGCGAGAGGAAGTCGCCGAGGGGGGCGCGCTGCGCCGCGTCCTGCTGGAAGACGAAGCCGAAGCCCAGGCAGCAGGCGGCCGACACGGAGAGGACGAGGACCAGGACCGACACGTCGTACCTCAAGACGGGAGACGGGCTCGAGGCGGGCCAGAAGGCGGGGATTCGGCGGGTTACCCGGCCGACGATAGCCCTCGGCCGGGCGCTTCGCTCCACGAGTCCCCCGAGCCTGACGGTTGACGCCGGTCACTTCGCTGCCCAGGATCTGACTCACCAGTAAGCCCCTGCTTAGGAGGAACCCCCGGATGGCCTACGACGCAGACGTCATCGTGATCGGCGCGGGCCTGGCCGGCCTGGCGGCCACGGCCGAACTCGTCGACGCGGGCCGCCGGGTCATCCTCGTCGACCAGGAGCCCGAACAGTCGCTCGGCGGCCAGGCGCACTGGTCCTTCGGCGGCCTCTTCTTCGTCGACTCCCCGGAGCAGCGCAGGCTCCGCATCAAGGACTCGCACGCGCTCGCCCTCCAGGACTGGATGGGCACGGCCGCTTTCGACCGCCCCGAGGACCACTGGCCGCGCAAATGGGCCGAGGCGTACGTCGACTTCGCGGCGGGCGAGAAGCGGCCTTGGCTGCACCGGCAGGGGGTGCGCTTCTTCCCCGTGGTGGGGTGGGCCGAGCGCGGCGGGTACGACGCGCAGGGGCACGGCAACTCCGTGCCGCGCTTCCACATCACCTGGGGCACCGGGCCCGGCCTCGTCGCCCCCTTCGAGCGCCGCGTCCGCGAAGGCGTCGCCCGCGGCCTGGTCCAGCTCAAGTTCCGGCACCGGGTCTCGGGCCTCTCCCGCAGCGCGGGCAGTGTCGACACCGTCACCGGCGAGGTCCTTGAGCCCTCCGGCGTCGAGCGCGGCAAGGCCAGCAGCCGAGAGGTCACCGGGTCCTTCGAGTTCAGGGCCCAGGCGGTGATCGTCACCTCCGGCGGCATCGGCGGCAACCACGACCTCGTACGCGCCAACTGGCCCGAGCGGCTCGGCACTCCGCCGGAGCGGATGGTCGCGGGTGTGCCCGCGCACGTGGACGGGCGGATGCTCGGCATCACCGAGGAGGCCGGTGGGCGCCTCATCAACCGCGACCGCATGTGGCACTACACCGAGGGCATCCAGAACTGGAACCCCATCTGGGACAACCACGGCATCCGCATCCTGCCCGGCCCCTCCTCGCTCTGGCTCGACGCGCGCGGCGACCGGCTGCCCGTGCCGCTCTTCCCCGGCTTCGACACCCTCGGCACGCTCGAACACATCATGAAGTCCGGGTACGAATACACCTGGTTCGTCCTCAACCAGCGCATCATCGGCAAGGAGTTCACGCTCAGCGGCTCCGAACAGAACCCCGACCTCACCGGCAAGTCCGTGCGCGGCGTCATCGACAGGGCGCGCGCCGATGTGGCCGCCCCGGTGAAGGCGTTCATGGACAACGGCGCCGACTTCGTCGTGGAGAAGGACCTCTCCTCCCTCGTGCGCGGCATGAACGCCCTCACCAAGGAGCCCCTCATCGACGAGGCCGCGCTGCACCGCACGATCGCCGCGCGCGACCGAGAGATCGCCAACCCCTTCACCAAGGACCTCCAGGTGACCGCCATCCGCGGCGCCCGCAAGTTCCTCGGCGACCGCCTCATCAGGGCCGCCGCCCCGCACCGCATCCTCGACCCCAAGGCGGGCCCCCTCGTCGCGGTGCGGCTCAACATCCTCACCCGCAAGACCCTCGGCGGCCTGGAGACCGACCTCTCCTCCCGCGTCCTGGCGCAGGGCGGCGAACCCCTTCCCGGTGTGTACGCGGCGGGGGAGGCGGCCGGTTTCGGCGGCGGGGGAGTGCACGGCTACCGCTCGCTCGAAGGCACCTTCCTCGGCGGCTGCCTCTTCTCGGGGCGCACGGCGGGCCGGGCCGCCGCCAAGTCGGTGAGCTGAAGGGTGCGTTCGTCGCATCGCGGAATATTCGTCGCATCCCGGAATGATCGACGCCACTTGTCAGCCACTTGTCCGAATCGTGTCCTGAGGCGCAACCCCGCAGGTCGGGGGTGAAGTCTGAGAATTTTGAAACGAGTTGGTGAAGGGTAGGTATGTAGGCGGCCCTTGACTGGAGCGCCGCCTACCGCTTTGCTGTGCGTGATCATCCGCACGCGAGCCGCGCCGGGGAGGAAGTCCCGCGGTGTCACCACCCCCACCCCCCTTGGGCCGTTCACGCAAGCGAGCGGCGCACACCTTCGACTCCGCGCTCGACGACGCCGAACTCGCCACCGCCCGCACAGCGTTGGCGCAGGGCCGCTGGACCGAGGTCCGCGCGCTGCTCGCGGCGACCGGCGACGACTGGGACCGCAGGGGCCACCGGTTCGACGTACTCGCGCAGGAGCACACCACCACCGCCTGGGCCCGTGACTGGCGGATGGCCGAGCCGGAGAGCACCGACGCCGCGGTGCTGCTCGCCTATGCCTCCGTGCACCTCGCGCTACGCGGCAAGGGGCGTTCGGAGAAGGCGCGGGAGGCCTGCCGTGAGGTGGCCGCGCTCCTGCCCGCCGACCCCACCCCCTGGCTCGCGCTGCTCACCCTGGAGCGCTCCCTGGGCCGCGAGGAGGACGTCGTTAGGCTCTTCGACGAGGTCCGCCACCGGCACCCCGGACACCACCACGCCCACCACCTGATGGTCGCAAGGCTCGCCGAGCGGCGCCCCGCGGCGGGTCAGGACCCGCTGCACGAGGTGTACGACTTCGCCGCCTGGGCGGCCGAACAGGCGCCCGCGAACTCGCCGTTGGCGGTCCTTCCCGTCATCGCGCACGCCGAGCGCTACCGCGTCCTGGCCACCGCGGGCAGTGAGCCCGCCGACCCGGCCGCCTCCGGGCACTGGACGGGGCGCCGGGCGCGGCAGGTGATGAAGGCCGCCTTCGACTGGTGGCTGGAGTGGGAGATGCCGTTGCACGTGACCCGCCCGCGCAGCCACGTCGACCTCAACTTCCTCGCCCACGCCAAGTTCTGCGAGGGCCGGGCGGCCGAGGCCGCCGCCCTCTTCCACCGCATCGGACGGCACGCGACCCGGGCGCCCTGGTCGTACCCGGACCGTGACCCGTACGAGGCGTTCACCGCCGCGCGCAGCGCCGCGCTCGGCTCCGCCTGAACCCATCCGCATCAACCGGCCCTCCTGAAAGGACAACCGCGCCATGGCGACGGGCAGTTCCAGCAGCACGAGACCCGCGAGCAAAGCCGCTGACGGCAGCGGGATCAGCACGTACAAGGGCCAGGAGACGGCACTGCGCGCCGGCCGGCTCGGCACGGCGGGCCTCCTCCTGTCCGTGCTCGCTGCGACCGGGCCGCTCATGGTCGTCGCCGGTGTCATGCCCACCACATACGGCGTGATGGGTGTGGTCGGACAGCCGCTGCTCTTCCTCATCCTCGGCGTCGTCCTCGGCCTCTTCAGCTTCGGGTACGCCGAGATGAGCCGCCACGTCCACAACGCCGGCGCGTTCTACGCGTACATCTCGAGGGGCCTGGGAGGCACCGCGGGCGCGGGCGCCTCGCTGGTCGCGCTCGTCGCCTACAGCGTCCTGCAGGCGGGCCTCTACGGCCTCCTCGGCTTCGAGGTCTCCGGGCTGCTCAACACCTACTTCGACGTCGAAGTGGCCTGGTGGATACCGGCGTTGTTCACCGTCGCCGTCGTCGGCGTACTCGCCTGGCTGAAGATCGACCTGAACGCGCGCGTGCTCGGTGTGCTGCTGCTCGTCGAGGTGGCGCTCGTCGTCATCTTCGACATCGCGGCCATCGCGGACCCGGCCAAGGAGGGCCTGTCCCTGCACGCGTTCAACCCGGACACCCTGACGGGCGCGGGCGTCGCCACCTCGCTCTGCTTCTGCATCGCGGCCTTCACCGGCTTCGAACAGGCCCCCGTGTACGCGGAGGAGACCAGCCGCCCGCAGGTCGTCGTCGCCCGCGTGATGTTCTTCGCCGTCGGCTTCGTCGCGATCTTCTTCGCGATCAGCTCCTGGGCGCTGACCGTCGCCGCGGGGCCGTCCGGCATCGTCCCCGCGGCACAGGAACAGAGCGCCGGGCTGCTCTTCGGGCTCACCGAGTCCCGGCTCGGCGGCACCTTCACCGACGTACTCCATGTCCTGTTCGTGACGGGCATGTTCGCCGCGATCCTCTCCTTCCACAACGTGGTCGCCCGCTACGCCTTCGCCATGGGCCGTGAGGGCCTGCTGCCCGCCGCGTTCGGCAAGACCAACACCTCCACCGGAGCGCCCGGCACCGGCTCCCTGCTCCAGAGCGTCGTCTCCGTCCTGATCGTGGTCGCCTTCGCGGTCACCGACGACGGAAAGTTCGGCGACCCGACCGCGCCGGTCCTGCACCTGTTCACCTGGGGCGGCAACATCGGCGCCCTCGGCGTCATCCTCCTGATGGCCACCGCGTCCGTCGCGGTCATCGTCTTCTTCGTACGACGCGGCGCCGCGCGCGCCCAGGCCTGGCGCATCACCGCGTCCGCCCTGGCCGCGGTCGGCCTGCTCGTCATCGCGGGCTACACCGTCAAGGACTTCGACGTCCTCGTCGGCGCGGGCCCCGGCTCGTCGCTCAGCTGGGTGCTGCCCGGGATCATCCTGCTCGCCGCCGTGATCGGCCTGGCCTACGGCGCGTTCCTGCGCTCGGCGAGGCCCGAGGCGCACGCGCGGATCGGTCTTGGCAACGAGGCGTTCCAGCTGGAGAAGGCGGCGGAGGAACCGGCAGGCCAGGTGTGACGGAACTCTGACGGATGCCCGCGGCCCCTGTACCCCGGGGGCCGCGGGTGCTCGAATCGAGGGGTGACGACTTCCCCTCCGCCCAGGCCCGAGGAGGACGACGGCGCCGGTACGCCGGTCGGCCGCCGTCTGGTCCTCGGTATGCTCGGCCTCGGCGCCGTGGGCGTGGCCGCCGCGCCACCGCTCCAGCGAGGCCTCGAATCCTTCCTGGGCGCCGCCTCCGACAAGGACCCCACCGGTCTGACGGAGCTGCTGCCCAACGGTGGCGGCTTCCGCTACTACTCGGTGACCGCCTCGGTCCCCCACAAGAGCGCCTCGACGTACCGTCTGAAGATCGACGGCCTCGTGGACCGCCCCACGGCCTACTCGCTCGCCGAGCTGCGCGCCCTGCCGCAACAGCGCCTGGTCCGCGACGTCCAGTGCGTGACGGGCTGGCGGGTGCCGGGCACCCCCTTCGAAGGCGTACGCCTCTCCCGGCTCCTGGACGCGGCAGGAGTGCGCCCCAACGCCCGCGCCGTCCGCTTCACCTGCTTCGACGGGGCGTACAGCGAGAGCCTGACGCTGCGGCAGGCGCGGCGGGCGGACGTGATGGTGGCCCTGCGGATGCAGGACAAGGACCTGGGCCACAGCCACGGCGGCCCGGCCCGCCTCTATGTCGCCCCCATGTACTTCTACAAGTCGGCGAAGTGGCTCTCGGGCATCACCCTCACGGACGAGGTGGAGCCGGGTTACTGGGAGCGCCGCGGCTACGACGTCGACGCCTGGGTGGGTGATTCGAATGGCAGGGACGACGAGCCCACGACCTGAAGTGGCCGCACGGGTACGGAGGTTCAGCCCGGCACAGCGGTGGGCGCACCGGACGACCGCGCTGCTGATGGGTGTGTGCGTGGGGACCGCGGCTTGTCTGTACGTCCCTCAGCTGGCCGAGCTCGTGGGGCGCCGCGCGCTGGTGGTGACCGTCCACGAATGGTCGGGCCTGCTGCTCCCGGCCCCCTTCCTGGCGGGCCTGGCCTCCCGCGCCTTCCGCGGCGACCTGCGGCTCCTGAACCGCTTCGGCCCGCACGACCGGGCCTGGCTGCGGCGTCGGCGTGGCACCGCGCGCCGGCAGGCGGGGAAGTTCAACGCGGGGCAGAAGCTGTACGCGGGGTGGATCGGCGGGGCGGTCCTGGTGATGCTGGGGACGGGCCTGCTGATGTGGTTCACGCACCTGGCCCCGCTGTCCTGGCGTACGGGAAGCACGTTCGTCCACGACTGGCTGGCCCTCGCGATGGGCCTCGTGCTCGCCGGGCACGTGGGGATGGCGTGGGCGGACCCGGAGGCGCGGCGCGGCATGCGGACCGGGTCGGTGGACCCGGAGTGGGCGGAGCGGGAGCATGCGCTGTGGCTTTCAGCCCGTCCGGCGTTTGAGGACGAACCCGGCGGAGCCGGTGATCCGCCGAGCCAAGAGCCCGGCGGAGCCGGAACCTTCGGGAAGGGGCGGGATCGGGGAAAAGGACCCCGCCCTGACCCCGGCTAAATCACAAGCGACAGCAAAAGCACAAGACCGCCCGCAACCACGGAGATGATCGTCTCCATGACCGACCAGGTCTTGATCGTCTGCCCCACGTCCAGGCCGAAGTACTCCTTCACCAGCCAGAACCCCGCGTCGTTCACGTGCGAGAAGAACAGCGAGCCCGCACCGATGGCCAGCACGAGCAGGGCCGTGTGCGTGGTGGACATGTCCGCGGCCAGCGGAGCCACGAGCCCGGCCGCCGAGATGGTGGCCACCGTCGCCGAACCCGTGGCGAGACGGATGACCACGGCGATCAGCCACGCGAGCAGCAGCGCCGGGATCGACCAGTCCTTGGAGATCTCCAGGACCATCTTGCCGACACCCGAGTCGATGAGGGTCTGCTTGAAGCCGCCACCCGCACCGACGATCATCAGCACACCGGCGATCGGCGCGAGCGACTTCTCGACGGTGGTCGAAAGCCGGCCCTTGGTGAAGCCGGCCGCACGGCCCAGCGTGAACATGCCCACGATGACCGCCGCGAGCAGCGCGATCAGCGGCGAGCCGACGACGTCGAAGACGCGCTGAACCGTGTGCTCGGGGTTGTCCACGATGATGTCGACCAACGCCTTGGCCAGCATCATCACGACGGGAAGCAGCACGGTAGCGACCGTCACGCCGAACCCGGGACGCTTCTGAAGGTCCTCCGAAGGACGCTGCGGCATCATCTTCTCGGGAGCGGAGACGTCCACCCACTTCGCCGCGTACTTCGAGAAGACGGGCCCGGCGATGATCACCGTCGGGATGGCCACGAGGACACCCAGCGCCAGCGTGATGCCCAGGTTCGCGTCCACCGCGTCGATCGCGACCAGCGGACCGGGGTGCGGCGGGATGAGACCGTGCATCACGGACAGACCGGCGAGGGCCGGGATACCGATCCGCATCAGCGAGTAGTTGCCGCGCTTGGCGACCATCAGGACGACCGGGATCAGCAGCACGATGCCGACCTCGAAGAACAGCGGAAGTCCGATCACCGAGGCGATCAGGACCATCGCCCACGGCATCGCGCGCCCGCCCGCCTTGGCGAGGATCGTGTCGACGATCTGGTCCGCGCCGCCGGAGTCGGCGAGCAGCTTGCCGAGGATCGCGCCGAGCGCGATCAGCACACCCACACCCGCGACCGTAGAGCCGAGGCCCGCCGTGAAGCTGGCGATCGCCTTGTCGAGCGGTGCGCCCGCGAAGGCGCCGAGGGCGAGCGACCCGATGGTCAGGGCCAGGAACGCGTGCAGCTTGAACTTCGTGATGAGCAGGACGATGACGGCGATGCCCGCGAGGACGGCGATACCCAGCTGGGCATGGCCCGCGGAGGTGATCGGCTCGACGGCGTCCGCTGCCAGCATCTCAACGCTGAGACTGGTCACGGTGTCTTCCTTGTACGTCAGGGGAGGGGGGTGGCGGGGACGGGGGTCTTACGGGGGGCATTCCGGGGGGACTACCGGTCGAGCGCGCCCAGCGCCTCGAAGGCACGCTCGCTGATCTCTTCCGGACTGCCGGTGACATCGACGGCGACGCCCGCCTCGTCCGAGCCGAGCGGCTGGAGCGTGGCGAACTGCGAGTCGAGCAGGGCCGTCGGCATGAAGTGGCCCTGCCGGTGGGACATCCGGTCCTCGATGAGGGCCCGGTCACCGGTGAGGTGTACGAAGACGACGCCGGGCGCCGCGGCCCGCAGCCGGTCGCGATAGCTGCGCTTCAGCGCCGAGCTGCTGACCACACCGCCGAGCCCGGCCCTGCTGTGGGCCCAGGCACCGATGGCATCGAGCCACGGCCAGCGGTCGTCGTCGGTCAGCGGGGTCCCGGCCGACATCTTGGCGATGTTCGCCGGGGGGTGGAAGTCGTCGCCCTCGGCGTAGGGAACGCCGAGTTCTGTCGCGAGCAGGGGGCCGATCGTTGTCTTGCCGGTTCCTGCCACGCCCATCACCACGACGACGTGGGGGGTGCTCATCGCTGTCCTGCCTCGCTGTCCTCTTCGACATCGGTGTCACGAGCCACGGGCCGGGGGAGACCCGTGGCTCGTTCACGTCACTGAAACTCATTAGGTCAGACAAATTCAAGAGTCTGTGACATAAAAGTCTGACTTTTAACTCCCGGCCGCCCCCACATACCCTGACGTCATGACCGATCAGGCCCGTGGGCTGCACGCTCGCGTACTGGAAAGCCTCGGGCCCGCCATCACCGGAGGCGAGTACCCGCCGGGCAGTGTGTTGCGCACGGACGAGCTGGCCCAGCGCTTCGAGGTGTCGCGTTCGGTCGTACGGGAAGCGGTGCGGGTGCTCGAGTCGATGCACCTCGTCGAGTCCCGGCGCCGGGTCGGTGTGACCGTGCGGCCCACCGAGGAGTGGAACGTCTACGACCCGCAGGTCATCCGGTGGCGTCTGGCCGGCGCCGACCGGCCACGCCAGCTGCGCTCCCTCACGGTCCTGCGCTCGGCCATCGAACCGGCAGCCGCGGGTCTCGCCGCCCAGCACGCCACGCCCGAGCAGTGCGCCGCCCTCACCGAGTGCGCGCTCGGCATGGTCGCCACCTCACGCGGACAGCAGCTGGAGGGCTACCTCTTCCACGACATCAACTTCCACCGGATCGTCTTGAACGCGTCCGGCAACGAGATGTTCGCCCGCCTCGGCGATGTCGTCGCCGAGGTCCTCGCGGGCCGCACCCACCACCAGGTCATGTTCGAAGACCCGGACCCGGCCGCCGTCACCCTGCACGTCCGGCTCGCGGAGGCGGTACGGGAAGGGGACGCGGGGCGCGCGGAGGAGCTGACGCGGGAGATCGCCGTGGGTGCGCTGCACGAGCTGGACATCCTGGCCCCGTAGGGGGCAGGGCCACCCCGCCCCCGGGGTCGGGGACAATGACTCCCATGTCCCGACGTGCCCCCCACCCCCGGTCCTGCCCCTGCGGCCACCCCGAGCCGTACGAGACGTGCTGCGGACGGCTGCACCGGGGCGAGGCCTCGGCCGCCGTGCCCGAGGAGCTGATGCGCTCCCGCTACTGCGCCTTCGCCGTACAGGACGAGGCATACCTCCTGCGCACCTGGCACCCCCGCACCCGCCCGCCCTACGTCACGTTCGACCCGGGCATGCGCTGGGTCGGCCTGGAGATTCTGGACACGGCGGAGGGCACCGCGTTCCACGCCACCGGCACGGTCGAGTTCCGGGCCCGCTACACCGACGGGGGCCGCCCGGACGCGCTGCACGAGCGGAGCCGCTTCGAGCGCGTCGACGGGGCGTGGGTGTACGTGGACGGCGCCTTCATCGACTAGAGCTGCCCGGCGTACGCGTACGCCGGGCAGGCCCGCCCCCCCTGCACCCGTCACGGACCGGCCACCGGCCCGCGGCTCTCCTGGGGCTGCTGGGGAAGGGAGGCCCCGGAGGGGCGGCCGGACGATCACCCGCGCCGGGCCGCACGGACACCTCAGGGCGTCGACGGGCCCAAATGCCCCCGCCCGCCTGCCTGTTTGAGGCCGGCGGAGAGCCCCGCACATAGGCGGGAACCCGCGCTGCGGGCGTCCGGTGGCGCCAGTAGCGTCCTAGGCCCTTGCCGTCGCACTTCCGCCTGCCCCGCGGGCGGACGACGGAGGCCCGACGACAGGGCCTGACCCCCGTCCCGTACGCCTGCGTGCGAAGGAAGCGCCTGATGGCCGACACCGGACAGTACGAGCAGACCTACGAGCGTTACGTGGGCGGCAGCCCCGAGGCGGAACACCGCCTCTTCGAGCGTCTGGCCCGCGAGATGATGAGGATCCAGGCCAAGAACCGGCGCAGCTCGGGCGCCGGTTCTCTCGCGCGGACCCAGCACGCGAAGCCCGCGCTCGGCGTGGAGAACGCCCGCCTCACCTTCGACGACAACCTGCCCGAAGCCCTGCGCGGCGGCTTCGCGCAGCCCGGCGCCGCATACCCGGCGACCGTGCGGCTCTCCAACGCGAGCGGCGTCCGGCAGCCCGACGCCACGGCCGACCTGCGGGGCGTCGCCGTGCGCGTGACGGTGTCGGCCGAGGAGAGCCACGATCTGCTCGCCACCAGCTTCCCGGTGTCGCACGCCCGCGACGCCCGCGAGTTCGTCGCCTTCGCCAAGGCCATGGCGGGCGCGGGCAACCCGCTGCGGAAGGCCTTCGGCCTCTTCGTGAAACTCCCGCTCGCCGTCGGGCTCTCCACCGCGACCCGGATGCGGCACAACGTGCGGGCCGCCACCCGCCATACGGTCAACAGCCTCGCCAGGGAGACCTACTGGAGCCGCGGCGCCATCCTCTGGGGCGAGGCAGGGCCGGTCCGCTACCTCCTGCGCCCCCTCGCGGGCACCGCCCCCGAGCCGAAGCCCGAACGCCGCGACCCGGGCTTCCTCCACCGCGAACTGGCGCACCGTCTCGTGACGTCGGACGTCGCCTTCGAGCTGTGCGTCCAGCGGTACGTCGACGCGGAGCAGACGCCCATCGAGGACGGCTCCGTGGAGTGGAAGGACACCGTCTCGCCCGCGGTGGTCATCGGCCGTCTCACCGTGCCGCGCCAGGACCTGACCACCAACGAGGCGCAGGCGGCGGCCGGGCGGGTCGAGGAGCTCGCCTTCAACCCCTGGTACACCACCGACGCGTTCCGCCCCCTGGGCAATCTCAACCGCGCCCGCAAGGCCGCGTACGAAGCGAGCGCCGCCCACCGCCAGGGGCTGCGCTTCAGCACCGAGGAGCCGCTGCGCAACAAGGTGCTCTCCATCCCGACCGGCGGGTTCTTCGGCGCGCTCAACCGCTATGTCCCGTGGTACAGGCTGCCGTTGGAGGCGAGCCTGCTGAACCTCGTCTTCCTGCGCAAGGTACTGAGGCGCCTCAACCTCATCGACACGGACATCCCCGAGGCGCCGCCGAAGGCCGCCCGCGTGCCCGCGCCGGCCGATGAGCGGCTGCGCACGGCCCGGTCCTACGACG
The DNA here is from genome assembly GCF_043200355.1 of Streptomyces sp. NPDC048436. NCBI lineage: Bacteria > Bacillati > Actinomycetota > Actinomycetes > Kitasatosporales > Streptomycetaceae > Streptomyces > Streptomyces sp. NPDC048436. The sequence goes on from NZ_JBICXP010000016.1 coordinate 172,848, forward strand.
GGTCGTACAACGATCTCTCCGCGCCCTCCATGGGAGCCGTGGGCGCGGCGTTCGGACGCAACCTGAAGCCCGACTACCGCCCCGACCTCTTCGACACCCCGAACCCGGTCACCGTCAGCCGTCAACTCCTGACGCGCGACGCCTTCGTACCCGCGACCTCGCTCAACATCCTGGCCGCCGCCTGGATCCAGTTCCAGGTCCACGACTGGGTCAACCACCGCCGCTACCCCGTCGGCGGCAAGGCCGTCGAGGTCCCGCTGCCGCCCGGCAGCACCTGGCACAACACCCCCGGCGGGCCGCCCGAGAACGTGATGCGCTTCGCCGAGAACGAAGGCATCCACCTCCCCGGCGGGCAGCCCCCGATCGTCTTCGCCAACACCGCATCCCACTGGTGGGACGGCTCCGAGGTGTACGGCGCGGACGAGCGGACCGCGAAGTTCCTGCGCGAGCCCGACGGCAGCGCCAACCTACGCCTGGAGGACGGCCATCTGCCCGTCGGCCAGAACGGGATCCCGCTCACCGGCTTCAACGACAGTTGGTGGCTCGGCCTCAGCGCGATGCACACCCTCTTCGCCCGCGAGCACAACGCGGTCTGCGCGGCACTGCGCTCCGAGTACCCCGCCATGAGCGAGGACAGCGTCTACCACACGGCACGTCTCGTCGTGTCCGCGCTCATCGCCAAGATCCACACGGTGGAGTGGACTCCGGCGATCCTCGCCACCGAGGCGATCGACCTCGGCCTTCACACCAACTGGTCCGGCCCGCCCGACAATTGGCTGAACAAGCTGGGCCTGTGGCTCCTGGAATCCCACTCGCTCACCGGCATCCCCAAGACCCTGCCGGACCACCACACGGCGCCGTACTCCCTCACCGAGGACTTCGTCACCGTCTACCGGATGCACCCGCTGATCCCCGACGACTACGAGATGCGCGAGCACCACTTCGGACAGCGCCTGGAGAGCCTCGGCTTCAACGACATCCAGGGCGCAGCCGCCGAGGCCGCCATCCGCAAGACGGGCCTTGCCGACACCCTCTACTCGTTCGGCATCGCCCACCCCGGCGCGATCACCCTGAACAACTTCCCTCGCGCGCTCCAGCACTTCGAGCGCGACGGCGAGATCATCGACCTCTCCGTCGTCGACCTCGTCCGCACCCGCAGGCGCGGCGTGCCCCGCTACAACGACTTCCGCGCGGGCCTGCACAAGCCGCGCATCAGCCGCTTCGAGGACCTGAGCCAGGACCCCGAGACGGTTGCGCGCCTCAAGGACGTCTACCGCACGGTCGACGAGATCGACACCGTGGTCGGCCTGTTCGCCGAGAACCCGCCGACCGGCTTCGGCTTCAGCGACACCGCCTTCCGCGTCTTCATCCTGATGGCCACCCGACGGCTGCAGAGCGACCGCTTCCTCACCGTCGACTACCGCCCGGAGATCTACACGCCGCTCGGCATCGACTGGGTGGAGAGCAACGGCATGAAGTCCGTGATCCAGCGGCACGCCCCGGACCTCGCGGGGCTGATGCCGCGCGGCGCGAGCGCGTTCGCGCCGTGGCGGCAGGTGCAGCAGCCGCGGGACGGGGGAGGCGGCGACGGCACCGGCTGACAGCCGGCCGGACCGCTTGATCCAGCCACCCTGCTCCGGGCCTGGCCGAAGATCACCCACGGCCCACGGCCGGTGACACACCGGGTTGATCATCTGCCTGTTCCACCAGATAAGCTCCGCTGCAGCGCCGTGAGTTGACGCGATTTCAGACCGTCACGTCCCACGGCGCCGTCGCGCTGTCGTTCGGGGGATCACGCAGGTGATCGGGGGGTGCCGCCGTTTTTGGGGTACCGAGATGCGATGGGTGCGACCCCTTGGTTGGGTTGTCCACTCTTCGATCGCGTTGGTTTGAGGATGCAGATGGAACTTGCCACTCCGCCGTCGGCGGCAGCCCGGGCACCCGCGGCCTGGTACAGCTGGTGGCTGCTGCCGGTGGGCCTCGGCGGCGCCGGCGTCGCCACGCTGGCCGCCGGCTCCGACCCGGCCCGAATACCCTCCGCCGTAGCGGTCCTCGCGGCCACCGTGGCCGCCGCCGCATGTGTCCGCCTCCTGCTGCGCACGCGCCAGGAGCTGCGCCGCACGGCGGACGACTCCCGCACCGCCCAGCTGGACCACTCCCAGCAGTGGCAGCAGCATGTCGCCGCCCTTGAGCGGCAGCACGAGGACAGGTACGCCGCCTACGAGGCGCACCAGGCCGACGAGGCCAAGGCCTGGCAGGGGCGGCTCGACCAGCAGCAGGCCATGGTGGCCCGCCTGGCACGGGAATTCCTCCCCGAGGCCTTCAAGGGCCTGCGCGCGGGCGAGGCGATCGACGACGTACTGCCCCTCGCGCTCGAGGAAGAGGCCGACCTCACACCGGAGTTCAGGCTCGAACTGCGCAAGGTCATGCGCACCGCCCTGATCGCCGTCGAGGAGGAGTTCAACCGCAGCACCTCCGCCGAGCAGGCCGTCATCAGCATCGGCAGCCGGATCCACGTACTCACCGGGAAGATCCGTGGCCGTCTGCACGAGATGCAGGGCGAGCACGGCAGGACCCCGGCCGTCGCCCAGGGCCTGATGGAACTGGACCAGGCGATCGGCCCCGCCGACTGTCTGGCCGCGAGCATCGGCGTACTCGGCGGCACGGACCGGCCGGGACGCCAGTGGCAGGAGCCGCAGCGGCTGCTCAGCGTGGTGCGCGGCGGTATCGGCCGTATCAAGGACTTCGACCGCGTCCAACTGCGCCAGCTGCCCGAACTCGGCGTCGACGGCGGCCTGGTGGACCACCTCACGCTGATCTTCGCCCACCTCCTTGACAACGCGGCGCGCTACTCACCGCCCACCGAACCGGTCCTCGTGTCCGGCAAGGAGGTGCCCAACGGCGTCGGCATCGAGATCCAGGACGCGGGCAAGGGCCTGACCGACGAGAAGAAGCTGCACGCGCTGCGGTCGCTCGAAGGCGTCGCCGAGGGCCCCGGTCTCGGCGGCCTCTCGGAGGACGCACACCTGGGCCTGCGCGTCGTGGGCACGCTGGCCCGCAAGTACGGCATCAGGGTCACCTTCGCCGACTCGCCCTGGCTCGGCACATCGGTGGTCGTCGTCGTACCGCACAAGTACTTCAGCCGGCTGCCCGCCGCCTCCGTGACGGCACCCGCGGCACCAGCGGCACCGGCCCAGGCGCAGTCCAAGACCGAGCCGCAGGCACCCGCCGTGGCTGCGGCCGAGGAGCCCGCCGCCGAAGGACCCGCGGCGGACATCACCCCGGGCGGCCTGCCCAGGCGCCGGAGCAAGCGCACCGATGCCCCGAAGGGGGCTGAGGACAAGCCGGCGGCCCGGGCGGCCACTCCCGCGCAGCCCGTAGCGCCGCCGGACGCGTCCTTCACCGGTCTCGCGGCCTTCGCCACCGCAGGCCGAGAGACCGTCGAGCCCCGCACCGAAGAGAGCGACTAGCCACATGACGCAACATGAGACCGACGTGAGCTGGGCGCTCCGCGACCTGACCGAGAGCATCAAGGAGATCCGCTTCGCGCTGGTCGCTTCGAGCGACGGCAAGGCCATCACGTCGTACGGGGCGGAAGACCCGGACGACGTGGACCGCTTCGCCGCCGTGGTCGCGGGCCTGCAGGCGCTCGCACAGCCCGTGGCGGACCAGTTCCCCGCGTACGGCGGACACTTGCGCCTCGCGATGATCGAGGTCGACGGCGGCCACCTCTTCGTGGTGCGGGCCGGAGTGGAGACCTACCTCGGAGTCCTCGCCAAGGAGGGGCTCGACCAGGGGCTCCTCGGCCATCAGATGAGGGACCTGTCCCGCAGGATGGGTGAGCTTCTCGGCACCACTCCGCGGCAGGAGGAGCAGCCTGGATGAGCGGCCCCCACCGGCCCGGCCCCCCACGGCCCACGGACCCGTCCGGTCTCGAGCGCTACTACGTGCTCACCGGCGGTCGCAGTGGTCCCGGCGGGCCGGCCGCCGGCCTCGACGTGGCGACCCTCATCGTCTCCCGCTCCGCCCCCGCCCCCGGCATGCAGCACGAACACGAGGAAATCGTGCGCTGGTGCCGCGATCCGCTGTCGGTGGCCGAGCTCGGCGCCCATCTCGGACTGCCGTTCAACATTCTCGCGGTGCTCGTGGCCGACCTGCTCGAAGCAGGCCTGGTGGACGCCCGTGATCCCATCCCGGCTTCCACACCCGGCCATGGGGCGGACCTCGCGCTCCTTGAGGAGGTACTCAGTGGACTTCAAAGGCTTTGACCGTCCGGACCAGCCGACGTCAGCGGGCTCACTGCCCGCGGAGAGCCGCTCGGTCAAAGTGATGATCGCCGGGGGCTTCGGCACCGGCAAGACCACCATGGTCCGCTCCGTGAGCGACATCAAACCGCTCACCACCGAGGAGACCCTCACCCAGGCCAGCATCGACGTCGACCATCTCATCGGGGTGGCCGACAAGAACGAGACCACGGTCAGCCTCGACTTCGGGCGCATCGGCCTGAGCGACCAGCTCGTGCTGTATCTGTTCGGCACGCCCGGCCAGGAGCGCTTCTGGTTCCTGTGGAACGGCCTGTTCAAGGGGGCGCTCGGAGCCGTCGTCCTGGTGGACACGCGGCGCCTGGCGTCCAGCTTCCGGGCGATCGAGGAGATGGAGCGCCAGGGCGTGCCCTTCGTCATCGCCCTCAACGTCTTCCCGGACTCCCAGGACCACCCCGTCGATGAGATACGGGACGCCCTGGACATCCCCGAGCACACGCCGGTCGTCGCCTGCGACGCCAGGGACCGGGAGTCGAGCCGCGATGTGCTCATCGCCCTGATCCGCCATCTCAAGGAACGCTCCACCGCCGCCCTGGAGGCCGCCCGATGAACTCCCCGACCCCGGCCTCCGGAGGCTGCCCGGTCCAGCACGACGGACCGGGCGGGCCCGCCCGCCTGTACGGGGAGCACGCGGCCAAGGACCAGCAGGCCATCTACGACCGCCTGCGCAAGCAGCACGGAACCGTGGCACCCGTCCTGCTCGAAGGGGACGTACCCGCCTGGCTGGTCCTCGGCTACCGCGAGAACCGGCGGGTCCTTGAGAACCCGCGCCAGTTCACCCGTGACTCGCGGATCTGGCGGGATTGGAAGGAGGGACGGGTCGAGGACACATCGCCGCTGATGCAGATGGTCGGCTGGCGTCCCGACTGCGTGTCCCAGGAGGGCGAGGCGCACCGGCGTCTTCGCGGGGCGGTCACGGACAGTCTGCGGGCCCTCGCGGACCGCGGCATCAAGCGGCACGTCACGCACTTCGCCAACAAGCAGATCGACGCGTTCGCCGACGAGGGGCACGCCGACCTGGTCGCCCAGTACGCCGAGTACCTCCCGATGCTCGTCCTGACCCGGCTCTTCGGTCTCGCCGAACGCGAGGGACGGCAGCTCGCCGTCTCGTGCGCGCAGGTCATCAAGGGCGGCGAGGACGCCCTCGCGCACAACGACCGCATCATGCGGATCCTGGAGGTACTCGCCGACCGCAAGCGCGCCGAGCCTGGCGCCGACTTCACGACCGGACTGCTGCGTCACGAGGCCGAGTTGGACGAGGACGAGATCCTGGGGCATCTGCGGCTGGTCCTCATCACCGCCCACACCACCACCAGCAACCTCCTCGCCCGGGTCCTGCAGTCGATACTCACGCACCCCTCGCACATGGCCGGTCTGGTGAGCGGGCAGCTCACCATCTCCGCCGTGGTGGAGGAGGTCATGTGGAACACCCCGCCGCTCGCCGTCTGCCCGGGGCGGTTCGCCACGGCCGACCTGGAGCTCGGCGGCAGGCCCGTCAAGGCGGGCGACCTGCTCGTCCTCGGCCTCGCCGCGGGCAACATGGACCCGGAGGTCCGGCCGGACACCTCGTCCGGCCTGCACGGCAACCAGGCCCATCTCGCGTTCAGCGGCGGCTCCCACGAGTGCCCGGGGCAGGGCGTGGGCCAGGCCATCATCGAGACGGCCGTCGACGTCCTGCTGCACCGGGTCTCCGGGCTGCACCTGACCGTCGCGCCCGACGAGCTGACCAGCACCGCCTCGACGTGGGAGGCGCGGCTCGACCGGCTGCCGGTCGCGTTCTCGCCCCAGACCGCCGGGGCCTGAGACGCCGTCGGGGGGGGCCCCCCCCCCCGGGCCGCCCCCCGGGGGGGGGGGGGGGGGGGGGGGGGGGCCGCGCGCCCCCCCCCCCCCGCCCCCCGGGGGCGCGGGGGGCGCGCCCCCCCGCCCCCCCCCCCGG
>NZ_JBICXP010000017.1:0-156896 GCF_043200355.1 Streptomyces sp. NPDC048436
CGCCCGGTTACATTCCGAACCCGGAAGCTAAGCCTCACAGCGCCGATGGTACTGCAGGGGGGACCCTGTGGGAGAGTAGGACGCCGCCGAACTATCATTAACGGGAAACCCCCGCACCTTTGGTGCGGGGGTTTTCTGCGTTCCAGAGGAAACCCGAACGCAATTCACTCCGGACAGAGGCAATTCACTCCGGCCTCACCAATCGCGTGTCGTACGCCAGAATGACCGCCTGCACCCGGTCCCTCGCCCCCGTCTTCGCCAGAATGCGCCCCACATGCGTCTTCACCGTCGATTCCGCGAGGTGCAGCCGCTCCGCGACCTCCGCGTTCGTCCAGCCCTGCCCGATGACCGTCAGGATTTCCCGCTCCCGGTCCGTCAGCGAGGCCAGGCGCGGGTCACGGGAAGGCCCGGCGGCCTCGCCCGGGCGGGTCGGCAAGTGGTCGGCGTACGCGTCGAGGAGGCGGCGGGTCAGGCTCGGGGCCACGACCGCGTCTCCCGTGGCGACCGCGCGGATGCCGGAGAGGAGCTCCTCCGGCAGGGCGTCCTTGATGAGGAAGCCCGAAGCGCCGGCTCGCAGCCCCGCGTACGCGTACTCGTCCAGGTCGAACGTGGTGAGGATCAGGACGCGGGTGCGGTCGCCCGCGGCCACGATGCGGCGCGTGGCCTCGATTCCGTCGAGGCCCGGCATGCGGATGTCCATCAGGGCCACGTCCGGGCGGAGTTCTGCCGTCATGCGGACCGCCTCGCTGCCGTTGCCGGCCTCGCCAACGACCCTCATGTCGTCCTGGCTCTCCAGGAGCATGCGGAAGCCGAAGCGTTGCATCGGCTGGTCGTCGACGATGAGCACGGTCGTCACTGGGCGGATTCCTTGAATTCCTTGAATTCCTTGGGGAGATGGAGTTCTACGTGCCAGCCACCCGGCGGGTGCCGGAGCGGGCCTGCCTCAAGTGTGCCGTCGTAGAGGGCCGTTCGCTCGCGCATTCCCGTGAGGCCCCTGCCGCCGATGTCCGCGGCCGTCGGTCCGCCGCCCACACCTGTGTCCGTGACCGTCGCCCGCACCCCGTCGTCCCCGTACACGACCTCCACGGACGCCGTTGCCTCCGGGCCCCCGTGCTTGAGGGTGTTCGTGAGGGCTTCCTGCACCACGCGGTAGACCGTGAGTTGCCGACCCGCGGGGAGCGAGTCAGGGCGGCCGTGCACCGTGCCGCGTACCGGCAGGCCCGCGGCCCTGACGCCTTCGATGAGTTGGTCCAGGTCGGTGAGGGCCGGCTGGGGAGCGAGGGCGGCTGTCTCAGGGGCATCCTCCCGCAGTACGTCCAGGAGCCGGCGCAGTTCCGTGAGGGCCTGGCGGCTCGTGGTGCCGATGGCCGTCAGGGCTTGGGCGGCGCGCTCCGGGGACTTGGCGGCGGCGTACGAACCGCCGTCCGCGAGAGTCGTGATGACCGAGAGGTTGTGGCCGATGATGTCGTGCATCTCGCGGGCGATGCGCGTGCGTTCGGCGTGGGTGGCGATCTGCGCCTGCTGGTCCCGTTCGACTTCGAGCTGGCGTGCGCGCTGCACGAGCGAGGCCATGTACTCCTGGCGAGTGCGGACCGCGATGCCGAGCAGGGCGACGATCGCGAAGCTCATCATCGTCGGGACGACCTGTTGGTCCCAACTGCCCCGCGGGTAGCGGATGTGGCCGATCACGGGCGGCACCACGAGCAGCCCGTAGGACCAGGCCAGTGTCCGCGTGGGCAGCCGCATCGCGATGTTGAAGAGGACGATGAGCAGGATGAACGAGGCCTGGAGGGTCGCCCCGGTCCAGGTGTTGACCACCATCGCCAGGACCATGACGCCGTGGACGGCGAGCGGATGCCGGCGGCGCCACAGGAGCGGCACCGTGAAGGTCAGCGTCATCGTGGACACCAGCCAGACGCCGACCTCCTTGTTCCGCGCGATGTTGCGCCAACCGCCGGACGCGACGTCGGTGAAGGCGACGGCCACGAAGAACCCGGTCAGCAAGAGGTCCCAGACCAGCGGTCGCCTCCGGTCGAAGGCGCGCACCCACTGGACACCGCGCTCGACGTACCGCGTCAGAGGCTGGGCGCCCGCGGACCAGTCGTGGTCGCGGGCGCCCTGGCCGCCGCCGTCCGGGCGCTGTGGGTTCGGGAGGGTCACGGCCTCATCCTCGTACGGCATCGGCTCATACGTCGCGTCGCTTCAGGAGATACGCCGCCACTGCCAGGGATGCCACCGCCCACACGCACAGCGTCAGGAGGCCCGCGCCGGGAGAGAGGTCGTCGGACGAGGTGTGCAGGGCGGCGAGGGACTCGGCGGCGGGAAGCGGGAAGTAATTGAGGGCGTCCCGCACCGTGTCGTCCGGGATCATCGTGGCGAGCTGCGGCAGGAGGATCAGACCGCCGATGTACGCGCCGATCGCCCCGGGGACGCTGCGCAGGGCCGAGCCGAGGCCGAGCACGATGACACCGATGAGGGTGGTGCCGGCGGCGGAGCCGGCCAGGGCGCGCACGATGCCGGGGTCGCCGAGTGACGCCTCCAGATCGGTGCCGTCGAGGAACAGCTGGGCCAGCGGGAATGTGAGGAAGTTGGTGACCAGGAGGATCGCGAGCGCGATCGTCCCGAACACGGCGGTCTTCGCCCGGAGCACCGGCAGGCGGCGCGGCACGGCGGCCATCGTGGCGCGCACCATCCCCGTCGCGTACTCGCCCGCGGTGATCAGGATGCCGAACACCGCGATGGCGACCTGGCCGACCTGGGTGCCGAGCAGGGCGTAGGTGACCGGGTCGATCTCTTCCCCGGCGTCGGGCGTGTAGGTGGCGCCGAGGATCATGCCGAGGACGACGGTGAAGACGCTCGCCAGACCGAGCATGATCCAGGTGGAGCGGAGCGTCCACAGCTTGTGCCACTCGGAGCGGAGGATCCGGCGTGAGGTCAGGCGGTAAGGGGCGGTTGCCGTGCCGGTGCTCATGCCGGTGCTCATGCCGCTGCTCCTTCCGGCACGTCCGCGGTCACCGTCGCCACGTACTCGACCGAGTCCCGCGTCAGGTCCATGAACGCCTGCTCCAACGAGGCGGTGTGCGGGGTGAGTTCGAAGAGGGGAATGCCGTGCCGTGCCGCTGTGCGGCCGATGTGTTCGCCGTCCGTGCCGTGTACGTCGAGGACGCCCGGTTCGCCGCTCGTGATCTGTACGCCGGGTGCGGCGAGCAGCTCGCCGAGCAGGTCCGCCTCGGGGGTGACGACCTTGACGGAGCCGGTGCCCGATTCGCGTACGAACGCCTCGACCGTCGTGTCCGCGAGGAGCCTGCCGCGGCCGATGATGATCAGGTGCTCGGCGGTCAGTGCCATCTCGCTCATGAGGTGCGAGGAGACGAGGACCGTACGGCCTTCTGCGGCGAGGGACTTGAGGAGGTTGCGGATCCACAGGACGCCCTCGGGGTCGAGGCCGTTGACCGGCTCGTCCAGGATGACCGTGGCGGGGTCGCCGAGGAGCGCGGCGGCGATGCCGAGCCGCTGGCCCATGCCGAGCGAGAAGCCCTTGACGCGCCTGCGGGCCACCTCGTGGATGCCCACGAGGTCCAGGACCTCCTCGACGCGGCGGCGTGGGATGCCGTGCGTGTGGGCCAGGGCCATCAGGTGGTGGAAGGCGGTGCGGCCCGGATGGACGGACCGGGCTTCGAGCAGTGCGCCCACCTCGTGCAGGGGTGCGGTGTGCGCCGCGTACGTGCGGTCGCCGATGGTGGAGCGCCCGTGGGTCGGGGCGTCAAGGCCGAGGAGCATCCGCATGGTGGTGGACTTGCCCGCGCCGTTGGGGCCCAGGAAGCCGGTGACGGCGCCGGGGCGGACGGTGAAGCTCAGGTCCTCCACGACGGTCTTCTCGCCGTAGCGCTTGGTCAGTTCGTATGCCCGAATCATGCTTTTGATGCTGACGCCTGTGGGGGCGTGGAGCGTCGGACCAGGGGCGGGATGTGGCGTGGGTGGGTAGTACCCGGGTAGGACGGTGCCCCTGAGGGGCGGTGGTTGCCTAACCCGGGAGTTCCGCCTGCGGCCAGCGGGTGCGGGCCTGTTCGCGGGAGCGGAGGAGGGCCAGGGTGGGGAGGCCGCGGTCCGCGCCGGTGGACAGGAGCTCCGGGAGCTGGGGGAGCGGGGCCACGGCGGCCACGTCGTCCAGGACCAGCGTCATTGGTGGGTCGAGCCGACCGGAGGATGACCGTTCGGCCATGCGCCGGCCGTGCTCGACCACGCTTGAGGCGAGTGCCGTGAGGAGGGGCATCGCGCCCGGCCCCTTGGGCGACTTGGGGTCCTCGATGGGTTCACCCACCACGAAAAGCGTGCCCCCTTCATCGATGAAGGAATCCAGCGTGAGGGCATCAGTTCGGTTTGGGGTGCACGATTCCCGTACGTTCAGGGTGAAAAGGGAGGAGAGGGCGCGGGCCGTCAACTCCTGGGCCATGTCGCGGCGTTCCGGGTACGCGGTGAGCGCGGCCTCCAGTTCGCCCGCGGCCCCGGAGGAGGCCTTCTGGTGGGTGCGGAGGATACGGACGGCGTCCTGGACGCCGGTGCCCTGGGCCCAGCGGTGTACGTGCTTGATGGGGCGGGCGTCCACGGCTGCGGCGTGCAGGAAACTACGGAGGAGCGTTTCCGCGGTGTCGGCCACGGTGCTGTCCAGCTTGGCGCCTGGCCTTATGGCGGCCAGCAGGGCGGTGGCTCTCTGGGCTGCCACTGCCTTGTCCTCGCAGGCGGTGGTGGGGGACCAGTGCATTCTTGCCGGGGTGTCGCAGAGGTGGGAGGGGTCGTAGACCAGGACTGGGCCGAGCTTTGCCCGGGCGTCTTTTGTCTCCTCCCACAGGGTGGGGTCCGACGTGAGGACGAGTGCTGCGCCCTCGGCGTCTCGGATTGCCTCTGCGGCTAGGGGTCTGCGGGTTTCCTGGGGGCCCAGTACCAAGGGGGTACGGGGGGTGGGGACCTGGGCCTTCTCGATGCTCGGCGGTTCTTCGGTGCTGTGCCCCGCAGCGGGGCTGGCGCTCTGTTCATCGGCGCTCGGCGTCGTGGGCTGTGCCCACCCGTTCCGCCCTGCGGAACGATTGCCCACAGCGGGGGCGGCGGGGTGCATGTTCTCCGCCGGAGCCGGAGCCGGAGCCGCAGCAGCGTCCCGCAATCCGTCTGCTCGCCTCGCCTTCCGTACCGCCCGCCACCGCGTAACCGTCCCCATGACGAAGATCGTCAGGACGACCAGCACCATCAGCTGGCCGATCAGCAGCCCCCAGAACAGGCCGTACCCCGTGAGTTCGGCCGCCGGAGTCGCCGGCCACGCGCCCGCGATGTCGTGCGGTTGCTGGACCAGGTGCCGCATCGCCACCGGCGTATTGCCGAAGGTGACGTTCTTCGGCCAGGAGCCGTGGGAGAACGTGCCCGCCAGGCCCGTCGCCGACCAGACGAGGACCGTCAGGCCGAGCACGAAGGCGAGGCCGCCCACCAGGAGGCCGTCGGGGACGCCCCGTTCGCGTGACTCGCGGCGCCCGCCCCGTTCGCGGTACTCCGGTTCAGGGGACCGATATGCCATCGCTCATGCCACCCCTGAACGCGACGACGACGGCCCGTTCATCCCGTCCATCTGCTGCTCCATGTACGCCGCCCGCTTCTCCGTCTCCAGCTCCGCCGCCCGCAGCGCGTCCTCGCCGAGCAGTTGGTCCGCCGACGATTCCGTCATGGCGCGGTCGGTGAAGACCAGGGGGCGTTCGGTCTCCGTGATCAGGTGCTTGACCACCTGGACGTTGCCGTTCACGTCCCATACCGCGATGCCGGGTGTGAGCGTGGGGATGATCTCCACCGCCCAGCGGGGCAGGCCGAGGACCCGGCCCGTGGCTCTTGCCTCGTCCGCTTTCTGGGCGTAGATCGTTCGTGTCGACGCCATTTTCAGGATCGCGGCGGCTTCCTTGGCCGCGGCCCCGTCCACCACGTCGCTCAGGTGGTGGACCACCGCCACGAACGAAAGCCCGAGCCGTCGGCCGAACTTCAGCAGGCGCTGGAAGAGCTGTGCCACGAACGGGGAGTTGATGATGTGCCAGGCCTCCTCGACCAGGAAGATGCGCTTCTTCCTGTCCGGGCGGATCCAGGTGTGTTCGAGCCAGACGCCCACGATCGCCATCAGGATCGGCATCGCGATCGAGTTGCGGTCGATGTGGGAGAGGTCGAAGACGATGAGGGGCGCGTCCAGGTCGATGCCCACGGTCGTCGGGCCGTCGAACATGCCCCGCAGGTCACCGTCGACCAGGCGGTCCAGGACGAGCGCGACGTCCAGACCCCACGCCCGTACGTCGTCTATGGCGACGTTCATCGCTTCCGCCGACTCCGGCTCCGGGTGGCGCAGTTGCTCCACGATGTCCGTGAGGACGGGCTGGCGTTCGACGATCGTCTCGTTCACGTACGCGTGGGCGACCTTCAGGGCGAAGCCCGAGCGCTCGTCGAGCCCGTGGCCCATCGCGACCTCGATGATGGTCCGCAGCAGCGCGAGCTGGCCCGTCGTCGTGATCGCGGGGTCGAGGGGGTTGAGGCGGATCCCCAGGTCCATGGCGGCGGTCGGGTCGAGGCGGATGGGAGTTATCCCCAGCTCCTGGGCGATGAGGTTCCATTCGCCCACGCCGTCCTCGCCCTGGGCGTCAAGGACGACGACCTGGCGGTCCTTGAACCTCAACTGCCGCAGGACGTACGTCTTTTCGAGCGCCGACTTGCCGTTGCCCGACTCGCCGAGCACCAGCCAGTGGGGGGCCGGCAGCTGCTGCCCGTACAGCTGGAACGGGTCGTAGATGTATCCCTTGCCGGAGTACACCTCACGCCCGATGATTACGCCCGAGTCGCCGAGGCCGGGCGCGGCCGTCGGTAGGTAGACCGCCTGGGCCTGCCCCGTCGACGTACGCACGGGAAGCCTTGTCGTCTCGACCTTCCCGAAGAGGAAGGCCGTGAAGGCGTCGGTGAGGATGGTCAGCGGATCCCGCATCTTGGCAGCCCTCGCCTCTAGCGTCGGATGCCGGTCGCGAACGGCAGCGTGTTGACGAAGGCCCTGTGGTGCTCGCGGTCGCACCACTCCAGCTTCAGATACGACTTCCCGGCCGAGGCCCGGATGGTGCGCTTGTCGCGGGCCAGGGATTCGGGGGAGCGGGACGACACCGTGATGTAGCCGACGATGTTGACGCCGGCCGCGCCGCTCGCCAGGTCCTCGCCGCGCTGGTCGAGGCGGGAGTTCGAGGCGACGTCACGGGGGTCGACGGTGCGGTTCAGCTTGGCCTGGCGGCTGGCTTCCGCCTCGTCGTTCGTCTTCTCCGTCAGCATGCGTTCGATGGCGACCTCGGTGGGTTCGAGGTCCATCGTCACGGCCACCGTCCTGATGACGTCGGGGGTGTGGACGAGCAGCGGGGCGAGGAAGTTGACGCCCACGGGCGTCATCGGCCACTCCTTCACCCAGGCCGTGGCGTGGCACCAGGGGGCGCGGGTGGAGGACTCGCGGGTCTTGGCCTGGAGGTAGGTGGGCTCCATGGCGTCGAGTTCGGCGGGCCAGGCGTTGCGCTTGGTCATCGCCTGGATGTGGTCGATGGGGTGGTCCGGGTCGTACATGGAGTGCACGAGCGAGGACAGCCGCCCTTGTCCCAGCGGCTGCCGTACGCGGATGTCGGCTTCCTGGAGCCGCGAGCAGATGTCGGTCAGTTCGCGCGCCATGACGACCGCGAGCCCGGCGTCCTTGTCGAGCTTCCTGCCACCGTGGGGGCGGCTGGCGCGGGCCATCGCGTGGGCCTCTGCGGCCAGGTCACGGGAGTAGTGCATGCAGGCCACGAGATACGCGCGGTGCTGCTCGCTGCTGGTGGACACCATCGACTGGAGCTGCTCGTACGACTGCTGCAGCCAGGGCAGTGCCCGGTCGTCGCCTCGTACGCTGACGTCCTTGGCGTGGGCGTCGGGGTCGGCCGGGAGGGTGCGCGCGAGCATCTGGAGCCGCGTCACGAACCCGTCCCCATTGGCGACGTGCTTGAGGAGCGTGCCGAACCGGTCGACGAGCGCTTCTTGGTCCTCGGAGTCGCGAAGACCGACGCCCGGGCCCTCGATCTCGATGGCGGCGGTGACGGTCCGCCGGTCGGCGTGCAGGAGCACGGCGATCTCATCGGGCCCGAAGGGCGCGGCCAGCCAGTTGATGCGGCCGATCCCCGGCGGCGGGCCGACCTCGACCTCCCTGCCGTCGAAGCGGACGCCCGCTTCGGGGGTGGTGGAGCGGTAGGCGGTGCCGCGCTTGAGGGAGCGCTTGAAGCTGCGGTTGATCTCAAACCATTTGTAGAAGGTGCGGCCCTTGTAGGGGACGTAGACCGCCGCGATCGCCAGCATCGGGAAGCCCATGAGCAGCACGATGCGCATGGAGAGGACGGGGACGAGGAGCCCGCACATCATCCCGAGGAAGGCCCCCGCGATGATCAGCGCGATCTCTCCGGTCTCCCGGTTCTTGCCGACGATCGCGTTGGGCCGCGCACGGCCGATCAGATATGTGCGGCGGGGCGCGACCGGATGGGACATGTGGGACTGGGTGGTCATGAACGCCCTTCACCTCCCGAGCGATTGGTGCCTGTGGAGCCTGTGGTGCCTGCAGAGCTGTTTCCCGTGCCGCGGTTGCGCGCGTGCGGTGTGCTGGTCGCGCTGCCCCGGGGCGGGGGCGCGGCGGAGGGGACGGATCCGCCGCCGTTGGATGAGCCGCCGCCCCCGCTGGGACGGCTGCTGTGGGCGGCGACGCCGCCGCTCGCGGGGTTGGAGGGCCGCGCCTGGCCTCCGCCTCCGCCCCCTCCGCCGCCGCCTCCACGGGAGCTGTGCGTCTTGATGCCCTGGGAGACGAGGGACGCGGGGGAGGTGATGACGGCGGCGGCGCGGTTCTCGGCGCCGCGGGAGATGCGGTTGTTGCGGGAGCCCGCGATCTCGTCGCCGAAGCCGGGGACGAAGCGGTAGATCATGGCGCTCGCGAAGATGGCGAGCAGGATGATCGAGAGCCCGGAGACCACGGCGGAGAAGGAGTCGGGCCCGTCACCGGCGGAGAGGGCACCGGCCAGGCCGAGCACGATCACGATGATGGGCTTCACCAGGATCACCGCGATCATGATCCCCGCCCAGCGCCGGACATGCGTCCACAGGTTCTTGTCGACGAGCCCCGCGTACACGACGGTGCCGAGCAGCGCGCCGACGTACAGCAGTGCGGCCCGGATGACGAGCTCCAGCCACAGGACACCGGCCGCGAGGATCGACACGAGCGAGACGACGATCAGCATGATCGGCCCGCCGCCGATGTCCTCGCCCTTCTTCAGGGCGCCGGAGAACGTCCCGAAGAACGTGTCCGTCTGGCCGCCCGTCGATTTCGCGATGACGTCGGTGATGCCGTCGGTCGCCGATACGACGGTGTAGAGGATCAGCGGCGTAAAGGCGGAGGCGAGGACCGTCAGCCACAGGAACCCGATGGCTTCGGAGAGGGCGGTGGTGAGCGGGACACCCCGCACCGCCCTCTTCGCCACGGCGAGGAGCCACAGGAGCAGGGTCAGGACGGTGGACGCCGCGAAGACGACCGCGTACTGCTTGAGGAACTGGGGGTTGGTGAAGTCGACGTTCGCGGTGTCCTTGACGGCTTCGGACAACTTGTCGACGGTCCAGGAGGCGGCCTCGGCGCAGCCCTTTGCCAGGGAGGAGAGGGGGTCGAGGGTGGAGTCCAGGGGGGAGTCGGTGGGGTATTTGCTGCCACCGCCGCCGCCGCTGTCGTTGCCTTTTTCGCAGTACTCCTTGGCGGGGCCGTGGATCAGGTCGCAAGGGTCGTCTTTGGGATCCGGCGCTGCGAAGGCACGCGTCGCGAAGAGAACCGCTGTGGCCTGCACGGCTGCCACCGCCGTAGCCAGCTTGAGTACGTGACGGTTACCGGGCATAGGTGAACCCTCCGTACCCTTCGACTGCCTTGGCGATCTCGTCGGAGCCGGACGCCCGGTCGTCCCCTGGGACAGGGGCCGGGCCGTCCTTCTGGGAGTGCGTGATGGCCTTCCAGCCGTTGCCCGTCCATCCCAGCTTCATGGTGATGGTGAACCAGCTGTTGGTCACGGGCTTGGTGGACTGCTCGCCGGCCAGGCCGAGCAGGCCGCTGCACCAGACCTCCACCGTCGCCTTGTCGCCCGAGTAACTGGTGACCTTGGTGCCGATCGGGCTCGTGCGCGAGACGAACTGGTAGCCCTTCGGGGTCGAGCCGTCGCCGTTCAGGCCTACGTTCTTGAAGAAGGGAGCGGAATACGCCTTGTCGAGCCGTGCCTTGAACGAGCTAACGCTGGACGGTGCCATGACTGCCTGAAGGATGACGTCCCGCTTGGCTTTGTTGAACATGTCCGCCGAGCCAAGAGCCACCGCATAGTTCGCGGCAGCGGACTGCGCCCCCTGCTCACTCTTCGCGAACCCCGAAGGAATCCCCGAAGTCTTCCCGTCGACAGGCTTCTCCCCGGAGGCCGCGGTGGGTCCCGCCCCCGCCTTCTTCTCGGCGCTGTCCCCCGGAGAGGCATCGCCCCCGCTGTCACCACGGTTCGCGAAGGCGATGGCCGCGATGAGCAGCACCACCACGCCGACCACCGTCACGAGGCTCCGTGACGAAGAACGGCCGGATCTGCGCGCTCCCCCGTAGACGTCCTGGCCGCCGCCCTCACCCTCGGGCAGCCGGGTCCGGGTTTCGCCCGAGCCGCCGAAGGAGCCATTGTTCCGCTCATCGTCGAGATTCATGCCGCGTACGCCCCCTCAACCTCTCGGTGAACCGCCACGTACGACGGTAGCCGTGCTGGTTCCCGCGCGGGCGCGGTGTGGTGACTCGACATCAGGGAGTTGCAACCTCAGCCGGTGGGCACGACGGATGGGTGGGTCGGAGGGGGACAGAGGGAGGGGGACAAGGGGGGACGGGGACGTAAGAGGGGGATGGGAGCTGGTGGCGGGGGCTAGACCGCCATCCCGTACACGATGGTGAAGACCGTGCCGAGCGATCCGATGATGAAGACGCCGGTCAGGCCCGCGATGATGAGGCCCTTGCCCTGCTCCGCGCTGAAGGTGTCGCGCAGCGCCGTCGCGCCGATGCGCTGCTTTGCCGCGCCCCAGATCGCGATACCGAGACAGAGGAGGATGGCGATCGCCATCACGACCTCGATCATCACCCGTGCCTCGTTGCCCAGGCTCCCGAAGGGCCCCCAGTCGGGGGCGATCCCGCCGATGATGGTGGTGATGTCGCCTTTTTCGGCTGCCATAAGCATGTGTAACTCACCGCCCCTAGTGGGTTGTTCTGTCACCTCTGCCTACCGCAGTACAGAGGACAGCTCATTCTCGCCGACAAACGGGCCAGTGCATGTCGACTTGGCGTCATTCGTTGGCTGAAACGCATGGTCACTCTGTGTATCACGGTGAGTGACGCCGGGCAATGACGGCCCGGCGTGCCCTCTGACCAGGTCTCATTCTGACCTGGTCCGGTGACGGAGACTCACATCATGGGTTATGTAAGCCCGTCGAGGCCATCCAGGTCGCCGAGACCGCCGCCCGTCACGACGTAGGAGCAGTCGGTGTAACGGTATCCGGGCTGGATCTTGCTGCCCTCGGTGTTGTTGCGGACGCTTCCCGCGGTGCTCGAGCCTCGCTTGTAGAGGAAGTGGTAGTCGCCGGGCGGCAGGTGGAGGGTTGACTTCGGGTAGCCCTTGCCGGCCAGGCAGGACTTCTTGCCCTGGACCTTGCTGGTGTACGTCTTGCAGTTGCCGCACGCGGCGAGCTTGAGGCTGCCGGTGGTGGGGCCGGTGTAGAGGACTTCGAGCGGTCCGGGGCCGCCGTTCTCGATGACGTACGTGAGTTTCGTGCCGCCCGGTGACTTGGCGGGCGGCAGGCTGCGGCCCGCCGAGGGGCGGGCCGTGGCGATCTCGGCGGCGATGGCGATCTGGTGGGCGCGGTCGCGCTTGCCGTTGCCCTTGTAGGCCTTGCGGAAGTCTTCGAGCGTCTTGGCCGCCGCGCTGAACTTCCCGTCCTTGAACTCGTCCACACCGCAGGCGTACGTGCCGGACTCCACCGCGCCCGCCGCGTCGCTCGACAGTCCGCCGCCCGCGTCGTCGGGGAGGGACTTGACGGTGGCGCCGATGCTGCGGAGTTCGTCGGTGGCGCGGCAGGGCTCGGCGCCCTTCAGGTCGGCCGAGCGTGCGTCGATGGCGGACTTGATGGCGGGCTCGACCTTCGCGGCCTGGTCGGAGTCGGGGAACGTACGCAGAAGCTCGCCGAATTCGCCGCCGCCGGTGGCTTTGGCGGTTCCGAGTCCTTGGCTGCCGCACTCGTAGAGCGAGGTGGCAAGGCGGTCGTCGGGCCAGGTGGCGAGGGTGCCGAGGCGGTCCTTGCCGAGGGAGCCGGGGAGGGTGCGGAGGTACTTGAGGGGCTCAAGGGCGTCGCAGTACTTCCGCGCGTCGTAGGGGGCGGCGACGGACTTGTAGTACGCGGTGAGGCTCTCCGGCACGCGGTCGGCCGCCTTCGATCCCGCGTGGTCGTCGCCGAGGTCGCGGTAGATGGCGAGGGCGGAGCGGTAGTCGTCCTCGGCGGCGTCGAAGGTGCGGCCGTCGGCGGCCGTCACGAGCTTGTCGGCCTTGTCGAGCCGGTCGAGGAGCATCTCCTCGATGGCGTCGTCGCGTGCGGCGTCGTACGCGATGACGCCGCCGGCGGGGACGGCGAGCAGGACGAGCCCGAGCCCGACGGCGAGCGGCGCGCGCAGGGGCCAGTTCTGGTGCGTACGGAGGGCACGGCGGGCCCCGTCGGCCGCGGCGAGGAGCAGGAAGGCGAGGAATCCGATGAGTACGCCGCCGGGGACGCCGTCGACTTCGGCGGGAAACGCGAGGAAGAGGAGCGCGGCGGTCGCGCCCCAGCAGAGGGCGGCGAGGAGCCACCGCTTCAGGAGGACGTAGCCGAGGCCGAGCCCGGTGAGGTTCAGGAGGGCGGCGGAGAGGGCGCGGACGGGGTCGGGGGTGGGGGTGGGAGTGGGCCCTGGAACGGCTGCGGGTGGGGCGTAGGTGGGCGGGGCGCCTGCCGGTGGGCCGTAGGCGGGCGGGGCCGCGGGAAGCGGCGGCGCCATGGGGGGCGGCGGCCCGAACTGGGGCCCGGGGGGTGGCTCGGCGGCAGGGGCAGTGCGTGGGGCTGCGCCCGGCGCGGGGCTGTGCTCTTCGCCGGGGGGTGCGGTGGGGGGCTGCTGGGTTTGCTGTGTTCCCGGGGCTGCGTCTGGCGCCGGGCGCTGCTCGCCATCGGGACTGCCACTGCGTGGGCCGTCTACCTCGGTGGGGGCGGCGTCGCCGGGGGGTCCGCCGGGAGCGGCATCACCAGGCCCTCCGCCCGGGACCGCATCACTGGGCCCCCGGCTTGAAGCCACACCGCCAGGCCCCCGGCCAGGAACCGCGTCGTTCGGTTCGGCTCCCATGGCGTGCTCGTCCCCAGGCCGCATCCTCGGCTCCCCCCAGCCGTCACATGCACACGCGGGCGCGAAGAAGATCTGCGCCCAATTCCCATACGATCGGGGAAAGTTGGACACGCGTCAACTGCCGCGCACCGCTCAGTCGCACCGCTCAGTCGCGGCGGCCGAGCGCCTTCGCCCGGGTGTGGGACAAGGCCGTCAGGAGCACGCCGGCGGAGAGCGCGATGACGTAGGCGGCCAGAAGGGCCGCGAAGCCGCCGGGGAGCCAGCCGAGGAAGCCGGCGTAGTCGTGATCGATGAGCAGTCGGATGAGGCCTTGCGCGGAGAAACACATCAGGACTGCGCCGAGGATCTGCAGGATGTCGTACTTCACGTTACGAACGTATCAACTGATTTCCCAAACCCCTCTCCTCGCAAGCCATCAACTCCCCGTTACGTCACACATTTCACGTCCTACAATGGGAATCGTGCGTGACGAAAATAAAACTCGCTGCACGGTCTGCCGTGCCGGAATCAGCGCCGCGGGCAAGCGCGGACGCCCCGCTCTGTACTGCTCCCGCAGCTGCCAGGCGAGGGCTTACCGGCAGCGCAAGCGCCCGCCCGTCCCGGCGCCCGTGCGCCCCGCGCCCACCTCGGACGCCCGCTCGCGCAGGCGCCGCCAGATCGCCGAAGCGGTGTGGCGCATCGCCGCCGAGCGGGGCCTGGACGCGGCGAGCATGCGGGAGATCGCGGCTGAGGCGGGGGTGTCGCTGAGGGTGGTGCAGTACCACTTCGGCAGCAAGCACCAACTCCTTGTGGCCGCCCTGCACCTGCTCCACCGCGAGAACGAACGCCTCGCGAGGACCCGCGTCCACTACGACCCCGCGAACCTGCGCGGTGTACTCGGCGCGCTGCTCGACGAGTTCCTGCCGCTGGACGCGCAACGGGCCATGGCGTTGCGGGTGTTCTCCGCGTATTACGCCCGCAGCCTCACCGACCCCGCCATCGCGGCGGTCTTCCTGAGCGACGACCACCCCTTGGAGGAACTGGTCGCCGGTTTCATCGCCACGGCCCAGGAGAGCGGGCAGACGGCCCCCGGCCTCGACGCCCGCCGGGAGGCCGACCTTCTGGTGGCCGCGGCGGTAGGGCTCGGCGGCGACGTACTGCACGAGCGCCGCACCCTGGACGACGTACGCGGCACGCTCGACTACTACCTGGCCAAGATCTTCAGCCCGCCTCAGCCAGCGGGTTCTCGAAGCTGACGTTCTCGGCGATCTGATGCATCAGGCTGCGGTACTCCGCGCGCCGGCTCACGGCGGTGGTGCCAAGCGTGAGCACGACCAGGCGTTTGCAGTCCGGGTGCGGGAGGTGGGCGAAGATCTGGAGTACGGGGTCCTGGGGGAGGCCGGACTCGGCATTCGGGGCGCGTACGAGCTCGCTGAACGACGCAGGGCCACAGGGTAGTTCGAGGTATTCGATGTTCGTGTGGCCCTCGGCGCCCGCGATGGCCCGGGCGGCGGTTACGGCGGGTGCGGCTGTGGCGATGTCTCGCCAGGACAGGGTGAAAAGGGAGAACAGGAGCCCGCCGTTGCTCTCGCCGCTTTTGCTGTCGGATACGTCGTCGCGGTGGACGCCGATCGAACAGCGGGTGGTACCCGCCTCGGCGAGAAGGGCCAACAGCTGCTGCCCCTGGGCGAGGTGGGCCAGGAACTGCTGGCGGGCGAGGCCGTCATCGAGGGAGTCCAGCATCGGTGCGAGGGCGTCGCGCAGCGCTCCAGCCTCGGGGGAGCCGGGCGGGTTCAACAACGCGCGGAAGGGAATTGTGGTGAAGCCTGCGGGTTGCGCGAACCACATATCGGCTTTTGGGTTATGGGCCGCTTCGTCGAGGACGAAACCAGGCGCGGTCACAGGGATTTCGCCTTCAGTTGGCGCGGATCAACGTACGGGGCGAAACCGGCGCGCCGGCCTCGTTCCACATCCTCAGCCGTGGCGCCCCATTCTGTGGTGAGGGCTTGATCGGCTCGCGCCAGACGCTGCCTGAGGATCTTGAAATGGCCGGGTGTTTGGCCGCTCGGCGAGGGCGCGGCTAGGAGCCCGATCATGCGAGGGTCGCCGGCGAACCAGACCGTCTCGATCCGGGCCTTCAGTTGCGGCTTGGCGCGGGGTGCCATCCTGCGGTGCCACCAGCCCACGCGGAGGTGGTTGGAGACGACGAGCGGGAGTTGCTGCTGGCGGTTGGCAGGGTTGGGAAACTCGAACCATCCGTACTGATCGCCCAGAATGTCGGGGTAGAGATCCAGGCCGTTCGAAACTCCTCGAAGCACCTGCCATGGGTATGTACGCAGAATGCGGAGCTTACGCATCGCGATGGGGAAGTATCCAAATACTTGGACGAACAGTCGCCAACTGCCGTAGATGGAGTAGGGAATAAAGATCCACAGCATCAAGCTCTGGTCGAAAGGAAGCACGATAAGCGTGATCCAGACGCCGATCCACCCGATGAGGCCCGCCACATTCTTGACCATGAGCAGAATCCAGGCACGTCGCGTAGGCGGATGCTGCCATGCAGTTGGGTAGTCGGCAGGGTTCATTGGGTCGCTTCTTTCTGCACGGATGGTTAGGAGAAGGCGAAACGTGCGATGGTCGGGAGCCCTGGCAGGTCGAGCAGGAGTCGTCCTCCATCTACCTTGGTTGTCACCTCGGCCCTGTCTTCATCGTCGTCGAAGAGCCCGTAGCCAGACGTCGCGAGGCCCAAAGCGCCTGAAGTGGCAGCCACGTTGTCAGCTGCTGTTTCGCTGGTCACCATCGCGTTAACCAAAGGATTACCCAGTTGGACGGCGCCCTCGCCTGCATCCAAGGTCTGTGTGCCGTAGGTGGCCAGCTTCTGTCCGAGACTCATGGCTCCAGTTCCTGCCCGCACCGCCTGTGTGGCAGCGCGTCCGCCCTTGATGACGGCTCCGATCCCTGGCGCTATCCCTACGGCGTCGGCGCCGACCGAAACCACATTGCCGAAGAAGTCGGCGTCGAACTCGCCCTTTTCAAAGCCGTCCTTCAGCGAAGCCCACACCTCCGGCTCCGAGACGCGAACCCCAAACGCCGCAGCGCTCGTAGCCGATGCCGCCAGCATCAGCGCGGCTGCTACCCCGAGGCCCAAAGGCCCGGTAGCGATGATCGCCGCCAACGCGAGAACCCCCGCAATGGCGCTGAGGATATCCGGCAGGTTCTCCTTGACCCACCCCCAGGCTTCCTCGAACATGCCGGGCTCGTGTGGCGTCAGCTTGTGCGTCGCGGCGCGGATCTTGCCCGCGCGGTATTCGGACCGCACCGTGTGCTCGTGTTGCAGGCTCCGCGCCCTCGCCAGGATCCGGTCGAGTTCCGCCTGAGCGTCCTCGACCTTGCCGTTGGCCAGTTTCAGGGACTTTTTCGCGTCCTCTTGCTTGTGGCCCTTCCCGTCCAGGTCAGGATCACCACCCGCAGTATCGGCGTGCCCTTTCGCCGCCCTCAACGCCTCCCGGGCGTCCTTGGCCTTCCCGTCAAGAATCCTCGCCCGGCGTTGGAAGTCATCAAGGTCGCCCTCCCAGCGCTCCAACTGCGCGGCGGCCTTTTCGATGGAGCGGGCGGCGTTCTTGAGATTGAGTGACAGCGGGCCCTCTTTGACGGTCTCGCGAAACGCTACTGCCGAATCACCTTCCCAGTAACTGCCGTCCATCAGCTTGGTGACTACCTTGCGGGTGTCGCGGAGGACCGTGACGCAGGCGCCCAGCTTCTTGTGCAGCTCTTTTACGGTGTCGCAGTCTCCAGGGGCCGGATCGAAGCCGAGATCCGGATACGTGGAGGCATCCGTCACTTCGGTACCTCCACCGTGTCATTCTTCGTCTTTCCGGCTTTGTCCAACGCCTTCAGAAGTGCGTTCTCCACCTCGATGAAAGCGTCCTTGCTCTCCCCGATGATCTTGCTCAGGTCCTCCGCCTGCTCCCCGATCTGCTCTGCCCCGTACTTCCAGTCCTCCTGGAATTCTTCGCAGGCCTTGTCGAGGTCGCTCGTCCCAAGACCGCCGACGCTCGCACCGGCCAGTGCGCGTCGCAGGCCCTTCAAAGACGTGACAGATCCATCGAGCAGCTTCATGAACCCTTCGAGTTCGAGCGCGTCGAGCCTCAGCCTCTCGGCCATCAGTGTTCCCCTGGGGTCGTTTCCACAGCTATGCGGACGCTATCCACGAGGGCGCAGTTTCGCGAGTGCGAAGTTTGCTTCATAGCTGCTCGAACCTGGCGTAACGGACAGAGCCCGCCGCATACCTCGGGCTTCGGAGGTACGTCGACGTCGGCCTGGGATCGCGCTCCCCGAAAGAGGGAGCCGAGGCGGAGGGGCTTGACGGGTTCACGGTGGTCGGGCACGGATGGGCCGACGCCTCCCAGTTGGACCTGGGAGGCATCGGGACCGCGCGCGGGCAGGAGCACTTCGCGCTGCTGTTCATGGGGGTGGCGGAGTCGATCGGCTCGTACGGGTTCGGCATCAAGGTCGTGCGACCGCGGGCCGCCTGAGCAGGTGCCGGGGGCGGAGTCGGGGGTGGCTCTGTCAGCCGGCCGGGGAGTCGCTGACCTTGCCCACCGGGCTGATCTCCAGCTTGACCGGGCTCTCGCCGTCGGTGACCGGCAGCGTGCCCGCGGGCCACTTGAGGGTCACGTGCTTGGTCTCGTTCGGGGGCGTGACCACGAGGCTGTTGATGCGGACGCCGGAGCCGCCCGAGTTGTTGTACGGGAACGTGATGTTGAAGGCGGCGGACTCGCCGTCCTTCAGGGTGCCCCGGACCGGGGACTCTCCGTTGCGGTCGACGGAGAGGGTGTCGCCCGTGGAGGCGGTCAGGTCGACTCCCGCGTAGCCGTTGATGGTGCAGTCGCGGCCGCCGCCGTTCTTGAAGACGACGGTGACGACACCTTCCGTCTTGTCGGTGGTGTTGTCGGTGGCGTTCACTTCGAGCTCGTCCGTACGGCAGATGTCGACCTTGCCGTCGCTGTTGTCGCCGGTGCCTGCCACCGTGCCCTCGGCGGCTTCGCCGCCACCCGAGGACGCCGACTCCCCGCCGCTGGTGGGCTCCTCGGTGCCGGTGCTGGTATCGCTGCCGGTGCCGCCACTCGTGCTGTCGCTGCCGCCGCCGTTGTCCTTCTCCGCTGACGCTGACGCGGAGGGCTTGCTGTCCGCCGACGCGTTGTCGTCACCGTTGCACGCGGTGAGCGAGAGGGCGGCGACGAGACCGATGACTGCCGCGACGGCCTTACGGGTGTGCTTCATGGGTTCCCCCGGAGTAGTGCTGCTCAGTGGTGATCACAGCTAAAGGGGGCGGTCCCGGTGGGGGCAAGGAACGTCGGATCATCCGGGACGCTGGAATGGTTCCAGGGCCCTGACCTGGGGGAATGTGCCTTGCCTGGAACGCCGGGGTGGGATGCGGGTGAGGCGCTAGCTGCCGCTGCTGAGGACCGTCACGAGGAGGTGGATGATCCATCCGGCGGGGGCCAGCGCCGCGTACGACAGAGGGCGTCGGTGCAGGGGTTTGCCCGGGTCCAGGGGGTCGGGGCGGAAGCCGGGCAGGGGTGGGGCGTCGTCATTTCATTCCATGCCTTCTACGAAGTGGTCGAACTCGCCTGCCTGTACGCCGAGTACGAACGCGTCCCACTTCTTCTGGGTGGTGGTGACGATGTTCTCGGGGTCACTGGTTTCCCGGAGGTACACGGCGTCCTCCGGGCCGTACGCGATCTCGATCCAGGGGCCCGGGCCCTCCTCCCCTTCGGGGGCGGCGCGGATCCAGTCGAGGCCGGCGGGGATGGGGGGAACGGGGGAGATGTTCTCGGGCATGGGGATCCTTCGGGGCTTGGTGGAACTTTTTTGCGAGGGGGGCGTAGCCCTACTTGAGGGTGCGGAGCAGAGCTGCGAAGGCTGCGGGTTGTGCGGTGAGTATCGCTCCGGTGGGGTCGGCGCTTTCGGTTAGGTGGACCGTGCCGGTCGGACTGGCGGCGACGTGTACGCAGGCGTCGCCTTCCTGGCAGTAGGACGACTTCTGCCAGCTGTGCGCGAGCATGGGGGTTCCCTTCACAGGTCTTGGGTGATGCTGCGGATCAGGTCCCGTGACTTCTCCGGGGTGAGTGCGGTGTCCTCGACGACGTCGAGCAGCCGTCGGTACTTCTCCAAGTGGGCCTCGGAGTCCAGAAGTACAGGGCCGTGAAACTGGTCCAGTTGGGCGGTGTCGAGCCGTGGGACCGGGCCTTGCAAGTAGTTGATCGACTGGCCTGATCCCGGGAACGCTCCGACGTCGAACGGGAGTACCTGAACCGAGATGTGGTCCCGCTCGCTCATCACGAGCAGGTGCTGGAGCTGGGCGCGTGCCACGTCACGGCCGCCGACCTGCATGCGCAGGGCGGCTTCGTGGATGACGGTCCTGTAGGGGAGCGGATTCGCTCGGTAGATGACGTCCTGCCGCTTGATCCGGTGCGAGACGCGGTGTTCGACCTCGGGAGGTGTGGGGGCCGGGATGACGTGGCGGAAGATCTCGCGTGCGTGGTCGGCGGTCTGGAGCAGCCCCGGGATGTGCGTCGTGTAGGCGGTGCGTACGGCGGTGGCGTGGTGTTCCAGTTCCGCCAGGTCGAGCAGTCCCGAAGGCAGCACCTCGCGATACGACTCCCACCAGCCCAGCGTCTTGTCCGTCGCCATGTCGATCAGGGCGGCGATGTACGCCTGGTCGGGGCAGTCGTACAGGCGGGCCATGGCTCGGACTCGCTCAGGGCTCACCCCAAACCGGGCGGTCTCCACGTTGCTGAGCTGACCGGAGCTCGTACCCAGTTGCTTCGCTGCCTCCGTGGAGGTCATCCCCACGCGCTCCCGGAGCTTGCGTAGCTCGGTGGCGATACGGATGCGGCGGGCCGTCAGTGCTGACCTTGTTGCCATCCAACTCCTCCTACGACGCCCCCTTTTGGGCTGTCACTCACACGAGGGAATCCGCATCGTTTTTCTCGGATCTACGCAAAGATACTTTGTGTAGGTCTTAGTGTGTGACTCAGGCCACTCGCCCGGAAGCACCCCGCTCGACGGAGCGACCACGTCACCGGGCACACGCACGGACCCAGCAACTACCCACCCCGAACGGAGACTTCCATGCCGCCCACAACCGTATCGCCGCCCTGGACCTACACCCTCCAACTCCCGCACGACCCCCGCGCCCCCGGCATCGCCCGCGCCACCCTCCGCGCCGTTCTCGCCACGTACGGTCTCGCCGAACTCGCCCCCACCGCCGAGCTCCTCGCGGCGGAGATGCTCAACAACGCCCACTGCCATACCGACGGCCCCTACGCCCTCCGTCTGCGCCACTCCTCCCCGAAGGGCGTCCGCGTCGCCGTGTGGGACTCGAACCCCGAGATCCCGCCCGGATTCGGGCAACCCGGCGGGCGCCCCGCCCCGGCGGCTCCGGATGACGCCGAAAGTGGGCGCGGGCTGCGGCTCGTGCAGGCCTGTGCCGACTCCTGGGGCGCCTACCCGCTCGGCGCCGCGAGGGACGGCAAACTGCTCTGGGCGGAGGTCGGCGGTGATCTCCCGCGGGCACAGGTGCCGCCTCTACACTGAGCGCGGTGGACTCCCGCACTGCAAGGGGTGGTTGACGGTGCGTAAGGCGTGGCTGGTCGCGGCCGTCGGCATCGGTGGGGCGTTGAGCTTCATCGCCCTGCTCGTCGTGGGGACGTACATGGCCGCCGGAAGCATCGCCGGGGGAGCCGGGCAGGGGAACGTCGGGCTCGCGAAAGGCGCCGTGCCCGCCACCTATCAGCCGCTCGTCCAGAAGTGGGGCAATCTGTGCAAGGCGATCAATCCCGCCCTGCTCGCCGCCCAGCTGTATCAGGAGAGCGGGTTCAACCCGAAGGCGAAGAGCCCGGCCGCGGCCCAGGGCATAGCGCAATTCATCCCGGGGACCTGGGCCACGCACGGGGTCGACGGTGACGGTGACGGTGACCGTGATGTCTGGGATCCGCAGGACGCCATCCCGTCCGCCGCCTCGTACGACTGCAAACTCGCCAGTTATGTGAAGGACGCCCCGGGAAGCCCGACGAAGAACATGCTCGCCGCGTACAACGCGGGTGCGTACGCCGTCATCAAGTACGGCGGCGTGCCGCCTTACCGCGAGACCCAGAATTACGTGAAGACCATCACGACCCTGGAGAAGAGCTTCGCCCGGCCCACCGGCCGTGTGCAGCCCTCGCAGCAGGCGGCGGGCGCCATCTATTACGCGCAGAAGAAGCTCGGCACCGACTATCTGTGGGGCGGTAATGGAACCGCCGATCAAGGCGGAAGGTTCGACTGTTCCGGCCTTACGCTCGCCGCCTATCGCAGCGTGGACATCGACCTTCCGCGCGTCGCGAACGACCAGTACAACGCGGGCCCCCATCCGAAACGGGACGAACTGCTCCCGGGCGACCTGGTGTTCTTCTCGGACGACCTCACCAATTCCCGCGCCATCCGGCACGTGGGGATCTATGTGGGCGGCGGCTACATGATCGACGCCCCGCGCCCCGGTGCCAAGATCCGGTTCGATCCCGTCGACACACCGGATTATTTTGGCGCGACTCGCGTCACAGAGGACGGGGCGAATGCCCTGCCCGACAAGCGGACCGCTGCCTGAGGGACCCGGAAAGGGAGCGCTCGCATGGGCGTGCGCGTCGCGTGATGTGGCTTGAACTCTCCGTCAGCGCGCGCCCCTGAGCTGCTGCGATGAGTCTCTCTTCGATAACGTCTGAGTGATCATTCGGTGGAGTGTGGAACGTAGTGGAGGGAGCCGTGCGTTCCTGACCACGGGGGTTGATCGAAGGGCGCGCGGCAAGGTGCGTCCGTGGCGAGGAGACAAGGGGCCGCAGCATCATGGCTGGACTCGATACAACCGGGTCGAACCCCGACGTCAGCCTGCTCTACGACATCAATGGCCTGGCCGAGGATTCGCCGGGCTGGCTGGCAAAGGCGATGGAATTCGTCGGTGAGTACGGGCTGTTGCTCGCGCTCGTCCTGCTGGTCATCTGGTGCTGGTGGGGCCAGCGGAAGCGCGGCACGCTGGATGACGCCGCTTCATCGGTCGCCGCGGTTGTCTGGGCGCCTCTCGCCGCCGGGATCGCCGTTCTGGTGAATGTGCCGATCCGCGGATTTGTCGAGCGTCCTCGCCCTTTCAAGGTCCATGACGGTCTTGAGGTACTGATCGCCGGAAAGACCGACTTTTCCTTTGTGAGCGATCACGCGACGCTGGCGATGGCTCTCGGCGCGGGCCTTTTCGTGGCCAACCGTAAGTTCGGTCTGGTCGGCATCGCTCTCGCCTTGTTCGAAGGCTTCTGCCGGGTCTTTATGGGCGTGCACTATCCGACGGACGTCGTGGGCGGATTCGCGCTCGGAACGGCCGTGGCGCTGCTGCTCTCCCCGCTGGCGATGGCCCTGCTCACGCCGGTGGCCAAGGCCGTCGGGCGGACGGGGGCGGGCGGTCGGCTGGTGTGGGCTAAGCCGGGTCTGGGGGCTGAAGGGTCTCAGGGGGCTGAGGGTGAGGCTGTGTCGGAGCTGGCTCCGCCTGCTGCCGCCGGGCCGGATGAGCGGGACCTCGCGGCGTAGCGGTTGGCTGTCCGGCCTCGCCTGCGCTCTCGCCTTGGCCTTCTCCCTCGCGGCGGCGGCGTAGCAGCCACCAGCCGGCGCCTGCCGCTGCCGTGGTTACTCCTGCGGAGATGGCTGTGAGGGCTCCTGCTTCGGGGTGCTCGGGCTCTGTGGCGGCGGCGTGGGCTGTGGGGGTGGTCAGGGCCAGTAGGGCGGCGGTGGTGGCTGTGGCGGTGGCTATTCGTCGGGTCATGCCTTCAGGGCAGCGGGGGCCGGGGGAGTGGGCCACCTGAGGGCGTGTCGGGTGGGCCGTTCGGGTTGCGGGGGCGGCCATATGGGGTACGGAATTGTCCCCAACCCCGCCCCTTCCCGAAAACCGTGCCTGCGCCCCGGGCCTACCTGGGGCTCCGCCCCAGACCCCGCTCCTCAAACGCCGGAGGGGCTATAGATAGCCCGTCCGGCGTTTGAGGACGAACTCGGCGAAGCCGTTGATTTACAGAGCCTGAGCGAAGTCGAAGAACCGCTTCGGGTCGTACTGCTCCTTCAGCTTCTTCAAGCGCGGCGCCGCCGAACCGTAGTACGCCTCACGCCAGTTCGTCAGCGTGGGGTCCGCGTAGTTCTGGTAGGCCGCCCCCGATGCGTACCGGCCCATCGCCCCATGGGCCGTTTTCAGCCATGCCTGGGCCGGCTTGCCCGACGTACCCGGACGCCAGGCCGCGATGTACTGCGCGAGCATCCGCGAGCGGCGGTGGACGAAGGCCGTCGCCGTGGGGTCGACGCGGTTGATCGCGCCGCCCAGGGCCGTCAGCGCGATGCTGCCCCCGCTCGCGCCCGTCACGTTCTCCACCTGGGTGAGGAGTGCGCGGATTCCCGCCGCCGAAAGCGAGCGGTCGAAGAAGTCCGAACTCGCCGCGTACGTCTCGCGGTTCAGGACGCCCTGCTGGTTCCTGCCCGGTGTCGCGCCCGGCAGATGGCACTGGGCGTCCGCCGCGAAGGAGGAGCAGCCGGCGTACACCTCCATGGCTTCCTCGTACGAGCGCCGCTTCAGCGACACGCTGCGGGCCGGGGCGCCGATCTTGTCGGCCAGGCGGTCCACCGCGTTCTGGAGTTCGCCGTACGTACCGAGGGAGAAGCACGCGACCGAGACCGTGGGCGTGCCGCCCGGCGTGTTCGCCAGGTGCGCGGACGACCAGATCTCGTCCGGCTGGTCGGGGCCCCACTCCTGCCACGCCTTGATGACCGCCGCCGCCTTCGACCAGGGCCAGGACATGTACGCCGAGACGCCCTGCGGAGCCGCGTGGGTGCGGAAGCCGAGCTCCGTCACCACGCCGAAGTTTCCGTTGCCAGCGCCCCGCAGCGCCCAGAAGAGGTCCTTGTTCTCGCTCTTGCTCGCCGTCAGCTGCTTGCCGTCCGCCGTGATCAGCGTCGCCGAGGTCAGGCTGTCGCAGGTCAGGCCGTACGCCCGCGACACCACTCCATGGCCGCCGCCAAGCGTCAGGCCCGAGATGCCCACGGTCGGGCAGGAGCCCGCCGGGATCGTCACGCCCTTCGCGGCCAGCGTGCGGTAGACGTCGATGAGCTTGGCGCCCGCGCCGACCGTCGCCGTCGAACCACTGGCCCGCGTCTTGTTCAGCTTCGACACGTCGACGATGAGCCGTCCCGTGCCGGACGACCAACCCCCGTAGGAGTGGCCGCCGTTGCGTATGGAGACCGGGACGTGGTGGGCGCGGGCGTACGCCAGGGTCGTACGGATGTCGTCGGGGTTGGCGACATAGGCGACCGCGGTCGGCTTCAGGGTGTCGTAGCGCGTGTTGTAGAGCTGGCGGGCCGCCGCCCACTTCGCCTCGCCCGGCTTGACCAGGGTGCCGTCCAGGTCCTTGGCGAGGGCCGTGAGGTTCGCCGCGGCCGACGCGGCGGCGCTCGACGTGCGGATGGCGGTGCCGGAACGCGCTCCGCTCCCGCCGCGGGAGGCGGAACCGCCGCCCCCGCCAACGCCCTTGCCGCTGCCCTCACCGGAACCGGTGCAGCCCGCGGCCGTCAAGGCCACCGCTGCCGCCGCCGTCGTGCCGATGAACGTACGTCGCTCCATGACCCCGCCTCCCGTTGCTTCCCGGAGTACGAGACGGCGTACGGGACCCATGGGTTCCGATGAGGAGCACAGAGGGCTGGAGAAGGGGCCGCGGTCTACTCGCCCGACATGTGGGACTCCGCGTCCGAGCGGGCCTTGCTGCGGGCCCTGCGGGCCGGCCCGCGCCAGCCGCAGCTGCACCGGGCCGCGCAGAATCGGCCCTGCTCGACCGTCGTAGTGAAGTGCTGATCGTCCTGTCGCTGCTCGGCCACGACACCACGTTACCCACGCCGGACCGGCGCTCTTACGCGTGACGGGTCAACGTACCGGTCGTTACACGGAACGAGGGGACACAGCTCCCCCGGGAAGGTATGGGGGTAGTCGGGCGATGGGGCAGCAGCGCAGGCGCACAGGCGGGGCGGTCGTCGCGGCCGCGGCGGTGGGTCTCATGGCCGTCACCACGGGCTGCTCGGGAGGCGGGGCCTCCGCCGACGACGGGCGCGGCACCCCCGAGGAAGCGGTCGCCGTGGTGCGGGGCACCGCCGACTCCCTTGTCCGGGCGGGCAGTTCGAAGGCGCGTACGTCCATGGAGATGGCCAGCGGGGGGACCCGGGTGACCATCCGGGGGCAGGGAGCGTACGACTTCGGACGGCAGGTGGGGCGGTTCCTCGTGGTGCTGCCGAAGGACCCCGCGGGCAAGGTGGAGCACCGCCCCATCACCGAGCTGATGGCGAGCGGCGCGCTCTACATGAAGAACCGCGGGGCCGGGGTGCCCGCCGACAAGTGGGTGCGGATCGACACGGCCTCCCTCTCGGACGGGAACCTCGTCACGGGCGGCGCCACCGATCCGCTCGCCGCGGCCGAGCTGCTGCGGGGCGTGACGAAGGCGTCGTACGTCGGGGAGACGGCGGTGGCGGGCGTGCCGGTGCGGCACTACCGCGGGATCGCCGACCTGCCGCGCGCCGCCAGGTCGGCCTCCGAGGGGCAGCGGAAGGCCCTGGGAGCGGCGGCGAAAGGGTTCCGCAAGGGCGGGGTGCCGTTCGACGCGTACGTCGACGAGGAGGGGCGGCTGCGGAAGCTGCGCCAGCGGTTCAGCGTCGCCGACGCGGAAGTGGCGTCGACCACGCTCCTGTACGACTTCGGGGCGCGGGTGAACGTGCGGCTTCCGGCGAGCGAGGACATCTTCGCCGGGAAGATCGCCGAGAAGTAGGGGGAGTGGGGGGAGTGGGGGGACCCGGCTAGTCGCGTCCGGCGGTGTGGAAATGGTCCGTCCGTGCCATGCGCGGTGTGTAGGCCGCTCCCTACTCTAGGAAGTCGGTACCCGCAGGAAGCAAGGTCAGGAAGAGGTGATGGACGTGGCTCTGGTGCTCGGTACGACTGTTCAGGACCACGTTGCCCTTGCCGAGATCGAACTGTGCGGCGAACTCATCATCGCGGCGTCCGCCGCGGCTGGTGAGGAACGGCTGAGTGCCGACCGCATCGACGAGGTCCTGGACGTCGCCACTGACGTGGAGCAGCTGGGCAATAGCCGGGATTAGTCCCGGGCCCCCGGTTCCCCGGGGTGGGCGTGGCCTGGTCCCTGCCGCGCCCGTATATCCGGCAGCCTCAGGTGCGCATCATGCGGGCGATGGCCTTGGTGGCTTCCTCGACCTTCGCGTCGATCTCCGCGCCGCCCTTGACCGCAGCGTCCGCCACGCAGTGCCGCAGGTGCTCCTCGAGGAGCTGGAGCGCGAACGACTGCAGGGCCTTCGTGCTCGCCGAGACCTGGGTGAGTATGTCGATGCAGTAGACGTCTTCCTCGACCATGCGCTGGAGGCCGCGGATCTGGCCCTCGATGCGGCGCAGGCGCTTGAGGTGCTCGTCCTTCTGCTTGTGGTAGCCGTGGACCCCCTGGTCGTGGCCGTTGGGGGCGCTGTGGCCGCTGGGGTCGGAGGGCGCTTCGGTGTTCATGGCCACACCGGCCGCTTCGGTCGTCATCGCGTCCTCCTGATTGGACAGTCGCCTTGCTGGGCAGTCAAAGGGAAGCCACTGGCTTTTCCTATACCCCGGGTGGGTATAGGATACTCGATTGCTCGGGGGGCGTGCGGATCACTGTGCCTGATGGGCGACACTGGGGTCTGGCCGGTTAGCCGTGGCCGGATGATGCGCCTAGCATCAGCCTGACCGAATCCAAAGCACCCCGAGGACCCCACGTGCGCTTTCGTCTGACGCCCAGGGAGACGAGCTTCTACGACATGTTCGCCGCATCCGCGGACAACATTGTCACGGGCTCGAAGCTCCTGATGGAACTGCTCGGGGCTGACGCCTCCGCCCGAGCCGAGATCGCAGAGCGTATGCGGGCAGCGGAACACGCTGGAGACGACGCGACTCACGCGATCTTCCACCAGCTGAACTCCTCCTTCATCACGCCGTTCGACCGTGAGGACATCTACAACCTGGCCTCGTGCCTCGACGACATCATGGACTTCATGGAGGAGGCCGTCGACCTGGTCGTCCTCTACCAGGTCGAGGAACTCCCCAAGGGAGTCGAGCAGCAGATCGAGGTCCTGTCGCGAGCCGCCGAGCTCACGGCCGAGGCCATGCCGAATCTGCGGACGATGGACAACCTCACCGAGTACTGGATCGAGGTCAACCGCCTGGAGAACCAGGCCGACCAAATTCACCGCAAGCTTCTCGCCCAGCTCTTCAACGGCAAGTACGACGCCATGGAAGTGCTGAAGCTGAAGCAGATCGTCGACGTGCTCGAAGAGGCGGCCGATGCGTTCGAGCACGTCGCGAACACGGTGGAGACCATCGCGGTCAAGGAGTCCTGAGGCCTCTCCATGGACACCTTTGCTTTGATCGTGACCATTGGCGTCGCGCTCGGATTTACGTATACGAATGGCTTTCACGACTCTGCGAACGCCATTGCCACTTCCGTTTCCACGCGTGCGCTGACACCCCGTGCGGCGCTCGCGATGGCCGCCGTCATGAACCTCGCGGGCGCCTTCATGGGCAGCGGTGTCGCCAAGACGGTCAGTAAGGGCTTGATCGAGACGCCGGAAGGCAACAAGGGGATGTGGATCCTCTTCGCCGCTCTGGTGGGCGCCATCGTCTGGAACCTCATCACCTGGTATTTCGGGCTGCCTTCGTCCTCCTCCCACGCACTCTTCGGTGGAATGGTCGGAGCCGCGCTCGCCGGTGGAATCGGGGTGATCTGGTCCGGAGTCCTCGACAAGGTCGTGATTCCGATGTTCATCTCACCCCTTGTCGGTCTTGTCGCCGGTTATCTGGTGATGTGCGCGATCATGTGGATGTTCCGCAAGTCGAACCCGCACAAGGCCAAGCGCGGATTCCGCATCGCGCAGACGGTGTCCGCGGCCGGTATGGCTCTCGGACACGGTCTGCAGGACGCGCAGAAGACCATGGGCATTGTGGTGATGGCGCTGGTCATCTCCGATGTGCAGAGCGCCGACGCGCCCATTCCGATCTGGGTCAAGATCGCCTGTGCGCTGATGCTCTCCCTGGGTACGTACGCGGGTGGCTGGCGCATCATGCGGACCCTCGGCCGCAAGATCATCGAATTGGACCCGCCGCAGGGATTCGCCGCGGAGACCACGGGCGCGGGCATCATGTTCACCACCGCGTTCATGTTCCACGCGCCGATCTCCACCACGCATGTGATCACTTCCGCGATCATGGGTGTGGGTGCGACCAAGCGCGTCAATGCCGTGCGCTGGGGCGTCGCCAAGAACATCATTCTGGGCTGGTTCATCACGATGCCCGCCGCGGCGATTGTCGCCGCCGTCAGTTTCTGGATCGTGAATCTGGCGTTCCTGTAGCAACGCGGTACGGCGAAAGCGACATTGGAAAGGCCCGCCCCCCGGGAGCCAGGGGGCGGGCCTTTCTTTGTTGCCCCTGCGGTGGCACCGCCATGCAGCACCGCAAGGAGTCGGGGATATCCGGGCGTGGCCTAGCCGAAGCGGCCCGAGATGTAGTCCTCGGTCGCCTGCACGGACGGGTTGGAGAAGATCCGCTCCGTCTCGTCGATCTCGACGAGCTTGCCGGGCTGGCCCACCGCGGCGAGGTTGAAGAAGGCCGTACGGTCCGAGACGCGCGCCGCCTGCTGCATGTTGTGCGTCACGATGACGATCGTGAAGCGCTCCTTCAGCTCGCCGATCAGGTCCTCGATGGCGAGGGTCGAGATCGGGTCAAGGGCCGAGCAGGGCTCGTCCATGAGCAGGACCTGGGGCTCGACCGCGATCGCCCGCGCGATGCACAGACGCTGCTGCTGGCCGCCGGAGAGGCCCGAGCCGGGCTTGTTCAGGCGGTCCTTGACCTCGTTCCAGAGGTTGGCGCCCTTGAGGGACTTCTCGACGACGGAGTTCAACTCGCTCTTCTTGTACGAGCCGTTGAGCCGCAGGCCCGCCGCCACGTTGTCGAAGATCGACATCGTCGGGAAGGGGTTCGGGCGCTGGAACACCATGCCGATCGTGCGGCGCACGGCGACCGGGTCGACGCCCGGGCCGTAGAGGTCCTCGTCGTCCAGGAGCACCTTGCCCTCGACGCGGCCACCGGTGGTGACCTCGTGCATGCGGTTGAGGGTGCGCAGGAACGTGGACTTGCCGCAGCCGGAGGGGCCGATGAAGGCCGTCACGGAGCGGGGTTCCACGGTCATCGAGATGTCCTCGATGGCCTTGTGGGAGCTGTAGTACGCGGTCAGGCCCGATACGTCGATTCGCTTGGCCATGGGGATCACTGCCTTCAGGGGGTTACAGAGAGGTCGCTGAGGTGGCCGCTTCAGCGGCCCGTCTTGGGGGCCTTCCAGCGGGCTACGCCGCGGGCCGCCAGGTTGAGGATCATGATGAAGCCGATGAGGGCGAGCGCCGCCGCCCAGGCGCGGTCGTAGCCGGCCTGGTTGCCTGCCGCGTACTGCTGGTAGATGTACAGCGGCAGCGAGGCCTGCGAGCCTTCGAACGGGTTCGTGTTGATCATGGGGTTGACCCAGACCAGGAGCAGCACCGGCGCGGTCTCGCCCGCGATACGGGCGACCGCGAGCATGACGCCGGTGGTGATGCCGCCGATCGCGGTGGGCAGGACCACCTTCAGGATCGTGCGCCACTTCGGGATGCCGAGGGCGAGTGACGCCTCCCGCAGCTCGTTCGGTACGAGCTTGAGCATCTCCTCCGTGGAGCGCACGACCACCGGCATCATCAGGATGGCGAGCGCCATGGCGCCGGCCCAGCCGGAGAAGTCGAAGCCGAGGATCAGGATCCAGAAGCTGAGCACGAACAGGCCCGCGACGATCGAGGGGATGCCCGTCATGACGTCCACGAAGAACGTGACGGCCTTGGCGAGCTTTCCGCGCCCGTACTCGACGAGGTAGATCGCGGTGAACAGGCCGAGCGGCACGGCGATCACGGAGGCCAGGAGCACCTGCTCGCCGGTGCCGATGATCGCGTGGTAGATGCCGCCGCCGGGCTCGTCGTCGGCGACCACGCCCATGGAGTGGGTCAGGAAGTAACCGTTGAAGACCTTGGTGCCGCGCTCGACGGTCTCGTAGATCAGCGAGGCGAGCGGGACGACGGCCAGCAGGAACGTCACCCACACCATCGAGGTGGCGAGGCGGTCCTTGGCCTGGCGTGCGCCCTCGACGGCGACCGCGGCGGCGTACGAGACGACGATGAAGAGGACGGCGGCGATCAGGCCCCACTGGATGCGGCTGTCCAGGCCGGCCCCCACGCCGATGCCGATGCCGACGGCGGCGGAGCCGAGCGCGACGACCAGCGGTGTCCAGCGCGGGAGGCGGGCGCCCCGCAGGCTCGTGGGCTTGACGATGGTGGCGCTCATGCGTTGGCCCCCGAGTACTCCTTGCGGCGCGCGATGATCAGGCGGGCCGCGCCGTTGACCAGCAGGGTGATGACGAAGAGGACAAGGCCGGATGCGATGAGCGCGTCACGGCCGTACTCGCTGGCTTCGTTGAACTTGCTGGCGATGTTCTGCGCGAAGGTGCCGCCGCCGGGGTCGAGCACGGACGCGCTGATGAGGAAGGTCGGGGAGAGCACGGTGGCCACGGCGATCGTCTCGCCGAGCGCACGGCCGAGGCCCAGCATCGAGGCGGAGATCACGCCCGAGCGGGCGAAGGGGAGCACCGACATGCGGATGGTCTCCCAGCGCGTGGCGCCGAGGGCGAGCGCGGCCTCCTCGTGCATCTTCGGCACCTGGAGGAAGACCTCACGGCTGACGTTCGTGATGATCGGCAGGATCATGATGGCGAGCAGGATGCCCACCGTCATCAGGGAGCGCGGGGCGCCGCCCTGGTACTCGAAGACGCCGGTCCAGCCGAAGTAGTCGTCGAGCCAGCTGTAGAGGCCGGTCAGGTTGGGGGCGACCACGAGGGCGCCCCACAGGCCGTAGACGATCGAGGGCACGGCGGCCAGGAGGTCGATCACGAAGGCGATCGGGGTGGCCAGCCTGCGCGGCGCGTAGTGCGAGATGAACAGCGCGATGCCGATGGCCACGGGGACGGCGATCACCAGGGCGATCACCGAGCTCACCACGGTGCCGAAGACCAGGACCGCGATGCCGAAGACGGGCTTGCCGCCGGTGGCGATGCCGGCCGGGTCCCACTCGAAGGTGGTGAGGAAGTTGCCCGTGTTGTCCGCGAGGGCGAGGGCCGCGCGGTAGGACAGGAAGGCCGCGATGGCGGCCATGATCACGAGCAGTGTGATGCCGGAGCCGCGGGAGAGGCCGAGGAAGATCCGGTCGCCGGGGCGGGTCGCGCCGCGGCGGGGGCGCTTGGGCGTGATGCCCGATGGCCGTACGTCGTCGAGGGGTGGGGGTGCTGTCGTACTGCTTGGTATATCCATGGGATTCTCCGGTCTGCGGAGCAGCAGCCGTGTGATGTACGGGAGTTGCTCCTGGCGGCGGTGCACCGGACGGTGCGGCCGGCCCTGGTTCACGGGGCCGGCCGCACTCGGTTCAACTAGCTCAGGCCCGCGACGGTCGTGCGGACCTTGGAGATGATCTCGGCCGGGATCGGCGCGTAGTCGTTCTCCTTGAGGACCTTCTGGCCGTCCTCGCTGGCGATGTAGGTCAGGAAGGACTTGGTCGCGGCGAGAGTGTCGGCCTTGTTGCCCTTCTCGCAGAGGACCTCGTACGTCACCAGGGTGATCGGGTAGGCGCCCTCGGCGGTGGGCTTGTAGTTCAGCTCAAGGGCGAGGTCCTTGCCCTTGCCGACGACCTTGGCCTCGGAGATGGCCTCGGAGGCGTTGTCGACGGTGGCCTTCACCGGCTCCTTGGCCTCGGTCTGCAGGTCGACCGTGTTGATGCCGTCGGAGGCGTAGGAGAGCTCGAAGTAGGAGATGGCGCCCTCGGTCTGCTTGACCTGGCCCGCGACACCGGAGGAGCCGTTGGCGGACTGGCCGCCCTTGGCCACCCAGGACTTGCCGGGCTCGTGCGACCAGGCGGAGGGGGCGGCGCCCTTGAGGTACTTGGTGAAGTTGTCCGTGGTGCCGGACTCGTCCGAGCGGTGGAACGCCTGGATCTTGGTCTTGGGGAGCTTGGCGTCGGGGTTCAGCTTCTGGATCGCCTTGTCGTCCCAGGTCTTGATCTTGTCGTCGAAGATCTTGGCGAGGGTCTCGGCGTCCAGGACGAGGTTGTCCACGCCCGGCACGTTGTAGCCGACCGCGATCGGGCCGCCGACCATCGGCAGGTCGATGGCCTGGCTGTTCTTGCAGACCTTCTTCGACGCCGCGATCTCCTCGGGCTTGAGCGCCGAGTCGGAGCCCGCGAAGGCGGTCTGGCCCTGCATGAACGCGGTGATGCCGGCGCCGGAACCCGTGGGGTTGTAGTTCAGCTGAACGTCCTTGCAGGTGGTCGAGTAGACCTTCCGCCAGGCGTCGATCGCGTTCTTCTGCGCGGACGAACCGGAGGCCGCGAGCTGGCCCTTGGCGTCATCACACTTGATGTTGGCGTTGGCGTTGGTCTTCTCGCCGGTGCCACCGCTGCCGCCGCTCGTGTCGTCGGAGCCGCACGCCGTGAGGGCCAGGGCGCCGGAGACGGCGATGGCGCCGAGGGAGAGGGCGCGGAGCCGGTTCTTGCGCTGAAGCTTCACTGTCGGGTCTTCCTTCCGGGTGCCGCCGGCCCTTTGCTGGCGGCGTGCGAGGTCTTCGTCGTTGCAGGTGCTGCGGTGCTGCGGTGCTGCGGTTGTGCCGTCCTGCGGTCTTACGTTGTGTTGTAAGGCTGAAATTAGGCAGGGCAGGTGAAGCGGCCGAAGGGCATGAGTGAACGGGGGGTGAACCTCGGCGGTCGGCCTGGTTAGGCGATGTGCTACGGAACGTAGCGGATCGATTACGCCGGGTTGAGGACGCTGAGCAGGGCGTCGACGAGGTGCTGGTCGCGGGGCTGCGTGAGGCGGTTGCGCGCCGCCGTCGGGGCGAGCCAGATGATGCGGTCCACTTCGCTGTTGGGCTCGAAGTGGCCCTCCGTCGCCTCCGCCGCCCAGTAACTGACCTCTTTGGGGCGGCCCTGGGCCACATAGCGGACCGTGGGGAGGCGGGCGCCAGGGGTGCAGCGGTGGCCGGTTTCCTCCTCCACCTCGCGCAAGGCGCCGTCGAGGGGGGTCTCGGCTCGCTTCAGCTTGCCTTTGGGGTGCGACCAGTCGTCGTACTTCGGCCTGTGGACCAGGCAGATCTCCAGCTCCCCGTCGTGCGGCGAGTGACGCCACAGGACGCAGCCCGCTGCCAGGACGGTGGGGCCGGGGGCGCGCGTCACGGGGTGCCCACCACCTCGTGCAGCCAGGCCTGGTGGAATTCGAAGCGGGCCGCCTCCACCTCGTGGCGCTGATCGGCGTGCAGGACGCCCAGGGCGTAGGCGGTCGCCGGGGCGATGCGGGGGGTGCGGGCGGCCGAGGCCGCGGCCGTCGCCGCTTCGGCGGCCTCCCGGTGGCGGTCCAGGGCGAGGGTCGCGTCCGTCAGGCGGGGGTCTTCGCCAGGGCCCGCGGTGAGCACCTCCTGGGCGTACCTGTGCAGCCGCAGCAGGGCGCGCGTCTTCAGCCAGGGGGCGTCCTGGGCCTCGGGGGCCGCGTCCGCCCCGAGGCCGTGGGCCAGGGCCTCCGCGTTGTAGGGGTGGCCCGCCTGGCCGAGGGGGAGGGCGGTGACGGCTTCGGCGAGGTTTTCCTCGGCCCGGGCGGCCAGCGGTTTCAGGTCCTCCGCCGCTCGGGTCAGTGGGACCTCGCTGGCCAGTACCGCCACGCTGTCGGCCACCGCATGGAAGCGGGAGGAGCCGAAGGCTTGGAGGGCGCCCGAGTGAGCCCTGGTCCGCGCCAGGGTCAGCTGGCGCTCCAGCAACGCTGCTGCCTTGGCCGCACCCACCGTCAGGCCGGTCGGCGCCCCGCCTTGGGGTACGGGCTGGCCGTTTCGCCGTGCGGTACGACTGCCCGCCGCGGCGATGGCGGGCGCCGGCACCCCCGGCGCCCCCGACAAGCGGTGCAGGGCGTCCAGGAGGCGCTCCAGGCGGGCCCCGTACGCGTGCTCCCGTGCCAACGTGCCCGACAGCCACGCCAGTTCGGGGCGCAGTCCCGCCGCCCACTCCTGCTCCAGGAGCGGGCGGAACGTGTGCAGGGTGCCGCCGATGCGGCGGGCCGCGCGGCGCAGGGCGCGGGCCGCCTGAAGGGACTCCTCCGCGCCCTGCGCGTCCGTCGTCGACTCGCGGTGCAGCCGCAGCGAGCGCAGGAACTCCGTGGCCTGCCCCCGCAGGTAGGCCGCCAGGACGTCGCCCGCCGTCGTCTCAAGGTTTTGCTGTGCCACGCCGGCGCCTCCGGGCGTCTATGAGCATCTCCTGTACGTTCCGCAGGGGCTGGCCCTCCGGGTCAAGGGCGTGCCGGGTCCAGTTGCCGTCCGCGCCCAGGTGCCAGGAGGCTGTGGTGTCCGACATGCCGGTCTCCAGGAGCCGGTTGAGCGCTGCCCGGTGTGCCGGGTCGGTGACCCTGACCAGCGCCTCGATACGTCGGTCGAGGTTGCGGTGCATCATGTCGGCGCTGCCGATCCACACCTCGGGCTCGCCCGCGTTGGCGAAGGCGAAGACACGGGAGTGCTCCAGGAAGCGGCCGAGCACGGAGCGGACCCGGATCGTCTCCGAGAGCCCCACGACCCCGGGCCGCACCGCGCAGATCCCGCGCACCCACACGTCCACCGGCACACCCGCCTGCGATGCGCGGTAGAGGGAGTCCACGATGGCCTCGTCGACCATCGAGTTGACCTTGATGCGTACGTAGGCGGGGCGGCCCGCGCGGTGGTGCTGGATCTCCTTCTCGATGCGGGAGACCAGACCGTCGCGCAGGGACTTCGGTGCCACGAGCAGCCGGCGGTAGGTCTCGCGCCGCGAGTAGCCGGAGAGCCGGTTGAAGAGGTCGGAGAGGTCCGCGCCCACCTCACGCTTGGCGGTGAGCAGCCCCAGGTCCTCGTAGAGGCGGGCCGTCTTGGGGTGGTAGTTGCCCGTACCCACGTGCGAGTAGCGGACCAGCGTCTCGCCCTCCTGACGGACGACGAGCGACAGCTTGCAGTGGGTCTTCAGACCGACCAGGCCATAGAC
Source organism: Streptomyces sp. NPDC048436 (assembly GCF_043200355.1). Taxonomy (NCBI): domain Bacteria; kingdom Bacillati; phylum Actinomycetota; class Actinomycetes; order Kitasatosporales; family Streptomycetaceae; genus Streptomyces; species Streptomyces sp. NPDC048436. Next base: position 35,682 of record NZ_JBICXP010000017.1, read on the forward strand.
GACATGGCAGCCGGCCTCCTCCAGCTTCCGCGCCCACTTGATGTTCGCCTGCTCGTCGAAGCGCGCCTTGATCTCGACCAGGACGAGCACCTGCTTGCCCGACTCGGCGGCGTCGATCAGCGCGTCGACTATGGGGGAGTCGCCGGACGTCCGGTACAGCGTCTGCTTGATGGCAAGCACGTCCGGGTCGGCGGCGGCCTGCTCCAGGAAGGCCTGCACGGACGTGGAGAACGAGTCGTACGGGTGATGCAGGAGTACGTCGCGTTCGCGAAGGGCGGCGAAGATGTCGGGCGCCGAAGCGGACTCCACCTCGGCGAGGTCGCGGTGCGTGCCCGCGATGAACTTCGGGTACTTCAGCTCGGGCCGGTCGAGGGCCGAGATGCCGAAGAGCCCGGTCAGGTCGAGCGGGCCCGGCAGCGGATAGACCTCGGCCTCGCTGATCTTCAGCTCGCGTACGAGGAGGTCAAGGACGTTCCGGTCGATGGACTCCTCGACCTCAAGGCGCACCGGCGGCCCGAAGCGGCGCCGCATGAGCTCCTTCTCCAGGGCCTGGAGGAGGTTCTCGGCATCGTCCTCCTCCACCTCCAGGTCCTCGTTCCGGGTGAGCCGGAACATGTGGTGCTCCTGGATCTCCATGCCCGGGAACAGCTCCGCGAGGTGCGCGGGAGCGGCGATGACGTCCTCGATGGGGACGTACCGCTGCGGGGAGGCCTCAAGGAAGCGGGAGAGGAGCGGCGGGACCTTCACGCGCGCAAAGTGAGTGTGCCCCGACACCGGGTTGCGTACGACCACGGCGAGGTTGAGCGAGAGCCCCGAGATGTACGGGAAGGGGTGCGCCGGGTCGACCGCGAGGGGGGTCAGGACGGGGAAGATCTGCTGCCGGAAGAGCGTGAAGAGGCGGGACTGCTCCTTCTCGGTCAGCTCGTTCCAGCGGACCAGGTGGATGCCCTCGTCGGCGAGGCCGGGGGCGACGTCTTCCTGGTAGCAGGCGGCGTGGCGGGCCATGAGTTCGCGGGAACGGTTCCAGATCAGTTCCAGGACCTCGCGGGGCTGGAGCCCTGAGGCCGAACGGGTGGCGACGCCGGTCGCGATGCGCCGCTTGAGTCCTGCCACGCGGACCATGAAGAACTCGTCGAGGTTCGAGGCGAAGATCGCCAGGAAATTAGCCCGTTCGAGGAGTGGCGTATTCGGATCCTCGGCGAGTTCGAGCACCCGCTCGTTGAAGGCGAGCCAGCTGCGCTCCCGGTCCAGGAAACGGCCCTGCGGAAGCTCCTGGCCGTCGTGCCCTATCTGGCCGTCCTCGTCGTACGCGTCGAGATCGGCGTCGATGTCGGGGTCGAGATCCGATACGGCGGCGGACAGCGTGTGGGGGCGGTGCGCGGCGATGGAGCCGACGGAGGGCTGGGCGTGCTGGACCTGTCCTTGCGTGCTGGGCTGGCTCATGGACCCATTCTTCCGCGCGGGGACACCGATAGGCGCGTCGGAGAGTGCCGGGGTGAGGCGAAGCTTCCCGTTCATGGGGGGAGGGTCGGGCACGGCGGGCTGCATTGAGTGAGGGTCGCAAGCTTGTCTGAATCACTGGTTACGGCGACATGACGTGCGGGACATGTGCGGGAGGCCCCCGGGCGTTTGCACGGCCGGGGGCTGCCCCTTCGGGGGGTGGTCCGTCAGGGCGTAAGGCGCTTGAGTACGCGGAACGCGGCGTAGGCGGCTGCTGCGGTGAGGGCGAGGACGATGCCGGTCTCGATCAACTGGACGTACCAGAAGTGGGAATGGGGGTGGAAGTCGATGGACCAGCCGACGACCTTGGTGTCGGTGGGACAGGACGAGACGATCGGCTTGAAATGGCACTGGCTCCCGTAGAACCGCTCCCCGGCGGCGTTGTGCACCCACCAGTCCGTCTCGAAACTGTCCCGGGGGAGGGCGCCGACGCCGCCCGCGTCGCCGTAGCCCGACCCCGCCCCGGAGATCGTGCGCGTCGGGAAGAGATCCCACCGCACGCTGCCCATGAAGAACAGCACGAGGCCGGTGACAAGGCCTCCGGTGACCAGGGCGATCAGGGCGCGGCGCACAAGGAGGCCGACGAGTGCGCCGACCACGACGGCGAAGAGGCAGTAAGCGATGAGCACCGGGCCGATGGACTCGTAGACGCCGCGGTCGGCCCAGCCCAGATTCCAGGTGGCTCCGGAGCCGGACCGGGCGATCCAGAAGAACGTCATCAGCGCGAGCCCACCGGCCACGCTCACCACGGCGAACACCGTCAGCTTCGACATCAGCCAGCGCGTCGGCGACACCGACTGGGTCCAGGCGACCTTGTGGACCCCCGATTCCAGCTCGCGGGCGATGACGGGACCGGCGACGAAGGCGCCGATCAGGACGGGAACCAGGAGCATTCCCTGGGAGTAGTCCTTGACGAACTCGTACAGCAGGTCCCGGGCGCTGGTGAAGCCGAGGAAGGTGTCGCAGGAGCCGTTGGAGGTGCAGGAGCCGGTGGGCTCGGGGTAGGCGTGGGTCGCCCAGCGGAGATAGGCCGTCACCACGGCTGTGAGGACGACGAGGCCGAGCCCCGCCCACAGCGCGGGACGGTGCAGCCGGACGTCCACCCAGCGGGGGCCACGAAGCAGAGGAGAACTCATGCCGTCACCTCGCGCTCGGCCGGCGCCGCGCTCGGCGTCAGCAATACGGGAGCTTCCGGCGAGCGGAGATGGGCCAGCAACAGTTCCTCCAGGGACGGTTCTTCGACCTCCCAGCCGTCGCCGACCGGGCCGTCCGGCCGGATCAGCGCGGTCAGGCCGCGCCCGGTGGCGCGGGATTCGACGACGGTGTGCGGGGCGAGCTCCTCGACGGGGCGGCGCCCGGTGACCAGGGCGTGCGCGCCGACGATGTCGTCGATGCCGCCGCCGAGCCGCACCCGGCCACCGGAGACCAGCAGCAAGTGATCGCAGGCGTCGGCCAGTTCGCCGACGATGTGCGAGGACATCACCACGGTGGTCCCGTGCTCGGCGGCCTCGGCCATCAGCGTCCCCATGAGCTGATGCCGGGCGAGGGGGTCGAGGTCGGCCATCGGCTCGTCCAGGAGCAGCAGCCCGGCCCGCTTGCCGAGGGCGAGGGCGAGCGCGATCCGGGTGCGCTGACCCCCGGAGAGGGTGCGGACGCGGGCCTTCGGGTCCAACCCCCCTTCCCGTACGACGCGTTCGGCGAGGGCGCCGTCCCATCGCCCGGGGTTCAGCTCGGCGCCGAGCCGCAGGGTGTCCTCGATGCTGAGCTGCGGATAGAGCGGCTTGTCCTGGGCGACGTACGCGATGTGCTCACGGGCGGCGGCCGGGTCGGTGCCGAGCACGGTGAGCGTGCCCTCGGTGGGCCGCAGCAGCCCGGCCGCGAGGGCGAGCAGCGTCGACTTGCCCGCGCCGTTGGGCCCGACGACCGCGCAGATCCTCCCGGCGGGCAGCCGGAAGGAACAGTCGCGCAGGGCGTGGCCGTGCCGCCCGAAACTCTTGGCGAGCGCGGCCGCCTCGATGGCGGTGTCGGTCATGCGGGGTCCCCCTTGGTCACGTGCTCTGGCTGCTCTGCGTGCTCTGACTGCGCAAACTGCTCTTCGAGTACGGCGCTGAACAGCGCCGCTACGTCGTCCCTCTCCAGACCGGAGTCGCGGGCACGGGCCGCCCACCGGCTCAGCTCGCCCCGCAGCGGGGAGTCGGCGGGCGTCGAGCCCAGCGACTTCCGTACGAAGGTGCCGAGTCCGCGGCGGGCCTCCACCAGGCCCTCGCGCTCCAGCTCCCGGTAGGCCTTCAGGACCGTGTTCGGGTTGATGGCCGTCGCCTCGACGACCTCGCGGGCCGTGGGCAGCTTGTCGCCCGGTTCCAATAGGCCCAGGCGCAGGGCCTGTTGGGTCTGCTGGACGATCTGGAGGTAGGTGGCGACGCCGCTGCGCCGGTCGATGCGGAACTCGACCATGCCCTTGCACCACCCTTTCACTAATTGAGTAGTGAAAGGGTGGTGCAAGGGAGTGCGTTCCGTCAAGGGGTACAAAGGAAGGGCGCGGTGTTCCCCCCCGGGGAACACCGCGCCCTTCCTCCTGTTGCCGCGCCGCTCAAAAGGCTTATGACTCCGTGCGGTACATCAGATCCGTCTCGTGCGTGATGAACCCGAGCCGCTCGTAGACGCTCACCGCGGCCTTGTTGTCCGCGTCCACGTACAGCATCGCGGTCGGCAGGCCCGCCGCCGCGAGGTGGTTCAGGCCGATGGTGGTCAGCGCCTTGCCGAGGCCGCCACCCTGGGCGCCGGAGCGCACCCCGAGGACGTACACCTCGCCCAGGTGCTCCTCGGCGTGCGTCTTGGTCCAGTGGAAGCCGACGAGTTGGCCGTCCCTCTCCGCGAGGAAGAAGCCCGCCGGGTCGAACCACGGCTCGGCCTTGCGGTCGTCCAGGTCGCGCTGGGTGAGCGAGCCCTGCTCGGGGTGGTGGGCGAAGGCGTCGGCGTTCACCGCGAGCCAGGCCGCGTCGTCCTGGCCCGGCACGAAGGTGCGTACGGTGACGCCTTCGGGCAGGACCGGTTCGGGCAGGTTCAGGCCCGCCAACGGCCGCCGCATCTGCCGCAGTTCGCGGAAGAGGGTGAGCCCAAGGACCTGCGCCAGATGCCGGGCCGCCGAGTGTCCGCCGTGCGCCCAGATCCGCAGCCGCCGGCCGGACTCGGCGAGCAGCGCGGTGCCCAGCGCGCGGCCGTGCCCGTGGCCGCGGCGCGCGGGGTGCACGACGAGTTCGGCGGCGGGCGCCTCGATGGGGTCGGTGTCCTCAAGCTGCGCGTACCCGGTGAGCTCGCCGCCGGTGCTGAGCTCACCGCCGGTGCTGAGCAGCAGATGCCGCACCCCGGCCCGCTCGCCGCCCCGCAGTTGCAGCCGCCCCTGCTCGGACACGGCCTGCTGGCCGTCCGACCGGGCCGCTTCCGTGAGGAGTCCGAGCACGGCGTCGGCCTGGGCGGAGGTGAGGGCGGCGACCGTGTCGATCTGCCGCAGAGGGGCGGGAGGCTGCTGCTCGTCAGTCATGGTGTCGAGGGTACGGCGGCGACCGGTCGGACAGCAGGTCACGGGATGTACCGGTCGCCACTCCCGCGCCCCCGCCGCTCTCCCCGTACCCCGACATGCTTGTCCGAAGTGTCCGTAACGCCCCCGACGGCAACCAGCCCGTAACCCGCAACCCCCTGTCGCGCTACGCGCGTTGACTCTAGGCTGCGCACCGAGTGTCACAGCTCAGCAGCCGTCTCTTATACCTCTCCCAGGGGGACACGTGTCAGCCACTTCTCAGCCACGGCGGCCCAGACGCCGCGCCGCCCGTGTGCTCGCCGCAGCGGCCGGTCTTGCCACGATCGGGGCGCTGGCCGCCGCGCTGCCCGCGAACGCAGGGCAGGACGATGCCGACCGTGCGGGCGCGGGCGGCAAGAAGCGCACTGTCGACGTGCAGCTGCTGTCCTTCAACGACTTCCACGGCAATCTCCAGCCGCCCGCGGGCTCCTCGGGCCAGGTGACGGAGAAGCAGCCCGACGGGACCGAGAAGAAGATCGACGCGGGCGGTGCCGAGTACCTCGCCACGTCTCTTCGTACGGCCCGTAAGGGAAAGCCCTACAGCGTCACGGCCGCCGCCGGTGACCTCATCGGCGCGAGCCCGCTCCTCTCCGGTCTCTTCCACGACGAGCCGACGGTCGAGGCGATGAACAAGCTCGGCCTCGACGTCACCAGCGTCGGCAACCACGAGTTCGACGAGGGGGCCAAGGAGCTGGCCCGCATGCAGAACGGCGGCTGTCACCCCAAGGACGGCTGCTTCGAGAAGGGCAAGAAGTTCCAGGGGGCCGACTACCCCTACCTCGCGGCGAACGTGACCGACGAGAAGACGGGCAAGCCGATCCTCAAGCCCTACTGGGTGTGGAAGCACAAGGGCGTCAAGGTCGGCTTCATCGGCGTGACCCTTGAGGGCACCCCCGACATCGTCTCGGCCGACGGCGTCAAGGGGCTCAAGTTCCACGACGAGATCGAGACGGTCAACAAGTACGCCAAGGAGCTCGACAAGCAGGGCGTGAAGTCGATCGTCACGCTCATCCACGAGGGCGGCTCGCCCGCGAGCCAGGCGTACAACTACGACTGCGACTCCCCGGGCGCGGGCGACGGCATATCCGGCCCGATCACCACCATCGCCAAGGGCATCACACCCAAGGTCGACGCCCTGGTCACCGGCCACACGCATGCCGCGTACGTCTGCACCATCCCGGACCCGGCGGGCAAGCCCCGCATGGTCACGTCAGCGTCCTCCTTCGGGAAGCTCTACACCGACACGACGCTCACGTACGACCGCAAGACCAAGGACATCGTCCGTACGTCGGTGAAGTCGTCGCAGTCGGTGAAGTCGGCGAACCACGTCGTCAGCCGGGAGCAGGCCAAGGCCCCCGACATGACCTCCCTCATCGCGCGCTGGGACAAGCTGGCCGCGCCGGTCGCCAACCAGCCCGTCGGGTACATCTCCGGCGACATCCCGGGCCGGGGCGCCACCACCCCCGAGGAGCCGCTCGGCGACCTGATCGCGGACGCGCAGCTCGCGCACGGCAAGTCGCTCGACCCGGAGACGGACCTGGCCCTGATGAACCCGGGCGGCATCCGCTCCGACCTCGTCTTCAAGGCGAGCGGGAGCGAGGGTGACGGCGTCGTCACGTACGGCGAGGGCTTCACCGTGCAGCCGTTCAGCAACACGGTCAATCTCGTGGACCTCACCGGCGCGCAGCTCGTCACCGGCCTCAAGCAGCAGGTGAGCGGGTCGAACACGGCATCGCCGAAGATCCTGCAGATCTCGGACGGCCTGACGTACACGCTCGACATGACCAAGGCCGGCGCCGACCGTGTCGTCACCGACTCGATCAAGCTGGGCGGCAAGGCGATCGATCCGAACGCCACGTACCGTGTGGCCATGAACTCCTTCCTCGCGGGCGGCGGCGACGGCTTCGCCGAGCTGGGCAAGGGTGCGAAGCCGCTGGTCGGCAGCGACGACCTGAAGGCGTTCAACGACTACCTGACGGCCAACTCCTCGGCGGACAAGCCGATCGCGCCGCCGAAGGCGGACCGGATCACCGTCGTGAAGTGAATGACGCGTTAACTCGCGCGCTCAGTAAGCGGCCGAAATCGGTGGTTACTGGACGTAAGGCTTGGGGTGGGGTGTGAACGTATGGTGAAATCAACTGATGCGTTCCCCCCACCGCATAGCCACGCTTCCGCCCGATCACAACCAGGCCTATCCGTCTGATGGTTGGCACGCCGAATCGGTTCCGACCACTCCGCTCAATCCGTACGACGAGCTCGGCGCCCTCGCCCCGAACCCGCTGGAGGACTTCCTCCACGAGGCGGACGACGAGAAGAGCGAAGCCGACGCTCCCTGGGAGCCGCCGAACCACCGCCGTGGTGGGCGCGGCGGCCGCGGCCGCAGCCGCCGCCGCAACCGGTTCGCCGGGCTCCCGCTCGCCGGGAAGGCCGTCGTCGCCCTCCTGGTCGTCACCGCCTTCCTCGCGCTCGGTGACCGCTGGGCCCTGCTCTACGCCGAGCACGAGGCCGCGGAGAAGCTCAAGGACTCCATGCACCTGAGCGCCGCGCCCGAGGTCGAGATCGAGGGCTTCCCCTTCCTCACCCAGGTCCTCGACAAGCGCGTGGACAAGGTCAAGGTCACCGTCCCCGACGTCGCGGCCGACCGGATCTCGCTCGCCCAGGTCTCCGCCACCGGCACGGACGTGAAGATCACCGGCGACGGGCCCACCGACATCAAGGGCGCCCTCATCGGTGAGATGCACGGCGAGGTGCTGCTCTCCTTCGACGACCTGAACCGTGAACTGGGCGCCTCCCAGGTCACGTTCACCGGCCACGGCCGCGACCAGGTGCTCGCCCGCGGCACGCTGCCCGTCGCGGGCCACGACCTGAAGCTGCGCGCCGACGCCCGCATCGAGCGCAACGGCGAGCGGGGCATCTCCACCGACATCGGCAGGATGAGCCTGCAGATCGGCGACCTCGCGACCTACCGTCCCGGCACCCGCGAGTCCGAGGGCCTGCACCTCAGCAAGGCCTCCACGGACCGCCTGGCCAAGGAGACGGCCAAGGCGAAGGCGCTGCTCTCCGTCCCGTCGATCGTCGATCGCCTCGACGTACCGGACTCGGTGGTCAGCGGCGCCCTCAAGAGCGACACCAAGCTGAACGAGCTCGTCGGCTCCCCGCGCTTCGTGAACGACGTGATGGGCCTCAACCTCATCGACGTCGCGATGGGCCACCCCGAGCTCCTGAAGAAGCTGGGCCTGGACCCGGCCCTCCTCAAGGGCCTCGCCCAGCTCACCCGCCCCGTACTCGCCGACCGCCTCACCCTGGCCTTCCAGCTGCCGAAGCTGCCGGGCGAGGGGAACGTGTGGCTGCGGGACGTGAGCGTGCGGAAGGACGGGATCAGGGTGCTGCTGAGCGGCACGGGTCTCGGGATCGGCAAGTAGGGACTGCGGGGGCTACGGGGCTACGGGGCTATACGGACGGGGGCGGGGTCGGTGCCCCCGGCAGGCGCACCGACGCCACGGTCCCGCCGCCCTCGGCGGGCTGAAGCGCCACTTCGCCGCCCGACTGGCGCACGGTGCGGGCCACGATGGACAGGCCGAGGCCCGATCCCGGCAGGCTGCGGGCCGAGGGGGAGCGCCAGAAGCGGTCGAAGACGTGCGGGAGTTCATCGGTGGGGATGCCGGGGCCGTGATCGCGTACGGTGAGCGCGCCGTCCCGCAGCGCGACCTCGACGGTGGAGCCGGGGGGCCCGAACTTCACCGCGTTGTCCAGGATGTTCACGATGGCCCGCTCAAGGGCCGCGGGCTCGGCGCGGACGTACCAGGGGGCCAGGTCAGCGGCGAAGGTCAGCTCGGGTCCGCGCAGGCGCGCGCGCTCCAGAGCGGCGTCCACGACGTCATGCAGGGCGATGACCTGCACCTTTCCGCTGCCCTGCCCGTTGTCGGTACGCGAAAGCTCCTGCAAGTCGCCGATCAGCGAGGCGAGTTCGGTCATCTGCGCGGTGACGGATGCGAGCAGGGCCTTGCGGTCGTCCGGGGGGATGGCCCGGCCTGTCTCCTCGCTGCGGGCGAGGAGCTCGATGTTCGTACGGAGCGAGGTGAGGGGGGTGCGCAGCTCGTGACCCGCGTCGGCGATGAGCTGCTGCTGGAGGTCGCGGGATGAGGCGAGGGAGGCGGTCATGGAGTTGAAGGAGCGCGAGAGGCGGGCGATCTCGTCGTCGCCTTCGGCGGGGATGCGCAGGTCCAGGTCCTCGGTGCGGGCCACGTGTTCCACGGCCGCGGTGAGCTCGTCGACCGGGCGCAGGCCCGTACGGGCGACCCAGAGGCCGGCCGCTCCCGCTCCGATGACACCGATTCCGGCGACGACGGCCAGGACCAGGACGAGGTTGTCGAGGGTGTCGTCGACCTCACTGAGGGGGCGGGCGACGGTGACGGCCAGGCCTTGCGGTCCGTCCAACGGGTAGGTGAGGACCCGGTACTTGGCGCCGTTCGACGCGATCGCGGTGTGGTAGACCTCGGCGGAGTCGCGCTTGGCGACCGCGGTGTCCGCGTCCGTGACCTTGATGGACTGGGTGCCGACGATGACACAGTGGCCGCCGTGCTGGTCGACGACCTGGATCGTCTGCCTGTACAGATCCGGGTCGTCGTTGTCCTGGATGACCGAGCGCTGGCAGTTGCCGTTCAGGTCGATCCGGCTGACCACATCGGGGGTACGGACCCGGTTGGTGCTCAGCGCGTCGTCCAGCGAGTTCACCAGTGCGTTGCGCACCACGAACCAGCACGCCACCGCCGCGGCCGCCACCGCGACCGCCACCGCGACGGCCACCAGCATCGCCAGGCGGGACCGGAGCGGCATCGACCGGTACCGGCGGGAGAGCCGGTTCACTCGCCGCCCCCGGCACCGGGCCGCAGCACATACCCCACACCCCGCACCGTATGAACGAGCCGCGGCTCGCCCCCCGCCTCCGTCTTGCGGCGCAGGTACATCACGTACACGTCCAGGGAGTTGGAGGACGGCTCGAAGTCGAAGCCCCAGACCGCCTTCAGGATCTGTTCCCGCGTAAGGACCTGCCGGGGGTGGGCGAGGAACATCTCCAGGAGCGTGAATTCCGTGCGGGTCAGCTCCACTGTGCGCGCACCGCGAGTGACCTCGCGCGTCGCGAGGTCCATCCGCAGGTCGGCGAAGGCGAGGGTGTCGCCCTCCTCGGCCTGGCCCGCGGCAGCGGCGTACGAACTGCGGCGCAGCAGGGCGCGGATGCGGGCGAAGAGCTCGTCCAGTTCGAACGGCTTGACCAGGTAGTCGTCGGCGCCCGCGTCGAGCCCCGTGACCCGGTCGCCGACGGTGTCACGCGCGGTGAGCATCAGGATGGGCGTCATGGAGCCGGTCGCGCGCAGCCGGCGCGCGGCGGTGAGGCCGTCCATGCGGGGCATCTGGATGTCGAGTACGACCAGGTCGGGACTGTAGGCCGCCGCCTTCTCCAGCGCGTCGGCGCCGTCCACGGCGACCTCCGTGCCGTACCCCTCGAAGGCGAGACTGCGCCGCAGCGCCTCCCGCACGGCGGGCTCGTCGTCGACGATCAGGATGCGCTGCTGCTGCTCGCCTTCGGCGGGGCTCATCGGCGTGTGACTTCCTCGGGTGGGGGTGCGGCTGCGGGTCGGACGGGGCCGGTATCAGCCTCGCACGCGCGCGCGGGGCTTGCGGCGCGCGGCGGGTCGGGAGGACACCTGGCCGGTGGTGGCTACCTCCGCGGCGCGTACCGCGGTGGCCCCGTGCAGTTCGCGGGCGACGGTGAGCGGGAGGCCGAGCCCCGCCGGATCGGTGTCCGGCTGCCCCCAGCCGATGCTGACGGCGAGGGCGTGCCGGGCGCGGTTGACGGTGATGAGCGGTCCGGGCATGGGGGCCTCCAAAGGCGTACGAAGGGCGGGAGCGGTCAGGTGGTGGAGCCGCCCCGCAGCGTGTCGAGGTCGGCCTTGACGGTGTTGACCGGGATGGCGAAGCCGAGGCCGACGCTTCCGGATGCCGACTCCGTGCCGCTCTGCGACGAACTGGGCGAGTACATCGCGGAGTTGATGCCGATGATGTTGCCGTTCATGTCGATGAGGGCGCCGCCGGAGTTGCCGGGGTTGAGCGAGGCGTCGGTCTGCAGTGCCTTGTACGTGGTCTTCGATGATCCGGTGTCGCCGTTGAACTGCTCGCCGCCGTACTCGAAGGGCCAGTTGCCGCCGCCCTGCTGTCGCTGCTGATCCTGGTCCTCGTCCGTCGATACGGTGACGTCCCGGTCGAGGGCGGAGATGATGCCGCTGGTGACGGTGCCGCTCAGGCCCTCGGGGGAGCCGATCGCCACGACGTCGTCACCGATCTTGACGTTGTCGGAGTCGCCGAGGCTCGCGGCCTTCAGCCCGGACGCGTTCTCCAGCTTGATCAGCGCCAGGTCCTTCTTGCTGTCGGTGCCGACGACCTTGGCGGTGTACGTCTTGCCGCTGTTCGTCTTCACCTTGACCGAGGAGGCGCCGGAGACCACGTGGTTGTTGGTGATGATCTCGCCGTCGGACGTGACGATCACGCCGGAGCCGGTGGCCGAACCCGCGCTCGACGTCGCGCTGATCTCGACGATGCTGGGGCTGACCGCCTCGGCGACCCCGGCGACGGTGCCCTTCTGGCTGGTGGGCACGACGTTCGTGTTGGTGGCGCTGCTCGACGTGCCGTCCTTGCCGGTCAGCTCCTGGAAGGCGTACGCGGTGCCGCCGCCGACGGCCGCTGCCGCGATGGCGACGGCGGCGAGGAGGGCGAGCGGGCCCCTGGCGCGGCGCCGCGTGGGCTTCGGGGGCTCTCCCGGTGCTCCCGGTGCGAAAGCGGGCGGGGGCGGGTACGCGCCCTGCATACCGCCATCGTGAACAGGCGCTGACGACTGCTGCTGCTGGGGGTACTCGCCGCTGTGGCGGAAGGTCTCGGTCATGACTCCGAGCCTGAACGGCGTTCATGAGAGCTACCTGAGGGCGTGCTGAGAAGCCCGACAGAAGTGCGTATGCCCCTTATAAAGCCGCCTGGGCGGTGGCTCAGGCGCAGCCGCAGGACTGGCGGACCACGAGACGTGACGGGAACAGCTTCAGCCGCTCCCGGCGCGACCCGGCGACCCGGAGCCCGTCGTCCAGGACGAGGTCGACCGCCGCCCGCGCCATGGCGGGCCGGTCGGACGCCACGGTCGTCAGCGGCGGATCCGTCAGGCCCGCCTCCTTGACGTCGTCGAAGCCGGCGACGGCAAGCTGGCCCGGCACGTCGATCCGGAGCTCACGCGCCGCCCGCAGGATGCCGATCGCCTGGTCGTCGGTGGAGCAGAAGATGGCCGTCGGCCGATCCGGCCGGGCAAGGAGTTCCAGCGCCATCAGATAGGCGTCGTACCGGTTGTACGGGGCTTCGAAGAGCCGCCCCTCGACCGATCGTCCCGCCTCCTGCATGGCGCGGCGCCATCCCTCGACGTGGTCGGAGACGGGGTCGCCGACGGTCGGGGTCTCGGCGGTGCCGCCGACGCACGCCACGTACTCATGGCCGTGTTCGAGGAGATGCCGGGTGGCGAGCTGCGCGCCGCCCAGGTCGTCCGTGACGACGGCGACGTCGTCGATCGCCTCGGGCCGCTCGTGAAGGAGCACGACCCGCGCGTCCCACGCGTCGATCTCGGCCGCGGCCGAGTCCGTCAGACCGTGGCTGACGAGGATGAGGCCGGAGACCCGCATGCCGAGGAAGGCCCGCAGATAGTGGGCCTCGCGCTCGTCCACGTAGTCCGTGTTGCCGACGAGCACCATTTTTCCGCGTTCGGACGCGGCCTGTTCCACGGCGTGCGTCATCTCCGCGAAGAACGGCTGGCGCGCGTCCGGAACGATCATGCCTATGAGGTCGGTCCGCCGCGACGCCATGGCCTGGGCGACCCGGTCGGGCCGGTACCCCAGCTCTTTGATCGCGGCGAGAACACGCTCGCGCGTGGCCGGGGCAACCGGCCTAGGTCCGTTGTTGATGACATAGCTGACGACGGCGGTGGAAGTACCCGCCAGCCGCGCCACGTCATCCCTAGTCACCTTGGCCACGCGCGGAGTCTACGCGGATGGAACTACCGCTGGGCAGGTCGTACGGCAGCTTCCTTCGGTACTTCCCTCGCGGCGTCCCCCGGCTCGGACGCGGCGGGTGCCTCGTCGCGCTTCGGGATCTCCCTGTGCCCGCCATCGGCCGGCGGCGTCGCCGCCTTCGCCTTGGCCTCGTCGGCCGCCCGGTCGACCTTCTCCGGGGTGACGAAGCGATAGCCGACATTCCGGACGGTGCCGATCAGCGACTCGTGCTCGACGCCGAGCTTCGCGCGAAGGCGCCGTACGTGGACGTCGACCGTGCGCGTGCCGCCGAAGTAGTCGTAGCCCCAGACCTCCTGGAGCAGCTGGGCGCGCGTGAAGACGCGGCCCGGGTGCTGCGCGAGGTACTTGAGCAGCTCGAACTCCTTGAAGGTCAGGTCCAGGACCCGGCCCTTGAGCTTCGCGCTGTACGTCGCCTCGTCCACGGACAGGTCGCCGTTGCGGATCTCCATGGGGGAGTCGTCGGCGACGATCTGCTGGCGGCCCATCGCGAGCCGCAGCCGCGCCTCGACCTCGGCCGGACCCGCGGTGTCGAGGAGTACGTCGTCGATGCCCCAGTCGGCGGTGACGGCCGCGAGGCCGCCCTCCGTGACGACGAGGACCAGCGGACAGCCGGGTCCGGTGGAGCGGAGAAGCTGGCAGAGGCTGCGGACCTGCGGGAGGTCACGCCTGCCGTCGATCAGGATGACGTCGGCACCGGGGGTGTCGACGAGGGCCGGGCCTTCGGCGGGGGCCACCCGCACGTTGTGCAGCAGCAGGCCGAGAGCGGGAAGCACCTCCGTCGACGGCTGAAGGGCATTCGTGAGGAGCAGCAGAGAACTCATCGCCGCCCACCTGCCTGGGTCGTCCTACGGTTGTGCACGTTTCGCTCGCCCATAACGTCGGTTCCTCCTCGGTCCCTGCGAGGACGTTTACGGCACTGCTTCGTACTGATTACTGCCGTGGTTCCGGGGGCCCGCGCCCTGGGCCCCTGCGCGCTGTCGTGGACAACGCGTCTGAAAGCACGAAAGGACCCGGGGGCTTCGCTGCCCGGATCCTCTGCCAAGGAGAATAGCTCACATGAGTTCCGGTCCGGCAGGTCAAGTCGCACGATCTTCTGTGCGGCCGATCACTCGCGTTCAACAGCGTGCAACGCTCCGTACACGGGACGGTGTCCAGATTGACGCTGCGTACGAGCCCGGTCCCGACCCGGACACGGACCTCGCGATCGTGCTCGCGCACGGCTTCACCGGAGATCTGGACCGGCCACACGTGCGGCGGGCCGCCGTTGTCTTCGCCCAGTCCGCGGCCGTGATCACCTTCTCCTTCCGGGGCCACGGCGCGTCCGGCGGGCTCTCCACGGTCGGCGACCGCGAGGTGCTCGATCTGGCGGCTGCGGTGGAGTGGGCCCGGTCCCTGGGCCACGCCCGCGTGGTGACCGTGGGTTTCTCGATGGGCGGCTCCGTGGTGCTCCGGCACGCGGCGGCGGCCGGTACCGCGCATGGGGGGCGCACGGAAGCGCGCGTTGACGCGGTGGTCGCGGTGAGCGCTCCGGCGCGTTGGTTCTACCGGGGGACGGCGCCGATGCGGAGGCTGCACTGGGTGGTGACGCGGCCGGTGGGGCGGGTGGTGGGCCGCCTCGGCCTGCGCACGCGCATCCACCCGCACGAGTGGGACCCGGTCCCGCTGTCGCCGGTGGAGTCCGTGCCGCTGATCGCGCCGACGCCGCTGCTGATCGTGCACGGCGACCGGGACCCCTACTTCCCCGTCGATCACCCCCGGATGCTGGTCGCCGCGGCCCGTGGCGGGGCCGAGCTGTGGCTGGAGCCGGGGATGGGGCACGCGGAGAACGCGGCTTCGGAGGCGCTGCTCGGTCGGATCGCCGGGTGGGCCACGGCATCATGGACGTCGGCGACCGCCGAAGGATCGGCAACCGCCGACGGATCGGCGACCGCCGAGGGAGAGGAGCTGCCATGGTGAACGGCACCATTCGTTACTGGGCCGCGGCCAAAGCAGCCGCGGGCGTCGCGGAAGAGCCGTACGCCGCGTCGACGCTCGCCGAGGCGCTGGACGCGGCACGCGAGCGACACCCCGGTGAGCTGGTCCGTGTACTGCGGCGATGCTCGTTCCTCATCGACGGCGATCCCGTGGGTACCCGTGGGCATGAGACGGTACGGCTGGCCGAGGGCGGCACGGTCGAGGTGCTCCCGCCGTTCGCAGGAGGGTGAGCAGCGATATGAGCGATCAGCGGTATGAGGGGCACGACGGGTACGGGGACTATGACCCGTACCGTCAGGAATATCCCCCTGAGCAGCAGCAGCCCTACCCCCCTGAGCAGTACGCCCAGCAGCAGTACCCGCCGTACGCCGGGCAGCAGGACGCGTACACCCAGCAGTGGGAGGGGCAGACCTGGGACACGCAGATCCAGCCCTCACCTGCGGTGGACGTGACGGACACGGCGTATCTGCCCCCGCAGGCGTACGGCCGGCCACTGCCCCCGGCGTACGACATGCCGCCCGCTCAACCCGAACCCGGCAGCTCCGGTCGCCATGCCCAGCCGTCCCGCCCTGCGGAACGCCTGCCCATGGCTGAGGCGGCGGAGCCTGAACCCGCCGAGAGCTACGGCCCCGCCACCACCACCGGTAACCCCCGCGTCACCGACGCCCAGCGTGCCCGCGCCGAAGGGCGGTCGCCGATCATAGAGCCGGGGATTCAGCCCGCCGCGTTGACCGCGGTGCTCGGGCTGTTGCTTGCCGGGACGGCGGCCATCGGGCAGTACGCCCTGCTCGTGCCGCTCATCCTGTTGCAGGCCGTCACCGCCGCCGGGTGGTTCCGGCTCAACGGGATGTGGCCCGCCCGGCAGGGCATCGCGCTCGCCTTCATGGGCGGGGTCGTCGCCGACATCGCGCTGCTCGCCACCGGCAAGGAGAACGCGCCCGCCGCGATCCTGGGCACCCTGGGCGTGTGGGTGCTGCTGGTCCTCGTGCTTCAGCTGCGCAGCCGCGCCTCCGCCGACGAGCGGATGTACGGGCTGATGGCGACCGTCGCCTCCGCCGCGCTCGCGATCATCGCGACCGGACACCTCGCGGCATCACAGGACGCCGTGACGGTGGGCGGCATCGCCGTCGCCGTCGCCGTGATCGCCCGCGCGCTGCCGCTGCCCACGGCGGCTTCCGTGGTGGTCGCGCTGTTCGCCGCCGCCGGTGCGGGTATCGCAGTCGGCGGTACGACGGACTTCGGGAGCAAGGGCGCGCTGCTCGGCCTCGGCGTGGGTGTCTGCGCGCTGATCGGCCACCGGGTCGCCAGCTACGACTACCCGTCCCGCTTCGTGCACATGACGGCGGGTGTCGCCCTGCCGCTGGCCGCCGCGGCCCCGGCCGTCTACGTGCTCGGTCGTGCCATCGGCTGACGGCACGTTCAGGCTGATCGTCACAGCTGATCGACAGGTCCCCGGCCGGGCTCTCCCGCCGGGGACCTGTCCTTTAGGCTCGCGGCAACGACAGCCAAACGGGGGTACAAGGTGGGGGAACACCGGACATGAAGCGCTCCGTACGAATACTTCTGATCGTCGTCGTGATCCTGGGCGGCCTCTTCGTGGCCGCCGACCGCTTCGCGGTGGGCTTCGCGGAGGACGAGGCGGCGGAGAAGCTGCGTACAAGCGAGGGGCTCAGTGAGACGCCCGACGTCTCCATCAAGGGCTTCCCGTTCCTGACCCAGGTCGTCGGCGGCACGCTCGACGACGTCGAGATCGGCATCGAGAACTACGACGCCACCTCCGGCTCCGACAAGATCCGCATCGCCGACCTGGACGCCCGGATGCAGGGCGTCGAGTTCTCCGGCGACTACAGCTCCGCCACCGCCGACAAGGCCACCGGCACCGCCCGGATCTCGTACGACGAGCTGCTCAAGGAGGCCCAGGGCGAGCCGGTCGAGCTGCCGCTCGGCGCCACCGGCAAGGTGGTCGGCCTCTCCGACGGGGGCGACGGCAAGGTCAAGGTCGAGGTCGAGGTGAGCAAGGGCGGCACGAAGCTGCCGAAGCCGGTGCACGTGCTGAGCTCGGTCCGGGTCGAGGGCGATACGATCAAGGTGAACGCCGACGAGATCCCGAAGAAGTTCGAGGTCATGGGCGTCTCGATCCCGCTCCCCGAGGGTCTGGTCCGCGATGTCACGGACTTCGAGGAGAAGGTCAGCGGGCTGCCGGGGGGCATCAAGATCGACGAGGTGAAGGCGGCGCAGGACGGCGTGGACGTCTCGGTCAAGGGCAAGAACGTGAGGCTCGCGGGCTGACGCGGGGGCCGGGCCGCGCGCAGCGGCCGGTCCGTAGTACGAGACGAAGCCGTCCGTGCGGTGGATGGGAGAGGGGCGAACGCGCCCTCCCGCTGCCGCGCGGGCGGCTTCCTTCTTCAACCAATCCCACATCGTGGACGATCGCGTCTCACCATCCGACACCCCGGTGACACGGCCACCCTTGCGTCCTTACGATCGGACGCATGCAGCGACAGGCGGACCTCACGAAGCGGCGGGCAGTAGACCTGTGCCGCGTCGCCGCCATGCTCTGTCGCACCTTCTGAGCGGGAGCTCCGACTTCCGCGTCCCCCAGGCCCGTTGACACCGTCAGGGCCACCCCGTGCCGCGTACATCGCGATTCGACGCACCCGCGCCATCACACCCCGTACCCGGCACCCCCTCGCACAGCACCGCAGCCCCGCCGCAACTGCCCCGGAGGAGAAGAAGTATGAGCCGCAGCGACGTCCTGGTAGACGCCGACTGGGTCGAGGCCCACATCGACGACCCGAAGGTTGTCATCGTCGAGGTCGACGAAGACACCTCCGCGTACGACAAGAACCACATCAAGAACGCGATCCGGATCGACTGGACCGACGACCTCCAGGACCCGGTCCGCCGTGACTTCGTCGACCAGGAGGGCTTCGAGAAGCTCCTGTCCGGCAAGGGCATCGCGAACGACTCGACCGTCGTCCTCTACGGCGGCAACAACAACTGGTTCGCGTCCTACGCCTTCTGGTACTTCAAGCTCTACGGCCACCAGGACGTGAAGCTCCTCGACGGCGGCCGCAAGAAGTGGGAGCTCGACTCCCGCGACCTGGTCGACGGCGACCAGGTGCCGCAGCGCGCGGCCACCTCGTACAAGGCCAAGCCCCAGGACACCTCGATCCGCGCCTTCCGTGACGACGTCGTCGCCGCGATCGGCGCGCAGAACCTGGTCGACGTCCGTTCGCCCGACGAGTTCAGCGGCAAGCTGCTCGCCCCGGCGCACCTTCCGCAGGAGCAGTCGCAGCGTCCGGGCCACGTCCCGTCCGCGCGCAACATCCCGTGGTCGAAGAACGCCAAGGACGACGGCACCTTCAAGTCGGACGACGAGCTCAAGGAGCTCTACGCCGACGAGCAGGTCGACCTGGCCAAGGACACCATCGCGTACTGCCGCATCGGTGAGCGCTCGGCGCTCACCTGGTTCGTGCTGCACGAGCTGCTCGGCGTCGAGAACGTCAAGAACTACGACGGCTCGTGGACCGAGTACGGCTCCCTCGTCGGCGTGCCGATCGAGCTCGGCGCCAACAAGTAACCCTCCCGAACCCCCGCAGCAGCAGTTAGGACGAACGACATGTGTGGAGCCAAGGCCGGCGGACCCGACGCCTCGACGATCAAGCCCGGCGAGACCACCATCCAGGGCCAGGTGACCCGCGACGGCGAGCCCGTCAGCGGCTACGTGCGCCTGCTCGACTCGACCGGCGAGTTCACCGCCGAGGTCCCGACATCGGCCACCGGCCAGTTCCGCTTCTACGCGGCCGAGGGCACCTGGACGCTGCGCGCCCTGATCCCGGGCGGCACCGCCGACCGTACGGTCGTGGCGCAGACGGGGGGCCTCGCGGAGGTCGCCATCGCTGTGTGACGGCAGCGGATCACTGACGGCTCGAGGGCCGCACCCCAGGGGGTTGGACGCCACCGGCACGGGGTGCGGTCCTTTGGCTACCGCCGACGCTCTACCGCCGACGCTTGCCGTCCAGTTCGTCCCACCACTCGTCGGACTTCGAGTCTCCCGAGGGGTCGTCCCACCAGCGGTCCTCAGGGCCCCGGCGGTTCGCCACGATGGCGGCCAGTGGCGGGATCACCATCGCCACGACGCACATCCCGACGGCGACGGGCATGGACCAGAGCCGCACGACGCCCCACGCCAGGACGAAAAGGGTGATGCACGTCCCCATCATGGCGAAGTACACACGGCGGCGTCGCGCGAACATAAATCCAGCGTACGACCGGGCAGCTCAGTAGACGAGTGCCTGCGTGCCGTCCGTCATCGCCTCCTGCACGAATACCTGCGCCCCCGCGATCCGCACCCCCTCGATCACGTCCTTCTCGGTGATCTCGCGGCGCGCCGCGCACTGCGTGCAGAGCGTGATCTGTCCCGCGGCCACGATCGAGTCGATCAGATCCGGCAGCGGAGCCGCGTGCGGCAGTTCGAACTCCGCCGCACGGCCCGGCAGCGCGAACCACGCCGACTCGCCGGTCAGCCAGAGCGAGACCTCCACTCCGCTGGCCACGGCCACGGCCGCCACCGTGAACGCCTGCGAGCAGCGCTCGGGGGCGTCGGCCCCCGCGGTCACCTTGATCACGAGCTTCTTCGCCATGGCGGCATCGTATGGCCACGCACATGACCACGCGCACGACCACCCGTAAGGCCACCTCGCAGAGAGGGGCGGGGCACGCACGACTAGAGTGGGACCGGCTCTGATACCTGCCCCAATAGCTCACCGAGGAGCACCCCGTGCTTGAGGCCTTCTTCTCCGCCCTGCTGGTTCTGGTCTGCGTCGGCGTTCTCGCCTTCGCCGGCCTCTCCGTGAAGAAGCTGTACCAGGGTCAGCGCTGAACCCCGTACGCCCCGTACGCCACCTAGAGATCGCCTGAGCATCCCATGATCGAGATTCCGTCCGACCTGCACCCCGACCTCGTGCCCCTCGTCTGGCTCCTCGGCAACTGGGCCGGCGCGGGCGTCACCGACTTCCCCGGCGCCGAGAAGGCGAATTTCGGCCAGGAAGTGTCCTTCTCCCATGACGGGCGGGACTTCATCGAGTACCACTCGCACACGTGGGTGCTCGACGCCGACGGCAACAAGGTCAAGCCCCTGGAGTCCGAGTCGGGCTTCTGGCGCATCGACAAGGACCGCAAGGTCGAGACCGTGATGGTGCGCGACGACGGCGTCGTCGAGGTCTGGTACGGCGAGCTCGCCGACCAGAAGCCGCAGATCGACCTGGTCACGGACGCGGTCGCCCGTACGGCGGCCTCCGGCCCCTACACCGGCGGCAAGCGCCTGTACGGGTACGTGAAGGGCGACCTGATGTGGGTCGGCGAGAAGCAGACCCCCGAGGTGCCGCTGCGGCCGTACATGTCGGCGCAGCTGAAGAAGGTCGTCACGCCCGAGGACGTCGCCGAGATGGCCCGAGGCCTGGGCGACCTGCCGGACGACGGCATCGCCTTCTTCAAGTAGGCCTACACTCCGAGGTGTGGTGAGCACCGACTGGAAAAGCGACCTGCGACAGCGCGGATACCGGCTGACGCCGCAGCGCCAGCTTGTCCTCGAAGCCGTCGACACCCTTGAGCACGCGACCCCCGACGACATCCTCTGCGAAGTGCGGAAGACGGCGTCGGGGGTCAACATTTCCACGGTCTACCGGACCCTTGAGCTCCTGGAGGAGCTGGGCCTGGTCAGCCACGCGCACCTGGGGCACGGGGCGCCGACGTACCACCTCGCGGACCGCCACCACCACATCCACCTGGTGTGCCGGGACTGCACGAACGTCATCGAGGCGGATGTCTCGGTGGCCGCCGAGTTCACCGCGAAGCTGCGGGACACGTTCGGCTTCGACACCGACCTGAAGCACTTCGCGATCTTCGGGCGCTGCGAGAACTGCTCCGGCAAGGAATAAGCGCGCCTGCCCGCGGGTCGTAGTGTGGGTGAACATGAAGAGCCCCCTCCTGTCCCTGCCCGGCGCCGTCCCCGCCGAGGGCGTGGACGAAGGCGTCGCCGCCCACTACGGCGATCTGTTCCCCGAGCAGCGCGCCCTCGCCGACGGCAACGGCTTCGTCGACCTCTCGCACCGCGGCGTCGTCACCGTCTCCGGCCCCGACCGGCTGAGCTGGCTGCATCTGCTGCTCACCCAGCACGTGACCGAGCTGCCCGTCGGACAGGCCACCGAGGCGCTGATCCTCTCCGCGAACGGCCACATCGAGCACGCCCTCTATCTCGTCGACGACGGTGAGACGGTGTGGGCGCACGTCGAGCCCGGCACGCAGGAGGCGCTCGTCGCGTATCTGGAGAGCATGAAGTTCTTCAACCGCGTCGAAGTCGCCGACCGCACCGACGAGTTCGCGGTCGTCCATCTCCCGGCCGGTTCGATCGCGCCGGTCCCCGAGGACGTCGTCGTACGCGAGACGGCGCACGGACGTGACCTGTTCCTGCCGCGCATCTCCCTTGAGTCGTACGCCGCCGAGAACGGCCCGGCGATCGGCATCCTCGCCTACGAGGCCTTGCGCGTGGAGGCGCACCGGCCGCGGCTCGGCTTCGAGACGGACCACCGCACGATCCCGCACGAGCTGGGCTGGATCGGCACGGCGGTGCATCTGCAGAAGGGCTGCTACCGCGGTCAGGAGACGGTCGCCCGCGTCCAGAACCTGGGCAAACCGCCGCGCCGCCTGGTCTTCCTCCACCTGGACGGCAGCGAGGTCCACCTGCCGGCGGCGGGCACGGAGCTGCGGCTCGCATCGGAGGGCGAGGAGGGCCGGAAGCTGGGCTTCATCACGACGGCCGCGCGCCACCACGAGCTGGGTCCGATCGCGCTGGCCCTGATCAAGCGGAACGTACCGCTGGACGCGGGGCTGCTCGCGGGCGGCACGGCGGCGGCCCAGGAGGTCGTGGTCGAGCCGTAGCGCGGCCCGGGCTCACATCTCCAGAAGCACCGTGAACGGGCCGTCATTCGTGAGCGAGACCCGCATCTGTGCGCCGAAGCGGCCGCAGGCCACCGTCGCGCCAAGGGAGCGCAGTTGGGCGACGACCTCGTCGACCAGGGGCTCGGCGACATCGCCGGGCGCCGCCGCGTTCCAGGTGGGCCTGCGGCCCTTCCTCGCGTCGCCGTACAGCGTGAACTGGCTGATGACCAGCAGCGGCGCGTCGATGTCCGAGCAGGACTTCTCGTCCGTCAGCATCCGAACGGACCAGAGTTTGCGGGCCAGTTGGGCCGCCTTCTCCTTGGTGTCCTCGTGGGTGACCCCCACCAGGACGCACAGTCCCTCGCCGCTGATCTCGCCGACCGTCTCGGGCCCGTTCTCGCCCTCGACGACGACGCTCGCTCCGTCCACCCTCTGCACCACAGCACGCATACGGCTCATCATGCCGTGCTCCGCATGGCCGCGATGCGCCGGATGCGCCCGGTTGCGCCGCCCGTGAGGATGCCCTGATCCCCCCATCTGGGGCTGATTGGGGGCACTCGCTCACATAGCGGCCACCAGGGGTGGCACCATGCACTCACGCGGTGTACCGCGCCGGTCGAGGGGACGGTAGAGCCACATGAGCACACCAAGTACGGGGCAGCCGCCCGGACCTGTGTCGCTGACCCGCATGAGCGTCGCGCGACGTACGAACGTTCCGCGGCCGCCCATGCAGCGCACGGCCGGGTCGTCGCTGCCCGGGCAGCCCGCGCACGACCTGGCCACGCTGCTCCTGCGGGAGCTGCGTGAGCTGCGCAGGGACGCCCAGCAGAACGAGGCGGACCTGAGCTATCTGCGGCGCCTCCTACAGGGGCGGATCGACATCCTGCGGGCCGAGGTCGCGCGCCGCAAGGACCCGTCGGCGCCGGACCCGGAGGGGACGGTCGTGGACCGGCTCTCGAAGATCCTCATGGACGCCCCGGCCCGGCACCGCTCGTCGGCCCGGCACGTGACACTCGGCACGCCGCACAGCACGGAGTACGGCCTCCTGGCCACGGAGATGCTCGCCGAGGTGGAGCTCTCCGACCTGGACGCCCGTACGGACGACGAGCTGCACACGGCCATGGGCCGCCTCGTCCGCTACGAACAGCAGGTTTCCCGCCGCCGCCAGCAGCTGCAGCGTACGGCGGACGATTGCAGCGCGGAGATCGCCCGCAGGTACCGTGAAGGTGAAGCACAAGTAGACGACCTGCTCGCGTGACCCGGTGATCCCGGCGTCCGCGGGCGGCCCTCACGCCACCTGAGCCCGGAAGGCCGAAGATGACCTCCACGTCCGCCGAGTCCGCCACCCCTGTCATATCCCCGGTCCTCGCCGAGGTCGTACGTTCAGGCTTCGTCGAGGGCCGTCACAGGGGAAGCCTGGTGCTGCTCGCGGCGGACGGCAGTGTCGAGCTGGCCATGGGGGACGTGAACGCCCCCGTCTTCCCGCGGTCCGCCAACAAGCCGATGCAGGCCGCCGCGGTGCTGCGGGCCGGCCTTGAGCTGTCGGGCGAGCGCCTCGCGCTGGCCGCGGCGAGCCACTCCGGGGAGGGCTTCCACCGGGACCTCGTCCAGAAGATGCTGGCCGAGTACCGCCTGACGGCGGCGGACCTGCAGTGCCCGCCGGATCTCCCGCTGGACGCGGTCGAGGCCGAGACATATCTGGCAGCGGGTGCCGTTCGTGACCGGGTAACGATGAACTGCTCCGGCAAGCATGCGGCGATGCTCGCGGTGTGCGACCTGAACGGCTGGCCCCGGGACTCCTACCTGGACCCGAGCCACCCCCTCCAGCAGCTGATCCTCCAGGTCGTCGAGGAGGCGGCGGGCGAGCGGGTGGCGGCCGTCGGCACGGACGGCTGCGGCGCCCCCCTGATGGCGATCTCCCTCACCGGCCTCGCCCGCGCCTTCCGTCACTTCGTCCTGGCCCCCGAGGGCACGGCCGAGCGCCGCGTCGCGGACGCGATGCGGGCCCACCCCGAGTACGTCGCCGGGACGCGCCGCCCCGACACCTGGCTCATGCGGGAGATCCCCGGGGCCCTCTCCAAGATGGGCGCCGAGGCGGTCCAGGCGTTCGCCCTGCCGGACGGCCGCGCGCTGGCCTTCAAGGTGGACGACGGCGGAATCCGGGCCCTCGGCCCTGTCCTCGCGAGGGCGCTGCGCCAGGCGGGCGTGGACGGAGAGGTCCTTGCCCGGGTGGGGCGGGCGCCGCTCCTTGGCGGAGCTGCCGAGGTGGGGGAGATACGGGCGGCGTTCTAGGGGGGCTCCCCGGGCCTCCGGAAACGCTCTGTCACCTGTGTTGTTGCTGTGCTGATGGCTGACCGGACTCCCGGCTCCCCTCCGGATGGGAGCCCGGTCAGCCAGCTTTTCAGCCCGACTGGGCGAGCAGCAGGACGAGGATCATGGCCCCGACGCCGCTGATTTTGGTGTTCTTGGCTTTGATGCCCACGGTCAGCAGGACGAAGGCGACGATCCCCAGCGGTCCGTACTTCCACTGGATGAGCTGCTCGAACCCAATGGCGAGGGCGGCGATGACGATGGCGATGAGCGGCATGACGTTCCCCCTTTCGGGATGGGGCGCCGGGCCCCGTCCCATCCGGTCGGCAGCCGTCCCCCGGCCAACCACTGGCGGCCAACCCCGAAGGGTTCTGCCAGCTTGACCAAGTTGGCTACCAACTTCACCTGAGTTATCTCCGTGATGGCTCGATTAATAACCACTTGGTGAGCAACTCCCCAAAGATGGCGCGAAGTTGTACTGTTTGGTTGTGAGCCCGGAACATGCCCCAGTCAATGGGATGAAGAGGCCGCACAGGTCTCACCGCGACGTGGCCGACGAGCTGCGTGACCGGATCAGGTCCGGCGCGCTGCGGCCGGGCCAACGCATGCCGACCCAGGCCGAGTTGGCCGACGAGTTCGGCGTCGAGCGCGGGGCTGTACGTGAGGCGCTGCGCATCCTTCAGGGCGAGAACCTGCTGGCGAACGTGTCCAAGGGGAGTCCGGCCACGGTCGCGGAGACCTCGAGGCACGTGCTGTCAGGACGCGGCAGTGTCGAGCCGCAGCCCACCACGGTCGGCCTCGCGCCGCGCATCGCCGCCGCGTTCGAGGCCCCGCACGTGGAGATCGACGCGCTCTGTCTGACGTCCATCTCGCTCACGATGGCGATCGGCGAACCGCTCCGTCAGATTCACGCCGGACAGCGGAAACCGGCCAAGGTCGACGTCCGGGTACTGCTGCCGAGCCGCGACATCGACCTCGCCTTCCCGACGGCGGTGGACGACGAGGACGACGAGGACGGCCAGGTGCACCGGCGCTGGCTCGACCAGCGGAACGCGCAGGGGCAGGTGCTGCGCCACAACCTCCTCGCGCTGCGCGCCTCGCACGGCATCGACGTACACGTCTCGTTCCGCGCGCTGCCGTTCACGCCGCCGGTGAAGTTGTACCTGATCAACGGCTCGGAGGCGCTGTTCGCGTACTACACCCTCGTCAAGCGGGGCGAGGAGATCGACCACGAGTACCTGGAGATGTACGACGCCCAGGGCGCGCAGTCGATGCTCTTCCCCTTCCAGCAGGGCGACGGGCTGCGGGACACGACGTTCGTGGAGCAGTCGCATCTGTGGTTCAACGCGCTGTGGGGCACGATCAGTCAGGACCTGCGGTTCGCGCCGGGCCGGAAATAGCCGGGCCTCTCGCGTACGGCCAGGTCGTGGGTACGTCTAGAGCGCGGGGCCGGTCATCATCAGGGCGAGGACGATGGCGCCGATGGAGCTGCAGGTGGGGCTCTTCGCCTTGATTCCGACGGTCAGCAGGAGCAGTCCGACGATGCCGATCGTCCCGTACTGCCACTGTACGAACTGCTCGAACGTGACGGCGGACACGGCTGCGAGGAGGGCTATGAACGTCATGGTGGTTCCCCCTTCTGCCATCTTGGGTAAGTTGGCAACCAACTACACTTGAGTTGTCCCCACTTGGTACGACCTCATAAACAACTTCAGGACAACTCCCGTGAGATGGCGACGAGTTGTATCGTCTGGTCGTGACCCAGGAGAACGTTGCAGTGAACGGCAGCAGAAAGCTCACGCCCCAGGACATCGCCGACACCCTCCGCGACCGCATCCGCACCGGCGACCTCAAACCCGGTGACCGTCTCCCCACGCAAGCGGTGCTCGCGGAGGAGTTCGGCGTGGAGCGGGGGACGGTGCGCCAGGCGCTGAAGACGCTGCAGTCGGACGGCCTGCTGGCCAATGTGAGCAAGGGAAGCCCGCCACGGATCGCGGCGGAACCGCCGGGGGTCACCGGGGCGGCCGTGGAGCCGCAGGCTTCGATGGTGGGTCTCGCGCCGCGGCTCGCGGCGGCGTTCTCCCAGCCGCATGTGCGGATCGATGTGGTGTCGTACACGGCGGAGACGTTGATGATCGCGCTGGGTGAGCCGGTGCGGCACATCCACGAGGGAACGATCCGGCCCGAGTCGATCACCGTGCGGGTCCTGCTTCCCAGCAGCGACATCGACCTGGCCTTCCCCAGGCCGATCGAGGGTCCGGACGAGGGCGGCAAGGTCCACCGGCGCTGGCTCGCGCTGCGCAACACCCAGGGTCAGGTGCTGCGCCACAACCTGCGCGCGCTGCGGGCCTCGCACGGCATCGACGTGGACGTCACCTTCCGCGCGCTGCCGTTCACGCCGCCGGTGAAGCTGTACCTGCTCAACGGCGCGGAGGCGCTCCTGGCCTACTACACGATCGAGCGCAGCACGCTCGACTTCGACAGCGCGGAGATCGAGGCGTTCGACGTGTCCGGGCTGCGATCTCCCCTCTTCTCCTTCGAGAAGGGCACGAGCCCCCGGGACGCGGCGTTCGTGGACGAGTCTCAGAAGTGGTTCGCCGCCCTCTGGGCAACCATCGCGACGGACCTGACACTTTCGTAGTGACTCCTGATACGACGCGGACGACGCCGACGACGCAGACTGAGCAGATGGCAGAAGAGATCGAGAAACTGCGAGAACTGATCGTTCCCGCCCGCTTCGTGCTCTTCGACTTCGACGGGCCCATCTGCCGGCTCTTCGCCGGGCACTCGGCGGAGCTGATCGCGGGCGAGCAGGTCCGCTGGCTGGAGGAGAGGGGGCTGCACGGACTGCTTACCAAGGAGGAACGTGCGGAGCCCGACCCGCACGCCGTGCTGCGGGCCGTCGACCGCAGGCACTCCGGCAGCGATCTGGTGACGGAGCTGGAGGAGAGGCTCACCCAGCAGGAGCTGCACGCGGTGGCGTCCGCGTGGCCCACGCAGTACGCGGACCCCCTGATCATGACGTGGCACGCGATGGGCTCGCGCCTGGCGGTGACGACGAACAACTCCCCGCGTGCGGTGACCCGTTACCTGGAGGGGCGGCACATATCCCACTGCTTCACCCCGCACATCTACGGCCGCACCAAGGACCTCCACCTCCTCAAACCACACCCGCACTGCCTCAACCGCGCCCTGAACGCGATGGGCGCGAAGCCCGCGGCGGCCCTGATGATCGGCGACGCCCCCACGGACTACGAGGCGGCCCAGGAGGCAGGAGTGAACTTCCTCGGCTACGCACGCAACGAACGGAAGGCGAAGCTGCTGAGGGGGGCGGGGGCGGAGTGCGTGGTGGGGTCGTTGGAGCCGGTGTTGAGGGTTTTGCGGGGGGAGGCCTGAGCGCTCGTGCGGTCAGGCCCGAAACGGGCTCGGCACTCCCGCACCGGCGCGGGAACCACGAACTCGCACCGGCGCGGGAACCACGAAACGGAAGTTTCTCGAACGTCCCGCCCTCAGGAGTGGCGCTTCCCCCGTTGAGCCCATTGTTTACCGTCCTCGCGTCGTCCGGGGCCTCTTGCGCCACTAGGGTGTGCATCACTTTCGCCATCCTCGCGTGACTATTCAGGAGTGGCCCGTGGGCGTGTTGCCCGTGCCCAGTCCCCCGTCCCTGGTGTATGGGGATGCGGCCGATACCGACGACGCGTACGAGCCGTTTGTGCGTCACGCGCTTCGGTACGGGAAAATGAGCGGGGGCCACCACAACCGGAACTACGTGCTGCCACTCACGGAGCCGATGGCCCGGCTGGTGGGCCGGGAGGCCGGGACACCCGTCACCGTGCGGATGCGCAGGCAGGACGCGCTGCCGGTCGTCATCCGGACGTGGCAGGACGAGTCGGAGATCCTGCGGGCGATCAAGGGTGTGCTGCCCCACGTGCCGGAGTGCCTGGCCAAGGGCAAGGACTCCGCGGTCCACAGCTACGTGGAAGGCGTGCCGTTCTCCAGCATCAGCCAGAACAGCAAACCGGTCGACTCCCTGCTGATCAGGGCGCTGGCCACACTGCTCGCGCAGATGACCCAGGTGCGCAGGGACGCGCTGCCTCCGCTGCCGGCGGACTGGTCCCGCACCGACAAGGGCGGGCAGTCGTTCCTGCGGACTCTCGCGTACTTGGCGGAGCGCCAGATCCGGCAGCCCAATTGGACCGAGTTCGGTGGCCTGTTCGCGGCACTCGGCATCCCCGAGGACGCGATGCTCAGGCTTGCGGAGCGCGTGCCCAGCATGACGCGCCGTCCCTACAGCCTGCTCCACACCGACCTGCACCGCGACAACGTGATCTTCTCCTATGACGGTGAGCCGCCGCTGATCTGCGTGGACTGGGAGCTCGCCACCTACGGAGATCCGCTCCACGACCTGGCCACCCATCTGGTCCGTATGCGGTACCCGGAACATCAGCGGGAAGAGGTGATCGAGTCCTGGGTGGAGGCGATGGAACGCCTCAGACCCAGGGCGGTCAACGGTTTGGACCAGGATCTGGAGCACTACGTCGCCTTCGAATACGCCCAGTCCGTCTACCCGGACGTCATGCGTGCGGCCAAGTCGCTGGGCGACACGCCTGATCAGAAGAGCCTCGACGAGGCGACCGACGCGGTGCGCAGAGCCTTGGAGTACGCCGCTGTTCCCCTGCAACTGCCCGGAGTGCCCGACAAGGAAGAGATCCAGCGGGTCCTGTTCCGCTGGCGTGCGGCCCGGTCCGACGGACGTTCCGGGGGGATCCGCCAGAGCACCCCGATCTCCTGGGAACCCAACCCGCGCGTGCCGGAGCACCCGGTCTTCCCCCGGTCCGCCGTAATCGGCGCTCTGATCGGCGAGGGGGCCGCGCCGGGTTCCCGGGTGTTCAAGGGGACGGCCCACCTCAACACCGTGGTCAACGTGGACGGGATCGACTTCCCGGTCGTGGTCCGGCGAAAGCTCAGCTCGGCCGAGCGCCGCGAGCGCAGCATCCTCAGTGAGCACGCGGTGCTGCGGGTCATCGAGAAATCAGGACAGCCGGTGCGGGCACCCCTCGTACTCGCCCTGGGCACAAGCCACTTGAGTGACCAGTTCGCCATCCATTCCTACGAGGGACCGGGCGACGGATATCTGCCACCGGATCACCCCGTGAACGGACTGCGCCCCAGCGAGGCGGACCACCTGGTGGACCAACTGCGTGCGTTGGCCCGCATCGACACCAGGCAACTGGACCCCACCGCCCACGAGAAGAACTTCTACCGCTGGCTCTGCGATGAGCTGGTGCGCCTGGTCGTGGCTCTGCCCAAGGAGTCCCAGCAACTGGCCAGGGAGCTCGGCCTGCCGGTGGGGGTCCGGCTGCGGGAGCTGCTGAGCCGCCACCGGCTGACACCCCGCCGTTCGGCCCTGCTGCACGGAGACCTCAACCCCTGGAACCTCGTACGCCACGAAGACGGCCGCGAACTCACCGTCATCGACTGGGAGATGGCGATGATCGGCGATCCGCTGTACGACCTGGTCCGCCACATGCATCTCACCCCGACCCGCGCAGAGATCAGGCAGCGCATGTTCAGCCGCTGGAGCGTCACCCTTCCGGAGGCGTGCACGAAGGGGTGGGAGGAGGACTGGCTCGTGTACCGCTGGATCGAAGTGGTCCGCTCGGCCTACGTGGACCTGGACCGACTGGTCACCGGCACCGGCCTGGACGCCCCCAACGTGCAGCGTGCCGTGGACTCGTACGCGATGACACTGGACGCTGCGATGGCCTCACTGGGGCTGCGCCGCCCCCCGACGGCCAATCCCTATCTTGCCCGGGCGCTCCCACACGGAGAGCATGGAGGGCTGAGGGCGACGCCATAGAGGCTTGCTCGGGGGAGGGCTCTCATGGCGGAAAGCGTGGGCGGATGGCTGCGGCGGTACCGGGCGCGGTTCGAGTCGGCGGCCACGCGGACTCTGCTGCTCGCCGTCTTCGTGACAGGACTGACCGCGCAGTTCGTGAAGCCGGTCGGAGACGCTCTTGAGGGGCAGGCGTTTCTGGGGGGAGCGCTGCTCAGCCTGGTCGGCTATGTGCTGTACGACGCGGTCAGCGAGCTCGCGGTCTCTTCCCGGCCACCCGACCGGGGCCTCGTCAGCTCCCGTGATCTCGGCAGGCTCGTGAGCGATGCCTTCCACTCCAGGAAAGTGGAGATCTGTTTCCTCGGCTATACGGGCGAGACGCTCTACAACGAGCTGTACCACCGGCTCGAAAGCCTTCTGGACGACCCGGGGCCGACAAAGCGGGTGTCGATCAGGATGCTGATACCGGACTTCGGCCGGGAGATGGCGGTCCCGTCACTCGTCGGCCCCGACGGGAGGCCGGTCGACTACCCCGAGTTCCGGGCTCGGATGGAGGCCAAGTGCCGTGAGTACGACCAGATTCTCTCCCGCCTCGCGGACCGGCTGACCGCCGACGGCAGAGTGACGGTGCAGTGCG
The DNA here is from genome assembly GCF_043200355.1 of Streptomyces sp. NPDC048436. Taxonomy (NCBI): domain Bacteria; kingdom Bacillati; phylum Actinomycetota; class Actinomycetes; order Kitasatosporales; family Streptomycetaceae; genus Streptomyces; species Streptomyces sp. NPDC048436. The sequence goes on from NZ_JBICXP010000017.1 coordinate 66,557, forward strand.
AGTACCGGCTCTACAACGGGGACCCACGGGACAAAGTGTGCATCTTCAACAAGGAGTTGGTGCTGTGCGGCCTCTATGACGTGGTCGCCACCATGTCCCTCCAGGATCCCCACTGCGAGGTCTACGACCCCAAGGGCTACAACACCGACCTGGCGGTCCGCTCCCGGAAGGAGGGGACGGCTGCCGCGGAGACGGCCGTCTCGACGCAGATCAGTCACTTCGAGGGGGTGTGGAGTCTGGCGGCCACGCCGTCCTGGCGCCGGCCCCCGACTCCACCTCCCGCCCCGCCCCTCACTCCGTCCGCCTCCTGAACAACGCCCCCGAAGCCCCCACCGACGCCGCCAGAATTCCCGCGCACCAAGCCAGCGCCACCCACGGCGTCGACCCCACCGGCTGGTCGAGGAGCAGGCCCCGCAGGGATTCGATGACCTGGGTCACCGGTTGGTTGTTCACGAAGCCCTGGAGCCAGGTGGGCATCGTGTCCGGTTCTACGAACGCGCTGCTCGGGTACGGCAGGAAGCTCACGAAGAACGTGAAGCCGCCCGCCGCTTCGGGGGACTTGGCCAGGAGGCCCACCGTTGCCGACAGCCACGACAGAGCCAGGATGAACGCCAGGAGGATCGCCGTCGCCGCCAGCCAGCCGGACGGGGTCGCCGACGGGCGGAAGCCGATCGCGAAGGCCAGGGCCAGGACCAGGGTCGTCGCGATCAAGTTGCGGGCCACCGAGGCGAAGACGTGGCCCGTCAGGATCGGCGTACCGCCGATGTCGAGGGAGCGGAAGCGGTCGATGATCCCGCCCTTCAGGTCCTCCGTGACCGCTACCGCCGTGTTCGACGAACCGAAGCCGGCGCAGAGCAGCAGGACGCCGGGCACGACGTACCTGAGGTACGTCTGCGTGTCCGTTTTGATCGCGCCGCCGAAGAAGTAGACGAAGATCAGGAGCAGCATCACCGGGAGCGCCATCGAGGTGATCAGCGCGTCCACGTTGCGGCGGCTGATGCGGATGGCGCGGCCGGTCATGATCAGGGCCTCAGACATGGGTCAGTCCCTTGGGTGCGTTCGCGGGGTTCGTCAGGGAGAGGAAGACGTCGTCGAGCGTCGCCGTGCGGAGGGTGAAGGTCCTCAACTCGCTGCGGGTCGGGTCCAGTTCGTCCAGCAGTTTTCGTACGTTCCCTGCCGTGCCGTCCGTCGGGAAACCCAGCGTCAGGGTTTCGGGGGAGTGGTGCGTGGCTCGCGGGGTCAGCCGGATGTAGGCCTCCTGGCTGGTGACCGTCGCGTCCAGGCGGTGGCCGCCCGCCACCCGGGACTTCAGGGCCGCCGCCGAACCCTCCGCCGCGATGACGCCCTCGTGCAACACCGCGATGTGGTCGGCGAGTTGGTCCGCCTCCTCCAGGTACTGCGTGGTGAGGAAGACCGTCGTGCCCTGGGCCGTCAGGTCCCGCACCACCGCCCACATCTCCTGGCGGCTGCGCGGATCCAGGCCCGTCGTCGGCTCGTCGAGGAAGATGACCGCCGGGTCGCCCACCAGGCCCGCCGCCAGGTCCACGCGACGGCGCATGCCTCCCGAGTATGTGCGGACCATGCGGTCGCCCGCTTCCGTGAGGCCGAAGCGCTCCAGGAGTTCGGCGGCCCGGGCACGGGCCACCTGGCGGGGCAGGCCCGCGAGCCTCGCCATCATGCGGAGGTTCTCCGCGCCGCTCTGTGTCTCGTCGACCGCCGCGAACTGTCCGGTGAGGCTGATCGCGCGGCGGACCTCGCGACGGTGCGTACGGATGTCGTGGCCCGCGACCCGTGCCGTGCCCGCGTCGGGCGTGGTGAGTGTGGTGAGGATGCGGACGGCGGTCGTCTTGCCCGCGCCGTTCGGGCCGAGGAGGGCGAAGACGGTGCCGGGCGGGACATGGAGGTCGATGCCGCGCAGGACGGTGACGGCTCGGTTGCCGGAGCCGTAGGTCTTGGTGAGGTCTGTGGCCTCGATGGCCGGGGTGAGGGCGGGGGCTTGAGGGGTGGGCATGGGTGTCTCCCCGTTCGGTGTCGCGGCAACCCTTACTGCGTAAGGCTTACGCATTACTGAGTAAGGGTTACGCAGAACTACGATGTGCGTCAAGCACGGCAGCTCAGGAGAAGGTGGCGGCGGGTTATGGCGGCAGACGGTGAGGGCGCGCGGGGCGAAGGGGGCCCAGGGGGCCCAGGGGGCGCGGGGGACACGGGGGGCGCGGGGGGCCCGGGCGGCACGGGGCTGTCCGCGAGCCTCGAAACGGCCTGGGGGCTGCGTGAACGCCCCTCGAAGGGGCCGAAGCCGGGGCTGAGCCTCGACCGCATCATCGACGCGGGCATCGCGCTCGCCGCCGCGGAGGGGATCGGGGCGGTCTCCATGGGGCGGGTCGCCAAGGCGCTCGGCGTCTCGCCGATGTCCCTCTACCGGTACGTCTCCTCCCGGGACGAGCTGTACGTCCTCATGCAGGACACCGCCACGGGGGCTCCGCCCGAGCTGCCGTCGGACGTCACGGGGTGGCGGGCGCGTCTGGCGTGGTGGGCGCGGGCCCAGCGGGACGTCTTCCGGCGCAATCTGTGGCTCGTACGCATCCCCATCACTTCACCGCCCGCGTCGCCCCACTACCTGGAGTGGATGGAGCAGGGCCTCGCGGCGCTCGACGACAGTGGCCTGGCGGAGGGCGGGAAGCTGTCCGTGCTCATGCTGGTGGGCGGGTTCGTACGGAACGAGGTCACGCTCATGGCCGATCTGGACGTGGCCATGCGGGAGGGGGGCCGGGAGCCCGACGAGGTGATGCGGCAGTACGCGCGCACCATCGACGCGCTGACCTCGACCGCCCCGGAGCGGTTTCCCGCACTGCGGCGGACGCTCGCGGCGGGGGTCCTCGACGTGGCGGACGCCCAGGATACGGAGTTCGAGTTCGGGATCGAGCGGGTGCTGGACGGGGTGGCGGTGTTGGCTGAGGGGCCGGGGGGTGTGGGTGACTCGGGTGCTGGGGAGGGCTCGCATGCTGCGGGTGCTGCGGGTGCTGCGGGTGCTGCGGGTGCTGCGGGTGGCTCAAGTGGTGCGGGTGGTGTGGGTGCTGCGGGTTGAGCTGAGGGGGCGGGCTTCCCCCGCTTCAGGGCTCCAGCAGCGCCTTCCCTGGCGGCGGGTCCTCCTGGGCGCCCCTCACGCGTACCGCGCCAGCCCCGACCGCAGCTGTCCGAACGCCCGGTTCGCCGCCGCCGCCGCCGTCGGCCATACCGCCTCCGCGCTCTCACCCGCGTCGATCCGGCGCCAGTTCTCCAGGGCGAGGATCCGTTGTACGGCGACGATCTGGCCGGCCGCGAGACGTGCGGCCAGGGCGTCGTCCCCTCCCGATGCCTCGTTCAACGCCTCGCCGAGGGCCCGCTCGGTCCGCTCCTGGTAGCCGTACAGCCTGGCCACCAGTGACGGCGTGCCGTACAGCAGGCGGTGGAAGGCGAGGACGTGGGTGTTGTCGCACAGCCCCGTCACCGGATCGTGGCGCTCCAGGCCGTCGAGGAAGTGGCGCTGCAGGGCGTCCAGCGGGGCGCGTTTCGCGGGGCGGGCGGCGGCGACGATCCTGGCCGCTTCGTCCACGTGGTCGGCGAAACGGTGGAGGACGAGGTCCTCCTTGGCCGGGAAATAGCGGAACAGGGTCGGCTTGGAGATGTTGGCCGCGGCCGCCACCTCCGCGACCGGCACCTTCTCGAAGCCCTTCTCCAGGAAGAGCGCGATCGCCGCGTCGGAGACGGCCTCGTACATCCGCTGCCTCTTGCGCTCGCGCAGGCCCATTTCTTCGTCGTCCGTCATGGAGTGAGCCTAGCGCATCCTTGATACTCGGTAACGAAACTAACTTAGTATCGGAAGTGACTCAGTAACGAAAATGACTCAGTAGTGGAAGTAACTCGGTAACGAAGCTGACGCGGTTATAAATTTAACTTGGTTACATTATTCTGGCCGCATGACCGACGAGATGACCAAGGGCGTCACCCTCACCCCACCCCTCGACGCCGCCCTGACCCAAGAACGCGCCTTCCATGACACCTGCCGCACCGCCCTCACCGGCATGGTCGACGGCGCGGAGGAGCAGGACGTCAGCGGCGCCGACGTCTCCGCGTCCGGCGCCGACGCCGAAGTCCTCGGCTACCAGTTCCGCAGCCACGCCAAAGCGATGCGCGAGCTCCCGGAAGCACCCCTCTTCTTCGGGCGACTCGACTTCGCCGCCGACGGCCCCGAAGCCGACGAGGCAGGCGATCACCGCGGGCAGAGCTACCACATCGGCCGCCTCCGCATCACCGAACACCCCTCGGTCCCGCCCCTGGTCGTCGACTGGCGTGCCCCCGTCTCCCGCGCCTTCTACCAGGCGGGCGCCCGCGACCCCCAAGGCGTCGCCGTCCGCCGCCGCTTCGGCTGGGCCCCCGGCAGCAAGGGCGACTCCGCCGACCTCACGGGCCTGGAGGACGAGCCGCTGACCGGCGGCACGGGCACTCCGAACACCCCGGCCGCGATGAACAGCCCGGCCGCCCCGAACACCCCGGCCGCCCCGAGCCCCCCGCTCGCGCCGCCCGCGCAGGGCAGCCGCATCCTCGCCGGTGAGATCGAGCGCCCCCGCGTCGGCCCCATGCGTGACATCGCCGCCACCATCCAGCCCGAGCAGGACGACCTCGTACGCGGCGAACTCACCACATCCGTCTGCGTCCAGGGCGCCCCCGGCACCGGCAAGACGGCCGTCGGCCTGCACCGCGCCGCGTACCTCCTCTACACCCACCCCCAGCGGGTCCAGCGCGCCGGACTGCTCATCCTCGGGCCCAACCGCACCTTCCTCCGCTACATCGCCGAGGTGCTCCCCTCCCTCGGTGAGACCGGCGTGCGGCAGTCCACCGTCGCGGACGAGATCGCCAGGACCGGCGCCCCCGTACGCGCCCAGGACAGCGAGGCCGCGGCGAGCGTCAAGCACGACGCCCGCATGGCCGCCGTCCTGCGCCGCGCGCTCTACTCACGTGTCGTGCCGCCCGCCAACTCCCTTGCGGTACCGGACGGTTCGTACACCTGGAGGGTCGCGCTCGACGACCTGGAGCGGATCATCGCGGACGTACGCGCCGAGGAGCCGCCCTACGGCGTGGGCCGCGAACGCGTCCGCACCCGCGCCGTCCGGCACATCCAGGAGCAGGCCGAGCGCCGCGCGGGCGCCGTGAACAACGCCTGGCTGCAGAAGATCTCCCGCGCCAGGGCCCTCTCCGCCTTCGTCGACGCCGCCTGGCCAAGGACGCGGCCCGAAGAGGTGCTCGCCTCCCTGCTCGCGGACCCACACGCCCTGGCCGCCGCGGCCGAGGGCATTCTCCAAGCCGACGAGCAGCGGGCGATCGGCTGGACAAGGCCGCCGCGCTCGTACAAGTCGGCGAAGTGGTCCGCCGCCGATCTCGTCCTGCTCGACGAGCTCGCGGGGCTGCTCGAACGGCCCGACGGCTACGGCCACATCGTCGTCGACGAGGCGCAGGACCTCTCCCCGATGGAGACCCGCGCGATCGCGCGCCGCGCCGGCTTCGGCTCGCTCACCGTCCTCGGCGACCTCGCCCAGGGCACCACCCCGTGGGCCGCCCGCCGCTGGCCCGAACTCCTCGCCCACCTCGGCGCACCCGAAGCCTCCATCACCCCGCTGACCACCGGTTTCCGCGTCCCGAAGGCGGTCGTGAGCCTCGCCAACCGCGTCCTTGCCTCGCTCGACGTCGACGTACCGCCCGCGCGATCGCTGCGTGCGGACGGTGAGTTGCGGATCCGGGAGGTACGAGATGTGGGCGCCGCCACCGTCGACGCGGTGCGGGTGGCGCTGACGCGCGAGGGCTCGGTCGGTGTCATCGCCGCCGACGCGGACACCGGACGGCTCCGCGAGGCCCTCGCCGATGCGGGCATCGAGGCCGCGAGCCCGGACGAGCTGGGCGCACGCGTGACGCTGCTGCCCGCGTCCGTCGCGAAGGGCCTGGAGTACGACCATGTCGTGGCCGTCGAGCCCGCCGCCATCGCGGAGGCGGAGAGCCGCGGGGCGAGCCGCCTCTACGTGGTCCTGACCCGGGCGGTGTCACGGCTCGACGTGCTGCACAGCAGGGCGCTGCCCTGGGAGGAGTAGGCCGGGCGAGGGCGACGGCGCGAGGGGCTCGCGTCGACTTACAGTCAGGACGTCGACTCCTCATTCATGGACGGTGACCCCTCATGAACCCGCACACCGACTCCCTCACCCCCGCGGACGACGGCCACAGCGTCCTGCGCATGGAGCGCCGCCTCGCGCACCCGCCCGCCCGGGTCTGGGCCGCGATCACCCGGCCCGAGCATCTCGCCCAGTGGTTCCCCTCCGAGGTGACGGTCGACCTGCGGCCCGGCGGGGCGATGGGATTCCACTTCCCGGGTGACGAGGGCCCCGGCATGACCGGCGAGGTCACCGACGTCGAGGAGCCCCGCCTCTTCGCCTTCAGCTGGGGCGACGACCACCTGCGCTGGGAGATCACCCCGGACGGCCCCCAGGGTGCCGATGGCCGCCAGGGCCCCGAGGACCCCGGTGGGCAGGGCTCGCTCCTCACCCTCATCCACACCTTCGGCGACCGCTTCGGCGCCCCGAGCTTCGCCGCGGGCTGGCAGCTGTGCGTCTCCGCGCTCGGCCAGTTCCTCGACGGCGGGAAGGCCGAGGTGAGCCGGGACGCGGGCGAGCTGCACGAGGCGTATCTGGAGCAGTTCGACCTGGGCCACGGCACGGTGACCGGTGACGGCATCCGGTTCGAGCGGCAGCTGGTGCGGTCGGCGGACGCGGTGTGGGCCGAACTCTGCGACGGCGAAGTGCCGTTGGAGGGCGATACGGCCCCGGACGGCTTCCTGGCGGACGGCGTATCCGCGGGGCCGGTCACGGAGCTGCGGGCCCCGGAGTCACTCACGTACGCCGTGTACCCCAAGGGCGAGGTGCGCTGGGAGCTCGGTCAGGGCACGGGTTACGGCGCCCGGCTCGTCCTCACGCAGAGCGGCCCCTTCGAGGACGCGGCGGACAAGGACAGGCACAAGGACAAGGACAAGGACAAGGACAAGGACGAGGCGCTAGCCGCCTGGCACGCCCGCATCGAGCGACTGGCGGGACAGCTCCTGGAGGGGCCGAGCAGTTCCCGGAGCCGTGGCCCGGCCGCACCGCCTAATCCTTGAGCACCTCCTAATCCTTGAGCACCGCCTCCATCACCGCCTTCGCGATGGGCGCCCCCAGCTTTCCGCCTGCGATCTCCGAGCGCGGGATGTTCATGTCCTTGGGGTCGACGAACACCGCGACCGCGACCGGCGACGAGCCGTCGTCCTGCTTGGCGTAGGAGACGAACCAGGCGTACGGACGTTCGTCGTTGACGTTCGAGCCGTGCTGGGCGGTGCCGGTCTTGCCGCCGACCGTGACGCCGTCGATCTTCGCCTTGTTCGCCGTGCCCTCCTCGACGGTGTTCTCCATCATTTCCTGCACCTTGCCCGCGGTGTCCTCGGAGACCGCCTGGTTGAGCACCCGCGGCTTGCCCTTTTCGATCGTCGAGAGGTCCGGGCCGCGCAACTCCTCGACCAGGTAGGGCTTCATCACCTTGCCGTCGTTGGCGAGGCCCGCGGCGACCATCGCCATCTGCAGCGGCGTACTGGTCAGGCTGCCCTGGCCCATGCCGGTCAGCGCGGTCTGCGGCTTGTCGAGGTCCTCGGGGTAGCTGCTCGCGGACGAGCGCACCGGGATGAACTGCTGCTCGTTGAAGCCGAACTTCTCCGCCGTCTCGCGCATATCGTCGTCGCCGACCTTGAGCGCGGTGTCGAGGAAGACGTTGTTGCAGGACCACTGCATGCCGACCTTCAACGAGGCCTTGTCGCAGGGCGCGCCGGGCACGTCGTTGCCGATCGTCGTGGAGCTGAGCGGCAGCTTGTACGGGGTCTTGGCGCCGGTGGGCTTGTTGATGTCGTCGACCACGCCGTGTTCCAGGGCGGCCGCCGCGGTGAGGATCTTGAAGGTGGATCCGGGCGGATAGACCTCGCGCAGCGCCCGGTTGGAGAGCGGCTGGTCCTTGTTCTTCCTGAGCTTCGTGAACTCCTTGCTCTCCGCGGCCGAGATGCCGGCGAAGACCGAGGGGTCGTACGAGGGGGTGCTCGCCATCGCGAGCACCTTCCCGGAGCGAGGGTCGAGCGCGACCACCGCGCCCCGGGCGTTGAGGTCCACCAGGCCCTGATAGGCGGCCTGTTGGGCCTTCGCGTCGATGGTGGTGACCACGTCGCCACCGCGCCGCTTCTCACCGGTCAGCATGTCGACGGTGCGCTTGATGAAGAGCCGGTCGTCGTCGCCGCTGAGTACGTCGTTCTCGACGCCCTCCAGGAAGGTCGAGCCCTGGGCCTGCGAGAAGTAGCCGGTGATGGGGGCGTACATCGGGCCGCTCTTGAAGACCCGCTTGTACTTGAAGTCCGTCCCGCTGACTTCCTTCGAGCCGGTGACCGACTTGCCGTCGACGATGATGTCGCCGCGGGGGTGCGAGAACGCCTCGATCTGGACGCGCCGGTTCTTCTCGTGCTTCGCCAGCGAGTCGCTCTCGGCGAACTGCACCCACGTGGCGCGCAGCAGCAGGGCGAGTGTGAGCACGCCACAGAAGACGGCTATGTGGCGCAGCGGCCTGTTCATACGGTCCCCCAAGACCCGTGAAACCAGAACGTGATGACGATCCATCATGCGCATGGCTTTACGGTTCTTTCCCCGTTGTGGCCAAATGGTCACACTCGGGCGCTCCGGAGGACCTCGACGGCGAAGGCCTTTACTTCTCGCGGGGCTGGTTGAACCGCAGCATGTTTCCGGCCGGGTCGCGGAAGGCGCAGTCCCGTACGCCGTAGGGCTGATCCATCGGCTCCTGGAGGACCTCGCCGCCCGCGGCGCGGATCCGCTCGAAGGTGGCGTCGCAGTCGTCCGTGCGGAAGATGACGCCGCGCAGCAGGCCCTTGGCCATCAGCTCGGCGACCGCCAGCCGGTCGTCGGCCGAGGCGTTCGGGTCCGCGAGCGGCGGTTCGAGGACGATCTCCACGTCCGGCTGGGACGGCGAGGCGACGGTGACCCAGCGCATCCCCTCGAATCCGACGTCATTGCGTACTTCGAGACCGAGTACGTCTCGGTAGAAGGCGAGCGCCTTGTCGTGGTCGTCGACGGCGATGAAGCACTGGGCGAGGTTGATGTCCATGCACGTCACGCTAGGGGCCGGGGGCGGGCTTCGCTTCTCCGTTCCTGACCGGCCGGGTGTGGATCTTGGCGACGCAGGCAGGGATGGCGGCGCCGTCCGCGTGGTCGCGGGCCCGGTAGGCGCTCGGGCTCTCGCCGACCAGTTCGGTGAACCGTGAGCTGAACGAGCCGAGTGACGTACAGCCGACCTCCATGCAGACGTCGGTCACCGACAGATCACCGCGCCGCAGCAGCGCCTTGGCCCGCTCGATGCGGCGGGTCATGAGATAGCTGTACGGGGTCTCGCCGTAGGCCGCGCGGAAGCTGCGCGAGAAGTGGCCCGACGACATGAGGGCGTCCCGTGCCAGCGCCGGGACGTCCAGCGGCTGCGCGTAGTCGCGGTCCATCCGGTCACGGGCCCGGCGCAGTCGGACGAGATCGTCGAGAGGCACGCGGGTCATGTTGGACACGGTACGACTCCGGCCTGGTGATGGCGCGGCAAAAGACCCGGCCGAGGAAATGGCAAAAAGAAAAGGCAAGGAAGTTGACCCACTCCTTGCCACTTCCAACATATAGCGCACCCGGGGCCTTGCGGCAAGGCCCCCATGGTGATGCAGAATCTCCAGCCGAAGCCGGAACCTGCCGAAATCAGAGTTTCGCGAATTACATCGCACAATGGGGGATTCTCGTGACGGACGTGATCGTGGTCGGCGGCGGACCGACCGGCCTGATGCTGGCCGCCGAACTGCGGCTGCATGGCGTGCGCGTGGTCGTGCTGGAGAAGGACGCGGAACCGACCAAGGTGGTCCGCGGGCTAGGCCTGCACGTGCGCAGCATCGAGGTGATGGACCAGCGCGGCCTGCTGGAGCGGTTCCTCCCGCTCGGTGAGCGGCACATGGTCGGCGGCTTCTTCGCCGGCCTCGGCAAGTCGTGGCCGGAGCGCCTCGACACCGCGCATTCGTACGTCCTCGGCATTCCGCAGACCATCACCGAGCGCCTGCTGCTCGAGCACGCCACGGAACTCGGCGCCGAGATCAGGTACGGCTGCGAACTGGTCGGACTGAGCCAGGACGAAGAGGGGGTGAGCGTCGAGCTGACCGACGGCACACGGCTCCGCTCGCGTTACCTCGTCGGCTGCGACGGCGGTCGCAGCACGGTCCGCAAGCTGCTCGGCGTCGGCTTCCCCGGCGAGCCGAGCAGGGTCGAGACGCTCATCGGCGAGATGGAGGCGACCGCGGACCCGCAGGAGCTGGCCGCCACGGTGGCCGAAGTCCGCAAGACACAGCTGCGGTTCGGCGTCGGGCCCCTGGGGGACGGGGTGTACCGCCTCGTGGTGCCCGCCGCGGGGGTGAGCGAGGACCGTGCGAGCGCGCCGACCCTGGAGGAGGTCAAGGAGCAGCTGCGGATGTACGCGGGCACGGACTTCGGCGTCCACTCACCCCGCTGGCTCTCCCGCTTCGGCGACGCGACCCGGCTGGCCGACCGCTACCGCGTCGACCGGGTGCTGCTGGCAGGCGACGCGGCGCACATCCACCCGCCGACCGGCGGCCAGGGCCTCAACCTCGGCGTCCAGGACGCGTTCAACCTCGGCTGGAAGCTGGCCGCCGAGGTCAACGGCTGGGCGCCGGAGTCCCTCCTCGACAGCTACCCGGACGAACGGCGCCCGGTGGCCGCCGACGTGCTCGCGCTCTCCCGCGCGCAGATTCACTTGATGTCCACCGAGCCGGGACCTCAGGCGGTGCGCCGGCTGATGTCGGAGCTGACGGACCTCGAGGAGGTGAACCGGTATCTGATCGAGAAGCTCACCGCGATCGCGATCCGCTATGACTTCGGCGAGGGTCACGAACTCCTCGGCCGGCGGCTGCGGGACGTGGAGCTGAAGCGGGGCCGCCTCTACGGCCTGATGCACGCCGGCCGCGGCCTGCTGCTCGACCAGACCGGCCGGCTCTCGGTGGAGGGGTGGGCGGACCGCGTCGATCACGTCGTCGACGTATGCGAGGAGCTGGACGCGCCCGCGGTACTGCTGCGCCCTGACGGCTACGTGGCGTGGGTCGGCGACGACCAGTCGGAGCTGCTCGGCCAGTTGCCCAAATGGTTCGGCGCCGCGGCGACCCGAACGCCATAGGAATTCCCTATGGCCCCTGCTGCTATTTCGTCTTTGCCTCTCCTTCTTTCGCGTACGTACGGTGAATGCAATTACGCGATCGAAAGGACCGGTGGCATGACCGCAATGGGAAATGAATCAGAAGCGGGAACGCAGGAACTCGCGGGAAAGCGGGCCGTGGTCACGGGTGGTTCGCGCGGAATCGGAGCGGCCGTCGTGCGCCAGCTCCTGGACGCGGGCGCGGAGGTGCTCACGACCGCCAGGTCGGCGACGAGCACGGTGCCGGAGGGGGCCGCCTTCGTCAAGGCCGATGTGCGGACACGGGCCGGAGCGGAGGCGATCGCCGCGGCGGCGCGGGAAACGCTCGGCGGCGTGGACATCGTGGTCCACAACGCGGGTGGGGCGCGGCCTTACGAAGAGGCCTCGGCCATCCCCGACGAGGAGTGGCAGAACGCGCTGGACCTGAACTACCTGGCGTCGGTGCGGCTGGACTCGTTGCTGGCACCGGCCATGCGGGAACAGCGTTCGGGGGTGATCGTGCACGTCTCATCGGCCGCGGTACTCACCCCGGTGGGCCCGTTCCTGCACTACGTGGCGGCGAAGGCCGCGCTGGAGACCTACAGCCGGGGACTGTCCCTGGAGCTGGCCCCGTACGGGATCCGGGTCAACACCGTCACTCCCGGCAGGGTCGCCACCCCCGGCGGCGAAGAGACGCGGGAGCAGTGGGCGCGCCTGAACGTGGCGCCGGGCCAGACCAACGCCGACGACACCCCGCCGCTGGGGCGCGAGGGCCTGCCCGACGACATCGCCGACGCGGTGCTGTTCCTGGTGTCCGGCCGGGCGAGCTGGCTGACCGGCAGCAATCTCGTCGTGGACGGCGGCGAATTCCCAAGGGGCTGAAGAATCAAGCCATAGGGAATTACGCCAGAAGGAATCACGACAGAAGGGATTACGCCAGAAGGAATTCGGCGGACGCCGTCCAGGTCTCTTTGCGCAGGAGTTCAAGCAGCGCCGTCTCCGCCGGGCCCGCGCCCTGCCGGAGCACGGCGATGACCGGCTGGGACACCACCGGGGACACCGGGCGTACGAGGTGCTCGTGACCGTGGGGCACCGCGGAGGCCGGGACGAGCGTCGTCCCGAGGCCGTGGGCGGCCCAGCGCACGGCCGTCGCCGTCTGGGACACGCGGGCGGCCGTGGCCGGGGTCAGATCGTTGTCGCGCAGCGCGTTCATCAGTACGCCGTCCAGCGCGCTGTCACGGTCGAACCTCACCCACGGCTCCCCCTCCAGTTCGCGCAGCTCGACCCGTTCCGCGGCGAGCTGCCGGTGCCCGGCGGGGAGGACCACGACGAACTCCTCGTGGCCGAGGTGATGGGCGTCGGCGGGGCTCCGGTCGCACGCCGCCATCAAGGCGAGGTCCAGCACGCCACGGCGGCACAGCCGGTCCAGTTCGGCGGAGCTCTGCTCCTCGAAGACGGTGACCTCGAGCCGCGGATAGCGGCGACGCAGCGCACCGAGCGCACCCGGCAGCTGCCGCGTGCCGAAGCCCAGCTGCACGGCGACCACCAGCTCGCCCACCAGCTCTTCGGCACCGGCCCGCGCCGTCGCCCTGGCCCGCCGCGACGCACTCACCGCGACCTCCGCCTCCCGCAGGAACGCGCGGCCGACCGCGGTGGGCACAAGGCCGCTCGGCGTGCGGGCGAACAGCTCCACGCCGAGCTCCCGCTCAAGCCCGCGGATCTGCTGGGACATCGACGGCTGGGCGACGCGCAACAGCTCCGCCGCCGCCGTCACCGAGCCCTCCTGGGCAACGGCCAGGGCGTACTCGTACTGACGAAGACTCATCGGCTCCCTCTGCCATCGCTGTCATCGTTGCCGTCTCTGTCATTGCTGTCAGAGCAAGCAACTCCGTTCCGGCGGCGGGGATTCCCCGGCTCCGCAGTGGCGTGGCGCACTTTTGCAAGCATCTGCTTGCAAAAGTTAGCAAGGGCCAGGCACTATCGGCGTATGGCATCACTCAACGTCGGCAATCTCGGTGAGTATCTGCGCGAGCAGCGGCGCAACGCGCAGCTGTCGTTGCGGCAGCTCGCCGACGCCGCCGGAGTGTCCAATCCGTATCTGAGCCAGATCGAGCGCGGCCTGCGCAAGCCCAGTGCCGACGTGCTGCAACAGGTGGCCAAGGCACTGCGGATCTCCGCCGAGACGCTGTACGTCCGGGCCGGGATCCTCGACGAGAAGGAGCGGGACGAGCTGGAGACGCGCGCCGTCATCCTCGCCGACCCCTCCATCAACGAGCGGCAGAAGCAGGTCCTGTTGCAGATCTACGAGTCGTTCAGGAAAGAGAACGGCTTCGAGGTCTCGGAGTACGCCGGCGACTTGGCGTACGCGGATGACGTGGACGCCACCGCTGACGGCCCCCGCACGGCCGACGGCAGTGATGCCAGCCCGAAGGACCATCCCTCAAGCTGACGCGAATCCGGGAGGACCATCTCCATGGCCATCAAGGACGACCTGCGCAACACCTTCACCGACACCACCCCCGCCTACTTCGTCGTCGGCACCGCCGACCTCGCGTTCCAGCAGGCGAAGAAGGTGCCGGGCGCCATCGAGCAGCTGATCGCCGAGGCGCCGGCCCGTATCGACGCCGTGCGCAACACCGACCCCAAGGCTGTTCAGGACAAGGCCGTCTCCCGCGCCAAGGGGGCGCAGGAGACCATCCAGGCCAAGGTCACCGAGCTGCTCGGCTCACTCGACACCGACCTGAAGAAGGTCGGCGAGAGCGTGCAGGGCATCGCCCTCACCTCGGTCGGCGTGGCCGCCGAGTACGCGGTCAAGGCGCGCGAGAAGTACGAAGAGGTCGCCGAGCACGGCGAGCAGGCCGTGAAGACCTGGCGCGGCGAGGCCGCCGAGGAGATCACCGAGCTCGCCGTGGCCGTCGAGCCGGACGCCCCGGAGGCCACCGGCACCGTGACGGACACGTCCACCACGTCGGCCACCGCGGCCCCGGAGAAGAAGCCCGCCGCCAAGAAGGCGCCGGCCGCCCGCAAGGCGACGACGGCGAAGAAGACCACCCCGCCCGCCAAGTAGGCGCGCGGCAAGGCGGTTCTCAGCCGACGGGCCGGGCACTCTCGAAGTGCCCGGCCCGTTCATTTGATAGCGGGTACGGTGGCCGCGTACTCAAGGGATGGCTCCAAGAGCCGGGACTGGTGGTGGACGTTGTGCTGATGCAGGGGTTCGCGAACTTCATGTGGCTGCTGTCGCTGGCCCTGATCGTCTTCAGCGGCTTCGCGCTCGTCGACGCGGCCGTCCGGCGTGAGGACGCCTACCGCGCGGCCGACAAGAAGACCAAGCCGTTCTGGCTGATCATCCTCGGGCTCGCGTTCATCGTGAACCTGATCTTCAACATCCTGTCGTTCCTGCCGATCATCGGGCTCATCGCGACCATCGTCTACATGGTCGACGTGCGCCCCGCACTGCGGCAGATCACCGGCAAGGGCGGCGGCGGTGGACGCCGCGGCTCCAGCAGCGACGGGCCTTATGGGCCCTACAACGGCGGGCGCTGACCAGCGATCCCGCTGACCAGCGACCCCGTGCCCACCCGCCGCTAGCGGTCGCGGTCCAGGAGCAGGACCGCCACGTCGTCCGTCAGGTCGCCGCCGTTGAGCTCGCGCACCTCGTTGACCGCGGCCTCCAGGAGCTCCTCGCCCCGCAGGCCCGCGGCGATCTGGCGGCGGACCATCTCCACCATGCCGTCCTGGCCAAGGCGCTGGTTCCCCTCGCCGATGCGGCCCTCGATCAGGCCGTCCGTGTAGAGCATCAGGCTCCACTTGCCGCCGAGCTCGACCTGGCGCCGCGGCCACCGCGCGTTCGGCAGGAGTCCGAGCGCGGGGCCGTTGTTCTCGTACGGCAGCAGCTCGGCGAGGTGGCCGTCGCGGGCGATCAGCGGCGACGGGTGCCCGGCCAGGCAGAGTCCGGCGCGGCGGCCGTCAGGGGCGATGTCGACCGTGCAGAGCGTCGCGAAGATCTCCTCGTCGGCGCGCTCGTGCTCCAGGACCTTCTGCATGGTGCCGAGCAGCTCGTCTCCGCACAGGCCCGCGAAGGTCAGTGTCCGCCAGGCGATGCGCAGCTCGACGCCGAGCGCCGCCTCGTCGGGCCCGTGGCCGCAGACGTCGCCGATCATGACGTGCACGGAGCCGTCGGGGGTGCGCACCGTGTCGTAGAAGTCGCCGCCGAGCAGTGCCCGCGAACGCCCCGGGCGGTAGCGCGCGGCGAACCGCAGCGGTGAGCCGTCGAGGAGCGGCGTCGGCAGCAGGCCGCGCTCCAGGCGGGCGTTCTCCTGGGCCCGCAGGCGTGACTCCGTCAGCTGGCGCTGGGCGGCGTCCGCGCGCTTGCGCTCCACGGCGTACCGGATGGCGCGGCTCAGCAGCCGCCCGTCCAGCTCGTCACGGAAGAGGTAGTCCTGGGCGCCGACCCGCACGGCCTCCGCGCCGCCCTCGGTGTCGCCGCTCGCGGTGAGCGCGAGGACGGCGTGCCGGGGCGCGAGGCGCAGGACGTGCTTGAGCGCGGCGAGCTCGTCCTCGTCGTCCTCGGCGGCCGTGGGGCTCGTCAGGGCGAGGTCGAGCAGGATGCAGTGCACGTCGTCGGTGAGCAGTCGCTCGGCCTCGGTGAGGTTGCGGGCGGTGCGGATACGGATGGGCTTGCCCGCGGCGTCGAGCATCCGGGGGATGCTGAGGGAGCCCACGGGGTCGTCCTCGATGACCAGGAGGCTGAGGCCGTTGCCGTTCGCCTGCTGGTCCATGTCTCCGGATGTCGGAGCGGGTACGGGTTCGGGCGCCTGCACGGGTGCGGGCGTCTGCGTCTGCGCCTGCGTCGGCGTCTGTGTCGGCAGAGCGTGAGCCTGACCGCCTTCCGCGGCCGGGATCGCTCTCTGCCGCGGTATGGGTACGGGCATGGCTTCGGTTTCCTTCCCTCCCCCCGAGGGCATGGTGGATCGACGGTCGAACGCTCCACCGACGGGGACCATAGCGTTAGCCGACGCCCGATTGGAATGGCGCGCGGCAAACGGCCACCGTCATATGCCGCATCAAGGACCGCAATTGGGCACGACAGGTCCCGGGGGGAATGACGAACATCACGCCGGGAGGGTTGAGCGGCGGGCGCGGGGGTGCGGTGGGTCACATGACCTACGGCACAGGGCGGCTTTCCGGCCGGAATCCGCCTACTTGTCCGGTCGTACGACCCCGAGGATCTCCATCGATCCCGCGCCCGCGACGGTGACATCGCGCCCGGGCCGCGGCGCGTGCACGATCGCGCCGTCGCCCACGTACATCCCCACGTGACTGGCGTCGCGGTGATAAATGATCAGGTCACCGGGGCGCATGTTCTTGATGTCGACGTGCGGCAGCTGCTTCCACTGCTCCTGCGACGTACGAGGAATCCCCTTGCCCGCGGCGGCCCAGGCCTTGGTCGTGAGCCCGGAACAGTCGTACGACGACGGGCCCTCGGCGCCCCATACGTACGGCTTGCCGATCTGCGCGGTGGCGAACTCGATGGCCTTCTTGCCCGGTCCTGTCGCCTTGCCCTTGATGTCCTTCAGGACGCCCGAACTCACCCACGCCGACTGCTCCTTGAGCGCGGCCGCCTCCTCCAGCTTCCGGAGCCGCTCGCGCTCCTTCTTCTCGAGCTGGGACTCCATCTCCTCGGCGGCCGCGATCTTCTTCTTGATCTTCTTCTTCGACTCGGCCTTCGCCTTGCGGTTGGCTTCCAGCTTCTTCCACTGGGCGGTGGCGTCCTTGGCGTAGATCTTCAGGTCTTCCTGCGTCCGCTCAAGGTCGGTCAGCATGCCTTTGGCGGCCTTCTGGCCCTGCCGCATCCGGCCGGCGCCCTCCAGGAACTCCTGCGGGTCGTCGCTCAGCATCAACTTGGCCTCGGCGGGGACCCCGCCGCCGCGGTACTGGGCGCGGGCGGCGGCGCCCGCGCGGGACTTGAGCTTGTCCAGCTTCTGCTGGCCCTTGGTGATGGAGCGGGCGAGCTTCACGATCTGCTTGGACTGCTTCTCGCTCTTCTCCTCCGCCGCGTTGTACGCGTCCGTGGCGACGCCCGCGTCGTGGTAGAGCTTCTCGATCTCCTTGCGCACGTCCTCAAGCGGCTTGGTCTTGCCGGGCGTTGGCTTCGCCGGACTCGCGTAGGCCGCGCCCGGAGTGCTCAGCACCGCTGCCGCGCAGATCAGCGCAAGGCCAGCCACAGTCGAACTCCGCTTGCCGGTCACGTCCGCCTCCCCCAAGAGCTGATTTACCGTCAGTAACATACGGTTGCCACCGGGATGGTGCCATGCCGACGCGCAATGCGACAGAGCACGAAAGCAACTCCGGTTCCCACCCGCCTCATGTGACGAACGGCACGCGGAGATCGTTCCCCGCCCAGCGCCCCGCACGCGGAGTTCACCCGCCGCCGCCTCGCGAATTCACCCGACGGCACCCTTCGCGTTCACTCCGGCCGCGGAGACGACGCCCTCACCCTCGCTGCTGAGCCGGGCGCCTTCGCCCCTGCCGTGGGGTCGGCGCCTTCACCCCCGCCGCGGAGCCAGCGCGTCCCACCGCACGGTCACTTCGCCCTGCCGCCACCGCGCGGCCCCGTCCACCACCGGCCAGTCCGTGGCAAGTTCCCGCACCGTCCTGATCCACCGCTGCCGGGCGCCGTACGAGGCGAAGGGTGCCGCCGCGGCCCAGGCGCGGTCGAAGTCGCGCAGGAACGCGTGCACTTGCTCGCCCGGCACGTTCCGGTGGATGAGCGCCTTGGGCAGCCGCTCGGCGAGGTCGGAGGGCCGCTCAAGCGACCCGAGGCGGGTCGCGAAGGTCACCGTGCGCGGTCCCTCGGGGCCGAGCGCGACCCAGACGTGCCGCCGCCCGATCTCGTCGCAGGTCCCCTCCACGAGCAGCCCGCCGGGCGCGAGCCGCTCGCACAGCCGTTCCCACGCGGCGGCGACCTGCTCCTCGTCGTACTGCCGGAGCACGTTCGCGGCCCGGATCAGTGCGGGCCTGCCCGGCAGCGGGACCTCGAAGCCGCCGTGCCGGAAGGAGAGCCCTTCCCTCTCGTACGGCTTCGCGGCCGCGACCCGCGCCGGATCGATCTCGACGCCGACCACGCGCACGCGGGGCGCGGCGGTCCTGAGCCGGACGAGCAGCTCGACGGCGGTCCAGGGGGCGGCTCCGTAGCCGAGGTCGACGGCCACGGGGCCGGTGTCGGAGTCAGAGCCGGATCCGGAGCCGGTGGCGTGCCGCAGTGCGGCGCCGTGCGTGGCGGCGATCCAGCGGTCCATGCGGCGCAGGCGGTTGGGGTTGGTGGTCCCGCGCGTCACCGTTCCCACGGGGCGGGAGGGGGTGCGGGAGGCCATGGGCAAAGCGTATGCGCCGGGCGCCAGGGGTACGGGTGGAGCCCCGCCCGGTCATGGGTTGAGCCGCATCCCGTAATGATTTGGCAAAGAGGAAATGGAGTCGCGCCTTCCGATGTTCTCCCTCTGGAGGACCGTGCACACCCTCCCTGAAGCCATGCCCGCGCGCGCAAGGAGGACCGCCACGTGAGCCAGTACGTGACCAGGCTCGGGCGTCGCTCGCCGGCCACGCCCGGCAGGCTCCGGCTCCCCGGCACGAACCGGCGTCCACGCCGGGTGGCCATGCTCAGCGTGCACACCTCCCCGCTGCATCAGCCCGGCACGGGCGACGCGGGCGGCATGAACGTCTACATCGTGGAGCTCGCCAAGCGCCTCGCGGCGATCAACATCGAGGTGGAGATCTTCACGCGTGCGACGACCGGCGCGCTGCCGCCCGCCGTCGAACTCGCCCCGGGAGTCCTCGTACGACATGTGGACGCGGGGCCGTACGAAGGCCTGGCGAAGGAGGAGCTGCCCGCGCAGCTCTGCGCCTTCACGCACGGTGTGATGCAGGCGTGGGCGGGCCACCGCCCCGGCTACTACGACCTGGTCCACTCGCACTACTGGCTCAGCGGCCACGTCGGCTGGCTGGCCGCCGAGCGCTGGGGCGTGCCCCTGGTGCACGCCATGCACACCATGGCCAAGGTCAAGAACGCCGCGCTCGCGGAGGGGGACACCCCGGAGCCGGCGGCGCGCGTGATCGGCGAGACGCAGATCGTGCGGGCCGCCGACCGGCTGATCGCCAACACCTCCGAAGAGGCCGACGAACTGGTCAGGCACTACGAAGCCGAGGCCGGCAAGGTCGCCGTGGTCCACCCGGGCGTGAACCTCGACCGCTTCCGCCCCGCCGACGGCCGCGCGGCTGCCCGCCACCGCCTCGGCCTCCCGCAGGACGCGCTCGTCCCGCTCTTCGCGGGCCGTATCCAGCCCCTGAAGGCGCCGGACGTGCTGCTCCGCTCGGTCGCCGTCCTCCTCGAACAGCGCCCCGAGCTCCGCTCGAACATCGTCGTCCCCGTGGTGGGCGGCCCCAGCGGCAGCGGTCTGGCGAAGCCGGAGGGCCTGCAGAAGCTGGCCGCCAGGCTCGGCATCTCGGACGTGGTCCGCTTCCAGCCGCCGGTGGGCCAGGAGCAGCTCGCGGACTGGTTCAGGGCGGCTTCGGTCCTGGTGATGCCGTCGTACAGCGAGTCCTTCGGCCTGGTGGCCATAGAGGCGCAGGCGGCGGGCACACCGGTGCTCGCGGCGTCGGTGGGCGGTCTGCCGGTCGCCGTACGCGACGGGGTGACGGGCTTCTTGATCGACGGCCACGAACCGGCCCCCTACGCGCGCGTGCTGCGTGATTTCGCCGAGAACCCACACCTTGTGGACAGCATGGGCGCCGCGGCCGCGCGGCACGCGCAGTCCTTCGGCTGGGACACGGCGGCGTCGGCCACCGCGGACGTGTACACGGCGGCGGTGCACGAGCACAGGCGTCGCGTACGCTCGCATCATGGCTGATCAAGCTGGAGCAGCGGCGACGACGACCATCGAGCGGACGCTGGACGAGGCGGAGCTCGAGTGGGAGAGCCCCGAGAGCGGCGCCTACGTAGTGAAGCTCCCCGGCACCCGCAAGCTGTCGACGACCCTCTCGCTCAAGGTCGGCAAGCACGCGCTGTCGCTGACGGCTTTCGTGGTGCGGCACCCCGACGAGAACCACGAGGCCGTCCACCGCTGGCTCCTGGAGCGCAACCTCCGTCTGTACGGCGTGAGTTACGCGATCGACTCGCTCGGCGACATCTACCTCACCGGCAAGCTCCCGCTCTCCGCGGTCACACCGGAGGAGCTCGACCGGCTGCTCGGCTCGGTCCTGGAGAGTGCGGACGGCTCCTTCAATACGCTCCTGGAGCTGGGTTTCGCGACGGCGATCCGCAAGGAGTACGCGTGGCGGGTGTCGCGCGGGGAGCCCACGCGGAACCTGGACGCGTTCACACATCTGACTCAGCCACAGGACTGACGCCGCAGACCTTCCCGAGGCCTTCCCCGCCATAGGGCGCCCATGTCATGCTCGCGCCCATCGCAGACATGAATGGCGTTCACATCCATAGAAGGTGGCGGCGGGCATGGGCACGGATATGGGCACGGATATGGGCACGGGCAGCGGCATGGAGTACCCCGGCAGACGTGGCGTACTCGGCGGAGCGATAGCCGTGGCGGCGGTGGCCGCGACCGGCGGGACCGCATGGGCGGCGAGATCCGGCGAAACCCCGGCGCTCTGGCGGGAGTTCGAGGCAACTCCGTACACGCATCCCCAAGTCCCCTACATAGCCCGTGCCGGGGCCACTCCGGCACCCGCCGCCTCCCTCGCCGCAAGGTGGTCGCGAACGTACGTGACTACGGGGCGAGGCCGGACGGCACGTCGGACGCGGCCCCCGCGATCAACCGTGCGCTGGCGGAGGCGGGGGCGAGGGGCGGCGGCACGGTCCTCGTGCCGCCGGGCACGTACCGCGTCGACGGCATCATCCGCATCGCCCACGACAACGTGGTCCTGCGGGGCGCGGGCAGCACCCGCACCACACTCCACGCGACGAAGAACCTCACGGAGCTGATCGGCCCCTACGGCTCCCGCTACGGCGGTGACAAGTCGAGCTGGTCCTGGGCGGGAGGCCTCATCTGGCTCTGCCCGCAGACCCGCTTCGAGACGCTCACGGACGCCATCAAGGCGAAGGCCTGGCCCTTCGAGGGCTGGACGGGCAACAAGCGCGACGAGTGGCAGACGCTCACCGCGGTGCACCCCGCCACCCGGGGCGACCGCACCCTGAAGGTGCGGGACACCAAGCACCTCCACCCGGGGGACCTGGTCCTCCTGCGCCTGTCGGACGACGCGGACCACACCCTCCTGGAGCACATGGCGGGCGGCGGCCCGGGCCCGGAGTCGTACACGTGGGACGACAAGACGAAACTGACGTCGTACGTCCCCTACGAGTGGACGGTACGCATCACTTCGGTAAAGAAGAGCACGATCACGCTGGAACGCCCGCTGCCCCTGGACGTACGCGAGGAGTGGGACCCGCGCCTGACGACGCACGTACAAGCCTTGAGGGGCGCGGGAGTAGAAGGCCTGACGCTGGAGGCTACGCAGACCCCCCAGTCCCCCCACCTACTGGACAAGGGCTACAACGGGGTCACGTTCCAGTGCGCGTACGACTGCTGGGCGTACGACATCGTCGTACGCCATGTGGACAACGGCTTCGGCCTGGTGAGCGCTTCGGCCTGCACGCTGCGCCGCACCCGCGTGGAGGGCCGGGGAGCACACCACCCGTACTTCTGCCGCGAGGGCTCGCACGACAACCTGACCGAGGACTTCCGCATAGCCGAGCGCACGGTCCCGGCGCCCTCCGGCACGCAGCTGCACGGCATCAACGCGGAGGGCCTGTCCTCCTACAACGTCTGGTCGCGCGGCGAGATGGAGATGGGCACGTTCGACAGCCACCGGGGCATGCCGTTCGCGAACGTCCGCACGGACATCACGATCAACAACACCGGCCGCCACGGGGGAGATGCGAGCGCGGGCCCCCTGTTCGGCGCGCGCTTCACGCACTGGAACATCCGCGTCACCAATGAGCGGGCGGGCCTGATGAGGATCGACGGCCTGGCCCCGTACAGCGCGACGGTGGGCATCAACGAGGTCCGGGAGTTCGACCAGATCGACGTACCGGACTTCTCCGGAGACCTGCACGCGCGACTGGAGCTCTACGGCACCACGGCCACGGTCCGCCCACGGAACCTGTACGAGGCGCAGAGAGCGCTGTAGCCGACGCCGTTCTTGCCTGATGGGAGGACTGGCCGGTTAGGTTGATCTCTGATTGACCCAACGGAAGCACGGAAGGAAGATCCGCAATCCCCACCAAGACGCTGACGCTGCAGATTCCCACCACCGACGGTCAGGCCGACGCCTTCGCCGCCTTCCCCGACCGTGGCGAACAGCACCCCGGAGTGCTGCTCTACCCGGACGCCTTCGGTGTGCGGCCCGAGTTGGAGGACAAGGCCCGGGAGCTGGCCGGTCACGGGTATTACGTGCTCGTGCCCAACCTCTACTACCGGCACGGCCCGGCGCCGGTGATCGAACTTCCCGAGCACATCGGCGACGACGTCCGGCCCGCGATCTTCGCCCAGTTGATGCCCCTGGTCGAGGCGCACACCACCGACCGCATCCTGCGCGACGCCGACGCCTACCTCCGGTTCCTCACCGCCCAGCCCGAGGTCAGCCCCGGCCCTGTCGGCGTCATCGGCTACTGCCTGGGCGCCGCCCTCGCGATGCGCACCGCGACGGCCCACCCCGACCAGGTGGCCGCCGTCGCCGGATTCCACCCGGGTTTCCTCGTCACCGAAGCGCCCGACAGCCCGCACCGCCTCGCCCCCGAGCTCACCGCCGAAGCCCACTTCGGCCTCGCCGAGGGAGACCTGACGCCCGAGGCCATGAGCGAGCTCAACCAGGCCCTGGACACCGCGGGCGTCGGCTACAGCACCGAGATCTACCCCGGCACCGTCCACGGCTTCACCATGTCCGACACAGGAGCCTTCGACCCCGCAGCGCTCCAGCGCCACTGGGACCGCCTGCTTCCTCTCCTCGGCCGCACCCTGACCAAGAGCTGAGGCGTGAAAATGCCCCCGACCCGCGCCGTAAGCGAGCGCGAGTCGGGGGCATTCTCGTGAAAGCTACTTCTTCTTGCCCTGGTTCTTGACCGCCTCGATCGCCGCAGCAGCCGCATCCGGGTCCAGGTACGTGCCGCCCGGCTTCACGGGCTTGAAGTCCGCGTCCAGTTCGTACGACAGCGGGATGCCCGTCGGGATGTTCAGGCCCGCGATGTCCGCGTCGGAGATGCCGTCCAGGTGCTTGACCAGGGCGCGCAGCGAGTTGCCGTGGGCCGCGACCAGGACCGTCCTGCCGGTCAGCAGGTCGGGGACGATGCCGTCGAACCAGTACGGCAGCATGCGGACGACGACGTCCTTGAGGCACTCCGTCTGCGGGCGCAGCTCCGGCGGGAGCGTCGCGTAGCGCGCGTCGTCGAACTGGGAGTACTCGGCGTCGCGGTCAAGGGCCGGCGGCGGCGTGTCGTACGAGCGGCGCCAGAGCATGAACTGCTCCTCGCCGAACTCGGCCAGCGTCTGCGCCTTGTCCTTGCCCTGAAGGGCTCCGTAGTGGCGCTCGTTCAGGCGCCACGAACGGTGTACGGGAATCCAGAGGCGGTCGGCAGCCTCAAGGGAGAGCTGCGCGGTGCGGATCGCGCGCTTCTGGAGTGACGTGTGGACCACGTCGGGGAGCAGGCCGGCGTCCTTGAGCAGCTCACCGCCGCGGACCGCCTCCTTCTCGCCCTTCTCGTTGAGATTGACGTCCACCCAGCCGGTGAACAGGTTCTTCGCGTTCCACTCGCTCTCGCCGTGGCGGAGGAGGATCAGCTTGTACGGTGCGTCGGCCATGCCCCTGAGCGTAATCGAACCGCCCGGTGGCCCGCGCGCCCGCCCGCGGCCCGGACAGCCCGGCGGCGGCAGCACCGGAGTGCTCGGCCTCAGTTGACTGGTTCTGCTAATCCACTGGCTCTCCCCTCCCCCTGAGTCGTAATGTGCGCATGCCGATATTGACGCTTACATAGCTGCACCTGCGCAGCCGCCTGAACCGTGGGGGACCCCGATGACACTCGCCGCCCTGAGACGCGCCGCAAGAGAGTCCGTCTCCGGCCTCCCCCGCGAGTTCTGGTGGCTGTGGACCAGCACCCTCGTCAACCGCCTCGGCGCCTTCGTCGCCACCTTCATGGCGCTCTACCTGACCCTCGACCGCGGCTACTCCGCGACCTACGCCGGCCTCGTCGCCGCCCTCCACGGACTCGGCGGCGTCGTCTCCTCGCTCGGCGCCGGCGTCATGACCGACCGGCTCGGGCGCCGCCCCACGCTCCTCATCGCGCAGACCTCCACCGCCCTGACCGTCGCCCTCCTCGGCTTCATGAAGGACCCCCTGGCCATCGCCGCCGTCGCCTTCCTCGTCGGCATGGCGAGCAACGCGTCCCGGCCCGCCGTCCAGGCGATGATGGCCGACATCGTCCGCCCCGAGGACCGCGTCCGGGCCTTCTCCCTCAACTACTGGGCCATCAACCTCGGATTCGCGATCTCCTCCGCGGGCGCCGGCTTCATCGCCGAGTTCAGCTACCTCGCCGGGTTCCTCATCGAAGCCGCCATGACCCTCGTCTGCGCCGTCGTCGTCTTCGCCAAGCTCCCGGAGTCCCGGCCCGTGCGCACCGCCCTGGAGAAGGCGTCGGAACCGGACGTCGGCCTCAGGACCGTCCTGCGCGACGGGCGCTTCATGGGCGTCGTCGGGCTCTCCTTCCTCATCGCGCTGATCTTCCAGCAGGGCTCCGTGGGACTGCCCGTCGCCATGGGCGAGGCCGGATTCACCGCCGCCGACTACGGAATGGCCATCGCCGTCAACGGCGTCCTCATCGTCGCCCTCCAGATCCCCGTCACCCGGTTCATCGAACACCGGGACCCCCAGCGGCTGTTGATCATCTCCGCACTGCTCGCCGGCTACGGCTTCGGGCTCACCGCCTTCGCCGGGTCCATCGGCGTCTTCGCCCTCACCGTGTGCGTCTGGACCCTCGCCGAGATCGTGAACGCGCCCACGCAGACCGGCCTCGTCGTGCGGCTCTCACCGATCCACGGCCGGGGCCGCTACCAGGGCATGTACACCCTGTCCTGGGCCGTCGCCGCGCTCGTCGCCCCCCTGATGTCCGGCTTCGTCATCGACCGCTTCGGCGCGCAGTGGCTCTGGGGCACCTGCGCGGTCATCGGCACGTTCGCGGCGCTCGGCTACTGGTCGCTGATGCGGGGGCTCCCCGCCGAGGAAGCGGAGGAGACGGCGACCGCTTCCCGGACCGCCGCCCCCACCGCCCCCGCCCCGCGAACTACCGCGTGAAGTTCAGGTACTTCCACGCCCCGTGCGTCGTCGAGTTCACGTTGTCCCCCGACGACCCGTTGATGTACGACGCGCGGATCCGGGCCCTGATGCCCGACTCGCCAGGAGCCTCCAGACGTACGGACGACGTCCCGTCCGTGCCGAGCCTGAAGTACTCGGGGCTGCCCGCCGAGTTCCAGCGGCCGTTCGCGTACACCTCCATCTGGAGGCGGTGCTCGCGGCCCTTGTAGTACGACATCGTCGTGTTCAGGACCGGGTCGGTGTTCCTGTGGAAGTAGTGGTACGTCGTCGAGCCGATCTTCCCCGTCTTGTAGTGCTTGGTGACCGACGTGGAGACCTTGACCTTGGCGTACGCCGTCGACGTCGCCTTCTTGGACGCGTACCGGGCGTCACCGGCGAAGGCCGCCGTGACCTTCGTGTCGCGCTTCATGTCCACGGTCGCCGACAGATCGCCGCGGGCGTTCACGACGCCCTTCTTGACCAGCTTGTTGGGCTTGTCGGAGCCATAGGGATCGGCCCAGATCTCGACCGTGCGGTTCTTGTACGTGGTGCCGAGGTGCGCGGTGAAGGAGACGTCGGCTCCGTAGCCGTACACGTTGCCGTTCTTGTTCAGGGTCAGCGTGGGCGTGCTCCGCGAGACCTCCACCGTGTCCGACGCCGAGGCCGCCGCCCGCGCGCCGTCACCCGCGTACGCGACCTTGTACGTCACCTTGCCGCCCGCGGGCGGAGTGTCGTCGAGGGAGAACGAGCCGTCCGCCCCGGTCTTCACCGTGGGCAGCTTCCTGCCGTCGGGGGACTCGATGTCCGTGCGCGTGACGGCCAGTTCGGTCCCGGCGGGCAGCGGCGCCGTGTCGGTGATCTTGCCGGTGACCGTGAGGGACTTGGCGCGCGTCGCCTTCTCCGGCGCCGTCACCGTGAGCTCCGGCAGGGACTTGCCCGGCTCGGTCAGGACCCGCAGCGAGAAGACACCCTGGCCGTTCCCGGAGACCGCGAAGAGCCGGCTGCCGTCCGGCGCCCACGCGAGGCCCCCCTCGGCCAGGGTGTCGCCGCCACTGCCGCCGCCGGTGTTCGGGAACTCGTACTCCCGGACCTTGGACCACTTGCCCTGCTGATAGATGTGCACGTCGGGCCCGTACCAGGAGAAGGTGCCCGCCGCCACGGTGCCGTCCGGGGCGATGTCCACGGCGGCGCCGTAGCTCCCCGAGTTGTAGCGGCCCACGGGGGAGAGGTCCTCCGTGGAGTACACCGGGTGGTAGTAGGGGGCGCCGCTCGCCGTGACGATCTGGGTCCCGTCGGGGGAGACCGCGATGTCGTCGAAGAATCCGCCCTCCACCGACTTGGAGACCCGCAGCTCCGGCTTCGGCCCCGACACGTCGTACACCGTCAGCGAGTCGTTGCTCGTCTCCTTCTCACCGGCGACGAGAACCCCCGAGTCCGGGTCGGAGCCCAGCTCGGGAGCGGCGTAGAAACTCGCGTCGCCGTCCTGGCCGAGCGCGACGACGGGCTCATCACTGGAGAGGTCCAGCGAACCGATGTTGCCTTCGGCGTCGGGCCTGTAGCCGAACCACAGCTTGCCGCTCGCCATCGCCAGGGTGCGCGGCTTCTCCGCGCCGTCGAGCTTGTAGCTCGCGCTCTGGGCGTACGAGGACGTGTCCACGGCGACGATCCGGTTGAGCCCCGCCACGGCCGCGTACACCTGGCCGGAGTCGGGCGAGAGCGCCAGGCCGTCGACGTCAGGCAACCCGTCAAGGGTCGCCTTGACCGCGCCCGTGTAGTCCGTGACGACGATCTTGCCGTCGACCGGGTCGGAGACGTAGACGCGCTGGTGCGCCCCGTCCACGAGCACGTCGGCCGCCGACTTCACGCCCAGGATCTGCGCCGAGTCCGCAGCCGCAGGGCCGGCCCCGGCCGCGACCAGGGCCGCAGAACTGAAGAGGACCGCGAGCGCTGTCGCGGTCGAGATGGTGCGCGTACGCACGGTATGTGACCCCCCACATAGAAGAACCCAGGTCAGATCCCCGGGCCTCGAACCCCCCGTTACAGCGCCAACACAGTAAGGCATCACAGTGAAGGTTGTGGAGAGAGTTTCGCGAGTGGTCTCACAGCGCGCCTGCCCGTGCGGCCCCCGGCGCGACGGGCCCGCCGTACGCGCGTGTGCGCCGTTGGTGCGCCCCTTCCTGTGGGAAGGGAACGGGCATCAGGCAGTACGTCTTCGAGGAGGAGACCCATGGCCGAGTCCCCCATGACCGAACCCGTCCCCGAGCAGTCCGCCGAAGCGCCGGGCCTGCCCTCGCTCGTGCTCATCGGCGCCTGCGGCTGCGGCTCGGGCTGCGGCTGCGGCTGCCAGTCGGGCGGGCCGTGCCAGTGCGGCGGCTGCTGCGGCTGAGCCACCGCACGCGGAGCTCAGAACAGGGCTGTGCCCCGCACCATCAGCGCGGGGCACACCCTCCTGAGTACTCCTCGTACTCCTCGTACTCCTACGTACGAAACAGCCTCAGGCCCCTTCCACAGGGGTCCCCGTCTGCTGCATCTCGTCCGCGTGCTCACCCGTGACCAGGTAGACGACCCGCTTCGCCACCGACACCGCGTGGTCCGCGAACCGCTCGTAGTAACGGCCGAGCAGCGTCACGTCCACGGCCGTCTCGATGCCGTGCTTCCAGCGGTCGTCCATCAGGTGCTGGAACAGCGTCCGGTGCAGCAGGTCCATCTCGTCGTCGTCCTGCTCGAGCTGCAGCGCCAGATCGACGTCCTTGGTGATGATGACCTCCGCCGCCTTGGCCATCAGACGCTGCGCGAGCTGGCCCATCTCCAGGATCGTGGCGTGCAGATCCTGCGGCACGGCCGACGCCGGGAAGCGAAGACGCGTCAGCTTGCCGACATGCTGCGCGAGGTCGCCCGAGCGCTCCAGGTCGGCGCTCATCCGCAGCGAGGTGACGACGATGCGCAGATCGGTGGCGACCGGCTGCTGCCGCGCCAGAAGGGCTATCGCCCGCGCCTCCAGCTCGTGCTGCAGATCGTCGACCTTCTGATCAGCGGCGATCACGCTCTCGGCCATCTTCAGATCGGCGTCGAGCATGGCCGTGGTGGCGCGCCCGATCGCGGACCCGACAAGGCGGGCCATCTCGACCAGGCCTTCGCCGATCGAGTCAAGTTCCTCGTGGTACGCGTCCCGCATGTGGATGTCCCTCTCTAGTACGACCCGGGGGCTGACCCCCACGCTCCCACGGTGCGGCCCCGACGCGTCCGTTTCCGGCATCCCGCATGAACCGTCCCTGTCACCCAGGTGAACTGTGGGCGACGCGGAGCGTCCCGCCCGGAGCGGCTCCGCGGCGCCCCGGAGTACCCCGTTCAGCCGAAGTGAACCAACACCGTCTCCTCGGTGAACTCTGGGCGACGAGTGTTCGAGCGGGCACCCGGATGGCTGGGGCAGGTGCTCGTCCGGCGCATAACCTGGGGGCATGGACGTGAACGCGGCGGTCGCCGCAGCTGCAGCGATCGCCGGGGTGTGCACCGGCGTCATCGCCATGCTGGCGTTCCGCTGGAGCGAGCGCGACCTGAAACGCCCCACCCGGACCTCCCTGCACACCGACCCCGTACTCCCACCCGGCGTGGACACGGTCCTCTCCGTGCTCCGCTCATCCGCCGTCGTCCTCGACGAGGCGGACAGCGTCGTCAAGGCCAGCTCGGCCGCGTACGCACTCGGCCTGGTCCGCGGCGGCAAGCTCGCCGTCGAACCGATGCTCCAGATGGCCCGCGACACGCGCCGCGACGGAGAGATACGCCAGGTCGAACTCGACCTGCCGCGCCGCGGCACCGGCCGGGGCGACGCCCTCGCCGTCTCCGCCCGTGTGGCCCCCCTCGGCTCCCGCCTCGTCCTGCTCCTCGTGGAGGACCTCACCGAGGCCCGCCGCATCGAAGCCGTACGACGCGACTTCGTCGCCAATGTGAGCCATGAGCTCAAGACCCCGGTAGGGGCGCTCTCGCTCCTCTCCGAAGCCGTCATGGACGCCTCCGAAGACCCCGAGGCCGTCGAACGCTTCGCGGGCCGCATGCAGATCGAGGCGACCCGCCTGACCAACCTCGTCCAGGAGCTGATCGACCTCTCCCGGGTCCAGAACGACGACCCCCTGGAGGACGCGGAATCCGTCCGTGTCGACGAACTGGTGGCGGAGGCGATCGACCGAAGCCGCCACCAGGCCTCGCACAAGCAGATCACCATGGCCGCGGGCGGCACCGCCGACCTGCGGATATGGGGCAACCGCGGCCAGCTCGCGGCGGCCCTCGGCAACCTCGTCGAGAACGCCGTGAACTACTCGCCCGCCCGCACCCGCGTCGGCATCGCCGCCCGCCGGGTCACCGCACCGGGGGGCGATCTCATCGAGGTGGCCGTCACCGACCAGGGGATCGGCATCTCCGACAAGGACAAGGAGCGCGTCTTCGAGCGCTTCTACCGAGTGGACCCGGCCCGCTCACGGGCCACCGGCGGCACGGGCCTAGGCCTCGCCATCGTCAAACACGTGGCCGCCTCGCACGGCGGGGAGGTCACCGTGTGGAGCTCCGAGGGACAGGGCTCCACCTTCACCCTGCGGCTGCCCGAAGCAGCCGCGAACCGCGACCGCGGACCCGGTCACGGCGGAGACGGCAGCGAAGCCGACACCGCACGGCCCGACGAGACCACTGCGTACGAACCCATTCCTGCCCCGGAGGTCCTTCCGTGACCCGAGTGCTCGTCGTCGAGGACGAGGAATCCTTCAGCGACGCCCTGTCCTACATGCTCCGCAAAGAGGGCTTCGAGGTCGCCATCGCGGCCACCGGGCCCGACGGACTCGACGAGTTCGAGCGCAACGGCGCCGACCTCGTCCTGCTCGACCTGATGCTGCCGGGCCTGCCCGGCACGGAGGTCTGCCGTCAGCTGCGCAGCCGCTCCAACGTCCCGGTGATCATGGTCACCGCCAAGGACAGCGAGATCGACAAGGTGGTCGGCCTCGAAATAGGAGCCGACGACTACGTCACCAAGCCCTTCTCCTCCCGCGAACTCGTGGCCCGCATCCGCGCGGTCCTGCGCCGCCGCGGCGAGCCCGAGGAGGTCGCCCCGCAGGCCCTGGAGGCGGGCCCGGTCCGGATGGACGTGGACCGTCACGTGGTCACGGTCTCCGGCTCCAAGATCGACCTGCCCCTCAAGGAGTTCGACCTCCTGGAGATGCTCCTGCGCAACGCGGGCCGCGTACTGACCCGCATGCAGCTCATCGACCGCGTCTGGGGCGCGGACTACGTGGGGGACACCAAGACCCTGGACGTGCACGTCAAGCGCCTGCGCGCCAAGGTCGAGCCGGACCCGGGGGCGCCGCGCTACCTGGTGACGGTGCGGGGCCTCGGCTACAAGTTCGAGCCGTAGACAGCCCCTCACCAGACGCGCGCCTCACTCGCCGTGACGCGCGAAAGGGCGGGAACCCGGCACCGGGTTCCCGCCCTTTCGTACGTACGTCGGTCAGTGCCCGGAACCGGCACCCGCTTCGGCGCCGGCACCACCAGCGCCCGCGTCGTGCGACGCGCTGTCGGACGGGTTCGTGGAGGCACCCTCCGTCGCCGCGTCGGACGCGCCGTCGGACGGCTTCGTGCTCGCCGAGCCGGACGGCTGCGTCGTCGGCTTCGCGTCCGGAGCCTCGGGGACCTCGCTCGGGCCCCACTTCTTGAAGTAGCTCTCGGCCGGCACGACGAAGGTCTTCATCTTCACGTCGCCGGTCTTGCTGAAGGCGAAGGTGACCGGCTGCGCGTTGCCGTCCTTGACGGCCTCACGGCTGCTGGGCAGGACGGCGGAGGCGTTGTCCTTGCCGCCGATGATGACGGAGCCGCCGGCGGGGATGGTCAGCGGACCGCCCCGCTTGGAGGTCTTGTCGTCCTTGGCCGGCGTGATCTTGGCCTTCTTGTCGGTGCCGACGACCGTGATCTCGTCCAGGGTCTGGTCGGTGGTGCCGTTGTTGAAGACCGTCGCGGCGATCACCGCGGGACCCGTCGACTTCAGGTCGGGCTGGGTGATCACCATGGCGTTCTGGATCTTGATGTCCCCGACGGAGGTCGCCGCGTTGTCCGGCTTCACCTCGAGCGTCTGGGCGTCGTTGCCGGCGGCACACGCGGAGAGCGAGGCGAGCGAGAACGCGATGGCGGTGGCGGCGAGGGCGCCACGTCGAAGGCTGCGGCTCACGGCGGCGGCAACTCCTAGAACGGGGGCGGTAAGGGAAGGGGCGGACGGCCGTAAAGCCGCCCTAAGGGTGTGTCAGCGGGCTCAGGTTACCGAGCCCTTCCCGCGCCACCGCACCCGACCCGCCCCTTGGACCCGCGAGCCTCCCCCTGCCACTCGCGGCCGGAGGCGCGCAGCACTCCCGCCACCACTCCCGCCGCCACTCCTGTCACCACTTCCGTCACCCACGCGCCATTGGCCTCTCGTCCCCCATTCACATAAGCGCCGTCAAGAGCCGCCGGGCCCCGCCCTGGGGATTTCCGGTAAGGAATGCATGGTGGTCCGGGAAGTGCCGGGAATTGATCACTGAGATCGCTTGATCAATTCTGGATTCACGTCGGACGCGGCGTCGCACATCTCTCCGGTCACCGAACGGAGTAGTGGAAGTTCACCGCTCGGAACCCGGCAAACCGGGACGTTCAACCTCGTGGAGCGCTCTCGGAGGGCATGTGACGGGCACGTTTCCGCTTCCCCGAAGAGCCGCTCCCACCTGCGAATACCTCGCTCCACAAGCCCTGCGCAGCACGTTCCTGTTGCTGTTGTCAAGCCCCGAGATACGCCCTGACCTGCGAAAACGCCATTCAGAAGAGGCCGTTCTCGTGTTAGGATGGATAGCCACGGAAGGGGTACCTGTCACATGACGTTCAAGGTTGGCGACACCGTGGTCTATCCCCATCACGGGGCCGCGCTGATCGAGGCCATTGAGACTCGCCAGATCAAAGGCGTGGACAAGACCTACTTGGTGCTGAAGGTCGCTCAGGGCGATCTGACGGTACGTGTGCCTGCGGACAATGCGGAGTTCGTCGGCGTACGTGATGTGGTCGGTCAGGACGGGCTTGACCGGGTCTTCGAAGTACTGCGCGCGCCGTACGCCGAAGAGCCGACGAACTGGTCCCGTCGCTACAAAGCAAATCTCGAGAAGCTCGCATCGGGCGATGTCATCAAGGTCGCGGAAGTCGTGCGTGACCTGTGGCGTCGTGAGCGTGAGCGCGGACTGTCCGCGGGTGAGAAGCGCATGCTCGCCAAGGCTCGCCAGATCCTGGTGAGCGAGCTCGCCCTCGCGGAGAACACGAACGAGGACAAGGCCGAGGCCCTGCTCGACGAGGTCCTCGCGTCCTGAACGCGCTCTGACACAAGCATCTGTCTTGGCGCCAAGAATGCCGCGGTGCCCGCTGACCCTCCATGGTGTCGCCGGGCGCTGCGGCATGTTCGTACCCAGACGCGAAACCCCCAGAAGCGAAATCTGCTGTTCGTCATGCGTGCCGGGCTCGGGCAGCTGGCTCGACCAGATGTCACGGAAGGGTCCGGTCAAGGCTCAAGCCCGGCTCGGTGTGGCCATACCCACCTCCGCCGAGCACACAAACCTGAACGGAAGCGATGTCTGAGGAATCCCGCACCGCGGTCGTCATCCCCGCCGCCGGACGCGGCGTACGGCTCGGCCCGGGCGCCCCCAAGGCGCTCCGCGCGCTGAACGGCACGCCCATGCTCATCCACGCCGTACGGGCCATGGCAGCATCCCGCGCCGTCTCGCTCGTCGTCGTCGTGGCCCCGCCGGAAGACGCCGCCGAGGTCAAGTCCCTCCTGGCCGACCACGCGCTGCCCGAGCGCACCGACTTCGTCGTGGTCCCCGGCGGCGAAACCCGCCAGGAGTCCGTGAAGCTCGGCCTCGACGCCCTGCCGGACGGCATCGGCGTCGTCCTGGTGCACGACGCGGCCCGCCCGCTGGTCCCCGTGGACACCGTCGACGGCGTCATCGAAGCCGTACGCGAAGGCGCCCCCGCCGTCGTCCCCGCACTGCCCCTCACCGACACCGTCAAGCAGGTCGAGCCAGGAGCGCCCGGCGCGCCCGGCGCGCCCGAGCCCGTGGTCGCCACACCCGAGCGGGCCCTGCTGCGCGCCGTGCAGACCCCGCAGGGCTTCGACCGCGACACGCTGGTCCGCGCCCACGCCACGGTCACCGACAACGTCACCGACGACGCCAGCATGGTCGAACAGCTCGGCCTCCAGGTCGTCGTCGTACCCGGCCACGAAGAAGCCTTCAAAGTGACACGGCCCCTGGACCTCGTCCTCGCCGAAGCCGTCCTCGCCCGCAGGAGGGCCAACGATGGCTTCTGAGAACCCGCTGGCCATGGCGCTGCCGCAGGTCGGCATCGGTACCGACGTCCACGCCTTCGAGGAAGGCCGCGAACTGTGGTGCGCCGGGCTCCTCTGGGAAGGCGAGAGCGCGGGCCTCGCCGGGCACTCCGACGGAGACGTCGCCGCGCACGCCGCCTGTGACGCCCTGTTCTCCGCGGCCGGCATCGGCGACCTCGGCGCCCACTTCGGCACCGGCAGGCCCGAGTGGTCCGGAGCCTCCGGAGTGACGCTGCTCGCCGAAGCCGCCAGGATCGTGCGCGCCGAAGGCTTCGAGATCGGCAACATCGCCGTCCAGGTCATCGGCGTACGCCCCAAAGTCGGCAAGCGCCGCGACGAGGCACAGAAGACGCTGAGCGCGGCCGTCGGCGCCCCCGTCGCCGTCTCCGGCACCACGACGGACGGGCTCGGCCTCACCGGCCGCGCCGAGGGCCTCGCCGCCATCGCCACGGCACTGGTGGTCCGGGCGGGCTGAGCGGCGTACCGGCGAAGGGTGAAATGCCGCTGCGGCGGGGTGTGTTGAAGCAGTATCGGGAACACGCACTCCGACAGCAGCTCCCACCCATCGACGTACGAGAGAGAGGCACCCCCTATGGCCGCCGAACTGTCCGACAAGCTCAAGGCCCTGCTCGACACCCCCGTCTTCATCAACGTGGCCACCATCCAGCCCGACGGCAGCCCCCAGGTCTCACCGGTCTGGGTGAAGCGGGACGGCGACCAGGTGCTGTTCTCCACCACCATCGACCGCCGCAAGGAGAAGAACCTGCGCCGCGACCCGCGCGTGACGGTCCTCGTACAGCCCTTCGACGCGCCCTACACGTACGCGGAGATCCGCGGCGAGGTCACCATGACCACCGAGGGCGGACAGGAACTCATCGACGAGCTGGCCGTGAAGTACACCGGCCGCAAGTACATCGAGTTCAACCCGGACTCCGTCAACGACACCGAGCGCGTCGTCGTCCGCGTCACCGCGCGCAAGGTCGTCGGCAACATCTGAGGCCCCTGCGCAGCCGCGCATGTCACAGTTCCGTGCCCTGTTGACCCCGGAGGTCGCAGGGCACTGTCCTGCGACCACTACCCTGGAGTGGTGACGATTCGCCTGTACGACACCAGCGCCCGGCAGATCCGAGACTTCAGCCCGCTCATCGACGGTTGTGTCTCGATCTACCTGTGTGGCGCGACGGTGCAGGCGGCCCCCCACATCGGGCACATCCGGTCGGGCCTCAACTTCGACATCATGCGCCGCTGGTTCGACTACCGCGGCTACGAAGTCACCTTCATCCGCAACGTCACCGACATCGACGACAAGATCATCCGGAAGTCGGCCGAGCAGGGCCGCCCCTGGTGGTCGATCGGCTACGAGAACGAGCGGGCCTTCAACGACGGCTACGACGTCCTCGGCTGCCTGCCGCCCACCTACGAACCGCGCGCCACCGGCCACATCACCGAGATGGTCGAAATGATGCGCGGCCTCATCGAGCGCGGCCACGCCTACGAATCGGACGGCAACGTCTACTTCGACGTGAAGTCCTTCCCGGGCTATCTCGCGCTGTCCAACCAGGAGCTGGACAACCTCCTGCAGCCCGAGAGCGAGGGCGAGACCGGCAAGCGCGACTCCCGCGACTTCGCCATGTGGAAGACGGCCAAGGAGGGCGAACCCAGCTGGGAGACCCCCTGGGGCCGCGGCCGTCCCGGCTGGCACCTGGAGTGCTCGGCGATGGCCCACAAGTACCTCGGCCGGGAGTTCGACATCCACGGCGGCGGCATCGACCTGATCTTCCCGCACCACGAGAACGAGATCGCCCAGGCCAAGGCCTTCGGCGACGCGTTCGCGCGGTACTGGGTGCACAACGGCTGGGTCACCATGAGCGGCGAGAAGATGTCCAAGTCGCTCGGCAACTCCGTCCTCGTCTCCGAGATGGTCAAGAAGTGGCGCCCGATCGTCCTGCGCTACTACCTGGGCACCCCGCACTACCGCTCGATGATCGAGTACAGCGAGGAAGCCCTGCGCGAGGCCGAGTCCGCGTTCGCGCGGATCGAGGGCTTCGTGCAGCGCGTGGTGGAGAAGGCCGGGGGCGAAGTCGAACCCGCCGCCCAGGTACCGCCGGCGTTCGCCGACGCGATGGACGACGACCTCGGAGTGCCCCAGGCCCTCGCGATCGTCCACACGACGGTCCGGCAGGGCAACTCCGCCCTCGCCGCCGACGACAAGGAAGCCGCGGTGGAACGGCTCGCCGAGGTGCGGGCCATGCTGGGCGTCCTCGGCCTCGACCCGCTCGACCCGCACTGGGCCGGTGAGGGCGACCGCGGAGAAGACCTCCACGGAGTCGTCGACACCCTCGTACGCCTCGTGCTCCAGCAGCGGGAGGCCGCGCGTGGCCGCAAGGACTGGGCCACCGCCGACGCCATCCGCGACCAGCTCAACCAGTCAGGTCTCGTCATCGAGGACGGCCCGACCGGACCGCGGTGGACTCTCGGCCCGCGCTGAGCGTCTGACCTCGCGATGTGCCGCCCGGCGACCCGGGCGGCACACTTCATATACGTACGCAGTCACGTCGTGCGCCGTCACGCAGTCCGCGGACAGCCGCACGCATCACAGGAACAGGTAGGTCATGGCCGCTAACAACCGCCGCATGTCCGGCAAGAAGGGCGCGCAGGTCGGCAGCGGTGGAAATCGGCGCCGCGGCCTTGAGGGCAAGGGCCCGACGCCGCCCGCCGAGGCGCGCAAGGGACACAAGAAGAACCGCATCGCCAACGTCGCGGCCAAGAAGGCCGCCGGTGGTGGCCCCGGTGGCGGCCGCCGTCCCGGTTCCGTGAAGGGACGCGGCAAGGGCACCTCCGAGATGGTCGTCGGACGCAACTCGGTCGTCGAAGCGCTGCGCGAGGGCGTCCCCGCCTCGATGCTCTACGTACAGCAGTTCATCGACAACGACGAGCGCGTACGTGAAGCACTGCAGCTCGCCGGCGAGCGCGGCGGCATCCACCTCATGGAGGCCCCGCGCCCCGAACTCGACCGCATGACCAACGGGCTCAACCACCAGGGCCTCGTGCTCCAGGTGCCGCCCTACGAGTACGCGCACCCCGAGGAGCTCGCGGCCGCCGCGTACGACGTGGGCCAGGACCCGCTGATCGTCGCGCTCGACGGCGTGACGGACCCGCGGAACCTGGGCGCCGTCGTGCGTTCCGTCTCCGCCTTCGGCGGGCACGGCGTCGTCGTCCCCGAGCGGCGTGCCGCCGGCATGACCGCGGGCGCCTGGAAGACGTCCGCCGGTGCCGCGGCGCGTACGCCCGTGGCGCGCGCCACGAACCTGACCCGGGTCCTTGAGGCCTACAAGAAGGCGGGCGTCGCGATCGTGGGGCTCGCCGCCGACGGCGACCACGAGGTCGGCGACCTCGAAGCGCTGTCCGGTCCCGTCGTGATCGTCATCGGCAGCGAGGGCAAGGGCCTCTCCCGGCTCGTCGGGGAGACCTGCGACTACCGCGTGCGCATCCCCATGCCCGGCGGGACGGAGTCCCTCAACGCCGGTGTCGCCGCGGGCGTCGTGCTGTACGAGGCGTCTCGCCGCAGGAGCCGGTGATCCGATAGTCCCGAGTCCCGCGATGCCCGACGGGCCCGAATCCCCGGCACGTCGGGCATCGCGGAAGATCTTGACGCGGCCCGGACATTTCCGCGCGGTCAAGGCAGTGTCCTAAACACACATCACTCGGTTAGATGAGTGTGGACACCAGAACGCCCCGCAATCCCACGGGGGGAAGCTCGTCAGGGTTCGACGAAGCTCCCGCGCTGAGCATGGTGAAGGTGCCGAGCGACCCGGCCCAGGTCATCGTGAACCAC
This sequence comes from Streptomyces sp. NPDC048436, assembly GCF_043200355.1. Lineage (NCBI taxonomy): Bacteria > Bacillati > Actinomycetota > Actinomycetes > Kitasatosporales > Streptomycetaceae > Streptomyces > Streptomyces sp. NPDC048436. The sequence continues at coordinate 104,416 of NZ_JBICXP010000017.1, forward strand.
GCGAGCTTCCGCGTGCAGCTCCCCACCGCGCAGCGGACCCAATCCCCGCGTATCGCCCGGCACTTGAGCAATGCCGACGACACCACGCACATGGCCGCGGTCGGCTCCGCCGCCCGGCGCCGCGCACCCGTCGTCTGGACCGGGAAGTCCGAGCCGGGCGACGCCGGAGCCACCGGACTGCTCCAAGCGGTACGCGGAACCGGCGTGCGCCATTCGGCCGATGGCGGGGGCACCTCCTACGACGACGGGGGCGCCACGCAGGTCATCCCCCGGATCGGCGTCGACGACGACCTCGAGAGCACGCAGGCCACGCCTGCCGTCATCGGTCCTCGTCACCACGATCCCGGGACCCGGCTGATTCCGCGCATGCCGATGCCGGAAAGCGACTTCGACGAGCAACGCCCCTACGGGGACGACGAGTTCGACGACGACGATTACGACGACGGCGACGAGGGGGGCCAGGCCGTCCGGCGCCGCGGGGCCGACCCCGTGCGGCACGCCTACTACCCCGGCCGCCGCATGAACCTCGGCGTCGTGCTGCTCCCGCTGCGCGTCTTCCTCGGGTTCATCTCCATCTACGCCGGCATGGGCAAGCTCTGCGACCCCGTCTACTTCGACGGCGGCGACCGCGGCTCCATGGTCAAGTGGCTCAACTCCCTGCACCCCTGGGCACTCGCCGAACCGCTGCGGGACTTCGCCCTCTCCCACCCGGTCGGCGCCGGGCTCTTCATCGCCTTCCTGCAGATCATCGTCGGCGTGCTCACGGTGCTCGGACTCTGGCAGCGGGTCGCCGCCGGCATCGGCGTACTCCTGTCCGCCGCGCTCATCGTCACCGTCAGCTGGAAGACCGTCCCCGCCTACGACGCGCCGGACATCATCTACCTGGCCGCATGGTCGCCGCTGATCATCGCGGGCGCCCCCGTCTACTCCATCGACGGACGCCTCGCAGGCGAGGCCTGGCGCACGCTCGGGCCGCGCGTACACATCTGGGACCTGCGCCGCCGCGTCCTGCGGCGCGGCGGGCTCATCGGCGCGCTCGTCGTGGGCCTCACCCTGCTGCTCGGCTCGCTGCTCGGCGGCGCCGTACGCGACGCCGACCGCGTGACCGTGCCGGGACCCGGCGAGGCGCCGCGCAACGAACTGCCCGGCTCCCCGCTCCCCGAGGAGCCCGGAAAGCAGAAGCATCGCCAGCGCCAGTCGCAGAGCCCCTCGGCCTCCGGAGCCTCCGAGGCGCCCACCCAGGGAAGCTCCGCCAGCCCCACGCAGGGCGCCGCGGCGACCACCCCCGGCGCGGCGCGCGAGACCGCGGGCGCCGCCGCCGGACAGGGGCAGCCCAGCCAGACGCAGGGCACCGGCCAGGCACCGCCCCAGCAGTCGACGCCCCAGCAGCCCCCGGCGGCCACCACCGCGGGCCCCACGTCCAGCGGCGGCAGCGGCGGCGCCGCCCCCGAGAGCGGCACGAGCGGCGGAGGCGGCGGCTCGGGCGGCTCCGACCGGCTCGTGGGAGGCCTTCTCGGCGGCTGAGCAGGTCCGGTGACGCGTACGTCGACGGGGCCCCGCACAGAAACTGTGCGGGGCCCCGTCGTCGTACGGAGGAATACCTCAACCCTTCTGCGCGGCCAGCTCCTTGGCGGCCTCTGTGAGGTCCTTGGCGGTGTCGATGGCGCGCCAGTAGGCGCCCTGCGGCAGCGGGAAGCCCGCCAGGCTCTTCTCGCGGGCCAGACGCGGGAACGTGGTGCGCTCGTGGTCGCCGCGGTCCGGGAGGAGCGCGGCGAAGGACGAGGAGAAGACGTACACGCCCGCGTTGATGAGGTAGGGCGACGGCGGGGACTCGATGAAGTCCGTGATGTGGCCGAACGCGTCCGTCTCGACGGCGCCCCACGGGATGCGCGGGCGGGCCAGTGCCAGGGTCGCGGTGGCGTCACGCTCGGCGTGGAAGGCCGCCATGTCGCGCAGCGAGAAGCGGGTCCAGATGTCGCCGTTCGTCGCGTACCAGGGCCGGTCGGCGTGCGGGAGGTGGCGCGCGGCGTACTTGAGACCGCCGCCACGGCCCAGGGGCTCCTTCTCGACGACCGTGGTGACGTTCAGGGGGAGCTCCGCCGACTCCAGCCACTCCTGGAGTACTTCGGCGAGATGGCCGCACGAGACGACCGCGTCCGTCACGCCCTCGGCCGCCAGCCAGGAAAGCTGATGGCCGATGATCGGGGTCCCTGTGCCAGGGATCTCGACCATCGGCTTGGGCCGGTCATCGGTGTACGGACGGAGGCGGGAGCCCTGGCCACCGGCCAGGACGACGGCCTGGGTGGGCCTGTGTGCGTGCGGGTCGCCGGTCATACCGGGAACCCTACGCGGCGCCCCGATCAGCCGTTCTGACGGGCGGCGACGCCCGATGCGAAGGACGTGTCGCAGACCGGGCGGGCATACGACTGGGCACGGCTCGGGCCGTACGCCTGGACGGCTGCGCGGCCCAGCGCACGGGCGATGGAGACGCAGTGCTTGGCGAGCGACGGATGGCGGTTCACCTCCTGCTGGAGGTGGGTGAGCGCGACGCCCGGGTTCCTGTCCTGGAGCTCCAGGAGCAGGCGGTCGCGCAGGAGGTCCTGCGGAGCGCGGGACTTGGCCGGTACGGAGAGGTCGTCGGCGGATGCGGTGAGCATCGAATCCGAGGAGTTTCCGGACCAGTTGACGCTGGTGACCGCTAGGGTCCCGGAGAGCACCAGCATCACGGGCAGGACGAGGGCGAGCGTGCGGCCGATGCGACGGGCGGGGCCTCGGTGGGCTCGGCGCGGCTTCTGGGTGTAGTTGGCGGAGTGCGTCACGCGAGTGAGCGTAGCGGTCGGTGATGATTTGGCGACATTTAGTCACTCGGTCGAGCGACAGAGATTGAGGTTTCTCTGGAGCAAAGTTGACGGACGCCGAGTGAAATGACCGGTCTGCCGGGGTATTTGTCGACAACGCAGAGGAACGCACAGGGCCCCGCACCGAGGTGCGGGGCCCTATGAGCGTTGGCGGGGCGGCGCAACCCGCCGCACGGCCATCTGGCCGCTCGGCCGGATCAGCTGAATCTGCCGAACCGGCCGGATCAGCCGGATCAGTCGGATCAGTCGGATCGGCCGGATCAGTCGGAGAGGCGCTCGCCCGTCGACGTCGAGAACACGTGGATCTCACCCGGACGCGGTACGACGTGCAGCTGCGTGCCCTTGTCCGGCACCTTGCGGCCGTTCACACGGACCACCAGGTCCTTGTGCTCCCCGCCGACCTCGGCGGAGCCGTACACGTAACCGTCGGCGCCCAGCTCCTCGACGACGTTCACCGAGACCGCGAGGCCCGCCGGGGCGTCCTCGGTCTCCTTGGAGAGCGTCTTCGCGGTCGTGCCGTCCTGCTCGACGATGTCGAAGTGCTCCGGACGGACGCCGACCGTGACCGTACGGTCGCCCTTGTCGGCCGCGGCCGACAGCGCCGCACGGTTCACCGGCACCACGGAGTTGCCGAACTTCACGCCGCCGTCGGTGATCGGGACCTCGACGAGGTTCATCGCGGGGGAGCCGATGAAGCCGGCGACGAAGAGGTTGTTGGGGCGGTCGTACATGTTGCGCGGCGAGTCGACCTGCTGGAGCAGCCCATCCTTCAGGACGGCCACACGGTCGCCCATGGTCATGGCCTCGACCTGGTCGTGGGTGACGTACACCGTGGTGATGCCGAGACGCCGCTGAAGGCTCGCGATCTGCGTACGCGTGGAGACACGGAGCTTGGCGTCGAGGTTCGACAGCGGCTCGTCCATGAGGAAGACCTGCGGCTCACGCACGATCGCGCGGCCCATCGCCACACGCTGGCGCTGACCACCGGAGAGCGCCTTCGGCTTGCGGGCCAGGTAGTCGGTGAGGTCGAGGATCTTCGCCGCGTCCTCGACCTTCTGGCGGATCTCGGCCTTGTTGACGCCGGCGATCTTCAGGGCGAAGCCCATGTTGTCCGCGACCGTCATGTGCGGGTAGAGCGCGTAGTTCTGGAACACCATGGCGATGTCCCGGTCCTTGGGCGGCAGGTGCGTGACGTCACGCTCACCGATGCGGATCGCACCCGCGTTCACATCTTCCAGGCCCGCGAGCATGCGCAGGGAGGTGGACTTTCCGCAGCCGGAGGGACCGACGAGTACGAGGAATTCGCCGTCCGCGACATCGAGCTCAAGCTCATCGACGGCGGGCTTGTCGCCACCCGGATAGATGCGGGTCGCCTTGTCGAACGAAACAGTGGCCATGGTGAGGGCCCCCTTCACCGGCAGGAACGTGCCGGACGATCCGTTGTAAAGAGAGGAGTGGTGTAGTCCACCTGAGTGAACTGCTCGTGACCGTACCCTGGGGGTCGTGGGTCTGTCAGTAGTCCGGGAGCTGCGGGCTTCGAGGAAATTTTCGAACTCGGCAGAGCAACAACCTTTTGGTCCGCGACTCGAGCGAGGCAGAGCAACGCACTTTTGACCTCGCCTCAAGGCTTCCTGCTTCACGGCCCACCGCCGACGGACAACGGGCTACCCCGCCACCACGCACGGTCTTACACGAACTCCACAGGCATTCCGGCCGACGGCCCGTCGGTCCGTACCGCGCCAGCCACACCTACGCGGCCAGCAGACACTCCTCCAGCTCCGACGCCTTGATCAGCGTCGGCGCCTTCCGGCCCGGCGGCAGGGCGGCAGCCACCAGCCAATACAACCGCATCCCCTCGTCCCGGAGGTTCACCGCCGCGTTCACATCCCGGTCATGAACCACACCGCACTCGGCACACGTCAAATGCCGGACCGAGAGATCCTGCTTCGGCCCCTTCACATGACACACCGAACAGCGGCGCGTAGAAGGGAAGAAGCGGTCCACGACCACCAGCGTCCGGCCATACCACTCGCACTTGTAACGCAGCTGCCGCAACAGCTCACCCCACCCGGCATCGATGATCGCCTGATTCAGCTTCGCCTTCCGCCGCCTGCCCTTGCCGCGCGCCGGACGCAACAGGGTCACGATGGACAGATCCTCCACCACGAGCACTTGGTTCTCGCGCACGAGGCGGGTGGTGCACTGATCCAGAATGTCTCTGCGCACGTCGCCGATGAGCGCGTAAAGGCGGGCGATCTGCCGCCTGGCCTTCTCCCGGTTCTTCGAACCCCTCACCTTCCGGTGCAACTCACGCTGCAACCGCGCCAACCTCTCCGCATACCGCCGCAGCAGCCGCGGATGCTCCAGCCTCGTCCCGTCGTCGAGCGTGACGAGCGACGCAAGCCCGAGATCCAGACCCACGGCCCTCGGATCCCGCGAACCCGGAAGAAACGCGGAGGGCAGCGGCGCGATCTTCTCTTCCACCAGCAAGGAGAGGAAGTACCGCCCCGCCCGGTCCTGCGTCACCGACAACCGCACCGGAAGCGTCTGCGCAGGCAGCGCACGGGACCACCGCACATCCAGCGGAGTCGACTGCTTGGCCAGCGTGACCGAGCCCGTACCGGGCCGCTCAGCATCCTCCACCCAGCGAAACCCCGTCCGGACGTACGTCGCCGCATCCTGCGCGCGGTGCTTCCTCTTCCGCCTCGGATACTTCGCCCCACCCTTGAAGAACCGCGTGAACGCATGATCCAGATGCCGCAACGACTGCTGCAGCACCGTCGACGACACCTCCTGCAACCACGACGTCCCCTCAGCGCTCCGCCAGCCCGTCAGCGCCCGGCACGTCTCGGCGAAACCCACACTCACCCGGTGCCGCTCCCAGGCCCCGGAACGCAGGGCAAGACCCTCGTTGTAGACCCAACGGCAGGCACCGAACGTCTTCTCCAACTGCTTGGCCTGGTCCTTGGTCGGATAACAGCGGAACCGGTAGACGCGCTGCTGGGTGCTGGGCTCCTTGGTGCGGCTCTTCATGGGAGACGCCGGACGGGCGTGGTGCTTGCGGCTGTCGGCGATACCCAGCGCCTCGCGCTTGATGCGCTTGGCCTCCGAGCCGGTCACCCTGTTGGGCTTTTCCGCTTCCGTCGCGTCCCCCATGCACCCCTCCCCGGGTCTCACAGTCCGATAGTCGGAACAGTGCGTCTGTCCGTTCAACGAACGGCTGCTCGGGTGGTTACGCATGGATCTGGACGGTGGGTTGCCGGGCAACTCCGTGGCTTGGGGAAACAGGCTCTGTGTAAGGTGGAGCAGCCTCGCGTACAGGGTTATGGTGCGCGGTGCCTCCTTAGCTCAGTTGGTCAGAGCGCGTGATTTGTAATCTCGAGGCCGTCGGTTCGACTCCGACAGGAGGCTCAAAAGCCCAGGTCAGGGCGTTCCTGACCTGGGCTTCTTCATGTCCCGAAGTACGTCAGTGCCGTCCCGACAAGCGGTCCGCGAGGCGGGCCAGGCGGGGGGCGGTGGTCGTGGGGGTGGTGAGTTCTTGGTGGTCTGCGTTGCGGTAGGTCGCGTACATGGTCTGGACGGCTAGCCAGCGCAGGGGTTCCGGTTCCCATTTGCGGACCTTGTGGTTGACCCAGGGGAGCGTGGTCAGGTCCGTGGGGCCTGCCTGGCCCGAGTCCTGTTGGATCAGGTCGCGCAGGGTGCGGGCTGCGAGGTTGGCGGTGGCGACGCCTGAGCCGACGTAGCCGCCTGCCCAGCCGAGGCCTGTGGCGCGGTCCAGGGTGACCGTGGCGCACCAGTCGCGGGGGACGCCGAGTACGCCGGACCAGGCGTGGGCCACCTCGACTCCGGCCAGTTGGGGGAAGAAGCGGGTGAGGATGGAGCGCAGGGCCTCGATGGTGGCCGGTTGGGTGCGGCCGTCGTTGTCGGTCTTGGAGCCGTAGCGGTAGGGGACGCCTCGGCCGCCGAGTGCGATGCGGTCGTCGGCGGTGCGTTGGGCGTACATGTACGCGTGTGCCATGTCGCCGAGGGTTTCGCGGCCCTCCCAGCCGATGGATTCCCATTGGGCCGCCGACAGCGGCTCCGTCGCGATCATTGAGGAGTTCATGGGGAGCCAGGTGCGGCGCTGGCCCTTGAGGGAGGCCGTGAAGCCTTCGGTGCAGCGCAGGATGTACGGGGCGCGGACGGTGCCGTAGGGGGTGATGGCGTGCTTGGGTTTGATCTCGGTGACCGGTGTTGATTCGTGGATCGTGACGCCCAGTGCCTCGACGGCTGCCGCCAGGCCTTTGACCAGCTTCACGGGGTGCAGGCGTGCGCCGTGCGGGGTCCAGGTGGAGCCGACGGCGCCGGCGACGCGGATGCGGTCGGCTGTCTCGCGGGCGCCGTGCAGTGTGCGGTCCTTCTCGCCGTACGAGAGTTCCGTGGCGTGGAATTCCTTGAGGCGCGCCAACTGGGCTGGAGTGTAGGCGACTTCGAGTACGCCGCCGTGGTGGATGTCCGCTTCGATGGACTCTTCGGCGGCGGTGCGGATCACCTCGTCGACGGTGTCGTTCATGGCCTGTTGGAGGCGGATCGCCGCGTCCTGGCCGTGTCGGCGGGCGTAGCGGTCGCGGCCCGCGATGCCGTTGTAGAGCCAGCCGCCGTTGCGGCCGGAGGCTCCGTAGCCGCAGAACTTCTGTTCCAGGACGGTGATGCGGAGGAAGGGGGCGGCCTTCTTCAGGTAGTACGCGGTCCACAGGCCCGTGTAGCCGCCGCCGACTATGCAGACATCGGCACTCTCGTCGCCGGGGAGGGGTTCGCGGGGGTTCGGGGTGCCGTTGTCCGCGTACCAGTACGAGATGCCGCCGTTGATCGTGCTGCTCATGCGCGGGACGTTACTGCGCTGGTGGAGGCTTTGGGGAGGGGTTCGGGGGCGGGGTTCAGGGGTGGGGCTCGGGGGAGGGGCTCGGGGGAGGGCGTTCCGATACGTTTGTCCGGCACGTGGCGGAGCGTCACGTGGCGAGATCTTGGAGGTCTGTTCAGATGGCCGTACGCAAGGCCGGGCGCATCGTCGCCGCGGTGGCCGCCACCGCATTCGTCGCCGGGGGCGCTGCCGCCTGCGGGCCCGAGGACCTCACGGGCGGGGGCGACAAGGGCGGTGACAAGGGGACGGCTTCGGTTTCGCCTTCGGAGTCCGCGCCCGCGGGTGGGCCCGAGGCGAAGGCGCCGCCGGAGGGTACGGACGCGCTCGCGCGGACGCCTGCCACGGTGAAGGGCGGTGTGATCACGGTCGGCGATCCGAAGGCCGGGCACACGGTCAAGCTGTACGAGGACGCGCGCTGTCCGATCTGCAGGAAGTTCGAGGAGACCGGTGCGCGGGCCCTGGTGAAGCCGGTGGCCGAGGGCAAGGTGAAGGTCGAGTACACGATCGCCTCGTTCCTCGACAGGAACCTCGGCGGCAGCGGTTCGGTGAACGCGGCGAACGCGCTGCGTGCCTCGGTCGACGCGGGCAAGTTCCCGCAGTTCCACGCCGCGGTCTTCGCCAACCAGGCCGCGACGGAGACCGAGGACGCGTACACCCCCGCCTTCCTGCTGAAGATCGCCGACAAGGTGGAGGGGCTGCGGGGCGCGGAGTTCGACCGGGCCGTGAACAAGGGGACGTACAAGAAGTGGGTCGGGCAGGCCATGCAGGCCTTCACCGATGACGGTATGCAGGGCACGCCGACCGTGTTCGTCGACGGCAAGAAGACGGGCAGCGACGCGTTGTTCGACGAGGCGGCGTTCGCCAAGGAGCTGAAGGCTTCCGGGATTTCCTGACGCCGAGAATTCTCTGTGCGGTGGTTCACGCGCGCGGGTAGCGTCGCGTGCGTGATCGACATTCGCATTCCGGACAAGCTGATCGAGTCGCAGTACGAGTACGCGGGGGAAGCGGGCCGTGCCTTCATCGCGGCGCTGCCCGCGCGGGTGGCGGAGTTCGTCGAGCGGTGGGACCTGACGGTCGACGGGCCTTCGATGCACGGGGTGGCGGCGCTGGTGCTGCCGGTGGTGCGGGCGGACGGGACGCCTGCCGCGGTCAAGTTCCAGCTTCTGGACGAGGAGACCGAGGGGGAGCCCGTCGGGCTTCGGGTGTGGGGCGGCGACGGTGCCGTGCGGTTGCTCGACCATGACGAGGGAACGGGCACGATGCTGCTCGAACGCCTCGACTCCGGGCGGATGTTGTCGACCATGGCGGACTCGCGCGAGGCGGTGCTCGTCATCGCCGAGCTGCTCGCCCGGCTTACGTCGGTGGAGGCGCCGGCGGGGATGCGGCGGCTCGGGGACATCGCCGGGGAGATGGTCGGTGAACTGCCGGGTGCGCTGAAGGCGATCGGTGATCCTGCTGAGCGCGCGCTCGTGGAGCGGTGCGGGGGTGCGGTGCGCGAGGTCATGGGGGAGCCCGGTGACCGGTTGCTGCACTGGGACCTGCACTTCGAGAACGTACTGGCCGCCGAGCGTGAGCCGTGGCTCGCCATCGACCCCAAGCCGCTGGCCGGGGATCCGGGGTTCGACCTCTGGCCCGCGATCAACAACCGCCTTGAGCCGGATGAGGTGTTGTGGCGCTTCGACGCGATGACCGAGGTGCTCGGGCTCGATCGGGAGCGGGCGCGTGCGTGGACGCTGGGGCGGGTGCTGCAGAACGCGTTGTGGGACGTCGAGGACGGGCGTCCGCTAGCTGCCCATGACATGGAGATCGCGCGGCGGTTGTTGGGGGTGTAGGGGGGTGGCCGTCTGAGGTGGGGGTGGCTGAGGGGCCGCTCGGGGCGTCGTACTGTGCGGCCATGATTCGTAACGCCACGCCCGCTGACGTACCCGTCATCCACGCCATGGTCCGTGACCTCGCCGAGTACGAGAAGGCCCTCGATGAGGCCAGGGCCACCGAGGAGCAACTGCGTGAGGCGCTTTTCGGGGAGCGGCCCGCCGCGTTCGCGCACATCGCGCAGGATGACGCCTCGGGGGAGGTCGTCGGGTTCTCGCTGTGGTTTCTGAACTTCTCCACGTGGCGTGGGGTGCACGGGATCTACCTGGAGGACCTGTACGTACGGCCCGAGGTGCGGGGCGGCGGGCATGGCAAGGCGCTGCTGACCGAGCTCGCGAGGATCTGTGTCGAGCGGGGTTATGAGCGGCTCGAATGGTCCGTACTCAACTGGAACGAGCCGTCGATCGACTTCTACAAGTCCCTCGGTGCGTTGCCGCAGGACGAGTGGACTGTGTACCGGTTGACGGATGGGGCGTTGGCCGCGTTGGGGGCCTGAGGGGGCGGATAGGGCTGAGGGGGCGTTCAGGGGATCAGGACCACCTTGCCTGTCGTGCGGCGCGTCTCCAGGTCGCGGTGGGCGGTCGCCGCCTCTGCCAGGGGGTAGCGCTGGACCGCCGGGGTGAAGTGGCCCTTCGTCGCCTCGGAGAGTGCCGCGAGCTCAAGGGTGCGGATCGGGTTGTCGCCGCCCGCCTCGCGCGTCATCGCCGGGCCCAGGACGTTGTGTTGGGTGATCTCGCGGGCCGCGAGCTGCTCGTCGGTGAAGGTCAGGGGGTCGCCGTCGTGCGGGCCCTTGCCGGACCAGCCGAAGACGATGTGCTGTCCGCCGGGGGCGAGGAGGTCCACGGCGGCGCGGCCCGGGGCGCCGCCCACGCCGTCGAAGACGACGGTGGCGCCCGGGGTGCCTGCCGCGCGGGTCGTGCCGCGAGGGCCGAGTTTTGTCAGGTATCTGCTCACCTCGTCCGGCCAGTCCGGGTTCTTGTAGTCGACGGCGAGGTCCGCTCCGTTCGCCTCGACGAGGGCGGTCTTCTCGGGGCCGCCCGCCAGGCCGATCACGGTGGCGCCCGCGTGTTTGGCGTACTGGACCAGGAGTGTGCCGATGCCACCCGCCGCGGCCGGTATGAGGGCCACGGATTCGGGGGTCAGCTCGGCGAACTGGAGGATTCCCATCGTCGTACGACCCGTGCCGATCAGGGCGACGGCCTCCGCGTCGTCAAGGACGGACAGGTCGCCCGTGAGTTCGTGCAGACGGGACGCCTCGGTGACGACGAGTTCGGCGTAGCCCCCCGGGGCGAGGCCGATGTGGGCCACCACGCGTTTGCCGAGCCAGTGGTCGTCGACTCCCTCGCCGAGGGAGTCGACGGTGCCCGCGATCTCGCGGCCCGGGATGGTGGGCAGCTCGGGGAGTGCGGGGAGGGGGCCCTTGATTCCCGCGCGGATCGCGGTGTCCAGGAGGTGTACGCCCGCCGCGGTCACCGCTATGCGGACCTGGCCGGGGGCGGGGGCCGGGTCCTTGGTCTCCTCGTACGTGAGGTGCTCGGGCGGGCCGAAGGCGTGCAGGCGGATGGCTTGCATGGTGGCGGGCTCCTTGTCGGGGTCGGTCGGCCTCGTCGTGAAGGGGGCGTGCGCGCCAGCCTCTTACCTCAAGCGGACTTGAGGTCAAGCCTCGTGTGGGTGAGTGCGAGCGTCACCGCCTCCAGCGCGCTGTTGAACGAGACCTCGGAGAGCAGGCCGGGGGCCGCGACCTGGTCGCCGGCCAGGTAGACGCCGTTGCCGCGGTCGATCGCGGGGCGGTCGCGCCAGGTGGTGCCGGGGAGATCCACCGCGCCGGTGCGGCCGTTGGACACGGCGTCGCGGCGCCAGACCAGGCGGTCGCGCCAGCCGGGGTAGCCGAGATCGAGCAGGTGGTCGGCGCGGGCGACGCCGTCCGCCTTGGACTCGTCGGGGGCGATGGGGATCTGGGCCTGGATGAGTTCCTGGCCGTGCGGGGCGAGGCTGCGGTCCTGGGTGGTGAACCGTTCGATCCAGCCGGTCCTGTCCAGGTCGGAGAGTACGAAGAGGTCGCCCTTGCGGGAGTTCAGGGCCAGGTCGATGAGGGTCGTGCGGGCGCTCTCCCACTGGAGGGTGTCGTCCTGGAGCAGGTGGCGGGCCGCCGGGAGGGAGGTGGCGACGACTACGGGGCCTTGGGCGGCGAGGGAGCCGAGCGTGTCGAGGGAGTCGATGCGGGACAGCGTTTCCACGCGTACGCCCATGTTCCAGGCGAGGGTCGCCATGCGGTCGATGACCGAGGCCCAGCCGCCACGCGGGTAGTGCGCCTCCGGGGGCAGTTTGGTGGCGCGGCGCAGGCGCTCCTGCACGAACCGGGCGGAGAGCGAGCCGGGGTCGTGGTGGAAGGTCGCCACGGCGATGTAGTGCGCGGCGGCGCGGGCACCTTCCTGCCCTACCTCGCCGGTGGCCCAGGTCATGAAGTCCAGCTCCACCGGCGCCTGTTCGGGCTTGCGGCGCAGCAGCTTCAGCATGGCGAGGGGCGGGGTGCGGCGGAGGCTGCCCTGGTGGTGGAGGCGCAGGCGGCTGCCTTCGATGGGCGGGAGGGAGGCGAGGGGGCCGATGAGGTCACGCTGCTTGAGCCAGGCCCAGTGGGGGCCTCCGTTGTAGAGGGCGTGCGGGCCCTCGTTCGTGAGGTAGGGGCCTTCGGCGGTGCGGGCCCGGCCGCCGAGGGTGTGGTGGGCCTCGTGGACGGTGACTCGGGCGCCGGCTTCGGCGGCGGTGATGGCGGCGGTGAGGCCTGCCAGGCCGCCGCCGATGATCGTGACGGTGCGGGGGGTGGGGGCGGGGTTCTTGCTGCTGTGGGGCATCGGGTGGGCTCCTGTTGTGGACGGGTGTGCTCCTCTGCTGGGTACGACGGGTGGGGGTGGCCTGGGTGTGACATCGCGGTGCCCTGGCGTTGTCAGTGGGTGGGTGCACCATGGGCTCATGGGACAGCGGAGTGCGGCGTCGGGTGCGGGTGTGGGTGCGAGTGCGGGTGCGGGTGTGGTGAAGAAGGCTCGGCGGGCCGAGGTGCGGTTGCCTCGGCTGCGGGCCTTCGGGGAGGGGGAGTTGGAGCCTGACGGGGATTACGACGGGGTCGAGTTCCGGGAGCTCGACCTTGCGGGGCAGGACGGCGGGGGAGCGCTGTTCTTGGACTGTGCGGTGACGGGCTGCGGGGTGAGCGAGACGCGGCTCAGCCGGGCGCGGTTCGTGGACTCCGTGCTGACGGAGCTGCGGGGGGTCGGCACGGAGCTGGTGGAGGCTTCGCTGCGGGACGTGGAGGTGGTGGACGCTCGGCTGGGGGGTGTGCAGTTGCACGGGAGCGTGCTGGAGAGGGTCGTCGTCCGGGGCGGGAAGATCGACTATCTGAACCTCCGGAAGGCGCGGTTGAAGGACGTCGTCTTCGAGGGGTGCGTGCTGGTGGAGCCGGACTTCGGGCAGGCGGTGCTGGAGCGGGTGGAGTTCGTGGGCTGTGTGCTGAAGGGGGCGGACTTCAGCGGGGTCCGGATGAAGGATGTCGACCTGCGGGAGGCCGCGGAGGTGGACATTCTTCGGGGGGTGGAGTGCTTGGCGGGGGCGGTGATCAGTACGGCGCAGTTGATGGATCTGGCGCCGGTGTTCGCTGCGCAGGTGGGTGTGCGGGTGGACTAGCGTCCGGCTTGGGCGGGGGGTTGGCGCGGCTGGGTGGTGGGGTGCTGCGGGGGTGCGGGGCGCCGGGGGCGTGGAGTGCTGGGGTGCGGGTCGCGGGTCGCGGTGCGTTTCCGGGTGCGGGGTGGTTGGTCGGGGGCGCTGTTCGTCTGTGGGTGCGGGGCCGCGCCGGTATGTCCGTCCTCGCTATCGTCCGGTGGTCGCTGTGGTGCTTCGGCTCCGGAGTGCCGCGAACCGTGCTCCGGGCGGAAATACCGACACGTCCCCTCCCGCCGGTCGCGCCCCGTCCGTGCGTGGGTCCCGAGCGCCCACACCCAAGCGCGACCGCGCTCGCGAGAGCACTCGCCGCCCGGAGAACCCGGAAGGCTCGCTCCCCGCTGGAACGCGGCGGGGCAAACGGGCGGGTGGGCGGGAAAGGCTTGTTCGTCCGCGGGGGCTGCGGGGCAATCGGGTGGGTGGGTGGGAAAGGCTTGTTCGGGCACCGGGGCTGCGGGGATCGGGGGGCGTGGGGGTGCCGACGGCGGGGGCGGCGGTGGGGCCCGGGACGCGCGCGCCGGGGTGCTGGGCGCCTACGCCCGGGAAAAGCGGGACTGGAGCGTCCAGATCGTGGGGTTCTCGGCCAGGGACTCGTGGAGGTCCGTGAGGTCGGCCAGGAGGTCCTGGAGGAAGTCCCGCGCCTCCCGCCGCAGCTCCGAGTGGGAGAACGTCAGCGGCGCCTCCTCCACCCGCATCCAGTCCGCCTCGATGTCCACCCACCCGAAGCGCCGGGTGAACAGCATGCGGTCCGTGGACTCCGTGAAGTCGAGTTCGGCGTACTGAGGGCGGGAGGCGCGGCTGCCCATCGGGTCCTTGTCCAGCTGCTCCACGATGTCGCACAGCGCCCATGCGAAGTCCAGGACGGGAACCCATCCCCAGGCTGTGGACAGCTCCCGGTCCGCTTTGGTGTCCGCGAGGTACACGTCCCCGCAGAACAGGTCGTGCCGCAGCGCGTGGACGTCCGCGTGGCGGTAGTCGAACTGCGGGGGGTCGGGGAAGCGGTGGGAGAGGGCGTAGCCGATGTCGAGCACGTGGTCGATGGTGTCATGGGCCGTGGGGCACAAAACGCCGTTGCCGCGGGGCACCGGCCGCCGCTGCTCAGGGGCACGGAAGGTCACGACAGCAGCCGCTGCTCCTTCGCCACCGCCACCGCGCCGGCCCGCGTGTCCACGCCGAGCTTGTCGTAGATCCGGCCGAGGTGCGTCTTGACCGTGGCCTCGCTGATGAACAGCGCGCGGGCGATGTCGCGGTTGCCGAGGCCGTGGGAGAGCTGCGCGAGGATGTCGAGTTCCCGGTCGGTGAGGGTGGGCAGCGGCTTGCGCATGCGGGCCATCACACGGGACGCGACCGGCGGGGAGAGCGTGGTGCGGCCCTGCGCGGCGGCGTGGATCGCGGCGAAGAGTTCCTCGGGGCGTTCGGCCTTCAGGAGGTAGCCCGTCGCGCCCGCCTCGATGGCGCGGGTGATGTCGGCGTCCGTGTCGTACGTCGTCAGGACCAGGACGTGGGGTGGCGGTGGGGCGGAGGCACCGGGGGAGGACGTGATGGTGCGCGTTGCCTCCACGCCGTCCATCCCCTCGCCCAGTTGCAGGTCCATCAGGACCACGTCCGGGGCCAGCTTCGCGGCGAGCGCGATCGCCTCCTCGCCGGTGCCCGCCTCTCCGACCACCTCGATGTCCGGCGCGCTGCCCAGCAGGGCCAGCAGACCGGCGCGTACGACGATGTGGTCGTCGCAGACCAGGAGGCGGACCGGGGGTGTGGCAGCGGCGCTTGTCATGGGGTCTCCCGGGGGGAAAGTGGGATGGAGACGGAGAGGACCGTGCCCTCGCCCGGTGCCGACTCGATCGTCAGCGTGCCGCCGAGCTGCCGTGCCCTCGCGCGGATCGCGGGCAGCCCATGGCCGCGCCGGGCGGGCCCGGAGCCGGGCCCGGGCCCGGGGCCGGAGGCGGGTGGCTGTTCGGTGGGGGTGAAGCCGCGGCCGTCGTCCGCGACGTCGAGTACCACCTGGTCGTCGAGGTGTGTGAGGGTCAGTGCCGCCGTCGTCGCCCGGGCGTGTTCGGTGACGTTGGCCAGCGCGCCCTGGGCGATGCGCAGGAGCGCGGAGCGGGTCCGGTCCGGGAGCGGGGCGGGGGTGCCCTCGGCGTGGAAGCGGACGGCGAGGTCCGCGTCCTGGGCGGTGCGTGCGGCCAGCGTGCGCAGCGCCTCGTCCAGGCTGCCGCCGTCGGCGAGGTCGGCGGGCGCCAGGTCGTGGACGAAGCGGCGGGCCTCGGCCAGGCCGCGTTCGGTGATCGACTCGGCGGTACGGATGTGGGTGCGGGCCTTGGCCGGGTCCGTGTCCCAGAGGCGGTCGGCGGCCTGGAGCAGCATCTGCTGGCTGGACAGGCCCTGGGCGAGGGTGTCGTGGATCTCCATGGAGATGCGCTGGCGTTCGGCGAGGGTGCCCTCGCGACGCTCGGTGGCGGCCAGTTCGCGGCGGGTGCGGATCAGGTCGTCGATGAGGGTGCGCTGGCGTGCCGCCTGGCGCTGCATGTACAGGAAGACGGCGGTCGCGACCGCGGCCCATGCGGTCGGCGCGAGCAGCAGGTTCGGATCGAAGCGGCCCGCGAGCTGCAACTGGGCGACGACCACGAAGGCGGTCAGGACGGCCACCAGGAGCAGGGCGGCGCGCGGCGGCAGCGTACGCAGGCCGGTGTAGAAGAGCGGCACCGCGCACCAGGCGAAGCTCGGCGCGAGCAGCACGAGCACGACCCAGACGGCCACGACGAGGGTCAGCCAGATGAGGCGGCGCGGTGCGGTGGGGCGGGCGCCGATGACGGGGCCGAGCACGTAGAGGAGCGCGAGGGAGATGGAGAGCGCGATGATCCACGGTGTGCGCGGTTCGCCGGGGTGCCGCATCAGGAAGCGGGCCAGCGCCGAGCCCAGGAGCAGGAAGAACGCCGTGTGCATGACGGCGGCGAGCCAGCGGGCATCGGGGTCAGGCGTTTCCGGGTCGAGTGTTTCGGGGCCGAGTGTTTCGGGGTCGGACGTTTCCGGGTCGAGTGTTTCAGGGCCGGGCGTTTCGGGGTCGGGCGTTTCGAAGGCGGGGCCCGGCGTGCGTCGTCCCACTGGGGGCTCCCCTCTCGTACTGCCGTCTCGTGTAGGTGCGCGGGTGCTGAACTGGGCAAACACCCTCATTGTGGCCCGGTGGGGCCGGCGAGGGGTCAACCGATCGGTTGACCCTGGTGTCGGCCGGGCGGCGCGCGGCTCCCAGCCGGTACGTCGAGGGGTGCGGGGCGGGGACGGCCACAGGATTGGTGACAGGGAGAACAACCTCCCCTTGATCCACCTGACCTACCTGGATCCCCGTCTTCACCTCTGAGGAGCCCCCGATGCAGAAGCTCTCCCGCCGTACCCGTGTCCTCACCGTCGCCGCGACCGCCGCCGTTCTCGGCGCCGGAACCTTCGGTGCCGTCTCCGCCAGTGCCGGTACTCCCGACGCGGCTGCCAAGGCCGCCGTCACCGCCGACGCGGGCGACAAGAACCTCACGCGGTCCACGCACCTGAACATCGACGCCGCGGCCAAGGCCGCCCAGGCCGCGCTCGACGCCGCCGAGAAGGAGAACCAGCGCGTCACGGTCGCCGTGGTCGACCGTGACGGCAACACCGTCGTCACCCTGCGCGGCGACGGCGCGGGCCCGCAGTCCTACGAGTCCGCCGAGAAGAAGGCGTACACGGCCGTCGCCTGGAACGCGCCGACCTCCGAGCTGAGCGAGCGCCTGGCGAAGGCCCCCACCCTCAAGGACATCCCCGGCACGTTGTTCCTCGCGGGCGGTGCGCCGGTGACCGCCAAGGGCGCCCCGATAGCGGGCATCGGTGTCGCGGGTGCCCCGTCCGGCGACCAGGACGAGAAGTTCGCGCAGGCGGGCGTCGCGGCGCTCGGTCGCTGAAGCCACCAGCCACCGGCCACCAGCCACCGGGCGCCACCCGCCACCCACCAGCCACCGGGCGCCACCCGCCACCCACCAGCCCCCCGAAGGGCGGCGCCGGGAGTTCGGGGCGGGCGGCCCCGGGCCGAACATATGCCGCATAAGATCACGGGCGTGCTCCTACGACCCACGGCGCCCCGCGGAACCTCCGCGGTCGCCCTCGCCGCCCTCACCGCCCTCGTCCTCACCGCCTGCAGCGGCTCCGGGGTGCATGGCACGCCAGGAGCCGACGGCCTGCGTGACCCGTACTTCCCGAAGCTGGGCAACGGCGGTTACGACGTCGCGCACTACGACCTGACCCTCGGCTACGACCCCGACGCCCGCCACCTCACCGGCACGGCCGAGGTCACGGCGCGGGCCACCCAGGACCTCAGCGCCTTCAACCTCGACTTCAAGGGGCTGGACGTGAAGGGCGTCACCGTCGAGGGGAAGGACGCCACTTTCCACCGGGACGGGCAGGAGCTGACGATCCGTCCGCCGGACGACCTCGACAAGGGCGAGACGTTCCGTACGACCGTCCGCTACTCCGGCACCCCGGAGACCATCACCGACCCGGACGACTCCGAGGAGGGCTGGCTGCGGACGGAGGGCGGGGCCCTCGCGCTGGGCGAACCGACCGGTTCGATGGCCTGGTTCCCCGCGAACAACCACCCTTCGGACAAGGCCTCGTACGACATACGGGTCACGGTCCCCGAAGGGCTGCAGGCCATCTCCAACGGCGAGTTGACCCGCGAGTCGACCAAGAACGGCCGCACCACCTTCGCCTGGCACAGCGCGGAACCGATGGCGAGCTACCTGGCGACGGTGGCGATCGGCGCGTACGACGTGAAGAAGTCGACGACGAAGTCCGGCGTGCCGGTGCTCACGGCCGTCGACCCCGACGAGGCCAAGGACAGCGCGAAGGCGCTCCGCCGCATCCCCGAGATCATCGAGTGGCAGGAGCTGAACTTCGGCCCCTACCCCTTCTCCTCGACCGGCGCGATCGTCGACCGGGAGGAGGCCGCGGGCTACGCCCTGGAGACCCAGACCAGGCCCACCTTCCCCGGCGCCCCCGACACCGAACTGGTCGTCCACGAGCTGGCACACCAGTGGTTCGGGAACTCCGTGACGCCCAAGTCCTGGCGGGACATGTGGCTCAACGAGGGCTTTGCGACGTACGCGGAGTGGCTCTGGGAGGAGGACCACGACGGCGACAGCGTGCAGGAGACCTTCGACTCGGTCTACGCGGACGACTACTACGAGGACGCGAAGGACAACGAAGCCATCTGGGCCTTCCCGCCCGCGAAGCCGCCGTCCGCCGCGAAGATCTCGGACAGTCCGGTGTACGAGCGGGGCGGCATGGTCATCCACAAGATCCGCCAGGCCGTGGGCGACGACACGTTCTACGACATCGTGCAGGGCTGGACCAAGTCCCACCGCCACGGCAACGCGGACACCGAGGACTTCACGCGGTACGTGGAGAAGCACGCGGGCGGCGAGGCGGCGCGCGAGAAGGTGCGGGCGATCTGGGGGCCGTGGCTGTACGGGGAGGGAAAGCCGGACCGCCCATAAGAGCCCATAGGGGCCCGTAGGGCTACGGAAGCGGCTTACGCAGTACCGCACACGGGCGGTCCGCCCGGAGATCGCGGCGGTGGTCGATGACCTCGTAGCCGAGCGCGCTCCAGAAGGCGAGCCCGGCGTCGTTCCCGTCAAGGACCGCGAGCCGCACCCCCTCGCGCCCGTCGGCCCGGAAGCGCTGCTCGATCCTGGTGGCGAACTCCCGCCCATGGCCGCTGCGTTGCTCCCGGGCATCCACCATGAGCAGGCCGATCCACGGGTCGGGGTCGGCGGGATCGGGGTGCCGCCTCAGCGTGACGCCGATCCCGACGACCCGCCCCTCGGACCGGGCGACGAGCACCTCCGCCTCCGGATCGGCCAGCTCGTCCGCGAGCGCGGCGGCGACCTGTTCGGGGCGGATGTCGTCGGGGTCGGGGAAGTCCCCGGAGAGCGCGTGGAACGTGCGGTTCGACGCGTACAGGGCGGTGAGCTCGGTGAGCAGCTCGCCGGGGAGCGCGCCGCTGTCCGCGGGGGTGAGCGGTTCGAGGATCATGCGGCGCAGGTTAGTACGGGCGCTGTCCGTCCAGAGCTGTCAGAGCTGTGTTCATCCGTGTGCCTTCAGGGACTTGAAGGCGCGGGTCTGATCCACGATCGCGCGCTCCGTGGGGAGGCGTTCGATCGACGAGGCGCCGAAGAACCCGGCGATTCCCGTGGTGCGGGACAGGACGTACGCCGCGTCCTCCGGTTCGGCGATGGGCCCGCCGTGGCACAGGACCAGGATGTCGGGGTTCACGCGCTTGGCCGCGTCGTGCATCTCCTGGACCCTCGTGGCCGCCTGGTCGAGTGTCAGGGCCGTGCCCGCGCCGATCGAGCCCTTCGTCGTCAGGCCCACGTGGGGGACCAGGACGTCCGCGCCGGCGCGGGCCATGTCGGCGGCTTGGCCGGGGTCGAAGACGTACGGGGTCGTCAGGAGGTCGCGGGCGTGGGCCTCGCGGATCATGTCGACCTCCAGGCCGTATCCCATGCCGGTCTCTTCGAGGTTGGTGCGGAACGTGCCGTCGTACAGGCCGACGGTCGGGAAGTTCTGGACGCCCGTGAAGCCCATCCGCTTCAGCTCGTCCAGGAAGCGGCCCATGTCCCGGAACGGGTCCGTTCCGCACACCCCGGCGAGGACCGGGGTGTCCTTCACCACCGGGAGCACCTCCCTGGCCATGTCCACCACGATCGCGTTCGCGTCGCCGTACGGAAGCAGGCCCGCGAGGGAGCCGCGGCCCGCCATGCGGTAGCGGCCCGAGTTGTAGATGATCAGGAGGTCCACGCCGCCCTCCTCGGCGCACTTGGCGGAGAGACCGGTGCCGGCGCCCGCGCCGATCACCGGGTTTCCTTGCGCTACTTGGGAGTTGAGGCGGGCGAGAGCTTGTGTGCGGGTGAGGGTGCCGGTCATGGGAGAAGCTCCTTGAGCGAGTTAAGCCAGTTGTCGGACGTCACGTCGCCGGCTTCAGCGCGCGTGAACGGATCAGTTCGTCCAGGCGGTCCGCCATCGCCACCGCGAACACCGCGTCGTTGATGTGCGCGTCCACCTCGTGGAGTCGTACGTTGCTGCCGCGCACCGTCGACCGGAGCGCACGCAGCCCCGCTTCGTCCGCCGCCGGGTCCGCGAACGGGCCGCCTTCGGCGTCCACCGCCGAGACGCCCCGCAGCGGCCAGAAGAGTTCGGCGGGGCCGCGCGCGGCGGCCAGCTTGTGGCCGAGGACGGCGCCGAGTGCGGCCATCTCATCGGCTGTCGTACGCATCAGGGTGACCGTGGGGTTGTGCACGAGGAGGTCGCGGTCCGCGAAACGGGGCGGGACCGTGCGCTCGGGGCCGAAGTTGACCATGTCGAGGGCCCCGGGCGCGACCACCTGCGGGATGCCCGCGCGGCCCGCAGCGGTGAGGCGCTCGGGGCCCGCGGAGAGGACTCCGCCGACCAGCTCGTCGGCGAGTTCGGTGGTCGTCAGGTCCAGTACGCCGTCCAGCATCCCGTCGGACGCCAGTTTCTCCACCGCGCGGCCACCGGCGCCCGTGGCGTGGAAGACGAGGACCTCGTAGCCGAGCTCGTGGAGGCGGGCGCGGGCCGCGTCGATCGCGGGTGTCGTCACGCCGAACATCGTCGCCGCGACCACCCTGCGGCCACGGCCCGCGAGATCGTCGTGGTTGCGTTCGTAGCGCCGTGCCATGCCCGCGGCTGCCGCCGCCGCGTTGCCGAGGACCTGCCGCGAGACGGCGTTGATGCCGGAGATGTCGACGACGCTGTACATCAGGGTGAGGTCGCTGCTGCCCACGTACGGGGCCACGTCACCGCCCGCCATCGTGCTCACCAGCACTTTCGGCACCCCGATCGGCAGCGCCCGCATCGCCTGCGCGGCGATCGACGAACCGCCGCTGCCCCCGGCGGCGAGCACCGCGTGCAGCTTGCCCTGCCGATGCAGGTCCAGCACCACCTCGGTCACGCCGTCCGCCATCGCCGCCACGGCCGCGCCCCGCTCGCCGTTACTCCGCAGCCGGGCCAGCTCATGCCCGGCCGCGCGGGCCACGGCGTCGGCGGATACGTCGGGGGCGGGGATGGGCGCGTGCGGGGGCGGCGGCAGGACACCGGCGTCGACGAGTAACACGTCACTGCCGTACTCCCTGAGCCGCTCACGCAGCCAGGCGTACTCCGCCCCTTTGGTGTCCAGCGTCCCGACCAGCACCACGGTCGCCATGGCCCTCACACTCCCTCATGTGGTCAACGAGATGTGGTCAACGAGCACTACTGCCCTGCCCGATCGGTCTGTGCGGCATGCTTCGAGGCGGACTATTATGGATACTGGAATAGTCGGCAATAAAGAAGAGAGAGCCCGTGCCCGTCGCTCACGCCTCATGGACGCGCGCCGCGCTGCCCCTCTGTCTGCTCGGCATCCTCGACCGCGAGGAAAAGAGCTACGGGTACGCCCTGTTGAGCCGTCTCGCCGACGCGGGGATGGACGGGGTCAAGGCCGCGACCCTCTATCCCGCCCTCACGCGCCTCGAAGAGGAAGGTGCCGTCGAGGTCGAGTGGGGGGCCGGGGAGGGCGGGCCGGGGCGGAAGTACTACCGGATCACCGGGGAGGGGCGAAAGCGGCTGCGGCGTGACCAGGCCGCCTGGGGGGAGTTCTCCCGGACCGTCGCCGTCCTCCTCACAGGACACGAGCAGCAGCAGGGGGAAGCATGAGCAAGGCGGGGAAGAGCAAGGCATCCAAGTCGACGCTCGGTTGGGAGCGCGCGGAGGACGAGGAGTGGGCCGCCTGCGTGGAGGTGCGGCTCGTCCTCGATCACGATGCGCCCGGCGGCCTCGCCGACGAAGTCCTCGCGGAGGCGCACGAGGTCGTACGGGACGCGGGTCTTCCCGCCCGCGAGGTCCTCGGGGAGGCCGACGCCTACGCCCGTACGGTCGCCGCCGAGCGCATCGGCGAGGAGCGTCGCGCCCGGGTCGACACGCACGGCATGCTGCCCGGCGAACGGGTCAGCGCCACGCTCGGGACGCTCGGGCTCGCCGGGGTCGGGTTCTGCGTTCTCGGCTGGGTCGAGGACGGGCTCTGGGTGGAGGGGAGTTGGACCTCGATCGCGGTCTGCGCGACCGTCGTCGTGGCCGTGTCCCTCGGCTGCGTCGCCTTCGCCGTGCGCGCCGCGGGGCGGATCCGGGGCATGTGGGGGTTCCTCGCGGGAGCCGCCGCCGTGGTGGCCGGCGGGGCCGCCGTCGCCGTCGCCGCGTCAGGGGAGCGGCTGTTCCGCGTGCCCGCGCCGCTGCTCGCGCTGCTCTGCGCGGCGTGGGCCGTCGGCGCCTACGCGTTTCCCGACGCCACGCTCGACCGCTGGCTCACTCCTGCCCGCCGGGCCGGCGGCGTCGACGACGATCGGTATCTGGCCCGCCTGCAAGGGCTGTTGCGCGGGCGGCACGCCATGAAGACCGCCGAGGCGCGTGGTCACGTACGCGAAGCCCGGCAGCATCTCGCCTCCGTGGAGGAAGGCGGCGGTGAGCACGGCGAGCGCGGCGTTCGCGCCGAGGACGTCTTCGGTGACGTCGAGATCTACGCCCTCCGCCTCTCGGAAGGGCCTCGCAGGGAGCAGCGGGTCGCACGGCGCAAGGTGTACGGCAGCCTCGCCACGACAGTGGTCCTTGCGGTCCTCGTCGTCGACGAGGTGTTCGACACCCAGGAGCCGTCCCTCGCCTGGCTCGTCTGCGGAGGCGGCGCGCTCGCCTACTTCGCCTGGAACACGGTCAGCGAGTGGCGCGCCCTGCGTGAGCAGGAGGAACCGCAAGAGAGCGTCTGAGGGCAGCGCGCGCACGCGGCGAAGGCCCCCGGCGGAAAGATCCGCCGGGGGCCTTCGTCAGCTAGCTCAACCAGCTCAACCAGCGCAACTGGCCCTACTGGCCCTACTGGCTCAGACGTTGACGCCGAAGTCCTGCGCGATGCCGGTGAGGCCCGACGCGTAGCCCTGGCCCACCGCGCGGAACTTCCACTCCGCGCCGCTGCGGTACAGCTCGCCGAAGACCATGGCGGTCTCGGTGGCGGCGTCCTCGCTCAGGTCATAGCGGGCGATCTCCGTGCCGCCGGCCTGGTTGAGGATGCGGATGAAGGCGTTCCGCACCTGGCCGAAGTTCTGCGAGCGGTTCTCGGCGTCGTAGATCGAGACCGGGAAGACGATCTTGTCGACGTCGGCCGGGAGGCCGGCCAGGTTGACGTTGATCTGCTCGTCGTCGCCCTCGCCCGCGCCCGTGACGTTGTCACCGGTGTGCACGATGGTCTGGTCCGGCGTCGCCTTGTTGTTGAAGAAGACGAAGTGGCCGTCCGAGTAGACCTTGCCCTCCGGGTTCACCGCGATGGCCGAGGCGTCGAGGTCGAAGTCGGTGCCAGTGGTGGTACGGACGTCCCAGCCGAGGCCCACGGTGACGGCGGTCAGGCCCGGAGCCTCCTTGGTGAGCGAGACGTTGCCACCCTTGGACAGGCTTACTGCCATTGTTGGGAGTCCCTTCCCTCGTTGCGTACGAACGGGCTTCGTACTGGGGACGAAGCTACCGTCACCTCTATGAACGTCGACCGGGGTCCCAGAGGTTCCAGTTCCTTTTACTTTCTTTACTCATCTCTGGCGTCCCACCCGAATCTCCCGCACCGCACGGCGGGCGCGTCGTAAATACGGGTGACGTGGACCGGACAGACGCGGGACCATAGGACGCATGTCCGGTCCCTATGTCATCCGCGGCTCGGTCTCCCTGCCGGAGTCCGAGCTCATGTGGCGATTCTCCAGGTCGTCCGGGCCGGGCGGTCAGCACGTCAACACCAGCGATTCGCAGGTGGAGCTGAGATTCGACCTGGCCAACACCGAAGCTCTGCCTCCGGTGTGGAAGGAGCGCGCCCTGGAGCGCCTCGCGAGCCGCCTCGTCGGCGGCGTCGTCAGCGTTCGCGCCTCCGAGCACCGCTCCCAGTGGCGCAACCGCGAGATGGCGGCCACCCGCCTCGCCTCACTCCTCGCGGAGGCCACCGCGCCGCCGCCGCGGCCCCGCCGCGCCACGAAGATCCCCCGCGGGATCAACGAGCGGCGCCTGCGGGAGAAGAAGCAGCGCAGCCAGACCAAGCGCGGCCGCTCGGGGGAGGGCTGGGGCTGATCCCCTGCCCCCCGGGCCCCCGGGCCCCCTGACCCCCGGCCCCCTCGCCACCCCCTAAATCCCTGCCCCCAGCAGCAAACAGTCCCGCCGGCAAATCCCGCCCGGCCGCCCGAAGCCCGGAGCGGGCCCGCGGCCCTCACCCCAGCTGCCGGTACTTCCCCTTGAAATAGGCCAGCGGCCCACCGTCCACGCTCGGCAGCGCGGCCGAAAGAACCCGCCCGATGACCAGCGTGTGATCGCCCGCCGTCACCGTCTGTTCCGTCCGGCACTCCAGCGTCGCGAGCGCACCGCCGATGAGCGGGGCCCCGGACGCCTCTCCGCGTACGTAGGGAATGTCCTCGAAGAGTAGCCGGTCGCTGATCCTGCCCTTCATCGCGAACCGGCCCGCGATGTGGCGCTGGCTCTCGGAGAGCACCGATACGCCCCACAGCGGCTGCTCCGCGAGCAGGTCGTCCATCCGGGAGCCCTCGCGCAGGCTGACCAGCACGAGAGGCGGGTCGAGGGAGACGGAGAGGAAGGCCGTCGCGGTCATGCCGACGTCCTCGCCGACCGGGGCCCGCGGATCGTCCGCGTCCAGCGACGGCTCGCGGGCGGTCACCAGGACCACACCCGCGGCGAGCCGGGACATGGCGGCGCGGAAATCTTCGTTGCTCACCCCCACAGAATGCCCGCCGGGCGACGGGATACGTGGGGAGGGCGGCTCTTGGGGAGTCGCGGGCGCGCTCTTGGGCGATGTCTTCAGTACGGGAACCACGGCAGCGACGCTAGTCCCGCCGCCCCCGCCACCACATCGGGCCCTGGTCCGAGACCAGGCCTAGGTCCGATGGCCGAGGGGGTTCGCGCAGGCCCTCACCAGGCGGGGGCCGACCGCCCTTGCGGCCCTCGATCGGCCAAGTGGACTGGACCAACGAAGGCTTCCCACCTGTGACTTGAGTCACAGGACCCATATTTTGTTGACCCTGTGTACCGAGTGAGCTGCTCGCTGTGATTCAGTGACGGTGGCAATCAGACACTGAGAGAACTCAGGTACTGAGAGAACAGTAAAGAACAGTAAGGGCGCTGCGAATCCTGGAGTTGCTGTCGAGGTCTCGGGGAGAGCGAGCAATGGAGACCGAGTCGGAGCCGTACGTCCGTCTTGCGACCCTGCGGCAGCTGCATCAAGTGGTGGCGGACCTCAACACGGCCCGAAGCCTGGCGGACACGCTGCAGACCGTCGCCGACGGCGTGGTCAACGGCCTTGGCTACGAACTGGCGTGCGTCAATCTCGTACGCCCTGACGGCGACCTGGTCGTCGCCGCCTTCGCGGGCAACACCGCCGCCGAAGCGCTCATCACCGGCCGCGTCGGATCACGCGACGCCTGGGAGAAGCGCCTGGCCATGGGTGAGGCCTGGGGCGCCCTGCGCTTCATCTCGTACACCGAGGGCTGGGTCCTCGACGAGGACGACGTCCCGCAGTGGTACACCGACGGCCCCGAGCCCCGCTTCGAGGACGAGTGGCACCCGGCGGACCGCCTCTTCGCCCCGATGTACGCCACGGGCGCGGCCGGCGGCGAACTGCTCGGCGTGATCTCCGTGGACCGCCCCCGCAACGGCCGCAGGCCCGGCGCCTGGGGCCGCGAGGCCCTGCAGATGTACGCCTTCCAGGCCGCCATCGCGATCAGCAACGCCCGCCTTCGCGCCAACATGCAGCGCGCCCTGGTCCGCCTGGAGCGCGAGCAGCAGGCGCTGCGGGCCAGCGAGGAGTCCTTCCGCCAGGCCTTCGAGTACGCGCCGTCCGGCATGGCCATCGCCGAGATGGGCGGCGACCAGCACGGCCGCATCCTGCGCACGAACGACGCGCTGTGCCGCCTGCTCGGCCGCCCCGCGTCCGCGATGCGCCGCTATTCGTTCTCCGACCTGGTCCACCCCGAGGACATCGGCACGCTCCTGCGGACCTCCGCAGAGGGCGGCCGTGCCGAGCTGCGGCTTGCCCGGCGCGACGGGACGTACGTCTGGGTCTCCCTGCGCAACTCGGTCGTCGCGGACGCCGCCGACGGCCCGCGCTTCCTCCTCACCCACGTCGAGGACATAGAGGACCGCAAGCGCCGCGAGCTCCAGCTCGCGCACCGCGCGTCGCACGACTCCCTCACCGGCCTGCCGAACTCCGCCGAGCTGCGCTCCCGCCTCAGCTCCCGGCTCTGTCGCAGGCCCCACGCGGGCCAGCCCAGCGCGGTGGACTCGCTCGACGCGGCGTACGACGGTGTGTACGACGCCGACGGGCAGCACAGCTTCGACTACGGCTCGCACGGCGCGCACGCCCTGCAGCAGGCCGCCGACGGCTTCGACCACCACGTGCACACGGTCGCGCCGCCCGAGGGGCACGGGGACACGGACGACGGCACCAAGGGTCTCGCCGTGCTCTTCTGCGACCTCGACGGCTTCAAGTCGATCAACGACCGCTTCGGGCATCACACGGGTGACGCGGTCCTCATCGAGGTGGCCAGGCGCCTCACCAGCGGTGTGCGCGACGGTGACACGGTCGCCCGGCTCGGCGGTGACGAGTTCGTCGTCCTCGCCGACGGGCTCGGCCGCGCCGACGCGCAGGACCTCGCGGTGCGGCTGCGGAACGCGATCATCCCGCCGATCCGCGTGGATGGCCGAGCGGTGCGGGTAGGGGCCAGTTTCGGCATCGGGTGGGCCCACTGCGGGATGTCGGCAGACGAGGTCTTGCACTCCGCTGACCAGCGGATGTACGTGGAGAAACGCTCCCGTGCCAAACAGCACAGGCGGGCCGGATGAGGTCAACGCCACCCCGTGACATCACCCGGAGCGGGTAGGCTCCCCCGGTCAGCGATATGAGGGAGTGACCTGGGAATGACGCCCGGCAATAACGGCGAGCACACGCCGAGCGCGCCAGAGGGCGACGACGATCCGTTCGGCTATCTGTACGAGGACGGACAGGCCGCCGGCGCCACCCCGCCCAGCGGCGGGGGCGGCTACGGATACCCGGGTACCCGGCCCTCGTACAACCAGGTGCGCGCGGTCGGAGACCGCCGCCCCAGCACCTACGGCACGCAGGCCGCGCCCACATACGGCCAGCAGGTGCCGCCGCAGCAGCAGTCCTACGGCCAGCCGAACGCGCACTACGCCGCTCCGGAGACACAGTCCGGCGGGGCCCCCACGGCACCGCAGTACACCCCGGCGTCCCGAGGCTCCGGCGGTCGTGGCGGCGGCCCCAACACCAAGGGCCTGCTGATCGCCGCGATAGCGGTCGTCGCGGTCGTCGCCATCGGGATCGGCGCCGCGATGATGTTCGGCGGCGGTGACGAGGGCGACAAGAAGGAAGCGGGCGCCGGCTCCACGCAGGCCGAGACGGTCAAGCCCAGCGAGAAGCCGACGAAGGACCCGGCGAAGCCGGCCAAGCTCCCGAAGACGGACGCGAAGGCGCTGAAGCTTGAGGGCGGCACGACCACGGCTTCCGACATCGACGGGGCGAAGTCCGCGGGCGGGGTCTATGTGGCGGGGCTCAACAAGGTCGGAGCTCAGGCGACTTGGAGCGTGAACGGCATCCCCAAGAGCGGTGACTACACCCTCTTCGTGGGCTACGGCGTCCCCGGCAAGGCTGCCGAGACAACCCTTCTGGTCAACGGAACGCCGTCCGACCGCAAGCTCAATATGGACAACTTCGCCAAGGCTGAAGAGGGTGACTGGGCGAAGGGGTGGACCAAGACGTATGCGTACGTCCACCTGAACAAGGGCACCAACACGCTGGTGGTCTCCTGTCAGGAGGGTGATCAGTGTGACGCCAACCTGGACCAGGTCTGGCTGAAGGCCGGACACGTCAACCACTGATCGCTGTTTTCCTCGGGCAGCTTGAGAGTGCGATGTTGAACGGTCCGCCGGTGGGTATCGGCGGACCGTTCTATCGCGGAGTGGCCTCGCACACAGAATGCGCGCCGCGCTAGTTGGGCTGCGACGCGCATCTGCTACCTAGCGCGGAACGTGGGTGCCAGACCCATGTGGATCAGGGCTATCCCCAAACGGCAACGCTCCGGGCTTTCCAGGGAAGGGAGCTGGAGTAGTGGCCCGTCTTCAGGTTGATTTTGCTTCCATAGCATCCGGTGTCGCTGTAGAGCGTGATGCGCTTGCCGGACTGGTTCGACACCGAGCGCGCGCCTCCGCTGAGGGTGCCGTAGCAGCCCGGCGTGAGCTTGCGGTCACGTTCGCCCCCGCCGAAGTTCGGTTTTGACCACACGCAAACCCAGCCTCTATCGCATCTTGAGGCAGCAGAAGCTGGTTGTGCGGTGAACGGGATGGCAGCGATCAAGGCCACACCAGCCAGCAGGAGCGAGCGCTTCCTCACGAGTTACATCCATTCTCAGTGTAATGGGCACCTGGATTTTGGTCCTATACTTTCACGCTATTTCCGACCGACAACCTGCTCAAGCGAAGATCCGCTGAAAATGAGCCACCGTCCCCGCCATCGCCTCCCGCGCAGGGCCAAGGTATTTGCGCGGGTCCACCCCGGTCCCGTTCTCCGCGAGGTACTCCCGCACCGCCCCCGTGAACGCCGTGTTCAGCGCCGTGCCCACGTTGATCTTCACCATGCCGGATGCGATGGCCTGCCGAATCTCGTTGTCCGGTACGCCACTTGAGCCGTGCAGCACCAGCGGTACCGGGACGGCCGTCTTCAGTGCCGCGATCAACTCGTGGTCCAGAGAAGCAGTGCGCGACGTCATCGCGTGCGAGGAGCCGACCGCCACCGCGAGGGCGTCGACGCCTGTGTCGGCGACGTAGGCCGCGGCTTCGGCGGGATCCGTCCGTACGCCCGGTGCGTGCGCGTCCAGTGGGGTCTCGCCCTCCTTGCCGCCCACCTTGCCGAGCTCGGCCTCGATCCAGATGCCCCGCTCGTGGCCCCAGCGCACCGCCTCCGCCGTCGCCTTGACGTTCTCGTCGTACGACAGCTTCGACGCGTCGAACATCACCGAGCTGAAGCCCTCGGGGTGCGCGGCCCGCATGAGTTCCACGTCCGTGACGTGGTCCAGGTGCAGGGAGAGCGGGGCCGACGAGGTGCGGGCCACCGCTGCTGCCGCCGCCGCGATGGCGGACAGGCTGCCGCCGTGGAACTTCACGGCGTTCTCGGAGATCTGGAGGATCGCGGGGGCGCCCGCCTGCTCCGCGCCCGCGGCGATCGCCTCCGCGTGCTCCAGCGTGATGACGTTGAAGGCGGCGACCCCGCGCCCCGCTGCGCGCGCGTCGGCGACCAGTTCGCCGGTGGATACGAGTGGCATGATGAATCCCCAATTCTCGGACCGTCCCGGCCCGTTGTGCGTCGCCCACGCGGTGACGCGTGGTCTCACGCCGCGGTGGCCTCCCCGGTCACCGCGACCCGCGCGAGCAGATCTTCGTACGTCGAGCGCGCGAACTCGCCTGCCACGGGGGACTCGACCGTCGCCGCGGAGAGCGCCACGGCCCGTGCGAGGCGCTGGGGCCACGGAAGTTCCTCCACCAGGGCGGAGAGCAGCCCCGCGACCGCCGAGTCACCGGCGCCGGTCGGGTTGCCGTGGACGCGGGTGGGCGGAGCCGCCTGCCAGGTGCCGGCGGGGGTGACGGCAAGGAGGCCGCGTGCGCCCAGCGAGGCCACGACCGCGTGCGCGCCCCTGCGGCGGGCGTCACGGGTCGCCTGGGCGGGCTCGTGGGAGCCGGTCAGCTCCGCCAGTTCGTCGGCGTTCGGCTTGACGATGTCGGGGCGGGCGGCGACGCCACGGCGCAGCGCCTCCCCGCTGGTGTCCAGGAGCACGGGGACCTTGGCGGCGCGCGCGGCCCGTACGAGCGTCGCGTACGCGCCGACCGGCACCCCCGGCGGCAGGCTCCCGCAGAGCGCGACCGCCGCGACGCCCCCGCGCAGCGACTCCTCGTACGACTCCAGGAACGCGGCCCACTCGGCGGGCGAGATCGTCGGCCCCGGCTCGTTGAGCTGCGTGGTGTCGCCGCTCGCCGCGTCGACTATGGCGAGCGTGCGGCGGGTGGCGCCCTCGACGGGAACGAGCGCGTCCGTGACGCGGGGCTCGCGCGTGAGGCGGTCGTGCAGGACGCGGCCCGTGTCGCCGCCCGCGAAGCCCGTCACCGTCACGTCGTGGCCGATGGCCGCCAGGACGCGGGCGACGTTCAGGCCCTTGCCACCGGGGCGTTCGGTGACCTCGGTGACGCGGTGCGAGGTGTGCGGGGTGAGGGCGGGGACGCGGTAGGTGATGTCCAGGGCGGCGTTCAGCGTGACCGTGAGGATCACTCGTCACCCACCCCCGAGATCGCTGGAGAACGCGCTTACTGACGCCCTCTTTCGGGGCTGATCATGCCAAAGAGAAGGCGGTTGGCCCAGAGGCCAGGGCCAACCGCCTTCTCTTTGTCGTCACTTCAACGGGCTGGGCGCAACCACCCACTCGCCCTTGCGCAGGACGCCCTTCAGGTCGAAGTCCGCGTCGAGGACCACCAGGTCGGCGTCCTTGCCGGGCTCCAGGGAGCCGACCCTGTCGTACATCCCGAGGAGCTTGGCCGGGTTGGCGGAGATCGCCTGGACGACGTCCTCGACCGGCAGCTTGTCCACGGTCACCGAGCGTTTGAACGCGCGGTCAAGGGTGAGGGTCGAGCCCGCGATCGAGCCGCCCTCGACGAGGCGCGCGACGCTGTCCGACACCTCGACCTCCAGCGGGCCGAGCATGTACCGGCCGTCGCCGAAGCCCGCCGCGTCCATCGCGTCCGTGATGAGGGCGGTGCGGGCCGCGCCCGCGTGGTGGAAGGCCAGCTCGAACGAGGCGGGGTGCAGATGCGTGCCGTCGTTGATCAGCTCGACCGTGATCCGCTCGTCCTCAAGGAGGGCCGCGATCGGTCCTGGCGTGCGGTGGCCGAGGCCCGGCATCGCGTTGTAGAGGTGCGTCGCGACGGTGGCGCCCGCGTCGATGGCCTCCTGCGTCTGCTCGTACGTCGCGTCCGTGTGGCCGATGGCCGCGATCACGCCGTGCTCGGCGAGGAGGCGTACGGAGTCGATGCCGCCCGGCAGCTCGGTGGCGAGCGTGAGCATCTTCGCCCGGCCGCGGGCCGCGTCGATCAGCTTGCGGACCTCGGCGGGGTCCGGGTCGCGAAGGAGCACCTCGCTGTGCGCGCCCTTGCGGCACGGCGAGATGAAAGGCCCCTCGAAGTGGATACCGGCGATGTCACCCTGCTCGGCGAGCTCACTGAGCAGGCCCGCCCGCTGGGCGAGGAAGTCCATCTCGCCGGTGACGGTGGAGGCGACGACGGTGGTGGTGCCGTGCAGGCGGTGGGTGTGGACACCCTTGAGTACGTCCTCGACGGTGCCGGAGGTGAAGGAGGCGCCGCCACCGCCGTGGTTGTGGATGTCGACGAAGCCGGGGACCACCCAGTGGCCCGCGAGGTCGATCACCTCCGCGTCCGCGGGAGCGCTCCCGGAGATGCGCGTGCCGTCCACGATCACGCGGCCGTTGGAGAGGGTCCCGGTGGGCAGGACCACCTGGGCACCGGCGAGGACTTTGCTAGTGGCCATCAGGCGGTTTCCTCCGTGGGGTCGGACGTGGGATCGGGCGTGGGGTCGGACTCCGGCCTTACGAGGTCCCAGGCGAGCAGGCCCGCCCCCAGGCACCCGGCTGTGTCGCCGAGGGCCGCGGGGACGATGTCGGGCAGCGTCTGGAACTGGACGACGCGCGCCGCGACGGCCGCCCGCAGGGGTGTGAACAAGGTTTCCCCGGCCTCGGCCAGACCGCCACCGATGATCAGCGTGTGCGGGTCCAGCAGAGTGAGGGCGGTGATGAGGCCGTCCGCGAGGGCGTCGATGGCGTTCTGCCAGACCGCCTGGGCCCGCGGATCGCCCGACTCCACGGCCTTGGCGCAGTCAGCGGCGTCCGCCCGCGGGTCACCGCTCGCCGCCGCCCAGGCCTCGCTCACCGCGGAGGCGGATGCGAGCCGCTCCAGGCAGCCGCGCTGGCCGCAGCCGCAGAGCGGCCCGCCGGGACGCACGACGACATGGCCGATCTCGCCCGCGGAGCCGTGCGCGCCGGGCTCGATGACGCCGCCGATGCCGATGGCGCCGGCGATGCCCGTGCCGAGGGGTACGAAGAGGAACCGGTCGGCGCCCTTGCCCGCGCCGATCCGGCCCTCGGCGAGGCCGCCGGTGCGCACGTCGTGGCCCAGGGCCACGGGTACGGCTTCCAGCCTGCGGCTCAGCAGCTCGCGCATCGGGACGTCGCGCCAGCCGAGGTTCGAGGCGTACACCGCGATGCCGCGCTCGGTGTCGACGATCCCGGGGATCGCGACACCGGCCGCGGCGGCGGGTTCCCCGAAGGCCTCGATCCCGTGGGTGCGCAGGTCGGCGGCGAAGTCGAGGATGGACTCGACGACCGCGTCGGGCCCGCGTTCGCGTCCCGTCGGGCGGCGCGCCTCGTAAAGGAGCGTGCCGTCCGCCCCGACCAGGGCGGCCTTCATTCCGGTGCCGCCCACATCGAGGGCGATGACGTGTCTCACGGGGGACAGTCTCGCGCGTCGGCCGCGAGAGGTCTAGTCCACTTCGCCGTCAATCGCCGGTCCCCGTCGGGCGGGACCCCAAAACCGCCGCTTCGCGGCGGATGTCTCCCGCCCACCCACCCGTTTGCCCCGCAGTTACCCGCTAGCCCAGAATCACGCTTCGCGTCAGGTTTCGCGGGCGGTCCGGGTCGTAGCCGCGCGACTCCGCGAGGGCCACCGCGAGCCGCTGGGCCCGGATCAGGTCCGCCAGCGGATCCAACTCCTCGCGGGCCACCAGCTCCCCGCCCACCCGGGCCACATCACCGGCGAGACCCTCCGGCAGCACGCCGAACATCCACGCCACCCGTCCGGGCCCGGTGATGGAGATCGGCCCGTGGCGGTACTCCATCGCCGGGTACGACTCCGTCCACGCCCCCGCCGCCTCCCGCATCTTCAGCGCCGCTTCGAGCGCGAGACCGTACGTCCAGCCCCGCCCGAGGAACGTCCACTGCTCGGCGGCCAGAACCGCCGCGGGCAGCGGCTCCGTCACCGCGAGCTCGGCGTCCACCGCGGCCTCCGCGACCGACTTCACCCCGGGGATGTCCCCGAGCCCGGCGCGCAGGAAGGCCAGGGCCGTCGTCGCGAAGCGGGTCTGGACGACCGACCTCTCGTCCGCCCAGTCAAGGACCGCCACGGAGTCCGCCGCGTCCATGACCGGCGTCTTCGGATCGGCGGTGAGGGCCGTGGTCGGGACGACACCCTTCAGCTCGCCGAGGAGCTCAAGGACCTCCGTCGTCGTACCGGACCGGGTGATGGCCACCACGCGGTCGTACTTCCGCCCGACGGGGAACTCCGACGAAGCGAACGCGTCCGTCTCGCCCTGCCCGGCGGCCTCGCGCAGAGCCGCGTACGCGATGGCCATGAACCACGACGTCCCGCACCCGGTGACGGCGACCCGCTCGCCCGGCTCCGGCAGTCCGTCGAAGGCGAGAGCGGCATCGGCCGCCCGGTGCCAGCAGGCGGGCTGAGTTGCTATCTCTGCTGCGGTACGCGACATGCGTCAAGGCTCCTTGCCGGTGGGACGTCATTGGTACGCCGTTGCACAAGCGATACTGAGGTGGTGTAGACCTCGTGTCCATACGCGAGGGAAAATCGCAGTTCACGTAGATCATCGAGGGTGGGAACAGCTGTGCAGCGGCGCGCGACAGGACTGACCGCGGCGATAGCCGCACTGGGCATGGCGGCGGTCCTCGCCGGCTGCGGCGGCCCGGGCGACTCCGGCGACGTCACCCTCAAGCTGGTGGCCGCCGACTACGGCGACTCCAAGGCCAACAGCTCCCAGAAGTACTGGGACAAGCTCAGCAAGAAGTTCGAGGCGAAGAACCCCGGCATCAAGGTCGACGTCAGCGTCTACTCCTGGACCGACGTCGACCGCAAGGTCAAGGACATGGTCAAGGCGGGCGACGCCCCCGACATGGCCCAGATCGGCGCGTACGCCGACTATGCCGCGGCGGACAAGCTGTACCGCACCGAGGACCTGGTCTCGATCTCCACCCAGGCCGACTTCATGGCCCCCCTCTCGGAGGCGGGTGAGGTCAAGCGCGTCCAGTACGGCATGCCGTTCGCCTCCTCCACGCGTCTGCTCTTCTACAACGAGAAGATCTTCAAGGACGCCGGCCTCACCCCGCCGCAGAGCTGGACCGACCTCGCGGCCGACGCCAAGGCGCTCAAGGCGCGCGGCGTGAAGATCCCCTACGCCCTGCCGCTCGGCAAGGAAGAGGCGCAGGCCGAGACGATGCAGTGGCTGCTCAGCGGTGGCGGCGGCTACACCGACAACGTCGGCACGTACGACATCGACTCCACGCAGAACGTGAAGACGTTCAACTGGCTCAAGGACGAGCTCGTCGGCAAGGGCCTCACCGGCCCCACGCCGCCCGCCAAGCTCGACCGCGCCGAGGCCTTCGCCGCCTTCACCCGCGGCGACGTGGGCATGCTCAACGGCCATCCCACGCTGATGCAGATGGCCGCCAAGAAGGGCGTGAAGTACGGCATGGTGCCGATGCCCGGCGTGAACGGCCACACCCAGGCCACGATGGGCGTCGCCGACTGGATGATGGCCTTCAAGCAGCGCGGCCACGGCGAGGAGATCGGCAAGTTCCTCGACTTCGCCTACAGCACGAAGAACGTCCTGGACTTCTCACGCGAGTACGACCTGCTGCCCGTCACCACCTCCGCCGCCGAGGAGATGACCGGCAACAAGAACGACAAGGCGCTCGCCGAGTTCCTGGACGAGCTGCCCACCTCGCAGCTGTACCCCGTGGGCAAGACGTCCTGGGCGCAGATCTCCGTCGAGGTCAAGAAGTACATCGGCAAGGCCGTCGACCCGAACGGCAACCCGGCGTCGATCCTCAGCCAGATCCAGGCCAAGGCGGCGACCGAGGAGAACTCGGAATAGCGTGACGGGCATGACGGATGCCACGGACGATTCCCCGGACGGTGCCCCGGACGACGGGTTCCCCGACACCGGCCTCTCCGAGCGCGACCGCGCCATCCTCGCCATGGAGCGCCGCGACTGGGTGGCCGGGCCGGGGTCCAAGGAGCGTGCGGTCCGCGAGCAGCTCGGCCTGGTTCCGGTGCGCTACTACCAGCTCCTGAACGCCCTGCTCGACGACCCCCGCGCCCTTGCGCACGATCCGGTCACCGTCAACCGGCTTCGGCGTGTCAGGGAGTCCCGGCGCGGGGAGCGTTGAGCGTAGGGTCGGGCCCATGGGTGACCCTGTGTACTCTCCCGAGCTGCCCGAACCCGTGACTCCCGCGGGGCGCGAAGGCCTGGCCGCGCTCCTCGCGCGGCCCGAGAAGACCGTGATCGCGCTCGACTTCGACGGCACGCTAGCCGTGATCGTCCCCGACCCCGAGCAGGCCCGCGCCCACCCCGACGCCGTCCCCGCCCTCGCCGCGCTCGCGCCGAAGGTGTGCTCCGTCGCCGTGGTCACCGGCCGCCCGGCGGGTGTCGCGGTGCGCTACGGCGGCCTCGCCGGCGTTCCCGGCCTCGAACACCTCGTCGTCCTCGGTCACTACGGCGCCGAGCGCTGGGACGCCGTCTCCTCCACCGTGCACGCGGCCGAGCCGCACCCGGGCGTGGCGGCCGTGCGCGCCGAACTGCCCGGCTTCCTGGACGCGATCGGCGCCTGGCGCGGCACGTGGATCGAGGAGAAGGGCCGCGCGGTCGCGGTCCACACCCGCCGCGCGCGCGACCCGCAGGCCGCCTTCGACGCACTGCGCGAACCCCTCGCCGAGCTGGCATCCCGCCACGGCCTGATCGTCGAACCGGGCCGCCTGGTCCTTGAGTTGCGCCCGCCCGGCATGGACAAGGGCGTGGCCCTCGCCGACTACGTACGCGAAGTGGGCGCCGAAACCGTCCTGTACGCCGGCGACGACCTGGGCGACCTGCCCGCCTTCGCCGCAGTCGAGAAGCTCCGCTCGGACCAGGTGCGGGGCCTCCTCGTGTGCAGCGGCAGCGCGGAGGTCGTGGAGTTGGCCGAGAGGGCCGACCTGGTGGTGGACGGGCCGCAGGGCGTGGTGGAACTCCTGGGAGCGATCGCTGCGCGGCTTGGGTGAGGGATTCGCAAGGCTTCGGTGCAGCCGGTGATCAGTCCCCCAGCGCCCGCAGCTGGTCCAGGAACCACTGGGCCGGGGGGAGAGCAGTAGCCGCCGCCGCGAGGCGTTTCGTGCGTTCGGAACGCTCCCCGGTCGGCATCGTCAAAGCCGCGTGCAACGCCGCCGTCGTGCCCGTCACGTCATACGGGTTCACGACAAGCGAGTCCTCGCCCAACTCCTCGTACGCCCCCGCCTCCCGGGAAAGCACCAGCACGCACCCCTCGTCCGAGACGACCGGCACCTCCTTCGCGACGAGGTTCATGCCGTCCCGGATCGGGTTCACCAGAGCCACGTCCGCCAGGCGGTACGCCGCGAGGGAGCGGGCGAAGTCGTCCTTCACGTGCAGTACCACCGGCGTCCACCCCTCAACGCCGAAGCGGGAGTTGATCTCGTCGGCGACCCTCTGCACCTCAGCCGTGTAGTCCCGGTACACCGCGAGGTCCTGCCGTGACGGATAGGCGAACGCCACGTGCACCACCCGCTCGTGCCACTCGGGGTGGTCCTCAAGGAGCTGCCGGTAGGACAGGAGTCCGCGCACGATGTTCTTCGAGAGCTCCGTCCGGTCCACCCGGACAATCACCTTCCGGCCGACACCCACCTGCTCCCGCAGCGCGACGAGCCGGTCCTCCACGTCGTCCCGCCGCGACCGCTCCCGCAGGAAATCCGCGTCAGCCCCGAGCCCGTGCACCCCGATCCGCGTCCCCGACGTACCACCGAGGACGGCGACGCAGCAGTCCGTGAACGCGTCCGCCCACCGGCCCGTCAGGAACGCCGCGCGGTCGGCCCCGAGGATGCCCCGCAGCAGCTGCTCCGCGATGTCGTCCGGCAGCATCCGGAAGTAGTCCACCGGCGCCCACGGCGTGTGCGAGAAATGGCCGATGCGCAGGTCGGGGCGGAGCTCCCGCAGCATGCCCGGCACCAGCGCCAGGTGATAGTCCTGCACCAGGACCGCCGCGCCGCCCGCCGCGCTCTCCGCGAGCGCCTCGGCGAAGGCCCGGTTGTAGGTCTCGTACGACGCCCACTGTGCGCGGAACTCCGCATCGAAGGCCGGTTCGAGCGGCGTCTGGTAGAGCATGTGGTGGACGAACCACAGCACCGAGTTCGCGATCCCGTTGTACGCGTCCGCGTGCACCCGCGGGTCGATGTCGAGCATCCGTACGCCGGGTTCACCGACGCCCCGCCGCACCGCCTCGCGGTCACCGTCCCCCAGGGCCGCGCAGACCCACAGGGCCGCGTCGTCCCCGTCGGAGCCGCCGATCGCGCTCAGGCCCGATACGAGCCCGCCGCCTCCCCGTTTCGCCGTCAGCTCCCCGTTCTCCTCAAGGGCGTACGTGACGGGGCCGCGGTTGGACGCGACGAGAACCTTGGCAGCGTGCTCGGAGACCATATGCCGAAACTTAGCCCGTACCGGAAGCCCTCAAACGTATGGCCGCAGCCCGCCGGAAGGCGGCCCCGCAGGGGACTGTCACGCCACGCGGCGGGCCGCGTACTCCGCGATGTCGGCCATCGGCGGCCTCTCCTCCGTGTCCACCGGATGGGTCCGCGGCTCGAACCCCCGCTCGCCCCGTTCGAACTGGGTCAACTCGGGGCGTACGAGATGGCCGCGCGCCAGCCGCAGCTGCGCCGTCCGGTAGATCGCCGCCGCCATCCTGCCGAGCGCCTGCCCGTCCTGATGCCGGTGCTTGCGCACACCGACATCGACCTGCGCCAGCGCGTCCAGGCCCACCGTGTGCAGCGCGTCGACGAGCAGACCCAGCTCCACCCCGTAACCGACGGGGAACGGCAGCCGCTCCAGGAGGGACCTGCGTGCCGCGTACTCACCGCCGAGGGGCTGGACGAAGCCCGCCAGCTGGGGCCAGTGCATGTTGAGCAGCGGGCGCGCCATCAGCTCGGTGACCCGGCCGCCCTGACCTGCTGTTCCGGCCAGGGGGCGGTCGTACATCGCCTTCACGAACTGCACGTCGGGCTCGGTCAGGAGGGGGCCCACGATGCCCGTGACGAAGTCCGCCGAGAACTCCCTCAGGTCCGCGTCGACGAACGCGACTATGTCACCGCCGGTCACCAGGAGTGAGCGCCACAGCACCTCGCCCTTGCCGGGCACGGCCGGGATGCGCGGCAGGATCTCGTCCCGGTGCACGACCCGCGCGCCCGCCTCACGGGCGACCTCGGCCGTACGGTCCTTCGAGCCGGAGTCGATCACCACGAGCTCGTCGACGAGGGCGGCCTTCTCGACCAGCTCACGGCGGATCTCGGCGACTATCCCGCCGACCGTCTCCTCCTCGTCGAGCGCGGGCAGTACGACACTCACCGAGGCTCCGGACGCTCGTTTGGCTGCGACGAGTGCGCTGAGCGGACGGTCGGCAACGGACCAGGAACGCCTGGTCAGCCAGCGCTCGGCCTCTTCCAGCACGGGTGGCTCCTCCTGTGTGTGGCCTGCATGTGATCCATCTCGCGGTTCGGACGACTATCTCAAGGGTCCAGGCCGTCGGTTACAGTCTTGAACAACGCGGATGACCATCGCATGTCGGGGGTCATCGCGTAACAAATGCCCGGGTCCAGACCCGGCGCCATACCGCTCATCCAGAGGGGCAGAGGGATACGGCCCGTTGAAGCCCCGGCAACCATCCCGTCGACCGCGCACGCGAGGTCTCGACGGGGAAGGTGCCAATTCCGTCTCGCGGCGAAATGCGCCGCGGGGAAGATGAGGAGAAAGGGCCTCGCCTCCATGGCTGCGCAGACTGTAGAAACGAACAACACCACCCCCTCCACCACCACGGACTCCGTGGACCTCGGCCCCGCGTCCGGCCTCTCGTGCCGTGAGTGCGGCGAGCTTTACGCCCTCGGCCCGATCTTCGCCTGCCAGGCCTGTTTCGGCCCGCTCGAAGTCGCGTACAACCTGCCGACCGGTGACCCCGAGGCACTCCGCAAGCAGATCGAGTCGGGCCCCGACAACATCTGGCGTTACGCGCCGCTGCTGCCCGTCCCGGCGGACGTGGCGTCCAAGCCGAACATCAACCCCGGCTGGACCAAGCTCGTCAAGGCCGACAACCTCGCGCGTGAACTCGGCGTCGAGCAGGGCAAGTTGTTCGTCAAGGACGACTCCGGCAACCCGACGCACTCCTTCAAGGACCGCGTCGTCGCGCAGGCCATCGAGGCCGCGCGCGCCTTCGGCTTCACCACCCTGTCCTGCTCCTCCACCGGCAACCTCGCCGGCGCCGTCGGCGCCGCCGCGGCCCGCGCCGGCTTCCGCTCCTGTGTGTTCATCCCGCACGACCTGGAGCAGGGCAAGGTCGTCATGGCCGCGGTCTACGGCGGCGAACTCGTCGGCATCGAGGGCAACTACGACGACGTGAACCGCTTCTGCTCCGAGCTCATCGGCGACCCGCTGGGCGAGGGCTGGGGCTTCGTCAACGTGAACCTGCGGCCCTACTACGGCGAGGGTTCCAAGACCCTCGCGTACGAGATCTGCGAGCAGCTGGGGTGGGTCCTTCCCGACCAGCTGGTCATCCCGATCGCCTCGGGCTCGCAGCTCACGAAGATCGACAAGGGCTTGAAGGAGCTCATCGCGCTCGGCCTCGTCGAGGACAAGCCCTACAAGATCTTCGGTGCGCAGGCCGAGGGCTGCTCCCCGGTGTCGACCGCCTTCAAGGCCGGGCACGACGTCGTACGCCCCCAGAAGCCCAACACCATCGCCAAGTCGCTGGCCATCGGCAACCCCGCCGACGGGCCGTACGTCCTGGACATCGCGCGCCGTACGGGCGGGGCCGTGGAGGACGTGAACGACGAGCAGGTCGTCGACGCGATCAAGCTGCTCGCCCGGACCGAGGGGATCTTCGCGGAGACCGCCGGTGGTGTGACGGTCGGCGTCACGAAGAAGCTGCTTGAGGCGGGGCTCATCGACCCCTCCCTCACCACGGTGGTGCTGAACACGGGTGACGGCCTCAAGACGCTTGACGCTGTCGCTGAGACTTCGCAGGCCACCGCCACGATTCGCCCTAGCCTTGACGCGTTCCGCGCCGCCGGGCTCGCAGGCTGAGCTTGTTCGCTTGACTGCGGGGCCGTCGTGGCTGGTCGCGCAGTTCCCCGCGCCCCTTGCAGGGGCGCTTCCTCCCCGCATCAAGAGGTGAACCCCATGAGCGTCAACGTCCGTATCCCCACCATTCTTCGCACCTACACCGGCGGTAAGGCCGAGGTCGCCGCCGAGGGGGGCACCCTCTCCGAGGTCATCGCCGATCTGGAGGCCAAGCACGCGGGCATCGCGGCCCGTGTCCTGGACGACCAGGGCAAGCTGCGGCGCTTCGTGAACGTCTACGTGAACGACGACGACGTCCGCTTTGAACAGGGCCTTGAGACGGCGACGCCGGACGGCGCCGGCGTCTCGATCATTCCCGCCGTCGCCGGCGGCTGACCCTTTGCACAAACACCCTGCGTAATCCTGATTGCCCCCTCCGCGAGAGAAGTGGAGGGGGCAATTCCATGTGGTTGAGCGCGGTACAGTTGGGAAACGCGCTTCCCCGTTTGTGCCCGGCGCATATACGAAGTCGCCCCGGAGTCGACAAGAAGCAGCCAAAGTGCCCTGCCTATATACGCCTTTCGTGGCTTTTGCATGGCCCGACTTGCCCTGAAGTCCGGCGAATTCTCCGCATATTACCGATCGCGCGTGCCCAGAATTCTCGTCCGATTGACCTGTTGCAGAGGGCAGTTGGACAGATACATTCAGCCGCGGTCGACGCGTTCCGGCGCACGCCTCCACAACCCATTGGGGGGGTGAGGTCTGACCCGGGTCCGCGAAGTGCGGGCCCGTGCAAGGGCCAGTAATAGGGGAGTTAGGCATGGCTCAGGGCACCGTCAAATGGTTCAACGCGGAGAAGGGGTACGGCTTCATCGCGGTCGACGGTGGTGCGGATGTATTCGTCCACTACAGCGCGATTCAGATGGACGGCTACCGCACCCTTGAAGAAGGTCAGCGAGTGGAGTTCGAGATCTCGCAGGGCCAGAAGGGTCCGCAGGCGGACATGGTCAAGCTCGCCGTCTGATCTCGGCGCGATCGGCCAGCGACTTAGCGAGACGAGGGGCTCGTATCCCGAGAGGGGTACGGGCCCCTCGTGCGTGCCCCGCGTCCCCCGCGCGCTGTCGTGGATCCCGCGGCCCGCGCACCCCTCGTATGTCTGGGATCCGTGAGAGGCGCTTGCACTCGCAGGGGTCGAGTGCTAATCATTGGCGTTAGCACTCTCCCAGTGAGAGTGACAGAACTTGGATCGGGTCGGTGAGGCCCGCAGGCCGGGTGGGGCAAGGAACCACAAGGTTTGCAGGCCGTCCGTCGCGGGCGCCAGCACGATCCGTTTGCGTTTCCACCCCGTCCGGGAGGACCACTTCACATGGCCAAGATCATCGCGTTCGACGAGGAGGCACG
This sequence comes from Streptomyces sp. NPDC048436, assembly GCF_043200355.1. Taxonomy (NCBI): domain Bacteria; kingdom Bacillati; phylum Actinomycetota; class Actinomycetes; order Kitasatosporales; family Streptomycetaceae; genus Streptomyces; species Streptomyces sp. NPDC048436. Next base: position 146,474 of record NZ_JBICXP010000017.1, read on the forward strand.
GCGCGGCCTCGAGCGCGGCATGAACCAGCTCGCCGACGCCGTCAAGGTGACCCTGGGCCCCAAGGGTCGCAACGTCGTCCTCGAGAAGAAGTGGGGCGCCCCCACGATCACCAACGATGGTGTTTCCATCGCCAAGGAGATCGAGCTCGAGGACCCGTACGAGAAGATCGGCGCCGAGCTGGTCAAGGAGGTCGCGAAGAAGACGGACGACGTCGCCGGTGACGGCACGACGACCGCGACCGTCCTGGCGCAGGCGCTGGTCCGCGAGGGCCTTCGCAACGTAGCCGCCGGTGCCAACCCGATGGCCCTCAAGCGTGGCATCGAGAAGGCCGTCGAGGCCGTCTCGGGCGCCCTGCTCGAGCAGGCCAAGGACGTGGAGACCAAGGAGCAGATCGCTTCTACGGCCTCCATCTCCGCCGCCGACACCCAGATCGGCGAGCTCATCGCCGAGGCGATGGACAAGGTCGGCAAGGAAGGCGTCATCACCGTCGAGGAGTCGCAGACCTTCGGGCTCGAGCTTGAGCTCACCGAGGGCATGCGCTTCGACAAGGGCTACATCTCGGCGTACTTCGCCACCGACATGGAGCGTATGGAGGCGTCGCTCGACGACCCGTACATCCTGATCGTCAACTCGAAGATCTCGAACGTGAAGGACCTCCTTCCGCTCCTCGAGAAGGTCATGCAGTCCGGCAAGCCGCTGCTGATCATCGCCGAGGACGTCGAGGGCGAGGCCCTGTCGACCCTGGTCGTCAACAAGATCCGTGGCACCTTCAAGTCCGTCGCCGTCAAGGCTCCGGGCTTCGGTGACCGCCGCAAGGCCATGCTCGGCGACATCGCCATCCTCACCGGTGGCACCGTCATCTCCGAGGAGGTCGGCCTCAAGCTGGAGAACGCCGGTCTCGACCTGCTCGGCCGTGCCCGCAAGGTCGTCATCACCAAGGACGAGACCACGATCGTCGACGGCTCCGGTGAGAGCGACCAGGTCCAGGGTCGCGTCAACCAGATCCGCGCCGAGATCGAGAACTCGGACAGCGACTACGACCGCGAGAAGCTGCAGGAGCGCCTGGCGAAGCTCGCCGGCGGTGTTGCGGTCATCAAGGCCGGTGCCGCGACCGAGGTCGAGCTCAAGGAGCGCAAGCACCGCATCGAGGACGCCGTTCGCAACGCGAAGGCCGCCGTCGAAGAGGGCATCGTCGCCGGTGGTGGCGTGGCGCTCATCCAGGCCGCCGCTGTCTTCGAGAAGCTTGAGCTCGAGGGCGACGAGGCCACCGGTGCCGCCGCTGTGAAGCTGGCCCTTGAGGCCCCGCTGAAGCAGATCGCGGTCAACGCCGGCCTTGAGGGTGGCGTCATCGTCGAGAAGGTGCGCAACCTGCCCATCGGTCACGGCCTGAACGCCGCGACCGGTGAGTACGTCGACATGATCGCCGAGGGCATCCTCGACCCGGCGAAGGTCACGCGCTCTGCCCTGCAGAACGCCGCGTCCATCGCCGCGCTGTTCCTCACCACCGAGGCCGTCATCGCCGACAAGCCGGAGAAGGCGGGCGCTGCCCCGGCCGGCGGCGGCATGCCGGGCGGTGACATGGACTTCTGATCTGCCTCTGGCTGATCGGCTGTTCATCGCTTCACAACGCTTCACATCGCTTTACGCGAACCGAGGGCGGCACTCCTTCTCACGAAGGGGTGCCGCCCTCGGGCGTTCACGGGCCGGGGCTACGGAAGCCGGTCCATGATCCAGGAGCAGAGTTCCTCGGTGACCAGCGTGTGTCCCTCGTTCTGTGAGGCGCAGAGGTACTCGTCCAGCTCGCTCTCCTCGGAGTCCGTGAACGGCTCGTAGAGCTTCTCCCGGGTGTCGATGTCGCGCAGGGCGACCGCGCTGGCCGCCGGGACGAAGCAGTGCTCGCGGATCTCGGCCTCGGAGCCCAGGCCGATGAACGCGGGGATCTTGTTGAGCTCGTCGGCCAGGATGCCGAAGCCCTCCAGGGTGCCGCCGGGGGCGCCGTCGACCTCGGGCAGGCCCGAGGTGGAGATGCGCGGCTTGCGCAGGGTCACCACCCGCAGCTGGGCGACGAGTTCCTCCTTGCCTTCCTGCTGGGTGTAGAGGTGGGTGCCCGTGATGGCCAGGCCCTTGCCCCTGAACGCCCGCTGTCCGGGGCGGATGCGGTTGCTCTCGCCGGTCCGTACGCCGTTGGCGACGCCGATCGTCCGCGGCTTGCGCGGCCAGCCGCCGACGCGCTCCAGCTCGGCGAGGAACTCGGTGCGCTCCTTGTCCGTCTCCGGAGTGTCACCCCACTCCGCGATGTGCTGCCAGAGCAGCTGACGCGAGGCGGGGCTGTTCATCTGGTTCGAGAAGGCGGCGTTGAGCCGCCGGATGTAGTGCGCGAACGACTGCAGCGCGATGGGGATCCAGGCGCCCCGGTGCGGACTGTCGTACGAGAAGTAGAGCTTGGTCTCGTGATCGATGTCCTCGTGCTCCATCGCGGCGAGCGCGTACCGCGCGACGAGGCCGCCCATGCTGAACCCGCCGATGGCCAGCGGATGATCGCCGTTACGCCGCGCGATCGTCTCCTGTACGGCGGACCGTACGACCCTGGCGTTGTCCAGGACCGAGGCGCTGCGCTCGTCGAAGCCGAGCAGGACGACGTCGTGCCCGCGCCGCCGCAGCTCGCTGATGAACGGGTAGGGACCCCGCTCCAGAACCTCCCAGGAGTAGTCGAGCTCGCTGGGCCCGGTGTTGAACCCATCGGCGAGGAGCACGGGCCGCGAGAGCCCGTCCTTGGCGTCGGCGAGGTACACCCAGGCCTTGCCGCCGGGCAGCGCCCACTCCTGGTCCGGGGCGGGCGCCGCGGCGGAGACCTCCCTCGGGCCCGGGGCCAGGGTGATGTGGGCGGCGGCTCCCAGGGCTTCGGAGATCTGCTGTTCGTCGGGCTCGGTCGCGCTGGGCTCGGTCATGAATAGTCCCCTCGGGTCGGGCCGCTTCGATGACGTTCGGTGTCATCTTGGGCACCACCGGTAGCCGCGTGAAGCCGGACCCGTTCTTCCACGCGGGGAGCACGACCCTTTCGGACAGCCCGGCCCTGTCCGCTTTTGCCGGTGCCGACCTGGCAGATCCCCGACCGCGGGTGAAGCGTGGCCCCTGCCGCCGCCCAACTCGGTCATCTCCCGCCCACCGGAGCCGGCGAAGTATGTCGCGAAGACGACGGCGGCCGACCGCCTCCGAGGTGACCGGTCGGGCTCTTGATCGTTGGTCCTGTCATGCAGATGAGAATGAGCAGGACGGTACGGGCACTGGTGACGGGCGCGGCGGCAGTGGCGGTGGCGGGAGCCGTGGCTCCCGGGGCGCAGGCGGCGGAACCGGACCCGACACAGAAGCTGAAGTCGGCGGCAACCGGTGTCCTCGGCACGGCCCAGCAAACCGGCCTACAGACCATCACCCAGGGCGAGCTCGCTCCCCCGATCGGTTCCTGAGGCGTTGCAGCGTCTTCTGACCTAGTGCAGAAAAATTCCGGTGGCTTGCCGCAAAAGCGGCGCGACACCGGAATTTTTCTGCAATTCCCGCTCGATCCGGTGTAGCGCTTCCGCCCGGACTAACCGCCGCGGTACACCTCGCGGCGGTTGCCGACGTGGACGACGAGGATGACCAGCACGTCGTTCTGGATCTCGTAGACCACGCGGAAGCTCCCGACGCGCAGCCGGTACAGCCCGTCGTGCCCGGTGAGCTTCTTGGTGTCGGCGTCGTCGCGGTGTGGGTCGTCGCCGAGTGAGGCCAGGGCCGTGAGGATGCGCAGGGCCTGTTGCCGGTCGATGGAGCGGAGTTGGCGCTGGGCGTGCGTGGTGAAGCGGAAGGCGTACTTCACGCGGCGTCGCCCTTGGCCCCACCGCTGCCGCCCTTGCCGTCCCCTTCGAAGAGGTCCGCCAAGAGCTCGGACATGCTGACGGTGGGGTCATCGCGGTGCCTCTCGGCCTCGCGAGCCGCCAGTTCGTCGGCCGCTTCGTCGAGCGCATCCAGGACCTCTATGGGCACCAGGGCAGCCACACGCTTCCCCTTGCGGGTCAGCACGGTCACCTCGCCGGCCTCCGCCTTGTCGACGACCTCGGCGAGGTGGGCACGGGCTTCGCGGATGGTGACGTTCTCGCTCATGACGTAAGTGTACGCGTCGGTGTGTACACACGTGCCCCGGAGCTGTGCGGGCGGGCCGTTTGAGCGGTCATGCGTGGGTCCTTTCGTGTGGACTGCTGGTTGCGGCGCGGGCTGCCGACGCATGGGCGCGGACCGCTGCGGGAGACAGGGGCCTCGCGCGCTGCGCTGGGCCGGGTTCGCCACGGCACGGGCCGCATGTGCCGCCGGGCAGGGATTCGGGGCGGCCGGGGGCTCCGCATCTCCCGCACTCCAGTACGCGGAGGGCGGGGCGGGTGACCGGTTCAGGGGGCAGCTTGCTGGTGAGACGGCTGCGGACCAGGGCCGCGGGGCTGTGTACGGGGGTGGGCAGCCCCGAGGTGAGGGCGCGGAGAATGTCCGGCTCGGTGGCGCCGCGTGTGAACCACTGGGTGACCTGTGGTTCGAGGGCGACGCAGTCCGCGTACGAGAGGGACAGCGCGGGGGCCGTCCGGCCGAGGGCCGCGAGGAGGATGAACGCGCGGCTGCGGGTCGGATGCCGGGGTCTGTCCGGCTCGTCCTCCGTTACGTCACCGCGCGTGAACGCCGCCCACCAGGCATCGTCCCGCGCCGTCCGCGAGAACCACGTTCGGGTGACCCAGCGGGCGGTGCCTGATCCGTGCACGTGTTCCTTGCCGCGCCGCAAGTGGCCTGCTGCCTGGAGCCTGTTGAGGGCGGTACGGAGGGCGCACTGGCCGTACGGGAGGTGCTTGGCCAGGGTCTTTACGGAGATGTCCGCGCCGTCCGGGAGCCGGTCGAGGACGGCTGCGATGGCTGCCTCGCGCGGCGGGAGGTGGCGGAAGTCGTGGTTCGTGCGGGGGAGTTGTTCGGGTGCCGAACGCTTTCCGTAGCCCGGACTGGCCATCGGGTGAGGGTCTGCGTGCGCGGGGCGGAAGTCGGCACTAAGCTTGGCATCAGCCATGGATCGAACTCTGCTTTCGGTCGATGGTTAAACCCCCGCAGGTGTTCGCAGCACCGGGCGGGGGTTGTTCGTTATTCGGGCACGCTAGAGCGTTGTCACGTTGCGTGGCAAGTCGAACTCCGAAAGTGATCGACTGTGCCAACTCCAAGGGAGGGAGGGTGGGTTGAGGCCCGCCTCCCGTTCCTTGAAAAGAGGGCTTGGCGCTGGTGGCTTGAGCCCCGGGGTCAGTTGGCCTTGAGATCCGTGACGAACGCGGACCAGCTTTCGGCCCGGAACACGAGCTTCGGGCCGGTGGGGTTCTTGGAGTCGCGGACGGGGACGATGTCCGGTTGCCCGTCGGCCACTTCGAGGCAGTCGCCGCCTTGGCCGCCGCTGTACGTGGACTTGCGCCAGCGGGCGGCGCCGGGGAAGTCGCGGGCCACCTCTAGGCAGTTGCCGCCGCTGCCATCGCTGTACGTGGACTTATGCCAGGTCGCTGCACTCAGGTCATGCTCAGGGCTGGTCCTCATGGGCGTAATCCTCCGCCACTGATTCGATCAAGGCCAGGGATTCTGACGGTGACGCCGCGTTGGCCCCGAGCAAATCGTATGCCAGTTCGTGACGGGCGACAGTGGGCGGATCGTCTTCCAGTCTGCCTGTGCCGGGGCCCTCGAAGTAGACGAGCGGAGGCGCGCCTTCGAAGGCCATCAGCTTGACTGCGCCGCCCATCGACGGGTGGGCCCCAGCCTTAAAGGGCAACACTTGCAGGATTAGTCGGTGGCTCCGCGCGAGGTCAGCGACGTGCTGCAGCGCATCCGCCATGACAGCTGCGTTACCCACCCGCCGGTGCAGTACGGCCTCGTCAAGGATCGACCACAACAAGGGGGTTGTTGGGTCACGCAGGAGCTGCGCTCGCTCAAGCCTGGCGGCCACCAAGTCCTCGATCGTGTCTTCTGTGGCGGTCGGCTGATATGCGCGGAACACCACCCGCGCGTACTCCGGGGTCTGGAACAACCCCGGGATCAACTGCGGTGCGTACTCCCGGATGGCTGTCGCAACCGCCTCCGCCTCCGCTGCCTCCGCGAAGTGATCCGGATACTTCGACTTGGCCACAGCCTTGCAATTCCGGGCGAAGAAGCCCCCCGTGGCAAGGACCTCGTCGAAGTGGTGGGCGTACTCCAGATGCATCCGCCTCGTACCGGCCTCCAACTGGCCGATGAACGAGCCGCTGACGAACAAGTGCGCACCCAGCGCCTCCTGGCTGACCCCCTTCCGCTCCCGCGCGTGGCGGAGTTCGCAGCCTAGGAGGGCGCGGGGGTTCGACGAGGGGTCCAGGTCCTTGCGGCGTGTCATGGGCAACTCCTCATCCAACAAGGCGGTTTGTTGGGACGTGGCTGCTTCTCAGGCTACGCAGAGCCGGACACGCTGGGTGATGAAACGGCAACACCCAGTGTGAAAGGCGGAGGGTATGGCGCTGACGGCGGAGGAACGGGTACGGGCGGCGGAGGAGGCTGTGCGGCAGTTGAGGGCGGGGCTCGAAGAGGTCGGCGTCACGCTGCCGTCCCTGCGGATGGACCCGCTGACGGCGGCGGCCGAAGGGGCGCTGCCGTTGGTGGAGTTGGGGCGCTGCAACCTCGACACGGCGCTGCGGCTGGCCGCCGTGCTGGAGGGCGCGCGATGAACGGCGACCCGAGTGTGCCGGAGGCAGGGACGTACGCCGTCGACTTCCGGGACGGCAGCGTCGGGCGGGTCATGGGGTGCGAGGGCGGGCTCGTACATCTCAGGCCGCTCGGTGGGGGGCGGGAGTGGGAATGCCCGCCGGAGTCCCTCGGGGAGGCGCCGGCGGGAGTCGTGCTGCGGGCGCGGGTGCGGGAGATCAACAGCGAGGGGCGGTTGCCGTGATCGGATCACGCAGGCAAGGCGGGGCCGTGCTATGTACACTCAGAGAGGCAGAAGTGGGCTCTCTATGTACAAGGCGGGAGATCGAGATGTCGCTGACACACATCGAAATCGACGACGAGGCACTGGAGACCGCCAAGCGTCTTGGGGGCCACCGGACGAAGACGGCGGCGGTGGCGCACGCGCTGGAGGAGTACAACAAGCGGCTTCAGCGGGCCGCTGCCTACGACAGGTTCATCGAGCTCGGCCGGGACTGGGACGTCGAGGGAGCTGAAGCGGCGCATCGTGCCGAGAAGGAGGCATCGGGCAAGTGAGCCGATATCTGGTGGACAGCTCGGCGCTCTGGCGGATTCTGCGGGACGCCCCCCTTGCCGCCGCGTGGCGGGAGGCGGCGGCGGACGGTGAGATCCGCTCGTGTTACCCGCAGCGTGCGGAGTTCCTGAAATCAGCGAGGACCCTCAAGGAGTACGAGACGTGCAGCGCCCTGCTGGGGGATCTCTACGAAGACGTCCCCGTCCCCAAGGGCGCGGCCAAGTGGGTCGGCGCCGTGCAACTGCGCGCGGCAGAGCGGGGCGCGCATAAGTCACTGTCCGCCGTCGACCTCCAGGTCTGCGCCACTGCGGCCCATCATGACCTCATCGTTCTGCATGATGACAACGACTTCGTGACGGCTGGGAAGTTCGCCGTGGAGTTGCGGCAGCGCAATGTGCGTGAGGGCCCCTTGGGGATCTGATCCGGCCGGGGCCGGGGCCGGGCCTCAGCGGACCGGGAAGCCGAAGGTGTAGCCCTGCTGCTTGAGTTGGGGGAGGAGCGTGCGCAGGGCCTCGACGGTCTGGGTGCGGTCGCCGCCCGCGTCGTGGAAGAGGAGCGTGGGCCCGTTGGGCAGCTCCCGCTGGACCGTGGCGACGATCGCGTCCGTGCCCGGACGCTCGAAGTCCTTGGTGTCCACGTTCCAGCCCAGCGGGCGCATGCCCCGGTCGGCGGCGAGCTTGCGGCTGTACGGGGTGAAGGCCCCGCCGGGGGCCCGGTAGTACATCGGCCGTACGCCCCCGGACGCCTTGGTGATCATGCGTTCGGCGTCGAGTATCTGCTGGGACTGGTAGGCGTGGGAGTTCTTGTCCATGCCGGTGTTGTGGGACACCGTGTGGTCGCACAGGCGGTGTCCGGCCGCGACCACCTTCTTGACCATGTCCGGGTGGGCCTTGGCCTGGGTCCCCACCATGCAGAACGTGGCCTTCACGTCGTACTCCCGCAGTACGTCGAGTACTTGAGGGGTCCACTTGGGGTCGGGGCCGTCGTCGATGGTGAGGTTGATGCCGCGCTCCCCGTCCTCCGAGGCGTGCGCGATGGACGCGGCGACCGGCTTGACGGCGCTGGGCTTTTTCGCCGCCGGTGACGAATCGCCCGCGGTGCCGGCCTGTGCGCTCCACACCCCCGCACCGGTGGCAAGCAACGTCACCCCGAGTGCCGCCCCGATCAGCTTGCCGTACCAGCCCCGCCCGCCGCTGTGCCGCGCCATGTCCGCCCCTTCGCGTCCCGTCCCTCGCCGCGCCCCGATCGCTTGCGGCACCTGGCAGGACGAGGAACAGGGGTCAGAGGATGCACCGGGACCGTGTCCGTTACCGATCAAGGACAATTCCGGGGGAGTTCGCGGACAACTCGCCGCGGGGGGAAACGGGGCGAACGCGGGCGGGCGCGGGCGGGCGCCCCCTGACCGCTCAAGTAGGGCTTCCCAGGGGCTCAGGGCCGATGTGAGTATCCGTACGGATTCGTATCGGTGAGGGGCTGCCTACGGTGACGTACATGCCCGCACCCGATTCCGCCTCCGCGTCCGTCTCCGCCTCCGCGTCCAGCCGCAGACGGCACTGGATCATCGGCCTTCTGGTCACACCGGTGGTGGCGCTGTTCGGCGGCGCCTGGTTCGTGATGTACGGCTGGCCGGAGCAGTACGAGAGAGAGGCGCCGCCGGAAATGCTGCGGCGTATCGCGGCCGACAATCAGGACGCCTACCGCGTACTGGATGTCGGGCCCGTGCTGAAGCCGCAGTCAAGGCCGGAGGACCCCGCGGAACACCACTCCTCCAACTCGGCTTCGACGGGCGAGTGTTACCCCGATGGGCTGGAAGCGATGAAGGACGAGCCCCTCGACGGGATCTACAACATCCAGCACAGCTGGACCGCCGTCAGGAAAGACGGCTCCGGGGTGCGGGGCGCCTTCGGTCGTCTGGAGCGCCATCTCACGGCAGAGGGCTGGGACGTCGACTGGAGCGAATCCATCGACAAGCGGAACTTCGGCGTGGTCGCCGATAAAGACGGCTACCGGCTGTCGATCCACTGGGACGCGGATTTCAAGGAGGTCACCGGCCTTGGCAGCAGTCCCTGCGCCCGCTTCCCCGACCGGTCGCAAGAGCGCGCTTACCGCCCCACCGACCACTACGCGGCCCCGGACCGGCAACTGACACCGCCTGACCTCGTGCCCAGCTGACAGCGCTGGACGGACGGTGGGACGGACCGTGCGGGCTAGGCCGTTTCGTTCGGATCAGCAGACGGAATCAAGAGCGGGTGACTGCCGAGGCCGGTCCGGCCCAGCTCACTTCCAGCGCAGCAGACTGGAGTCATCCTGGGCCGGGCAGTTGCCCCGCCGCCACGATGCGCTCCACTGCGGCCGTTACCAGTTGTTCACGCTCTGTCTCCGTGAAGACGTCCGGCAGGGTGAGCTGTTCAACGATCAGCCAGTTCAGCGTCAGCATGAGCAGCTTGACCGCCGTGGTGTCGCCGGGGAGACCGGAAGTCTCGTGATAGGCGACGTTGGCATCCACGTCGGCCCGGACTCGCTCCGTGAGGACCTTGCGCAGTTCGGGGCGGCGAGTGGCTTCGAGGCGGAGTTCCAGCAGTGCGAGGTAACCGGTGCGGAAGGAGGCGACGCGGCCGACGAGTTCGCGCATCAGCTCTACGTAGGTGTCCCGGTCGCGGCCGGCCGCCCGCTGGCGGGCAATCGTGGCCTCGTCGGGCTGGAGTCGCTCGTAGACCCCGGCGCCGACCTGAGTGAACAGGTCGTCGCGACTGGAGAAGTAGTTGGACGCCGTACCGGCGGGAACGGCAGCCTCGGCATCCACGGCCCGGAACGTCAGACCGCGTGCGCCTTCCCGGGCCAGCACCTCGATCGCCGCGTCGACAAGGTCCGCACGCCGCCGGTCATTCCGTCTCACCATTGACACAACTCCATATGTAGTACTACGTTCAAGCCACTTCAAATAGAGTACTACGTGTGGGGGAATCTTTTGCGGAAGCTCGTGTACTACATCGGCGTCTCCCTCGACGGCCGCATCGCCGGTCCCGGCGGCGAGTTCGACTTCTTTCCGCAGGGGGACGAGCGGCAGGCCGCCGCCTATTCGACTTGGATGAACGCGCTGTACCCGGAGACCATCCCGACCGCATATCGCGCGGCCGCCGGCGTCGCCGACGCGCCCA
>NZ_JBICXP010000018.1:0-105161 GCF_043200355.1 Streptomyces sp. NPDC048436
GGGGGGGGGGGGGGGGGGGGGGGGGGGGGGGGGGGGGGGGGGGGGGGGGGGGGGGGGGGGGGCCCCCCCCCCCCCCCCCGCCGCACAGTGATGCGTGGTGTCACCTGCGGGTCACTGACCCACCCTCCCGTCGACACACTCGCGCAACAGGTCGGCGTGCCCGCAGTGACGGGCGTACTCCTCGACCCTGTGCACCATCAGCTCCCGGACCGCGGTGCCGTCCTTCCCGAGGCGCTCGCCCAGATCCGGGTGTCCGGCCAGCGCGGCGTCGGTCTCGGCCTGCTCGCGCGCCAGATCGGCGTACGCGCCGTCGACCACCGCCTGGTCGGCGACGGCTCCGTGGAAGTCCCCGTCATCCTTGCCGTACAGCGTCGGCAGCGGATCATCGTGGGTGATCCAGTTGCGCCAGTCCCGCTCCACCTCGGCGAGGTGGCGCACCAGGCCGAGCAGCGACATCGTCGACGGCGGCACCGACCGGCGGGCCAGTTGCTCCGGGGCAAGGCCCTCGCACTTCATCAGCAGTGTCATGCGATAGCTCGTCAGAAAGTCCTGCAGGGTGGCCAGTTCGCCGTCCGGACTGACTCCTTCGCTGTTGCGGGGGTCGTCGTCCGGGTCCGCCCACATGTCGGGGTAGACGGTTGCCTGGGTCCAGCGCGCGGGTTGGTCGCTCATGTGGTGCATGTTCGTCCGTGGGGGCCTGGGCCCGCCAGTCCTTTTCGCCCGCGGGTCGCCGTGATCACAGGCCGAGATCGCTGAGACCGGGGTGGTCGTCGGGGCGACGGCCGAGCGGCCAGTGGTACTTGCGGTCGGACTCCTCGATGGGGAGGTCGTTGATGCATGCGTGGCGCACACGCATCAGACCGTCGTCGTCGAACTCCCAGTTCTCGTTGCCGTACGAGCGGTACCAGTGGCCGGAGTCGTCGTGCCATTCGTAGGCGAAGCGCACCGCGACGCGGTTGCCGTCGTACGCCCACAGTTCCTTGATGAGCCGGTAGTCGAGCTCGCGGTCCCACTTGCGGGAGAGGAAGGCGACGATGGCGTCTCGGCCCACGACGAACTCCGCACGGTTCCGCCAGCGCGAGTCCTTGCTGTAGGCGAGGGACACCTTCTCGGGATCGCGGGTGTTCCAGCCGTCCTCGGCCAGGCGGACCTTCTCGGCCGCGGTCTCCCGGGTGAACGGCGGTACGGGGGGTCGTGCGGTCATGGCTCTCTCCTGTATCTGCGGGAGCGCCACGATAGGAGAACGAGCGTTCTCGCGCAATGGTGAGGCGCCTCAACTCCCCGTAGTAGCCTTGGAGAACGTACGTTCTCGTCCCTCGTCTGGAGCTCCCATGGATCGCGCTGAAGCGGAAACCAGACTGCTCGACGCCGCCGAAGAGCTCTTCTACGAGCGCGGCGTCCAAGCCGTGGGCATGGACCAGGTGCGTGCGGCCTCCGGTGTGTCGCTCAAGCGGCTGTATCAGGTCTTCCCCTCGAAGTCCGACCTCGTCCTCGCCTACCTCGAGCGCCGCGACCGTCGCTGGCGGGCCCGGCTCGCCGAGTACGCGGACGGCCGGCCCGCGGGGAGGGAACGTGTCCTCGCGGTCTACGACTGGCTGTACGAGTGGTTCTGCGAACCCGGCTTCCGGGGTTGCGCCTTCATCAACTCCTTCGGCGAACTCGGCGCCGTCGACCCGGCGGTGGCCGAGACCGTCCGCGCGCACAAGAGAGCCTTCCGCGACTACATGGCCGCACTCGTGGCCGACGCGGGCGAATCCGGGCAGACTGTCGCCCCGTTGGTCCTGCTCGCGGAGGGGGCCATGACCGCGTCCGCGATATCAGGCTCACCCGAACCCGCGCGCCAAGCCCGGCAGGGCGCGGCCCGGTTGCTGGCGGCGCGGTGACCGCCGGGCGCCCGACAGCGCCTACGCCGACGTGACGGCCGACTCGGCGGACGAGGAGTTCGCCGCCGAGTCGGTACGTCATCCGGTGTTCCGTCCGGTCCAGGCCTGAAGCACGGCCCGACGGTCAGCCGACCCGTGCCCCGACGTGCAGGGCCAGCGCCCCGCGGGCGGGCACCGTGGTCTCGGCCTTCCCGTCGTCTCCGACGGTGACGGTGTTGCCCTCACAGCTGTCCGGGGAGGCCTTGGCGACATTGCAGTACGTTCCGGCGGGCAGGGACGTCGCGAAGGTCTGGGTCAGTTCGCCGTCGCCGTTGTTGAGGGCGACGAAGCCCTTGTCGCCACGGCTGAAGGCGAGGGCGCTGCCGCCGTTGTCCCACCAGTCGGTCAGCTCCGCGGAACCCACCTCGTTGCGGAACCCGACCAGACCGGTGATCGCCTGCTGGGCATGCGTGCCGGTCCAGCCGTCCGCGCCGCTCGGCGGGCCCGAGTCCTTGTCGGAGAACTCGTAGCCGGAGTAGACGTTCGGCGATCCGTAGGGCGAGGCGAGCATGAAGACATTGGCGAGGGTGTAGACCGCGCCGTCCTTGTAGGTGAGCGTCGAGCCGTTGCGTTCGGTGTCCCAGTTGTCGACGAACGTACGCGCCGAGCCGCTGCCGAGCTTGCCGTCCGCGACGGACTTCAGCTGCGCGATGTCGCCGCCCTGGAAGGCGCTCTTGAGGTGCCCGCCGTAACGGAACTCGTCGACGTCCCCCACGCCCGTGTACTCGTCGGCCTGGACTGCCTCCCCCTCGCCATGGATGACCTCCGAGACCCAGAAGCCGGGATCGCTCATCTTGCCCTTGATGGCGGCCATGTCCTCGGCGGCGATGTGCTTGGCGGCGTCGATGCGGAAGCCGTCCACGCCGAGGGACTTCAGGTCATCGAGGTAGGCGGCGATGGTGCCGCGCACCGCGTCGCTGCCGGTGTCGAGGTCGGCCAGGCCCACCAGTTCGCAGTTCTGGACGTTGTCACGGTTGGTGTAGTCGTTGATGCTCGTGCGGCAGGTGTGGAAGTCCGCGTCCTGGAAGTAGCCGGGGTAGTCGTACTTGCCGTAGGCCGTGCCGCCCGTGCCCGTCCCGGAGCCCGCGGCCATGTGGTTGATGACGGCGTCCGCGATGACCTTGACGCCCGCCGTGTGACAGGCGTCGACCATGCTCTTGAAGGCCGCGCGGTCGCCCAGGCGGCCCGCGATCTTGTAGCTGACGGGCTGGTACGAGGTCCACCACTGGTCGCCCTTGATGTGCTCGGATGCGGGCGACACCTCGACGTAGCCGTATCCGTCAGGGCCGAGCTGATCGGTACAGGACTTGGCCACATCCGCGTACTGCCGCTCGAACATGGTGGCGGTGACGGTCTTCTCTCCGGGTGGTGTCGCCTGCGACTGCGAGGGCGCGAACGTCGCGAGTCCTGCCGCGGCCAGGACCCCGGCCGACGTCGCGCCCAGCAGGCGGGAACGGTGCTGCATGGTGCGGCTCCTTCGAGACCGGGCACAGCTGTGCCCTGAGAAGGCAACTCCTCGTGGGGGAGGGTGCCGTGGGGGGATTCCGAGTCGGAGCCTGCCGCTCATGCATGTACGGGTCAAGACTTTCTGCAAGAGATTTCAACTACTTGCGCAAGGTGCAACTCCGGGCTCCCGTGTGAAGGGCAAGGGCTGTGTTGGCGCCCAGGGTCGCCGTGAACCGGCCGGATCCGTCGACGGTCACCGGGGCGTTGCGCTGCACGTCGCAGTAGGTGCCCGCGGGCAGCGAGGTCTGGAACGTCCTGGTGAGGGAGGACCCTTCGTGGTTGAGGGCGACGTACGCCCTGTCGCCGCGGCCGAAGGCAATCGCGTTGCCGCCGTTGTCCCACCAGTTCGTGACGCCCTGCCCGCGCGCGGTGTTGCGGAACTTCACCATGCCCGCGATCTCGGGCCACGCGTGCTGGCACTTCCAGCCGTCGCTGTAACAGGCCTTCACCGTGCCGCCGTCCGGCGGACCGGCGTCGCGGTCACTGAACTCGTAACCGGAGTGCACGTCGGGGGAGCCGTAGGGCCAGGCCAGCATGAAGACGTTGGCCAGGGTGTAGTTGGCGCCGTCCTTGTAGCTGAGGGTGTCGCCGCCGCGCTCGGTGTCGTGGTTGTCGACGAACACGGCGGACTTGCCCGAGGCCATGTAGCCCCAGCCCTCGCCGTAGTTCTTCAGGTAGGCGAGCTTCTCGCCGGTGAAGACCCGCTTGAGGTCGCGGGCGTACCGGAACTCCTGGACGTCACCGCTGCCGAGGTACTCGGTGGGTGAGACGGCCTCACCGGCGCCGTAGATGGCCTCCTGCTTCCAGTAGGCGTTCGGGTTGCTCAGCCGGGACTTGATGTTCGCGAGGTCGCCCGCGGCCATGTGCTTGGCCGCGTCGATGCGGAAACCGTCCACGCCGAGCGACAGCAGGTCGTTCATGTACGCGGCGATACGGCCGCGCACGTAGTCCTCGCCGGTGTCCAGGTCGGCGAGCCCGACGAGCTCGCACTCCTGGACGTTGTAGCGGTCCTGGTAGTTGCTGATCTGCGCGGTGCAGTTGTCGAAGTCGAAGGATGAATAGGTGCCCGGATAGGCGTACTTGGTGTACGACGACCCGCCTGTGCCGGTGCCCGAGCCGGACGACATGTGGTTGATGACCGTGTCGGCGACGACCTTCACGCCCGCTGCATGACACGTATTGATCATGTTCTTGAAGGCGGAGCGGTCACCGAGCCGGCCCGCGATCTTGTAGCTGACGGGCTGGTACGAGGTCCACCACTGGGAGCCTTGTATGTGCTCCTGTGGTGGCGAGACCTGCACGTAGCCGTAGCCCGCGGGGCCGAGCCGGTCGGTGCAGGCCTTCGCCACCGAGTCGAATTTCCACTCGAAGAGCACGGCGGTGACGTCCTTGTCGCCGGGCGGCGCTGCCTGCGCGGGGGCGGGTGCCATGACGGCCGCCGCGGCGCCCGCCACAAGGGCGAGAGCGGCGGCCACGGATCTTCTGGGCATGCGTCCTCCTGGGGGAGAAAGGGGGGTGGCGCGAGCGCGGCAAGTGACGCCAACAGGGCGCGATCACGCCACTCTTGGTGAATCTTGCTGCAAGAACTTGCATCCGGGTGCGGCGAGAACGTATGGCCGCGCCGAGGGTCCGTCAACCCTTCCGGCAGGTCGCGATCAGGTGCCCGGATTCAGTTCTTACTCGGGGGTAGGCTGCCCGGCCCGCTTGTTATACGGTCCGTCTAACAAGCGGGCCGGGGCGCGTCGCGGGACGGCGCCCCGGTCCGTTGCCTGAGCGAACAAGAGAACGTACGCATCAGAGTCAAGGAGCCGCAGCATGGCAAGCAGCACTGTTCGGCCGACAACGCAGGACCGCCCCGAAGGGGACGACGTGGCCCGGCGGTTGCTCGACTCGGCCGCCGTGTCGGCCTACGACCCGGCCACCGAAGTGGACTGGGACACCCCCCTCGACCGGGACTTTCACGGCGCGAGCCCGGAATGGAGCTCCCTGTACGGCACGTCGTACTGGCAGGAGCTCACCGATGCGCAGCGCAAGGAGCTGACACGGCAGGAAGCCGCGTCGGTGGCCAGCACGGGCATCTGGTTCGAGATGATCCTCCAGCAAATGGTGCTGCGTGACGTGTACGCGAAGGACCCGACCAGCGACGAGGTCCAGTGGGCGCTCACCGAGATCGCCGAGGAGTGCCGGCACTCGATCATGTTCGCCCGTGGCGCCCAGAAGCTGGGCGCGCCCGCCTACCGGCCGAACCGGTTCGTGATGGAGCTCGGCCGGGTGTTCAAGACGGTTGCCTTCGGTGAGGCGGCCTATGCCGCGATCCTGGTGGCCGAAGAGGTGCTCGACGTCATGCAGCGCGACTGGATGCGGGACGAGCGCGTCGTGCCGTTCGTCCGGACGATCAACAACATCCATGTCGTCGAGGAGTCCCGGCACATGAAGTTCGCCCGCGACCAGACCACCAAGCGCCTTGCCGGATCGGGCCGGGTGCGCCGCCAGATCAACGCGTTCGTCGTCGCGATCGCGTCGTACTACATCGTCACCAGCATGGTGAACCGCAAGGTCTACGCGAACGCCGGACTGGACGAGAAGCGCGCCATCGCCGAGGCGAAGGCCAACGAGCACCACAAGTCCATGATGCGCTCGAGCTGTTCGGGCCTGATGGATTTCCTGGCCGCCTCCCGCCTGCTCACCAAGCCGGCCCTTGCCTTCTACAAGCGCGCCCACCTCATCTGAACCGAACGAGTCGAGTGAACCGAACGAGTCGAGCCGACGCCATGACCTACGCCATCACCCAGACCTGCTGCAGCGATGCCACGTGCGTCGCCGTGTGCCCGGTGAACTGCATCCACCCCACTCCCCAGGAGCGGGCGTTCGGCAGCACGGAGATGCTGCACATCGATCCCACGACCTGCATAGGCTGCGGCGCCTGCGCCGACGCCTGCCCGGTCGAGGCGATCTTTCCGGTGGACAGCCTGCCCGTCGCGCAGCGGGAGTACGCGGCGATCAACGCGGCGTACTACGAGGACCAGGCACCCCAACCGGCCCCGGACGGGCCGAACTTCCACGCCTGGGACGAGCCGTCCTTCCCGCGCGTCCTGCCCTCGGACTTCGCGCCGCTCAAGGTCGCCGTCGTCGGCACCGGACCCGCCGGGATGTACGCGGTGCAGGACCTGCTCCTGCACACCAGCGCCGAAGTGACACTGATCGACCGGCTGCCGGTGGCCGGCGGCCTGGTGCGCTTCGGTGTGGCACCGGACCACCCCGCCACCAAGAAGGTCGGCGACACCTTCGCGCGCTTCCACACGCATCCCAGGGTGCGGTTGCACCTGGGACTCGACGTGGGCTCCGACGTCAGCGCGCAGGAGCTCGCCGCGCACCATGACGCGGTCATCTACGCCGTGGGCGCGTCCGCCGACCGCACACTTGCCGTCCCCGGCGAGGAGCTGCCCGGCAGTGTCTCCGCGCGGGCCTTCGTCGCCTGGTACAACGGCCACCCGGACGTGGCGCCGGACGCGGTCGACCTCTCCGTCGAGCGCGTGGTCGTCGTCGGTAACGGCAACGTCGCCCTCGACGTCGCCCGCATCCTGCTCGCCGACCCCGACAGCCTCGCCCGCACCGACATCGCCGACCACGCGCTGACGGCGCTGCGGGCCGGGAACGTGCGCGAAGTGGTTCTGCTCGGGCGGCGCGGGCCTGAAGACGCCGCGTACACCAAGTCCGAACTGCTCGCCCTCAAGCACGTTCCCGGCGTGGACCTGGTCGTCGACGACCACGACCCGCGGATCGCTCCGGCCATCGACGAGGCAGGCCCGAAGGACAAGGCGGCGGTCCTGCGAGGCGTCACGCGCGACCGGACCGACTGGGCCCAGGCGCCCGCACCGGGGCGGCGCATCGTGCTCCGCTTCCACTCCGCCCCCCTCGAAGTGGTCGGCGAGAAGGCCGTCCAGGGCGTACGTGTCGCGGAGGCGTCGGGGGAGCGGACGATAGGGACGGACATGGTGCTGCGCGCGATCGGCTACCGCGGTGTGCCGGTCGCGGGGCTGCCCTTCGACGAGACCACCGGCACCGTGCCGCACGAGGGCGGCCGGGTGGCCGGGCAGCCCGGGACCTACGTCGTGGGCTGGATCAAGCGGGGCCCCAGCGGAGGCATCGGCGCCAACCGCACCTGCGCCGCGGAGACGGTCACCACGCTCCTTGCCGACGCGGTCGCCGGCGCCCTGCCCGCGCCGGGACGCGCCCCGAAGGCCTTCCACCGGCTCGCCCGGCGCCGCAACCGAAGGGCGGTCCTGCGCTGAGCCGACCGCTCACGCGCCGCGGTTCTCGGCCACAGTGTGGGCGACGAGAGCGTTGGCGTGTCCGTGACCCATGCCGTGCTCGGTCTTGAGCCAGGCGACGATCTCCATGTGCTTGGTCAGGGGCGAGGACCGGATGAGCTCCTTCCACTCCGCGATCGGGCGGCCGTAGTTCTTCTCGATCGAAGGGAAGTAGCTCGCGGGGCCCTTGGTGGCTTCGGTCATGGTGACGCCGTCCTGTCTGTCGCAGTGCCGTTGCCAGTAGGACGTGTGGGAACGGATCAAGTCGTCGGGCAGCTGGGGTGTCCTAGGTCACATGGTGTCCGTGCCCCGCCATCGAATGGCGGGGCGGGGCAGCCGGGACTAGCCTGAAGTGAGTGAACGTCTGCGTTCACCCACTGCCTTACGCGCGAGCAATCCCATGACGGGCTCTCGGACGACACCCTCAGAGTCTGCCGCAACCCCGGAGCGGGGCAGCGGCAGCGGTATCGCACTCCTCGTCATCGCCTCGTGCCAGTTGATGGTGGTCCTCGACATCACCATCGTGAACATCGCACTGCCGCACATCCAGACCTCGCTCGGCTTCTCGACCGAGACCCTGTCCTGGGTGGTCAACGCCTACACACTGACCTTCGGCGGCCTGCTCCTGCTCGGCGGGCGCCTCGGCGACATCCTCGGGCGCCGCAGAGTCTTCATGTTCGGTGTTCTGCTCTTCGTGTTCGCCTCGCTGCTCGGCGGACTCTCCCAGGAGTCCTGGCAGTTGCTCGCGGCGCGCTCGCTCCAGGGCGTCGGCGGCGCCATCGCCTCGCCCACCGCCCTCTCGCTGATCACCACGACGTTCCGCGAAGGACCCGAGCGGAACAGGGCGTTCGGCGTGTTCGCCGCCGTATCGGCCGGCGGCAGCGCGATCGGGCTGCTCGCGGGCGGACTGCTCGTGGAATGGCTCGACTGGCGCTGGGTGCTCTTCGTGAACATCCCCATCGGCCTGCTCATCGCGTTCGCGACCCCCCGCTACATCCGGGAGTCCGAACGTCATCCCGGACACTTCGACATCCTCGGCGCGCTCACCTCCACGCTCGGCATGGTGCTGCTCGTCTACGGCTTCATCCGCGCCTCCAAGGACGGCTGGAGCGACGGCGTGACCATCGCTGCCTTCGCGGCGGCCGTCGTACTCCTTGCCCTGTTCCTCGCGGTCGAGCGCCGCTCGAAGCAGCCCATCACCCCGCTGTGGATGTTCCGCGACCGCAATCGCGCCGGTGTCTACGGGATGATGCTGTGCCTGGCCGCGGCGATGTTCGGCATGTTCTTCTTCCTGACGCTGTTCGTGCAGAACATCCTGAACTTCAGCCCGCTGCGGGCCGGACTCGCCTTCCTGCCGGTCAGCGCGATCATCGCCGTGGGCGCGGGTCTCGCCTCGCAGCTGCTGCCCAAATGGGGTCCCAAGCCCTTCATGGTGGTGGGCGCGACGCTGGCCGCCGTGGGTCTCGGCTGGCTGACGCTGACCGACGTCGACAGTTCGTACGCGGGCAGCCTCCTCGGCCCGATACTGGTCTTCGGCTTCGGCATGGGCATGCAGTTCGTGTCGCTGACACTGATGGCGGTGTCGGGTGTGGCACCGCAGGAGGCAGGAGCGGCCTCCGGGATCCTCAACGCCACCCAGCAGGTGGGCGGTTCACTCGGCCTGTCCGTCCTCGTCACGGTCTTCGGCACGGCCAGCCGCAACGAAGCCACCGACCAGGTGCCCCGCTTTCTGCGAGAGGCGAGACCCGCCGAGCTGGTGGAGTTCCGCAGGACAGGCCAACTCCCGGGGCGTTGGGGCGACCAGGTCCTCGCGTCGGGTATCTCGAATTCCTTCGTCGCCGCTGCCGTCTTCGCCGTCGTCGCCGCGCTGATCGCCCTGGTCGTCATCCAGGTGCGGCCCTCCGACCTTGAGCGCCTGCAGGGCGGCGGAGCCGTGCCCGGAGCGCCGGGGCCGGGACCGGGCGAAGGCGGCCCTCCCGGGCGCTGAAACGGTCCGGCGGACGGTCGGCGGGCGGATGGCCTGATTCCCTTGGTGTGACCATGGGCCGGGGCTGGGCAGACGTAGTATGACCAGCCGATCGGCAGGGGGCGGTGGGGGCGACACGGGGCAAGGGACCCATGGAGTTGTGCGTGGACACGGACTACCGCTTACTGGGACCTGTCGAAGTGTGGCGCGCGGGCCGACGGCTCGACGTGGGCGGCCCCAAACCCCGGGCACTGCTCGCGGCCCTGCTCCTGGAACCCGGACGCGTGGTGTCCGTCGACGCCCTGATCGACGCCATCTGGGGCGAGCGCCCACCGGACACGGCACGCTCCCTGATCCAGTCGTACGTCTCCGCGCTGCGCCGGGCGCTGTCCGCCGACGCCATCGAGACCCGCCCGCCCGGCTATCTGATCCACGCGGACGCCACGCTCGTCGACCGCGCCGCGTTCGACCGCCTGACCGCCCAGGGCCGGCAGGCCGCCGCCGAGGGCGATCATCCCGCTGCCGCCCGGCTGTTGGCGGACGCCCTCGCGCTGTGGCGCGGCCCCGCCCTGGGCGGGATCGGCACGACGCTGCGTGCCATCGCCGACCAGCTGGACGAGGCGCGGCAGGCAGCCCTGGAGGAACGGATCGCGGCCGAACTCGCCCTGACGGGCCGTGAGAGGGAACTGGCCGCCGAACTCACCGCGTTGGTCGCCACGCACCCCACCCGCGAACGCCTGCGTGGCCAACTGATGCTCGCCCTCTACCGATTGGGGCGCCAGGCGGAGGCGCTCGCGGTGTACGAGGAGGGGCGCGGCGCACTCGCCGACGAGCTGGGAATCGACCCGGGCCCCGACCTCAGAAGAATGCACGAGGCGATCCTGCGCGCGGACGAAGGGCTGCTGCCCGCCGTCCCGGACGCCCCCGACCCCGCCCCCAAGGAACACGCCGTCCCCGTGGCGGCCCTCCTGCCGCCCACCATCGGCGACTTCACCGGACGCGACACCCAGCTCGCCGGTGTACGGGCCGCCCTTTCGGGGCCCCGCGAGGCCATGCCGGTCGTCGTCGTGTCCGGCCCCGGCGGTATCGGCAAGTCCACCCTGGGCGTCCGGGCGGCACACCAGGTCGCCGACGCCTACCCGGACGGGCAGCTCTACGCCGAACTGCGCGGCGCCACCGATCCCGTGGCACCTGGCGAGGTGCTCGGGCGGCTCCTGTACGCCCTCGGGGCCGATCCTCCCGACGGGGATGCCGAGCGGCGCGACCTCTTCCGCAGCCTGGTGGCCGGGCGCCGCATCCTGCTCGTACTGGACGACGCCGGCAGCGAGTCCCAGGTGCGTCCGCTGCTTCCGGGCAGCGCCACCTGCGGCGTGCTGATCACCGGACGGGCCCGCCTCGGGGCCCTGCCCTGCACGCATCGCGCCGATCTCGACGTGCTCGACACGGAGCCGGGGGCGCAGTTCCTCGGCCGTGTCGCGGGGGAGCGGTTCCTCAGGGACGAGCCGGACGCCGTGCGGCGCATCGTCGAGCTGTGCGGGGGGCTTCCGCTCGCCATCCGGATCGCCGGAGCCCGCCTCGCGACCCGTCGGCACTGGACGGCGCGGATGCTCGCCGAACGCCTCGCCGACGAACACCACCGCCTGGACGAACTCGCCGTCGGCGACCTGGAGGTACGTGCGGGCCTCGGCCTGAGCTACCGGGCCCTTGACGCCCCCGCCCGCACCGCGCTGCGCCGCCTCGGCCTGCTCGCCGCGCCCGATGTGGCCGCGTGGGTGGTGACCGCGCTGCTCGACGTGCCGGAGGCCGAGGCGGACCGTGTCGTGGAACAGCTCATCGACGCCCAGCTCCTGCACTGCACCGGCGTCGACCGCGCGGGCCAGCCCCGCTACCGGCCGCACGATCTGGTGCGGGTGTACGCCGCCGAGCGCGCCGACGCCGAGGACCCGCCCGCCGAGCGGGCAGCCGCCGTCGGCCGTGCCCTTGGCGCCTGGCTCTGGCTGACCGGACGCGCCGCGTCCGCGACACCGTCCGGCGCGGTCGAACTGCACCGCGGGCTCCTGGACCCCGGCGGCCCTGGCGGATCCGGTGCCGACAGCCTGCGGCAACTCGTCCGGCCCGTCGGTCCTGAGGCCACCCAGCGGGCGCTCGCCGACCCGGCCGCCTGGTTCGAGGCCGAGGCCGACGCGATCGCCGCCGCCGTCGAGCGCGCCGCCGCCCTCGACCTGCACACCCTGGCCTGCGAAGCAGCGGCAGCCCTGTGCTCCTCCGCGTACACCGTCGGCAACCGGTTCGAGGCATGGTGGCGCACCCACGACGCGGCACTGGCCGCGGCCCGCCGAGCCGAAGACAGCGCGGGGGAGGCCCTGTTGCTCATCGGCCTCGGCCAACTCCGTTACGAACAGGACCGCTTCCCCGAGTCGCAGGGATACTTCCAGCAGGCGGCGAGGCTCTGCGCCGAACTCGGCGACGTACGCGGCCGGGCCGCCGCCTTCGCCGGGCTCGGCAGCGCGCTGCGGGAAGCGGGACGGCTGCGCGCGGCGCAGGAGACGCTCGTCCGCGCCGTCGAGGGGTTCCGCCGGCTCCACGACGATCCCGGAATCGGCCTGTCCTGCCGGTACGCAGGGTCCGTCCAGCTCGAACTCGGCGACTTCGAAGCGGCGCGCGCCTTCCTCGGCGAGTCGTTGCGGGCCTACCGCAGGCTCGGCAGCCGCCGCGGCGAGTCCCTCACCCTGCGCTCCCTCGGCCTGGTGCACCGCGCGCTCGGCGAGTACGCGGAGGCGGAGGAACTCTCCGGGCGGGCGGTGGACCTCCTGAGCACCCTCGGGGACCCGCTCATGCTCGCGTACGCGATGCAGGCCCGAGCGAAATCCCGTATCAGGCTGGGCCGTTCGGACGAGGCGGCGGCTGAGATCCGCGGTGTCCTCGACGTCTGCCGCGCCCACCGCGACCGCTTCGGCGAGGCCCTCGCCCTGCGCACCCTCGGCGAGTGCGAGCTGGCCGCGGGCCGCCTGGACACCGCCGAACAGCACCTGACGGCGTCCGCCGCCCACTGGCACGAACTGGAGCTTCCGCTGCCCCGCGCCCGCACCCTGCGCGACCTCGCGGCGGTACGGGAGGCGGCGGGGGACCGGGCATCGGCGGGTGCCTTGCGCGGCGAGGCGCGCGACGTCTTCGTGGCGTACGAGGCGCGGGAGCGGGACGAGCCGGGTCTCTGACCCCATGCGATGGCCTGGCTCGCGGCGGTCCTGCAAGGCGCTTGTCGCGGACTTGCAGAGAAATTGCAGCGGCCTGCGTCACGCTCTGGGTGTTGGCGGTGAACGTGCCGCCGGCAACGGGGGATCGCAGTAAACAACGGGGGACTCAGCGGAATTCAACGGGGGAAGCACGGGGGAAGGCCACTGATGCCTCGTACGGCCCACACCACCGACACTGTCGGTCGTGTGGGCCGCTCGTCGCGTAGCGCCCCTGCCAGGGCACGGAGGGGACTTCGGGGGCGGGCGGCAGCCCGTCCCCGGAGCTGTGTCCGCCGACCGTCGCCATGGAGGGGCAGCATGTCGTCGATCATCCTCATGAACGATCCCAGAGTCATCGGCATACCGGTCCACGAATGCGGCGAAGCCCTCATCGACCTGCGCCCGCTGCCCTTCGTGGACGTCGACGACCGCCTGGCCGACCCGGCGGGGGCCTACGCCCAGCTGCGCGAGGGCGTCGTCTGGCGTCTGGCGCGTGCCGCCCGGCTGCTGCCCGAGGGCCTGCGCCTCCTGGTCACCGAGGGCTACCGCCCGCTTGACCTGCAGATCCACTACTTCGACGAGTACGCCGCCGAGCTCAGGAAGGCCAACCCCGACTGGTCGGACGCCTACCTTCACCAGCAGACGAGCCGCTCCCTCTCGCCGCCCGAGGTGGGCCCACACGTCGCCGGCGCCGCGGTCGACCTCACCCTGTGCACCACGTCCGGCACCGAACTCGACCTCGGTACCCCGGTGAACGCGAGCCCGGAGGAGAGCGAGGGCGCCTGCTACATGGACTGCGACCGCGTCTCCACGACCGCCCGCCGCAACCGCCGCACCCTCACCGCGGCCCTGGCCACGGCGGGCCTGGTCAACTACCCCACAGAGTGGTGGCATTGGTCCTACGGCGACCGCTACTGGGCGCTCGCCACGGACGCCGGAGAGGCTCGCTACGGGCCCATGACGCTCGACGCCTAGACGCGCGGGCCAGTTCCGCACAAGCCACGAAGATCCCATTTCGGAAGGCAAGCCTCCTCAACCGCGAGCCAATCCACCCGAGTTGACCTAAGATCGCCACGCTCCCCATTCGTAAGGGAGTTCGGAGCGTGCGGGGAGGGTTCGTTCGTCGTGGTGAAGGTGTGCGGGATCGCCGGGGCAAGTGCTCCATGGTGAGCCGTCTCAAGCGTGAGTCCGTGGGCCGCGAGGCCGTGGTCTGGCTGACGGCCGTGCTGCTCGCGGCCGTGGGCGCGGTGCTGGCCGCTCTGGACGCGGCGGCCGAGTGGCGCCAGGTCCTGGCCGGTGGCTGCGCCGCGGTCGCGGTGCTTTTGCTCGCCTGGGTCCTGGTGCTGGTCCGGCAGTTGTCCGCCGAGCGGGCCGACCGGGCCCGCCACGAGCGGCTGGCCGAGGCCCGCGGAGCGGAGCTGGCGCACCTCGCCGGTGTGCGGCTCCCCGCGATCGCGGAGCGGGTGCGCACGGGACAGCGGCTTGAGGGTGTGCCGGGGCCGTTGGCGGCGCCCGGCGAGATGGGCGAGGAGTTCGCGCGGGCGCTGTCCGCCGTGGTCGTCGCACTAGGGTCGGACGAGGCGGTACGCCGCGAGCGCGGCCTGCGGGACTCGGTGCAGGCCGCCTTCGAGTCCGTCGCGCGCACCATGCACGCGATGGCCACGGTCCAGCAGCAGGTCCTCGACCGGGTCGAGCGCTCCATCGACGACCCGCACCTCATGGACGAGGTGATGAAGGCGGACCACGCGGCCGCGCAGATGACCCGCAAGGCCCAGACGCTGCTCGTGATGTGCGGGATCTGGCCCGCCCGCCGGGAGACACGGCCGGTCTCGCTGTACGACTGCGTACGCGGCGCACAGTCGCGGATCGTGGAGTACAGCCGGATCGAGGTGCACGGCGGGCAGACGCTGTACGCGGTGCCGCCCGCGGTGGAAGGGCTGATGCACGCCATCGCCGAACTCCTGGAGAACGCCACGGTGTTCTCGCCCTCGCGCTCGCACGTCGTCGTCACCATCCGCGAGGTGGGCGCAGGAGCGGTCCTGGAGATCGACGACGCCGGGCTCGGTATGCCGCCGGACGTGCTGCACCGGGCGATGGGCCAGCTCCGCGACGACCAGGACCTGGCCCGCCTCGGCGCGGTGCCCCGCCTCGGTCTGGCCTGCGTGGGCCGCTGGAGCCGGGAGCTCGGCTTCAACGTGGAGCTGAGCGGCGCCTCGGCCTACGGCGGTACGCGCGCCGTGACGTTCGTGCCGTTCCGGCTGCTCACCGAACCTCCCTCGCGGCTCGCGGCGGCTCAGCGGGCCGACGCGCGGGGGGAGTTGCCGCCGCGACGGCCTGCCGAGCCGGTATCCGAGCCTGACCTCGCGGCCGGGCAGCGGCCGACGGCATCGGGTTCGTCGCTGTCGCCGTCGCCGTCACCGGAGCACGCTGCCGCGCAGCCGCACGAAGCGCACGACTCCATCGAGCTGTCCGCCAGGCCCGCGCCGGGCGGGCCTCCCGTGAGCGAGACAGCGGCGGGGCTGCCCCGTCGCCGCAACCGGCGGCAAGCGGCATCGGCGGGCGCCCGCAGGCCGGCGTCGTCACCGTCGCCGGAGCGGCAAGCGGCGCCAGGCGCCGCACCCGCGGCCCCGTGGACGCCTGAGGCGGCCCGCGCCTCGATCGCCAGCGTGGTGTCCGGCTCGCTGCGGGGCCGCGCGGCCCTCGACGCGGACCGGCTGACGGAACAGACCGCGAATCCCACGGCTGAACCGTCGCCACAGCCGCCCCAACCCCCCACCACCGACGACCATGACGGAGGCCGGCAGTGACCGGAATCATCACCCCCCTTCCCGACCTGGGCTGGATGCTCCGCCCGCTGATCGAGATACCCGGTGTCCGGCACAGCGTGGTGGTCTCCGAGGACGGACTGCGGCTCGGGCACGCCTCCGCGGAGAACCTCTCGGGACCGGTGGCCGACCTGAGCGTCGCCGAAGCCGAGTCCCTCTCCGCCGCCTGTGCGGCGATGACCATGACGGGCCGCTCCACGGCCGCGCTGCTGTTCGGCTCCGGCGCCGACGTACGGCAGTTGATGCTGGAGTCCGACCATGGGTTCGTGCTGTTCACCCATGCCGGTGTGGGCGCGCACCTGGGTGTCGCCACCGACCTGGAGGCCGATGTCGGCCTGGTCGCCCAGCAGATGCAGCTGCTCGTGGTGAAGATCGGCTCGCACCTGAGCAGTCAGCCGCGGGATCCGGCCGCCGCGGCGTCATGACGGAACCGCGGCCGCAGGAGCGGCCGGCCTCGGCGGTCCGCCCGTACGTGATCACTCGCGGGCGGGCGGCATCCGACACCGAGATCCTCGCCTGGGAATCCCTGGTGATGGCGACGGACGCGCCGTTCCCCGCGTCCCTCCAGCCCGAGCATCAGACCATCCTGGCGCACTGTCAGGGTCTCCTGTCGGTCGCCGAGGTGGCCGCGCACATCGGCCAGCCCCCCTCGGTCGTACAGGTGCTGCTGTCCGATCTCCTCGAATGGGGGCTCATCGTGACCCGCCCGCCCGTGCCCCCGGCCGAACACACCGATGTGACCATGCTCAGAAAGGTCCTCCATGGTCTCGAAAGCCGCCTCTGACGCGCCGGCCCAGGCTCCCCAGCCGTCCGAGGCCCGCGAGCCGTCCGGGTCCGCCTCCGGCAAGTACCTCACCTCAAGCGTCGCGGGCGCCGCCAAGATCCTGGTCGTCGGGCCGCTCGGGGTCGGCAAGACCACGCTGATCGGCACCGTCTCGGAGATCAAGCCCCTGTCCACCGAGGCCGTCATGACCCAGGCGGGCGCCCGGGTCGACACCAACGTGGCCGACGGCAAGACGACCACCACAGTGGCCCTCGACTTCGGCCGGATGACCATCGACGGTGAGCTGGTGCTCTACCTCTTCGGCACCCCGGGCCAGCAGCGGTTCCTGCCCGCGTGGCGGGACCTGGCCAAGGGCTCGCTCGGCGCCCTGGCCCTGGTGGACACGCGCGACCTGGCGGCGTCCTTCGACGCCCTGGGCAACCTGGAGGAGCTCGGACTGCCCTTCGCCGTGGCCGTGAACGTCTTTCCCGGCAGCCCCCAGTACGGCGTGGACGACCTGCGCGCCGCCCTCGACCTGCTCCCCGACACCCCCGTGGTGGCCTGCGACGCACGTGATCCGTCGTCCTCGGTCCGGGCACTGATCGCACTCGTCAGCCACCTCATCCACGTCGCCACGGAGACCCCATGACCTCGCCCCACGCCGCCGGTCCGCCGACCCGCTGCCCGGTCACCGGCGCCGCCGAGCCGCCCGCCGCGCTGCACGGTCCCGGCCTCGACGGCGACGCGCTGCCCGCCCTGTACGAGCGGCTGCGCCGCGACCACGGACCGGTGGCGCCCGTCTCCATCGCCCCCGGAGTCGACGCCTGGCTCGTCATCGGCCACCGCGAACTGCTCCAACTCACCCGCGACGAACAGGACTTCTCGCACGACCCGCGCCGCTGGAGCCTGCTGCGGGAGGGCCGGGTGCCCGCCGACTCGCCGATCCTGCCCATGGTCGGCTGGCGACCTGCGCTGCTGTTCGCCGACGGCCAGCAGCACCGCAGGATGCGCGCCGCGGTCTCCGCCGCGCTGGCTGGGATCAACGGCCACGAACTGCGGCGCTCCGTGCGGGCAGCCGCCGAGCAGCTGATCGTGTCGTTCGCCGAGCGCCGCGAGGCCGATCTCGTGGCCGACTACGCGCGCAAACTGCCGATGCGCGTCATCACCGCCCTGCTGGGCGTGGACGAGGAGACAGGCCGGCAGCTGGTCGAGGCCGTCGCCGGTACGGTCGCCGCCACCAGCGCCTCCGCCGACGCCAGTCGGCGCATGGGCGCCATCCTCCTCCAGCTGATCGAGGAGAAACGACGCCACCGCGGCAACGACATCACCTCGGCGCTGCTGCACCACCCGGCCCAGCTCACCGACGAAGAGGTGCTGCACAACCTCGTGGTCATGTTCGTCGCGGGCAACCAGACCACGGTCAACTGGATCGCCACCACCCTGCGCATCCTGCTCTGCGACCCGCAGTTCCGCTCCTCGCTGACCGGCGGTCACCTCAGCGTCGACGACGCACTCGACCTGGTCCTGTGGCGTTTCCCGCCCACGCAGAACTTCCCCGCCCGCTACGCCACCCGCGACATGACCTTCGGCGGGCAGGCCATCCGCACGGGCGACATGCTCATCCTCGGCCTGGCCGGCGCCAACGCGGACCCGCTGATCCTCCCGGACGACGGCGTTCCCGTCGTCGGCAACCGTTCCCACCTGGCGTTCGGCGCGGGCCCGCACATCTGCCCGGCCCAGGACCCGGCACGGCTCATCACCCGTACCGCCGTGGACACGATCCGCCACCGGCTGCCCGATCTCGAACTGGCCATCCACGAGAGCGATTTGGAGTGGATCAAGTCGCCCTGGAGCAGGGGGCTCTCCGCGCTTCCGGTGCGCTTCACGACGCCGGTCCTTTCCCAGCATGCCGCCCCCTTGCCGGAGCTCAGGCCCGTGCTGTGAGCTGCCTCAGCCCTTCGCCCGTTCGCCCCTCAGACCAGGAGAGCCCTGTTGAACACGTCACCGGTGAACACCGCGGCCGAACAGCCGCACCGCTTCGACCCGTCCGGCGGCTGCCCGCACGCCGACAACGCCCGGCTGCTGGCCCGGGGCGCCGTCGCACCGGTCGTCCTGCCCGGTGACGTACAGGGCATGGCGGTCCTCGGCCACGACGCGCTCAAGGAGTTCCTCGCCCACCCCGATGTCGCCAAGAACGCACAGCACTTCGCCGCGCTGCAGGCCGGCGAGATAGCCGACGGCTGGCCCCTGAAGACGTTCGCGACGGTGCAGGGCATGACCACCGCCGACGGCGACGACCACCGCAGGCTGCGCTCCCTGATGAGCAAGGCGTTCACCCCGCGCCGGGTGGCGGAACTGCGGCCGCGGATCGAGGCCATGACGGACTCGCTCCTCGACCGCCTGGACCGGGCCGCCGCGGCGGGCGACGGCGTCGCGGACCTGCGCACGCACTTCGCGCTGCCGCTGCCGATGGGCGTCATCTGCGAACTGCTCGGTGTGGACGCCGAGTACCACGACCGGCTGCACCACCTGTCGAACCAGATCGTCGCCACCGACATCGGCCCCGAAGCGGCCATGGCGGCCAACCGCGAGATGGTGGAGGTCCTCGGGGCCGTCGCCGCTGCCCGTGCCGCAGAACCGGGAGACGACCTCACCAGCGCCCTGATCGCGGCCAGGGAGGAGAACGGCGACCGGCTCAGCCCGCACGAGCTGATCGGCACCCTGATGCTCACGATCATCGCCGGGCACGAGACCACCCTGAACCTGATCACCAACGCCGTACGCGCCCTGTGCACGCACCGGGAGCAGCTCGACCTCGTCCGGTCCGGCAAGGCGGGCTGGGCGGACGTGGTGGAGGAGACCTTGCGCTGGGACAGCCCCGTCAGCTACTTCCCCTTCCGGTACCCCACCCGGGACCTCACGCTCGGCGGCACCGTCATCCCCCAGGGCACCCCCGTGCTGGCCGGATACTCCGCCGCGGGCCGCGACAAGCAGGCCCACGGCCCCGACGCCGACCGCTTCGACATCACGCGCGAGAGCACCGCCCGGCATCTGTCCCTGGGGCACGGCGCGCACTTCTGCATGGGCGCGCCGCTGGCCCGCATGGAGGCCACCATCGCTCTGGAGCAGTTGTTCACGCGGTTCCCCGGCCTCGACCTCGCCGTCCCGGAGCCCGAACTGCCCCGGCACGCCTCCTTCGTGGGGAACAGTGTGCAGAAGCTGCCCGTGCGGCTGAGCGGTCGGAGGCCGTAGGGAGCGGGAAGGGATGACCGACATGGCGAACAACGCACTTCTGGTGATGGACGTCCAGCGGGACGTCGTGGCCCTCGCCGATGACGGGTCCGGGTATCTGCCGCGCCTGCGCAAGGCGATCGACGGAGCCCGTGCCGCGGGCATACCGGTGATCTACGTAGCCATGGGTCTAAGGGCGGCCCAACCGGACGTCAGCCCGCGCAACAAGCCGGTCACCGGCGCCGTCCAGGCCGGTCTTTTCACCGAGGGCGAGCCCGGCACCGAGATCCATGACGACATCGCGCCACGCGAGGGCGACATCGTGGTCACCAAGCGGCGCGGCAGCGCTTTCTCGGGCAGCGACCTCGACCTGGTGCTCAGGGCCCGGGGCATCAACAGCCTTGTGCTCACCGGCATCGCCACCAGTGGGGTCGTGCTGCACACCATGTGTCAGGCCAACGACCTGGACCTCGGCCTCACGGTCCTTGCGGACGCGTGCCTCGACCTCGACCCCGAGGTGCACCGGGTGCTCATCGAGAGGCTGTTCCCGCAGTGGGCGGACGTCGTCGCCGTCGAGGAGTGGCTCACGGCGATCGCACAGCGGTAGGGGGCCCAGCAGGCTCAGACTTCGGTGACGGCGGTCAGTACGACGGCCGAGTCGTCCAGGGCGGTCAGGCCGTGGCGCTCGTGCGGGATGGGCGCGAACTCACTCGCGCCCAGCTCCAGCGAGGGCGTACTGCTCTTCGTGGTGAGGACGACCCGGCCGCGCAGGACGAACAGCGTCGCGGCCGTCGGTGTCACGTGCTCGTCCAGTTCCGTACCGGCGGTGAGCACGATGAGGCTCTGCCGCAGCGGACCGTCGTGCAGGAGCAGATGGGCGCTGCGTCCGTGAGCGGAGGCGTGGGCTTTTTCGAGATGCTCTCCGACCAGGGCGTTGAGATCAGCCACAGTGTGTCCCTTCAACGGAAGAGGGGTGCTGGTACGCGCCCAGGGTGCCCGTTGCCCGCGTACCTAGTCATCGGGGCGCGCCGACGCCACGTACCGGAACCTGATCATCCGACGGTGCGTCGTACCAGGCACGTCACTGGGGCAAGAGGGGGGGGCGAGAGAGCCTTGGCGCCGGAGTATCCCTACCGGGCGGTCCCGGGCACGGTAGGACTACGCCATGGGGGGATGTCGCGGTGTACGTCGTCCAGCTGCCTTCGGTGCGCGTCCAGTTGGGCGGCTTCAGTTCGGGGCGGCGAGACGAGAGCGCGGGCCTGCTGGGTGAGGCGCTGGACGCCGAGAGGCTGGAGGAGGTGCTCCCGCCGCCTTCCCCATGTCCCGGATCGACCACGTCATGACCCGCTCGGCGACCGTCACCCACGTCCGGACGCTGCCCGCCACCGGCAGCGACCACCTGCCGCTCACCGCCGGCATCGCGCTTCACCCCTGACGCCGACGGGCCTGCCCGCTCAGTCCAGGTCGGACAGGTCGAGCACGAAGCGGTAGCGGACGTCGTTGCGCCGCAGCCGGTCCAGGGCCTCGTTCACGCGCGCCGATGGGAGCAGTTCGATGTCGGCGGTGATGCCGTGCTCGGCGCAGAAGGCCAGCATGGCGGCGGTCGCCGGCCTGCCGCCGCTGCCCGCGGAGCTGAGCCGCTTGCGCCCCACCAGCAGGTCGGTGATCTCCAGGGTGACAGAACCGAGATGCCCGAGGTGGCTGAGCGTCCCGTCCATGGCGACCAGGCGCAGATAGGGGCCCAGTTCGTGCGGGGCGGCGATGGTGTCGATGACGACGTCGAACCGGTCGCGGGCGGCGGCCATCTGCTCCGGGTCCGTGGAGACGATCACCTCACGGGCGCCGAGCCGGTGTGCGTCGTCGGCCTTGTCCGGCGACCGGCTGATGACCGAGGTGTCGGCGCCGAGCGCCACGGCGATCTTGACGGCGAGGTGGCCAAGACCGCCGAGCCCCGCCACGGCGACGCGGGAACCCGGCCCCACTCCGAGGGCGTGCAGCGGCTCCCACACGGTGATTCCCGCGCAGAGCAGGGGAGCGGCGGCTGCCGGGTCGAGTCCGCGGGGGAGCGGGTAGGCGAACCGATCGCGGACGACGTACTCACGGGAGTAGCCGCCGTGGGTGGGTGAACCGTCGTGGCGGTCGACGCCGTCGTAGGTCAGCGTCGGGAACGTGTGGCAGAAGTTCTCCTGGCCCGCCCGGCACATGGCGCAGGTGCCGCAGGAATCGACGATGTTGCCCACCGCCACCGGATCGCCGATGGCGAAGCCTGTGACCTCGGACCCCGTCTCGGTCACCACGCCGGTGAACTCGTGCCCCGGCACCAAGGGGCGCCCGTCCTCGCGTGCCTGCACGGCGTGCAGGTCCGTGTGGCAGACGCCGCAGTAGTCCACGCGGACCGCGAGGTCGTCGGCGCGCAGGTCACGCCGCTCAAGCGGCGTTCGCCGCAGTGTCGTCCCGGTCCCGTGGGGCTGCCAGCTGACAGTGGTCCTCATGGAGGTTCTCCTTCATCGGCTTTCGGCGGATTTCCTAGACAGACTGTTCGGTCTATTTGGAGAGTAGGGCTCAGTGAACCTCCCAGGCAAACCAACTGTTCTGTTTGGTAGCCTGGCGGACATGGCCGACCAGCCCCTGACCTCGCGCGGAGCCGCGACCTACCAGCGCATCCTCGAAGTGGCGACCCAGGAGTTCGCGGAGCACGGCATCGCCGGAGCGCGCGTCGAGCGGATCGTGGCAGCCGCGCGCACCAACAAGGCGCAGCTCTATGCCTACTTCGGGAACAAGGAAGGGCTCTTCGACGCCATCTTCTTCGGTTCGCTCGAGCGGATCGTGAACGTCGTCCCGATCGATGCCACCGACCTCGCGGACTGGGCCGTACGCCTCTACGACGAATACCTCCGCCGCCCGGATCTCATCCGGCTGGCCACCTGGGCCCGCCTGGAGCGGCGCCCGGCGGGTCACCTGGTCGAGGATCCCGACCGCCTCGACGACCGCAAACTCCGCGCCATCGCCGAGGCGCAAGCCGCCGGGCTTGTGCGCCCGGGTGATCCGTTCGACGTGATGGCCATGGTCATCGCCATGTCGATGGCGTGGTCACCGGTCAGCAACGTCTACGCCGCCACCGCCGAAGAGCCGCCGGAACTGCACGAGCAGCGCCGCACCCTGCTCCACGAAAGCGTCCGGCGCGCGATGGAGCCTGTTTGTTGATCCGGCGAGGAAGCTTGCCGCCTCTGCGCGCGAAAGTAGCCCTTTGGTTGGTTTTGCGAGACCTGTTACGTGATCTAGGGGCGGCCGCAATGTCGGATGCGTACGTTTATGGTCCTCGCCGCAGTGATCGTCGCGCGACGAGGACCGCGTACTGACCGACACTCTGAAGGAGCTCACTGCCGATATGCGTAACAACCGCCGCCGCAGCCTTCTGCGTACCGCCGCTGTCTCCGCGCTCGCCGGATCGGCGCTGCTGGTTCCCGCCACCGTCGCGCTCGCCGCCGATCCCGTCCCGGTGCCGCACGCGGCACAAACCGACCCCGCGCCCGTCGCCGCCACGCTGACGGCGAAGGCATCCGCTACGCATGTCCGCGCATGGCAGGAGCTGCGCATCACGGGCAAGGCGACCGGACTGAAGGCCGGCAGCAAGGTGACCCTGCAGCAGAAGCAGCACGGGGTGTGGAAGGCGCTGCCGGCCAGCACCGTCACCAACGCATCCGGGAGCTACGGTCTGCGCGTCAAGCTCGGCCTCAAGGGCAAGAACGAACTCCGTGTCGTCAGCGGCACCACCGTCTCGCCGGTCGTCTCGGTGACCGTGAGCTGACCCGCGGAGGGGCGGGGGCGCCGAGTGGGGCGCCCCCCCACCTCGCTTGACTGATCGGCGAGTTGGCCATCCGCAGCGACGCGTCCCGCACCGCCCGGGGCAAGCGGCGCCGAACCGGGCACTGCGGCGCACGATGCCCTGCGGTGGTGGTCCGCCTGGGGGGGGGCAGCAGCCAACGCGCCCGGCTCTCATGCCCTCTGCGTCAATGGGCGGGTGCCTGATAGCGCCAAGCGCCCCTGCTGGTCAGCGGCTTGGCGCGGTATCCGTCACGGGCTGCATGCGGTGACGGGCCGTCACTCGCGCTCCGCGCCCGCCGTCGGCTCGGCGGAGCTCTCGGCGGCAGCGGCGTGCTGGTCGACGGCCGCGGCGGCGTGCGCGTCGACCTGCCGCCCCACCTCACGCGCCTCGTCGCTCAGCATGCGCAGCCTCGCCTCGGCCTGGTCAGCGCGGGCCTGGATCCGGGCCGTGTCGTCGGCGATGACCTGGCACGCCAGATCCATCGCGGCGTCCACGTCCTCCGGAGAACCCCGTTCCGCCAGCTCCTCCAGCGCGCTCTTGACGGCGGGGATGCCGCCCCGGTGGTGGATGTCGTTCCAGAACTCATAGTCCATCCGGGCAGTTTGCCGGAAGGGGAGACCCCGGAGCGAACCGTGGCGGCCCCGCCGGGAACTTTTCCGCGCCCGCAGCCGACTCCTGGACCGGTCCGATACGGCCGATCCGCATCAGCCTTGATCCAGGAGAGCAGCTCATGTCCGCCGAACCCACACTTCTCGCCCCGCCCGACGGGCAGGAGACCCAGGGGGCGCCGCCCTCCGCAGGACGGTCCGGATGGGCGTCGCTGCGTCCACTGGTGCTGCGACTGCATTTCTACGCAGGGGTGCTCATCGCGCCGTTCCTGCTCGTCGCCGCCACCACCGGCCTGCTGTACGCCTGCTCGTACCAGGCCGAGAAGATCGTGTACTCCCACGAACTGCGGGTCCCCGTCGGCGAGAACAAGACCGAGCTGCCGCTCTCGGAGCAGGTGGCAGCCGCCCGCAAGGCGCACCCCGAGGGCACGGTCAACGCGGTGCGGCCCTCGCCGGAGGACGGTGCGACGACCCGCGTGCTGCTCTCGGGCGCACCGGGCGTGGACGCCGACCACACCCTCGCCGTATTCGTGAACCCGTACAACGGTGAAGTGCGTGGCGCACTGGAGCAGTACGGCTCCACCGGCGCGCTGCCGCTGCGCACCTGGATCGACGAGCTCCACCGCGATCTGCACCTGGGGGAGACCGGCCGGCTCTACAGCGAACTCGCCGCCAGCTGGCTGTGGGTGATCGCGGGAGGCGGCCTTGTGCTGTGGTTCGGACGGCGACGGTCCCGGCGCAAGCTGCGCGGGACCACCGGCCGTCGGCGCACGCTCTCGCTGCACGGCTCGGCGGGCGTGTGGGCCGCCACCGGACTCGTCTTCCTGTCGGCGACGGGGCTCACCTGGTCGACGTACGCCGGAGCGAGCGTCGGCGACCTGCGTGAAGCCATCGGCCAGACGACTCCGGCGCTGACCGCGAGCGCCGCGGGCGGCGGCGGAGAACACGCGGGCCACGGCGCGGCGGGGGCGGCCGGGGCCACCGGCGACGGCGTCGGGCTCGACGCCGTGCTGAAGGCGGCCCGTGCCGAGGGGCTTTCCGACCCCGTGGAGGTCGTGCCGCCCGCCGACGCGTCGTCCGCGTACGTCGTCCGGCAGATCCAGCGCAGCTGGCCCGAGAAGCAGGACTCCGTCGCTGTCGACCCGGCGACCGGCGAAGTCACCGAAGTGCTGCGGTTCGCCGACTACCCGGTGCTTGCCAAGCTGACCCGCTGGGGCATCGACGCACACACCGGGACCCTGTTCGGAGCCGCCAACCAGATCGCGCTCGTCGCGCTCGCCCTCTGCCTGATCCTGATGATCGTGTGGGGCTACCGCATGTGGTGGCAGCGCGGACGCGAAGGCTCCTTCGGGCGTCCGCTGCCGCGCGGAGCCTGGCAGCATGTGCCCGCGTACGTACTGGTCCCGCTGATGGCGGTGACCGCGGTGCTCGGCTACTTCATGCCGCTGCTCGGCATCCCGCTGGCGGCGTTCCTCGCCGTGGACATCGCGATGGGGGAGATCGCCTACCGGCGCGGGAGGCGCCGCTACACCTGAGGGTGTCCCGTGCGGCGGTTCCGGGCGTGCGGGACCTCGGTGAGCCGCGGGTTCGCTGGATCGGCCACAAGGCCCGGGCGCACCACGGGGCTTGAACGGGGCGAGGCCCCCGCGCGCGGACGGGTGCCATCGGCGGGTGGGGCGCCTAGGCTCTGTGATGTGCTGAGCATTGTTGATGACCTTGCCGGGATCGGCCCGCTGCGGATGTGTGCCCACGCGCCATCGCCCGACGACCCGGACGACCTGAGCGGCCTGCGGGTGCTCCTCGTCGCCGACGTCCTCGCCCGCGTCGTCGAGCTGGGCGGCCGGACCGTACTCATCGGATGGACCTGCCCGCGATCCGCTTCGGCCGACGCGGCAGGCATCCGTCCGGCCGACGCCCACGGAACCCCCGACGAGATCACCGAAGCTCTGGGCGGCCCACCGGCCGTGCACCTCACCGGCCGTACGTACGAAGCCGCGGGCGGTCTGTCCCTGCACATCGGGGAGGCGCCTGCCTCCGGAAGCCTTTCGGCAGAAGAGCGCGACACGGAAAGTGGCGCCACAGACGGCACGGGTTACGACGCGCTCGCCCTGCGGCTCCTCCTGCTCGGCCACCCGCACCACGAACCCGTCGAGGTCACCGGCGAGGCCCTCGCCGCCGCCGGTGAGCGGCTGGCCAACTGGCGCAAGGCCGTGGCCGCTTGGGCCGACGAGCCGTCCAAGGCGATGCCCGCCGACTTCGTGCGCACCGCCGTCGCGGCCCTGGAGGACGGTCTGGACACCCCGGCCGTGCTGCGGCTACTCGGCGAGCTGGAGGCGGCGGGCGACGTACCGGGCGGGGCGAAGTTCGAGACGTTCGCCCACCTCGACCGCGTACTCGGCCTCGAAATCGTCCGCGATGTCGGCCGTTCGCACCCCACCGAGGTCTACCGCTGAGCCTTC
This sequence comes from Streptomyces sp. NPDC048436, assembly GCF_043200355.1. Lineage (NCBI taxonomy): Bacteria > Bacillati > Actinomycetota > Actinomycetes > Kitasatosporales > Streptomycetaceae > Streptomyces > Streptomyces sp. NPDC048436. Next base: position 26,650 of record NZ_JBICXP010000018.1, read on the forward strand.
ACACAGGGGTCGGCGGATGCCGGATCATGACAGGGTGATCCCCTTTGTCGTACGCGTGATCGAGCGCCTCGTCTCCCTCGACGCCACGTCCGGCGCGAGCGCCGCGATGCCCACCGTGCGCGCCACCCTCCGCCGTCTGCCGGACCTGTCCGCCGATCCCGGGTCCCTCCATGCCCGGCCCATCGACCGTCTCGCTGCCCTGGCCGAGCTGTGTGAAGTCATCGGGTGGATCCTCTTCGACGCGGGCTTCTACCGCGAGGCCCACCGGATGAACGCCCGCGCGCTGACCCTGGCGGAGCTGTGCGGTGACCGCTGGACGGCCCGCTTCGTCCTGCTGAACGACAGCATGCTCAAGGCCCACACCGGCAGGCCGCGCGCGGCTCTGGAAGCGACGGCACGCGTAGCCGGGCCGCGGGAGCTGCCCGCCAGGGTCAGCAGTCTCGTACTGATCCGCCAGGCACACGCGATCGCCATGCTGGGCGGCCACCGGGAGCCGATGGACCTGATGGGCCGCGCCTGGAGCCGGTTCCTGGACGGTGTCTCCCGCCAGGATCCGCCCTGGGCCTGGTGGATCGACGAGACCGAACTGCTGGGCCACCAGGGATGGGTCTTCGCCAGACTCCGACAGTGGGACCGGGCCATCCCCCTCCTGCGTCAGGCGGCCACCGCACCAGGCCCGTCCTACCGGAACCTGTTCACCGCCGAGCTCCTCGCGGCCCTGGCAGGGGCCGGAGCCTGGCGGGAGGCGGAGGAGCTCATCGTGGGCCTCGCGTCCCACGCCGCTCACATCGGATCGGCGCGGACGACCCAGACGCTCGGCAGGACCGCCTCCCGCCTGCGAGGCAATCCCACCGCTCCAGCACCCCTGCGAGACGCGGCCGTCTTCCTGCTGGAGTCCCTTCCCCGCCTGCCCTGAACGCCGGAGGGCCCGGCGGTCGAGCGCCTGCTGACTCCCCGGGCGAGGTCAGATCCGCGGAGCCCTGCTCGCGGCGCGGCCCCGGCCCTCGACCGGGACGTCGAGAGGGCGGGCGAGTCCCACCACTCCTTCGTCGAGGCGTTGCAGATGGCGCAGGACGCGGTAGGTGACCGTGCCCGACCGGGGCGCGCCCGAGCCCTCGGCCTCCAGCATCGAGGCGATGCTCGCACCCGACTCGACCTCACCCTTGGCCTTGTCGTCGTCCACGTATCCGGAGATGACCTCGATGTTGCGCGCGATGCGCCGTCCGGCCCGCGCCAGGCGCGGATCGGCCGCCACGTTCTTGCTGTAGGGCACCAGCTCGGCGGTGGCCGCCAGGGAACGGGCGTGGTAGGCGCAGGTTTCCAGGAGCGCCACCAGATAGCGGGCGGTCCGGCGCCTGCCGCGCAGCGGGGTGATCGGATGGGTCAGCGGCTGGATGGAGGCGCGCAGATCGTCGAGCGCGGTGTCCAAGTCCCTCGCCTTGTCCAGGAGATCGGCGGCGGGGCCGCCGCTGAGCTGCTCCACCGATGCGGAGATGACGTCGGAGAGCCTGGTCAAAACCGTGTTCAGGAGCTCGTCCGTGCGGTGGTCGGTGTGTACGGGCAGGACGAGGACCGCCGCGATGATGCCGCAGGCGGCACCGAGCGCCGTCTCCTCGATGCGCAGCCAGAGCACGGAGAGGCTGTAGGTGTTCAGGAGCGTGTAGAGCAGGCCCAGCATCGCCGTGACGAAGAAGGACATGAGCGCGTACGACAGGGGAGCGGAGAAGAACATCGCGAAGATGAAGACCAGGACGAGCGCGAACGCGACCCATGTGTGGTTGCCGACCAGACCCGCGAGCGCCACACCGGCGACCACCCCGAGCACCGTGCCGAGCAACCGTCTGTAGCCCTTGACCAGGATCTCGCCTGTGGACGCGGTGTTGAGGAACACCACCCAGCAGGTGAGCACCGCCCAGTACCAGCGCTGCGTGGAGAGGAACTCGCCGCCGATGATGGCCAGCGTCGAGCCCACCGACACCTGGAACGCGGCGCGGGTGGTGGGGCGCCGCAATCCCGTGCGGTCGTCATCGGCGGACTTTTCCGTCTCTTCGCTGCCTGCGAGCGCGATGTCCTCGGCGTCGAACTCCTCGCGGGAACGGGTCGTCGCCGGTGAGTCGTCGGACTCGTCCTGGGGGCCGTCGAGCGCGAGCCGCAGGCCGAGCACGGCACGGGCGGCCTCACCGATACCGCGGAAGACGTCCTGCACGGCCAGTGATGCCCGCGGCAGATTGTCCTCGTCGCGGTAACCGAGCAGCCTGTTGCGTACGTGGGCCACGGCCGTGCCCCGGTCACCGGTCACCGGACGGCCGACGAGCAGGTGCAGGGCGCTGAGGTCCCGGCGCAGGGTGACGGTCGCGTCGTCCTCGGCGCGTATGCGCGTGCCCGTCGCCGGTACGGGTGCGTGCGGCAGGTGCAGGGTGAGGGTGTCCGCGCGTTCGGCGCTGCGCGCGTTCAGGAGGAGTACGCCGAGGCGTTCGGCGGCGATCTCCGCGTCCGCCACACGGCGTTGCACCAGGTCCGCCGTGGCCGCGTCCGGGGTGCCCTCCTCAAGGCGGCCCTGGATCATCAGGGCGGTCTCGTGCAGCCTGGCGGTGCCCCGGCGCAACTCGTCGAGCACCTTCTCCAACTGCTCGGGCGCCGCGTCGAGCAGCTCGATCTGGGTGGCGACCAACTGCGCGAGCCGCGCTCGGAAGGCGACGCGCAGCCGCCCCAGATCACGCTCGGGCGTCTCCGGCACGACGGCGAACCGTACGACGGCGCTGCACACGAAGGCGACGGCGAGCGCCAGATACAGCCGGGGCAGGGCGGACGCGGTGGCGCCCACGAAGAGCGAGACGAAGTAGATCTGAAAGCCGATCAGGCCCAGAGCCGTGCCCCGGTCACCGAACCGCCGGCTGTAGACGGCGCCGAAGATCAGCGCCACGAAGAACATGTCGCCCGCGATGACCTGTTTGTGCAGCAGCGCCCCCAGGGAGATCGCCGCGATCGCGACGGGCAGGCCGAGCGCGAGCGTGAGTGCCTGACCGCGTACCTCCTTCTCCTTGATGGCGAAGGTGGAGACCATCGCGGCCATGGCGCCCGCGACCATGTGCGTGACGTCCGTGCCGAGGAGCGCGAGGACGACGAGGGTGAGCGCGATCGCACCGACAGTCCGCAGCCCCGCCATCAGCCGCAGGAGTCCTGGGTCCGATGCCACGAAGCGGTCCCATGTGCCGGTCCTGGTCCGCCGTGTCACTGCGCTCACACCCTCGTTGCCGCTGATCAGGCCGAGATTCTGTCACGGCGATGTGCGACGAGGGGTTGAGGGTTCATCATGTGGCGGCCCCGCGGCGTGGCTCGGCGTGCCGCACGTCCACAGTGCAGAGGCCCGGCCTGAGGTGCGGGGGAGCGGCCGGGCCCGAGGCACGCAGGCTGTCTCCCGCTCCTGCGTACGCATCCACGGCGGAGAGTGTCCTGCCAGGGGATGAGCGGCGCCGACTCTGCTCATTCCCCACCGCACGCGCGTCTGCCGCGCGCACCCGCTCGGCCGTGGTGGAGGAAGAAGGTAATGGACCGGAGCGTCCGAGGGCGCTCCGCAATGCGCGACGCTGTCCAGAAAGCGCGAAAATCGAGCGGATATGCGGAACCGGCGCCCTGTTCATACGACTTCATGCGGCTTCATACAGCTTCGCGCGGCTTCGTGCCGTTCACACCGCACGCAGCGTCTGCGAGGGGGACTCCCCGAACCGGGCCCGATAGCGCTGAGCGAACCGCCCCAGGTGGGCGAACCCCCACAGGAGGGCCACCTCCGTCACGGTGACCGTCCCTGGAGTCGCGACGCGCAGCTCTTCCCGCACCCGCTTGAGCCGGACCTCGTTGACGTACGCCATGGGTGACATGCCGATGTTGGTGCGGAACGCCTCCTGGAGAGTACGGAGACTGACCTGGGCGATCTCGGCGAGGCGGGCCGCGTCATAGGGCTCGGCGGGCCGCTCCCGTACGGCGTCCATGACCCGCTTGACCGCCGCGGGCCGCATCGTCAGCGGGGGCGACTCCAACGCGTCGCGGTACTGGTGGTCGGCCGCGAGCAGCAGCCCTTCCAGCAGGGTCTGCTCCAGCCGTCCCGCGATGATCGGCTGCTGGAGCAGCCCGTGCGAGATCTCCTTCTCCATGAGGCTCCACCGCGCCAGGTTCATCCAACTGCGGCCCGGCCCCTGGGAGACGTCGATGTACGGAGGGAACCGCAGCCGGTGTGGGACGGGCCTGCCCAGCAGGGTCTCCAGCTGCCGGTGCACTGCCTGTCTGTCGATCGTGACGGTGAGGGAACGGCAGTCGTTCACCCAGTCGGCGAGACGGATTCTGTCCTCCGGTTCGCAGAGCACCGCCTGACGTTCGGTGGGGTGCCTGATCTCCGCGCGGCCCTGCCGGATGGTGTAGCTGCCGTGGAGCGGCACGGTGATGACATAGACGTCCTGTCCGGCCCAGCTCGCGGTGATCTCGGTGTTGAAACTGGAATCCCCGACGGTGAGCGCACCGAGTTCGACGACGTCCATGCTCGACAGGAAGTCCGTCAGCGCCCCCGTCACTTCGAGGCTGACGTCGAAGAAGTGCTTCGCGATCGCCGCTGTGGACTCTTCCGGGTCGGGCGTGACATAGCGGCTGAATTCGGCCCCTCGGCCATTTCCCGCAGCCATGATGATGCTCCCCCTGACGCGGCCACGACCTCTGCGCCGTGACGCTCCGTTCAGCATGGCACCGCCGGGGTCCGCGCGGACGCGCACTTTGCGGACAGGCGTCGCGGCGGGCATCGCCCGCTCGGCTCTCAGCGGCCGGGAGCCCCGGCGCGCAGCCCGTCCATGACCAGGTCCAGCAGCCGTCCGGCGCGCGCCTGCCAGTCGCTGTGCGGGTCGATCTGCCAGAGGCCCGCGATGGCGAGCATGAAGTCGTCAGGGGTGAGGCCCGGGCGGATGGTGCCCGCCTCCTCGTTCGCCTTCAGGAGGAGCGTGATCGCCGAGGTCACAGGACCGTGCCCGAGGCCGGCCAGGCTGCCGTGCGCGCTGGTGGCCGCGCGCATCGCGGCGGCGAGACCGGCCTTGGCCATGGCGTACTGGGCGAGTCGGTCCATCCACTCCCGCAGGGCCTGGTCGGGCGGGCGGGTCGACAGCAACTGGCAGGCGGTGTCGGAGACCTGCTGGACCTCGTAGCGGTAGACCTCAAGGACGAGCGCCTCGCGGTTGGGGAAGTTCCGGTAGAACGTCCCCTGCCCGACGCACGCCTTCTTCGCGATCGCGCTCAACGGAGCGTCCGCCGAGTGCGTCAGTTCGACAAGAGCCACTTCCAGGATGCGCTCGCGATTGCGTTGCGCGTCCGAGCGCAGTTGGTCCTTCTTCGGGTGCACTCGTCCTCCTCCCGGAAAGCGCGGCCTGGATCTCCCTTGCTAAGCGGACAGCTGTCCACTAAGTTTTGAAGCTAACGGACAGCTGTCCGTTTACGGTCACCATACCGGCAGTCTCGGCCGGCGGGGACGACCGGTCACGGACCCGCCGACCCCACGCCCCACCGCCTACGCCACGGGGTGCCCCGAGCCGACCCCCTCAAGCGCAGCGCCACCCCTTACGGAACTCCGTCGGGACCGCCCCATACGGCGCTCCCGCACGTGCCAGAAGCTGACAGAAGCGAAAGAAGGCTGATCGTGGCCCTATCGACGTCCAGCGCCATCACCCTGAACATCAACGGCGAAAAGCACACGCTGCCCGTCGATCACCGCACCACCCTCCTCGACGCGCTGCGCGAGCGCCTCGATCTGACCGGCACCAAGAAGGGCTGCGACCAAGGCCAGTGCGGCGCCTGCACGGTGCTGATCGACGGGCGCAGGGCGGTTTCCTGCCTGCAGCTCGCCGTGGCCTCCGAGGGGCGCGAGATCACCACCATCGAAGGCGTGGCGCAGGGCGAGGACCTGCACCCGGTGCAGCAGGCGTTCCTCGACCTCGACGGCTACCAGTGCGGCTACTGCACGCCCGGACAGATCTGTTCCGCCATCGCGGTGATCGAGGAGCACGCGGCCGGCTGGCCGAGCGCCGCCACCACCGACGTGCGGCCCGAAGCGGGTGTCCCGCGGCTGACCGCCGACGAGATCCGCGAGCGCATGAGCGGCAACCTGTGCCGCTGTGGTGCGTATGTGTCGATCGTCCAGGCCGTCGCCCAGGCGGCAGCGGCCGAGACCAAGAGCGCGGAGGCGGCAGCATGAGGGAATTCGGATACCAGCGGGCGCTCGACGTCCCCGGCGCGGTGGCGCTGCTCGGCACCGACCCCGACGCCCGCGTCCTGGGTGGCGGCACCAACCTCGTCGACCTGATGAAGACCGGCGTGGAACGGCCCGGACTCCTCATCGATGTACGCGAGTTGCCCCTCGACCGGATCGAGGCCACGGACGACGGTGGGCTGCGGATCGGCGCGACCGTCACCAACAGCGACCTCGCGGCCGACCCCGAAGTGCGGCGCCGCTACCCGGCGTTGGCCGAGGCCGTCCTGGCCGGCGCGTCGGGGCAGCTGCGCAACATGGCCACCGTCGGCGGAAATCTGCTCCAGCGCACCCGCTGCGGCTACTTCGCCGACGTGACCAAACCCTGCAACAAACGACTCCCCGGCAGCGGTTGCCCCGCCGTCGAGGGCGAACACCACAACCACGCCATCCTCGGCGCCACCGAGCACTGCGTGGCCGTGCACCCCTCCGACATGGGGGTGGCGCTCGCCGCCTTCGACGCCGTCATCTCGTACGAAACCGCCGAGGGCACCGGCGAGTTGCCGCTCGCCGACTTCTACCTCGCGGTGGGCAGCACCCCGCACCTGGAGACCGCTCTGCCCTCCGGAGCGCTCATCACCGGCATCACGCTGCCTCCCGCCCCGGTCGCGGCCAACTCCCGATACCGCAAGGTGCGTGAGCGCGCGTCGTACGCCTTCGCGATCGGCTCGATCGCCGCCGCGCTCGACGTCCAGGACGGGGTCGTACGCGAAGTGCGCCTCGCCTTCGGGGCGGTGGCGTCCCGGCCGTGGCGGGCCCGCGAGGCGGAGCGCGTCCTGACCGGGGGCCCGGCGACCGCCGACGCGTTCGCCGCCGCGGCGGACGCCGAACTGGCGGCAGCCCGGACGCTGCCGCACAACGGCTACAAGGTGACGCTGATGCGCAACCTCGTCGTCGCCATGCTGACCGAGCTCACCGAGGAGGCGACCCGATGACGGCGCGGACCACGACGACCCCAAGTCCCGCGGCGACAGGCGCCGTCGGCGCCTCGTACTCCCGCGTGGAGGGCCGGGAGAAGGTCACCGGCGCGGCCCGTTACGCCGGGGAGATCCCCTTCACCAACCTCGCCCACGGCTGGCTCGTGCTGTCCACCATCGCCCGCGGCCGCGTCACCTCCATCGAGTCGGACCCCGTCCGCGCGATGCCGGGCGTCGTGGGCGTACTGCACCACGGCAACGCGCCGCGTGTCGACGGTGACTACATCGGCATGATGGGCAAGCCCGACCCGATCGTCGTGGCCTTCCAGAACGACCGCGTGCCGTTCGTGGGCTGGCCGGTGGCGCTGGTCGTCGCCGAGACCTCCGAGCAGGCAAGGGAGGCCGCCGAGGCGCTGGTGGTGCGGTACGAAGAGGAGCCGCACGACGTCGCGTTCTCCACGGAGCACCCCGGCACCTACACGCCCGAAGGCGACGGCGCGGTGGAGAAGGGCGACCTGGCGGCCGAACTTGCCACCTCCGCCCATGTGGTGGACGCCGAGTACACCACTCCTGAAGAGCACCACAGTTCGATGGAACCGCACGCGGCGATGGCGCGCTGGGACAGCGGACGCCTTGAGGTCGTCGACTCCAACCAGGGCAGCACCTGGGTCGCACAGGAGCTGGCGAAGCTGTTCTCGCTCGACCCGGCCTCGGTGCGGGTGCGCTCCGAGCACATCGGCGGCGCCTTCGGCTCCAAGGGCCTGCGCGTGCACCAGGTCCTCGCCGTGATGGCGGCCACCGTGCTCGACCGTCCGGTCAGGGTCGTCATGACCCGGCGCCAGATGTTCTCGCTCGTCGGCTACCGCAGCCCCACCGCCCAGCGCGTCAGGCTCGGCGCCGACTCCGACGGGCGGCTGCGCGCCCTCGACCACCAGGTGCACAGCCTCACGTCGACCGTCTACGAATTCGTCGAGGGCGGCGCAGGGTTCGGACGTCCGATGTACGCGTCCGACGCCCACCACAGCGTCAACCGCGTGGTGCGCCTCGATGTGCCGACGCCGACGTTCATGCGTGCGCCCGGTGAGGCCCCGGGCTCGTTCGGCCTGGAATCGGCGCTCGACGAACTCGCCGAGCGGTCCGGCGTGGACCCGATCGCGCTGCGTGCCCGCAACGAACCGGAGGTGGGGCCCGTCTCCGGGCTGCCGTTCGGCTCCCGCAATCTGCTCGGCTGCTTCGAAGAGGGGGCCCGCAGGTTCGGCTGGGCGGACCGCGATCCGCGTCCCGGCCTGCGGCGCGAAGGGCGCTGGCTGCTCGGCACCGGTACGGCGGCGGCCACCTTCCCGGTGATCGTCATGCCGTCCACGGCAGCCGTGACGGCGGAGGCGGACGGCACCTTCACGGTGCGGATCACCGCGTCGGACGTCGGTACGGGGGCGCGGACCGCGCTGACCCTCATCGCCGCCGAGGCGCTCGGGGTGGCCCGGGAGCGCGTCCATGTGCGCATCGGGGACAGCGACTTCGGCCCGGCGGCGATCTCCGGCGGCTCCATGGGCACCCGCTCCTGGGGCTGGGCGGTCACGGTCGCGGGTCGTGACCTGCGGGAGCAACTGGCCCTGGGCGGCGACATTCCGCCGCAGGGCATCACCGTGCGATCCGACACCAGCGAGGCCGTCGGCGCCCTCTCCCAGAAGGAACGGCACTCCTACGGCGCGCAGTTCGCCGAGGTCGCGGTGGACGTCACCACCGGTGAAGTACGCGTACGGCGCATGCTCGGCATCTTCGCGGCGGGCCGCATCGTCAATCCGCTGACCGCGCGCAGCCAGCTCGTCGGCGGCATGACCTGGGGCCTGTCCATGGCGCTGCACGAGGAGGCGGTCAGGGACCGGGCGACGGGCGGCCACGTCGGCGCCGACTTCGCTGGCTACCACTTCGCGGCGAACGCGGACGTGGCTCAGATCGAGGCGGACTGGGTGGACGACCCCGACGCGGACGACCCGGTGGGCATCAAGGGCATCGGCGAGATCGGCATCGTCGGAGCCGCGGCGGCCGTCGCCAACGCGGTCTGGCACGCGACCGGCGTACGCCACCGGAACCTGCCGATCCGCCCCGACCGCGTCCTCGCGGCAGGAGCGGCCACGGCAGGAGCAGCGGCCACGGGAGGAGCCAGGGATGCTTGACATCGCCGATGCGCTGAACCGATGGGTCGAGGAGGGCCGGGACTTCGCCGTCGCCACCGTCGTGGCGGTGGGCGGCAGCGCCCCGCGCCCGCCCGGCGCCGCGCTCGCCGTCGACGGCGAGGGCACGGTCATCGGTTCGGTCTCCGGCGGTTGCGTGGAAGGCGCGGTGTACGACCTGTGCGTCCAGGCGCTCGCGGACGGCGCGCCCGTCCGCGAGCGGTTCGGGTACAGCGACGAGGACGCCTTCGCGGTCGGGCTGACCTGCGGTGGAGTCATCGAGGTCCTGGTCACGCCGCTGGGCGTGGACGCACCGGACAGGGCGGTGTTCGCTGCCGCCCTGTCGGCCGCCGCCGGGGGAGGGACGGCGGCGATCGCCCGCGTGGCCCGGGGCCCGGCCGAACTTCTCGGCAAGGCCGTGCTCGTACATCCCGACGGGTCGTACGAAGGTGGCCTGGGCGGACGTCCGGACCTCGACCGGACGGCGGTGGGGGAGACCCGCGCGATGCTCGACGCGGGTCGCACCGGCGAGTTCGAGGTCTCGGCGGACGGATCGCGCTGCGGGGTCCCCCTCACGCTCTTCGTCGAGTCGAGCGTGCCGCCGCCCCGCATGATCGTCTTCGGCGCCATCGACTTCGCGTCGGCCCTGGCGCGCGCGGGCAAGTTCCTCGGCTACCACGTGACCGTGTGCGACGCCCGCCCGGTCTTCGCCACCCGGGCCCGCTTCCCCGAGGCCGACGAACTCGTCGTCGACTGGCCGCACCGCTACCTCTGCGGCACCGCGACCGACGCACGCACGGTCTTGTGCGTGCTCACTCATGACGCCAAGTTCGACATCCCCTTGCTGGAGGTGGCGCTGCGGCTCCCGGTCGCGTTCGTCGGTGCGATGGGCTCGCGCCGCACCCACGAGGACCGCAACCGCCGCCTGCGCGAAGCGGGCGTGACGGAGGGGGAGTTGGAGCGCCTGCACTCCCCGATAGGCCTCGACCTCGGGGCCCGTACGCCCGAGGAGACCGCCCTCTCCATAGCGGCCGAGATCGTCGCTGCGCGCCGGGGTGGCACGGGCGTACCGCTGACCGGGTCCGGGGCGCCGATCCACCGTGAGGCGAGCGTGGCCGAGCGGGGCGATGGGGTCACTGGGACACACGCCGCCTAGTGGGCCTGGTGACTGGCAAGCGCCGTAGTCGGGGCCGACTACGGCGCTTTGTCTGTGCCCTGCGTCAGATTCTCGGGGCGTGCCCAGGGGCCTGCCGATGCTCAGGGAGTCGGGATGCCGCCCGGGCGGGCCGGGCGGCCGAAGCTGACGGGGACGCCCGGTGAATACAGCACGCTCACCGGGTCTCCCACCGGGCGCGGCAGCCCCGCGGCCGGGACCAGGTCCTCGTCGCACTCGATCAGGTCGGCCCGGTGCAGCGGCCAGCGCGGATGCGCGTTCGGCAGGAACATCGCCCGCCCGAAGAACGTGTTGTGCATGCCCCACCGTGCGGTCAGGAAATGCTCGAACTCGGTGGGATTCTCGACCCGCTCGCCCACCCGGACGACGATGCGGCTGTGCGCCCCGCGCGGCCCCGGCCAGCGCCTGGCACTCGTGTACGTGACGGTGTCGCCGCTGTGCCGGATACTCATCCGCGACCACTGGTACGGCAGCCGGAAAGCGCCGCGCGCGACCGCCACCGGTATCAGGCGCGAGGCGTCGAGGGAGCGGAAGACGACTCCGCGGCGGCCGTGGGCGTCCACCGAGTAGAGGCGGACGTTGGTCTCGGGGAACGTGCCCAGGTAGGGAATGCCGGGCAGCCGGAACCAGCCGACCCGGTGCATACGGAACGCCACGAGCCCCACATAGGTCGCCCCCTCGTGGATGTCCGGAACGGTGCCGGGCGGAAGGAGCGGTGCCACGTCCGCGGGGTCCACGGCCCAGTGCAGGAACGCGAGGTCCAGCCACGACTGCGTGAGCAGCGGGTTCTCGGCACGGGTCGGCGGATCGGCGGATATCGGTTCCGGGGCGGAAGGGGTGAGCACCACGGAATCAGCATCGCAGGCGCCATGTGCGCCACGGATGGGGGGTGGGCCGTCGGAACTCAGGACCTTCAAGCGGCGGGTGTCCCCTCCGGGGCCGTCACCGACCGAGCACCCGCGCCGGCCGCCTTCGCCGCACGGCCCCCGCCCGGCACGAGCGCCAGCCCCATGAGCGGCACCACGGCAAGCACCGTCCACGGCAGCACCCCGCCCCTGTCGAGCAGCGCTCCGGCCGGCCCGCTCCCCGCGAGGACCACCACGCCCGACAGGGACGACAACGCACCGGTGAAAAGGCCGAGGTGGCGAGCCTCCACCATGTCGGGCAGCCACGCGCGCGTGGCGGGCACCACCAGCATCTGCCCCAGCGTCAGCAGCACCACAAAGGCCACCGACGCCCACAGCCCGCCGAGCGGTGACACCGCCCCCGCCACCGCGAACGCACCCGCCAGCAGCGCGAGCCCCCACCTCAGGCACCCGCTCCAGGAGAGCCGCCTGCCCGCCCACCGCTCCAGGGGCAGCTGCCCGGCCACGACCATCGCCGACGACAGGGCGAACAGCCAGCCGAGCGTGGCCTGCGGTCCCGTCGACCGTTCCAGCTCGGCGGGCAGCGCCAGATAGAGCTGGTTGTAGGCCAGGAGATACGTGGAGTAGGCGAGGGCGAGCGCGAGGAAACGGCGGTGGCGCAGCGGTGCCGTGACGTCGACGGGCCGACGGTCCGCCGTGCCCGCGGGGGAGTGGGGCATCAGCCGCCAGTGCCCGGCAAGGACCAGGGCGAAGACCCCCGCCCCCGCGAGACACGCGGCACGGAAGCCGCCCAGCAGGAGGAGCACGCCGAGCACGGGACCGATGAGCGCACCGGCCTGCCCGCCTGCCGAGAACTTCGCGAGGACACGCGTACGCGGCGCGCCCCCCGCCTCCTCCAGACGGACCGCCTCGCGTGCGATCTCCGTCTCCACGGCAGGCGAGAAGAGCGCCGCGGCGAAGCCCACGACCACCACCGCCCCGATCACGGCGGCCGTACCGGTGGCGAAACCGAGCCACACGAAGCCCGCGACCCGCAGGGCGCACCCGGCGAGCACGACGGGACGCGGTCCGAAGCGGTCGGTGAGCGCCCCGCCGACGACGAAGAGCCCCTGCTGGCTGAACGTGCGCAGCCCAAGGACAAGACCGACCAGCCAGCCACCAAGACCCAGGGCACCGCTCAGGTGATCGGCGAGATACGGCAGTACGGCGAAGAAGCCGACGTTGAAGGCGAACTGGCTGGAAACCAGCAGACGGGCGAGCGAACTCACGCGGCGAACCCCTGCCTGGCAGAGGCGGCGACGACCCGCCCCGCGCGCATCTCGACCGTCCGGTCACAGAAGTGCCGTACCACCGCCATGTCGTGGCTGATGAAGAGGTAGCCGAGGCCGAGACGTTCCTGGAGGCCGGCCAGGAGATTGAGGACGCCCGCGCGAAGCGACGGGTCAAGGGCGGAGACCGGCTCGTCCAGGACGAGCAGCCGGGGCTCGCTCGCCAGGGCCCGGGCGATCCCGGCCCGCTGGCACTGCCCGCCGGACAGCTCGTGCGGGAGCCGGTCGCCGTGGGCGGCGGCGAGACCGACCAGATCAAGCAGCTCGGCCACCCGGCCGGGCCCTTGGGCATCCCAGCGGCCCTGTACGCGCAGGGGCTCGGCGATGGCGTCCCGTATCCGGTGGCGTGGGCTGAGGGAGCCGTACGGATCCTGGAAGACCGGCTGCATCGCCGGACGCAGGGGCCGCAGCCCGCGCTCGTCGAGCGCGGTGAGTTCCTGCCCGTCGAACCACACCTCGCCGCCGTCGGGGCGGCGGAGCTGGAGGACGCCCGCCGCGGTGGACGACTTGCCGCAGCCCGACGGGCCGATCAGCGCCACCGTCTCGCCGGCGGCGACGTCGAACGACACCCGGTCCACGGCGAGGACCTCGCCGTAGCGCACCACAAGGCCGCGTACGTCGAGCAGCGGTATCGGACGGCTCATGCGACGGTCACCTTCTTCAGGAACAGGTCGGCGGGGGAAGAGGGCAGGTCACGCCAACGGTGGCACGAGACCGTACGGCGGTCGTACGTCACCTCCGGCCCAGGCACCGACGGCTCGGGCGTCTCCGTGGCGCACCGCTCGACGGCGAGCGGGCAGCGCGGGGCGAAGGCGCAGCCGGGCGGCAGGGCGTCGAGCGCGGGCGGGGCGCCGGAGATCGCCGGGAGGCGGCGGCCAGGCAGGGGCTCTTCGGGAGGCAGGGAGGCGAACAGTCCGGCCGTGTACGGAGCCCGGGGCCGCGAGAACACCTCGTCGACCGGCCCGGCTTCGACATGCCGCCCCGCGTACATGACAAGCACCCGGTCCGCGTGGCCCCGTAGGACGCCCAGATCATGGGTGACCAGGAGCAGCGACGCACCCGCCACCTTGCACCGCTCCACCAGCAGATCAAGGACCTGGCCGCGCAGCTCAGAATCGAGGGCGGTGGTCGGCTCGTCGGCGACCACCAGGTCCGGCGCGTTCACCGTGGCCATGGCGATCACTGCCCGCTGTCGCATCCCGCCGGAGAACTCATGCGGGTAGGCGCGCGCCTTGCGTCCGGCGTCCGCGATGCCGACCTTCTCCAGCGCCGCCACGGCTGCCGCCCGCGCCTGTCCTCGGGAGAGCCCGCGCACGGACCGTACGGCCGCGGCGAGCTGGTCGCCGACGGGGTGCACGGGGGAGAGCGCGGACAGCGCGTCCTGCGGCACCAGCGCGACCCGGCGCCCCCGGAGCGCGGCGAGCGCGGCCTTCTTCGCACCCACGATCTCGGTGCCGGTGTCCCCGGGCCTCCCGTGCAGCGTCACACTCCCGGAAACCGTGGCGCCCTGCGGAGCCATGCCGAGGACGGCCCGTGCCGTCACCGACTTCCCGGCGCCCGATTCACCTACCAGGGCGAGGACTTCACCCCTGCGGACGTCGAAGGAGATGCCGCGTACCGCTGGCCCCGAGTCGAAGGAAATCCTCAAGTCCTGTACGGAGAGCAGGGGATCGGGCGTGCTTTCCTCAGGCTTCAAGGGAGAACTCCTTCCGCGAACGCGAACGCGAACGCGAACGGGAACGGGAACGGGAACGGACAGGCCGCGCGGCCCCGCCGATGCCCGAGCCAAGGGACACCGCGAGCCCCGCGAGCAGCGCCAGCGCCACCGCCGGTGCGAGCGCGGCCCATGGCGCGCGCTCCACGTAGGCCCGTGATTCGTCGAGCAGCAGCCCCCACTCCGGGGCGGGCGGCTGCGCGCCGAGGCCCAGGAATCCGAGCGAGGCCAGCGCGAGCGCGATGCCGGGCAGGCGCAGCACCGCGTGGCGGGCGACCGGGCCCGCGACCGAGGGCAGCACATGGCGGGTCAGAATCCAGCGCGGTGACGCGCCGATCGCCCGCTGTGCGAGGAGGAAGGACGAGGCCCGCACTTCCTGGGCCAGCGCCGCGGCGTGCGCGGCGAGCGGTGGCCAGGAGACAAGCCCGACGGCGAGCGCGGCACCCCCGGTGCCGGGCCCCGCCACCGCCGCCACGAGGATGCCGACGATGACCGGCGGCAGAGCGTTGGCGATGTCCGAAGCGCCCTCGGCGAACCGCGGCAGGAACCCGAGCGCCATCGCCAGCAGGAAGCTGACCGCGCACACCGCGGCCGCCGTACCCACGGTCGAAGCGGCCCCGTGCCCCAGCCTGGCCAGCACATCGCGGCCGAGCCCGTCCGTTCCCAACGGGTGCGCCCAGGACGGCGCCGCCAGCCGGGACGTGGTCACGGCGTACGGATCACGCAGCAGGCCCCAGCCGATCGTGGCCAGCAGTACGGCTCCGAGCGCGACCGGCACGGCGGGCCGCACCCGCACCGGGCGCGCCGTCGGCAGTGTGAGCCCCGCGTCGCGCAGCGCGGGCCCGAGCAGCCGCCGCCGCACGACCGCGGCAAGACCGCCGGCGGCCAGGCCGAGCGCGAGCAGCGCGAGGACCGCCCCCTGGAGCAGCGGCACATCCTGTGCCTTGGCCGCGCCAAGCGCCGTGCGCCCGATGCCGGGGACCGCGAACACGCTCTCCACGGCGACCGCACCGCCGGTGAGGCCGACCGCGACCATCCCGAACTGCGGTACCAGCGGCGGCAGTACACGCCGGAGCGCGGCCCCCGCGACCCGCGAGCGGCTCACGCCCGAGCCGCGCCACAGCTCCACCCACCGCTCGTCGAGCACCCCTGGCAGCATGTCGGCCACCAGCCGCCCGAGCAGCCCACCGGCGGGAACCCCGAGGGCGACCGCGGGCAGTACGAGGTGGGCGGGCCCCTGCCAGCCGGACGTCGGCAACCATCCCCACCACACCCCGCACATCAGCAACGCGACGGTGGCCAGGAGGAATTCGGGCACGGCCGCGAGCATCGCGGCGAACGCGCCCGCCGAGCCGCGCCCGCGCACGAGAACGGGCACCACGAGCGCGCCCGCCACCACGATCGCCACCAGAAGGGCGGTGCCCATCAGCGTCAGTGACACCTGGAGACCGGCGGTCACGGACGGAAGGACCGGAGTTCCCGACACCCAGGAGGCCCCGAGGTCCCCGCGCAGCAGCTCGGACGCCCAACTGCCCAGCAGCGCAAGGGGAGGGGAGTCAAGGCCGAGGTCGACGCGGATGGCGTGCAACGCCTCGGCCGTCGGCTCCTGCTCGGCCGACCGGGCACGCAGGACACTGAGCGCGGGATCGTTCCCGGAAAGCCACGGCAGCAGACCGACGGCCGCGAGGACAGCGGCCAGACACCCGCCCCGGGTCAGTGCGCCCTTCACTTGACGTAGGTGGCGGCCGTGACCAGCTCCCGCTCGCGCGGGTCGTGCGCGGCGCCCACCACGGACGTCGCGTCACCCTGGATCACGCGCTCGTGGAGCATCGGAACGGCGGCGTCGGTGCCGAGCACGGCGCTCTCGGCCTCGATGACGGCCTTGCGCCGCGCCGCCCCGGCCGGAGCGGCAGCCGCCTCCTTGAGGGCCTTGTCGACGGTGGGGTCCTTCAGCTGGGAGATGTTGAAGGAGCCCTCGGAGCCGAAATCGCTGTAGAGGTACGCGGCCGGGTCGCCGGAGTCCAGGACGGTGGCCCGCGACAGGATGAACGCGTCGAACTCACCGGCCAGCGCGTCGGATTCGATCGCCGCGTACTCGCGGACCTCCAGCTTCACCTTGAAACCGGCCTTCTGGAGCTGCTGCTGGAGCGTCGCCGCCACCTCCGGCAGCTCCGCGCGGTCGGTGAAGGTGCCGATGGTGATGGCGGCACCGTCAGGAGCCCCGGCCTTCGTCCGCGCGGTGTCCTCGGCATTCCGGGGGCGTAGGTCGGCCGCCCAGGGCAGTGCGGGCCCGAGCAGCCCGTCAGCGACATCGGCACGTCCCTCGTACACGCCCTTGACCAGCGCTTCGGCGTCGATCGCCGAACGCACGGCGGCACGGATGCCCGGACTCTTGAAGGGGCCCTTGGCGGTGTTGAGATAGAGGGTGTTGGTACGCGGCATCGGCACCTCGGTGATCTGGTTCGCGTCGAGGAGCGAGGCCTGCGAGACGGGTACGGCCTCGGCGATGTCGGCCTCGCCGCTGCGCAGGGCGGCGGCGCGCGCGGTGCCGTCCGGCACGAACTTCACGTCGATGCCTGGGGACTTGGCCTTCTTGCCCCAGTAGCCCTCATAGCGGTCCAGGGCCGCCGACGAGGTGCCGTTGACGCCGGTGAGCTCGAAGGGGCCCGTTCCGGTGCCGATGGGGCTGACCGTCTTTCCCTCGTACGCCTTGGCCGCGAGGACCGACAGCTGCGGCGAGCTCAGGCGCTGCGGGACGAGGGGATCCGCGGCGGCGGTGGTGACGGTGACCTTGTCTCCGTCGGCCTTCGCCGTCAGGTCGACGCCGTCGAGGATGCGGGGCTTGGGCGAGGCGGACGCTGCCTCGTCCAGGGAGCGGACGACGGCGTCCGCGGTGAGCTTGGTGCCGTCGTGGAAGGTGACGCCCTCGCGGAGGGTGAACGTCCAGGCCGTGCCCGACTGCTCCCAGCGGGTGGCGAGTGCGGGCCGGGCGTCTCCGTTGGCGTCAAGGCGGACCAGGGTCTCGGCCGTCGCCCAGCGCGACAGCTTGAAGGCGTCGTCGGAGAGGGGCGAGAGGCCGGAGCGCGGCGGCTGCATCATCGCGAGACGTATCCGCTTGCCTCCGTCCCCGGAACCGGAGGAGGTCGAGTCCGTCGCGGCGAAGCAGCCGGAGAGCAGCGCCGAGGCGAAGGCCACGGCGCTGACGGGGAGAAGGCGGGCGGGCAGGTGCACGGGAACCCTTCCGGGTAAAGGGGTGGTCAAGGCGTGGCCGACCGTAGCACGATGACAATCGTTTTCAATAAAAGGGTCCGCGATGTGGCCCGGTCTGCATGGGGCCCGGACATGAGTGAGCCCCCGCTGCCGAGGGTGTCGGCGTACGGGGGCTCACTTGCTGGAGAACGAGGTCAGGAACCCTGCTTCCGCTCCTGCGCGGCGCGCTCCGCGTTCTTCTCCTTGATGCGTACGGCTTCCTTGCGGACCTCGGCCTGCGTGGCGCGCTCCTTCTGCAGCCACTCGGGGTTGTCCGACTTCAGCGCGTCGATCTGCTCCGTGGTGAGTGCCTCGGTGACCCCGCCGCGCGCGAGACCGGCGATGGACACGCCGAGCTTCGACGCGACGACCGGCCGCGGGTGCGGGCCGTTGCGGCGCAGCTCCTGCAGCCACTCGGGCGGCTCGGTCTGCAGGGCGTTCAGCTCGGTGCGCGAGACGACACCCTCCTGGAAATCGGCGGGGGTGGCCTCGAGGTACACACCCAGTTTCTTCGCCGCGGTCGCGGGCTTCATGGTCTGGGCGGTCTGGTGCGACGTCATGGTCCCCAGGGTATCGAGCGTGTGAGCTACCGCCGACCACGACCGGTAACCTGGCGGGGTGACGGACTCGCAAGTAACCCCTTCTTTCAGGCTCGCGTATGTCCCGGGGGTGACGCCCACCAAGTGGGTGCGGATCTGGAACGAGCGACGCGTCGACGTGCCCTTGACCCTGGTGGCGGTGGCCGCCGGTGAGGCGTTCGAGCTGCTGCGGGGCGGCGGCGCCGACGCGGGTTTCGTCCGGCTGCCGGTCGACCGCACGGACCTCAGCGCCATCCCTCTCTACACCGAGACGACGGTGGTCGTGATCCCCAAGGATCACGTCGTGGCGGCGGTGGAGGAGGCGTCCACCGAGGATCTGGCGGACGAGATCGTCCTGCACCCGCTCGACGACACCCTCGACTGGGAGAACCTGCCGGGGCAACCCGCGAACGAGCGCCCCGCCACGACCGCGGACGCCATCGAGCTGGTGGCGGCAGGGGTGGGCGTCCTCGCCGTCCCCCAGTCCCTGGCCCGGCTGCACCACCGCAAGGACCTCACCTACCGGCCGCTCTCGGGCGCCCCCGAGTCGCGGATCGCGCTGTCCTGGCCGGAGGAGGCGACCACGGACCTGGTCGAGGATTTCATCGGCATCGTCCGCGGCCGCACGGTCAACAGTTCACGGGGCCGTACCCAGGCTCAGGGCTCGGCGCCGGACCAGCCGAAGCGCAAGCGCCCCGACACGGGTGGCACCGCCAAACGCAAGCCCGCGGCAGGCAAGCCGACCGCGAAGTCGACGGGTAAGTCGTCCGGTAAGTCGTCCGGAAAGCCGGGCAAGGGCGCGCGGAGTGGTTCCGGCGGTGCCTCGAAGGGCGGCAAGCGGGGCAAGCCGCGCGGCCGTTCATAGCCCTGGCGCGGGACGCCTGGGGGACTCGCTCTACCGCGTCCACCAGGCGAGCACTCCGCCCAGCACAAGCAGCGAGCACACGCCGACGTTGGTCCGCTTGTAGGCGACGAGCACCGCGGCGAACTCCCGGATCGTCGCGGTGGGCCAGAAGTACGGGGCCGTCGGCGAGCCCACCACCTGGCCCCTGATCCCGGCCCGTCGAGCGGTGAGCGCGGCGCGGAAGGCGTGGTAGTTGTTCGTGACGATCACGCACCGGTACTCCGGATGCGTCTTCTCCATGATCGCCTTGCTGAACCGCAGATTCTCCTCGGTCGTCGTCGAGCGGTCCTCCCGCTCGATCAGGTCGGCGGGAAACCCGCGCCCGATCAGGAAGTCGGCCATGGCGTCGGCCTCCGGCAGGTCCTCGTCCGGCCCCTGACCCCCCGAGGCGATGAGCACCGGAGGGCCGCCCCGTTTGGCGAGCCGCGCGTGCACGGAGTGGGCCCGTCTGAGGCGACTGGCCAGGAGAGGCGACACAGTGGAGCCGCCGATGAGTCCCGAGCCCAGTACGACCACATAGTCGGCCCTGCGGCGCACCCGCAGCCGCCCGTAGAGGAACGCGTAGCAGACGAAGCTCAGGAACAGGAACGACAAGTACCCGGCCAGGCCCGCGGCCGCCACTCCGACCCCGATCCACACCGGTGTCCTCTCGGCCACGGCGGTGATCAGGAGCGCGACGACGGTGAGGACGGCCAGCGCCGCCATCAGGGAGAGCAGGTTGGAGGGGCTCCTGCCTTCCTTGCGCAGCATCTGCAGGCCGTTGAGGATCAGGAAGCTCGTCAGTACGAGGATGCCCAGCGCCCCCACCGCCAGGAGCGCCCAGGCGATGGCCTGACCCGATGCCGAGCCGGACCTGACCAGTTGGGTCATCCAGGCGGCGAGACCACAGAGTGCGGCGAGCCCCAGGATCACGGCGTTGCTGAACTTCCTCCGCTCGCGCTGTACGCGCACGCAGAAGACGAGGAAGAGGAGCGCTGCTGGGGCGTAGAGCAACATCCGCACAGCGTAGGCGCCATGAACGGGCGCCTACGACCCGGCACCGAGCCGTCCACCGCGGTGATCTCGTGGCTCAGGCCGTGCCTTTATGAGCGGCGGGTAGTTGACCCCGGTATGAAGAAGCGAAGCGTACTGGCCGTTGTCTCCCTGGCCGCCGGAGCTGTCATCGCCGCGATCAGCCCGCCCCAGGGCGCGGACACCGCGGCCACCACCGAACCCGCCCACGCCATCGGGGCGCTGGATGATTCCGCGGACATCGACACGTGGGTCAACGGCACGGCGCGGACGGACGACGCCGCATTCGGTGTGAACACCTCGGATGTCTCCGGTACGCAGGCGTCCTGAACCGAATACGCAGGCGTCTTGAACCGACGGGCGCGAGATCGGTGGTGCCTGTACCGGCCCGCTGCCCCTTCCAGGCCCGGGCAGTCCGGTGAACGGCACCCGCCAGGGCGCGGATGGCCTGTGGCAGGTCTCGCGCACCGACGACGGCCGGCGGCTCGGCTTCATGAGACCGGCCGACCTCCGCTGTGACGGCGGCTGACGCTCCGACAAGACGTAGCCCCTGCAAGCACGGCATCGGCAAGACATAGCCCCTGCTCACCGGTCTCGACCGGCGGGTGGGGGCTCAGTCGTGTCCAGGAGCGATCACGCCCCATCTGGGAGAGCGCTCTCCCGTACCTCTTGACACGCTCGCGTCACGGTGGGAACACTCCGGGAGAGCGCTCTCCCGGAGTTCCGTCCCGGGCGCGCCACCCGGCGTTCCGGGGGTGCACGGCCACGGCTCCCGGCGGACCGGTCCCCCCCAGTCCCTCTTCACGTGGCAGGAGGTCTCCATGGCACGGAGATCGAGGACCCTTTCAGGAGCGCTGATCGCATGTGCCCTGATACTGAGCTCACTTGGTATCGGCGGCATCGCGGTGAGCGCCGACAACACTTCGGAGCCCCCGACGCCGGACGCCGCGGCCTCACACTCGGGGCACACCATGGCGGCTTCGACCCGGATGTCGGCGGAGGACGCCGACGGCGACGGATCCATCCCCGCGAACCCGCCCGTCACCGGCGTCAAGCCGTCGGTGAAGGAGCCGCCCCATCGGTACTTCCACGAATTCCAGGCGCACTGCTCGGTGACGCACACCGCTCCTGATGACCCCATCGTGTATCCCGGGCAGCCGGGCAAGTCGCACGACCACACGTTCATGGGCAACACCACGACCAACGCGAACAGCACCACGGAGTCGCTGGACGCCGGCGCCACCAAGTGCCTTGCCCCTGGCGACAGGTCGGCGTACTGGATGCCCACGCTGTTCAACGGCGACAAGGAGGTACGTCCCGTAGGGGATCAGACCATCTACTACAAAGCCGGAGTCACGGACTACACGAGTGTGCGGCCGTTCCCCAAGGGGCTCAGGTTCGTGGTGGGCAGTCCGATGCAGACCGCGCAGGAGTTCCGCGATCACCCGGGCTTCGTCGAAGGGTGGGAGTGCGGGAACAGCTACTTCAACGTCGAGTTCCCCCAGAGCTGTCCCACGACGGCCGACACCCAGCTCAACATCCGCTTCCAGGCGCCCAGTTGCTGGGACGGCACGCACCTGGACAGCCAGAACCACCAGAGCCACATGGCGTATCCGGTCGTCAAGGACGGCACCAACGACAACGTGTGCCCGTCCAGCCACCCCGTCGCCCTGCCGATGATCGAGTTCAAGATGGCGTTCCCCGTCAACGGGGATCTGTCGAAGGTCCGTCTCGCGAGCGGCGCGGGCCACTCCTTCCACTACGACTTCTTCAACGCGTGGGACGACGCGACGCTGAAGGCGCTGGTGGACCACTGCGTCGTCGGCGGCCTCCAGTGCGACCCGCGCGGCTACGACCAGACGCATCCCGAAGCGGGCGCGGCGCTCGACGAGAACTACGAACTCCCGTGATCCAGGCCTGCGTAGGGCGGAGCCCCCCTTCGCCCTACGCAGGCCCCTCGCCCCCCATCCGTCCCCCCGCCCCAGGAGACCCCCATGCGCAGACCCGGTACCGCCCTCTTCCTACGCGGCCTCGTGGCCCCCGTGGCCGCGGGCCTGCTCGCGGCCGGCACGCTCGCTCTCCCCGCACAGCAGGCGCACGCGGCCGGCAGCGTCGTGAAGGTGACCGGTTCGCAAGGCAACTGGCAGCTCACCGTCGACGGCTCCCCCTACCAGGTCAAGGGATTGACCTGGGGACCAGCCGTGGCGGACGCCGACAAGTACATGCCCGATCTGCGGTCCATGGGCGTCAACACGATCCGTACCTGGGGTACCGACGCCTCCAGCAAACCGCTCTTCGACTCCGCGGCCGCCCACGGGATCAAGGTCGTCGCGGGCTTCTGGCTGCAGCCCGGGGGAGGACCGGGGAGCGGCGGCTGTGTCAACTACCTGACGGACACCGCGTACAAGAACCAGATGCTCCAGGAGTTCCCCAAGTGGGTGGACACCTACAAGGACAACCCGGGCGTCCTGATGTGGAACGTCGGCAACGAGTCGGTGCTCGGCATGCAGAACTGCTACGCCGGTGACGAACTGGAGAAGCAGCGCAACGCGTACACGACCTTCGTCAACGATGTCGCCAAGAAGATCCACACGGTGGACCCCAACCACCCCGTGACGTCCACCGACGCCTGGACCGGGGCCTGGCCGTACTACAAGAAGTACGCCCCCGACCTCGACCTGTACGCCGTCAACGCCTACGACGCCGCCTGCGACATCAAGTCGGACTGGGAGAAGGGCGGTTACAGCAAGCCCTACATAGTCACCGAGACAGGGCCCGCCGGTGAGTGGGAGGTCCCCGACGACGCCAACGGAGTCCCGCAGGAGCCCACCGACCAGGCGAAGGCCGCCGGTTACACGAAGGCCTGGGAGTGCGTCACCGGCCATCGTGGTGTCGCCCTGGGGGCCACGATGTTCCACTACGGCACGGAGTACGACTTCGGCGGGATCTGGTTCAACCTGCTTCCCGCGGGCCAGAAGAGACTCTCGTACTACGCCGTGAAGAAGGCCTACAAGGGCAGCACCACCGGAGACAACACCCCGCCGGTCATCTCCGGACTGTCCGTCGACGGAGACGCGGGCAAGGTCCCCGCGGGCGGCCCGCTCACGCTCGACACCAAGGTCACCGACCCGGACGGCGACACCCTCTCCTACGAAGTGCTCGCCAACAGCATGTACATCGACAAGAGCAAGGACCTCACCCCGCTGGCGGCCACCCATCAAGGGCCGGGCCGTCTGAAGGTCACTGCCCCGGACAAGCCCGGCGTCTGGAAGATCTACGTCAAGGTCACCGACGGCAAGGGCAACGTCGGCGTCGAGACACGATCCGTGCGGGTGGTCGTACCGCCCGTCGACGGCACCAACATCGCCCTGGGCAGGCCCGCGACCGCCTCGTCCTTCCAGCCCGGCGGCGGCGACTGCCCCTGCACCGCGGCCAACGCGGTCGACGGCAAGCAGGGCACGCGGTGGGCCAGCGACTGGAGCGACCCGCAGTGGCTCCAGGTCGACCTCGGCTCCACCACGTCCTTCAACCACGTCCAGCTGGTCTGGGAGACCTCGTACGCGAAGACGTACACGATCCAGACCTCCGACGACGGACAGAACTGGAGGACCGTGCACACGGTGAGCGGCGGCAACGGCGGCGTCGACGACTTCGACGTGAGTGGTTCGGGCCGCTACGTACGGGTCAACGGCACGCAGCGAGGCACCGGCTACGGATATTCGCTCTACGAATTCGGTGTCTACAAGTGACGTGATCCGGCGCCCGGCGCGGGCGGAGCTCGGAGGGGCAAGGGAGCGGTGAGGAGGAGCAAGGAATGACGCACGACGAACTGGTGAAGCTGCTGGGGACGCTGGACCTGACACAGAAGGTCGGTCTTCTGACCGGAGCCACTGCGTGGCGTACTCGGGCCGAACCAGCCGTCGGACTACGGGAGATGGTCTTCTCGGACGGCCCGGCGGGCGTGCGGGGAGAGGCGTGGGACGAACTCCGCCCCTCGCTGCTCCTGCCCTCCCCCTCCGCGCTGGGTTCACTGTGGGACGAGCAACTGACCTTCCAGCTCGGCGAACTGCTCGCCTTCGAAGCCCTGGACAAAGGGGTGCACGTGGTCCTCGCGCCCACCTTGAACCTCCACCGCACCCCGCTGGGCGGGCGTCACTTCGAGTGCCTGGCCGAGGACCCGGAGCTGGCGGCGAGTACCGGAGTCGCCCTGATCCGCGGCATTCAGGCCCATGGGGTCGCCGCGAGTGCCAAGCACTACGTGGCGAACGATTCGGAGACCGAGCGGCTCACCGTGGACGTACGAGTGGACGAGCGGACGCTGCGAGAGGTGTACCTCGCCCCGTTCGAGGCCGCCGTCCGCGCGGGCGTGTGGCTCGTCATGAGCGCGTACAACGGCGTCAACGGTACGACGATGACCGCCAACGAGCTGTTGGCCGAACCACTGAAGGGGGAGTGGGGCTTCGACGGGGCCGTCGTCTCCGACTGGGGCGCCGTGCGGACCACAGTCGAGAGCGCCGGCGCCGCCCAGGACCTCGCGATGCCGGGGCCGGAGGGCGCATGGGGCGCGGCCCTGCTGCGGCAGGTGCGCGGCGGCGGCGTGCCGGAGGCGGCGATCGACGACAAAGTGCTGCGGCTGCTCACCTTGGCCGACCGGGTCGGCGCGCTCGGGAGCGCGAGGAGACGCTCACAGCGACGCTCACAGCGCTCGCTGACGGGCGCCGCCGCCCGCCGTCTGCTGCGCGAGGCCGTGGCGGCGAGCACCGTGCTGCTGCGCAACGAAGACGTCCTGCCCCTGGACGTCGCAGCGTGCCGCAGTGTTGCGGTCATCGGACGGCACGCCGTGACACCACGGCTTCAGGGAGGGGGCAGTGCCGGAGTCTTCTCGTCCGGCATCGTCACACCGCTGGACGGTATCCGGGCCCGGATGCGTGGCCGGGGGCAGGTGCTGTACGCCCCTGGCCCGGACCTGGGTGGGCAGCCGTTGCCCCTGGATCCGGCACGGTGCCAGAACCCTGACACCGGGGAGCCGGGTGTGCTGCTGCGGGTGCTGACCGCGACGGGACGTGAACTCTGCCGCGAACACCGCCTCTGGGGGCGGCAGTTGGAGCCGCCTGCCATGGCAGGAGCGCATACCGTGGAGATCAGCGCGCTGGTGCGCTCGGCCGACGAGGGGAAGTGGACGTTCGGGATCGGCGGCTTCGGCCGCATGAGCCTCGCGGTCGACGGAGAGCTCCTGGTGGAGGGCGAATTCGCGCGCGAGACCGAGGACCCTGCCGTCACCCACCTCGACCCGCCCCGGCAGCACGCGTCGGTATGGCTGCCGGCCGGTCACGCCGCACACGTCGTCGCGCGCCGGGAACTGGCACCCGATACCGGCCGTGCAGTCGTCGTGACGGCCGCGGCGCCCGAGCCGGATCCTGACCAGGCGCTGTCGGAAGCGGTCGAGGCCGCGCGGGACGCGGACGTGGCCGTGGTCGTGGTCGGCACCACCGAGGGCAGCGAGTCCGAGGGGCACGACCGCACCTCCCTCGCCCTCCCCGGCCGCCAGGACGAACTGGTCGCCGCGGTCGCCGCCGCCAACCCGCGCACCATTGTCGTCGTCAACGCGGGCGGACCGATGGAGCTGCCTTGGCGGGAACGGGCCGGGGCGGTGCTGCTGACGTGGTTCCCGGGCCAGGAGGCGGGCGCCGGGCTCGCCGATGTCCTCTTCGGCGAGGCGGAACCGGGCGGCCGGCTTCCCACCACGTGGGGAGCTGCCCTGGCGGACGCGCCGGTCAGGGAGACCCGCCCGTGTGACGGCACCCTGAGGTACGCGGAGGGCTTGCACATCGGCTACCGGGCCTGGCTGCGAGAGGGCCGCGAACCCGCCTACTGGTTCGGCCACGGTCTGGGCTACACGACGTGGAGCTACGAACACCTGCGCGTACCCGGGACGGTTGCCGGGGGAGAACACTTTGCCGTGGAGGTCCAGCTCCGCAACACAGGCACACGTCCGGGGCGTGAGGTGGTGCAGGTGTATCTCGCTCGGTCCGACTCCGCGGTGGAGCGCCCGGTCCGCCGGCTCGCGGGCTACACCGCTGTCCGGGCGGAGCCGGGGGAGTGCGTCACGGCATCGGTGGGGGTAGCGGCCAGGATGCTGAGCCACTGGGACACGGACGAGGGCGGATGGCGAAGCGAACCGGGTGACTGGCGGGTTCTCGTCGGGCGCAGCGCGGCTGATCTGCCTCTGGCGGCGCTGGTACGCAGCTCGGGCGACGGCCAGTAGTCGGCTAGCGGAGGCGGGGAGCGGTGCGGGAGAGCGCTCTATGACGTCCCAGGGCGGGGCGTTAGGGTTCCCGAATGGACAGACAGCTCCCGACCCTTGAGGACGTGGCGCGCGAAGCGGGGGTGTCCCGCGCCACCGTCTCGCGGGTGGTCAACGGCGTGCGCAATGTCGCTCCCGCCATCCAGGACGTCGTACGGGCGGCCATCGAGCGGACGGGCTACGCGCCCAACAGGGCGGCACGCTCCCTGGTGACCCACCGGGCCGAGACCGTCGCCCTGGTGGTCTCGGGTGCCGGCGACCACTCCGACACGGCGCAGAACACGTTCGCCGCCCGGGTGTTCGCGGACCCGTTCTTCGGCCGGGCCGTCAGCGGGGTGGTGGGATTCCTGAGGCCGCGCGCCATGCATCCGGTGCTGATGTTCGCGGAGACGGAGGAATCCCGGCAGCAGGTGCTGACATATCTGCGCCAGGGCAACGCGGACGGTGCCCTGGTCGTCTCGACACATGCCCAGGACCCGCTGCCGGCGCTGCTCGCCGAAGCAGGGCTGCCCGCGGTGTTCTTCGCGCGCCCCTCGGTGCGGGCCCGCGTCACGTACGTCGACTTCGCGCACAGGGACGGGGCGAGGCTGGCCGCCGACCACCTGCTGGCGCGCGGTTGCCGCCGGGTGGCGACCATCTCGGGACCGCTCGACATTCCCGCAGGCCGGGAGCGGCTCGCGGGGTTCCAGGAGGGCATGGAGCGGGGCGGGCAGCCCTGTATCTCCGTTGCCGAGGGGGGCTTCACCCTCGACAGCGGTGCGAGGGCGATGCGTCGACTGCT
Organism: Streptomyces sp. NPDC048436; assembly: GCF_043200355.1. Lineage (NCBI taxonomy): Bacteria > Bacillati > Actinomycetota > Actinomycetes > Kitasatosporales > Streptomycetaceae > Streptomyces > Streptomyces sp. NPDC048436. The sequence continues at coordinate 53,930 of NZ_JBICXP010000018.1, forward strand.
GGCGGGGCATCCGGACATCGACGGCCTGTTCGCGGCCAACGACCTGATGGCACAAGGCGCGTGCCAGGTCCTGAGGGAGGCGGGGAAACGGATGCCGCGGGACGTGGCGGTGGTCGGATTCGACGATTCGAGCGTGGCGGTGACCTGCGAGCCTCCCTTGACGACGGTGCGGCAGCCGGTGGAGGAGATGGGCGCGGAGATGGCACGGCTGTTGCGGGAACAGATCGAGGGCGTACGCAGTGAGGCGAAGTCGGTGATCTTCGAGCCGGAACTCGTGGTGAGGGAGTCGGCGTAGGGGAGCGGGGACGACGGGAAGACGCCCCCGTCATGGGGGCCGGTCGCGTTGCGCGCATCGAGTGATGTCTCGACCTCGACTGGAGCGTGAGGTCGAGGGGAGGCCGCTCGGCCGTTCGTCCCGAAGGACCGGGATCAGACGTCGCCGCCGAGTCGGTCGCGTTGGATCCGGCGGGCGAGGGTGCGGCGCAGGGCGGCGGGGCCGGAGGCGGTCGTGGCGGTCGTCCTGGTCGTCTTGGAAGGGACGTCGAGGCCGCGGCTGATGCGGTCGTAGGCGTCCTGGTGGCCGGTGGGCAGCCGCGCCCGGTGGTGCCTGAGGTCTTCTTCGATCAGGCGCCGCAGCGCGTCGACGTTCTGGGGTGTGAAGCGCTTCTTCCCGCGGGCGAGGGCGTGGATGCTGCTGGTGCAGTGGGCCGCCTCGTGGAGGGTCCGGGAGATTTCCTCGGCCAGGCCCCACAGACGTCCTTCGAGCCAGGGGATGTCCTGCTGGTCGAGGGCGATATCCATGGGCGGCGGCGGGCCGTCCGCCCTGTGCTTGGTCACCTGCTTGGACACCGCGGGTTGGCTCATGTCGGTGAGTTGGGCGATCTTGTCCTGGGTCCAGCCCAAGCCGACGAGCAGTTTGATCATCTCGGCGCGCAGCTTGCGCATCTCCTCGCCCGCGCGGATGACGTCGTTCATCTCGGCGAGCATCCGCCCGGCCTGCTCCTCGGTCAGCGTCTCGTGGGTGTCGTGCATGTTCTCGTCGCCGGCCATGACGCGGTTATATACCGCGGCGTCCCGTCACCACAACCAGAGCATAACCCGAGTTGTATAACCTGGTTGTAATCGGCTGTGCGGGGTGCCAGGATCGTGTCCATGCCTACCTTCTGCGCACCTGACGGAACCCAGCTCGCCTACCGCGTCTACGGAGCCGACCGTGACGGCGACCCGCTGCTCTGCATCCCTGGCGGCCCCGCGGACTCCGCCTACCTCGGAGACCTGGGCGGCCTGGCCGCGCACCGGCGACTGATCGTCCTGGATCTGCGGGGCACCGGCCGGTCCGCGGTGCCCGAGGACACCTCCTCCTACCGCTGCGACCGCCTCGTCGGCGACATCGAAGCCCTGCGCGACCACCTCGGCGTACGGCGGATGGATGTGCTCGCCCACTCCGCCGGGGCGAACCTCGCGGTGCAGTACGTGGCCCGACACCCCGGCAGCGTCGGCAGGCTGGCCCTGATCGCTCCCAGCACGCGGGCAGTCGGCATTGACATCACCGGGCCGATGCGGCGCGAGGTCGCGCGACTGCGCAGGAACGAGGACTGGTTCGAGGTGGCGTTCGCCGAGCTGGAGGCGATCACCCAGGGGACGGGCGGCGACTGGGAGGCAATTGCTCCCTTCTTCTACGGCCGATGGGACGCCGAGGCACAGAAGCATCACGCGGCCGGTCAGCCGGACAACAGGGAGGCGGTGGCTCTCTTCGCGGCGGAGGGCGCCTTCGATCCGGAGGCCACGCGCGCGGGTCTTGCCGCCTTCCGGGCCCCGGTACTGGTACTGGCCGCGGAGTTCGACCTGAACAGTCCGCCGCGGGCGCTGGCCGAACTGGCCGGGCTTTTCCCCGCCGCTGAGCTCGTGGTGCAGCCGGGGGCGGGGCACTATCCCTGGGTGGATGACGCCGAGTGGTTCGTGGCGAGTGCGGCGGCGTTCTTGGCGTAGCGCCCTCGGCCCCGGGGACTTCGACACCGCAAGCGCCCGCCGGTCAGGGTCACCACGCCGTCAGCAGAAGATGGTTCAGCAGCAGCGCCAGCGACGCCTGCGCCCCGAGCCAAGCCCGGGGCCGGGTGAGGAACGCGCAGGCCGGGAGCAGCCACATCGCGAAGGGGAGCCAGATGCGTTCCGTCTCCGCCTTGCTCATCCCCGACAGGTCGGCGGCCAGCAGCGCGAACAGGGCGGTGGACACAAGGAGCCCGAGGCGAACGTCGGCCGAGCCGCGGCCGGGTGAACCGCCGACGGAGCCGTACAGCAACGCCCCGGCCCGCCGCAGCCCCGCCACCGTGGCCACCCCCGCGATCAGCACCGTACAAGCGAGGTTGGCCCATACCCAGTAGCCGTAGGGGCGCACGCCACCCGCCCCCTGGTAGTAGCGCGTGACCAGGAGCTGGTAGGCCTCCCACCAGTTGAACCCGGCCAGCGTGAACGCCACCGGGACCACGGCAAGGCCGGCCAGCAGCAGTGCGAGCACGGCCGGCCGCTCCCGGACTCGGTGGCGGTTGAGCACCAGCACCACGGCCCCGATGAGCGCGAACAGCGTGAGGCCGTAGGAGAGATAGAACGTCAGACCGAACAGGAGACCGGAGAGCGCCGCCCGCCACAGACAGCGCTGGGTGACGGCAAGCGCCAGAAGCGCCACGGCCCACGCGGCGACAGCGGCGAAGTAGGCGTCGGCCGACGCGCCCATCCATACGGCGGCCGGGGCCAGGACCAGGAAGGGCGCCGCCCGCCGCGCCAGTTGTTCCCCGGCGAGGGCCCGCACGGCGACCAGTACGGCCACGCACGCCGTGGCGCCGACGACGATGCACCACATGCCTGCCCAGCCACCGCCGCCGAGTCCTGCACGGTCGAGCAGGACGAAGGTCAGCGGCGCCGCTGGTGGGTGCCCCGCGGTGTGCGGGGGCCAGTGGTCCGGGGAGTCGATGAGGATGTGGTGCGTGAAGTCCCGCAAGGTGGCGGGGATGTCGTCGAAGCGGTCGATGACCTGGAGGTACTCGTAGCGGGTGGTGAGCCGCTCCGCGATGCCCCGGTGCCAGCCGTCGATCAGCGCGAGGGAGAGGATCCACGCCGTGGAGCTTGCCCAGGCCGTGGCGAGCAGGGCCCGCCAGGGCAGCCGGGCGGCGAGGGCGGGGCCGTACGCCACGGTCGCCGCCGCCACCGCGAGCGCGGCCGGAGTCCCCGGGCCCACGTGGGGGTTCCATTCGGCGTACAAGGGGGGCCAGTCGACGAACAGCGTGTCGCGGTTCCTCTGGAGGTACCGGCCGATCAGCGCTGCCGCCACCACGAGGAGAGCGGCGGCCCCTGCGGCGTACAGGTCGTGGCGGAGGCCCTCGGTGTTGGTCCGGGAGGGTGCGTTGTTGCCGATCCTGGTGCGGTTCACGCCAGAACGCTAGGCCGAGGAGAGGGCCGACGGACGCTGCCCCGGCCGGACGTCAGCGTTTCGTCATGCGTCGCGCACCCAACCCGGGGGTGGTGCCGTCCTACGGTCTGAGCATGCGCGACGCTCCCCCTCTTCCCTCCTCGCCCGGCTTCTGGCGCAGCCCGCTGCGCGGCCCCCGGCTCACCTCCGTACTCGGCCTCGTCCTGCTCGTCGGCATCACCGTGCTGTTCGTGACCGGCCTGGTCTCGTACGCCGCGTACAACCCGGACCTGGCGCCGGTGAACGACAAGACGCCGGACAAGGGGCTCCTCGGCTTCTACCTCTTCGCCTGGCCGACGAACCCCCAATGGCTCTACCGGCTCACCCAGGGCGTCCACGTCACCCTCGGCGTCACCCTGATCCCCGTCCTGCTGGCCAAGCTCTGGTCGGTGGTCCCCAGGCTGTTCGCGCTGCCACCGGCCCGTTCGCTCACGCACGCGCTGGAACGCCTCTCGCTGCTGTTGCTGGTGGGAGGCGCCCTGTTCGAATTCGTGACAGGTGTGCTCAACGTCCAGCTCGACTACCTCTTCCCCGGCTCCTTCTACTCGCTGCATTTCTACGGCGCCTGGGTCTTCTTCGCGGCCTTCGTGGCACACGCCGTCCTCAAGGCACCCGCGGCCGTCCGCAACCTCCGACGACTGCGTGAGAAGGGTGAGGAGGGCGAGGAGTTCGAGAAGGGCGAGGAGGGTGATCTGGTCGCGCCGGCGCCCGATCCGCCGACCGTCTCGCGGCGCGGGGCGCTCTGGTTCGTCGGCGGTGGCTCGCTGCTGCTGTTCGGCACCACGGCCGGGCAGAACTTCGACGGGCCTCTGCGGCGCACCGCGCTGCTCGCGCCGCACGGCGGCGCCGAACCCGGCAGTGGGCCCAGCGGCTTCCAGATCAACAAGACCGCCGCGTACGCCGGGATCGACACGGCGGAGACCGGCGAGGACGCCTGGCGGCTCGTTGTCACCGGGAGCGTCGCCGGGCGCACGGAGACCGTTCGGCTGAGCCTCGCACAACTGCGCCAACTGCCGTTGCACAGCGCCGCGTTGCCCATCGCCTGCGTCGAGGGATGGTCGACGTCCGACCAGTGGTGGCGTGGGGTGCGGCTGCGTGACCTGGCGGCGCTCGTCGGGTACGAGGACGATCCGCCGGACGTGCTCGTCGAGTCGCTCCAGCGGCGCGGCGCCTTCCGCCACGCCGCCCTGCGCGCCAACCAGGTGGCCGATCCGCGCTCCCTGCTCGCCCTGTACGTCAACGGCGTGCGGCTGACCCCCGACCACGGCTACCCGGCGCGTGTCATCGTGCCCGCCGCGCCCGGTGTGCTCAACACCAAGTGGGTGGCCCGGATGACCTTCGGAAGGCTGTGACCATGAAACTTCGCCGAGTCCCCTTCGGTAGCCCGCTGCAACTCCTCCTGCTGGTCTGCTCGTTCGCCCTCGCGGGCTACGCGGGCGTACGTCTGCTCGCCGACGACTGGTTCGGCGTGACGCTGTGGTTCGTGGGCGCGGCCCTGCTGCACGACCTCGTCATGCTTCCCCTGTACGCGGTCGTGGACCGGGCCCTGCTGCGAGGCCTCGGCGCCGTGGGCCACCGTGAGCGGGCCGGGTATGTGCGTGTCCCGGCCGCGCTGTCCTGTCTGCTGCTGCTCCTGTGGTTTCCGCTGATCAGCGGGGCGGTGGAGCGGCGCTACCGGCTGGTCACCGGCCGGTCGTCGGACGCGTTCCTCGCTCACTGGCTGCTGATCACCGCGGTGCTCTTCGGCGGCTCGGCGCTGCTGCTTGCGGTGCGGGTGCGCAGGGCGGCGAAGGCGCGGCCTCCCGTGGTCCACTGAGCGATGGTGCGCCACCCCGCCCCCTCCGCGTGACGGAGGAGGGCGGGCGTGCCGAGCCGGGCCCACGGGAAGGGCCGCCCGTCGACGTGTCCATGGGCGTCGCCGACGTCGACGACCTGCACCTGGGTGCGTTCGTCGACGTCCATCGGGGACGTCTCGGCGATCAACAGTCCGCCGGGGGAGACGAGTTGAGCCACCCGGGTCAGCAGGGCGTGCGGGTCGCCGCCGATGCCGATGTTGCCGTCCATGAGCAGGGCGGTGCCCCAGCGGCCCTCGCCGGGCAGCGGCTCGAAGACCGAGCGGCGCAGGGCCCGGCCGCCGAGCCGTGCGGTGTGGTCGACGGCGGCGTCGCTGACGTCGATGCCGAGTACCGTGCGGCCCCGCGCGCCGAGTTCGGCCACAAGCCGCCCCGGCCCGCAGCCGACGTCAAGGACGGCGCCCTCGCAGCGGTCCAGGACCTCGCGATCGACCAGGTCGGCCCCCGCGCACCAGCGTTCCACCTCCAGCGGCAGAAGCCAGCCGTCGGAGCGGCGCAGGAAGAGCGGACCGCGTCCTGTGCGCAGGGCGGCGGCGTAGGAGTCGGCCGTGGCCCAGGGTGCGGCGGTGGCCGGGGGAGCGCTCATCGGCGTACCGCCGCCGTACACCGGGCGAGCCGCTCGGCGAACCGGCCGTGCGGGACCAGGGCGGCGACCTCCGCCGCGTCGGCGGCGGTGTCGACGTCCCGCAGCGCGGGCAGGTCACGCACCCGCAGCCCGGCGGCGACGAGCCGCTCCCGCTGCACCGCCCCTGTTCGCGGGGTCGACATGGGCACGCCCCGAAGCAGTCCGGGATCGGGCTCCGCCAGGCCGAGGGCCCAGAAGCCGCCGTCCAGCGCCGGGCCGAAGAAGGCGTCGTACGCGGTGAAGTCCACGGTGAGCAGCGCGGGCGTCACCTGCGGGGTGTCCATGCCGATCAGCAGCGCGGGGCCCTCGCACGCCGCGAAGGCGTGAGCCAGCCGCGCGTCGAGTCCGCCGCCGCACTGCGGTACGACGTCGAAGCCGGGCGGCAGCCAGGGGCCGGGAGCGCCCTCCAGTACGAGTACGCGCCGTGCGGCTGGGGTGGCGGCCACGGTTTCCAGGGTGTCCGCGAGCGCCGCCTCAGCCAAAGCCGCGGCCTCCTGGGGTGTGAAGGGCGGTGTCAGGCGGGTCTTGACCCGGCCGGGGCGCGGCTCCTTGGCGATGACGAGCAGCGTGGTCATCGTGAACTCCCTTCCCGTACGGGCGTTTCCGACAGCACCCGGCTCATGTCGCGCACCGCGTGCCAAGTGCCGCGCCAGGTGCCGGTCACCTTCGATGCGCCGGTGCGCGGCAGATAGGGCACGTCATGCTCGGCGATCCGCCATCCCGCGTCCGCCGCCCGCACGACCATCTGCAGGGGGTAGCCGTTGCGCCGGTCGGTGAGGCCGAGCGCCAGCAGTGACTCGCGGCGGGCGGCGCGCAGCGGACCGAGGTCGTGCAGCCGCAGCCCCGTCCGGTGGCGCAGCATCCGCGCCAGGGCGAGATTGCCCGCGCGGGCATGCGCGGGCCACGCGCCGCGGGTGCTGGGGAGGCGCCTGCCGAGCACCAAGTCGGCCTCGCCTTCGCCGACTTCGCGTACGAAGGGGACGAGGAGCGCCGGGTCGAGAGAGGCGTCGCAGTCGCAGAAGCAGACGATGTCGGCATTGGCGGCCGTGAGCCCGGCATGGCAGGCGGCGCCGAAACCGCGCCGCGGTTCGTGCACGACGCTCGCCCCCAGTGAGCGGGCGACGTCCGCCGAGCCGTCGGTGGATCCGTTGTCGACGACGAGCGCGCGCCAGCCCGGAGGAATCCGTTTCAGCACCCAGGGCAGGGCCTCGGCTTCGTTCAGGCAGGGCAAAACCACGTCGACTGTCGCAGGTGTGATCGTCACGGGTTCCACCCTACGAGCGCAAATAGGGCATAACGGACTCGCGATCCTTACGAAACGCGGACGTCGGGGGCCCTGGCCCGGCAGCGGTCGGCATCCGCGGCGCCGTGGTGCCAGGCTGGGGGTATGCAGCAGTCATACGAGCCCACGAGGGCGGAGACCGCCGACGGGGCGGCCCGGGTCCTGGTCGTCGACGACGACCCGACCGTCGCGGAGATCGTGGCGGGATACCTGGAGCGCGCCGGTTACGCCGTCGAGCGCGCCGACGACGGCCCGGCGGCCCTCGCCAGTGCCGCCGCGCACCGGCCTGACCTGGTGGTGCTCGATCTGATGCTGCCCGGCATGGACGGCCTTGAAGTCTGCCGGCGGATGCGCGAGCGGGGGCCGCTGCCGGTCATCATGCTCACCGCCCGTGGCGACGAGGACGACCGCATCCTGGGCCTGGAGGTCGGCGCCGACGACTACGTCACCAAGCCCTTCAGCCCCCGTGAACTGGTCCTGCGCGTGGAGTCGGTCCTGCGCCGCTCCCGGCCCGACACGGCGGCACGCCCCCTGCGCGCGGCGGGACTCACCGTCGAGCCCGCCGCGCGGCGGGCCACCAGAAAGGGCGAGCAACTCGCCCTCACCCTGCGCGAGTTCGACCTCCTCACCTTCTTCCTGCGCCATCCAGGGCGGGTGTACAGCCGCGAGGACCTGATGCGCGAGGTGTGGGGCTGGGAGTTCGGTGACCTGTCGACCGTCACCGTCCACATCCGAAGGCTGCGCGGCAAGGTCGAGGACGATCCGGCGCGCCCGCGGCTGATCCAGACCGTATGGGGCGTCGGCTACCGCTTCGAGCCCGGCCAGGAGGCGGACTGACCGTGCGCGACATCCTCCTCATCGCCCTCTACGCCTTCGTGGGCGCCGCCGCCGCGGGCCTGGCCGGAGCCGGTGCGCTCCGGCTGATCCGGCGCCGCTCGCTCACCGCCTCCCTCGCCGTGGTCTCGGCGGTCGGCGTGGTCGCCATGCTCGCGGGCACTCTCATCGTCGCGTGGGCGATGTTCCTGTCCAGGCACGATCTGACCGTGGTGACGACGGTGGTGGCCATGGCGGCCGTCGTCTCCCTCGCGACCGCGCTGGTCCTTGGCCGCTGGGTCGTGGCACGCAGCCGTGAACTCGCCGTCGCCGCCCGCTCGTTCGGTGACGGCGGCGACTACTTCGCGCCCCACGGCCCCGCCACCGCCGAACTGGAGGCGGTGAGCCGTGAGTTGGCGGCGACCAGCGCCAAGCTCGCCGCGTCGCGGGAGCGTGAGCGCGCCCTTGAGACGTCCCGGCGTGAGCTCGTCGCGTGGATCTCGCACGACCTGCGCACTCCGCTCGCCGGGCTGCGCGCCATGGCCGAGGCGCTGGAGGACGGTGTCGCCGCCGACCCCGACCGCTACCTGCGGCAGATGCGGACCGAGGTCGAACGGCTCAACGGCATGGTCGGAGACCTCTTCGAACTCTCCCGTATCCACGCGGGAGCGCTGCCCCTCGCCCCCGCACGAGTCTCCCTATATGACCTGGTCGGCGACGCGCTCGCGGGCGCGGATCCGCTGGCGCGCGAGCACGGGGTGCGCCTGGTCGGAGATGGCGTCGAACCGGTGCCGGTCGAGGTGGACGGCAAGGAGATGAGCCGGGTGCTGGGTAACCTCCTGGTCAACGCGATCCGCAGGACGCCCGCCGACGGCACGGTCGCCGTCGCCACCGAGCGCTCGCCGGAGGGCGTGATCCTGTCGGTGACGGACGGCTGCGGCGGCATCCCCGAGGAGGACCTGCCGCGTGTCTTCGACACCGGCTGGCGCGGCACCCACGCCCGAACACCCCCGGCGGGGGCGGGACTTGGCCTCGCCATCGTGCGCGGCATCGTCGAAGCACACCAGGGGCGGGCCACCGTACGCAACATCCCCGGCGGCTGCCGCTTCGAGGTGACACTGCCGGCCGCTCCGTAGCGGCGCCCCGCCATTCACCCCTGCATCGCACCGACTGCGCCGCGCCGCGCGCTTCGCGCCTCGCCCCGGGTGCCTCGCGCCTCGCGCCGCGTGCCTTGCCCTTCGCGCCGCGTGCCTCGCCTCTCGTGCCTCGCCCCTCGCGACTCGTGCCCTGCGCTCCGTGCGTCGTGCCGGGTGCCTCGCGCTTCGCCCCTCGTGCCGTGTGCTTCGTGCCTAGCGGCTCGTGCTTCGCGCGGGGCGCGGGTGCTTCGCGGCTCGTGTCCAACGCCCCCCGTGCCCCGTCCGTCATGCCCGGCGCCCGCACCCCCGCTCGCGGCTAGGCACGGGCGAACTCCATCATCCCCTCCTCGAAGCCGACCTCCGGCTTCCAGCCCAGTTCCTCCCGCAGCCGCGAGGAGTCGGCCGTGATGTGCCGGACGTCCCCCAGCCGGTACTCGCCGGTGACGATCGGCTCGATCCCGCCGTCGTACGCGGTGGCCAGCGCCCCGGCCATCTCCCCGACGGTGTGCGGCACTCCGCTGCCCGTGTTGTACGCCGTGACCGCGCCCACGGCGGTCTCGGCCTCCAGAGCCACCACGTTGGCCGCCGCCACGTCCCGTACATGCACGAAGTCCCGCCGCTGGAGCCCGTCCTCGAAGACGCGCGGTGCCTCACCACGGGCGAGCGCCGAACGGAAGAAAGAGGCGACGCCCGCGTACGGGGTGTCGCGGGGCATCCGGGGTCCGTACACGTTGTGGTAGCGCAGCGACACAGCCGTCCCTCCCGTGGAGCGAGCCCACGCGGCGCTCAGATGCTCCTGCGCCAGCTTCGTCGTGGCGTACACATTGCGCGGATCGGCCGGCGCGTCCTCCCCGACAAGGCCGGGGGCCAGCTCACGGCCGCATTGCGGGCACATCGGCTCGAACCGGCCGGCGTCCAGATCGGCGGCGTCACGCGGCCCGGGGCGGACGACCCCGTGCCGATCGCACACGTACCGGCCCTCCCCGTACACAACCATCGAGCCGGCCAGCACGAGGCGCCGCACACCCGCGTCCGCCATGGCGGACAGCAGGACGGCCGTGCCCAGGTCATTGCGCGAGACGTACTCGGCCGCGTCCGCGACTCCGTCGCCCAGGCCGACCATCGCCGCCTGATGGCAGACGGCATCCACCCCAAAGAGCACCCGCGCCACCGCGACCGGATCGCGCACGTCGGCGCCCGGGTCCTCCCGCAGATCGAACACGACCGGTTCATGCCCGCGCGCGGCCAGCGCCTCGACAACATGGGACCCGATGAAGCCGGCACCGCCGGTGACCAGTACACGCATGGGTCCACGCTAGGCCCGAATGACGCCCGAACCGGGGGAGCGGGCCCGCACGTCACGGCTCCGTAAGGTCAGGGCAGGGGCAGGATGCGGGGGTAGTCGTTGCGTCCTCCGGTCATGAGCATGGGTTCGAGGGCGAGGGCGAGGGCGAGGCCGTGGCGCAAGGGGAAGCCGCGGCCGGGTCGTCCGTGGTTGGGGACGTGAGGGTCTTCGTGCATCTGGCGGCCGATACCGTGGCCGCCGAAGTCGGACGGCACGCCGCAGCCCCTCTTCCTGCTGGGCGGAGGCCGTCAGAAATCGAGAAGCGCGAGTCGCGGAACCGCATTTAGCCTGACCTGCATGGACATCACCATTCATACGAGCGCCCTCCCGCATGTGGACCCGGACGCGTCCCTGGCCTTCTACCGCGACACCCTCGGCTTCGAGGTCCGCAGCGACGTCGGCCAGGGCCAGATGCGCTGGATCACGGTCGGCCCCGTCGGCCAGCCCAGCACGTCCATCCTCCTGGCGCCCCCGGCCGCCGACCCCGGTATCACCGAGGACGAGCGCCGCACCATCGCCGAAATGATGGCCAAGGGCACCTACGGCTGGATCCTGCTGGCCACCCATGACCTCGACGGCACTTTCGCGAAGGTGCAGGCCGCAGACGGCGCCGAAGTCGTGCAGGAGCCCACCGAACAGCCGTACGGCATCCGTGACTGCGCCTTCCGTGATCCCGCGGGCAACCTCGTCCGCATCCAGGAACTTCGCTGAGCCACCGCGTTGAAAGGGAGTTCTGTCATGTGTCATCCCTCGTGGGCGAGCGCACGTACCGAGGCGCGACGTCTGAGCGACCCCGCCGTACACGTAGCCGTACACGCACCTGATGAAGCGCCGCGTCGGACGCGCGACGGCGCTGACGCACGACCGGTCAGGAATGAAGAAGCGCCGGTCGTCGAGCCGCAACTAGCGTGATGGACATGGCAAACATCGACTCCATCACCCTGGACGTGGCCGACCCTACGGCCGCCGAGCGCTTCTACACCGCCGCCTTCGGCCTCGACAAGCAGCTGCGCCTGCGGGCCTCGGAGGCGCCCACCACCGGCTTCCGCGGATTCACGCTGTCGCTCACGGTGGCCCAGCCGTCCACCGTCAACAGCCTCATCGACTCCGCCATCGAGGCCGGCGCCACGTCGCTGAAGCCGGTGACGAAGTCACTCTGGGGGTACGGCGGTGTCGTACAGGCCCCGGACGGGACCATCTGGAAGGTCGCGACCTCGGCGAAGAAGGACACCGGCCCCGCCACACGCCAGATCGGTGAGATCGTGCTCCTCCTCGGGGTGGAGGACATGACCGCGAGCAAGCGGTTCTACGTCGGCCAGGGCCTCGCCGTGGGAAAGAGCTTCGGCAGCAAGTACGTGGAGTTCGCCGCCGATTCGAGCTCCGTCAAGCTGGCCCTGTACAAGCGCCGCGCCCTCGCCAAGGACGCCGGCGTCTCTCCCGACGGCACCGGCTCGCACCGGCTCATGATCGGCGGCGACGCCGGGACCTTCACCGACCCTGACGGTTTCGCCTGGGAGGCGACGGCGTCGGCTGCCGCGTCCTGACATGCCGTTGAACGTCCAAGCCCCCCCACCCCGCGCCGGGGAGGGGGGGCCTTGCCGTGACCTGACGTGGGCCAGGGGATCTCGTGTACATAAGGTGACCGCATGTCTGAGGACTCACCCCTGATACGAAGTCTCCGCACGGCCGTTGAAGCGGCACCCGGTGACGTACCCCTACGCCTGCACCTGGCCGAGTTGCTGCTGGACGCCGAACAGCCGGACGCCGCGGTCGCTGAGGTGGCCGTCGCGCTGCAGCACGCACCGGGAGACGGCCAGGCCCGGACGCTGATGGCGCGGGCCATGGGCGCGCCCGCCCCCGCCGAAACGCAGGAGCAGCCACACGCACCCGCGGCGGCACCGGCATCGGCACCGGCACCGGCACCGGCACCGGCATCCGAGCCCGCAGGCCAAGAGCCCCGCACAGACTTCGACTGGAGTGCCGCCGCGGACCAGGTCGGCGACGTGATCCCGCCCCGTTTCGTCGAGGCCCCCCTGACGGCCGACGGCAGTGGCGATCCCGGCGACGCCGCCGCCTTTGACGTCCACGCTCCCGGTGCGATGCGCCTGGCCGACGTCGGAGGCATGCAGGAGGTCAAGGAGCGCCTCGAAGCCGCGTTCCTCGCCCCCATGCGCAACCCTGACCTGCGCAAGCTGTACGGGAAGAGCCTGCGCGGCGGACTGCTCCTGTACGGGCCTCCCGGATGTGGCAAGACCTTCATCGCCCGCGCGATCGCGGGTGAACTCGGGGCGGGTTTCCTGTCCGTGTCGGTCAACGACGTCCTGGACATGTGGATCGGCAACTCCGAACGCAACATGCACGAGATCTTCCAGACCGCCCGCCGACAGGCCCCCTGTGTCGTCTTCCTCGATGAACTCGACGCGCTGGGCGCCAAGCGCAGCCGCACCCAGCACAGCGGTCTGCGCAACACCGTGAACCAGCTCCTGACCGAACTGGACGGCATCGACTCGGCGGCCAACGAAGGCGTCTTCGTGCTCGCCGCCACCAACGTCCCCTGGGACGTGGACATCGCGCTGCGCCGCCCCGGCCGCCTGGACCGCACCCTGCTCGTCCTGCCGCCCGACGCACCGGCCCGCGAGGCCATCCTCCGCTACCACCTGCGTGAACGCCCCGTCGAGAACGTCGACTTGGGCAGGCTCGTCAAGGCCACGGACGGCCTGTCCGGCGCCGACCTCGCGCACCTGTGTGAGGCGGCGGCCGAGACCGCCCTGCTCGACTCGGTGCGCACCGGAACGGTCCGCATGATCGGCATGAAGGATTTGCTGCAGGCCGCGAAGCAGACCGTGCCCTCCACCGAGCCGTGGTTCGCCGCGGCCCGCAACGTCGCCATGTACGCGAACGAGGGCGGCATGTACGACGAGTTGATCACCTACCTGAAGAAGAAGCGGAAGTTGTGAGCACCCTGCACCCGGCCATCGAGCAGGCCCAGGCCCTGATCGAACTCGAACGCTACGACCAGGCCTTGGGCCTGCTTGGCCGCCGCCTCGCCGAGGACCCCGGCGACGTACACGCATGGGTCAAGATCGGCTACTGCCACCTCAACACGGACCGGCCGGGGCAGGCGATGGAGGCGGCCGACGAAGCCCTCAAACTCGCGCCCGAGGACTACGGCGTGCTCAGGCTGCGCGCGCAGGCGATGGTGCGGGACAACGGCTGGCTCAAGGTCCAGCCCATCCTGCGCGAGCTGATCCGCATCGCCCCGCACGATCCGTTCGCGTACGCCATGCTCGCCGACGCCGTGTGGCGCGCCGCCCTCGTCCGATACGCCAAGGAGACCGGCGCCGCGCAGGTGAGCGCCGGCACCATCGACCGCCTCTCCGGCGAAGCGGCCGAGCTGGCGATGGAGGCGCTGCGGCTGGGCCCCGAGGACATCTACGCCCACGAGATCGCCCACCGCATCGCGAGCGCGGCCGGCAACGGCACGGTCGCCGACCAACTCGACGAGGCCATCCTCCGCATCGACCCCACCCATGCGGAAGCCCTCGCGCGCCGGACGAAGAAGGCCGCTCAGGCGCCGGGCGTGGGCGCCACCGAGGCCGCCGGTCTCTACGCGGACGCGCTCGCCGCGGAGCCCAACTCGCCAGCCATGCGGCGGGAGTTGGACCACGCCACCTATCGCCTCCTGCGCGGCACCCGGTGGCTCGCGCTGCTCTGCGTGGGCCTGGCGGGGGTCATGATCGACCTCTTCCCGACCGAAGGCGAAGTCGCCCGGGAACTGCCCGTAACCGTTGGCCAGCGCCTGTGGTGCCTCGTGGTCATGGCCGCGATCTGGGCCTTCGGCGCCTGGCGCCGCTACCGCAGACTCCGCTCGGGCATCCAGCTCAACGTCCGCTCCCTGATACGCCGAGGCCGCTGGGCCCGCGTCGTCGTGGCCCAAGCGGCCTGGGCCATGATGTGCGCCCTGCTGATCACCCAGATCCCCTGGACGGACCGCCTGGTGCCCGGAATTCTCTTCTGGGCCGGATTGGCGCCGACACTGGCCACCGTGTGGTTCGACAGGAAGAAGGCCCGGTAGGCCGCGTCACTCCTCCTCAGGATGCCAGGGGGGTGTCACATCCGTGGGCCGGGCGGTGTCTTTATGTCGAACAGCCGGACACCCAAGGAGAGACACCATGGCGCTACGCATCCCGAAGGCCGAACTCCCCACGGAGCTCAGGGAAAACATGATCAAGCAGCTCGGAGAAGTGGCCGAGCCCGTCGAAGTGGTGTGGCACAGCCCCGACGTCGCCACGTCCAATCTGGAGTTCTCGGCCAAGCTCGCCGCGTGGGACGCCGCCGATGCCGCCCTCAAGTCGTTCGCGCACATGGCGGTCGCGGCACAGGTCGGCTGCGGCTGGTGCCTGGACGTCGGCTACTTCCAGGCGCAGAACCAGAACCTGGACCTGGCCAAGGCGAGCCAGGTGCCGCGCTGGCGGGAGTCGGAGGTGTTCACCCCGCTGGAGCGGGAGGTCCTTGAGTACGCGGAGGCCATGACGAACACGCCGCCGACCGTCACCGACGCGTTGTACGCGGGCCTGCTCGACGAGCTCGGCCCCGCCGCGATGGTCGAACTCACCGCGTATATCGCCTTCGTGAACATGGCTACCAGGAACAACAACGCGAACGGGATCACGTCGCAGGGATTCTCCGAAGCCTGCGAGATCCCGCTGGCCGACCGCCCCGAGCCGTCCGTCGTAGCCTCGACGGCATGACCCAGGACCCGTTCGTCACCCATCGCAGCCTGCTCTTCACGGTCGCCTACGAGATGCTCGGTTCGGCGGCCGACGCGGAGGACGTACTGCAGGAGACCTGGCTGCGATGGGCCGGCGTCGATCACTCGCAGGTGCGCGACCCCCGGTCCTACCTCATCCGGGCCGTCACCCGGCAAGCACTCAACCGCCTGCGCACGTTGTCCCGCAGCCGCGAGGACTACGTCGGCGAGTGGCTGCCGGAACCGCTCCTGACCACCCCGGATGTCGCCGAGGACGTCGAACTCGCGGAGAGCGTCTCGATCGCGCTGCTCACCGTGCTCGAAACGCTCGGCCCGGCGGAGCGGGCGGTGTTCGTGCTCCGTGAGGTCTTCGAGATGCCGTACGGCGAAATCGCCGACGCCATCGGGAAGTCCCCGGCCGCCGTACGGCAGATCGCGCGGCGCTCACGCGAGCATGTGGCGGCCCGGCGGCCACGGGTCCAGGTGAGCAGGTCGGAACAACAGGCCGTGGTGGAGCGGTTCCTGGCCGCGTTGCGGACCGGGCAGTTGCAGGAACTGCTGGAGGTCATGGCGCCGGACGTGGTCCTGATCGCCGACGGCGGCGGGGTCGTGGCCGCGGCCCTGGCTCCGATCCACGGGGCCGGACTCGTGGCGCCGATCCTCGCGCGTGCGAACCAGGTCGTGGCCGCGATCGCGACGACGACGGTGTGGCTCAACGGTGCGCCGGCGGGCCGGATCGACATCGACGGCGAGCCGTCCGCGGTGAGCGTCGTGGTGGAGGACGGGCGGATCACCCGGATCTACCTGGTGCGAAACCCGCGGAAGTTGACGCGGCTCGACGAACCGGCGGAACTCGCCCGGTAGGTCCGACCGCCGCGGCCCTGGCGGCGTGGGGGAGTTCCGGGCGGCGCGAACGGCCCGGAACCCCTTACGCCCCCCGACTCCGCACACGCCGGCAGGCGGCGGTTGACCCTGACGCAGGGCCAACCTTTCAGCATGGTCGCCATGACCACCCACACCAGTGCGATCGAGGTCGCGGGCCTGCGCAAGTCGTACGGCGACCATGCGGTACTCGCCGGAATAGATCTGACCGTCCCCGCAGGCACCGTCTACGCCCTGCTCGGCCCCAACGGGGCGGGCAAGACCACCACCGTCCGGATCCTGTCCACCTTGCTCCGAGCGGACGGTGGCGAGGCCCGGGTCGCCGGGTACGACGTGCTGCGCGAGGCCGATCAGGTGCGCGCGTCGATCGGAGTGACCGGACAGTTCTCCGCCGTGGACGAGATGCTGACCGGGCGGGAGAACCTGCGGCTCATGGCCGACCTCGCCCACCTCGGCCGGCGCCGCGCCCAGGCCGTGGCCGGGCGGCTGCTCGAGCGGTTCGACCTCGCCGACGCCGCCGGCCGGCGCGCGGTCACGTACTCCGGCGGCATGAAGCGACGACTCGACTTGGCGATGACCCTGGTGCCCGGACCGCGGCTGATCTTCCTCGACGAGCCGACCACCGGCCTCGACCCGCGAAGCCGCCGCGAACTGTGGGGGATCGTACGGGAACTGGTGGCCGACGGCGTCACCGTCTTCCTCACCACCCAGTACCTCGAAGAGGCCGACCAACTCGCCGACCGCATCGGTGTGCTGGACGGCGGCCGGCTCGTCGCCGAGGGCACCGCGGCCGAGCTGAAGCGGCGCGTACCCGGCGGTCACATCGAGCTCCAGGCCGCCGACGGCGAACGGATGGCCGAGCTGGCACGCCAGTTGCCCGAAGCGAGCCCGAACGCCGCCGCCCTCACCCTCACCCTGCCGCACGACGGCAGCCTCACCGCGCTGCGACGACTCCTTCAGGAGATCGACGACGACGGCGCTGTCACCGGGCTCACCGTGCACACCCCGGATCTCGACGACGTATTCATGGCTCTCACCGGCCGCCCCACCACCGACGAGCTTCGCGAGGAGGCGCGGATATGAGCACCACGACGTACGCCCTCCGCGACTCCACGACCATGCTGCGCCGCAACGTGAGACACATGGCCCGTTATCCGTCGATGACGGTGATGCTGATCGGGCAGCCACTGCTGTTCCTGCTGCTGTTCGTCTACGTCTTCGGCGAGGCCATGGGCGCCAGTGTGCCGGGAGCCCTGGCGGGGGACCGCGGCGACTACCTGACCTTCATCACTCCCGGGATCCTGATGATGACGGTGGCGAGCGTGTCCATCGGCACCGCGGTCCTGGTCGCCACCGACATGACCAACGGCATCATCGACCGGTTCCGGACCATGGCCATCGCCAAGTCCTCGGTGCTCACCGGCCATGTGCTCGGCGCGATGATCCAGACCGCGCTCGCGCTCGCGGTGATCTTCGGTACGGCGTTCCTGCTCGGCCTGGAGACGGCCGCCTCGGCGACGCAATGGTGCGGCCTGGCCGGTCTCCTCGCGCTGCTGTCGTACGCGATGACGTGGTTCACCGTGGCCCTTGGCCTTGCCAGTCCGGACCCGGAGACCGCGAGCAACCTGCCGATGATCTTCGTCCTTCTGCCGTTCGTGGGCAGCGGGTTCGTGCCGGTCGAGTCGATGCCGGCCGGGCTGCGGTGGTTCGCCGAGCACCAGCCGTTCACACCGATCATGGACGCCTTCCGTGGTCTGCTGGCCGGAGCGCCGGAGGGGGCGGACGTGCTCCGGGCCGTCGGCTGGACTCTGGTGATCGGGCTGTCCGGCTACCTCTGGTCGCGTCGCCTCTACCGCACGCGCGCCGCGAACTAGGAGACTGATCCCATGCTGACCATCGGCGAGCTGGCGTCGTACGTCGGCGTGACCGTGCGCGCGGTGCGGCACTACCACGCCAAGGGGCTGCTGCCGGAGCCGGAGCGGGATCACTCCGGCTACCGGAGGTACGACGCCGGCGCCGTGGTCGAGCTGATCAAGATCCGGACTCTCGCGGGCGCCGGCGTCCCCCTGGCGCGCGTACGGGAGCTGCTGCGGGCCGACGAGGAGGAGTTCGTCGCGGCCGTCGCCGACATCGACGAGCGGCTGCGGGCAGAGATCCGCGAACGGCAGCGGCACCGCGAGCGGATCGCCCGCCTCGCCTCGGGGGACAGCCTCGTACTGCCTGCGGAGGTAGTCGAGTTCCTCGACAGGCTGCGGGTGCTCGGCGTCGACGAGCGGATCGTCCAGGCCGAACGCGACGGCTGGATTCCGCTGGCCGCGCACTCACCCGAGCGAGTCCCGGAGTGGATGGCACGCAAGAGGGAGCAGATCGCCGACCCGCGGCTCATCGATTTCTATCTGACCCTGGGTGAGGCGCTCGACCGGACCGACGACGACCCGCGGCTGACCGATCTCGCCGACCAACTGGCCGCCTATATAACGGAGATGGCCGACGAGCAGGGCGAGGAATACGTCGACGACACCGACATCGCGCCGCCACTCGCCAAGCTGATGGACACGCTGGCGTTCGACACCTTGCCACCTGCCCGGAGGCTGATCGAGCTGCTCAAGAGCCGCGGCTGGAGCGGCTGGACCAAGCTCGAGCGCGTGGCACCGGCCCATACCGATGGTCAGTGAGGTCTGTTCGTGTCCGACGGCGCGGGGCGCGGCGCCACCTGCGGCGCGGTCATGTCGAGCAGGAGCAGCGCGTCGTGGTCGGGCGTGCCGGGTTCGGCGGTGTAGACGGCCAGGCGCTGACCCGGGGTGCCTTCCAGGTGCATGGACTGGGAGGTGAGCGTGAGCGCTCCGACGTGAGGGTGTTGGAAGGTCTTCTGCGCGGGCTTGCGGCTGGTCACCTCATAGCGCTCCCACAGCCCCGCGAAGTCGGGGCTCTTGAGGAGGAGTTCGCCGACCAGGCCGGCCAGGTCCGGTGCGTCGGGCGCGGTCCCGGCGACGGCACGCAGGCGGGCGACGCAGTTGGTGATCTGCCGCTCCCAGTCGGGGAACAGATCACGGGCCGCGGGGTGGAGGAAGAGGTAGCGGGCGAGGTTGCGCTGTTTGACGGGCCAGCCGTCAAGGCCCGCGTACAGGGCGAGACCACCGGGGTTCCAGGCCAGGACGTCCATGTCGCGGCTGATGACATAGGCCGGGTACGGGCGCACCGACTCCAGCAGCAGCTTCAGATGGGGACGCACGGTACGGCTCGGTGCGGGCGGCGGCTGGGGCGCGTACCGGGCGGCGAGCGCGGCCAGCTCCCGCAGATGCCGGTGCTCCTGGTCGTCCAACCGCAGGGCGCGGGCGAGGGAGTCGAGGACGGAGGGGCTCGGCCTTGTCTCCTTGCCGCGCTCAAGACGGACGTAGTAGTCGATGCTGATCCCGGCGAGGGTGGCCAGCTCCTCCCGGCGCAGCCCCGGGGTGCGGCGCAGGCCCGGGCCGACGGTGAGCCCGACGTGCTCAGGGCTTGTCCCAGTGCGCCGGGCACGCAGGAACCGGCCAAGCTCCGCCCCCTCGCTGCCCTCGCTGCCGGTGGTGGGAGTGTGCGTCGATGCCATGGCTTCAGTGTCACACCGTGCTGACCTGCGCGGCAGAACGGTGGGGGGCCCTGTCATGACCCCCGAAGAGCCCGGCCTGCCACGCGGGCGGAAACGTCGCGAAGGTGAGGGGACAAGACACCGAACCGCTCTTCCGCCCCGAACGGTGGACCGCCCCCCCCAAGGAGGACCCTCATGCGTGCAGCAGTGATGTACGGAGCCGGAGACGTCCGGATCACGGACCGCCCCGACCCGAAGATCCACCGGCCCACCGACGCCGTCGTGCGCACCGTTCTGTCGTGCGTGTGCGGCAGCGACCTGTGGCCCTACAAGTCCATGCCCGCCACCGACACCGGCCGCCCGATGGGCCACGAGTTCCTGGGCGTGGTCGAGGAGACGGGCGCCGATGTCGCGGGCGTCAGGGCAGGAGACCTGGTCCTCGCCCCGTTCACGTACTGCGACAACACCTGCGACTACTGCGCCCGGGGCCTGCACTTCTCCTGTCGGCACGGCGGCCGGTACGGCTTCGACGGGGTGGACGGCGGCCAGGGCGAGGCGGTGCGCGTCCCGCAGGCCGACGGCACGCTGGTCAAGCTGCCTGTCGACGCCGGCTCCGCGCTCCTGCCGTCGCTGCTGACCCTCTCCGACGTGATGGGCACCGGCCACCACGGCGCCGTCACGGCCGGCGTCGGCCCGGGCGACTCGGTGCTCGTCATCGGGGACGGCGCGGTCGGCCTGTGCGCGGTGATCGCCGCCAGGCGGCTGGGCGCCGAACGCGTCGTCCTCATGGGCCGGCACACCACCCGCACCGACCTGGGCCGCGACTTCGGCGCCACCGACGTCGTCGCCGAGCGCGGCGAGGAAGGCGCCGCCCGTGTGCGTGACCTGACCGGCGGCGACGGCGTCGAGAAGGTCGTCGAGGCCGTCGGCACCCGCCAGACCCTGGACACCGCGCTCGAAGCGGTCAGCGACGGCGGCACCATCAGCCGCCTGGGTGTCCCGCAGTACGAACAGGGCCCGGTCGGCCCGTCCATGATCCTGCGGAACATCACCCTCACCGGAGGCGCCAGCCCGGCTCGCGCCTACATCGAGGAACTGATGCCCGACATCCTGGCCGGCACCATCACCCCCGGCCGTGTCTTCGACCGGAGTTTCACCCTCGACCAGGCCCCCGAGGCCTACCAGGCCATGGCCGACCGACGCGTCCTCAAAGCACTCATCACCCTGTAGTCTCCAGCGGACCTGCCACCGTTTCCAGGTCGTGCAGGAGCCGATGCGTCTCGGCCACGATGCCGGCGAAGACCGGCGTCGGCTCGTACCGCGTGTCTTTGAGCAAGGACGCGAGGCGGTTATGGGCTTCACGGGCGGAGCCGAGCGCCGAGGAGGAGCTCTCGTCGGAGGCGCACACCGAGCCCGCTGCCGCCAGGAAGGACGACAGAATCTCCGGTACGTCGACGGGAAGAGCCGGGCGCTCATTGCGGTCCTGGGCATCCTCGCTCAGCGTACGCATCGTGATCCGCACATGCTCGGTGAGCCGGTCCCAGGCGAAGTCCCAGTCGGCTGAGGGTACTTGGGGCAAGGAGCGGCGGACCCGGACGAGAGGGTTGAAACGGTAGCTCTCGTTCGACCAGCGCCGGGCCGTCCGCAGGTCCGTGACCAGGTCCGTGAGGCTCTGCGCGCGGGAGTACCAGCCGTCGGCCTGCGACTTGTCGTATGTCTCCCGCACGCCATCCGCCGCGTCGCGCAGCAACTCCGCGCAGTCCTGTGGGAGCCGGCCGCGCAGATGCTGGACGTTGCGCAGGTGGACCGGCGGAAGTACCAGGGCGTTCACGCCGATGCCGATGACCGCCCCGAGCAGCGTCTCCAGAAGGCGGTGCCCGATGTCGACTCCGCTGTACTGACCGTAGGCGAGGACGAAGAGCGCCGCGGTGGGAGCGTAGACCCCCTGCGTGCCGAAGCGGGCGTAATTGCCGAGCAGGACCGTCAGGGGCAGGGCCACGGCCATGGCCGCCATCGTGTTGTCCAGGAGGGCACCGGCGCCCGCCGCGATCAGCGTGCCCACGATGACCACGGCGAACTGCTGCACTCCGGAGAGCAGGGAGCGATAGACGGTGCCCTGTACGAGGAACAGTGCCGTCCAGGGCGCCATCAAGGCCATCGGCGCATCCCACCACCAGCCGGCGACGGCCCACGCGATCAGGGCGGCGCCGGCGGCCTTGAGGGACTGGACGGCCATGTCCCGCTCGGGGCCGGACTCCGTGACGGCTCTGCGGCCCGCGCGCCACAGCGCTGAGGCCTCCCGGGTCAGTGACGGCCACTGAATGATGGTTCTCCCCCTCGGCGGACGGCGCGGAACTGGGTGCCGCGGCGGTGTGCCGCGGCGGGTGTCAGGGAATCAGGGAAGCGGAGTGCCACCCGTCGCGTTCATGATCTCGGCGGTGATGAAACTGGCCTGACGCGACGCCAGGAACACATAGGCCGGTGCCATTTCCGCGGGCTGGGCCGGGCGCCCCATCGGCGCCTGCTTGCCGAACTCGGCGGTCTCCGGCAGCGTCGCCGGAATCAGCGGCGTCCACACCGGGCCCGGCGCTACGGCGTTCACGCGGATCCCGTCATCCACCAGCATCTGCGCGAGGCCCTGCGTGAAGGTGACGCTCCACCACCGCGCGGCACTGCTCCTCCTCGCGGAGGTCACAGGGGACGGCGATCGCGGTACGGCCCGCCTCCTTGACGAGCCGGGCCGTCTCACGGGCCTCCTCCGCTTCGTCGGCCAGGTGGGTGAAGAGGACGTCGGCGCCCTCGCGGGCGTAGGCGATGGCCACCGCGCGTCCGATGCCGGAGTCACCGCCGGTGATGACGGCCTTGGCGTCTTCCAGGAGTCCGCTGCCCCGGTAGGAGTCCTCGCCGTGGTCCGGCGGCGGGTCCATCGGGCCGGTCCAGCCCGGGTGCTCCTGGTCCTGCTGGGGAAAGTCGGGGCGGGGATGGGCGGTGGTGGGGTCCTGTGAGCTGTGCGCGTCGTTCACGGCCGTGCTCCTTCCTTCGCTGTCTGCGGCACCTCGCCCGCCGCGCCGCCCTCCGCTCCCGCCAGGGGCGAGCGCAGGGCGCTCTGTCCTCGACGCCAGGATTCCAGGAGCCTGGCCCCGAGGCGGTCCTCAAGGAAGCCGGTCGCGTGCAGACCGAAGGTGACGTCGGATTCGAGTGCGGGTTCGGCGGCCAGGAGACCGCCGACGACATCACGGCGTACCACCTGCTCATGTACGGCGTCGGCCTCGACGTGCTCGTCGTAGAACCGCTGGGCGGCGGGTCCTGCGCCGGTGCGGCGCAGCGCCGCGGCCAGCCGGCGCGAGCCGGGCGGAGACGTCACCTCGACCGCCGCGAAGTGCCCGACCAGCGCGCCGCGATGAGCGCGGTGCAGCCCGAACAGTGACATGAGATTGACGGTGGCGAGCGCCTGGGCGGGGGCCGCGTCGAGATAGTGGCCGTAGGCCGTCTCCAGGCCGAGGTCGGCCATGAGGTCGGCGAAGAGCCCGGCATGGATCTCCTCGCTGCGCCCGGCGCCGAACTCGTCGAACTCGATGGCCACCATGGCGGCCTTGGCCCTGCCGTGCAGCCGGGGAATCACCCAGGCGTGCGGGTCGGCCTCCTTGAGGTGGTACAGCGAGCGCAGCGCCGCGTACTCCCTGAGCTGCCACAGCTCCCCCTCGCGCTGGAGATAGTGGCTCACGCTCGACCCGTCGTATCCCACAGGCTCCAACTGCAGGGCGTCCAGTGCCTGTTCGGCATCGTCGTGCGGTGGCACGTCGGTGCGCAGTGCGGCGAGGAACCGCTGCTCAAGGACCTGCCGCAGGGCCAGCAGGCCGGGGTCCCACTCCCGGTCGTCGCCCACGCCCTTGAACCCCTGGTAGTGGAGTTCGTAGAGGACGTAGAGCGCGAGCTGGAGATCCTCTCCGTAGGGATCGGCCTGGCGCGCCTGGGCGGGCGGGAGGCATGAGGGCTCGTTGCGCTGGAGCGCGGCGAGGACGTCGTCGGACAGCTCGCCGCGCGGAGCCGGGAGCCCGGGACTGCGCCGGCGGGACTCGGGACGCAGGCTCATGACGATGGCTTCCCCTCCGTCGTGGGGTGTGGTTCGCCGTCCCCGGGTTTCACCCGGCGGCGGTGACTGGTGTCGCACCAGGGGTACGTACGGCTGCGGCGGCAGGTGCAGATCGCGACGGTGAAACGGTGCGACACGAAGGAGGTGCCGTCCTCGCCGACCACCTCCACCGGTCCCTCCACCAGGAGAGGACCCTCGCGGTCCACCGTGACGCGGCGGGGGCGCTCAGCGGCGTTCGGCACGGATGACCACCAACTCTTCAAAGATCGCGTCGTCGGAAAGGAGTCCTTGGCGGCGCAGCCATGCCCGGCGGGAGCGCAGGACAGGACCGAACGGGATGTAGGCGCGCTCGATGACCTCGGCGTCCATCCCGAGCGACGTGAGCCGGTCGAGTGACGCCTGCGCGCCGCACAGTCCGGAATGCACCATGAGGAGGACGCCACCGGGACGCAGTGCCCCGGGCGCCGCGTCACAAACGCGGTCCACGATGGCCCGGCCGCCGGGGCCGCCGTCCCACGCCCGGGCCGCACCGCGCCGCGGCAGCCGCGCGGAAGGTGAGGGCACGTAGGGCGGGTTGCTGACGATGAGGTCGTAGGAACGCTCCGGGACGGCCGTGGTCAGGTCGCCATGGCGTACGGTGACCGACTCCCCGGCCAGCAGCACGTTGAGCCGTGCGGTCAGCACCGCCCGCCAGGAGACGTCGACCGCCGTGACGCGTGTTCCGAGCCGGGCCGCGGTCACGGCGAGCGCGCCGGAGCCCGTACCCAGGTCGAGGACCGAGGTGCCGGAGTCGACAGCCTCGCGGCACAGGGCCCTGGCCAGGAGCTTGGTGTCGTACTGCGGTGAGTAGACGCCAGGGGGCGCGAACAGGCGCGGCGGAAGGGTCGGCGTGGGCGTGCGCGGTTCTTCCCGCGGTGTTTGCGCGTGCGTGGTCACTGGCTCTCCCGTCGGTCGGAACTGCGAGCGGGTGTGCCTGCATCCACACTCCGCCGGCTCACCGTCGGCCACCACTTGAGCGAACACATAGGGTTACATATGCCGAACAGTGCGGATTTCCTTTCCCTCTCTGTCCGGCCCTGAGTGCCCCAGTGATCGTGTTCCACACCTGCGTACGCGAAAGGTCCGGACCCGTCACCCGACGGACCCGGACCTTTCACCAGCGATTGTTCGGATGCGATCAGACGTGATCAGACACGGTCAGCCGCAATCAGGAGGTACTGGAAGGAGCCGTCCCTGTAGGAGTTGATGAACGCCTCTTCGATGCCGGTGACCAGTGAAGAGGTGGCCCGCAACTCCCAGTAGGGCAGCGTCTGGGGAGTCAGGTCGACGATGGTCTGCGGTACGAGACGGTTGTCGGCCATGGCCTTCAGATACTCCCGGCGGGAGTGGATGTTGCACTCGAAGTGCGCGTTGATCTGGGAGACCCACTTCGAAGGCTGGCCGTAACGCGGGTTCCAGCAGCCGGTGATGGTCACATATCGGCCGCCGCGCGCAAGGATCCGGGAGTGCTCGGCGAAGAGGTCGTCCAAGTCGACGTACATGCTCGACTCGTTGTTCCACGAGGCCGCCGCCTGGCCCGTCTCGAACGGAGTGTCGAGCATGTTGCACACGCGGGCGTGCACGTGGTCCTCGATGCCGAGTTCCCGCGCGCGGCGGTTGGCGAAGTCGGCCTGCTTGGCCGACAGGGTGACGCCCTCGGCCCTGCATCCGAACCGTTGGTGGGCCATCACCATGGAACCGCCCCGCCCGCAGCCCGCGTCGACGATCGTGTCGTCACGTCCGATGGGGCCGAGCTGGTCGAGAAGGACTCCCGTCTGCGCCGACTCCAGGCGGTGCAACTCGGCGACCAGCCTCTTCTCGTACGCGCTGTCGTCGGCGGACCCGAGGGCGTCGTGGTCGACGTCCCCGATGCCGTAGTGGTGGTGGTAGAGCCCGTCGACATCGCCGAGGCGCAGGTTCACGGGCCTGGCCTCCTGGTCCCAGTAGCGGGCGATGTCTCCCTGGTAGGGCGACGCGGGGGCGGGGATGGACACGGAAGCGCTGTTGGCGAATTCGGTGCTGGTCACAGTGGAGTCCGTTCCTTACCAGAAGTCGGGCAGGCTGTATCGATAGGTGTTGGTCTGGTGCCAGTAGTGGTTGCCGTCGACCCACACGGCCACGCCGCGAAGGAAACGCAGCACGCTCGGGACGGGGCAGGCGGCCGCAAGGGCGGCGGCCTCGGATTCGAAGTCGTGCATGAGGTCGTTGTGGACCTCGACCGCCTTCAGATAGGCGTCCCGGTCGGAGACACCCTCACGGTCGGCGATCACCACGGGCAGGTTCAGATGCCGGCCGGGGCTGTTGAGCTCCTTGGTGTAGGAGTACAGGTCGTTCACGATGGTGGTGGCGTTGCCTGCCAGCGCGATGACCCGCTGCATTTCGGACTGGGCGTGCAGGTCGGCCGGGAGTTCGTAGCCGCCGACGGTGTCCGTGATCGTGGGGCAGGGGCGGAAGTTGTTGAACTGGCGCATCGCCAGGTACTCCCACACCTCGGGAACGTGATCCGTCTCGGCCCAGGCCGCCTCGGCGAGGTAGCCCAGATGCAGCCGGGCCATGTCGTGCCGGTACCGGTCGGCCTGCGAGGCGGTGGACTGCTTGAGGAAGTACGCCATGGCCGAGCGGTAGGCGCGCCGGGGTCCGTCCGACTCGAGTGACGCCGCCCAGTCCGGCGCGTACTCCTTCGTCGTGTGGAGCGGGTCGAGAGCCGTGTGGGCGAGGAGGAGGCGGCTGCCGAGTCCGACGGGGGAGCCGCCGTGATCCTCGCAGTAGCAGTCGTCGACCGCGTTCTCCGCGACCATCAGGCGTGTGGCGATCATCAGGTGGTCGACCGAGGGAGCGTCCGGATGGCAGGCGACCATGTAGCGGCCGACGGAGAAGCCGTCGAACTGGTCCTCCCACTCAGGGGGGAACGCCTGGACCTCGTCCACCGCCCAGGCCCTGATCCGGCTGCTGACCTCCTCGACGCGCGCCGGGTCGGGCGGCGGCACCGGGTGGTGGTAGAGGCCGGGGACCGGTGTGCCCTCGGCCGGTTCCTCGGGTTCCTCGGGCTCTTCGGGTTCCGGCTGGGCCGGAGGTTCCTCACGCCGCCCCAGGTGCAGGCCCGCCGTGCCCAGACCGCTGGGACCGCGCAGGAGCTTCTCCAAGGCGGGATTCGGCAGCGCGCTCGACTGCAGAGGTGAAAGCCCGGGATCGGGCATCCGTAGCTCCTTAGCTCCTCGGTGTACGGGCGATCTGCACGTTCTCCAGGACGCCGAGCGCGTCGGGCAGGAGGACCGCGGCGGAGTAATAGGTGCTGACCAGGTACGAGATGATCGCCTGCTCGCTCATGCCCATGAAGCGCACCGAGAGGCCCGGTTCGTACTCCTCGGGCAGGCCGGTCTGGTGCAGACCGATGACGCCCTGGTTCTCCTCGCCGGTGCGCATGGCGAGGATCGAGCTGGTGTTTTCCTTGCTGATGGGGATCTTGTTGCAGGGCAGGATCGGGACTCCACGCCAGGCAGGGACCTGTTGCCCGCCGAGGTCGACGTGGTCCGGGTAGAGCCCGTACGCGTTGAACCCCCGGCCGATGGCCGCGATCGTCCTGGGATGGGCGAGGAAGAGCTTGGTGCCACGGCGGCGGCAGAGCAGCTCGTCGAGGTCGTCCGGGGTGGGCGGGCCCGAGTGGGTCTGGATCCGCTGCTTGAAGGCGGCGTTGTGGAGCAGACCGAACTCCCGGTTGTTGATCAGCTCGTGCTCCTGGCGCTCGCGCAACGCCTCGATGGTGAGCCTGAGTTGCTCCTCGGTCTGGTTCATCGGCCCGTTGTAGAGGTCGGCGACCCTCGTGTGGACGCGCAGAATGGTCTGCGCGACGGAGAGTTCGTACTCACGCGGGTTGAGTTCGTAGTCGACGAAGGCGCCCGGCAGCTCGGCTTCGCCGGTGTG
Organism: Streptomyces sp. NPDC048436; assembly: GCF_043200355.1. Classification (NCBI taxonomy): domain Bacteria; kingdom Bacillati; phylum Actinomycetota; class Actinomycetes; order Kitasatosporales; family Streptomycetaceae; genus Streptomyces; species Streptomyces sp. NPDC048436. The sequence continues at coordinate 81,700 of NZ_JBICXP010000018.1, forward strand.
GCCGGCCGACATCGCGATCTCGGCCTCGCCGTGCCGGGTCTGCCGCTGCTGGGAGAGCGAGCTGAACCGCTCGACGTGCGCCTGAAGGGTGGGCGCCGTCGACAGCAGGGCCGTGAAGTCGTCGCGGGACAGGGTGAGCAGGGTGCCGGAGGTCTCGGCGGTGGCGGTGGCGGTCCAGCGTGCTTCGGGGTTCAGAAGGGCTTGTTCGCCGAATCGGTCTCCGTCTGCGAGTACGGCGACGGCGACCTCGTCGCCGTACTTGCCGACAGAGGTCTGGTTGATCCGGCCATGGGCGATCAGATGGATCTGCTCGGCGGGGGCGCCACGCTCGGCAAGAACCTCGCCCGCGTGGAAGTCGCGCTGGACGCAGCGGTCGGCGATCGCGGTCAGGACCTCGCTGTCGTCGAAGCCGCGCAGCAGAGCCAACTCGCCGAGCTCGCCCGGGATCACCCGCACATCGGCGCCGTCCTGCACGAACTCGATCTGCCCGTCGCCGACGGTGTAGTTCATCCGGCGGTTCACCCGGTAGGTGCCGCCCTTGGTCTCCACCCAGGGGAGCATCCGCAGCAGCCACCGAGAGGTGATCTCCTGCATCTGGGGGGCGGACTTCGTGGTGGTGGCCAGGTTGCGGGCAGCCGCGGTGCTCAGGCTGGACTGCGGAGGCGGCTCCACCTGTGCTTCCGGGCTGGTCTCAACGGTCATCGGGCGAGGCCTCCTTGGGGCGAAGTGGGTGAATTGCTGCTAATCCGTCCAGATCCGTGACAAACCTTTCAATCCATGAGAACCCGTCCAGATCCATGGAAACGCTAAAGGCCGGTGCGCCCAACTCGCCCGAAAAAGCCGCCGAGTTACCTCGATGAAGCGATCTTGCTCCGTATGAGGTTTATCTGGATGACCGACGGCGGAGAGGGTGATCAAGAGGCGGCGGAACCGGCACGGGGACGCTCAGGCGCGGTGTAATGGGTTGGGGCGTGCCGCGCGGGGCAGGAGTGCAGCGTCCTCACCGGACTCCCCGCATGGCCCCCGACGAGCGCGGGAGAGCCGTCGGCGGGGTGCCGCCGCCGTTGTCAGAGCCACGGACCATACTGGTCGGGCCCCGACCCCTCACAGAACGATTCCATGGCCAAGAACAGCACCTCCTCGACCACCGTCCCCGACACCGCGTGGCTGGGGCGCGGGCGCCACCTCGGGCCCGAGCCCGAACAGGACGTCCGGCGCAACCTGATCGCCCTCAAGGCGGCCGGGGTGCTCGACGACTTCCTGGACCTCGACCCCGTCGAGGCGGCCCGCTCCACCGTCCTGCACCCCCGGGACGACTCCGCCGACCCCGGCCCCTTGGCCCGCCGTGTGTTCGAGGCCCGCTGGCGCGTCGCCGATGACGTCACGGTGCGTGCGCAGCTGACCACGTACGACCCCGAGGCCCGCCGCAAGGAAGCCGAGGGCGTCACCTGGGTCCTGGTGGCCGAGGCCGAGCGGGCGTGGGACGCGTACTGGCCCTCGCCCGCCACCATGTTCTGGCCCGACAGCGACCGGGTCCCCTGGGACCACGACACCGTGCCGGGCGTGCTCCTGCGGGCGACGAACCAGCTGCCGAAGGACGACGACGAACTGCGCCACCGGCTGCGGGACTGCACCCGCAAGAGCTGGTACATCCATGTCGTGGTGCACGAGGCGATGACGCCGGACGCCAAGGGACAGCAGCCGGTCTCGGCCTTCCTGCCACCGAGCCTGCGCCACCGGGTGGTCGAGCACCGGGGCACGCCCGAGCAGGCGCAGATCGCCGACTTCGCGATGAAGCGTGAACTGAGCGTGCGGATGCCGCGGGGCGGCGCCGTCATCCTGCCCCCGGCGCCGCAGGGGCCGGATTACGAGGCGGAACGTTTCACGGTGCGCAGCGTCTTCCTGGACGGCTCGGAACCGACCGAACTGCTGGACAGGATCAAGGAGTTCGCCGCGCTGCCGCGACCGCTGCAGGCCGACGCGGAGCAGGCCCTGACACGGCTGCGCCATGGCTGGCACCTGCTGACCCCGGACGAGGAGCTGGACCACGCCCAGGGGATGGTCACCAAGTACGCCGAGGCGCTCGACGCCATGACGACGTCGCGTGACCTGTACCGGGAGGCGGCCGAGGCAGCCCAGGCCGCGCTGGCCGACGCGACCGGCGGCGACGGCGTCCCCGGCACGGCCACGCCGGGATCGACCAAGGCGGACGGCTCATCACTGGGTGCCCTCACCAAGGCGTTCGGGCGCTTCCGGGGGCCGAACAAGTAGGGCGGATCGGTCCTCGTACAGGGTGATCACTTGGCCGACCTGAAGATGGCGCCACTGCGAGGGGTGGTCTCCCCCCGTCCAGCCGGGGCTTTGTGTGTCTCGACGGGGTCGTGCACAGCGAAAAGCCCCGGCCTTGTGGGGCCGGGGCTTCTTCGCGAGCGCTGGGCAGGCCTTGCACCTGCATTTCCCCGCAGGAAGCGGGGCGTCTTTCCTTGGACGACCAACGCCGGGACCGCTACCGGGAGTTCCGGACGCGCTCTCAAGATCGACTGTAGCGTACGAGAACCGGCTCACGGAAATCGGCCGCGCGGCACTGCTGTTCAGTGGCCGGTGATCCCGTACGCAGGATGCCGCCAGGTACGGCGATGGGCGTGGCCCCGTCAGTGAGTTGGCGCCGGGGGCTGGGTGTGGAGTTGTTCCAGCCGTCTCTGCAGGGCGGCCAGCGCGCCGCGCTGTCGGCCCGGAACGTGGCGGCGCAGGTCGACTAGGGCGGGGGCGAGCGCGCGGGCCCGCTCCGGGTCGCGCACTTGTTCCCATTGGTGGTGGGCGCGGTCGACGGCCCCTTCGACGTCGGGGTCGTCCGTGGCCTGTTGCCGGGCCAGCCGGGTCTGGGCCGCGGCCGCCCACAGCTCGCAGCTTCGTGCAGGCTCGCCCGCGAGCCTGGCGAGGTCGGCGCGGACTTCGAGCCAGTGGACGGCCTGTGCCGAGCCGGTGCCGTACGTACGCAGGGCCTGGCTCTCCCAACTGGCAGCGATCGAGGCCGCTTCGCCGTGCCGCCCCTCGCGGGCCGCTTCCAGGATCGCCGGATGCGGGTCGGTGGCCGTGGGCTCGACGGGCGGTTGCGCGGGGGCCGGGGTGTGCGGTGCCGGTGCCTCGCGCGGTGCCATCCCGGGCAAGGGAGAGGCCGGGGCGTCGACGGCCAGGAGAAGCGCGTCCCCAGGGCCGCACTGGGCGGCGGCCTGTTCGTGGAGCTGGGCCAGCGGCGGGCGGGCACCGCTGCGCCAGATCGCGGCGCACGCCTTGAGGTAGTCCGGGCTGACGAGGGTGCGGCGGGGCGGCGGCGCGAGGACCCGCCCGTATACGCGCACTCCATGACCCAGCGCGAGGCCCTGCGCGGTGATCTGCTGCCAGGAGTCGGCGTCGGCGACCAGGTCCAGGACCACCGTCGTGATCGCGCCCGGCCGGCGCAGTTTGAGCTCGCCGGCCAGCCAGTGCCACGGCAGGGCGGTGTAGCGCAGGGTGGCGGGGGTGGTGCGGGCGAGCGCGAGGTGGAGGAGGTGCTGTTTGTGGTCGAGGTGGAGCTGGCCGGTGAGGTAGAGGCAGAGCGGGCCGGGTGTGGCCGCCGCGGCCTGGATGCGCGTGAGTACGGTCTGCGGGTCCAGAGGGTCGGCGAGTTCGACGACGGTCGCCGCGTCGGTTCCGGTCAGGACGGGCGGGGGCACCGCCGCGAGAGCCGCCAGAACCGATGTCGCCTCGATGAGACGTCCCTTGCCCGCGGGGGCGGCCGCGATCAGCACCGCCGTCCCGGGTGCTGTCCCTTCCCCTGTGATCACCATTCCAGCACCGTAACCGCTGGCCGCCCGCCGTATCCCCAGAGGGCCGAGAGAGCCGTCAGGGCCTGTGCCGGTGAAGAGGCGGTTCCGCGGCGGCCGGTGGCACGCGAAGCGCGCTCCGCGCCGTGCCACCGGCCTGTCGTGCGCCAACGCCGCGATGTGGCGGGACACGGGGTGACGCGTACGTGCCGTGCGTCGCCGCGGCAGAGCAACTCGCCGCCGGGCAAAGGGAGATGGCGTGCCACCGGCGAGCCCCGCAGGGGAGTGCGGCCGGGCTCAGGCATCGCGCTGCCGCACGCGGCGGCTGAGATCGCTCGCCGCGTCCGCCCACTGCGCGTACTCGAACGAGAAGCCCGCCTCCAGCAGCCGACCGGGTACCACCCGGCGGCTTTTGAGCAACAGTTCGGTGTCCGAGCGCAGGGCGAACGCGCCGATCTCCGCCATCCACTTCGTCGCAGGGAGCGCCACCGGAACGCCGCCCCAGGCGCGCCGCAGCGCCCGCATGAACGCCCGCTGGGTCAGCGGGCCGGGAGCCGACAGGTTCACCGCCCCCTCCATGTCGCCGCGTTCGATCAGGAACCGCACGGCGCGCACGAAGTCCTGGTCGTGGATCCACGACATGTACTGACCGCCCCCGGCGACGGGTCCGCCGAGGCCCAGGCGCGTCATCCGCAGGAGCACGTCGAAGACCCCGCCGCGATCCGGGCTCATCACCATGGCGGCCCGCAGCGCGACCTTGCGGGTGTGGGGCGTGGCAGCCTCTTCCTGCGCCCGCTCCCAGTTCTTGGCGATCTCCACGCTGTAGGCCCAGTAGTCGGGAACGCCGCTCTCGTGGCCGCCGATGACGCCGTTCGCCTCGTCGTTGGGTGCGTCGTGGCGGTGGGCGTAGATGGTGGCCGTACTCATCTGCAGCCAGAGCCGGGGAGGCTTGGCGGCGGCCGCGATCGCCGCTCCCACGACCTCCGCCGAGCGCACCCGTGACTCCATCATGTCGTACAGGTTGGCGTCGGTGTAGCGGCAACTCACGCTGCGTCCGGCCAGGTTGATGACGACATCGCTGCCGTCGATGTGCTGGCCCGCCCAGTTCCCGAGCGTCCGCCCGTCCCACTGCTCCTGGCTCCGGCGGGTCGGCCGCCGGGTCAGTACGACGACGTCGTGACCGGCGGCGGTCAGCGCGCGTTCCAGCACACCGCCGACCTGTCCGGTCCCTCCGGGTATCACTATCTTCATCGGCCCCCCATGGCAGGTGACGTACCCCGTACGCGATCTGGTGGTCGCGAACTGTGACCTCACGCTACGGGGTGGCCCGCGCGGCTCAGGAAGCGGTGGCGGACCTGCACACAAGGGCGACGCGCTGGACCGCGTTGTTGGCGAAACCGCCGCGGTTCCAGGGCGGGTCCAGGGGCTGGGCATGGCCGTCGGCGTCCGTGGCACGCACGGCCAGGGTGTGGCGGCCGGGAGTCGCCGTCCACGTGGTGTGCCAGGCCTGCCATGCCGTGCTGTGGGGCGGGCGCGGGGTGACCTCGGCGTCGGCCCAGGTGTGGCCGTCGTCGGCGCTGATCTCGACCCGGGTGATGGGCCCGTGCCCTGACCAGGCGCGTCCCTCCAGGGGAAGCGGACCGGGGTTCACGACGCGGACGCGGGACATGAAGTCGGGGAATCCGGGCGGGATCAGCAGGGCGCGCGGGGCGATGCGGGTGACGGGCTCGCCGGGATCGTCCGGGGTCTGCCGGTAGCGGTAGGCCACGGCCTGCTGGAAGCCGGTGAACGGGGTGTCGGTCAGGGTGATGTCGTGAAGCCACTTCACGTGGGCCATGCCGTACCAGCCGGGGACGACGAGCCGCAGGGGATGACCGTGCTGCGGCGGCAGGGGCCGGCCGTTCATCTCGTAGGCGAGCAGCACGTCTTCGGCCACAGGGAGCGGCAGGCTGCGCTGGTAGTCCTGTTCAATGCCGCGTTCGATGCCGTGGTCCGCGCCGGTGAACACGGCCTCGACCGCATCCGCTCGTACGCCCGCCCGGTCCAGGACGGCTTGCAGGCGGACACCTGTCCAGTCGGCGGTGCCCACGGCCTCCACCAGCCAGGGCTGGCTGACCGGCCGTGGGCTCAGCTGGGCGCGGCCGTTGCCCGCGCACTCCATCGTGACCCGGCGGGTGACGGGCTCCAGCGCCCGCAGCTCGTCCATCCCCAGCTCCAGGGGCGTGCGGACCTGGCCCTTGACCGACAGCCGCCACCGCTGTGCGTCGGTGGCGGGGATGTCGTAGTGGACGAGTACGTAGTGCAGGCCGGGCGGCGTGACGTCGTACCGCAGGGCCTCCAGCGGCAGACCGTGATTGCGTGCCGCCAGGGCCAGTTCGTCCTGGCCGATGCCCTCATCGGCGGCGGCGACGCGCCCCGGGGTGCTGACCGCGTCGAGCGACGGATCCTCCATGCCCCCATCCTCGCGCCGGCGGGAGCGTCCCGCACGGTTTTGCGGTCAGCCGGGGCGACGCCCGCATCGCTCGTACGCCGCCGTGGTCCGGCCTACTTGGATTCGGTTCGGCCCACGGGGTCGGAGCCGGTGGTCAGCGCGTCGCGCGCCGTCTCCCAGGCGGTGTCGCCGGGGTGGAACTGGGTGTGGAGATAGGCGGAGGCGAGGCGTGCTACCGCGGCGACCCGCTCGGGGCTCTCGTCCGTGGTCTCGGCGGCGTCGTACCCGGCGATCCCGCCGAGGCCGTGCTCCGCGTCGAACAGGGTGAGCAGCGTCTTGGGGCCGGGGGAGAGGGTGTAGGGGTCGGTGTGCCAGTCGGGGCCGACGTCCGTGAAGTGCCGGGAGTCGTCCTTGTCGCCGGCGACGACCAGCGTGGGTGTGGTCATCGTGGAGAAGTCGGTGGTCTGCAGGAACGGCACATGCGGGACCATGGCCCCGGTCAGGATGTCGCCGCCCCTGCCGGGCGCGGCCAGCAGCACACCCGCCGTCAGACGGGGCTCGGCGAAGTCCATCTTCTCCCCGGTGTCGGGGTCGGTGACCCCGGCGCCCAGCAGGAGGCTTGCCGTGTGGCCGCCGAGCGAGTGTCCGGCGACGGCGGCCCTGGTGCGGTCGATCCGTCCGGCGAGCTGCGGCACGGCGGTCTCGATCGAGTCGAGCCGGTCGAGGATGTGCGTCATGTCCCGGGCACGTGAGTGCCAGAAGAAGGGCGCACCGGGAACGTCCGCGAGCAGCCGGGTCAACGTCCGCGAGCTGAGGTGCGTGGGCTGGATGACGACGAAGCCCTGCGCCGCCCAGGCGTGGGCGAGCGGCGCGTATCCGTTCAGCGAGGAGAGGTTGTTCGAGGGGCCGTGGCCATGGGAAAGGAGGACGACCGGCAGATCGGTCCCGCTCACGGGTGCCGAGACGCGTATCTGGAGGTCCGCGGGACGTCCGGGTACGGACAGCACCACGGGGCTGACCGACAGCACGGGAACGGGCGGGCCGAACGAGGTGTCGGCCTGGGGATCGGTGGATGTGAGCGTGCGCATGATGCGTGGGTCCCTTCTGAGACCTCTGTCCCGCTCGCCGGTCCCCTACGGGCGGCAGCGGGCCGGGTAGTGGGGAGCGCCCGGCTTCGACTAACCTGGAACCCGAAGCGGAACGCCGCTCCGATTAGTATCCGGAGCGCTGTTCCGCTTTGTCAAGCGACGTTGGCAAGGGATGCTGTCGAGCGGCGTCGTCGGGTGATGCCGTCGAGTGATGTCGCGGAGCGCCGCTGCCGAGCGATGTGGGAAGGAAGCCTGGTGTCCACCGAGAGCCCCGCTGGTAAGACTCCGGCCCGAAGCAAGCGGGCCGACGCGCTGCGCAACCAGCAGACTCTTCTCGCCGCGGCCGCCGAGGTCTTCCTCACCTCCGGCGTCGACGCTCCGATCCGCCAGATCGCGGCCCAGGCGGGCGTCGGCATGGGGACGATCTACCGCCACTTCCCGACCCGGGCGGACCTCGTCACCGCCGTCTACCGCCACCAGATCGAGGCCTGCGCCGAGGCAGGCCCGAAGCTGCTGGCCAGTGCCGACTCGCCGCTCGCCGCACTGCGCCAATGGATCGACCTCTTCGTCGACTTCCTGGTCACCAAGCACGGCCTCGCTGATGCCCTGCAGTCGGACAGCAGCCGGTTCGCCGCGCTGCACACGTACTTCCTCGACCGCCTGCTGCCCGTCTGCACGCAGCTCCTGGACGCCGCGGTCGAAGCCGGCGAGATCAGGCCCGGCACCCAGCCCTACGAGCTGATGCGCGGCATCGGAAACCTCTGCGTCGGGCGCGACACCGACCCCCGGTATGACCCTCGCCGGCTCATCGAACTGCTCTTGCGGGGGCTGCGGTCTCCGGAGTGAAGCGTCAGGAGGCGTCGGCCAGCAGCCGGTAGGCATCCCCCTGGGTGATGACGCGGCCGGCGGTGGGCGGTGCGAAGTGGGTGCCCAGGAGGAGGGTGTCCGTGTCGGCGACGGATCCGAGCAGTGCGCGGCGTGACGCCTCGGACTGCCGCGGGTCGATGTCCACGCAGGCGCCGATGGCGGGATGGGCGAGCTGGACCGGGTGGTGGACGCAGTCGCCGGTGATGAGGGCGCGCTCGCCCCTGCTGGTCAACTCGACGGCGACGTGGCCGGGCGTGTGGCCGGGTGTGGGCAGCAGGCGCACGCCCGGCGCGGCCTCGATGCCCCCGGCGGGGACGTCGAGGAGTTCCAGCAGGCCCGCGTCCTCGACCGGGATCACGGAGTCGCGGAACATCTGCTCGCGGGCCGCCTCCATGGCGTACGCGGCCCAGAACTCCCGCTCGACGCGGGAGGTGAGGTAGCGGGCGTTGGGAAAGGTGGGGGCCCAACGGCCGTCCACGTACCGCGTGTTCCAGCCCACGTGGTCGGCGTGCAGGTGGGTGAGGATCACCAGGTCCACGGAGTCCGGGGGGAATCCCGCGGCGGTGAGGCGCTCCAGGAAGTCGGTGCGCAGGTCGTGCCAGGCCGGGTTGGCCCGCTCCTTGCCGTTGCCGATACCGGTGTCGACCAGGACGCGCTGCCCGCCCGCGACGAAGGCGAAGCTGTGGCTGTCGATGCGCAGGATGCCCTCCTGGTCGGCGAAGTCGGGGTGCAGCCAGTCCTGGCCGGTCACCACCGCGGGGGTGGCGTCGGGCAGCAGCCATGGCCCGGTCGCGGGCGGCAGGGGGGTCTCGTCGATGCGGTGGACGGTGACGTCGCCCACCGTCCAGGTGGGGGAGGGGGTGGCGGGTGTGGTGGGCATGGTCGGCCTTTCCTCTGCTCTTCGATGCGGGGCGGACGCCTGCTCTTCGATGTCGGGCGGACATCGGGCGGACATCGATAAACGCAATGCGTTTGCTTTAGTGGACCGTAAGCCTTACGGTCCACTAAAGCAAACGCATTGCGTTTAAGGCTCGGGGTGGCTCTGCCGCGCCGCGCCACCATTTCAGGGAAAGGATGGACGCCCATGTCCGCCGAGGAACTCACCCCGCAGGAGGCGGCCCGCTGGGCCGCCCGTGCGGGGCAGCCGCTGGAAGAAGTCCGCCATGCCCAGGTGGCGGCCACGGCCCAGCACATCCACTCCGTCGTCTCGGTCCTGCGGGAACTGGATTTCGGTGACACCCCGCCGGCCGCGGCCTACCACGTAGGACGCGCAGAACGCGCAGTGCGTGCGGGAGAGGAGAAGCGCGATGCGGCTGTCTGACCTGACCCTCACCGCCGCCGCGGACGCGATCCAGGAGCGGCGCATCTCGCCGGTCGAACTGGTGGACTCCGTACTGGAGCGCATCGAGCAGCTGGAACCGGACCTGGGGGCCTACGCCACGGTGACGGCGGACCGGGCGCGGCAGTCGGCCCTCCAGGCCGAACGCGAGGCCGCGGACGGCCGCTTCCGTGGCCCGCTGCACGGGATCCCCATGGGGCTCAAGGACCTGATCGACGTCGCCGGCGTGGCGACGACCGCGAGCTCCCGGGTCCGGGCCGACCACCGTGCGCAGGCCGACAGCGCGGTCGCCGCGCGTCTGGCGGCGGGCGGCGCGATCCTGGCCGGCAAGACGCACACCCACGAATTCGCCTACGGCCTGACCACCCCGCAGACGCGCAACGCCTGGGACCCCGGCCGGGTCGCAGGCGGATCGAGCGGCGGGTCGGCCGTCGCCGTGGCCGCCGGTACCGCGACCTTCGCCCTGGGCACCGACACCGGCGGATCGATCCGCGTCCCCGCCGCACTCAACGGCGTCGTCGGCCTCAAGCCGACCTACGGCCTCGTCCCGCGCCACGGCGTGACCTCGCTGTCCTGGTCGCTCGACCATGTCGGCCCGGTCACCCGCACCGCCCGGGACGCGGCCCTGGTCCTGTCCGTCCTGGCCGGACACGACCCGCGCGACCCCGCCTCCCTGTCCCTGCCCGCCCAGGACTACCGGCCGGGCCCGGACCCGGATCTGACCGGACTGCGCGTCGGAGTACCGCGCAACCACTACTTCGACCACGTCGACACACAGGTGGAGGCCGCGGTCCGAGCCGCTGTCGACGAGTTGGAGAACCTGGGCGCACAGCTCGTCGAGGTCGAGATCCCCATGGCGCGCTACCTTCAGGCCATCCAGTGGGGACTGATGGTCCCGGAGGCCACCGCGTACCACGAACGGACCCTGCGCACCGTCCCCGAGCTGTACCAGGCGGACGTCCGAATCCTTCTGGAAGCAGGCGAACTGATGCCTGCCGGGGACTACTTGCGCGCCCAGCGCGCCCGGACCCTGATGCGGCACGAGTGGGCAGCCCTGCTGGACGAGGTCGACATCATCGCCGCCCCGACGGTTCCGGTCACCGCGGTGCCGGCCGCTCAGGAGACCATCACCTGGCCTGACGGCACGGTGGAGGGGGTCTCCGACGCCTACGTACGCCTGTCGGCCCCCGCCAACATCACCGGTGTACCCGCGCTGACCATGCCGGTGGGCCGCGACCGCGCGGGCATGCCGATCGGCATGCAGCTGCTGGGGCGGCCTTTCGAGGAGGCGACGCTCCTGCGGGCCGCGCATGCCTATGAGCAGTCCGCGCGCGCCTACGAGCAGGCGGGACCTCTCAGCACACCGGTCGAGCTAGACGCAACATCTTTGCTTTAAGGTGGTTCCATGAGCCGCAACAAGATGGTGCGCCCCGGTGGGCGCAGCGCCCGGGTCCAGGCGTCGGTGCACACCGCGGTACGCGAACTGGAGTCCGAGATGGGCCGGGACGCCCTGACCGTGCCGCTGGTCGCCCAGCGCGCGGGCGTCACACCGTCGACGATCTACCGCCGCTGGGGAGATCTCCAGGAGTTGCTGTCCGACGTGGCGGTCGAGCGCCTGCGCCCCGACACCGCTCCGGAGGACCACGGCGATCTGCTGTCCGACCTGACGGCCTGGGCGGAGCAGTTCCTGGACGAGATGGCGTCCCCCTCGGGCCGCGCCTACATCCGTGACGCTCTGCTCGGCGACCCGGACGGCAGCAACGCCGGGCAGTGCTCGGCCTATGCGGCCGAGCAGATCGACGTCATCCTCGCCCGCGCGGCCGACCGCACAGAGGCCGTCCCCGCAATGGCCGATCCCACAAGGAGCGTTCCCGACGTGGAGACGGTCATGGACCGCGTCGTCTCCCCCTTGATGTACCGGATCCTCTTCCGCCCGGCCGGGCTCGACGCCGCGTACGCGCGCCGCCTCGTGACCGAACTCCTCGGCACGCGCGGCGGATTCAGGCGGAGCCGCGGCCTGACTCCCGGCCGACGACCCTGAACTGCGCGCCGTCGGGATCCCGCAGGGTCGCGGACGGCGGGCGGGCGGTGAAGTCCTGATCGACGACAAGCCCGCCCCATTCGACGGCCGCGCGCGCACACGCCTCGACATCCGTGACAGTGAAGTAGACCTGCCAGTGCGGCCGGACGGCCGGGTCGGGGTCCGCCTCGACGGCGCCCGACCCCAGCCGGGCCGCGGGGCGGCCGCCGCTGAAGAGCACCACCTCTTCCTCCTGGTAGCGCACCTCGCAGCACTCCGGACGCCCGCACGCCCAGTCAAGGACCTCGCCGTAGAAGATCGCGGCGTCGAAGGCGTCGCGGGTCTGCAGGCGCAGCCAGGCCGGCGCGGAATGCGCTTCGCTTCTCCAACTCGTCAGGATCTCGCCCTCCCAGACGCCGAAGGCCGCCCCATCCGGATCGGCAAGGATGGCCGCGCGCCCGTTGGGGAAGGGAATCGGCCCCACCGCCGCCGTCCCTCCGCGCTCCTGGACGCGGCTCACCGTGTCATTGGCGCTCAGAACGGCGAAGTACGGGGTCCAGGCCGCCGCGATCTGGAAGGAGGAGGCGATGGCGCCGACACCGGCGACGGGGAAACCGTGGGCCGTGGCGACGGAGAACTGGTCGCCGAGCCTCGCCGGGCGGAACCGCCAGCCCATCACCGCGCCGTAGAACCTCTCCGCGGTGGCCAGATCCCGCGCGGTCAGACTGACCCAGCAGGGAGCCCCGACCGCCGACTCTCCCAATACGGATCCGGTCCTTGAGATCCGTTCCTTCTCGCCCGAAGCCGTCGTACTGTCCGGTCCCGGAGGCTTCCTGTCGTCGTGGTGCATGTGCGGCCGTCCTGGAAATCGAGGCGCTCCGACCGGAGTCCGGCGCCTGTTACGTGCGGGCTGGCTGGGCCCTGAGGGTCTCCCTAACGATGCCGTGCCAAGAGCCTCAGCGGGCGCCGCCGTTCGGGCGACCGTGTCGCGCCGCGTTGCCCGTCGTCAGGGGAGCGCGGGAGAGCAGCAGCAGGCTGTGCGCACCGATGGCGATTTCGCTGTCCGCCTTGTGTTCGGTCTCGTCCGACTGGCCCCGCGGGTCCGATGTGTCGATCCGGGTGGTCCAGCGTTCACCGTACGAGCGGCCGGGCAGGCGGAAGACGATCGGCTCCCAGAAGCTGTTCAGGAGCAGCAGGAACGAGGCGTCCACCACGGGTCGGCCGCACGAGTCGGGCTCCGTGATCGCGTCACCGTTGAGGAAGACACCGACGGCGTGCGCGTCGGACCGCTGCCAGTCCTCCTGCGTCATCTCGTGCGCGTCCGGCCGCAACCACACGAGGTCCGGGAGGTGTTGGCCCCCGCGGAGCGCCGTGTCGCCACGGAAGAAGCGGCGCCTTCGCAGCACCGGGTGCGCGGCCCGCAGGGCGATCGCCCGCTGGGTGAAGTCGAGCAGATCGCGCTGGTCGTCATCGAGGTCCCAGTCGACCCAGGAGATCTCGCTGTCCTGGCAGTAGGCGTTGTTGTTGCCCTGCTGCGTGCGGCCCAGCTCGTCGCCGTGGGCGATCATCGGAATCCCCTGGGAGACCAGGAGAGTGGCCAGGAAATTGCGCTGCTGGCGCGCCCGGAGTTCCAGGATTCCCTCATCGGTGGTGGGGCCCTCGACGCCGCAGTTCCACGAGCGGTTCGCGTTGTCGCCGTCCCGGTTGTCCTCGCCGTTGGCTTCGTTGTGCTTGTCGTTGTACGAGACCAGGTCGCGCAGCGTGAAGCCGTCGTGCGCGGTGACGAAGTTGACGCTGGCGCGCGGGCGGCGGCGGTCGTGCTGGTAGAGGTCGGATGACCCGGTAAGGCGGGAGGCGAACTCGCCGAGCGAGTGTTCCCCGCCGCGCCAGAAGTCCCGTACCGAATCGCGGTACTTGCCGTTCCACTCCGACCAGAGCGGCGGGAAGTTGCCGACCTGGTAGCCCCCCTCGCCGACATCCCACGGTTCGGCGATGAGTTTGACGCGGCCGACCACCGGGTCCTGCTGGACCAGGTCGAAGAACGCCGAAAGACGGTCCACGTCGTGGAACTGCCGGGCGAGCGTGGCGGCCAGATCGAAACGGAACCCGTCGACATGCATCTCGGTGACCCAGTAGCGCAGTGAGTCCATGACCAGTTGCAGGACGTTGGGGTGCCGCATCAGGAGGCTGTTGCCCGTGCCGGTGGTGTCGAAGTAGTGGGCCGGATCGTCCTGCGCCAGGCGGTAGTACGAGGCGTTGTCGATGCCGCGGAAGGCGAGCGTGGGCCCGTTCTCGTTGCCCTCCGCCGTGTGGTTGTAGACCACGTCCAGGATCACTTCGAGCCCGGCCCTGTGCAGCTTCTTGACCATCGACTTGAACTCGGTGACCTGCTCGCCGCGGGAGCAGCGCGCCGCGTAGGCGTTGTGAGGGGCGAAGAAGCCGATGGAGGTGTACCCCCAGTAGTTGGACAGGCCACGGTCCCGCAGAAAGCCGTCCTGCACGTACTGGTGCACCGGCATCAGTTCGACCGCGGTCACCCCCAGCGACAGGAGATGGTCGATCACCGGCTCGGTCGCCAGGCCTCCGTAGGTGCCCCGCAGCTCCGCGGGGACCCCCGGATGTCTTCGGGTCAGGCCCCGCACATGGGCTTCGTAGATCACGGTCTCGGCATAGGGCCGACGGGGCAGGACGTCACCCTCCCAGGGGAAGGAGGGGTCGGTCACCACCGAGAGCAGGGTGTGCCCGGCACTGTCGGCCGGTTCGGGGCCCTGCGCCGCGTGCTCGAAGAGCGAGGGATCGTTGTCCACCTGCCCGTCGAACGCCCTGGCGTAGGGGTCCAGGAGGAGCTTGGCGGGGTTGCACCGGTGGCCCGCGGCGGGATCCCAGGGGCCGTGCACCCGGTATCCGTAGCGCTGCCCCGGGCCGACGCCGGGCAGGTAGCAGTGCCAGACGAAGCCGTCGACCTCGGTGAGGGAGACGCTGTGGTGTGTGCCGTCCTCGTGGATGAGGACGATGTCGACACGGTCGGCGACCTCGCTGAACAGGGCGAAGTTGGTCCCTTCACCGTCATAGGTGGCGCCGAGGGGAAAAGGGCGTCCGATCCAGGTGCGCACGCGGCTACCTCCGTACGGATGAGCGTGGTCTTCGGGTGTGTCACGCGTCGGCGGCCGTGGGCGTCGGCAGGCCGCGGCTTCCCCAGCGGGACGCCGCGGCCGTGGCGCGCTGCCGCATGAGCACCGGGCTCACACGGCGGGCACCGTTCGTGGCATCGGATCCGACGCTGTGGATCGCTCCACCATCCTGGGGCAGGACTCGTCCGCCCGCTGGGCGGAGGCGTCCGCGGTGACGGCGGCGGGCACGGCTTCCACCTCTTCAGGCGCTCCGACCCCGGCGACCGGCACTTCGCGCGGCGCCTGGCACGCCGAGCGCAGGTCGGGCGCGGGCGGAGCGGGGGCCAGCAGGGCGCCGTCGGCGGCCCGGGCGCGGTGCGAGAACCAGATGATCTTGCCGTTGGTCGCCGGGTAGTTGCCCCATCCGTCGCTCAGCGCGGCGATCTGCGCCAGGTAGCCCTCCGGCCCGAAGTGAGGGTGGGGCAGGTCGCGTTCGTTGTCGGACACGGCGGTGATGAGGTGCTGTCCGGTCCACCACATCTCGACGACGGTGTTCTTGTCCGTCCCGTGCGTCTCGATCGCCCGGAGCAGCACGCCGGCGCAGCGGCACACGGGTTCGACGAGAATCCCCAGGCCCCAGTGCCGAAGATGCGCGGCCAGAATGCGCCTGACGCGGTCGACACTCTCTGAGCTGATCTCCACCTCGAGGTGGTAGTAGCAGGGGATCGCAGTCTTCATCGCTCTTGGCTCCTCTCAGCGAAGCTCCCGGTACCGGTCGGCTCTGCGAGCCGACGCCCCGAGCACGAAGCGTGAGCGCTGATCGCTTCTGAGTAAGTCTCAGCGTGAGAGGGCTGCTCCATTCGCGCAACCTGAGCAGGTCAGCCCAAGTGGCCCAAGATCCAACAGGACGCTTTGTGCCCATTCGCGCACTATGGGTCAGGAAGCTCGACCGGCGCGCACGCCGGTTCGTCTTCGTGCCCGCGGTCCGGCACCAGCCAGGTGCACCGAGGGCGCCCCGGAGAACGAGAAGGTGACCGGCGTGATGCTGCTGCCTGCCAGAGGAGAGGTCGCGCGGTATCTGGATCAGTACCGGGCGTGGGAGCGGCGCTTGCTGGCCGATCCCGCCGACCGCGTGGTGCGGACGCGCTTCGAGAGCACCGCGTACACCCTGTGCGTGCTGATGGGTGAACGCACGGCGCGGCTCGCGGCAGCCGCGGCCGAGCAGTACCTGGGCCTGCGGCCGATGGCCCGACCCCCGGTGTGCAAGAGCGAGAGCGTGCCAGAGGAGAGAGCGATGACCCGAGCTCCGCAGACGAGCCGGCCTCCGCAGGAGGCATCGGTCTCTTGCACCGTGCCCATCCTGGACGTCACTCCGGTGGTCGACTGCGGCCGGCGCCCCGCGAAAGCGGTGCCGGGGGAGACCTTTCAGGTCGAGGCCACCGTCTTCGGCGAGGGCGAGGAGCCGGTCGGCGCCGGCGTCGTGCTGCATGGCCCCGACGGACAGAGCAGGCCCCGCGTGCCCATGCGTGAACTGGCCCCGGGCACCGACCGCTGGGGCGCGGATGTGACACCGGACGCGCAGGGCCGCTGGACGTACGCCGTGGAAGCGTGGGCGGACCCGGTGGCCGGCTGGCGTCGCGCCGCCGAGATCAAGGTTCCGGCAGGCCTTGACGCCGAAGTGACGCTCGAAGAGGGCGCGCTGCTGTACGAGCGTGCCGCGGGCTCGGTGCCGGACGGCGCGGAGCGGCAGACACTCCTGGACGCCGCCGAGGCGTTGCGCGACGAGCAGGAGTCGCCGAACGCCCGCCTGGAGGCGGCGCTCACCCCGCGGGTGGACGACATCCTCACGCGGCACCCCCTGCGCGAGCGGGTCACCCGCTCGCATCCCTTGCCGCTGCTGGTGGAGCGGCCCCGGGCGCTTTTCGGGTCCTGGTACGAGTTCTTCCCTCGCTCGGAAGGTGCCGTGGTCCGCGAGGGTGCTCCGCCGGTCCCGGGAACCTTCCGCACGGCCGCCGAACGGCTCCCCGCGATCGCGGAGATGGGCTTCGACGTCGTGTACCTCCCGCCGATCCACCCGATTGGCAGCACCTTCCGCAAAGGACCCGACAACTCCCTCTCCTCCGGCCCGCAGGACGTGGGCGTGCCGTGGGCGATCGGCTCGACCGAGGGCGGCCACGACAGCGTCCACCCGGACCTGGGGACGCTGGAGGACTTCGACGCCTTCGTCCGCCGGGCGGCCGGTCTGGGTCTCGAAGTCGCCCTGGACTTCGCGCTGCAGTGCTCACCTGACCACCCCTGGGTGGAGAAGCACCCCGAGTGGTTCCGCCACCGAGCGGACGGCACCATCGCGTACGCCGAGAACCCGCCGAAGAAGTACCAGGACATCTATCCGATCGCCTTCGACGCGGACATGCCGGGCCTGGTCGCCGAGACCGTGCGCCTGCTGCGGTTCTGGATGGATCACGGCGTACGCATCTTCCGCGTCGACAATCCCCACACCAAGCCCGTCGTGTTCTGGGACGAGGTGATCGCCCGGATCAACGGCACCGACCCGGACGTCATCTTCCTCGCCGAGGCCTTCACCCGCCCCGCGGTCATGCGGGCCCTGGCCCAGGCCGGCTTCCAGCAGTCGTACACGTACTTCACCTGGCGGAACACCAAGCGCGAACTCACCGACTGCCTCACCGACCTCAGCGTCGAGAGCGCCCCGTACCTGCGCCCCAACCTGTTCGTGAACACACCGGACATCCTTCCCGGCTACCTCCAGGAGGGCGGACGCCCGGCCTTCGAGGTACGGGCGGTGCTTGCCGCCACGCTCTCACCGACCTGGGGCATCTACGCCGGATACGAACTGTGCGAGAACACCCCGGCCCGGTCGGGCAGCGAGGAGTACCTGCACTCGGAGAAGTACGAACTGCGCCCGCGTGACTGGGAGTCGGCCGAGCGGGACGGCCTCTCCATCGCGCCCCTCATCACCACGCTCAACGGAATACGGCGGCGCCACCGCGCCCTGCACCTCCTCAGGAACCTCCGCTTCCACCTGGCCGACAACGACGCACTCATCGTCTACAGCAAGCGCGACGGAGCGGACAGGGTCCTGGTGGTCGCCAACCTCGACCCTCATCACGCCCAGGAGTCCACGGTGTCCCTTGACATGCCGGCGCTCGGCCTCGACTGGCACGAGACCGTGCCGGTGCGCGACGAGCTGACCGGCGAGACCTATCACTGGGGCAGGTCCAACTACGTGCGACTTGGCCCGGGCGGCGCGCACGTGCTGGCCGTCGGCGCGGACCTGGGGGATGGACAACCGTTGATCGGAGGGTCACCCACATCATGATCGTCAACGAGCCCGTCCAGGACACCTTCGAGGACACACCCGCGAAGGACCGTGATCCCGAGTGGTTCAAACGCGCCGTGTTCTACGAGGTCCTGGTCCGCTCCTTCCAGGACAGCAACGGCGACGGCGTCGGCGACCTGAAGGGCATCACCGCCAAACTCGACTACCTGCAATGGCTGGGCGTCGACTGCCTCTGGCTGCCCCCCTTCTTCAAATCCCCCCTGCGCGACGGCGGCTACGACGTCTCCGACTACACCGCCGTCCTCCCCGAATTCGGCGACCTCGCCGACTTCGTGGAATTCGTCGACTCCGCCCACCAACGCGGCATGCGCGTCATCATCGACTTCGTCATGAACCACACCAGCGACCAGCACCCGTGGTTCCAGGCCTCCCGCACCGACCCCGAAGGCCCCTACGGCGACTACTACGTCTGGGCGGACGACGACAAGCAATACCAGGACGCCCGCATCATCTTCGTCGACACCGAAGCCTCCAACTGGACCTTCGACCCGGTGCGCAAACAGTACTTCTGGCACCGCTTCTTCTCCCACCAGCCCGACCTGAACTACGAAAACCCCGCCGTCCAGGAAGAAATCATCTCCGCCCTGCGCTTCTGGCTCGACCTGGGCATCGACGGATTCCGCCTCGACGCCGTGCCCTACCTCTTCGCCGAAGAGGGCACCAACTGCGAAAACCTCCCCCGCTCCCACAACCTCCTCAAACGCGTCCGCGCCGAAATCGACGCCCACTACCCCGACACCGTCCTGCTCGCCGAAGCCAACCAATGGCCCGAAGACGTCGTCGACTACTTCGGCGACTTCAAAGACGGCGGCGACGAATGCCACATGGCCTTCCACTTCCCCGTCATGCCCCGCATCTTCATGGCCGTACGCCGCGAATCGCGCTACCCCGTCTCCGAAATCCTCGCCAAAACCCCCGCCATCCCCTCCGGCTGCCAATGGGGCATCTTCCTGCGCAACCACGACGAGCTGACCCTGGAAATGGTCACCGACGAAGAGCGCGACTACATGTACGCCGAATACGCCAAAGACCCCCGCATGCGCGCCAACATCGGCATCCGCCGCCGCCTGGCCCCCCTCCTGGACAACGACCGCAACCAGATCGAACTCTTCACCGCCCTGCTCCTCTCCCTGCCCGGCTCACCGATCCTGTACTACGGCGACGAGATCGGCATGGGCGACAACATCTGGCTGGGTGACCGCGACGCGGTCCGCACCCCCATGCAGTGGACCCCCGACCGCAACGCCGGCTTCTCCTCCTGCGATCCGGGACGGCTGTATCTGCCGACGATCATGGATCCGGTCTACGGCTACCAGGTCACCAACGTCGAAGCCTCCATGTCCTCCCCCTCCAGCCTCCTGCACTGGACCCGCCGGATGATCGAGATCCGCAAACAGAACCCCGCCTTCGGCCTCGGCTCCTACACCGAACTGCCCTCCTCCAACCCGGCCGTCATCGCCTTCCTGCGCGAAGCCCCTCCGACAGAGGAAAAGGGGGACGACCTCGTGCTGTGCGTGCACAACTTCTCCCGCTTCGCCCAGCCCACCGAACTCGACCTGCAGACCTTCAACGGCCGCCACCCCGTCGAACTCATCGGCGGAGTGCGCTTCCCCGCCATCGGCGAACTCCCCTACCTCCTCACCCTGGCCGGACACGGCTTCTACTGGTTCCGGCTGACCGAACAGCCACGACGTCCGGCCGAACCCGCGGTATACCTTTGAAGGGACGTTCCTCATGCTGACGACGGCATCGCAGTCACCCGGCAGCCTCAGCCCTCCCCAACTGCTGACGTCGCTGGCCGGGCTCCTGCGCTCGTGGCTGCCGAAGCAGAGGTGGTTCGCGGGCAAGGGCCGGCCCGTGTCGGATCTGGCCGTTCTGTCGACGACGGAATTGCACCCCGGGTGCCTGCACCTGCTGATCCGCACGGGATACGCGGGCCAGCCCGATGACTGCTACCAACTGATCCTCGGCGTCCGTGAACACCTGCCGCCCCGGCTCCAGCACGCGGCCATCGGCCGCGCTGACGCGGGCCCACTGGCGGGGTTCACCGTCTACGACGCCCTTCTGGACCCGTGGTCGGCGAGGCTCCTCCTGGAACGTCTGCGGGTCCCCGGCGCCACGGGCCCCCTGCGCTTCGAACGCGACGTGCGGACCGTCGTGCCGGAGGGGCTCGCGCCCCGGCTCCTTGACGGCGAGCAGTCCAACACCTCTCTGGTGTACGGGGATTCCTTCATCCTGAAGCTGTTCCGCCGTGTCCAGCACGGCGTCAACCCGGATCTTGAGGTCCCCCGGGCCCTGGCCCATGCGAGCTGCGCCCGGGTGCCCGCCACCGTGGCGTGGTTCTGGACCACCGAGCCGCAGAAGATGACGCTCGGAGTGCTCCAGCCGTTCCTGCGCGGCGCGACGGACGGCTGGACGCTGGCACTGCAGTCCCTCGCCTCGGGCGCGGACTTCGGTGACGAGTCGTACGAACTGGGGCGCGCCACCGCGGAAGTGCATCAGGCGCTGGCCCTGGCTTTCGCGACAGAGCCCCTGGACCCGCGGGGCGGCGCCCGCCTTGCCGCAGCCATGACCGGCCGCCTGGAAGCAGCCGCCCGGCAGGTCGAGGGCCTCGTTCCGTACGTGTCCCGGCTGAAGGCGGCGTACGGCGCGGTCGCGGCGCGCGGTCCTGGCCGGACGGCCCAGCGGATCCACGGCGACCTGCACCTCGGGCAGGTGCTCCAGGCCGACGGACGTTGGTTCGTCATCGACTTCGAGGGCGAACCGGCCCGTCCGCTCGCCGAGCGGCGGCACG
Organism: Streptomyces sp. NPDC048436; assembly: GCF_043200355.1. NCBI lineage: Bacteria > Bacillati > Actinomycetota > Actinomycetes > Kitasatosporales > Streptomycetaceae > Streptomyces > Streptomyces sp. NPDC048436. Next base: position 102,510 of record NZ_JBICXP010000018.1, read on the forward strand.
CCCAGGCCCCCGTACGCGATGTGGCGGGCATGCTGCGCTCCTTCGATTACGCGGCCCACACCCGCAAGCCCCGCCGATCCCAGTGGGTGAAGCGGTGCCGGGAAGCCTATTGCGCCGGATACGCCGCGGGGTCGCCGTGGGATCCGCGTGCGGAGGCCGCGCTCCTGCGCGCTTACGAGACGGACCGGGCGGTCTACGAGGTCCTGTACGAGGCCAGGCACCGTCCTGACTGGCTGCCCGTCCCCATGGCGGCGATCGCCCGCCTGGCAGAAGAGAGCTGAGACCGTGGACACCACCAAGACGTCCGCCCGTGCCCCCCTGGCCGCCGTCCGGACTCACCCCGTCACCGCTTCGCGCCCTCGCGTCCCCGAGGCACTCCTCGACGCGGAGGACGGACGGCGCCTCCTGTCGGGCACCCACCACGACCCGCACGCCCTGCTCGGCGCGCATCCGGTGCCCGGCGGCGTGGCCTTCCTGGTCCTGCGCCCCTACGCCCAAGCGGTGACGCTTGCCACCGACGGGCGCGACGTGAAACTGAACGACATGGGCGACGGCTTCTTCTCCGCCGTACTGCCGCTCGACGCGATTCCCGAGTACCGGCTGCGTGTGACGTACGACGGCCAGGAGACCGAATTCGAGGATCCCTACCGTTTCCTGCCCGCCCTGGACGAGTTCGACCTGCACCTGATCGGTGAGGGACGGCACGAGGAACTGTGGAAGGCGCTGGGCGCGCACCGGATGACCCACCAGGGTGTGCTCGGCACCCGCTTCACCGTGTGGGCGCCCCATGCGAGAGGGGTCCGGGTCTGCGGTGACTTCTGCCGCTGGGACGGAGCCGCCTACCCCATGCGTTCGCTCGGCTCGACCGGCGTATGGGAGCTGTTCGTCCCCGGCATCGACGAGGGCACCCTCTATAAGTTCGACATCACACGCCCCGACGGCACGCACACCTTGCGCGTGGATCCGATGGCCCGCCGTACCGAGGTGCCGTCGGCGACCGCCTCCGTGGTGACGGAGTCGTCCCACGAGTGGGCGGATGCCGCGTGGATGGCGCACCGCGGGGACCGCCCCGTTCACCGGGCCCCGTTCTCGGCCTACGAGGTCCACCTGGAGTCCTGGCGGCCCGGGCTGACCTACCGTCAACTCGCAGAGCAGCTCACGGAATACGTCACGGATGCGGGCTTCACCCATGTGGAGCTGCTCCCGGTGGCGGAGTACCCCTTCAGCGGCTCCTGGGGCTATCAGGTCACCGGGTTCTACGCCCCCACGGCCCGCCTCGGCACGCCCGACGACTTCAAGTACCTCGTCGACACGCTGCACCAGGCGGGCATCGGCGTGATCCTGGACTGGGTTCCCGCCCACTTCCCCAAGGACGACTGGGCGTTGGCGGCCTTCGACGGGGAGCACCTGTACGAACCCGGAGACTCGCGACGTGCCGAGCATCCCGACTGGGGGACCCTGACCTTCGACTACGGCCGCAAGGAGGTGCGCAACTTCCTTGTCGCCAACGCCACTTACTGGTGCGAGGAGTTCCACATCGACGGCCTGCGCGTCGACGCCGTCGCCTCGATGCTGTACCTCGACTACTCGCGTGAAGAGGGGCAGTGGGCACCCAACGAGTCAGGCGGCCGGGAGAACCTGGACGCGGTGGCGTTCTTGCAGGAGATGAACGCGACCGTCTACCGGCGCTGCCCCGGTGTGGTCACGATCGCCGAGGAGTCCACGGCATGGGACGGCGTGACCCGGGCCACCCATGACCTGGGTCCTGGCGGTTTCGGCGGGCTCGGCTTCGGCCTGAAGTGGAACATGGGCTGGTCGCACGACTCCCTGGAGTACATCAAGCGCGACCCCGTGCACCGCGTGTACCACCACAACGAGATGACGTTCTCGATGGTGTACGCGTACAGCGAGAACTACGTCCTGCCCCTGTCGCACGACGAAGTCGTGCACGGCAAACAGTCGTTGGTGTCCAAGATGCCGGGCGACTGGTGGCAGCGGCGCGCCAACCACCGCGCGTACCTGGGCTTCATGTGGGCCCACCCCGGCAAGCAACTCCTGTTCATGGGCCAGGAGTTCGCGCAGGGCGCCGAATGGTCGCAGGAGCACGGCCTGGACTGGGGCCTTCTGGACCCGGATTACTCGGCAGAACCGGACCACAGGGGTGTACTTCAGCTCGTCAGGGACCTGAACCGTGAGTACCGGGCGTCTCCGGCGCTCTGGGAGCAGGACACCGACCCGGCCGGGTTCTCCTGGATCACGGCGGACGCGGCAGAGGACAACGTCCTGGCGTTCCTGCGCTTCGCCGCGGACGGGACTCCGCTGCTTGCGGTGTGCAACTTCTCCCCGGTGGTCCGCCACGACTACCCGCTCGGCGTTCCGGACGCGGCCACCACCTGGCGGGAGGTCCTCAACACGGATGCGGGTCACTACGGCGGCGGCGATGTCGGCAACCCGGACCCGCTGAAGGCGGAACCCGAGGCGGCCCATGGCCGCCCCGCCTGCCTTCGCGTGACGCTTCCGCCGCTGGCCACGGTGTGGCTGTGCCCGGAGGCGAGGACTCAGTAGGCGGAGTCGACGTTGTCGATCGAGCCGTACTTGTCGGCGGCGTAGTTGGCTGCCGCGGTGATGTTGGCGACCGGGTCGGTGAGGTTA
>NZ_JBICXP010000019.1:0-92094 GCF_043200355.1 Streptomyces sp. NPDC048436
GGCCCTGTCGCCCGCGAGGCTCTCATGGACGTGGATGGGGGCACCTGTCCTCCCGCCGTCGTCAACGAAATGACCCTGCTCGCGATGGCATCGGCTGCGCCGCTGCTGCTTGAGGCCGGGATCTGGCCCCTGCACCCCTTCGCCGATCCGGACATGATCCGCTTCGGCGAGTGGCTGCCCCGCTCCTGGCGCTCCCGCAAAAGCTTGCACCGCCGCCGCCTGACCGCCCTGGGCTTGTCCGAACTGGTCGTCGAGCCACCCCTGCCGGAAAACTTCACCGACGTCATGAACACCGGGATCCGCACCACCCTGCCCGCACAGGTGCGACGCCTACTCGACCAGGGATCTCCCCTCATCGACGCCAAGCTCGTAGACGCCGACACGCTCACCAAAGCCCTGACGCGCATCGAATCCGGCGACATCCGCACCACAGATGACCGCCTCGCCGACGTCGTTTCCGCTGACCTCGCCCACCGCGCCGCCCACAACTGAGAGTTTCAAAGACATGTACGTGATGCGCCCCGCCACCGCCCACGACCGGCTCGCCTACGCCGACCTGATCCGCGCCCGCGCCGCCTGGATGGTGTGCACGGGCAAGGCCGGAGGTGCGGACCTTCTGGAAGGAGATCGGTCCGGACAGATCGCCGCGCAGGCCGGGAACGGCCGCACGCCTGTCTGGGCTCTGCTCTCTCCCGAGGGAGAGCTCATCGGTTGCACCAGCCTCTACGACCAGACCCCCGAATGGGGATGGACCGATACCGAGCGCGCCGAGCCCGCGCTCTTCCTGGCCACCACCTTCACCCATCCCGACCACCGGGCCGCCAAGCCCGGCACCCTGATCGCCTGGTGGGCCCTGGCTCACGCAGCCCGCACCGGGAAACTCTGGGTGCGGCGCGGCTGCGGACACCAAGGGCTCGTGCGCTACTACCGCGACCACCAGGGCTTCGACCTCATCCACGCAACCGAGCGAGAAGGCCACCGCGCCTACCTCCTGGCACGCAAGGCCGAGGAGCTCAACCACCTGCCCGTCACCACCGACCCCGCCGGCAGCTTCACCTGACTCCTCGGGAGCCGCACGCATGCCCAGCACCGTCACCGAGCATGACGCCGCGTTCAACCGCAATGCCTGGGACACTCTCGCCACCACCCGCGCCGGTCAAGAGTCAGTCCTGTACTGGCACTTTCGCGACGCCCCCGGGCCCGGCGTCGAACTCCTAGGACCCCTGGCGGGCGCGACCGTCGCGGAACTGGGGTGCGGCAATGGCGGTCACCTCGCCCATATCGCCCGGCATGGGGTTGCTCGCGGGATTGGTAACGACGTCTCGCCCGTGCGCCTCCACCAGGCCGTCACACAGCAGGCCGCCCAAGAACGGCTGGAGTGGTGGCTCGGGGACGCCATCCGCATCACTCCCCACCTACCGCGGTTGGATGCCGCGTTCTCCGTGTTCGGCGGACTCTGGTTCGCCGACCCCCACCAACTCCTGCCCGCCCTCCGCCAACGCCTCAAGCCCAGCGGGCGGCTCGTCTTCTCCTGCATGACCCGGGCCCCCGGCGCCCCCGAGGGGCGCCGCCAGATGGTCGTCTACACCCCGGCCACCGGCCGCGTCCCCGTTGTGCGATGGATGTACTCGATCCAGGGCTGGCTACGGATCTTGACCGAACACGGCTACCGCGTCGACAAGGTCGACCAGTCCGACGACCCGCGCAATCAACGCGTCCGCAGCACCGTATTCGTCGCTCACATCCCCCAGTGATCTCGCCGCGCGATGTTCTCGGAGCAGGGCGTCGCGTTCATCGGTGCCCGTGATGAGTCGGCTCTCATGCCTGCACTGGACCAGTTGCTGTTCCTACTCGGTGGGTGCCGCCAGCGAGAGCCTTAAGAGTGCGCCGTACGCGAGCTGTGCAGGCGTCGGCGACCGCTGCCGGATGTCGACCTGAGCTATCTCGTGCTGCTACAGGATCGCGGGGCCGCGTTCCCGCGTGGGGGGCCGTGTGCCGGATCGGTGGCCATAGCCATCGCGCTGGAGTCGGAGAGTGCTCCAGGCCTCTTCGGAGCTGGTCAGCGAGGACTTTGGCATCGTCGATCAATTCGGATCAGGACGTTCCGCTCTTGTTGGAGGGGGGGTGTGGTGGTCGCGGCCCAATGCCGCGATCACGGGAGGACCCCATGTTTCTGTCCATGCCACTCACCGGCGCGCTCTTGCTGAGTGCGCTGTCCGTCTCGGCCGCGTGTGCTCTGGAGGACGTGCGGGTCTGCTTCCGCCAGGGGCGGGGTCGTCACCGCCGCGTTGGAAGCGGTCGGCACGCACAGCGCGGCGGTGCGCGATGAAGCCCGGGGTGGGCCGCAGCGCTCCGGAATCTCAGCAGCTGTACACCTGGGGGCCGGGTGTTGAAAATCCGGTGGGGCTGGCGCGTGCCGCTGTATGCGCTGAGTTCGTCAGGCTTGAAGTGCCGGAAGATGCAGCCGAGAACGCTGTGCTCGCCGTCTCCGAGCTTGTGGCGAATGCCGTCGAGCATGCGTGTGGACCGTATGCGGTTTGCTTGCGCCGCACCGCGCGGGAGCTGCTCTGCGAGGTACATGACGGGTGTTGCCAGATGCCTGTGGTGACACCGGCCATTTATCCGTGCCGTTTGAGCCTCAGGAGGTCGATCGGGGCGGTGGACTGGACGCTGCGCCTGCCGAAAACTCCATCCGTGCAGTTCAGGCGGCATGTTGGTATTCGTGGAGGACTCCGCCGAGGCGGTCTCTCCGGCGCACATTCAGGCGTGCGATCTGTGCGTGGGGGAGCGGTTCGGGGACGGCGCGCAGGGGTGCTGCCTGATCTTTTGCTTGGTGGGGCCGGTGGAGGTTGTAGTGCAGTTCGAACTGGTGAAGCGCGTGGCGTAGATGGCGTTCGTTCCGTGCGCGGGATGCGTATGCCGGTGCGCACGGTCTGGATGCCGGCGGTGTTCAGGATTGCGTCGCAGAGGGCGGGGTGCTTTGCGTCCCGGTCTCGGATCAGGTAGGCGTGCGCGTCGGTGAGGTCCTTGGCCGGGTTGCGGGCGGCTTGGCTGACCCAGGCTGCGGTGGGGTGTGCGGTGGTGCCGAGGATGCGGATGCGGCGGCTGGCGTGTTCGATGTCGGCGAGGATGTGCTGGCGCCTGCCGGTCAGGGTGATGGTCTCGATGGAGTCGCGGGCCAGGAGCGCGTCGGCCTGAGAGCGCAGGAACGAGGCCCAGGTGGTGGCGGCCCGGTCGGGCGCCGGGGCGATGCCCTCAGACGAGAGGATCTCCCAGACAGCGGAGGCGGCGACTCGGATACCAAGGGTGGCGAGTTCGCCGTGCACACGGCGGTAGCCCCATGCCAGGTTCTCCCGGACCAGGCGCAGGACCAGTCTGCGGATCGAGCGGACCGTGGGTGGTCGACCGGGCTTCTTCGGCCGGCAGGTACGGGCATGACGCCGCTTCATCAGGTCGCGATTCCAGCGCAGCGCAGCGCAGCGCAGTGTCGGGCCGGACGAGTAACCGGAGTCGGCGCAGGACCTGGCGTGGCAGGGGGATCAGCAGAGCGGCCAAGAACGCCCGGTCCGTAGGAGTGAACTTGACCCGGGCCGTACCGAGTTGTCGCTCAAGGACGGTGACCTAGAGGCGCAGGGCAAGGATCTCCGTGTCCTTGTCGCGGTCGCTCAGTTGCAGCAGTCGCAGTGCGGTGAACATGTTGGTGATGGTCAGGTAGGCGAGACGAAGCAGCACGAGTGCTTATCCTGTCGCACCGTCGAAGACTCTCTTGAGTTGCGCGGATGACGTTATCGGCAGGCACAGGCCCGGGACGCGGCCGAACAGGACGCGAAGGACGCACGCGCCGCGGCCGACCGTGCCGACGAGGCGGCGACCGAAGCCGAGCAGTACGCCAAGGACGCGAAGAAGTACGCCGACGACGCGCAGGACGCCGCGGACCGGGCCGAGCGGGCGGAGGCCAACAAGCAGGTATCGGTCGGAGCGGGCACGGGAATCGGCGGCACTTTCTACGTCGTCGACGGCATCAGGCTCACCGGCGACCCGAAGCCGAAGAACGACTGCGTCATCGAGATCGGCCTCTCCGGCTGCACGGTGACCTTCACCCTCACCTTCGACGCCGACGTCGATTTCTACCTGTGCGCCAATCCCGATGTCGCCGCGACCGAAACCAGCTGCCCGAAGCGCGACACGGTGTATCTCGCCTCGCAGACCTTCAAGGGTCTGAAGAAGGACGTCACCCGCTACTTCACCAAGCTGGAGATCGCCCAGGACATCGTCAAGGTGATCGCCAGGCTCGCCTGGGACATACTCGTCCAGGACTTCGTGGACTGCTACCACGGCAGCGTCAGCGGGTGCGGTTGGGTAGCCGCCAACTTCATCCCCGGCAAGAAGATCGAAGACGCCGTCCAGGCCATCCGCTCCCTCGACACGGCGCTCAAGGCGGGGAGCAAGACGTCCGGCGCCTGGAAGGCCGTCAAGGCGTCCGGTCTCTCGTCCGACGTGATCTCCGGCATCGGGAAGCGGGCGAAGGAGGCCCTGAAGGCCTGTCGTGTCCGCGGCGCGGCCGTGCTGCGGAGCGCGGCCGACGAGTGCCTGGTACCGCCCATGCTGGACGATTTCGGGGAGGACTACGTACGGGGCAAGCATGTCGAGGGAGGAGCGAACGTCACGTGGAAGAAGGGCGTCTTCGACAGCAGTGTCGACCTCGACGAGCTGGTTGAGATGTCCTACCGCTCCAAGCCCGTCGGTCCGAACCACGAAGGACACTACGAGCGTTACGTCGACGCGGGCACCTTGATCGGCCGGACCTCCGAGATGAGCGGCAAGAAGCCGACATCATGGCTCTTGGTCTCGCAGGACAAGTACGGAAGCGTCCGCACGATGTACCCGATCGAGAAGCCGGCCGTCTAGTGGGAAGCAGGTACAGCGGATGGAAATCCATGTGCGGAACCGGTCGCACGAGCGAGTCTCCGAGAAACGGGGGGACGACGTCGACGAAAGCTTCCTCTCGGCATGCCACGCGGCTCCGGACGGCAGCGTCATGAGCGGCGTCCTCTCCGTCGGCGACACCATGTTCAACGAGTTGCAGCTGCCGCAGCTGGCAGTCGAGTTGGACGGTCTCCCCGAGGAGCGGAAGACGGATACGACCCGGCAGGTGGCCGACATGGCGCGGCGCGCGGCAACCTTGCGCGGCTACTTGTTCATCTCCGGGGACTGACCGGACCGACCCCGAACGACACTCTGGAGAAAGACGTACCGCATGCCCCTCGTCATCTACGTGGAAGACCAAGTACACGGCCGCATGGCCAAGACCTACGAGGACCACAAGGAGACGTTCCTGGCCTTGTGCGAGTCTGCGCCCAAGGACAGCATCCTGCGCGCCGTGAACCGCCACGGCGACACCATGTTCAACGAGCTGCAACTCAGGCGGTTCGTAGCGGAGTTGAATGCACTCCCGGAGCGGGAGAAGAACAGCACGGTGCGGAAGCTCATCGCGGCGGCCGAGTTCGCGATCGCCTCCTTCGGCTACCTGTATTTCGTCGGGGAGCCCGCACGGGCCTAAGGGCCTGAGTCACTGAGAGGTGGGCGTCCCCGCTTCGCGCGGGGCGCCCACTGCCGCGCTGGTCTACTCCGCACCCGGCTGACGTCCAGGTTTACCCTGTGGGTGCCCGAAGCTCGGCTGCCCTATGCGACCTGCGTGTATTCGTGGATCACGCCACCGAGTAGATCGTGACGGACGACTCTGCCGTCTGGGCCTCCTGGATGGGGGAGCGGTCGCAGGGGCGCTGCTTGGCGGAGGGCACGGTGTGGGCGATGGGTATTGGAGTGTGGCACCCGCACCCAGACAGCACCGAATCACCCGCCCTGCCTCTGTCTCCGATCTCCAGGCCAACCGGATCCGAAGACAGCCCGCCAAGCGTGTGATTGCCGACCGTGGACTTTCGCGATGGCGCTAGCCTCAGGCCATGACCCACGGCCATGTTTGATCAAGTCAAGCTGCGGGCTACACCGGGGCTTGCCCGCGCACTCCTCGCCCAGCTGGAAGACCGCGGGGCGGACGCTAGTTACGCGGCAGAATTCGGCATCGACACCGGCCAGCTCCTCATCGTTGCTTTGATGATGCGCGACAGCGGGGCCTGGATGACCTTGCGGACAGCCATCGAAGCTGTTGCCAACCGCCACCAGGGCGCCCGAATCCGCGTCGAGCTGGGCGACCGTACGATCGAGATCGAGGGCAAGAGCACGCCCGACATGGAGGCGCTCCTTCGCCAGGCGCGCGAACTCTTTGAAGCAGATGCTCAGCGATGGCGCGAGAGCAGTAGCGGCGGCGACACCGACGCACAGGAGTAGTGATGGCCGGGCGAAGAGGCTGAAGCCGGCGCTGTGGGATCCGGGCAGCCGCACACCACTGAAGTTTCCCTTGCCCGGGTTGCGGCTGTACCGCATCTCCTCCGCGAAGGCTAAATGCCCGTCAGGGCGATAGCCCACAGTCGACGGTGAGGGTACCAGCGTTGTCTGTAGTCGCTCCTGGCGGCCTACGTCCCGTGGTGTCACCCGGCGGACGTTGAGGTCGTGTCAAGTGAGTGGCGTGGCTCGGCACGGCTGGGGGTCAAGGGATCTGGAATCGGCGTGGGGCAAGGACGCTCCCTCGTTCACGATGCCGCCTGTGAAGGTCGGGTCGAACAAGCCGGCCACACCGCAGGCGGAGCGGACGCCCTCGGATGAGGTGGCGGCCTGGCGGGCCTATCAGAAGAAGCGGGCCCAGGGCGGCTCGTCGGCCAGGGCCCGCAACGTGGCGGCGCCGTTGGAGTATGTGCCGGAGGGGCAGGGAGATGTGCCCTGGCACAAGATCAGCAAGTTTGCGATCACGGACGCTTTGACGGCCCGGGTCGACTATTCGACCGGCAACCTCATGCTGACCGCCACCGATTTCGAGATCGCCGGGGTGGGCCAGAACCTGAGCCTGGCGCGCACCTACAACTCCCTCGACGCACCGTGGGGCAAGGTCTCCCAGCGGTGGTGGCAGCAGTACGAGCGCTACCTGCAGGTCGCCGACGGCGAAGTGGTCCTCTACGACAGCAGCGGGAGAGCCTGCGGTTCACCAAGCAGGCCGATGGCACGTTCACTACGCCCAAGGGCTACTCAAAGGAGTTGAAGAAGAACGCGGACGGCACCTACACGGTCACGAACTGGAAGTCCTCGTCCAAGGACACGTTCAACGCCAACGGCACGCTGACCAAGGTCACCGACAAGAACACGGGCACCATCACCGTCACCAGCATGACGAGGGCGGCGAGAACAAGGGCTTCAAGCTGACCGAGACCCGCTCAAACCGGTGGATCGACCTGGTCAAGACCGACGCCTCGCAATGGCAGGCCAAGGACAACTCCGGCCGCACCGCCGTCTTCGACCTCGACCCCGCGGGCAACCTGCACAAAACGACGAACGCCGAGGGCAAGACAACCACCTTCGACTACGACTCCTTCCGCCGCCTGACGAAGATCACCACAGCGGAAGGCCGGGTCACCGTCTTCACCTACGACGCGGCCAACCGCGTCACCTCCATGCTGCGGGCCACCGAATTCAACGGCTCCGGCCACACCGGCCCCACCTGGACCTACGACTACGACACCACGTCACCGACCGCGGCCGGAACCACGAAGGTCACCGACCCCGAGACGTACGCCACCAGCTACAAGCACGACGGCGACGGCCAGGTCACCGATGTGACCGACGCCCTCCAGCACAGCCGCTCCACGGAATACGACGCGAACCACAACCTCGACACCAGCACGGACGCGATGGGTTCGGGAAGCACGCCCGGCAATGTGACCGACTACGGGTTCAACACCCGCAACAACCTGGAGAGCATCAAGTCGCCGACCGGGGGGAAGTCGGTGACGAGCTGGCAGACGATCGCCGGCGGGGACGTGCCCAAGGACTCCACCAACGCCGACGGTGAGAAGACCACTTACGGTTACGACACGGCCGGCAACACCAAGTCCGTGGCGCAGACCGGTACCGGAGGCGGCAGCGTCTCCTACACCTACAACCCGACTACGCCCAACTGCGGTGGCTTTGAGGGTCAGCGGTGTGCGGCCGAGACCAAGATGTCCTCCTCCAAGACGGTCAAGACGTCCTTTACCTACGACGCCAAGGGCGACCTGCGCAAGGCCACTCCGTCCGCCCCGCTGGGGGAGACGACCTACACCTACGACAGTCTGGGCCGCACCGAAACCCTGACCGACGGCCGGGGCATCAAGAAGGTCTTCGCCTACGACCACCTTGACCGGATCAAGACCGTCTCGACCACCAACGACACGGTCCGCTACTTCTACGACGACGACGGCAACCTCACCCAGCGCGATGACAACACCGGCACGATCAAGTACCAGTTCGACCCGCTGCAGCGCGAGACGGTACGCACCCTGCAGGACGGCTCCCAGACCCTGCTCGCCTACACCCCGGCGGGCAACGTCGACTTCTACCAGGACCCGGCCGGGAAGGTCGACTACACCTGGACCAAGGTGAACAAGCTCAAGGAACTGAAAGATCCGCAGGGCCGGGTGACGACGTATAAGTACAACAACAACTACGTCCGCACCGAAACCGCCTATCCCGGCGGAACCGTGCAGACGGTCGACGTCGACAAGTCCAGCCGCCCCGAGAAGATCAAGGCAACCTCTCCCAAGGGCACGCTGGTCGACCTCGCCTACACCTACGGCTACGGCACGGACGCCAAGACCGACGGCAGCAAGATCCGCACCAAGACCGACGCCGTGGCAGGGACGAAGACCGCCTACAGCTACGACGGGGCGGGACGGTTCTTTTACGCCGCGGAGAGCAAGGGCTCGACGCTGAATGAGTCCTGGCAGTACTGCTATGACCTGGCCGGGAACCTGACCAGTTAGGGCACCGAGAAGGGCTGCCCGCGCGGCACCACCTACACGGTCAACGATGCCCAGCAGATCACGGCGAAGAACGGCTCCTCGACGAACTGGTCGTATGACAAGGAAGGACACGAGACGGCGGCGGCCCCGACACCGGAAGGGACCAGGACGGGCGAGACGTGGTCGGATCACAGCCAGCTCACCTCGCTGACCGTCGGCGGCAAGACCTATGCGGGCCAGTACGGCTCCACCGACCAGAGCGAACGCATCAAACTCGGCGACACCTACTTCCACAACGGGCCCATCGGCCTGTCAGCGACGTCAACTGCCGGTGTGGACACGGGCTTTAACCGTGAGGCCGGGGGCACACTCAACTCCGTGACCCGTGACGGGAAGGCGTACTACTACCTCACCGACGCGCTCGGCTCCGTCGTCGCGACCGCCGACGAGTCCGGCGCGAAGGTCAACTCGTACTCCTACAGCCCCCGCGGCGTCACCCGCTCCGCGAGCAGCGAGAACGTCACCCAGCCGTACCGGTTCGCTGGCGGCTACCAGGACTCGACCGGTCTCTACCACTTCGCGGCCCGCTACTACGACCCCAACATCGGCCGCTTCACCCAACCCGACCCGTCCGGCCAGGAAAAGAACCCCTACCTTTACGCCGAAGGCGACCCCGTCAACCGCATCGATCCCAGCGGGCTGCTCGGCCTGTCAGACGTCACTGAAACCATCGGTTCGGCTTTGGGAGGCGCTGTGGGCGTAGCGGCCACCGCTGCCGTGTGCACCGCAGCCACTGCTGCCTGCATTGTCGGCGGCGCAGTGATGGCCGGGTTGGGGAGCGGTTCCGGAGGTGCCATCGGATCAGCTCTCGGGGGCGGAAGCCCTGCTGACCGCAAGGATGCCTTCCTTGGAGGCGTTCTTGGCGGAATCCTGCCCTTCTAGCCCGGAGTCACCTCTCACCTCGGTCACCACCTGACCAGACACGCACTGTGCGGTGGGCAACCTCGATTGTCCACCGCACGGTGTCACACACCGGCAAGGAGTGAGCTGCGTATGAAAGAGTCCTCGAACTGGAGCGCCCGTCGGCGCAGCGCCGCCATTACTGCCGCTGTGGGCGCAGTGGCTGCTGCGGTGTCACGTGCGGGCAGCTCCGGAGTCGACTGGACCGTCCCGCTGTCGGCCCTGATCGGCGCTGCCGCCGGCGCAGTTATGGGCCTCCTATGGCCTCAGCTCTGGCCTGCGCGAAGTAAGTAGGCGCTTTTGAACTCTGGCCGCACCTGCAACCTCGAACCGAACAACCTTAGTCGAGCCAAGAGCGCTGTGTGGCTTACCTTTTCGCTCGCGCTTCTGTTGAATCCGGCAGGCGAGCTGTGGAACTTGTCTGGTCTCGCTTGGCTCGCTGTACGTGCCACTGCGTCAGTGCTCTTCACAGTTGCGCTGATCGCATTTATCGGACTGTGGACCGTACGGCATCGGCGAGGCAGGGCGAGGGAGTAGGTCCCTGCTTCTCGAGAGCCGATGCTGCCGGTTCTAACGAGCTCGTCGGGGCAACCGACGGTAAACCGATGATGCTCATGCCGAACTGACCGATGCGTCCGTTGGAGGGGTGGAGCCACTGGTAGTGCTCTACCCCTCCAACTGTGTTGGGCGTTGCTCGAGTTGTGTTGGAGCAATTGTCAAAAGCTGTGGATCAGTAGCTGTTCACACGCCCTTGGTTCAGGTGGATGAGCCCTTCGATGGAGCCCAGACGGGCTTGTAGGGCCGGGTCCGCGGTCGGATTGGTGGTGAGTAACAGCACCTGGGCCGCTGGGTGTTCGGGAGCGTAGAGGTCGTCTTCGCCGTCGCCGGGGGATCGGGTTGGGCTGGATCTCGATCCGTCCGTTGGGGCTGCTGGCGAGGTGGTAGACGCCTCGGTAACCGCTGTCGCACTCGGTGAAGACCTGCCAGAGGCGATCACTGACGAGCCGGACCAGCTCGCTGGCGGTGTGGGTGCTGGTGCTTGTGCCGCTCGAAAAGTCTTCGCCCCTGGTGGCCGCGGTGACGGTCCGTCTGCTGGGAGCATGTGCGGATGATCGCGTCCCTGCTGTACAAGGTGGCCCGGAAGTTGCTGTCGCTCCCGTCAGTGCTGCTTCGTGGCGATGCGGCGAAAGACGCGGAGCTTCTCGCACTGCGGCACGAGAATGTTGTACTGCGCCGACAGGCTGGCCGGCCCGGTCCGCTACGAACAAGCCGATCGATTCTGGTTCGCCGCCCTGTCCGGACTGCTACCACGTCGGCGCTGGCGGGAGATCTTCCCGGTCACCCCCGGCACATTGCTCGGCTGGCACCGACGAGTCATCGCGGCACAGTGGAATTACACCGCGTGCCGACGCACCGGACGGCCGCCCACCCGGGCGGCAATCAAGAACCTCGTGCTGCGACTGGCCCGGGAGAATCCGAGGTGGGGACAGAGACGGATCCACGGCGAGCTCGCTCGACTCGGGCACCGGATCGCTGCCTCGACGGTCTGGGAAATTCTCCACGCAGTGGGCGTTGACCCGGCGCCACGTCGGTCCGGTCCGACCTGGCGCGAGTTCCTCACCGCCCAGGCCGAAGGCATCATCGCGGCAGACTTCTTCCACATCGATACCGTGCTCGGCAAGCGTGCGCCTGCCGGAAACTCCATCCGTGCAGTTCAAGCGGCGAGTTGGTGGCCGCGCCAGGAGTGGGGGTCCGCGGGGCTGTTCACTTTCGACGAGTCGAGTTGGCGCTCTTGTGCGGCGAGTTGGTGGCGAGGGTGAGGATCTCGGAGACCTTGGCTTGGTCACTCGTGCGCAGCAGGCGCAGGGCGGCGAAGAGGTGAGCAGCGGTCAGGCAGGTGAGACGGAGCAGCGCGAGTGACCATCCTGCCGCGCCCTGCGATGGACCCCATGACTGAGGTCCTGCGCGGACGTAATTATCGGCACACACAACGCTCGCGGACAGGGGCGAACTTGGCTGTTGTGCGTCGACCCACTCCGTTCGGGACGGGAGCCTGTCGCGCTGCCGCCCGTCCAGGCGTCCACAACTGGCTCAGGCGAAATCCCGTTGCGATGTGCATTGGTATGTACCAATGGCATAAGGTCCTGGGCGTCGTGCGGCGCGTCGTCACTGTATGTCCTTTTTTGTGCTCCAGATGAAAGATCCACGTGAACCAAGGAATACGTACCGTCGTGCGCACCACAGCGCTCGGCGTCGCGGCAAGTGCCCTGATGCTCACCTCGCCTGGCCTCGCGTCAGCGGCTCCCGTGAGCCCGGCGAGCCCCGCCCCGACGCTGTCGGCCTCCCCGAGCGCCACCGCCACTCCCGAGGTCAGCCCGCCTCCGCGACTCTCCGCCACGCAGGACCCGACCAAGACCCTTCAACCCACGGGCACGCCGGACGCCTCCCTCAAGCACCCCGACAAGCACCCCGATCAGCGGGAGAAGGAGGCCGAGGAGGGCACGGCGCTCAAGGCCACGCAGGAGGAGATCGCCGAAGCCAGGGCGGCCGAGGCCTACTGGACTCCGGATCGCATCGCCAAAGCCGTACCTGCCAACCCCGACAAGGGAGTTGTCGACGGGGTGCCGAAGACGGCGGGCGACATGCTGCGCTCCCCCTCAAACGTCCACAACAATGGTGTCGCCACCGCCGGTGTCTTCCTCATCAACCAGGATGACGACCCGCAGTCGGAGCCGGGCAAGCGCGATCAGTTCTGCTCCGCCTCCTCCGTGGCTTCGCCCAACAAGTCGCTGGTGATCACGGCCGCGCACTGCCTCAACGACAACGACCGGTTCCGCAACCTCGCGTTCGCGCCGGGCTGGAAGGCCGATCCGCAGCACAAGGGCCGTGGCATCGCCCCCTACGGCGTCTTCCCGATCAAGAAAGGGAAGGTCTGGATCGATGGCCGCTACCTGTCCCTGGGATCGCAGAAGGCCGACGACCTCGACTTCGCCTTCCTGCGGACCGGACCGAACTCCAAGGGAAAGTGCCTGGAGAACGCGACGGGGATGGGCAATGAGCTGACCACGCTCCCCGCCTCCGGCAACCTGAACCAGAGGAACGTCACCCTGATCGGTTTCCCCGGCAGCTCCAAGTCGCCGCGCGTGTGCCCCAAGACATCCACCAAGGCCTACGCCGGACGCTTCTTGGAGATCGCCTGTGACGGGTTCGCCCCGGGCGTCTCCGGCGGGCCGTTCCTCCGCAACTTCGACGGCAAGCGCGGAGATGTCATCGGCGTCATCGGTGGCTACAAGACCGGCGGCAAGTTCGACAACGTCTCTTACTCCTCACAGTTCGACGCTGATGTCGTACGCCTCTACAACCAGGCCGTGAACGACCACACCCCGGACAAGCCCTCTCAACTCCAGGGCATGGGTGACGCGGGGCTCTGGCGCCACGCCACGGCCGCGGCCACCGGCCAGTTCCACACCTCCTCGCAGAAGACGCAGGACGGCGACCTGGTCGTGAAATGGTCCGACGGGGAGATGACGCTCTACCCCGGCGACCAGTCGCAAGGTTTCTACACCGGCTGCGCCCAGGGCCAGCCATGTGAGACGCGCCTCGCCAAGCCGAACAAGATGTGGGCCGACTACGCCGAGGTGATCACAGTCGGCGACTACACCGGCTCCAACGCGTACGACCTGATGGTCAAGTGGATCGACGGCGAGGTCACGATCTACAAGGACATCGACGAGCACACTCAGCTGCCCACCTCTACCTCCGAACACCCGGCAAACGAGATCACTGTCGCCAAGGCCGGCTCGACGTGGAAGTACGCGAAGGGCATCGCGACAGGCAAGTACGGCGGCAACAAGTGGGCTGACGACCTGGTCGTCCGCTGGGTCGACGGGGAAGTCACCAGATACACCAACGTCGACGGCGGCGGCTTCCACGCCGAGCGGCAGCTCCTGGCCCCCAACGCCCTGTGGAAACAGCATGCCTCGGTCATCGCTGGCGGAGACTTCGACGGGACCGCCAACTCCGACTTCGACCTCTTTGTGCGCTGGTCGGACGGTGAACTCACCATCTACGAAGACGTCGGCGCGCACGGCCTTGGCAAGGAGAACCAACTGAAGGGCCCGAACGGCACGTGGAAGCACGCCCGGGTGATCGCTCCGGGCGAGTTCGGCGGCAACCTCTGGGAGGACGACGTCTTCGTGCGCTGGTCCGACGGTGAGGTGTCCGTGTACGGCAACACCCAGGCCGACGCGCTGGGCCGCGAGTACCAGCTTGTTCCTCCTGGATAGGGCGATTTCATGCGCATACGTCATACCCTCCCTCTGTCCGCAGCGGTCCTGGCCGTTCTGATGTCTGGCTGCGCGGATGAGCAGGGCGGGAGCGGTTCCAAGGAGAGTGCCGCCGCCTCGACGCAGCCGTCGAAGCCGTCGGCGTCCTCCGGAGGCACTGGGAGGCCATGGGAGCCGGACGACGCGTTGCGGCGTGCCGAGCAGGCACTCAAGGCCGCCGCTGACGACGGTACGGAGGCGAAGCTCGTCGATTCCGGCACCGCTTACCTGGGGTCGGGCTTGAAGAAGACCTTCCGCGCGAGCGGCGACAAACCGTACCGATTCGAGATCACCTGCGACACGGACGGGACCGAGGAGCTCACTCTGACCTTGGCCCGAGGTTCGGACGAGCAGGCCTACGGGGTGGGATGTGGTGACCGCGAGGCGGACCACTTCAACCTCCCGGCGGGCAAGCCGTTCACGGCGCACGTCGAAGCTGAGCGGGCCGGCACGGGACTCATCGCATGGCGCCTGACCACGGTCGCCCCCGGCGATGTGGACGGATGCGACGACGATGTCGACGGGTGCGAGGACTGACCCCCTTTTCGCACCGTCTCCCGTGAGCGGGCCGGCCGCGGGGCCCCAGGGGCTCACGCGGTTGCCCCGCACACGAGAGACCATCACCATCGAGTTCGACCGATCTGAGGCACACTGTCGACACGGCAGGCCCGCCTTCGAGAGCGCCGACCTCTGTGTCTGGTGCGGCGGTGCTTCAACAGGTCGCGGTGCCGGCGCAGGATCGCGCGGGGGAGCGGAGTGAGCAGCGCGGCGAGGAACGCGCGGTCCCGTTGTGCAGGCGGGGACGTTTGGCGTCGGGTTGCCGTTATAGGGGGCCGGGTTGGCGGCGGTGGCCAGGATCTCGGCTCCTTCTCGCGGTCGGTGATCGGCAGCCACCGCAGGGCTGCGAAGGACCGCCCGGCTTCAACCGCGGCTGGGTCCCCGCGCGTCTCCCTGTGGGCCCGAAACTCGGCCGCCCTATGCGACCTGCGCGTATTCGTGGATTACGCCGCCGAGTAGATCTCGACGGACGATTCTGCCGTCTGGGTCTCCTGGGTCGGGGATGCTGCTTGGTGGAGGGCGCGGTGTGGGCGGTGGGTATTGAAGTGTGTTTCGTATGCGGTTAGGACGCTGCGCAGGTGCCGTTCGTTGGTGATCAGTGTGCGGTCGAGGAGTTCTCTGCGGCATCCGCCGATCCAGCGCTCGATGTATGCGTTCGCCCGTGGGGCCCGAACCGGAGTGAGCAGGACCTGGATGGCTTCGGATGCGAGGACGGCGTCGAAGGCATCGGCGAACTTCGCATCTCGGTCCCGGATCAGGAACCTGAAACGGTCAACGCGGTCGTCAAGTGCCATGAGGACGCCACGGGCTTGCTGGACCGCCCAGCTGCCGGTCGGGTGGGCGGTGACACCAAGGATGTGTACTTGGCGGGTGGAGATTTCCATAACCACCATGCAGTACAGGCGCCGCAGTAGCACGGTGTCGATGTGGAAGAAGTCCACTGCGAGGATCCCGGAAGCTTGATTGCGTAGGAACTGGGCCCAGGGCGGGCCTGAGTGTCTTGGTGCCGGGTCGATCCCGGACCTGTTCAGGATCGCCCAGACCGTCGAGGCGCCGACCGAGCGACCCAGGCCGGGCGATCTGACGGCGGAGCACAGCGAGCTGGTGGCGCAGTACGAGAATCTGCGTGTTCTTGGAAGCCTCTGATCGCGCAAGCAGCGCGATCCATCCCAAGATCTTTAGGGAGGCCAGGTACAGCAGTCGCAGAGCCATGTCTCAGGATCTCGCCCTGCCTGGCCTCGACCGCAAGGCCAGGTGGTCAGCAGCGGCAGCCGAGTTTCGGGCACCCACACGCTACCCCGCTGACGTCGTCCTCGGCACGACCCAGGCGCCGACCGGTTCCTACGTCGACCGCGGCCGTGTGGACCGCTCGTCGGATGAGTCCTATGACCCGCGGCACGAGGGCGAACTCTGGAAGGCCGCCGAACGGCTCACCGCGTTCGATTCGTAGTCGACAGGAAGATTTCGATCGGATCGTGGACCCGCGGAAGATGGCGCGCGGTGACGCCTGAGTGATGGTGACGCCTTGACCGCCCGTGAGCCGCGCCACGCGGGGCGGAGGCAAGATGATGATGTGCTGTGCGGTCTGTAGGGTCTGTAGGGTCTGTGCGGAATGGCGAAAGTGCCCAGAATTGGAGGTGTCGACACTGGCTCGACCCGAGGGGCGTGCTGTGAACACCGATCTGGACACTCTCCGGGTCCGCGAAATCGCCGCAGATATCGGACGCCATCTCGATTTTCCGACGCGGTCGGTTCCGATGGAACAGGTCGATGAGCACTTCGGATGCCATCAAGGGCAGCACCTTCCGTGTGCTCCAGTACACCGCCCACCTTGCCGCCCGCGAGAATCCCGATGGCGGTAACGCCGAGATCGACACCTTCCTTGCCGCCCTGCCCGCCACGGTCTGACCGGGAGTCCAGCACCATGGAAAGCAACACACAAGCCACGGCCGTGCCCGGCTGGGTTCTGAAGTTCATGCACGCCATCGACACCCTGGAGTTCGGCGAGGGCTTCGCGCCGCTGACCGAGGACACCGACATGTTCTTCGGCACCGAACACCTCCACGGCGTCGATGCCATCAAGGCCTTCTTCATCAAGATCGACGAGCCGCTGATCATCACCCACGAGGTTCTGGAGTTCTGGGCCGCGGGCGACGGCGTCCGCCTGCTGCGCGGCGAGGCCACGATGGCCAAGAAGAGCAGCCCGGACCAGGTGGTGCGAGCCCCGTTCATGCACATCTTCTACCTCGACCGGGAAGAGCCGGTCCGCGTCCGGACGCTCCGCATCACCGCGGGCCCGCTGCAGACCGACGCCGTGATGTGACCTCATTCCGGAGCCCGCCGCGAGTGCCCCGGGCCCCGGAGTCGAAGGGCGGACAGCATGCACCACGGACGACGCCCGACTGAGGCTGATCACCCAGCACCTTCCCGCCACGTACGCGGCACGCCTCCTGGACGCGCAAGAGGCCGGAGCTTCCGAGGACGACCTGCAAGACATCGTCCGAGAAGGCCTGCAGGAGGAGTACTTCAAAGACGGGGGACGGCGCGAACAGGGCCTGACGACTCCGAGGTGTCTTGACGCTCGCTCTGATGGGCCGTCAGGCACTGTGCGCCGCTGGCCAGACGGGCTTTCGGCTGCACGGCCGTGACAGCCTGCCGGGATTGTCGTGGGCCAAGCGGCCTTGCTCAGACGGGGCTGGGCCGGAGGACCGCCCCTCCGGCTGCACAGGGGCCGCTCACCCGAGAGCCTGTCCGAGGCGAACCTCGACGGATCACCCCCCGTCTGCGCGGGGACCACTCCCACGTCAGCGGCCAACCGACCGAAGTCAGTGCGGCCCGAGGGCCCCTCAGGCCGCCGCTAGCGCCGCCAGGGCGCGGTCCATCGCAGCGTTGAACTCTTCCGGTGTCAGCGGCAGCCGGGACTTGACGTCCCGACTCCACTGGTCGGCGAGGACCTCGGCGGAGCCCGCCTCGACACCGTCGAGCGCCGCGTCGGCCAGGTCCGACGGCGCGATCTTGTCCACGGGCCAGCCCGCGGCCATGTCGGTGTCGGCCAGGCCGAGGTGCACCGCTGTCACGAGCGTGCCCTGCTCGGCGAGCTCCAGGCGGACGCCGTTGGTCATGGCCCAGGCGGCGGCCTTGGTCAGGTGGTAGGCATTGCCGCCACTCTTGACCCCGAACCATGACATGGCGGAGAGGACGTTGACGATCGCGCCCCCGCCGTTCCCGGCGAGCGTCGGCGCGAACTCCCGGATCATTCCCAAGTGGCCGAACACGTTGGTCTCAAGCTCGCGCCGTACCGCGTCCAGCGAACCGGTCACCAGGTCGGTCCCCGTCTGGATCCCCGCATTGTTGATGAGCAGCGAGACGTCCGGGGCGGCCTCGGCTGCGGCCCTCACGGCTGCGGGATCGGCGATGTCAAGGGGCAGCACCTCGACCCCGGGCAGGTCCACGGTCTCCGGTCGGCGGGCCGTCGCGTAGACCTTGCGGGCGCCCCGTTCGAGCAGGCGCTGGGCGAAGGCGCGGCCCAGGCCGCGGTTGGCTCCGGTGACGAGGGCAACTGAGTTGTTGATATCCATGTCCGGTACGCTAAAACCTGACGCTAACGTCAGAGGCAAGTGCTGTTCATCAGAGCCGGGGTGAGAGGAATCACCATGACCGTCACAGAGGTCGCGGCCGAGCGGCTGATCCGCATCGGCGAGGTGGCACGGGGTGCGGGCGTCTCGGTACGCGCCGTGCGCTACTACGAGCAGCAGGGACTGCTCATCGCGGAGCGCAGCCCATCCGGCCAGCGCCTCTACCGGCAAGACGCCATCCCTCTGGTCCGCTTCTTCCAGCAGATGTTCGCCGCCGGCCTGACCAGCCGAAGGATCACGGAACTCCTTCCGTGCTGGGACTCCGGGCACACCGATGCCGAGCAACGAGCCATGCTGCGCGCCGAGCGCGACCGCATCCAGGCCAAGGCCGACGACCTGCAGGCCGCCCTGGACCGCCTCGACGAGGTCATCGCGATCACGGACACGCACCCGTAGGCGCAGTTGGTCGAACGACGCACCAGCGATCTACGGCTGGAGTATTAGGGAGTGGCGGTGGGTCTACCAGTATTCGGGGGACCCCCGGTTTCGGTAGCCGGGGATCCCCCGCTGGTGTCGCTATCCGGGTGTTTGCATCCGGGATTCACCAGGTATTCGGCAGAGTGATGCCAGAGGGATGCCGAGCGTTCCGGGCCCGGCAGGATCGAGCTTTTGCGGCGGGCGGTCTGCCGGACGAGGAGGAGCTTTCTGGAGGCCCCCAAGTCGGCGGGGAGGACAGCGCGGCAAGGCCGACCGGGATGTCCGGCATCGGAACACCCCCGCGGCGGCGGGGAGGACACTTCGTGACCTGCACTCTAGCGGGCGCTTTGCAGGTTCTTTGCTGAGTTGCGCGCGTAGCTCAGGGTGGCCATGGGGTCACCGCACAAGGGCTATTCGAGGGCGCGTTGTCAGTGGTCTCTGCTTGAGTCGAGGCGATCCGGCTTCGATGTAAGGCTGCGAGGTGCACATGATGATGCGTCAGTTTCCGTCTGGAACGCGACGTGACCGATGCTCCGCACTGCCAGGCACTCCTGGGCCGCCGGATCGGGTGCGTGGGGCCCCGTTGGTCGACCGCGTCGATGAGCCCTGCGGGTGAGGGCGGCGGAACGCTGCGCCTGCCGAAAACCCCTTCCGTGCAGCTCAGGCTACGTGTCGATATTCGTGCAGGATCAGCCGAGGCGGTCTCTTCGGCGTACGTCGAGGTGTGAGATCTGTGCGCGGGCGAGCGGTTCGGCGGCGGCGCGCAGAGGCGCTGCCTGATCAATCGCTTGGTGGGGGCGATGGAGGTTGTAGTGCAGCTCGAACTGGCGGAGCGCGTAGCGCAAATGGCGCTCATTCCAGATGAGCGTGCGGTCCAGCAGCTCGTGGCGACAGTGCGCCTGCCGAAAACTCCATCCGCGCGCAGTTCAAGCGGCATGCTGCGGACCTGCCGCTTCAGGTGTCTCAGCGTCGCCGTAGTTCCGCATACGGCGTCGTACGGGTGTCAATGGTGCTTCAGAACTCCGAACCAAAATGGGCCACTTGACTGTGCGGGCTCCGTGTCTTGGTGCACACGGCATCCAGAGGTTGAACGCTGTAGCGAGATGCTGTGCAGGTCGTAGGCGGGGAGGGGCTGGGGGCGACTGTGATCCCGCTGACCTGCAACGAGATCCAGCACCTGTTCATCACGCTCGTCATCCAGGCTGTTCGCGACGCGGCCCACCGGTTTGCGTGGCCCCACTGGCGAAGCGCCCACAAGGCAGGCCCACGCGCCAGCGGGTACCGGCGCCGAGCCGCACTCCAGACATGTAGGTCACGATCTACATCTCTGGAGTACTCAACTCAGAGGCTCGTGGGCCTTTCGAGGGCTTGCAGCATCCCCGCGGGTAGCCGGTCGTTGCCCCAGCTGCGCTCTATGTAGCCGATGATCCGCGCGACGTCTTCGGCGGGTACCCGCTCCGGTTCGCCGTGCTCGAGCGGGTCGCTGTGGAAAATGTAGAGCCGCGAGGCGAACTGGTCGAACGGGAGTGAGGCCTCGCCGAACCGCTCGCCGTTGCCCGCGGTGGAGACGACGACACCGTCACCCCAGTCCTGGCCGCTGTCATTGTTCGGGTTGAAGAAATACACCCGCATGACGTCCTGTGGGTCCGGCGCGGTCCGCAGGATCGTGATCGCGTGCCAGCCGACGTAGCGGGCCGCGCTGTCGGTGACGGCGACGCCGGCCGGCTGCGGATGGATCAGCGGCTGATCACCGTTGTAGGACGGGTGGTAGCTGGCGTGGAACTCACGCAGGAACTCGTCGAGGTCCACCAGGTTTCCGGTCGGGACGTCAACGTTGATGTGGAACCCACGGCCCGCCCACCAGCCGTGAAACTCGGGGTTGATCCAGCGGTGCGGGTCCCCTGGCCGTGCGGCGCAGCGCCGCCCCATCTCGGCGTATATCCGGTCCAAGTGGGGCACCAGGAGTAGTGACACGGGGTCCAGATCCATCGGTAGCTTGCTCGCGACTCCGATCGCGCTGTCCTTCGACGAGATCGGCTGACCCTCGAAGTGCATGAGGATCTCGTCGTCGCGGGCCGCCCAGACCACCATTTGCAGCAGGTAGTCCGGGTCGTTGTAGGACCACATCGACAGCGCGCGGGCCGACTGGCAGGTGGGGTTGTCGCCCTGACCGACGCCGAGTGGCTGGCCCAGCATCGAGAGCACCCCCGCGACCAGCCGCGCCGGCGGCGCCGGCACCTCGCCGAAAACCGTCGTCAACCGCTCCCGCGCGAGCGGGGAGAGCTCAAGCGCCAGCTGACGCCATAGCGCGGGAACCACCGGCGGCTCGTAAAGGATGCCGCGGTCGAGCAGCAGAGCCAACCCGTAGATGCTCTGCGCGGTCTGCGGGTGCACGGCCACCTCGATCAGCCGGTGCACCAGTTGGCTGTAGCGCAGCAGGCAGTTCCGGCCGGTGTCGGAAAGACCGAGCGCCTCACCGACGAGGTAGTCGCTCTCGCGCAGGAGGAACCGGAGCAGTTCCGCGTGGTACGGCGACACCAGGCCGGTGTCGTGCATCGCCCGCGCGAACCCCGTCGCCTCGTATTGCAGGGCGCCGGTGTCCATCGCCTCGAGCCGGGAGCGGAAGACCTCGATGCCCGGGTCGTCCCGGCACGCCTCGGTGGTCCCGAACAGGCTCGTGATGAGCCGGTCGATGCCCTGTCCTGACGACACGCCAAGAGCGACGTCCGGGTCGTCGCGGTGAATCGCGATCCGGGTGATCAGGGACTGCATCGCCTCGACCTGGATCGGACGCTGGCGCAGGATCCGCCAGACCTCGTCGACCAGGTTGTCCAGGACGCTGTCGTAACCGATCTCGTCGGCGAGGTGGCGGAACAGGTCCCGGATGAGCTGTGCGGTCCGGCCCTGCTGGGTTCGCTCCGCCTCGCTGGGCGGAGTGAACAGCAGCCCCAGGTTCGTTGCCAGCACCTGGGACAGGAACTGGCGGGCGTCCTCGGCGGGCAACGTCGGGTGCGCGAAGTCCCCGCGGGCGACGGCGAGCATCCGCAGCTCGCTGGTCGCCTCCATGACGACAGTGTCCGCGTTTCCGCTGTGCAGGCTCGGACCGACCATCGACGGGACAAGGATCTCCGGTGACGCCCAATCCGTCTCCTGGAAAAGCCCGGCTTCCTCAAGGGCCTGCGCCCTGGCCTGGATCGCCGCGGCGCCGCCCGGCTGCAGGAGCACCCGCCGCAATGCTTCCAGGACCCGCCGCAGCTTCGTGTGCTTGCCGAAGTCGCGGGTTTCGGCCATGGCCTGGATGGCATCGTCGAGTGAGGTCACGCGCTTGTCCAGCGTCGTGGCCTCATCGCTGACGTCGACGGTCGGTTTCAAAGGGCTTCCCTCGGGTTGGCCTCCTGCGTCGACGGGATCGTCAGACATAGAAGTCGAGCTCTTCCTGCTTCTTCAACAGTTCGCGCATCCGGTAGGGGTCATCACCGAAGAAGTACACCAGGCCCCAGTGGGTGCCGAACGCGGTCCTCTTGGTGACAGTCTCCTCAAGCGGCGTCGAGAGGTCGTGCGACTCGTAGTAGTCGTCGTCCTCGGTCTCCTCCGGGATCTCCAGGTTGCTGACGACGCGGCGGCGCGGGTAGACACCGAAGCAGCCGGCGACCCCGGACGCGTCGACGACCTCGCGCGGGAAGAAGGCGTCGATCTCCTCCTCGGTCGTCTTCGGGTCGAAGGCCAGTACCAGTCCATGGTAGGCGTTGAACCCGTACGCCCGCTCCAGCAGCTCGAACACCTTGAAGCCCGGCGGCCGGTAGGCGACTTCGCCGAAGTACATCTCGCCGTCACTGGTGACGAAATACTCTGGGTGCACGAAGCCGAACTCGATGTCGAACGTCTTGATGAGCTTCTCGATCTGCGCCGTGATCTGCGGGCGGTACCGCTCCAGTTCCGGGGTTGCCGGCACGAACACCGAATATCCCAGCGTGACGTATTCGGAGATATTGAGGAACTTGATCTTCCCGTTGTGTACCCACGCCTCGACCGCGAACTCCCAGCCATCCAGGTGGGATTCCATGAGAACCGGGAACTCCTCTTCCGGAATCGAGTCGATCTCGTCCGGGGTGCGGATGACGCGGTGCCCGAGGCATCCAGCTTTGTCGAACGCCTTGAGATGGATCGGGTCGTTCGGGTCACCGTCCAGCTTGAGCAGGGTCTGATTGACGCGCTTGAGGAAGCGGGTCACGTCGCCCCGGTCGTGGGCTTCCTCAAAGATTCCGACGCGGATGCCGCCGAGTTGCGCACGGCGCTTCATCAGCGCCTTGTCCCTCAGCAGCATGGCCTGACCGTACAAACGCGGGTTGTCCAGCAGAACGGAGTTGATCGCCCCTGCCCACTCAACCGTTTCCTCGTACAGCGGGATGGCGACATCGACACCCTCGTTCTGAAGGGTCTCGGCGATCTCCATGGATCGGTCGTTGAGCCGTTCGAAATCCCAGGGCACGTAAGGAATGTCGTGCTCGACGCAATACTTCTCGGCCCACTCCGGTGCCACGACGACGTATCGCCGGTCGAACCGGTCGAGGGCTTCCACCGCATTGAGACTCCAGCCAAGAAGCGCTACATAGCCTTTGTCCGGATTCTTGGTGGCGGGTCCGCCCTGTGTCATAAACTGGTACTCCTTCGGCGTTTGCGCTTATCGACGGCGTGGCTGGCACGGCCGTGCCCGGCGAACTGCCGCGCAAGCGGCTCATTCCCGCGCGCAAGCACCTCATTCCTGCCCGCAGGCATCTCATTTTCGCGCGCACGGATGGAGACGGCACGTTCGCGTGGGGGCGCCCGCTGCACGGTGGCGACGGCAGAGACGGTTCAGACGGGATACGGTCCGACCCGCCAACTCCCTGATCACGCAGTCGAGCTGAAGGGGTACCCTCCAGTCGATGCCGCCCGCCGCAGCCCTCCATGCGTACCCCCCCTCGCATCCGCGGGGTGGTCCCAGGGAACGCATCGAGCAGTACGTCGTGGCATCCGGCATTGCGCACACTTGGCGCCCAAGTCCCCATCAAACTGCGGAATCCACCGGTCTCCTTGCTCCTTACGTACGATTCAGAAAAACCGCTCGAAACCAGCAGCCGGGATTGTCCGGCCCGTGGTCTGACCTCGGCCGAGTTGGAGAAGTCGAGCCCGCGCCTACGGGGTTGTCCGTTGCGCTTCGCCACGCGGACCTAAGGGCTGTCCCGTACAGGATCTTTGACAGGGTGGGACACGAGCGCCTCCTCCCTAGAGCGGAGGGCTCACCCGGCGAGGGCGAGGTTGTGCATCCGCGAGATGCCGAGCATGGCGTGGTGTACGCCGTCGCCCTTCAAACGGCAGTCGCGGAGGATCTTCCAGCTCTTCATGCGGGCGAAGGCGTGCTCAACACGGGTACGGACCTGCTTGTGGAACTTGTTGTGGGCCTGCTTCCAGTCGGGGCAACTCCTCGCCTTTGCGGCGCCGGTGGGGCATCACGGGCCCCGTGCCCGGAGAGCCGCCGTCGGCGATGGTCATGGTCGTGCCGACAGCGGCCTTCGCGCCGGACTCCCACCATCACAACCAGTCGGGTGTCGGCGTCTATGACGCCCTGGTGGTTGGTGGAGTACCGATAGTTCTTCGATTGCTGGGCGACGGTGTGATCGTGGGTGGGCGCCAGGGTGCCGTCCACGATCAGTACGGTGCCCTTCGCGATCTCGCGACGCACTGCGGTCACCAACTTGCCGAAGTAGCGCGGTTTGTAAGTGAGTTGAGGAGGTCGCTGTGACTGGGGCGGCACTGGGTCGTTGCGTGTGTCGCGAGTTGTCGACGTTCTTGTCGCAGTGACGTCTCTGATGCCCGCTGGATGTCGATCGAGCCGGTGTTCGTGGCCTGGCGGGCAGCGCTCCAGGCCGCAGCGCCGCAAAAGGACCTCGCGGACCAGTGGCGAGCGACCTCGACCTGCGCAAGAGCGCGCTGGCTGACGGCGACCTGAGGCGGTTCGTCGAGCTGACGCTCGCCTTTCACCGGTCCTTCGTCGAGGTCGGTGACAACAACGAGGTGATGCTTGAGTTCATGACCGTCTCGCCGATCGTCAGCGGTATTTGCTCCTCAGCCTCGGCGGGGGCCGCCTCCTGGCCAGCCGCCAGGACATCATCACTGAGCACGAGGACACGGACGGCTCTGTCGAGGCGCTGCGTTCTCACGTCGGCGACATGACCGGCTCGGGACTGTCCCGGCTGCATCGGTGACGCCGCTCCCGGCGCGGGGGCAGGTGCGCGGGACCGGCGTCGTAGGTCAGTCGAGCGGGAGGTCGCTGAGCGCTCCCTGGACGACCTCGGGCATGGACGGGTGGATCCAGTACTGGCCGCGCGCCACGGAGCGGGCGTCCTGGCCGAGCGACATCGCCTGGATCAGAGGCTGGATCAGGGTTGGCGCCTGCGGGCCGATGATGTGCGCTCCCAGCAGCTTCCCGGTGGCGGGGTCGGCCAGCACCTTGGCGAAGCCGGTGGTGTCCTCCATGGCCCAGCCGTAGGCGATGTCGGAGTAGTTGGCCCGGCCCACCACGTAGGCCATACCGGTCTCCCTCGCCTCCTGCTCGGTCAGCCCGACGGCGGCGACCTGCGGGGAGGAGAACACCGCGTGCGGAACGTAGCGATGGTCGGTGGCGATCAGGTCCTGTGGGTGGAGGACGTTGTGCATCGCCGTCTCCGCCTCGGCGTTCGCCACATGCTTGAGCATCCACTTCGAGGAGACGTCGCCCAGAGCCCACACCCCGGGCACCGAGGTGGCCTGCTGCTCGTCGACCACGATCCGGCCGTCGGGATGCGTGGCCAGACCGCCGGCCGCCGCGTCCACCAGGTCGGAGTTGGGGCGCCGGCCGATCGCCATCAGGACCTCGTCGACCTCGACTTCTTCCGCACCCTGCGGCCCTTCGAGGCTCAGCACGATCCCGTTGTCACTGCGCCGGGCGCTCACCATCTTGCGTTCCAGGCGGACGTCCCACTGCTGCTTCGCCAGTTCGGTGAAGCGCTGCGCGATCTCCGCGTCCTCACGGGCCAGGAGCTGGTCGAGCATCTCCACCACGGTGACCTCGACGCCGAACGACGAGAACACATGCGCGAGCTCGGTTGCCACGAAGCCGCCGCCCACCACGGCCATCCGGCGTGGCAGCCGCTCCATGGTGCGGACATCGTCGCTGGTGCGGAAGCCGACCTCGGCCAACCCCGGAATCGGCGGCACCACCGGACGGCTGCCCGCCGCCACCACGACCTGGTCGGCGGTGAGTTCGACCGTTCCTTGCGCGGTCTCCACTTCGAGGCGGCGCTCACCGGTGAAGCGGGCGGTGCTCTCGTAGTAGACGGTGATGTCGGCGCGCTTCTTGTGGCCGTCCAGCCACCAGGCCGACGTGGGGTCGATATGACGGTTGAGGCGGTCCAGGGCGGCCGTCCAGTCGACACCGCGCAGTTCCAGGTCCACGCCCAGCTGGGCGCCGTGCTGGGCAGCACGCGCCGTGTCAGCGGTATGGACCAGCATCTTCGTGGGGACGCAGCCGACGTTGAGGCAGGTGCCCGCGTATTTCCGCAGCGGCCCGACCCCCTTGTCGACGATGGCCACCTTCAGGCCGTCGAACCGCTCGTCCAGTACGCCGACGCCCGACCCGGCGCCGATGACGACCAGGTTGAAGTGGCCGCCCGTGGTGGTACTCATGTCTGCTCCGTTCTTTGTGTGTCCTGGGGCTGCTTGCGGTCCCGGTACGCGTTGTCAGTTGCGTCCGGCCATGACGCCGCCGTCGACGTCCCAGACCGCGCCGGTGACCCAGTCCGTCTGGTCGGAGAGCAGGAACACCACGGTCGTGGCCACGTCGTCGGGGGTGCCTGTGCGGCCCAGCGGGTGGAAGTCGTTGAAGCCGTCCAGCGCGCTGTCCATCTCGGTCTTGGGGATGAACTCCTCGTAGATGGGGGTGCGTACGACCGCCGGCGCGACGGCGTTGACGCGGATGCCGTACGACGCCAGTTCCATGCCCAGGTGCTGGGTGAGGGAGTGCAGGCCGGCCTTGGCCATGGAGTACGCCGAGGACGGGGTCGCCGCGATGGCCTGCTGGGCCCACATGGAACCGATGTTGACGACGGCGCCCTTGATGTCCCGCTCGATCATGTTGGCGGCGACGGTCTGGGTGAGGAGGAAGAAGGCCCGGTTGAGGGCCTGGTAGCGGTCGTAGTCCTCGGGCGTGTGCTCCAGGAACGGCTTCGGCGCGAATACGCCGGCCGCGTTGACCAGGAGGCTTGCGTCGGCGTGGTCGCGGGACAGCTCCGCGCGCAGGCGCTCGACGGCCTCGGGGTCGTTCAGGTCGGCGGCAAGGCCGTTCGCCCGGGGGCTCGCCAGCTCGGCCACGGCCTTCGCCGCGCTGGCCTCGGAGCGGCCGGTGACGACGACGCTGCCGCCCGCGTCCAGAATGTGCCGGGCGACGGACAGGCCCATGCCGCTGGTGCCGCCGATGACGACGGCCTGCTTGCCGGTGAGGTCGATGGTGGTGCGGGACATGTTGTGCTCCTGGTGAAAGGGGTGGGGGTGTTCCGCCCTGGGCGGCCCCAAAACATGCCCTTAACGGGGCAAATTACCGCGAAGGCGCGGAGCTTGCCCCTGAGATGGGCGACCGTGGGGCCGGAAGGAATGGGGAGTGGGAGAAGCGGTGAAACGGGCGGCGGGTCGTCGCACGAGGACGGCGGCCCGTCCAGGGCCGTCAGGCGACGTCGTAGATCCGGACGTCGGGGTCGGCGGCCAGCAGCGGCGCCAGGCCGCCGACGACGTCCTGCTTGAACAGGGCGCTGTCGAGGTAGGCGTGGGCCTGGTCCGCGGTGGCGAAGCCGTGCAGCACCTGCACGTCCTCGTCACGCACGAGCAACTCCTTGGACTCGGCGCCCGGGACCGTGTCGAGGAACGGCTGCTTGTATTTCTGGTACACGCCGGCCGCCGCGACGCGGTTCTCCTCCGCCACCTTCAGCGTGATTTCCAGGTAAGCCATGACGCATCCTTTCCTTCGCAATTGCTCGCGGGGATTTCCGCGGCGGTTCGGATGCGCCAAATGTAGGTCGCCGCGTAGTTATCCGGTAGAGGATCATTGGTGATGCGGCTATAACCAGCTTGCATTACTCACTGCGCGCCTCCGGTGTGGGGCCCACTGCTTGGCCCGAAGGGGCCTCGCCGCCTGGCTCGGGGTCAGGTCCCAGACATCCGGCGGAGTCGGCGAGGAAGCCGACGAACTCCTCCAGGTCGGCGCCGAGCGGATTCTCCCGCCCCCAGACGGCCTCGTAGGAGATCTCCACCGGCGTACCGCCGCGTACCAGGGGGCGGCAGCTGGCGTGATCCGGCGTCACCTTGGAGCGGGGCAGCAGGGCGGCGCCGACACCGAGGCGGGCCCACTCGTCAAGGACCCGGTAGCTGGCGGCCTCGCCCGGATAGGTGCGCAGCGGCAGGTCGTTGTCCCGGAAGAGCTGCGTGGTGAACGTGGTCAGGCCGCAGCTGTCGGGGACGAGGATGAAGTCGGCGCCGGCGGCGTCGTTCAGCTCCACGGGACCCTCTGTGCCAGGGGCGACGGCCGGGTCGATCACGACGACGGGCTCGGTGAAGATGGTGCGGTGCCGGTACGCGGGCATGGGCTCCACCTCGGGCACCAGCAGAACGTCCAGCTGGCCGTCCTTCAGCGCGGTGCGCAACAGGTCCAGGTCGGCCTCGCGCAACACCAGGTCACGCGGGTCGGACAGGCCGCGGGCGGCGCTGAAGGAGCAGGCCACCAGGTCCGCCCCGATCAGGGGCGAGACGCCTATGCGGATCGAGCCCTTGGCGGGGCTGGTGAGCTGCTGTGCCTCGGCCGTGACCGAGTCCAGCGCCTCCAGGGCGCGGTCGATCACCGGCAGCAGGCGTGCGCCGTGTGCCGTGGGCTTGACCCCGCGCGGAGAGCGGTCGAACAGCTTGACGCCGAGCTCCTCCTCCAGGCGGGCCACCCCGTTCGACAGCGCGGGCTGGGTGACTCCGTAGTCGCGTGCCGCAGCGCTGAACGACTTGGTCTGGGACACGGCCTGCGCGTACCGCAGCCCTTCGATGTTCATCGTGAACCCCTCTCGGTTAAAACGTCAGGCTATAGCCATATTCATGATCTTCGTCTACCGGGCGCCGGGCATCCGTTCTACGGTTGGTGAAGCATGCTCCGCCGGATCGGCGAGGCAGACAATTCCTTCGCTCTGGTTCCGCCCGGTGATTTCACCGTACCGGGGAATTCTTCTGCGGAATCCAGCCCGCGGAATCCATCCCTTCTTCATCTTCCTGTCAGGAGTGATCGTCGTGTCTCAGGACGAGCGCCATTCACACCGTGCCGCTCAGGTGACCGAGTCCGGCGGCCCGGTGCACGTGGCCCCCGTGCAGTCGCGCGAGCCGGGCCCGGGCGAGGTCCGCCTGGACGTCAAGGCGTCCGGCATCTGCGGGGCCGACGCAGGCATGGCCGCGAACCCGTCACCCGCCTACGGCTTCCCGATCATCCCCGGGCACGAGGTGGCCGGAGTCGTCGCCGAGGTGGGCGAGGGCGTAATGGGCTGGGAGGCCGGCGAACGCGCCGGCGTCGGCTGGTTCGGCGGCTCCTGCGGACACTGCACGGCCTGCCGGTCGGGCGACGTGGTCCACTGCGCCGAGCGGCAGATCCCCGGCCTTACCTACGCGGGCGGCTGGTCCACCACCATCACCGTCCCCGCCTCAGCTCTCATTCATATCCCCGACGGGCTCTCCATGGAGGAGGCCGCGTCCTTCGGCTGCGCGGGTGTGACGACCTTCAACGCGCTGCGGCACAGCGGGGCCGAGCCCGGCGACCGAGTCGCGGTGCTTGGCATCGGCGGTCTGGGCCACTTCGCGGTGCAGTTCGCCGCGGCCATGGGCTTCGAGACGGCCGCCATCGGCCGCGGCGAGGACAAGCGACCCACCGCCCTCGACCTCGGTGCGCACCACTACATCGACGCCTCCGCCGAGGACGCCGGAAAGGCGCTGCGCGCCATGGGCGGCGCCCGGCTGATCCTGTCCACGGCCTCCAGCAGCAAGCCGCTGGCCGGTCTCATCGACGGCCTCACCCCGCACGGTCGCCTCACCGTCGTCGGCTTCGACGGCAACCCGCTCCAGCTCCCGCTGGACAAGCTCGTGATGCACGCCCGGCACGTCACCGGCCACGTCACCGGCAGCCCGGTCGACACCGAGCAGGCCATGCGCTTCGCCCTGGCCGGCGGGGTGCGCCCGCAGGTGCAGACCGTGCCGCTGGAACAGACGGCCGAGGCGCTGAAGACCCAGCAGGCCGGACAAGCCCGCTTCCGCATGGTTCTTACGACGGGCGACTGATCGCCCACCTCACCTGATCCGGGATTCACCGGCCGGGGAGCAGCCACCGCAGTGCAGTCACCGAAGGAGAAGGGAGTCCTCGCATGACGCAGGCAGAGAGCCGGTCCGTCGTCGTGATCGGAGCGGGCGCGTCGGGCCTCGCCGCAGCGAGCATCCTCGCCAAGGCCGGGCACGACGTCGTCGTCCTGGAGGCGCGGGACCGGATAGGGGGCCGGCTCCTGAGCGCCCCAGCCGGCCCGGAAGGCTCGCTCGATCTCGGGGCCACCTGGTTCTGGGACGACGAGCGGCATGTCCGCACCCTCGTCTCCGATGCCGGGCTCGGCAGCTTCCCGCAGCACACCACCGGCGACGCCGTCTATCAGGACGGTGGCGGCGTGCAGCGGATCGCGGGCAACCCGATCGACGCCCGCTCCCACCGCTTCACCACCGGTGCGGCGGCCCTGACTGACGCACTGGCCGCGATGCTGCCCTCCGGCACCCTCCGGCTCGACACCCCGGTCACCGCGATTCGCCCCGGCGCGGCAGAAGGCACCGGACTGACCCTGCACACGCCTGACACCGTCATCAAGGCCGAGCATGTCGTCCTCGCCGTGCCGCCCGCGCTCGCCCTGACCCGTATCGACTTCGAGGGCCAACTGCCCGCCGATCTGGTCCATGTGGCCGAGACCACTCCCGTCTGGATGGGCGCCGTGGCAAAGGTCGTGGCCCAGTACCCCGAAGCGTTCTGGCGCCGGGATGGCCTGGCGGGCGCCGCCTTCAGCAGGACCGGCCCGCTGCAGGAACTCCACGACATGTCCGGCCCCGAAGGACAGCCGGCCGCCCTGTTCGGCTTCGCCCACGCGAGCGCCGTCAGCAACGCAGGCCCGGACTTCCGCGCAGCCGTCCCCCGGCAGCTGGCGCAGCTCTTCGGCCCGCAGGCCGCCCACCCCCTGGCTCTGTACGTCCAGGACTGGAGCGCCGAGCAGTGGACGTCCCCCGCGGGCGTGGCACAGCTGGCCGACTACTCCTGCTTCGGCCACCGCCTGTACCAGCGTCCGGCTCTGGTCGGGCGGCTGCACTGGGCATCCACCGAAACCGTCCGCGGCTACGCAGGTCACATCGAAGGAGCCCTGACAGGTGGCGAACGAGCCGCCCACGCCATCCTCCATGCCCTGCCCGACCCGAAGCCGGAACCCGCGATGGCGGACTCCACGCCCTCCGCCTGAACACCTTCCCTACAGACCCCAGCCCTCTGAGGTGACCTGATGCACGAGGTGACCCGACTGCGCTGCTGAGTAATGCGGTCCAACATGTCGGCCATGCCGCTGCCGCGACTGGTGGACGCCCGGTCGTGGTCGGTCCACTAGCCCCCGCGCCAGGCCGTGGCGTCGATCGCCCCCCTCGATTGACTCCGTGATTGCGTGTCACGACGCCCGCGAGCGTGCCTTTCTGCCCGCTCAATGGTCATGCCGTGCGTACGCGTACGCGGGTGACGGTCGGCTGTGACTCAACGGTTCGCAGGGACGAGGGGGCGGGTGGTGGCGGGCGTGTCTGTCTTGCATACGGCGCCGTCGGCGGGGTGGGTGCCGTGGATGAGGGCGGCGTCAACCGCGCTATTGGCGCATGAGTTGGTGCCGTAGGAGCCGTGTCCGACTCCTTCACGCGTGAGCAGGACGGCGGAGTCCATGATTCGGGTCATGTTCTCGGCCCAGTGGTGAGGGGTGACGGGGTCCAGCCGGCCCGCGACCACCAGTGCCGGCGGCGCACCGGCGCCGGTGAGCGGCTTGGTGACACGGTCCTTGTTCGGCGCGGGCCACCGAGCGCAGTTCAGGGCGGAGTAGGCGGCCCGGGTCCCGATCCGCTTGGCCTCGGCGACGGCCTTGGTGGCTGCGGCCTTGTGCGCGGCGATGCCGGCCGGGGTCTGCCAGTCGGCGCAGCGTACCGCGGTGTGGGCTTCGAACATCGCGGTAGGGACAGGGAAAGGGGATACGGTGACGCTGCTCCACAAGGTGTGCAGGGGCGCGCCGTTGCCGTCTTGTGCGGCCAGCAGCGCCGAGGTCAGCAACGGCCAGGTGTTCTGGTCGCCGGCCAGGGCTCGGGTGGCCTCCAGGGCCATGGCGCCGTCGAGTTGGCCTCCCGGGGTGGCGCCCTTGGCGGGTGCGATCTTCAGCGGCTTCGCTTCCAGCGTGTCGATCAGAGTGTCGAACGCCGCCTGTGGGTCTCCCGCTCCGAACGGGCACACCGCGGTCCCTTCGGTGCGGCAGGTCTCGAACCAGGCGTTGAGCGTCCGTTCGCTTGCCACGGCGACGTCGTTGAGGAAGGTGAGGGAGTTGCCGAACCACAGGTTGGTGTCGACGGGCGCGTCGAGCACCATCTGGCGGACGCGGTGAGGGAACAGGGTGGCGTACATCGGGCCGACCACCGTGCCGTAGGACAAGCCGTAGTACGAGATCTTGTCCTCGCCGAGCGCTGAGCGAACCTGGTCGATGTCGCGTGCCACGTTGTCGGTGGACAGGCTGGCCAGGAACTCTTTGCTCTGCTGTTTGACGCAGCCGTCGGTGAACGCGGCGGCATCGGTCAGCAGCCGCGGCAGGGGTTTCCCCCCGGGGACGGCCGGGTCGAAGGCGGTGCCGGCGCTGCCGGCGGCGTCGGCTCGCTGCTTGTCGGTCAGGCAGCGAACGGCCCGCGATCCGCCGACGCCGCGCGGGTCCACCGCGATGACATCGAATCTGGCGAGCACCGCGGGCGAGAAAGCGCCAGGAGTACCAGCTGTCTTGGGCAGATTACGCAGTGTTTCGGTCGCGGGAACCCCGGGTCCGCCCGGGTTGAAGATCAGGCTGCCGATGCGGCGGTCGGGACCAGTGGCCCGGTGCCGCATGACCGCGAGCGGAATCCGCGCGCCATCAGGCTCGGTGTATTCCTGCGGCACCTTGATCGTGGCGCATTCGAGGTTCTTCCCGCACGAACTCCACGTGAGCGGATCCGGGGACGGGGCGGCGGCCGACGTACCCACTGCGGACGTGCCGCGCGGCCCCGAGGCGCCGGACGAACACCCGGTCAGGACCATGACGGCCGCGGCGAACGCCACCACCCCGTACCGGGCGGCGGGCCTTGACCTCGACTGGATCATGTTGATCTTCCTTCCACCGTGCTCGTGTCATTCCGCGCGACCGGGCCACACCGGTCGGGCAGGAGGTCGGCCGAAGAGGGCTGACGTGGTCGTGCCTTCCTCACGTCGGGGGGTCAGTGACCCGCCGCGTCGAGCAGAGAGGAGTACCGCAGGCGGAGCGCGCGCTCCATGCTTGCCACAACGGCCCCGCACCCCAGTACGAGGTTCAGCCAGATCGGCAGGTGTACCGGCGATTCGAACGTTCCGACCCGCTGAGCGACGGGAGGAATGTGAGAGACAGGTTCCGCGAGCTGCAACAGGTTCAGGCCCACACCGATGACGAGCAGCACCACCGATCCGATGGCGATCGCCCGGCTCAGCCCCGGATGGCGGGCACCGAAGCGCGCCCGCCGTCCCTCCGCCGAGGCCGGGTCGGGCGTGAGCTGACGCGGCTGCCCCTCCAAGGGCCGGTAGTAGCAGCGCTTGATGCCGTAGTTGCTCATCGCCACCTCGATGACACCGCCGTCGACAGGGAAGACAGCGGGCAGTTTCGACTCGGCCACGTGCCTGCCGTCCAGGAACAGATGCGCTCGGATCTTGCCGTTGTCCAACCGCGCCCAGTGCCGTACGTCGACGGTGTGCAGGCGGGCGTGCCCGCCTGCACCGGGAAGCCGTAGCCAGAACAGGGAGCGCAGGGGGAGCTGCCACCAGCGGAACCGCTGCAGTTCCCTGCCGTCTCCCGGCTTCAGGCGCTTCGATGCCGCCCACTGCTTCCACGCCATGCTCCGCCCCCTCCTCCGTACATCAGCCGCAACATCACTAGTACAGCGTGTTAGAGGAAACGCTAGCACACTGTATTAGTACGGCGTGCTAGTACAGTGAGTGCCTAGGAGAAGCGAAGGAGAGCGAGGGATGGAAACACGCGAGAAGATCCTCCAGGCCGCAGCCGAGATGATCGCCGAGGACGTGGCGGCGAAGCTGAGCGTGAGAGCGGTCGCCGCGCGTGCGGGAGTGAGTACCGGCTCGCTGAGGTTCCACTTCCCCACCCAGCGTGACCTGCAGGACAACTTGCTCGCGCGGATCTACGAATACCTGCTGCCTGGCGACCCGATCCGGGACCGGACACTGCCGCCCCGCGAACGACTGCTGAACTGCCTGCGGCAGGTTCTCGCACCGCTCGGCACCAACGAAGACGCGCGGACCGCGTGGGGCACGATGTATCGGACCTTCATCGAACCCGAGCCGACCGAACAGGTGCGCGCCGCGTACCTCGGTCATGAGCGGGAGGCGGAGCGTCGGGTCGCACACTGGCTGACCGCGCTGGCCGAGGAAGGCGCGCTGCCCCCGGGGGACCACACCCGGAACGTCAGATTCCTTCTCACCGTTCTCAACGGACTCTCGGTCGAACGCGCCCTGCCTACCGGCGAATCCGTCCTCCTCGCCGAGACCGAGACCCTCAACGCCGCTGTCGACCACGTCCTCGGGACCGGCCCCGGCTGATCTGCACGACTCCGCCGCGGCGAAGGAGAGGAGCCGCTGCCGTCCACGGCCAGGACCGCCCACCGCGGACGGGTATCCGGATCAGCCCGTCGCGATGGCGAAGGGCCCGTTGTTCGCGAAGACGAGCTTGGCGAAGTTCTCGCCGATACGGCGGTGGCCTTCGGGGCTCGGGTGGATCGCGTCCGGCAGGGGGAACTGGTCGTGGTCGCTCTCGCCGTAGAGACTGAGCCCGTTGAGGTAGTGGAGGTTGGGGTCCCCGGCGGACCGCTGTTCGACGATGCCGGCAAGCACATCGCGGACGATCGCGAGTGTCAGCCGCCCGGCGGCGGTCTCCGCCGGATCACCGGTGGCCTTGAACTTCAGGGTTCCGCTGGAAAAGTCCGGCATGAGAGGTCCGGGAGTGTCCTCGTGAGTCGGACACAGGACGGGGGAGACCAGAAGCAGCGGGGTCGTGGGGTGGCCCTCGCGGATGGTGTCGAGGAAGCCGTGGACGGCAGGAACGAAGGCACGCAGGCGCATGGCGTCGCTGTTGACGACGTTGATGCCGAGCTTGAGGCTGATCAGGTCGGCGGGTGTGTCGCGCATCGCGCGGGCGGTGAACGGGTCGACCAGTGCGCTCCCGCCGAATCCGAGGTTGATCAGCTCTACACCGCCCGCGGAGGCGGCCAGGGCAGGCCAGATGGTGCTCGGGAAAACCGCGTTGGATCCCTGGCTGATGGAGCTGCCGTGGTGCAGCCACACCCGGCGCCCGGTCTTCGGGGCCGGCTCGACAGGGGCGTCGGTGCGCAGCGAGATGACCTCGGTGATCTCCGCGTGCGGGAGCCAGACCTCGATGTCCTTCTCGCCCGCGGGCAGGTCGGTGAAGTGAGCGGTTCCGGAGGGGCCCGGGGTGAATTCCGCGGCCTGGGTCTGCATGTCGGTGATCGTGCGCAGGTTCCCGCCGTCCACGGTGGTCTGGGCGGTGAGGACGCCGTCGACCAGGAGGTCGTAGACGCCGTCCGGCGGGGGCGGGAAGCCGGCATAGACGCGCTTGGTGGGCCGGGTCTCCAGGTCGATGGTGGTGGCGCCGGTACGGAACGCCAGCCGAACACCTGAGGGCTGGGCCTCGGCCACGGCCAGCAGGTCGTCGGGAATCTGGCGGCGGGCCCAGGCCGGCAGTCGGTGCGGCAGCAGGCCGTCAGCAGTCTCTTCGACGTCGAGGTGTCCCCGCAGGAAGTCCTCGGTGACGGGGGTGACGATCCGGTCCTGTTCG
Source organism: Streptomyces sp. NPDC048436 (assembly GCF_043200355.1). Classification (NCBI taxonomy): domain Bacteria; kingdom Bacillati; phylum Actinomycetota; class Actinomycetes; order Kitasatosporales; family Streptomycetaceae; genus Streptomyces; species Streptomyces sp. NPDC048436. The sequence goes on from NZ_JBICXP010000019.1 coordinate 35,994, forward strand.
GTGCTCATTGCGTCAAGCCTTCTGATTCGGGGTGGAGTGTCGGTATGGCGAGGCCGTCGCGAAGGACGTGGCCCGGTCAGAGGGCGGACCGGCTCCGCAATGCGGTGTCGAGGCAGTCCAGCGTCCAGGACCAGGACTGCTGCGCGGCGATGTCCGTGTGGTCGAAGGCGCCGGCTGCCTCCAGAGAGGCATAGCCATGGAAGACGCTGCCCAGCATGCGGACCGCGTGCGTCTGGTCCGGCTCAGGCAGCTCGTAGCCGCGAAGAATCGCCCGTGTCATCTGTGCGTGGCGGATACCTGCGCTGGCTGCGGCGGTCTGCGGGTCGAGCCGGTACCGGGCTGCTTCGTACCGCCCGGGGTGCGCCCGGGCGTAGTCCCGGTAGGCATTCGCGAACGCCGTCAGGGCGTCCTTGCCCGCATACCCGGCCACGGCGTCGGCGACCCGGTCGGCGAGTTCCTCCAACGCGAAGAGCGCAATCCGAGTCTTCAGGTCACGGGAGCTCTTCACGTGCGCGTACAGGCTTGCCTGCTTCACGTCGAAACGCCGGGCCAGCGCGGACAGGGTCACTTGGTCGAAACCGGCCTCATCGGCGAGTTCCGCACCAGCGAGCGTCAGCCGCTCTGGGCTCAGCCCTGCCCGGACCATAACCTCTACCACCTCTCCGCATGCCTATATGACCTTGTGAGTTAACTATGGCCTATAGGTAAAAGCCTAGTCGGTTAGCGTAGGTTGGGCAACTCCACTCCACGTCGGAGTTCACGTTCCACGGCAGCGGCAACGACAACGACAACGACAAAATGACGGGAACTTCGCGGACATGGCGAGCGACCGTGAGACGGACGTTTTGGCCTCGTTGGCCGCTCGCTCCTACGGCCACGCCGAGCCAGTGGTCATCGGCGTACCGGACCTCTGGTTCATCGCTAACCAGAGCAGCTATCGGGTGGCGTCCGACGGTGTTTCACGCACCATCACATCGCCCTGCCGGGGCGGCGCCCGGCGCGTGTCGTGTTCCGGCGCGCTCCCGAAAGCGGTCTGCGGCAGAGGTTTCGCATTACCCGGCGGTCGTGGCCGCGGTTGGGAAGGGCATGAACCACTTTTCTCTTGCCGCCGACACCGAAGTCCTACCTGCGGTGGGTGCAGAAGACGCTGCGGTGGGACCCGGTGGCTGCAGTGCGTGGTGGCATGCCGGCGAGCGGGGGGTGCGTGAGTGGGCGAAGTGGTGGCGTCTGGCGGATGACCCGGCGCAAGCGCGGCGGCTGGCCGGTATGGGGCTCGGGCGCATGGCTGGTTTCATCATGCCTTCGGCTTCGCCCGCGGAGCTGGAACTGCTCGCTTGCTGGGGGGCCTTCATCACGCTGGTGGACGACGGCTTCGACCAGCGCCCTGAGCCTGTCTCGCCCGCCGAGGTGCGCGCCGTGCTCGATCCCCTGGTTGCGGTCGTCACTGGAGCCGGAGCCGGAGCCGGAGCCGGTGCGGGCGCGGGCGTGGTGAGGAAGTCATCGCTGGTTGCCGCGCTAGAGGAACTGTGGCAGCGCACGAGTGTGGGCACCGAGCGGGGGTGGCAGGCGCGTTTCGCCGCACGCTACGCGTCGTTCGCGGAGGCGACCGTACAGGAGGCGCGGTGGCGCGAGACCGGTCACGAGCCGTCGATGGAGGAGTATGTCCAGCTGCGCCGGCGCACGATCACCGTGTCTCCGCTGCTGCTGGTGGCCGAGCGGCTGGTGAGCGTGTGGCCGCAGGGAGAGGTCCTGCACGACGTGTGCGCCGATGTCGTCGCCTGGACGAACGACTTGATGGACGCGGGGTCGCAGCGTGACGGTGAGGTGACGTTGGTCGACGTGCTGGTCCGGTCGCGGAAGGTGGGCCGGGGTGAGGCGGCGGCGAGCGTCCGGGCGATGATCGAGGAGAGGCTGGAGGACTTCGAGACGGCCGCCGAGCGGCTGACGGGCTGCCCTTCGGATGCGGGGGACGTCCGCTCGCGGATCGAGCGGGTCCGTACGTTCTTGTACGGTGCCATCGCTTGGCAGTACGAGAGCGGGCGTTACCGCGCCACCCTGCCCTGCCAGCGGCTGCCGACCGCTGGGGCGGATCCGGTGGAGACAGCCGCCGTCCAACTCGAGCGGCGCCTGGCCCTGGCCGTCGCGCCGGGCGGTGCCCTCCCGGATCGGTGCGTGGGCCGCGTGCTGGAGACGGCGTTGTTCCTGGCTCTGCTTCGCGCGCACGGCACGCATCCCGAGGAGCAGCGAGAGCTGACCACCTACCTGGAGAAGCGACGTGAGGGTGCCGACCGGCTTGACGCCCTGCTCATCGACGCCTGCCTGCGCCCTCACACACTGCCGGTGGACGCCGCCGACGCGGCCCGTCCCCTGGCCATGGGGTCGGCTGCTGGGATGGGCGGTCGTGGCCGGCTCAAGCGCAGCATGCTGCACGCGGTGCTGCATGTCCTGGGCGGCCTGCGACTCAGCGAAGAGGACGCCCCACAACCCGCCCCCACCGACGTACATTCCACCTTCACCACGGTCCACCTCCTGGCCGTCCGCGTCCTGTACGCCCAGGCCACCGGATACCCGCACGCAGTCTCCAGCGGTGAACGCTTCCAGCTGGCCAACCTGCTGGACGATGCCGCGGGCCGGCTGCTGTGGGAGGCCAGCGCCACCACCCACCTGCTCGGCCTGAACGCCCTGCAGTCCTACCGAGCCGGTCACCCGCTGATCGACCGGGCCATCACCGGCCTGCTGCACGCCCGCGATACAGACGGCGGCATGCCGTTCCTGGACAGCCAGGACGTCTGGCTGTCCGCCGTGGCCGGCCTCGCCTTCCTCGGCCGGCCCGCGCTCCGCCCGTACACGGCGAGGATGGGCATGTTCGTCGCCACCCGGCAAGGTGACGACGGAGGTTGGCCCTTTGCCAGTGGCGTCCGTCAGACCGACGTCGACACCGCCGCCCGTTGCATGGAGTTTCTCCAAGCCCTCGATGCCCACCGATACCAGCGTCATCTGCAACAGGGCGCCGCCTATCTGGCCGCCGCCGGCCCCGACGGCGGATTCCCCACCTGGCTGAAGGGCGACGCCCCCGACCTGGACATGACCGCGGGCGCCGTCATCGCCCTCGCCCCTCGCGGCGGGGATTACACCCCGCTCGCCGCCACCGCAACCGGCTTCATCCTCGACGCCCAGCACCCCGACGGCACCTGGACACCCAGCTGGACTCTCAGCGAGTCAAGCGTCATCCTGCGCGCCATCGACGCCCTGCGCGCCACACGTCACCTGCCCGGCGTCGACCACGCGCGCCTGAATGCGGCAACCACCCGCGCGGTAGCCCGGCTGACCACCACCCAGCAGCACGACGGAGGTTGGGGCCACACCCCCGAGCACGACAGCGACGCTCTCTCCACCGCCCAAGCCATCAGCGTCCTCGCCCGATACGGGCCACCCCACGCCACCGCAGCCGGCACCGCCTACCTGCTCGCCCGACGAGACGACACCGGCCGCTTTCACGCGCCGCCCGACCAGGTCGGCCCCCGCCCTCTGCCCTTCGAGTTCCCCGTGCTCGCCGACCTCCACGCCCTGGCAGCCCTACGAGACGCCCGCATTCCCGCCACCACGGCCTGACGTACGCCCTCAGGAACCCCGCGCTGCGCCGGACACGAGTACCCGGCAGGGCGACATACCCGGCTGCCCGTTCCTCAACGCTGCCAGCCGCCGCTCCTGCGCCGCACCGCTTACCAGCTCCCACCGGGCGCCCAGGACCGCGCCGCGCGCTCGGCCCCGCGCCACCAGCCACTGCATATCCCTGGCCCCGCCGGGCTTCGTTCCCCGCGTACCCCCGGCGCGAAGACCTCGCCGAATTGGAGGAAGGAACACAGCTCGGTGTGCAGGTCGTTGCTCATGGTCTGCATAACGGCAGGTCCGACCGACCGATGGGCAACCCATCGCCCAGGCGTTGGCGAGTTACGCGCGGCGACGTCGGCCGAAAGAATCCGGAACGAGCCTTCCGCCAGGCCGGTGCCGCTCTGTGCAGTGAAGCCGACACACCTGGTCAGTCGGCTCGTCTGCTCAGATGCTGCGTTGGGGCGTGGGCGGTCGGCTGAAGCGTTGCCCGGGCATCTCTCGGGGAGTGAGGCCTAGTTCGTCCATGTGGATGAGGTCGTCCACCGCGTCGCGTGCGCTTTCGGGCAACTGGGACGCGCAGGCCAGGATCCGGCCCAGCGGGCCTGGTACGTAGATACGGGAACGCGGCCGCCGGATGGCCCGGGCCACGGCGCGGGCTACCTGCTCGGGGTGTAGCGGCCGCACGAGCCGGGGTCGCAGACCTTGGCTGGCGCCGGTGGCGACCATGTAGGGCAGGACGCAGGTGATGCGGACGCCGCTGCCGCGGATCTCCCGGCGCAATCCCTCGGAGAGGGCGACCACGGCAGCCTTGGTCGCGCTGTAGAGGGCGAGGCCGGCCAGGGGTTTGACCGCGCACAGGCTGGCGATGTTGATGATCTGCCCGTGGTGGCGGTCCAGCATGTGCGGCAGTGCCGCACGACAGCCGTGCACGGTTCCGCCCAGGTTGGTCTGCCATGCCCTTGCCAGGTCCTCACTGTCCTGTTCGGTGAGGAGCCCGCTGGGGATCACACCGGCGTTGTTGATCCATACGTCCAGGCGCCCAAACCTCTCCAGGGCGTGCTCGGCGCAGGCCGCCATCTTCCCGGGGTCGGTCACATCGGCCCGCAGTGCGGCATGGGCGGGGGAGAGAAGGGAGCGGGTCTCTTCCAGGCGGGGCAGGTCCATGTCGGTCAGGACCAGTCGGTATCCGGTGGTGTGCAGGAGGGTAGCGATGGCCGCTCCGATACCGCGGGCGGCTCCGGTGACCACCACGACGGGTGCTTCGGCCTGCTGGGACATGGGTTGGTCTCCTCTCACCGTGCGCCAAATGCCTGACTGCGAGGCCGCAGGTCAGGGCAGCGTCGGTCGGCCTGTGGCGGGTCGAGGTCACGGTCGGCGTCGTCGGCGTGATGCACCGGGTCGAGGAGAAACAGCCGTAGTTCCCGTCCACAGCGTTCTTCGTACGCCTGGTAAGTGCGGGCCGCCGCGACGAACGCCGACCAGAGCTCCGCCCGCTCGCCGCCTTCTGCGAGCCGCGCACGCACCGGCACCCCGCGGCCCCTCACCACCACGGTCGCTTCCGGCAGCGCCAGGAGGTTCGCCGTCCACCCTGGATGCTGCGGCTTGCCGAAGTTGGACCCCACCACCGCGAACGACCCCTGCCAGGGCACGTAGACCAGCGGCGAGCGCCGAAGCACCCCGCTTGTTCGCCCTGTCGTGACCAGCAGCAGGGCGGGCACACCCATGGTCTGACCGAGACCCCAACGCCCTCTGGTGATCCGGTTCAGCCACCCGTCCACGGGAGCGATGCACGATGCCGCGAGCCGGCTGAACCACACAGGAGCCTGCGCCCGCTCGAACCACCCCAGCCCGCGCCGCATCCCCCGCTCCCCTTCCTCACGGTGCCTGTTCTCGTCGCACGTTGGCGTAGACCGGGAACACCGCGCCAGCCCGCACCGCCTCCGTCCCTCGAACGAGCGACCCGCGGCTGCACCAGGACGAGTGAGGGGCCTGTCCTGCCTCAATCCCGGGCAGCGACCGGACAACGGCGCCTGGCAGAGGCGGCCAGTGTCCGCAGCGCCGTTTCCTCGTTGGAGCCTTTCGTGGCGAGTGGATCAAGCATGGATGTGGAGCGGACCAGTCCCCGGGCGAGGCCGCCGCTGTCCATGAAGAAGGTATGGAAGTCCTACGGGGCGCGTGCGGTGCTACGCGGTGTGGATCTGGTGGTCGAGCCCGGCTGCCTCGTCGGCGTGGTGGGTGAAAACGGGGCGGGCAAGACCACTCTGCTGCGCACGATGGTGGGCGAACTGGCACCGGACCACGGCACCGTCCACCGGGAGGGTGAGGTCGGCTACTCCCCGCAGGAAACGGTGATCAATCCACTGCTCAGCGTCGCGCAGCATCTCGAACTCTTCCAGGAGGCCTACCGGCTGCCCGACGTGGACCGGGCCCTGGCGCTGCTACGGGTGCTCGGCTGCCCGGACGCCCTGGAACAGCGAGCCGGAACCCTGTCGGGCGGAACCCGGCAGAAGCTGAATCTGGTGCTGGCCCTGATGCATCAGCCGACGCTCCTGGTCCTGGACGAGCCCTATCAGGGCTTCGACTGGGACACTCACCAACGCTTCTGGCGTCTTGCACGGGAGCTGCGGAATGGAGGCCAGGCGCTCATCGTCGTCTCGCACCTGGTCCACGACCTGGGGCAGTTCGACACGGTCTACGAACTACGCGACGGCCTCCTGACCCAGGGGGCCCGGGCCTCATGAAGGCACACGGCACACCGTTCACGACGGTGCTGCGGTTCGTACTGGCCGCCCACGTACGCAACCGCCTCGCCCTGCTCCTCGCCATCACCTTCCCCCTGGTATGGATCTTCGTGACCCGCACCTGCAGCTACCACGTGACGCTGCACTTCCAGGTGTTCCCGGCCGGCGGCTACATCGATGCCGACAACAACCGCACCATGCAGATCAACAGCGCGATGAACGCGGTCACCGTCACCGCCGGCTTCATGGCGTTCATGGAGGCGCTCAAGTCCGGCCCACTGGACCGGCGTCTGGTCCTGGCCGGCTACCGGCGGCGTCATCTGATGGCGGCGAAGGTGGCCGCACTGCTCGTCATCGCCGCCATGCTCGCGGCCTACGCCGCCGTGCTGCTGCAACTGTCCTTCAGACAGGAACAGTTCGGGGCGCTACTGCTCGCGTTCTTCGCCGCGAACGCGGCATTCGGCGGGATCGGGATCATGCTGGGCTCCCTCCTGCGGGGGGAGCTCGAGGGCTTCTTCTCGATCATCATGGCCAGCATCATCGACAACGGGCTGCAAAACCCCGGCATGAACCCGCCGGCCGACCAGCCGGCTCTGCCGCTCCTTCCCCTGCACGGCCCGGCCCAGGCCGCCTGGGCTGCCGCATTCACCGAAGCCTGGCCGGCCGCGTACGCGGCCCGGGGGCTGGTGTGGTTCGCGCTGACCGCGACCGCGGCACTCCTGATCTTCTGTCTCCGCACCCGTTCCTTCCACCGGGCCCCGTCCCGCAGCACACCGGCACCGCTCCCGGCACAGACCGCGGACAGCGGGCAAGCCAACAGCGCCGCCGCTCCAGGAACGGCGCAGCAGAGCGCGGGCCACTGATGCGGCCACGCCGCGGCAGCACCGCCACACCGCGCCCGGCACTCGTAGGCAACGCAGGCATGTTCCTCACCGAGCAGAGGGAGACGCAGATGACCGCCGGCCAGCAGGGCGAACGCAACGAAACGATCACGCCCCACGACCTGCGGCACACCGCAGACACCGGACCCGGCACCTCCTACGCCGGCCGGCTCCCTGGACCCCAGCAGCACAGGGCGGCCCCGGCCGAGCCGCACAGGGCGCAAGACGGGCAGGCCGGGTACACATCGCAGGCCCTGGAGCGGGACATCGACCACCTGTATCCCGCGCTGCCGCACCCTGAGACAACCAAAGATCTCCTGCCCTCCACAGGGACGGAGTTCCTCCTGCCCGAGACTGCCAGGCGCCTCCACGGCCGGCTGCACGCGGCGCTCATCGCACCGGTGCGCCAGACCGTGGACCACGGCGGCCGACGCTGGAGACCCACCCTCGCGGCCACAGTGGTGGAGGCACTGGGCACTGACAGCAGCCCCTACGGGCCCCTTTGGGCGGCCTGCGAACTCCTGCACACCGGATCACTGATCATCGACGACATCCAGGACGAGGCCCCGCTGCGCCGTGGACGCCCCAGCGCCCACCTCGAACACGGCACCGCCCTTGCCATCAACTCCGGTACCACCGCCTACTTCAGCATGCACCGGGCCATCCGCCAGACCCTGTCCGACGACCCACCCCTGCGTTCCAGCGTGTATGAGACCTACCTCAACGCCTTGCAGGCTGCGCATGCGGGGCAGGCCCTTGACCTCCAGGGGCATCACGAGGAGATGAGCGTCGCGCTGACCACCGGGGACACCACTGTCGTCCGGCAGTTGGTTGCCCAAACTCACCGGCTGAAGTCCGGCGCACCGGTAGCCGCGGTGTTCCGGATCGCCGCTTTGGTGGCTGCGGCCAATCCTGCTCAGTGCGACGCGCTCGCCGCTCTGGGCGAGGCGGTCGGCACCGCGTACCAGATCACCGACGACGTCGCCGACCTCCGCGGCTTGAGCCGGCAGGGCGCCGTGACCAAGCGCGTGGCAGAGGACCTTCTCAACGCGAAGGTCACCTACCCTCTTGTCTGCGCGCTCGCCCGTATGCCTCAAGACGAGGCCCGGCAGCTGTGGCAACAGGTGCGCTCCGGGTTGGACCCGGACGGCGCCGCCCGCGCCGCCCGCCGTATCGCCGATTGCGGCGCCCTCGACGAGTGCGCGGACGAAGCCCACCGCATGGTCTGCGACGCATGGAAGACAGCTTCAGACCGGCTTCCGCCCTCACCGTCCACCCGGAGCCTGGGCGCGCTGTGCACCGAAGTCCTGCACTCACGAATCGCCTGAGCTTGTCTTTCAACCTCTGAGGCTGTCTCGCAACCCGAGCGCGCCCACCGTCAAAGGCTGCGGTCCGCCTGTCGCCGGAAGAGGGAATCCCGCGAAAGCCTCACCGAGCCCCCGCCGGGGTACCGCTCAGCTGATTCCCGGGGGAGTTGACCAGACGGCGCGCTCGTTCCAGAGCTCGTTCCCGCAGCTCCCGCAGGTCGGATTGCGTCCCCGTCAGGCGCCCAAGCACGTCGCGTTCGGCCTCTTGTTGAAGGGTCGCCACGGTCGCCGCCAGCTTCACTCTCCGCTGGCACGAGGCGTTGAGTCGAGCGAGCCGCAACTCCGTCTTCATGACGCTGCGCAGCCCGTGGCGCTTCCCTCTTGCCTGCCGGAGGGCCTTCTCAACCTTGTTCGCCGGCTCGGAGAGTGACGTGACGCCGGCCCCTTCGTCGCGCATACAAGCGGCCCATCGACGTTGCGCTGCCTTGAAGGACGACCTTTTCTCCACTGTGGAGACAACCTGCATCGTCCATACCTGATAGGTGTTGTAGAGCTTTTCGTAGCGCTGACCGTAGAGCTGCGAGGTCATGCGGGTCGTGCAACTGTCGGAGTTGTAGAAGTACGCCTGGTCGTGCGGCAGTCTCACGGTGACACGGTGGGACGACGTGCCCAGGAGAGCCCGGTCCCAACCGGGCCGTGAGCTCTCTTTCGTGTTGGGATCCCGAGGCGGACCTTGGTTCAACCGTGCGCTGACCACACCCAGTCCGTCGGTTGCGGCTTCCTGCGGGGTCAGCAGCCCGTAGGGGTTGCGGTCGGGGCGCCCGGCTTCTTCGGGGAGTCGCACGGGACGGTAGCGGAATCCCTTCTCATGCATGCACCGGCTGAGAAGCTGCTCCTCGGCGGCCTGCGTCAACCGGTGCTCCTGTGGACTGAAGACCGTGATGCCGCGGAAGGGGACGGGGCTCGCTGTGTCTGGCCGAGCGTTGCCAGATGCAGAGCATCCAGCAGCGCCCAGGGCCAGCAGCGCCGTCCAGATGACGACTCTTCCGGCGCTTTGTGAGCTCATGGTGTGAACCCGTCAGCACCAGTGGTTGGACGAAATGTGCGGCAGATTGCTGCCGATGCTCTTCCAGCCCGTTCCCTTGTTGAGTTGGTAGTGCGAGCCGCTCCGGTTTTTCCCCGTGTAGACGGTCACATTGCAGGACTGGCCGTTGTTGTACAGCGAACCCCCTTGTATGTAGTAGAAGTAGCCGTACATGGTCAGGTCGTCGTTGTTCTCGTAGACGCGCTGTGGATCACCACTGCCGTAGTTGGCCGTGGCGTACGCACAGAGTGCCTTCGCGTAGCAGTGGTACGGCGCCGCTTGGGCGGCAGGAGCGGTCATGATTGCCCCTCCGAGGAGTCCTACCGCGGCAACGGCAGCCGCAAGACCACGTTTCACCATTCGCTTGGCTCCTTCCTGGCGCCCCGGCCTTGATGGGGGCCGGAGTCGCGATGAGCTTCGCAGCGCGGCCTTCGCCTTGATTGTAGAAATGCGGCAGGACCGCACTGGTGGCCAAATCTCGTATCACCGGTCTGGAATGGCCCGTTCGTCACTTCTCAGGCTTCCTCAGTCTTCATACGTTGCAGTGTTATGCCTGATCCGCCGATCAGCATCAATGGGGGAATGCATGGGGGAATCAATGGGGGAACTGGTCTGTCGACGGCCGCATCCGCGCCTGCGCGGTTACGTGCTGGCTTACCGGGGGTTCCGCTTCGCCGAAGTGATGGCCCACCGGCGCCGGATCGTCGTGCCCGACGGAAACGTCAAGATCATGGTGGGTTTCGGTCAACCGGTGCGGGTGGTCGATGCTCGAACGCCCGAGCGGAGCGTGACGGCCCCGTCCTTGGTCACCGGCATCCGGGCCACGGCCGCGATCGGTGAACACACCGGCGGAGCGCACGGGATCCTGATCCTGCTGACGCCCATGGCCGCGTACCGGATCTTCGGAATCCCAGCTCCCGAGTGGTCGGATCTACACGATGATCCACTGGGATTGCTCGGTCCACCGGCCCGGAGTCTCGCGGAACGGTTGGTGGCATGCGTGAGCTGGGACGAGCGCTTCGCTGAGCTCGACTACCTCTTGGAGTCCAGGATGGCGCTGGGCCCGTCCTTTGTGCCGGAGGTCGTGGGGGCGTGGCGGGCGCTGCGGCGCTCTTCCGGCACCCTCCGGATCTCGGACCTGGCGAACGCCTCAGGCTGGAGCCGGCGGCACTTCGAACGCCGATTTCGCGCCCACATGGGTGTCACCGCCAAGGAAGCAGCGCAGATCGTTCGGTTGCAGGCAGCACTGCAACTGCGACGCATGGGCTCCAGCTGGGCCAGGGTGGCCGCCGAGCTCGGCTACCACGATCAGCCACACTTCGACCACACCTTCCGGGCAATGGTGGGCTGCACCCCGGGCAGTTTCCAGGAATCGCGCAGCGGTGTCGCTTTCGACGCCGCGCAGGACTTCCTGCCGGGGCATGTCAGCAGCGCCCTACTGTCCGGGTGTTGACCGGCTCACACGCCGGCCGACGGAGCTCGGCGGCAAGACACCCATGATCGTGTGCGACGACGCCGACCTGGACACCGCGGTGCCCGTGCTCACCGCGGCCAACACCACGTTCGCAGGCCAGTTCTGCATGGCGGGCAGTCGCATCCTCGTCCAGCGCGGCATCGCCGATGCCCTGCGTACCCGGATGACCGCCGCCCTCGACGCCGTGGTGGTCGGCCCGGGCGACGAGCTCGCCACCACGATGGGACCGGTCATCGACCGCGCCGCCGCACAGCGCGTCGACGCCCTCGTCGCCGACGCGAGCGCCTACGGCACGGTCCTGGTACGCGGCGGACTCCGCCGCCGGCGAGGGTGCGGACCAAGGAGAACTCCAGCGCCGAATCGATGTCGTACTGCGCCTGCCGAATCTGGAGGCCAAGGGTGGCGAGTTCGCCATGGACCCGGCGATAGCCTCGGGGCGAGTTCTCGCCCGGGGGCCGGGTCCGGCATCGCGATGGGCGGCGCCGTGAGGATGTCGAGCGCCGACCACACGCAGCCGCCATCCCCCTTTCGCGACAGCTGCCGATATCTTCAAGTGGCGGGACCGGCTGTAGCCGTCAGACCGTTCCGGGCATCTCCCTCTCCGGCGATGGGCGCCAAGTCGATCTCTCACACCGTCGATCTCGACGGAGCATCCGGATCGAACCTGTTGATGACGTGATGAAGCGCCTGGTGATAGCCGCGGACGAGTTCGACCACCGGGCGTCTGCAGTGGGCGGGCAGAACCTGGGCGATCTCCTCGCTCTCCCTGGCGAACATGGCCCAGGCGTCGATCATTCGGAGGACCTGGCGTCCTCGTTCGTTCTGGCGCAGAGACGGATCCCGGCGCAGAGCCGCGGTTCGTCTCAGCAGTGCCCGTGCGCTCTCCGTGTCCAGTTCGGAAAGAGCAGCCGACGCGATTCCCGGTGCCGGGGTCTGTCCGGGGGACAAGTTGTCCCGTACGGCGGCGACCGTCGCAGGGGACACTCCGGCCTCACGCGCGATCCATCTGAGCGAGGCCTGGGGGTTGTTGTGGAGCAGTTCCGCGGCCCGGTTGCGGCCTCGCGCGGGATCGACGGGACGGCGTCTCCCGTCCCTGCCGATGCGGACGCCCAGGGGTGTGTCAGTGGCGGGCAGGCCGCGGCGGATCTCGGCCACTCTTCGTGCCGAGACTCCCGTGATGGTCGCGATCGCCCTGTCGGACCAGTGTGGGCGTGCGGTGATGACCTCCCTCGCCGCCCGGTGACGGTCCGCGGGCGAAAGGGCAAGGCCGTGGGTGCTGTTGACCGAGACGGCCAGGATCCTGGCTTCGGTCTCCGTGCCGTCGAAGAACTGGACCTCTATGAGTGCGTCCCCGCGCTCACGTGCCGCGTACAACCGGTGGACACCGTCGATGACGGCCATGGTGTCGCGGTGGACGAGAATCGCAGGAAGGGCGCTCTCGGTTCCGGCCAGTGCGCGGATGTGGTCGGGGTCCGTGCCCGTGCTGCGAGGCGTGTAGGAGATCTCCAGGTCGCTGACGGCCACCTGCTGCGCAGGTGTGTGCAGGAGGTACTCGCGCGATTGGAAGAACTGCAGCGAGTCGTCCCCGTCCTGAAGGTGCGCGCTCGTCACTGGTTTCGGTTCTCTCATTGCTCGCTACTGCCCGGCGCTGCCGGTATCCGGCTGTTCAGGGGCGTCTGCCCTCTGCCAACCCGCATCGCCACGCGTGACTTGAGCGTCTTGCCACCCGACGTCCGTGGCGTCGGCCGGAGCGGCCGCCGTCCACATCAGGGCGGTGAGGACTGCCGCCCCCAGGGCTGTGAAGGTCATGTGCGTGCGGTTCATCGGCTTCCCTCCGGTTCAACAATTTGTTGATGAATTGGAGTCTGGCCGGATCGGGCGGGCAGGTGAAGCCTCCCGAGGGCGGGAAACCTGGCCATGTCCTGTCTGGGACACGCCCAGCCATCACATAACGCCCTTTCAGTCGTCGAGGCGCAGCAAGGGCATTTCAGCCCGTAGCAGGATGAAAACGGAGAGGTCCGGCCGGGATGCGGCGGCGTTCAGCCATGCGGACCTGGCTTCTTCCTCGGCCTGTCGCAAGCTCCCGCTCCGCAGGTACAGCGCAACGACCGGATGCGCGGCTCCGTCGTGCACGACGGCCAGCTCCACGGCGGCCGGCTCGGGCGCGGCGCGTGCGACCGCGAGCCCCGCGTCGGCAGGCAGGGACGCGCCGGCGGCGTCGGGGAGCAGGTGGATGTGGATCAGATACACACGCACGCACCACTCTTCAATGGCTTCGCAAAGGATCAGGCGGCTAGGCCGGGGAGGTCTGTGCAGGTCAGAGGCGGCCCGTTACCCTTTCCGCCACCCGCCCAAAGCACGCTGGCGGAGTATGAAAGGGGGGTTGGCCCGTGTTTACAGGGCTGGGGCTGGATGCAGTGACCGAAGCCGTCTACCGCGGCACTCTGGCTTGGCCGGGTTACGGGGTGCAGCAACTCGGGGCCCATCTGGGGCTCGACGAGGACACGGTGCGCTGGGCTCTGGCCGTTCTGAGCGAGATGGCGCTGGTTCGCTTCTCGGGCGAGGACCGTGACGGGGTACGTGCCGTAGACCCTCGCCTGGGAATGGAAGTGTTGCTGGCGCGGCAGCAGGAGCAGTTGTCGGCGCAGCAGCAGCGGATCGATGCCACGAGGGCAGCGGCCGTGAAGATCATCGCGGCGTATGCCGAGGAGGCTCCGCCCGCGGCGACTGCCGGCATGACGTATCTGCACGGCCTGGAAGCGATCCGTGACCAGCTGCAGCTGCTTCATCATGAGGTCGCGGAGGAGTTCCTGACGTTCGCGACCGGAGGTCCGCAGACTCCGGAGAACATGGCGGCGTCCCGCCCTTTGAACCAGAACCTGCTGGAACGCGGCGTGCGCATGCGTACCGTCTATTTGGACGCCATCCGACGCGACATGCCGACACTTGAGCATGCCAAGTGGCTGCAGAGCATGGGTGCTCAGGTGCGGACGGTTCCTACTCTGCCCAACCGCGTGATCGTCATAGACCGCCGGGCCGCTCTGATCGCCGCCGACACCGATGACACGGGCGCCGGCGCCGTCCTGGTGACCAGTCCGGGCATGATCGCTCTCCTGTGTGCCCTGTTCGAGCAGGTGTGGCGGTCTGCGGAGCCGATCGTGCAGGGGGCCGGGCCTCGGGAGAAGAGCCTGTTGAGTCGGCAGCAGCAGGCCGTGCTTGAGCTGATGGCCGAGGGCAAGACGGATGAGTCGATAGCCAACGGCCTGGGTGTGTCGACCCGAACGGTCCGCCGCATCGTGACCGGGCTCTTGACGGAGCTGGGTGCACGAAGCCGGTTCCAGGCAGCGATCCGCGCCGTCCAGCTGGGTCATCTTCCGGGGGTTCCGGAGTAGGCGTCGGCTGCGAGCAGCTCGGTCAGGCGATCGACGGCGAAGTCCGTGAAGGGCCGGCTGTGCATGAGCTGGCACTTCGCCGCGCCGATGGTGCGATGGGTGATCAGGCCTGCGGTGTCCGCCTCTGCTCCCACGCTTGGGAAGAACCGGCCGTTGTCGTCGCCCGCATCGGGTGTTTCGACCCAGGCGCGCTCGCCGTCCAGCAGGGCGGGGAAACGACGGGTCTTGGCTCGCGGGTGCGGAGTGAGTGTTTCGGCGTAGTGCAGGAACGAGTTGCGGTTGTGCCCGACTCCCAGCAGCAGAATGTGCGCCTTCAGGCGGTACATGCGCGCGAAGGGCGAGTCGGCACCCAGTGCATGGCTGTAGGGCTGGCGGTCGGTGATCTCTTGGGCTCGCGGGCCGAGAGCGGCGACCGACGCCTGGGGGTGGCGTCCGCGGAGCCGGCCCGGCTGGGCCAGCAGCGCATTGGGGACGGCGCCCATGGGGGTGGGTGTCGCGTCCGTGAACAGCGGAACACGCCCTCGCGCGGCCTCGGCTGCCGAGTCGGCGTCGGCTGCCGGGATGTGCGGGCAGGGGTCGCTGATCTGCGGGGTGAACGTCGGGACGACGAGTGTTCCGCCGTCCCCGATGGTCGAGCGGAGTGCGTCGATGACAGTGGTGGCTCCCCCGGCGATGTGTCCGAAGGCAGAGAGGGAGGCGTGAGCCACGACAACGGCCCCCGGAGCCAGCCCCATGGCCGCGAAGTGCTCCTGGAGCATGTCCTTGGTCAGGATCTCGGAATGCGTGCTGGCGCTCACGGCTGTGGTGCGTCCTTTGGTTCTATGGCCGGGTAGTCGGCCATGCCGTTCCATTTGAAAGGTGCGTGGACGGAGGCGCTCACACCCGCCACCAGCTGATGGTCCCACAGGGGGATGACAGGAAGATCTGCGAACAGAACGTCCTGTGCGGAGCGGAGATGGGCAGCAGCCGCACGCTCTGTCGGTGCGGTTTTGGCCTCGTGCAGGGCCGTGTCGAAGGCCTCGGAGCTGTAGCCGGTCTCGTTGCAGGGGGCCCCGGTGACGAAGAGCGGCTCGAGGAAGTTGACTTGTGAGGGATAGTCTCCGCGCCAGCCGGTACGGAAGGCGGCGTCGAGGGTTCCGTTCTTGATGTGGTCTCGGATGCTCTTGAAGGTGGGGTAGACGATGGGGCGGCAGGCGATACCCAGGACCGTGGAGATCTGCTCGGCGAGTGCAATGACCCACCGGTCATAGCCGCCGCTGGCGTGATATGCGATGTCCAGGCTGCCGGTGAACGGCCGGATGTCATCCGCTTGCGCCCAAGCCGTGCGTGCGCCGTGTGGGTTGTGGAGCAGGACATCGCCGGCAGCGAACGGGGCATCGTCCTCGCGCAGAACACCCGTGGTGAAGTCGGTTGCGGCGATGCGCGTTCCGCCGAGCAGCCGGTTGATGAGCTGGTCGCGGTCGATGGCCTGGGACAGGGCGCGGCGCCGCAGCCTTCCCTCCTGCCCGGTGAAGTGTGCGAGGTCGGCAGGGATGGCCAGGTGGCTGTTGAGAGCGATGCGGCGCTTCGCGGCCTGATGGCCCATGTCCGTGTGGAAGCGGGCAAGAAGACTGTCGGGGATGCTGTCGAGAACGTCCAGGTCGCCTGCGGTCAGATCCGCGTAGGCGTCGGCCAGGTCGTCGTAGAACACGACACGGATGCCGTCGTTGCGGACAGGGCCGGGTCCCGGGTAGTCGGGGTTGGGGAGCAGGCTGATGCTGTCGTGGTGTTTCCAGCCCGCTGGGCCTGCCAGACGGTAGGGGCCGTTGCCGATGGGCTGCTCGCCGAAGGCGGCGGGGCCCATGGTGAAGAAGGCTGAGGGCAAGGGCTTGGCGGCCAGATTTCCGAGGGTGGCGGGGAAGTCCCGGTCCGGGCGGCGCAAGCTGACGGTGAAAGTGTGATCGTCGATCACGTGCAGGCCGGACATGCGGAGTGCGGTGGGCGGGTGGGCGGCCACGTCCTCGTAGCCGGCGATCGGCGCGAAGAAGGCCTGTTGCTGCTGCCTGTTGGTGGAGTTGGCGGCCCAGTTCCAAGCGTCGACGAAGCTGTGGGCGGTGACCCGGGTGCCGTCCGTGAACGTCCAGTCGGACCGCAGGGTGATACGGAAGTGCTGGTGATCGGCGGTTTCGAGTTGGTCGAGGACGGCCGGCAGAACACGGCCGTCGGCGTCGTAGTGGAACAGGCCGGTGAAGAGCTGGTCGATGATCCTTCCCCCGATTCCCTCGACCGTGTCGGAGGGGATGAGGGGGTTCTGCGGTTCTGCCCCGTTGACGCGGATCATGCGCCGGGGAACCGGGGCGCTCACTTGTTTCCTCGTACGCTGAGGCCCGCCAGGAGACTGAGCAGGCCGGCCGCCGCGAAGCCGTAGGGCATGGCGTCGACCGGGACAAGGCCTGCCAGGGCGAGGCCGAGGGTGGCGACGCCGACCTTGGCTCCCGCCATCGTGACGAACACGGATTCGCGCAGATCGGGCGGGGACGCCTCTCTGCGTACGGCCAGTGCGGCGGTGTTGAGGACGGACTGGCATCCGCCCACGGCCAGGAAGGCAACGGCAGCCGACCACGTCTGTCCGAGGGCC
This sequence comes from Streptomyces sp. NPDC048436, assembly GCF_043200355.1. NCBI lineage: Bacteria > Bacillati > Actinomycetota > Actinomycetes > Kitasatosporales > Streptomycetaceae > Streptomyces > Streptomyces sp. NPDC048436. Next base: position 53,102 of record NZ_JBICXP010000019.1, read on the forward strand.
GGCAGGAACATGAACACGCCGCTGGCGACGGCGCACCACTTGGCGGCTCGGACCACATCAACTGTCAGGGGGCGTGCGGTGAACCAGACGCCGACGAGAAGTGACCCGCCGCCCATGACCGCCAGGAGGAACGGGCCGGTCGCCGCGGGCAGGTGCTGGCTGCGCGCGAAAGTGGTGGCCAGCACGATGAGGCTGGTGAAGCCGATCGCGTTCCCATACGTGATGATCATGATGTCGCGCAGGCCTTTGGTCTTCACCATGACGAGCAGTACGTTCTTCACTGAGGCGCGCGATGCGCTCGCCCGCGGTATGTCCCGCAAGGGCAACAGGGTGGCGAGCAGGGCGGCCAGTGCCGCGAGCGCGGCCAGCACCATCATGGTCGCCAGAGGTGAGATGAGCACGGCGACGGCGCCGACCATGCTGTTGCCGACGCTGTTGCTGATGGCGTAGGTGAGGGAGTCGGCGGACTGGGCCCGTCGTTGGGTGGCCCGGTTGTCCGGCAGGAGGGATCCGAGGTGGCTGGAGAGTCCACCGGTGAGGATCGGTCCGAGGAAACCGGCGATGACCAGGCAGAGCGCCGCCATGGCGATGTGCGCGTGAGCCATCAGCAGGCCAGCGGCGCCGAAGGTCATGGCGAAGAGGGCGAAGGCAGTGGTGAGCCCCAGACGAGCGTTGGGGATGAGAGAGAGGGCGCGGGCCGAGAGCGGCCCGAGCATGTGCGGGATGGTGAGGCAGGAGGCCAGCAGGCCGGCGTAGGTGCCAAGGCTGGGATGACCGTCGCGGGCCGTGTGAAGGGCCAGCAGGACGATCGCTGCCGCACTTCCCGCATCCGAGGTACGGATCGCCAACGCCGCCGCGTAGTACGCGGCGAGCCCACCGCGCCGGGTGCCCGCGGACCGGTGGAGCTGGGGTGGGGTGAGCGAGGTGGTCACGATGCTCCTTGGTGTCGTGCCGTGGGGGAGGGCCCGGGGTGATGCCGGCAGTGGACTGCCTGTGGCACCACCCCGGGCAGCGGCATGTCGTCAGGCGGGGGTGGTGCTGATGCGGTGGTCGTCGCACCAGTCGCTGATGGCCTGGTAGGTCTTGGCGAAGGCGTCGTCGCTGTCGGCCTCGACGATGAACTGCTGGACCGCGTCGACGCTGGAGGTCGCTCCGCCGCTGATGCTTCCGGGCCGGGCAAGGACGCTGTAGTCGTGAACGCCGTCCATGCCGCAGTCGGTGGGCAGGGCCAGGAGCCTGCCGGGCGCGGCGTATCGGATGTACCAGCCCGTGCGGCGTCGCAGCGTGCCCTGTTCGGCTTCCGGGGCTGCCTCCTGGAGAGGGAGGCCGCATTGCAGGAGTGCGTGGGCTCTGACCAGGTGGATGCCGGTCGCCCGTTCGTGGGCCTTGCGGATGCCGGATCCGCCGGTGCGGCCGGCGATCTCGCAGAAGTACACCTCCCCTCCGGGAGTGACGAAGAACTCCGCGTGGAAGCTGCTGCCACCGGTGTCCGGCAGCGATGCGAGAGCTCGGCCCACCTGGTCGAGCAGCACGGCGTGCAGCGGCTCGTCCGGATCGAGCATGGCCGACGTCAGATACCGATCGGTGCGGTGGGCGCCGGGATGCGAGCCGTAGGCGGAGACGGTGGCGGCGTGGGTGATGCCATTCAGGGTCAGCCCGTCCACGTGGTACATGCGGCCTGCGATGAAGCGTTGGACGATCAGCGGCGCGGGCCAGGACCAGGGGCGGGCGCGCAGCCACGCGTCGAGATCCTGCCGGGTGTGCAGTACGTGGGTGTCGACGGATGCCGCACCGTCCACGGGCTTGATGACGAGCGGCAACTCCAGGTCGTCGACGGCCTGCAGGACCTCGAACGCCGTGGCCGCCGACCGCCATCGCGGGACACGAACCCGGTCCGCGACCGCCTCGTACATGCGAGGCTTGAGCCGGTAGCTGAGAGCTGAATCGAGCTGCTGCCCCGACCTGACGCCCAGGACGCGGCGCAGCTGAGCCGCGGCGATGAGGCCGAACTCGTCGAGACAGACCACGTGATCGATGTGGTGTTGTGCGTGCCAGCCGCGCGCCTGCTCGAAGGTCTCCCAGTTGTTGAAGGCGTCATCGATCCATGCCCATGCGGCACAGGAGTCGACTGCCCGGGCGAGTCCTCCGTGGCGCTGTCCCGCGGCGTCGCGGAAAGCGATGAGCAGGATCCGGTAGCGGTCGGCAAGCCAGTCCACGACGGGAACCGCGTCGAGGTCGTACCCGGTGACGACCAGGACGGTCTGGCGGGTGTCAGCGGTACTCACGCCGGCACCGACTGCTGTGTGGGGTCGACATCGGGGCGGACGGCGGCCGCGACACGTTCGACGCCGCTGCGCAGAAGGCCGTCGAGTTCCTCCTCGGTGTCGGCGCGCATGAGAACGAACCCGTCCAGGTCGACGGAGGACGTCTGCCGGCCAACCATGGCCGTGCGGTGCATGCGTTCGCCGACCAGGTTGGCCTCGGGCACGTGGGCACGTACGACTTGCGGGTCACAGGACTTGGGGATTCCCACCCAACCGACGAGCGTACGGTTCTCCGCGAGGCGGGGGGTGGGCAGTCGCCGTCCGAGCGTCGCGGCCAGCAGCAGCTCGAAGGTGTTGACGCCGAAGTGCGCGTCCACCTGGTCGACGATGCCCAGGCCGCCGGGGCGGGCTGCGACCTCGCACAGCACCAGTCCGTCGGCTCCGTGGAACACCTCGCAGTGGAAGTAGCTGTGGATGTCGGGCTGGAGCAGGCCCAGTTCGGCGATGACTCCGTGAGTGAACGTGGTCAACTGGCCGGCCAGTGTGGAGGTCTGGTCGATCATCCGGGTGGAGACGGCGGTGGAGAAGTCCAGGATGTCGGACCGGTAGCGGCTGACGCTGTCCAACTGGACCCGCCCGTCGATGACCAGGCCGTCCACGTGGTACAGGTCGCCGCTGACGAACTCCTCGGCCTCCAGGCAGGCGGGCGTGTAGAAGTTCGGACGCAGGCCTTCGGAGAGGTGGCGGCGCAGATCCTCGGCATCGCGGATGACCGTGGCGCCGATGGACCCGCCGCCCATGCGGGGCTTGAGGACGAAGGGGTAGCCGTAGGTCTGTGCCGCGGCCATCAGGTCGAGACCGTTGTCGACCGTTCGGAAGTCGGGGACCCTGAAACCTGCCTCGCGCAGTGTTTCCTTCATGAGGGCCTTGTCCCGGAAGAGGCGGGCCGTGTCGTACTTCAGGCCGGGCAAGTCGTAGCGCGTGCGCAGTTGTGCCGCTCTGAGCATGTCGACCTCGGAGAGCGCGATGATGCCGCGGCAGTCGCTGCTCTCGATGATGGAGGCGGCGTCGTAGTCCACCAGGTCGTTGGTCTCGTAGTGGCTGTAGATCCGCACATGGGAGGGATCGGCGCCGGCGTAGGTGTGGCTGATCTGGCTCTTGGTCGGATGGCACAGCAGCCATACGTCGGTGTCTGCCGGTGTGTTCTCGTAGCCGAACTGCGTCAGCGGGTGCCGGACGAGAGCGATGGCGGTGCTCTGCATCAGTCCCCCAGCTGCTGCGCGTAGGCGTGGTCGGCGACGAACAGGTCCGGGTTGTCGACGTAGCGGTCAAGGGCCAGTACGTCCTTGATCATGCGGCTGTAGTTCGCCGTGGTGTCGTGCATGGAGTAGTACATGTCCCAGGCCCACAGACCGGCGTAGTAGCGCCCGTCCTTCTCCATGTGGATGTCGGGCATGAAGGTGGTCCACTCGAATCGCTCGACGGGCGAGCGGCGGAAGGGTGATCCACCGATCAGATCAATGATCAGGGAGCCCTCCTTGACGTGCTCGTCGACCTGCTGGTTGGTGATGATGTAGTCGCTGCTGCCGGGTGTCTCCGCGCCATTGATGATGAGGTCGCTGCGTTCCAGCCAGGCGGGCAGGGCGTCCGCTGCGGTCTGCGCGCGGCCCAGGATGCTGAACGGGACAGCGGCGGTACGCAGTTGTTCGAAGGCGCCCATGGATACGTTTCCATATCCGAGGACCGCGGCGCGGGGCACGCCGTCGTGGAGGCGGGCGTGGAGGCCAAGTGCGTATCGGGTGGCGCCGATGCCCACTTCCCGGGTCTGGCCGACGGCACGGGTGGAACGGTTGAACTCGTCCTTGACGAGGCGCTCTTCGTCGTCACCGGGGGTGGCGCCGGTCAGGTCGTGCAGGTCGCCGTCCGCGTCGCGCAGGAAGATGCCGGAGACGGTGACGGCGAGGTGGGAACTGGCCTGCGGAACGGGGCTGTTGTCGAGGTTCTCGAGGAAGTTGACATGCAACGGCCCTCGGGTGCGGCGCATCAGGGCGCGCAGCAGGCCGTTGAGGTAGTCCTGGTCCGCCGACCGGGCGACGTGTACGTGGGGGTTGTCGCCGAGGCCGCTGATGTCGACGCGGGCTCCTGCGCGGATGCCGTCGAGATAGGCGGCCGTCGGGGTGGCCGTCTTCTGGACACCTTCCATGGCGATGACCTTGGCCTGACGGGCCGCGAGTTGCTGGGTCCGGTCGGGGAAGCAGTACAGGTGGGCCATGGTGAGCATGACGGCGCCCGGGGTCATCTGGGCCATCTCGGCGGCTTCAGCGCCCTTGAGCTTGACGATGATGTCCTTGCCCGCATAACAGCCCGGGCCGGCTTCGACGCGTGCTCCCTCCATCTCGTACTGATTGTCGAGGTAGCCGATGCCCTCGCCCAGGCCTGCCTGGACCACGACGTCGAAACCGGCGCCGCGGTACGCGCGTACGTCGGCGGGGACGAGGACGGTCCGGCGGTCGAACCCGTTGGGGTCCTCGGTGCAGGCGCTTTCCTTGCCGAAGAGAATTGTCGTCATGATGGTTCCTGTCGTGGTGATGAGGACTCGGAGATGTTCATGTCCGCCCAATCATTTTTCGAGCAGGCGGAATTCGCGGCGTATCGCTTCCACATCGGAAATGATGAGGGTGGCGATTTCCCGGGCGGAGATGGTCCGGCCGATCGAGCGAACCCAGGTGCGCGCCTTTGCGGGGCCTTCATGGTCGGCATGGAAGTGGAGAACACCGGAGTCTTCAAGGCTGGCCTGCGAGACGCGCACCGAGATTCTTTCCAGCTCTATCCTTATTTCGTCCTTGAGGCAGGACCAGCGGACCAGGTCCTTTATCTCGGCCTCTGCCATGTACTTGGCCAGGTGTAGAGAGTTGCCGTCGATCCGGTATCCATTGCTTACGGTTCTCATAGCTCTCCTCGCGAGGATCAGACGCCTTGCCAACCGGACCTGTTGTCCTGCTCGGGGCCGAATTCGCCGCTCAGGACCGAGCGGTTGCTGGAGCGGGGCTCACAGCGGTGGTCCTCGGTGCAGTTGCCCGGGTCGGCGGGCGGCACGGGATCGGCGGCTTGGCCGGTGTCTGTCATGGCGTCTCCTGATCGGCCGGAGTGTCTGGGTGTGCCCAGCGGCTGAGCACCGCTTGGGGGTCGCCGGTGGTGAGTTCGCCTAGGAGCCGGTCGATCCGATGGCGTCCACGCACCGCCCGCAGCGGGCGGCAGCCCGCGATGATCATGAGCGCCTCGTCCGAGACGCGGTGGTATCCGAGGTGCCGGCTGACCGTCATGGCGCCTCACCCGGCCACGGGTTGGGCCACGGGCGTCTTGGCGACCGCGGGGAACTCCGCCGGGGGCGTGCCGGATTCCTGGACACGCAGGATCTTCAGAAGCGGTCCGGCCATGGCGGTGGTCACCAGCGCCATCAGCACCATGACGGTGAAGAGCTGGTCTCCGATGAGTCCCATGTCGCGGCCGATTCCCAGCACCACGATCTCGGTCAGCCCTCGCGTATTCATGAGGGCTCCGAACGCGCCGGCCTCACGCCAGGGCATCCCCCACAGCCGGGCCGGCAGCGTGGTTCCCACGAACTTCCCGATCACCGCGGCGGCCAGGGCCAGGGCGAGGAAGCCCACTCCTGTTCCTCCCAGAACTGTCACGTCCACCGAGAGTCCGGTGATCACGAAGAACACCGGCAGGAGCAGGCCGGTCATCTTCTCCACCGGAGCCACCACGTTCGTCGCCACCCGCGGGGGCAGCTGCCGCGGCATCGCCAGGCCGAAGGCGAAGGCGCCGAAGATCGCGTGGATCCCGATCCAGGTGGTGGCCACCGAGGACAGGAAGATGCCGGGGGCGACGACGCTGAGCAGCAGGGTCGTCGGGGCGGCCTCGAACCGGTCCACCAGCCTCCGCAGCAGTGGCCGGACCAGGGTCGCCATGACCAGGCCGAAAGCAACGGTCAGACCAAGCGTGGTGCCGAACTCGACCGCTCCGCCCGCCCCGGCGACGGCGATCACCAGTACCAGTACGCACCAGGCAGCGACATCGCCGAGCGCGGCGCAGGCCATGGACAGTACGCCCACGCGGGTATGGGACAGCCGGCTGTCGCGGATGATGCGGGCCAGTACGGGAAAGGCCGTGATGGAGAACGCGGTGGCCAGGTAGAGCACGAACTCCGCCTTGCCGACTCCGTGCGGTGCATCGGTGTACAGCAGGGCCGCGGCGACACCCCCCAGCGCGAAGGGAACGGCCATGGCCGAGGCGGCGAGCGAGGTCAAGGCCCGGCCGCGGCCGCGCAGCCGCCCCAGCTCAAGCTCCCAGCCGGCGTGGAACATGAAGAGCACCAGCCCGATCTGGGCCACCACCGAAAGAACGGGGCGGGCGCTCTCCGGGAAGAGCACTGCGGGCAGATCGCCGGGCAACAGGCCCAGCAGGCTGGGGCCCAAGGCCAGACCGAGAGCGATTTCAGCAATGACGGGAGGCTGGTGGAAGCGACGTATCACTCCGGCCACCAGCGTGCCGGCCACCAGCACGATGGCCAGGTCGACCAACACCACCGCCTCCAGGGGCAGGACGTTGTCCAGTGCCATCTATTCCTCCTGAGCAACAGCAGCTGACCTGTATGCAGGCCGCTGATGAGATGCAGACATGACGCGGGTGGCCGCCCCCTTCTCCGGGCGGCCACCCGTCGGTCTCATCGACGAGGTCGCGTACGGGCGACCAGGTCACGGTGCTCAGTCGGTGTAGACGGCGTTCGTCGTCTCGTAGGACTTCTCCTCGAGCCAGTCGCGCAGGCTGGCGAAGGTGAGGTTGATGATGATGCGCTCCACACCCTCGGTCTCGATCGGGACGGTGCGGTGCAGGCTGGTGTCCGTCTTGAAGACGTAGGACTCACCGGCACCGTGGTAGTAGGTGCGCACGGTGCCCTCGGACAGCTTCTGGTTGACGGCCGGGTCGTTCTTGTCCCACTCCGTGTGGGGGCAGGACTGCAGCATGCCTCCGTGCTCGATGGACGGCGCCTCGGAGATGAAGATGAAGGCGAACTCGTGGTCGCCCCAGTGCCAGCCGTGGGTGTCGCCTGCCCGGTTCTGGTGAGTACCGGTGATCTTCTCGTCCTCGAAGGTGGCGTCCAGGATCGGGGTCTGCACCACGGTGGACAGCAGGGCCCGGAACTCCGTCGAGTTGTACAGGGCCGTGAACAGCTCGCTGTGCTCCTGGAAGAGCGGGTTGGGCAGGCTGCCCAGGCGGCGCGGAGTATTGCCCGTCACCGGCACGGTGATGTCGATCCGGCGGGTGTTGGTGTCGGCCAGTTTGCGGGCCTCGGCGCGCAGGAGGGAGACGAGCTCCGCGGGAAGCAGCGCCGTGGTACGCGCATAGTGCTCCATCGAGTACTGCCTTTTCGCAGTGCTGAGAGCCGCGCTGACATTGCTCCGGTTACGGGCCAGGATCCCGTCGATCTCCGCGATCTTGTCGCGGTTGACGTAGTCACCCGGCTGGTTTGCCGCCTCAAGGAGCTGCCGAGCAGCGGAACGGGCGATGGCGACGCTGTCTACGCCGGTCTCAACGACAGTCACAACAGAATTCCTTCCAAGTGAGGATCACTCATTTCACACATCCGCCGCCGGCCGCTCAGGAAGAAGAGGGAAATTCTCCGCTGCCAAACCGAAGCAGTGCCCGCGATCTCTGACCGGCGGCGACATGGAAAAGACTGATCCAGGAAGGTCTGCGGATCAATGTGCGTACTGAACACTTGAACATGCCAACAGGGTGTTCAACCGCGGATACGACGGCAGTTGAACACCCTCCTGGCGTCTCGTGGCTACTTGGTCCGGGACGTAATCCTCGTCCCAGTCACCGGCCGGTCGTGCCGCGGATCGGCGAAGAGCCGGGCTGGCGAGGATCTCGACCGACCGCACTCACGTCCGCGAAGGGCACGGCGGTTCCCGGGGATTCCGTGGCTCCGGCGGGGTGGGTCCACAGCCCCTGGGACCCGAGGGCGGGCAGGACGCCTTCGCCGAACCAGTACGCCTCCTCGATGTGCGGGTGGCCGGAGAGGATGAACTCGTCGATGCCCAGCCGGTGGTACTCGGCGATCCGCTCGGCGACCTCGGTGTGGCTCCCGACCAGCGCCGTGCCCGCACCGCCCCGTACCAGGCCGATACCGGCCCAGAGGTTGGGCGAGATCTCCAGGTCGGAGCTGCTTCCGTGGTGGAGGTCCAGCATCCGGCGCTGGCCCTCGGACTCACTGCGGGCCAGGCCGGCCTGGATGGCGCGTACGGCTGCGGGGTCGAAACCCTGCAAGAGGCGTTCGGCCTCGGCCCATGCCTGCTGGGAGGTGTCGCGGGTGATGACATGGAGTCTGATCCCGAAACGCACGGTGCGCCCCTTGGCGGCGGCGAGGCTCCGGACCCAGGCGATCTTCTCGGCGACGGCCGCTGGCGGCTCGCCCCACGTCAGGTAGACGTCGCTGTGCTCGGCCGCCACGTCGCCCGCGGCGGTCGAGGACCCGCCGAAGTAGATCTCGGGCACGGGGTCGGGCAGACGTCCCAGCTGCGCGCCCTCCACCCGGAGGTGCTTGCCGTGCAGGTCGACGGTCTTTCCCTGCCACAGGTCCCGCACGATCTGCAGGAACTCGCCAGTACGGGCGTAGCGGGCATCCTTGTCCAGGAAGTCGCCGTAGGCCCGCTGTTCCTGGCTCTCGCCGCCGGTGACGACGTTCAGGAGCAGCCGTCCGCCGGTGTGCCGTTGGAACGTCGCCGCCATCTGCGCGCCCAGGGTCGGGGAGACGAACCCGGGGCGGAAGGCGACCAGGAACTTGAGCCGTTCGGTCTCCCGGGCGAGCATCGCGGTGGTGAGCCAGGCGTCCTCGCACCAGGCGCCGGTGGGGGTGAGCGCCCCGACGAATCCGAGGTGCTCGGCGGCGCGGGCGATCTGGGTGAGGTAGCCGAGTGTGGCCGGTCGGTCGCCGCCGGCGCTCCCTGCCGGAAGCCCGTGGCCCCCGCCCACGACGTGACGGCTGTCGCCGTAGGTGGGCAGGAACCAGTGGAAGGTCAGGGCCATCGGGGACTCCCGGGTGATGGGTGATGGGGTTGGCGAGGTGGGGACTTGTCGCGGTGGGGTTGGAGGGTGGTGGGTGGAGCCGTATAGGTGGGTGGCGTATAGGTGGGTTCAGAGCAGGCCGTGGCGAGGTGGCCTGGTGCCGTTGAGGACGTAGCGGCCGATGTGCTGGATCTTCCAGCGGGCCGGGTCGTGCAGGGTGTGGGTACGCGCGTCGCGCCAGTGCCGGTTGAGGTTGAGGGAGTCGAGTACGGCACGGGTGCCGGAGACCTCGAACAGGGCGCTGCCGAGCTCCACGGCTGCTTCGCCGGCGAAGGCCTTGGCCGCCGCGACGGCTACCGAGGCCTCGGCGGCCGTGTCGTCGGTGAGGTCGGCCGCTGCTTCGTCCACGGCTCGCGCGGCTACGGAAAGCAGCGCCTCCGCCGCTCGTAGCCGGACGGACAGTTCTCTGAAGCGCTGGATCAGGAGTGGGTCCTCGGCCGCGGTGTCGAAGCCGCTCTCGAACCAGGGACGGCTCTTGGTCCGTACGAAGGCGACCGCCTCGGACAGAGCCCCGGCGGCGATGCCGACGTCGATCGCGGCATGCAGCAACTGGGCCACCGCGCCGTGCAGTTGGGGACCGGTGAACGTCAGATGGTGCGGGACGATCCGGTCGGCGGACACGGTGACGGAGTCCAGGCGCACGGTCCCGCTGGCGGTGGTGCGCTGGCCCATGCCCGCCCAGTCGTCGACGACACTCACCCCTGCCGCGTCGGCAGCGACGTAGGCGACCTGCAGGGTGTCGTCCTCGGCCCGGGCCAGAACCGGGATCCAGTCGGCGAAGAGCGCGCCGGTGGAGTACTGCTTGACGCCGTCGATCCGGAAGGCATCGTCCGAGACCCGGGTCAGCCGGGTGCGGATGTCCTGGACATGCTTGGTCCCGGCCTCCGACTGGGCGTTCCCGAAACGGCGTCCGGCCAGGAGTTCCGCGAAGAAGAACCCCTGCTGTGCGGGTGTGCCCTGCCGACGCAGCACATTGACGTAGACGAAGTGGCTCTGCGGGATCTGGGCGAGACTGGCGTCCGCGGAGGCCAGCAGCCGGAACACCTCGGCCAGGGTCTGTGCGCCGACGTCGGCGCCGCCGTGCTCGGCGGGAACGGTGATGGCCAGCAGGCCCGAGGCAGAGAGCAGGTCGAGTTCGGCACGGGGCAGGTGTCGGGAGGCGTCACGTTCCGCCGCGCCGTCGCGGAACTGCGCGGCCAGGCCGGTGGCCACAGCGAGCGCCTCGGCGTCGTCGGCGATGACACGGGATGCCGGGCGGGTCGGCGCGGTGCTGGTGGGGGCGGTCATGTGTTCCTCCGGGGGAGCGGACGGCTGTGGTGGGGCCGACGCCGGGTCAGCCGGTGGTGGCGAGGAGGGAGCCCCGGCCGAGCGCGGCGGAGAACTGGTCCACGATCGGGCCCAGCGACTCCGCGGTACCGGACTCCAGTGCGATTCCCCCGTCCGCGGTGAGCCCGATGTGCCGGTCCAGGACGAACCAGCCCTGGACGATGTGGGCGGCACCCATCGAGGAAAGGACCGGCCGCAACGCGTAGTCGATGGCCAGGACGTGTGCCGTGGAACCGCCGGTGGCCAGCGGCAGCACGGTCTTGCCGGCGAGTGCGTACTGGGGCAGCAGGTCGAGCAGCGACTTGAGCAGCCCCGAGTAGGAGGCTTTGTAGACCGGGGTTCCGACGACGATCCCGTCGGCCTGCGCGAAGAGTTCGGCGGCCCGCACGATGGCCGGGTGGCCGAAGTCGGCGCCGAGCAGGGCCTCCGGGGGCAGGGTGCGGACGTCCAGCGGAACGACGCTGTGTCCCTGGTCGGCGAGCCAGCCGTCGAGATGGCGCAGCAGCCGGGCGGTGCGGGAGGTGGCGGAGGGGCTTCCGGATACGGAGAGAACGGTGGCCACGGGTCCTCGATTCGGTGGTCGGTGCGCGGTACCGGGGCAGTTCCCGGCACCGCGCGGCCCCGCCCCGCCGGTGGGAGCGGGGCCGCGCGGGATCGGCGGTCAGGAGTACCAGGTGGGCTCGGGGAGTTCGGCGGTGAGGACGTGGCGGCCCACCTCACGGCGCTTGTAGGCCACCGGGTCGTGCAGGGTGTGGGTGCGGACGTTGCGCCAGAAGCGGTCAAGGCCCTCGGAGGAGGCGGTGGCGCGGGCGCCGGTGACCTCGAAGATCTTGGCTGTGACCTCCAGGGCGACCTCGGTGGCGCGGGCCTTGACGGCGGCCACCCGGACTTCGAACTCTCCGCGGATCTGCTCGGTGACGGCGTCGGGGTCGTCGTGCAGGAGCTGGCCCTCGCGGGCGACGGCGTCGGCCAGGGCCTCGACCGCCCAGAGCTTGGCGGTCAGATCGCCGTAGATGTCGAGGACGTAGGGCTCGTCCACCGCCTGCTCGTAACCGCCGTGCAGCCACGAGCGCGACTTGGTACGGGTGTAGGTGGCGGCGGTCTCCAGGGCGCCCGCGGCGATGCCCAGGTAGAAGCTCACGAAGACGAGCTGGATGGTGGGGACGTTGAGCGTGTTGTAGACGCGCGGCCGGAACACCTTGTCCACGTATCCGGCGGCGGAGGCCCACGGGGTGCGGACGCCGTCGATGGTGACGCCGCCGCTCTCGGTCAGCCGCTGGCCGATGTTGTCCCAGTCGTCGTGGAAGGTCAGCCCCTCGCTGTCCGAGGGGACGATCGCGAAGACGTGCTGGTCGGTGCCCTCCAGAACCCCTTCGAGCACGGTGACATCGGAGACCTTGCTGCCGGTGGAGAAGGTCTTGCTGCCGGTGAAAACGAGGTCGTCGCCGTCCTCGGTGACAGTGACGTCGCTGTCGCGCGGGTTGACCGCACCGCCGAAGAACCACTGCTGGCGGGCGGCCTCGGCCTCGACGGACTCCCACTGCTCGCGCGTGGCGACCAGCCGGGCGGCCCAGTTCCACAGGTAGTGGTAGCCGAGGAGTTGACCGATCGAGCCGTCGGCCTTGGCGACCTCGCGGACCACACGGTAGGCCGTGGTCCAGTCCTGGCCCGCTCCGCCGTGCTCGGCCGGCCCGAGCAGGGTGACAAGGCCGGAGTCCTTCAGCAGGCGGACCTCCGCGTAGGGGGTTGCGCCGGCCTTGTCGCGGGCGGCGGCATCGGTGGCCAGGACGGCGCCGACCTCGGCGGCACGTTCGATCCAGCCCGCGGTGTCCTTCGGGGCGGGGGCGTTCTTCCAGGGGGCGGTGACGGCGGTGCTCATGGGTGTCCTCTCAGTCGGTCTGGCGTACGAAGTGAGTGGTGAGAGTGAGTGGTGAGGGTGAGGTGTCAGACGAAGGCGGCGGCGGTCTCGTCCTGGCCGGTCGGCTGCTGTGCCTCCAGCTCGCGGACCAGGGGCAGCACCCGGCTGCCGAAGTACTCGACTTCCTCCAGGTAGTGCAGGAAGCCCAGCAGCAGCAGATCGACGCCGCGCCGCTTGTAGGCGACGATGCGCTCGGCGATCTGCTCGGGGGTGCCGATGAGGCCGGTGCGGAAACCGTCGTTGTACTGCACCAGGTCCGCGAAGCTGGAGTCCTGCCACATGCCCTTGTGGTCGCCGGTCGCCTGACCCGCCTGCCTGACGGCCGCGCCGAATCCGTGTACGGCGTCGGTGTCGGCCTTGGCGACGATCTCGCGCAGGGTGTCGCGGGCTTCGGCCTCGGTGTCACGGGCGATCAGGAAGCCGTTGAGACCGAACCGGGGCGCCGGGCGCCCGGCTGCCGCGGCGGAGGCGTGGACGTCGGCGATCTGCTCGGTGACCCCGTCGAAGTCCTTGCCGTTGGAGAAGTACCAGTCCGAGACGCGTCCGGCCATGGCCCGCGCGGCGGTGGAGTTGCCGCCCTGGAAGATCTCCGGGTGCGGGCGCTCAGGGGTGTTCAGCGGTTTGGGCTTGAGCGAGAAGTCACGGATCCGGTAGAAGTCGCCGGCCTGCTCGACGTGGTCCTCGGTCCAGATCGCACGGAGAGCGCGGATGAACTCCTCGGAGCGGCGGTAGCGTTCGTCGTGCTCCAGCCACGGTTCGCCGAGAGCGGTGAACTCGTCCTTGAACCAACCGCTGACCACGTTCACCGCGAAGCGGCCGTTCGAGAGGTGGTCGGCCGTCGCACCGAGCTTGGCCAGCACGCCCGGCTGCCAGAGGCCGGGGTGGACCGCCGCGATGACCTTCAGCCGCTCGGTGGCCAGCAGCAGGGCGAGGCTGAAACTGGTCGACTCGTGCTGGTACTCGGCGCCGTAGCTGGCCATGTAGCGGACCTGGCTGAGGGCGTACTCGAAGCCGTTGTTCTCGGCGAGGACCGCGAGCTTCCGGTTGTAGTCGTAGCCCCAGTCGGTGCGCTGCTCGATCCGGCTGGTGACGAGGCCGCCGCTGACGTTGGGCACCCAGTACGCGAAGCGCACGGGTTCGGCGGAGGGGGGAATGGACATGGTGACTCCCGGTACGGAGAAAGGGGGGAATGGCGGCACGGCGCAGGACGGACCGGGGCCCTGAGCCGGCCCGGTGCCGGCACGGGGCAGCACATGGCGCGGGTAGGGACCAGGGGACGTCAACGCGAACGACCGCAGCCCGGAAGGTTCACAGGCCTACGGATCGGAAAGGGTGGAGCGGACCGCGTCTCAGGCGGCGCGACAACAAGAGGCGCTGGCAACGCGGGCGAGGTCGATGTGTCGCCTCCGCGTAAAGCCCTGTAGCGCGCTCATGAGAACTGCTTTCAGCAGGTGATGGAACAGCTTGTGCCGCCTCAGCAGACTAGCCATCCCTTCCGCTCCGGGTCGAGTAGGCGTTGACGATGGGCTGATAGGGTTTCCCTTTCACCTGCCACTCCCTCCTACTCCCTCCCTGGTCAGGACGTGGAACTGCCGTGCGGATCGAACAGCTGGAGTACATCGAGGCCGTGACCCGCCTGGGCTCTCTGCGGCGGGCGGCTGACGAACTCCACCTCTCCCAGCCGGCGTTGAGCGAGACGGTGCGCAACCTTGAGCGCGAACTGGGCGTCGACGTCCTTGACCGGCGCCGCTCCGGTGCGACGCTCAGCGAGCGCGGCCGGGAACTGCTCCCGCTCATCATCGGCATCCTGGACGCCGTCGACCGGCTCCGCCGTGCCGCCGACGACCAGCACCACACCACCCGGATGTTGCGCCTCGGCACGGTCAACGCGGCCACCGTTCCGCTGATGGTCCCCACCATCCGGGAGTTCCGGGCGACCCATCCGGTGACGCAGGTCGAAGTCGTGGGCGCGCAGCAGGCAGAGATCCACCGGGGCATCCAGGAAGGCGGCCTGGACCTCGGGCTCGTCAACTACCTCCAGGGCGACGACCTGCCGCCCGACTTCCACAGCACCCCGCTCCTCAGCGGCCGCCCGGTGGCCTGCCTGCGTCCGGACAGCCCACTGGCGGCGCTGAGCACGATCGGCGTCGCCGACCTGCTCACCGAACCCCTGATCGTCATGCGATCCGGCTACCTCATGCACCGCTACGTGCACCGGCTGCTCGCCGGCCGTACCCCGTCCTTCTCGTACTCGACCGACGGCGCCGAGATGGGCAAACTCATGGTCGCCGAAGGCCTCGGCGCCACGGTGCTCCCGGACTTCAGCGTCATCGACGACCCGCTCGAACGGTCCGGTGCCATCGTCCACCGCCCGATCGACGACGCCACCACACGGATCCTGCTCGTACTTCAACGCAGCCGTTCGGGTTCGGTCCCGCCCGCAGCCCGCGCGCTCCACCGGATCTTCGTCCAACAGGCTGCCGGGTACGAGGCGCAGTCACACGACGGCGCGCACGGCGCGATGCTGCCTGACTCCTCGTCGTAGCCATGGAGGAGAAGGCCGTACGTACGGGCCGCCGATGGGAAGGAGCGCCTGACCTCTGATCAGACGCATCCCTGGTCAGCAGCGGTGAAGCAGTTCTGAAGTACTACGGGCTACTGAGCGAACTGCGGGCGCGTTACGCATCGGTGTCCCACCGCAGATCGTCGTCTTCAACGATCCGCTCGTATCCGTTGAGTGTGACGTTGCCTTCCAGAGCGTTCGCGACGGCTTCCAGGTACTCCGCCCTTGTCTCGTACTCGAGTTCGGCTTCGATCAGATCAGCAGCCGCGAGCCGGACTTGCTCACGTCGATCTCGCTCCTCGGCCGTAAACCCACGGCCACCGGGATACCCCTTCCCTCCGGCGGCACCTTTAAAGATCTTCAGCCGCCGAAGCGGAGCTTGTACTGCGCCTTGCCCTTGGGGTAGTCGTCCAGTGTTCCGCCGCCCCAGTCGAAGTCGAAGTACGACTGATACGTCGAGTCCTTGACCAGTTCGGCCATCCGGTCGATGAAGTAGGGGGAGTCGCCACCGCCCATGTAGGCGTCGCCCCTCCCGTAAAGGCCCCATTCGGGATAGGACTTCGGCTTGTGGTGTGCGGCGGCGAATGCCTTGAAGTCGTTCACGCCCATAGGAGTGGTGAGGGTGTGGTCCCACCGCTGGGCGGGCGTCGCGTCCGGGTGCTCCCACCACACGTCGTAGATGTTCAGACCCACGATGTCGACGTAGGAGTCGCCGGGGTACAGCGTCTCGAATGATGTGACTTTGCCCGAGGTGCCGACAGCCATGTTGTAGTCGAAGCGGAAATGCGTCCCGGTTCGGGCACGCATGAGGGTGACCACCTTGCGGAACATCTCCCGATAGGCCGCCGGGTCGTCAGTCCCCTGCCACGGGCCGATCGTCCTGTTGTTGCCTTCGTACCCGAGGCGGATCACGGAATCGCCAAGACCGTTCCTGACCATCAGGTCGGCGAGGTCCCGGAACTGGCTGTCGTATTTCCCGGCGAGCGCGTCCTTGAAGTTTCCGCCCTTGGGCAGCATCGGCATCCCGAGCACGAACTGGCGACCGTCCCCGGCCTTCTTCCAGTCCCCCCAGTACTTGGCCGCGTACTGATTCCAGCCGTCGTTCTCGGACGGATCCAGATAGTCCGTAGCATCCATTTGCGACCGCCCGAGCCACGTCCGCGAATTGTTCACGGCATCCGTCTTACCCGGCCCGACGTAGACACCCAGTCGAGAGGGGACGGCGGCACCCTCGGAAGGCATGGCCATGGACGCGAGGATAACCCCCGCCATGGCGATGATCGTCGCCAGTTTTCGCTTCAATTCTCATCCTTGTCGACCCTGGTACCCGCAGTTCCTGGCCATTCTGGGAAGGACTGTGTGCGCAGGCAATGAGAGATCGTTACTAGGTGAATACGTAGACTGGGCGATTCGCCCACCCGCAGCCAGCACGTTTCACTGCTACCGAGCATCGTTGGAGCGGGAGACGGCATGGCGCATCTCACGTCACCGGCGCCTTCGGGGCCGTACCTGCGGGGTCGTGCGGAGGCCGACGAACTCCCGGTTCAGCATCCCCAGCAGGGCGCTCCTGACCGGCGCGGGCCCGAGGCGGTCAGGAGCGCCCTGCTCGTGCCCTACAGCTATGGCCGTGTAGCCCCCCGCATCCTCGCGTCGATCGCCGCCGACCCGAGCGCCGCGTACCTCGCGGGCCGCAGTGACTCGCCCGCGCAGGCGATCGAGCGCTTTGCCGAGCTTGTCTTCGGCTCGGTGGCACGCAGTGTGGCGATGGACTCCGAGCAGGTCGTGCCGCCGCCGGGGGGGGGGGGGGCAGAGCGGTCCCACGAAGAGGACTACTGACCATGTCCTACTTTCCGGCGGTCGACGCCATGGATCAACCTTGGTACGAGCCCCCGCTGTTCACCGGCGACGCGGAGGAGGCCCTGCCGCTGCTCGCGTACGACGGCGGGCAGGCGGGCGCGGTCACGGTGTGGGCGGGCGTGGCGGTCACGGAGACCTGCCGTTCCCGGGACAACTGCCACGATGCCTTCGCCCTGTGGTCCGACGCGACGGCCGGGAAGGCGTTCCGCGTCAGGAGTACGACGAGCGCGGCAACCGTACGGCCATCACCGATCCAGCGGGCCGGACGACCCGCTTCACCTACGACGCCGCAGGGTGCCTCACGGGGACAACCAATCCGCTGGGCAACACCACGACCATCCGCTGTGATGCCGCCGGGCTCCCCCTCACGATCACTGACCCGCTGGGCGGAGAGACCCGCTACGAGCGAGACGCATTCGGCAGACCCACAGCCATGACCAACGCCTTGGGCGCGACGACCCGGCAGGAATGGACTGCCGAGGGCCGCTTGGCGCGCCGCGTCGCCCCCGACTGTGCCACCGAATCGTGGACCTACGACGGTGAAGGCAACTGCACCAGCCACACCGACGCCATGGGTGCTGTCTCCCACTACGAGTACACCCACTTCGATGTTATGTCTGCCCGCACTGGCCCGGACGGAGCACGCTTTGAATTCACCCACGACACCGAGTTGCGCCCACCCAGGTCAGCAACCCTCAGAACCTGACCTGGAATTACACCTACGACGCCGCAGGACGACTGACAGGCGAGTCCGACTTCGACGGCCGACAACAGCGCTATGCACTGGACGGTGCAGGCCAACTGACAGCCCGAACCACGCCATTGGGTGAACGGATCACTTATGCCTACGACGTACTCGGCAACCTCACCACCAAGTCCGCCGACACCACCACCAGTTTCGAGTACGACGTGGCGGGACGCCTCACCGCCGCGACGTCACCGTCATCCACGCTGACGTACGCGTATGACGTCCTGGGCCAGGTCCTGGCTGAGACGGTCAACGGCCGCACTCTCACCCACGCCTACGACGGCCTTGGGCGCCGTGTCGCACGGACCACTCCCACCGGCTCTGCCAGCAACTGGGCCTACGACGTGGCGGACAACTGCACGCAGCTGACCGCCTCCGGCCCCACCATTCGCTTCACCCATGATCTGACAGGCAATGAACTCGACCGCCGCATCGATGAAACGATCGCGCTCCATCATGCCTTCGACGCATTGGGACGCCTGACGGCACAATCGGTGAGCACCCGTGGTGGCCACCTGGTTCAGCAACGCGCTTACACCTACCGCCTGGACGGCGCTCTCTTCGCAATCGACGACCACCGCACGGGCATACGCCGCTTCGAACTCGACCGGGCGAGCAGAGTCACCGCAGTCCACGCCGCCGACTGGACAGAAACCTACGCCTTTGATCCAGCAGGCAACCAGACGCAGGCCAACTGGCCTTCCGACCATCCCAGCCACCAAGCAGCGGGGACACGCACCTACGAGGGCACCCGCATCACCCGAGCCGGCCACATCCGATACGAGCACGACGAACTCGGCCGCGTCACTGTGCGCCAGAAAAGGCGCCTGTCCCGCAAGCCGGACACCTGGCGATACACCTGGGATGCCGAGGACCGCCTCATATCCACCACCACACCGGACGGCACGGTATGGCACTACACCTACGATCCGCTCGGGCGCCGTACTGCCAAACTCTGCATGGCTGCGGATGGCGAAACCGTCGCTGAGCGCACTGACTTCACCCGGGTCACCAAGGGCTCAGACGTATCTGGAGATGCGGAATGGGAATTAGAGAAGCCGAAGAGTTCGTGCAACTCGTGATGGACAATCCGGAGGAGTCCATCTTCGCAGGAGGGCGATCGGACGAGGAGATCGCCGATGCCGAGCAACGGCTGGGCACAACATTTCCGGCGTCGTACAAGTATTTCCTGCGGGAGCTCGGGGACTGCGATGTCGCCGGAGAGGAAATCCATGGAATCGTCATCCGTGAGGGAAGGGACCTCGGCGTGGTCAAGGAAACTCTCGACCTGAGGGAATCCATGAACATGCCCCACAGCTTGGTCGCCTTCCGCCCAGATGGAATGGGCGGATACTTCGCAATCGACACAAGTCAGATGGATGAAGGAGGCGAAGCGCCCGTCTACGTCTACGGCGATGGTGCGCACAGCCCCACTGACCTGGAGTACATCGGACCCGACTTCGGCTCGGTGGCTCTCAACCTGGCGCGTCGAGGGCTTCGGGGAAACGCATAGAGCTCGTCACATGATCTTGCTGAGATGTCCTGGTCGGGCGTGCCGGGTCAGATGATTCGGCCGCTCGCGATGGTGTGAGTAGCGGGCAGCAACGTCGGCGGATGAGGGCGGTGAAGGGTGGCGGTTCGTCATCGTTAGACGTCCCGTCGGTCTCCTGAGGAGTCCGCTGAAGTGCCGGGCGAAGTCAGCGGGTTCGAGGAGGCAGCTGGTCGGGGTGGTGAAGGCGAGCCGCTGTCAAACCATTCTGTCTCGGAAGTGAGGTCGCCCCACAGAGGAGTCCGCCCTCCTGGCACGGTTAGCCGCGAAGATTCTCCTTAAATGAGTGTCAGCGCCTCTTGGCGCCCGGCCCGCTCAGCGTGCTCGCCCGTGACCTAACCCCGTGCCCGTACGACGACGCACTCATCGCCGCTGCCGACCACCATCTGACTCCCTGGCGTTGACGGCACCACCGGAGCCTCGCCAGCTGCTCCGGCCGTTCTGTCCGACTGGCCTCTGAACCGGATCCGAACCGAGTTCACGCGCTGTCCCGGACCCGGGCCCGTCCCCCTGTGGCGCCTGGGCGTTGCAGACGCGGACTCCGGCATGGGCACCCGCATGCCGTGCAGGGGGATAGCCGCGACCACGAGGCGCAGGCCGGACGCAGCGGGCCTGTGATCCTCGCCGAGCTGCCCCCCCCCGACGCGCACCCCGCCCATGACCTGCACAGCCGCTACGGCCCCGACCTGGGCTGGGCAGCTGGTGGAGGAGCGCAGCGAGGAAGGCTCGGTCCGCCGCGGTGATACGCGGCCTGTCGATCTGGCGCTGCAGGACGGCCAATTGGTGGCGCAGCGTCAATATCTCGATCTCCTTGTCAACCTCGCTCACCGGAAGTAGCCGCGTGAAGGCGAACACGCTCGACACGGCGAGGTAGGTAAGTCGCAGTAGCACGATGCAGCAGCCTGACACGTTCATCCGGCGAACCTCGGCCACTCACAAGAACACGCAGATCACGGACTATGGATTATGGATGGGGTATACGGCACCCGCAGGCGCGCCTCGGAGCATGGGGGTATTCCGGTAGTGTGATTGCCTGCCGCATGGAATGTTCATGTGTCCGGCCGGTCCGTGCGGGGATTCCGGCGGCGAGCGATGGGACCGTGATGAGCGAACTGGCGAAGCCTGGAATTGAGGTTCCGGAGGGTGATGCGCCCACCGAGTTGACGATTCGGGACCTCGTGGTTGGGGACGGACCTGAGGCGCTGCCGGGCAGGGTCGTCCAGGTTCACTACGTAGGGGTCACGTTCGCGTCCGGAAGAGAGTTCGACTCCTCCTGGGAGCGGGACCGGCCGTTCAAGTTCGCCGTGGGCGGTGGCCGGGCCATCAAGGGCTGGGACCGGGGAGTGAGGGGAATGAAGGTCGGCGGTCGGCGCGAGATCATCGTTCCCCCGCGTCTTGGTTACGGCAGGCAGTCACCCTCTCCGTTGATCCCGGCGGGCTCGACACTGATCTTCGTCGTGGACCTGCTCACTGTCGTGGGCGGGCCTGCCGGAGCGAGGCCCGGCTTGACCGGCTCGGCTTGAACCTGGCGCTCCGTGCCGGTGAGGGAGGTCTCGACGTCTCACCCTCACCGGCACAGGTGCTCTGTCGGTTCCCGATCCTGCCGCACTCGACCTCCCGCATGCTCTGGTCGAGTGGGTCAATTTGAGCTCGGTGCGTTCAAGCAGAATGATCAGCTTCGAATTCCGCTGACGTGCGCAGTGCCTATGGAAAGAAACTCGTGGCCGACTCAACTGGAGGAACTGGCAAAGAGATACCTCGGCCCGCTAGGGAGTATTGGGACCACCCGAAGGGTTCTGTCGCTTGAGTTTTCGCAGGTAGTCGGCGCGCTTTTGGACTTGCTCAGGCGTTTCCTTCTGTGCTCGTTCTTTGCGTTCCTGCAAAGAACGAGGGGCGCGTGGCGTTGAGAGCGGCTTCCCGTCGGGGCCTGTCACGGTGAACACTCCGCCGTTTCCCCCTTCGGTTTGGGCACTCTCAGTCGTCGAGAGGGCAGGGACACACACGAGTCCCGCCCCTGCAAGCACGCTCATGAGCACGGTCCTTCGGCCCATCGCCACCCCAGTCCAATCGGCTACATGTGGGTCAGAAGCCTACGGTCACCAGAGCCCGATGGGCAGGCAGTTGACCACGAAGACCCTCGGAACGCCCTCCAGGCCTCGTCCCCGGACACCGCCGGGAACATGACCTGGCGGACCGTCCCTCCGGGTTGGGGGGGGGCGCCGAGCGACGTCTCGGTGAGCTTGAAGAGGATGACGCCTTGCCCGAGACCCTCTTGAACGCGTTGGCCAGCTACTCGGTGACCTTTTCCTCCGTCCGCGTCCCGATCCGGCGCACAGTGGAGATCAGCAGCCCACCAGCGTGGGGTGATCTCCTGTCTCCCGCTCGTGCGTGGTGGCCGCGGCCTGGGCCAGGCGGCGGGCTTTTGCTCCGGCGGGCCGCATCCGCAGGGACAGGAAGTGCGAGCGCATCGGTCCGCGGGAGCCTTCCCGCCAGGTCACCTCGGTGAAGGCCTGCCGCCCGTGGCGGGCAGCCAGCACGGCCACCGCAGAGGGCTTGTCGCGGTAACGGGGCTGAGGCTTGCGGCCGTTGCCGGACCAGGTAGGAGCCGTGGGCACCGCATCACGCGGGTGGACGGTCACATCCGAGCGGATCGCCATCACGTAACCGATGTCCCGGCTGTCCAGGCCGTCGCGGAAGTCTGCGTTCTGCCCGTATCCGGCGTCGGCCACCGCCACCGGCGCCACCAGGCCCCACCCGGCCAGCTCATCGATGGCTTCCAGGGCCAGGCGCCGCGTCTCCCGGTGCCCGGCCTCTTGCGGCATCCCGGATTTCTGCCGCCGCCCGGCGTCGTCCGCCCACTCCCGCGGCACGAATAGCCGCCACTGCCGCGCCTTGTCCGTAGCGCCAATTCGGCCCCCGCTGTCGACCGGCTCGCCGGTAAGCGGACAGCCCGAGGCTGCCTGGGCGAGCGTTCCAGCGGGTGCGTTGCTGCCCGCCGGACTACAGCCGCGTCATTGTCCCGGTCGCTCCTTATTGTCCCGGTCGCTCCTTGGCAGTAGCCGCGGTGCGCGAACATGTCTGTGAGGCCTGCCAGCGTGGAGGTCGTCGGGGAGCGGCGGGCGTCCCGGGGAGGGCGGCTGGGTTCACTTCGGTTCAATCAGGCGTTGGTGGCAGGCGAGCAGGGCGCGCGGGGTGACTAGCCGGTGCCCGCGAAGGGCCTGGGGGAGTAGTCGGTTGAGCGCGGCCAGCAGTGCCCGGTCCGGCCATGTGGGCTTTGGAGCGGTGATCTGTCGGCGCAGCATCGCGACCTCCTGCTCGGGCGTCTCATCGGCACAAGTTGGCTTGTCAGAGGCATCGGCTAGCTTGCGGAGCATGGGAAAACTCAGGCGGATCATTGAGCTTCTTCGATGTGGCCACCGATCGGGTGACGGTCCGTGAAGCGAAACGAGCGAGGCCCCCGGACTGTTGATCGAGATGTCTGACGTCTCAATTACGTTGCTCGGGGGCCTCGTTGGTCGTCCACCCTGCCGCAATCGACCTGCCGCACGCACTCGTGGAGTGGACCACCATGCTGATCGTCACCCGTGAGGGCGACCGGCGCTGCAAGCTCCGTCCGTCCCAGCGCGCGATGGTGGCACCGGTGTACCTGCGCGAGCACACCACTTTGGCGAAGATCGCCGCCGGGTTCGGGATCAGCGAGTCCACCGCCCATGCCTACATCAGCGCGGTCGTCGACCTGCTCGCCGCGCGTGCGCCGGGTCTGCTGAGGACGCTGCGCGAGCATGATCCCGACTTCGTCCTGCTCGACGGAACCCTCGCCGAGTGCGGCCGGGTCGGTGACGGCCGGGCCGACTACTCCCACAAGCACCGGCGCCACGGCGTGAATGTGCAGGTCGTCACCGATCCCGGCGGCCGGCTGTTGTGGCTCTCGCCCGCCCTGCCGGGCCGCACACACGACCTGACCGCCGCCCGCACCCACCGGATCATCCGCATCTGCGAGCGCCAGGGCGTTCCCATCGTGGCCGATCTCGCCTACCAGGGCGCCGGTCCGTGGCTGACCTCGGGCATCAAACGCAGGCCCCTGCAGGAACTGACCCCCACTGAGAAG
Organism: Streptomyces sp. NPDC048436; assembly: GCF_043200355.1. Classification (NCBI taxonomy): domain Bacteria; kingdom Bacillati; phylum Actinomycetota; class Actinomycetes; order Kitasatosporales; family Streptomycetaceae; genus Streptomyces; species Streptomyces sp. NPDC048436. The sequence continues at coordinate 76,566 of NZ_JBICXP010000019.1, forward strand.
ACCCGCAACCGTGCCCTGGCCGCCACACGGGCACCCGTCGAACGCGGCGTCGCCAGCCTGAAGTCCTGGCGGATCTTCCGCAGGTCCCGATGCAGTCCCAACCGCATGGCGTCAATCGCCAAGGCCGTCCTCACGCTGGAGCTGCAACGCTGAAGAAGCTCAGTGATGAATTCGGAGGCCGGTCGGAGGCAGCGGACGGGCCGTCGGCCGCCGGAGGGATTTCCGGCGGCCGGCGGCCCGTTGAAGGGCTGGGGAACGGTGTCCTCGGCGCGGGTCCCTGTCACTCGCAGGGATAGCTGGGGATGCGGACGGTGTACGCCGAGGAGACCCAGCGGTTGGTGCCCACCTTGCGGAAACCGTTGGTGGTGGACGCCGACGCGAGGATCGTGGAGCCGTTGGCGTAGGACCCGACGACCGAGTATCCGGTGCCGGGACCGCTGCGGATCAGCAGACCGCCGCTGGCGTTGACCCTGTAGTAGCACTGGGTCGCGAGCACGCCGGCCGGCGCGAGCTCCACAGCCGCGCCCGTCGTGCGGGCGGGGGCGGCGGCCTGAGCCGTGAGACCGCCGCCGAGGAGCGCGGCGGCGGACAGGGCCGCCACGGCCGCCGTGCGGGCGGCGGAGCGACGCGGTGACATGGTGCGGCGTGCTGCTTTGACGGTCATGGAATCGATTCCCCTTGCGTCGTCGGTTCTGGGTGCGGAACACGTACGTAGGAGCAGGCCCTGGCCTGGCCGAGCAGTGTCACCGCTCAAAGACACCGGAGCCGCGCACGACGTTAGCCCCATCGGGGCGAACAGCCGCCTGACACACGAGAACTCCCCAACCGGAACGGGGGAAGTGGCCCGTTCCGGTTGGGGAGTCCGTAAGACGCTGAATCGACAGCCCGGGGGCCTCGCTCGTTTCGCTTCACGGACCGTCACCCGATCGGTGGCCACATCGAAGAAGCTCATTGACAACCCGGTCCACAGCGGAGCTGCACCACCTCATGCGGGCAGCCGGGTTCATGGGCATTGACGACACGGAGGCGTTGGCGGAGGGCTGGCAAGTGACAGCGTTCGCCGACGCCGGACCGCGCAGCATCGCGACCCTCGCCCGGAGAACCGGTACACCAGCCGTCATCGTGTCCTTCTTCGACAGTGATGTGGGGTTCATCGAGGCGGTCACGCCGGACGGCAGCAGTTGGGAGGGCCTGCTCAACCGCGAGACGGCGGAGAGTTTACGAGATACCTCTGGAGCACTTCCCCATCGAACCCGCCGTGGCCGGCGCACTCGCTTGGTCGGCCGCTGCCGGACTGACGCCCGATGAGGAAGCCATCCGGCAGACGCTCACCGGGTCGGCCCTGTTCGTGGAAGAGCTTTCCTCAGCGCTCTTGGTTGCCCTGGGGCTACCCGGCGCAACCTGACCCTCAAGCCGGGATCTGGGGAATTACCAGATACATCTGGAATGCGGTCAGCGGCCGGGGGAGGGGGTGGTTCTCCGCGTGAGCTGGTGCACTGGCTCTTGGTGAACTTGACCACGATGAGCGGTGCGGCTTGGGGCGAGGACGTCGAGTACGGGGAATCGGTGACCATCCCGATGCCGGGACGCTGGTTCATAGGTGCGCTCATCCTGGTGGTGTCACACCCAGGATGAGCCGACACTGCCGGACATCGTGACACCAGGGCAGGATCACTGCCATGAACAGCAACAGCAACAGCAACAGCAACAGCAACAGCAACGGCAACAGCACACAGATGAAGGCAGTGGCCATCCCCGAGTTCGGCGGGGCCCAAGTGCTGCGGGTCGAGCAGATGCCGATCCCCGAGCCCGGTCCCGGCCAGGTGGCCATCGACGTGGCCTACGCAGGCGCAAACTTCGCCGAGGTCCTCTACCGGCGTGGCGTGGTGGACGTGCCGCTGCCCTTCGTGCCCGGCATTGAGGTCTCTGGCCGCATCCGCGCCCTCGGCGAGGGTGTTGCTGACTTGAGGATCGGTCAGATGGTGGCCGCACTGACGATCGTCGATGGCGGCGGCTACGCCGAGGTGGTGGTCACCTCCGCAGATCTGGTCGTCTCGCTGGACGGCCTCGGTATCGGGCTCGAGCTCGCCGCGGCCCTGCCCTCCAACAGCACCACCGCCTTCCTTGTCCTGGACCGGGTGGCGCGCATCCAGCCAGGAGACCGCGTCCTGGTCCATGCCGCCGCGGGCGGCGTGGGCAGCCAGCTCGGCCAGGCCGCCCGGCTGCTGGGCGCCGGCCGTGTGGTCGGAACGGTCGGCAGCGAAGCGAAGATCGAGACCGCCAAGGGCTTCGGCTACGACGAGGTGATCCTGCGTGACCAGATCGCCGAGGCGGGCGAGTTCGACATAGTCGTCGACATGGTCGGCGGTCCCTCCCGCACCGCCAGCCTGGACCGGCTGGCCCCCATGGGACGGATGGTGGTGATGGGCAACGCCTCGGGCGCCGAGGACGTCACTCTCTCCGCCAACCACCTGTGGTTCACCAACAAGACCGTCAGCGGGTTCAACCTCGCCGCCTTCTGCGCGGCCTTCCCCCAGGACGCCGGGAGTGCTCTGCGCCGGGCCGTACAGGCCGCGGCGCAGGGAACTTTGCGGGTACAAGTCCAGGCCCTGCCGCTGGAACAGGCCGCCGAGGCACACCGCCGCATCGAATCCGGGCAGACCACCGGCAAGCTGGCCCTCACTGTCGCCACGCTGTAGGCGGGCGTCCGTGCACCCGGGCGGAGAAGATCGCCTGGCCCCTGATGGCACTCTCCGACGGGGTCAACCTGTGGCCGCTGGAAGAAGAGCCGCAGCCGATCGTGGCCGGGGTCGCGTAGCTGGAGAAGATGCGGTGCCGTTCGCGGGACGCTCGGTACGTGCGGGCATGGCGCAGTGTGATCAGGTCGCGGTGCCAGCGCAGCACGTGTCGGGCGGGGCCAGTAGCCGTAACTGGCGCAGGACCTGACGGGGCATTGACGCCAGCAGGGCGGCAAGGAACGCCCGTCCTTCCGTAGCGCTTCACTCGGCCCGTTCCGAACATCCGCTCCAAGGCGGTGAGTTGGTGGCGCGGGGCGAGGAACTCCACGTCCTTGTCACGGTCGCTCATTGGCAGTAGCCGCAGCGCGGCGAACGTGTCCGGAGCGGTGAACCTCGTAACCGATGATCTTGCTGCGCGTTGGTCTGCCGGGGCCGGCGCTTCCGGTGATGCCGAACCGCGGGGCCCTCACGCACACGTACCGAGAGAACCCGTGCCCCGTGCCTTGTCGCAGGGGGCCATGAAGAAGGCTTGAGGGGCACTCATGCACGACATCATCAAGAAGCTGGCCGCGGGGGCCGGCGCCACGGCCGCCGCGCTCGGCTGCATCATCGCCACCGGACCGCCGGCGGCGGCCGACGGCAAGTGGTGCAACAACGCGGTCTGCATCGAGACCTACGACACCGGCACCTACCTGGGCCGGGTCGAGGTCTCGGTCATCAACACCAATCAGCCGCACCGCATCAGCGCCCGCGTGTGGAGCACCAACGGCTGGAGCGCCAACACGAAGGTGGAGGACGTCGACGCGTTCAGGACGTACCGGGACCAGGCCTACCCGCAGCGCCACTTCCCCGCGGGCACCCGGATCTGCGCGGAGGGCTTCCGCGGCGGCGACAGCGTGGGGCTTCCTTGCGTGACGATCACCGGCTGACCCGCGGGCAGGTCATCGCAGTGCCGATGGCGCTGCTGTGGATCCCCGACGTGGGGTGGGGTCTGGTGGTCGGTATCGGGCTGGCCCTGCTGCTCGCGGTGGAGCGGACCGCCCTCGCGGTCCTGGATCTGCGGCGCCAGCCGTAAGCGTTCTTTGCGATTCTTTTACAGTGGGTGTAGAAGTAGCCAGAAGTAGCCATTACTTCTACACCCACTGTCGTCGAATGGGCCGGGAGCGTCCCGCCTGGCGTGGCGGGATGCCCCCGAGCCGCTGAGAATGACCGGCACGACCATCCATCGGACCGGCACGCCCCTGCACCCCGGAACGGAGCCACTGTTGCTGTCCGCCGTACTCGGCCTGCTCGCCGTGCTCGCCCTGACCGCGGGCACCGGCTACTTCGTCGCGCAGGAGTTCGCGTACGTGGCCGCGGACCGCCTCGCCCTCGCGCGCGACGCGGCGGCGGGTGACAAGCGGGCGGCCCGCGCCGTGCGGGTGCTTGAGCGGCTTTCGTTCATGCTGTCGGGCGCGCAGCTCGGCATCACCGTCACCGGCCTGGTCGTCGGCTTCCTCGCCGAACCGTCCGTGTCGGGGCTCCTCAAGCCCGCCCTGGACGGCACCGGGCTCTCCGACGGAGTGGTCTCCGCGCTCTCCGTGGTCCTCGGCTTCGTCGTCGCCACCGTCCTCCAGATGGTCGTCGGCGAGCTCGCTCCCAAGAACCTCGCGCTCGCCGTCCCCGAGCGGCTCGCGAAATCCCTGGCATCCTCGACCCTGGCGTATCTGAAAGTTGTCGGTCCCGTCGTACGCGTCTTCGACAGCGCGGCCAACAGGCTGCTGCGCGCGATCGGCATCGAGCCCGTCGAGGAACTCCACCACGGCGCCACCCTGGAAGAGCTCAGCCACCTCATCGGCGAGTCCCACGAGCACGGCCAGCTGCCGCGTGAGAGCGCCGAACTCCTCGACCACGCCCTGGAGTTCTCCGAGCGCACACTGGACGAGGTGATGGTGCCGCGCGCCGACGTCATCTTCGTACGCAAGGACGCCACGACCGACGAGGCCGTGCGGCTCATCGCCGGGCACGGGCACTCGAACTACCCCGTCATGGGGGACCACCCGGACGATGTCGCGGGCGTCCTCGGGGTGCGCGAGCTGATGCGGCTGCCCGCCGCGCGCTTCGACCGCACCACCGCCGGGGAACAGGCCAGGCGCCCCCTGCTGCTGCCCGACACCCTGCCGCTGCCGGGCGCGGTGGCGCAGATGCGCGAGCGGGACGACGAGTTCGCGGTCGTCCTCGACGAACACGGGGGAGTGGCGGGCATCGTGACGTACGAGGACATCGCGGAGGAGCTGGTCGGAGACATCGCCGACGAGTCCGACACCGTCGTCGAACTCGCGGTCGCGGACGGAGGCGGCTGGTTCGTCGACGCGGGCCGCCGGCTGGACGAGGTGGCCGACGCGACCGGCATCGACCTTCCCGAAGAGGCCGACTACGACACCGTGGCGGGCCTCATCGTGGACCGGCTCGGCCGCTTCCCGGCCATCGGCGACCGGCTGACCGTGGCACTGGCCGACGGAAGCCGCGTGGCCGTCGCCGTACTCGGCCTCGACCGCCACGTGCCCGAGCGCGTACGCATCGAGCGCCTGCCCCCGGCGGACGCGCCGACCAGCGCGGAGGCCGGCGCATGAGCTTCCCCCTGGCCCTCTTCGTCACCGTCCTGCTGCTGATCGCCAGCGGCTTCTTCGTCGCCGCTGAGTTCGCGCTCGTCGCCGCCAAACGGCACCGCATGGAGCGCGCGGTCGCCGCCGGACAGCGCGGCGCCCGGTCCGCGCTCGCGGGCATGCGCGAACTGTCCCTGATGCTCGCCGGAGCCCAACTCGGCATCACCGTCTGCACCTTGGGCCTGGGCTCGGTCTCCAAGCCCGCCATCTCCCACGAACTCGACCCGCTCCTGGCGAAGCTCGGCCTGCCCGCCGGGCTCAGCTACGGCATCGCCTTCGCGCTCGCCATGATCGTCGTGGTGTTCCTGCACATGGTCGTCGGCGAGATGGCCCCCAAGTCCTGGGCCATCGCCCACCCGGAGCGCTCGGCGATGCTCCTCACGCCGCCCTTCCGGGCCGTCGTCAGGGTCGTACGCCCCCTGCTCACCGTCCTCAACAAGGTCAGCAACGCCCTCGTACGGCTGTGCAAGGTCACCCCGCGCGACGAGCTCACCTCGGTCCACAACCGCGAGCAGCTCGGACATCTGGTCGAGGAGTCGTGGCGGCTCGGCCTGATCAGCGAGGCCGACTCGGGGCTCATCACCACCTCGCTCACCGCGCCGCTGGCCGCTGTCGGCGACCTGCAGACCGCCGCCGCGCAGATCACGTCCGTCCCGGCCGACGCGAGCGTTGACGCGGTCCTGGAAGTGGCCGCCGCGAGCGACCGCACCCGGCTGCTCGTCAGGGACGGCGGTACCGTCCTCGGCTCGGTGCACGCCCGTGACGCCCTGGTGGCCCGCGCCCAGAACCGCAGCCTGACCGCACGCGAGCTGGCACGGCCGGTCCCGGAACTCGCCGCCCACGACACCGTCGCCCACGCCGTCGAGGAACTGCGCCGGCGCCGGGCCTCCCTCGCCGTGCTCTGCGACGAGTCGGGCCGGCTCACCGGCCTGGTCAGCCTGGACGATCTGCTCGCCCGCCTGATGGAACCGCGGCAGCCGGTGTGAGAGCCGCGCGACGCGCCTTTGGAGACGGAGGGAAAGCCACCCGTAACGGGGATGTACGGGTGCCGTCCGCTGTGGCTAGTGTGCGGGGAATGTCCCGTGACGACGAAGTCACCCACCGGCACCCGGTGGCCCGCGTGAGTGCGGCTCCGAGGTGAAGTTCCGAAGACCGCCTCCGCCCTGCCCGCAGGCGGTCACCTACCGGTTCGCCCCGGCCGCGGTGGCCGCAGGCCACCAGGTCATCACGGTCCTCGACGGCAAGGGCCGGGACATCGGGCACCTCGACTACCAGGTGTGCCATCCGTGCGGCGCCGCCCACATCAACACGATCGCGATCGCCGGACCCTGGCAGGGCCTCGGCCTGGGACGCGAGGCACTCCACCGCGCCGCCGACCCCTGGCCCACCTACGCCTGGACCACCTCCCGGCAGTCCTCCGAGGGCCGTAAGTTCTTCGCCGCCATGGCGGAGGAGACAGGCGTGGACTTCGTACCGGGAGCCGTGGGCTGCTCCCACATCGCCCTTACGTGCCCGTAGCGGGAGGCCGAACCCGTCGCTGCGGCCGGGGCGCCGGGCCCTGTTCACCAGGCATGGCAGGCCGTGCACCGGGCACTCGGGAGACGGGCCGCCACCGCGGCCCACGTTTTTTGGGGAGGGCAGGATGACGTCGTCTCGATTGCACGTACGGGGCCTGGGCAGGAAGTCCGTGACCAGCCGCTCGGCGCGGAAGGAAACGCTGAGCGCGGCAGGCCGGGCGGGCTTCGTCGCCCGCGGAGTCGTCTACGTACTCATCGGCGCACTGGCTCTCCAGATCGCCTTCGGCAGCGGAGGCGAACAGGCCGACCGGCAGGGCGCGTTGGCCCAGGTCGCGCAGCAGCCCTTCGGGGAGCTGATGCTCTGGGCGCTGGTCGTCGGCTTCGGCTGCATGGCCCTGTGGCGGGGTTCCCGCGCGCTGCTGTCCGGCGGGACGCGCAGGAAGACGGCCTCGCGGGCCCTTGACGGCGGCAGGGCGGTCTTCTACGCGTTCGTCTGCTGGGCCACCGCTTCGTACGCCGCCGACGGAAGCCGCGGCTCCAGCGGTGACGCCAAGTCGAAGGACTGGACGGCTTCCGCCCTGGAACTTCCCTACGGGCGGCTCCTCGTGGGGGCCGCGGGGTGCGTACTCATCGGTGTCGGCATCGTCCTCGCCGTACGGGCGATGATGCGCCGCTTCCTGAAGCAGCTGGACCTCGGTTCGCTCAAGGGACGCGCCCGGCAGGTCGTCACCGCCCTGGGAGTGGCCGGCGGTGTGGCACGCGGCGCCGTGTTCGCCGCGGCGGGCGTCTTCATCCTGGTGGCGGCCGTCCAGTTCGACCCCGACGAGGCCAAGGGTGTGGACGCGACGCTGCGCAGCTTCTCGCACACTCCCGCCGGCCCCTGGCTGCTGGCCGCCGTCGCGACCGGGCTCGTCCTCTTCGGCGTCTTCTCCTTCGCCTCCGCGCGCTGGCGGCGCCTGTGAGGACACCGCGTGCGGCGGCTGTACCGGCGCCGTCCCGCCGGACTCGAACGCACCACCGTGACCCGGCACGATCACATCGGCGACCGGCACAACGCCGTAGCCGAGCGGTGCTCTAGGTGAACTCGGGCATCTCGCCCTCCGTGGTCGTCAGGTCGATGACGGTGAAGACCGCGTCCTGCTGGTCGGCGACCGTGGCGAAGCGGCCGAAGGGGCTGTCCATCGGCCCGAAGATGAGCCTGCCGCCGAGCTTGGTGACGGTGGCGATCGCCGCGTCGCAGTTGTCCACGGCGAAGTGCACGTTGATGTGCGGCGGCGCATCAGGCGGGAAGTCCTCGGTCATCTTGAGGCGGCCGAGAACCGGCTCGCCACCGGCCTGGAAGACGCTGAAGTCGACGTCGTCGACGTCCATCTTCCGCGTCTCGTAGGGGAAGACGGCGGGGAAGAACACGTCCGTCGCCGCGGGGTCGCGCGTGGTGACCTCCGCCCAGCAGTACGCGCCGGTCTCGCCCGTCTTCTCGAAGCCCTCGTGGGTGTCCGGCTGCCAGACGCTGAAGTACGCGCCGCTGGGCTCCTGCGCCGTCGCCATGGTGCCGAACTCGCCGACCCGCATCGGCTCCATGGCGAGGGTCCCGCCGTTGTCGCGGATCTTCGCGGCCGTCGCGGTGGCATCGGGCGTGGCGAAGTAGAGGTTCCAGGCGGCGGGGCCCTCCACGCCCTGCGTCTGCGGGGCGACCGCGGCCACGGCCTTGCCGTCCGAGCGCGCCTGCGCGTACCCGCCGAACTCCTCCGAGCCGCTGTCGAACGTCCAGCCGAGCACCTCCCCGTAGAAGCTCTTGGCGGCCTCCACGTCGGGGAACATCGCGTCCGCCCAGCAGGGCGTGCCTTCCGTATGCGCGGACATCGCGAAAGCCTCCAGTGCCGACGGAATTCCTGTGGATTTCACGCTATTCGAGCGGAGGGCCGGGCGCGCGTCGAGGGCGGTGCGCGCGCCCCGGACTATTTACCGCGCGCCGAAGTTCTGCGTCCACCAGGGGCCGCCGCTGCCTTGCCGGTAGCCGATGCCGATCTCCTTGAAGGAGCAGTTGAGGATGTTGGCGCGGTGGCCGGAGCTGTTCATCCAGGAGTCCATGACGGAGGCCGGGGTGCGCTGCCCGGCGGCGATGTTCTCGCCGTAGGTGGTCCATTTGTAACCGGCCGCCGTGACCCGGTCTCCGGGGTCCTCGCCGTCGGGGTTCGTGTGGTCGAAGAAGTCGCGCTGCGCCATGTCGTCGGAGTGCCCCTGCGCCGCCTTGCCCAGCTTGCTGTTGAGCGTCACCGGGCCGCAGCCGCTCTTGGCGCGCTCGGCGTTCACGAGCCGGGTGACCTCTTGGCTGTACGAGGTGCCCGCGGGGGCCTGCGGAGCCTGGGGGACGGCGCTGGTGCGGGTGGGCTCGGGCGCGGGCTTCGGGGCCTTGGACGGCGTGGGCTTGGGAGAGGGCTTGCGCGTCCGACTTGGGGCGGCGGAAGGGGAGGGGGACTTCTTCTTGGTGGGTGTGGCGGACGCGGAGGAGGGAGCCGCCGCCGGGGAGGGCGGGCGCGACGCCGTGAGCGGCTGGGCCTGCGTCTTTTCGTCGTCCGCGGGGCGGGTGGCCGAGTAGATGACCCCGGTCGCGACGACGAGCACGGCTATGCCCGCGGCCACCGTGCGGCCCTTGCGCGGCAGGCGGTGGTGGCGCTGGGCGGCGTGTCTCGCGGGGGCGCCGCGGGAGCCGGATATGTGGTGCAGACCGGGGTCTGCGTCGGCTGCCAGATGCGGGGAGTTGGCAGCTGCGTGCCCTGGGTCCCCCGGCGCGTGGGGCGAGCCGGGCGCCATGTGCGGCGAGTCCCCCGGCGTAAGGGGCCAGTCGGACGCCGTGGCGTGTCCGTCGGCCGCGCTCATCGCACGTATCGCACCGGGGGCCGCCAGCGCCGCGGCCGGTGGCACCAGGGCGAGGCCCACCAGCAGGCGCTCGGCGAGCACCAGGCCCGCGCCGTGGCCCGAGCACACCGCGCAGTCGCGGACATGCCGGGCGAGCCGCTTGCGCCAGAGAGCGGAAGGGGTGCCGTCCCAGGGCGCCACCACTTCGGCCAGGTAGGGGCACCGGGGCGCCGCGGCCAGCGCGCGGACCACGATCCGGGCCGTCTCCAGCTGGGTCTTCATCCGCTGCACCCGCACCGTGGTGTGCTGCGTCGGCAGCTCCATGGCGGCGGCGACCTCCGTGCGGGTGAGCTCGCCTGAGACCTCGAGCCACCACAGGGAGAGCAGGGCGCGGTCGTCGGTGTCCAGCCACCGGGTGGCCTCGGCCACCTCACGGCGCTGCCCCACCAGGCCGAGGCGGATGATGGTCAGGTCCACGAAGTCCGCGCCGGGGTCCACGACGTCGTGCGCCTCGTCGAGCGGACCCGGGCGCTTCTGCCCGGTCGAGCGCTGCTGCCAGTGCCTGCGGATCTCGTTCATGGCGATGGCCACGAGCCAGGACCGGAAGCTCGCGGGGTCGCGGAGCGAGGCCAGGCCGGCGAGCGCCCGCAGCATCGTCTCCTGCACCACGTCGTCGACGTCGGCGTGGCCTTCGAGCGCCCGTCCGACAATGTTGTAGACCAGCGGCAGATACCCGGCCACCAGCTCGTCCTGCGCTCGCTGGTCCCCGGTCTGCGCCGCCGTCACCAGAGGATCGTGTTCACCGATCACGGACTGCCTCACTCGCTTTCTTCGTCGGCACGTTGTGGCCTTACACCTGGGAGAACGCGTGAGCGGACGGAGATAACAGAAATCGGCGAACAGATGTCCGCCAACAGAAATCTGCGGTGAGCATACGCACCCTGTCCTCGGCGGACGCCGAGAACGTCACGCACCGCCCCATATCCGGCTTACCGGATACGGGGCGTTTCCGCGCGGCCGACGAGCTGAACGGCTCACGCCACCGGCAGGCACTCCCTGACCGCGGCGACCAGCCGGGCGGACCGTGCGTCGCCATGGCCGATCATCCGGTTCGCGGTGTAGGCGAAGCCGACGCCGAACTCGTCGTCCCCGAAGGCGAATTGGCCGCCCGCGCCGTCGTTGCCGAAGCTGCGCTCGCCGAGCATCGGACGGAAGCGGGGAGCGTCGAGCAGGAAGCCCGCGCCCCAGCGGGCGCCCAGGTCGGGGAAGCCCGACCAGGAGGCGCCCGCGGTGAGTTCGCGCAGGGCGTCGGTGACGGTGTCCCCGCTGAGCAGCCGGGCCGAGCCGTCGACCCCCGTCGCCGCAGCCGCGTACAGCGTCGCAAGACCGCGCGCCGACGACACCGCGCCCGCGCCGGGAATCTCGGCGCGCAGCAGGTCGGGATCGTTCCAGCCGTGCGGCGCTTCGAGGCCGGGGAAGGCGAAGGCCCCGTTCATCGTCACGATCCGCATGACCAGGGACTCGGGGTCGGGGTTTCCCGGCCTGCGCTCCGCCTCACTGAGCCGGGCCAGCCTGGAGACCTCCTCCTCGGGCAGGCCGATCCAGGTGCGCAGGCCGAGCCGGTCGCCGATGGCCTCGCGGAAGTAGGCGCCCGGGGTGAGGCCGGTGACGCGGCGGATCAGCTCGCCGAGGAGGAAGCCGAAGGTGTGCCCGTGGTACTCGTGGGCGGTGCCCGGCTCCCAGAGTGGCTTCTGCTCCTCGATCGCCCGGACCACCGGCGTCCACTCGGTGATCTCGTCGAAGCTGAGGGAGCGGTCGAGAGCGGGGAGTCCGGCACGGTGCGCGAGGACCATGCGTGGGGTGATCGCTTCCTTGCCGCCGCGCGCGAACTCCGGCCAGTGGACGGCCACCGGAGCGTCAAGGTCCAGGCGCCCCTCCTGGGCGAGGAGGTGGACACAGACGGCGACGATACCCTTGGCACAGGAGAAGACCGGGACCACCGTGTTCTCGTCCCAGCGGCGCCCGGTCCGCTCGTCCGCGACGCCGCCCCACAGGTCGACGACCTTGCGTCCGTCGACGAACACGGCGACGGACGCGCCGAGTTCACCGAACTCGGTGAAGTTCCGCGAGAAGACGTCCGCGACCGCCCCGAACCGCTCGTCGGCCCATCCGTTGTGCTCCACCGTGACTTCTCCTGTTCGTGCCGATCGACTGCGAACGGTAGGCAGCAGGGGCCGTCGTCTCCAACGCATTTACGTGGGGCGGGACGACGTGGAGGTTCCTGGCGGGCTCAGCGGGCGAGGAGGTCCCGGAGCGCCTCGGCGACGTCGGCGGGCGCCTCCTCGGCCATGAAGTGGCCGCAGGTCACGGGCGTGTGCCGCAGGTCCGGCGCCCAGGCTCCCCACAGGGCTGCCGCGTCGAAGCCGAGGGCGCTGCCCCAGTCCTGCTGGAGCACGGCGACCGGCATCCGCAGTCGGCTTCCGGTGTCCCGGTCCGCCCGGTCGTGGTCGACGTCGACGCCTGCCGATGCGCGGTAGTCGGCCACGATCGAGGGCACCGCGGCACGGCAGGCGTCGAGGTAGGCGGCGCGGACGTCGGCGGGGATCGCCCGTGGATCGCTGGTCCAGATGTCGAGGAAGTGGCCGAAGAACGCGTCCGGTGAAGCGGCGATCAACTGCTCGGGCAGGCCTGGAGGTTGGGCCATCAGATAGAGGTGGAAGCCGACGGCGGCGGTGACTCCGTGCAGCACGTCCCACATGTCCAGCGTCGGCAGCACGTCGAGGCAGGCCAGGTGAGTGACCGTACCGGGATGGTCGAGCCCTGCGCGGAACGCGACCAGGGCGCCGCGATCGTGCCCGGCCAGCGCGAAACGGTCGTACCCAAGCTCGCGGGCCAGGGCGACGACGTCGGCGGCCATGGTGCGCTTGGAATACGTGGTTCCGTCGGTCTCCGCGGGTTTGTCGCTCGCCCCGTAGCCGCGCAGGTCGGGGCAGATGACCGTGTGGTCGGCCGCGAGGTCCGCGGCGACGTGCCGCCACATCAGATGGGTCTGCGGGAAGCCGTGCAGCAGCACGAGCGGCGGGCCCGAACCGCCGACGGCCACGTTCAGGGACACGTCGTACGAGACGGGGACGCGTCGGTGGGTGAAGTTCTCGATGGCAGGAGTCATGGTGGCGTCCTTCGGGGGGGTGGAAACGGGTGGCGGAAACGGGGTGGAGGAGGTGGTGGACGAGGTGGTGGAACCGATGGCTCCGAGCCTGCCGGGCGCCGATGAGCATCCGATGAGCGCGCTACCGTGACCAGGGGCGATGCCCGCGGAGAGGGCGAAAGGGTGGTCAAGGGTGCAGGTCGCGTTCGGGGTTCTGGGGCCGGTGGTGGCCTGGGACGGAGCGGGGGACCGGGCCTGGGACGGCGCCGGGAGCGCCGTCGCGCTGAAGGGCCCGCGGCACCGCGCGGTGCTCGCCCGGCTGATCGTCGCCCGCCGCCGCGTCGTACCGGTCGCCCGCCTGGTCGAGGACCTGTGGGTGGAGCCGCCACAGGACGCGGTAGGGGCCGTACGCACATTCGTTGCCGCGTTGCGCCGTGCCCTTGAACCGGAGCGCCCGCCCCGTACTCCCGCCCGGCTGCTGGTCACCGAGGGTCCCGGGTACGCCCTGCGGGCCGAGCCCGGCGCGGTGGACGCCTGGCGCTTCGAGCAGGCGCTGACCGTCGCGGCGACGCTGCCGCCCCGGGAGGCGATCGGCCGCCTCGACGAGGCGCTTGGCTGGTGGCGCGGCCCCGCCTACGCCGAGTTCGCCGAGGAGACCTGGGCCCGCGCCGAGCGCTCCCGCCTGGGCGAGCTGCGCCTGCACGCCGTCGAGCGCCGCGCCGACGCCCTCCTCGGCCTGGGCCGCGCAGGCGAGGCGGTGCCCGGTCTGGACGCGCACGTGACCGAGCACCCCTGGCGCGAGGACGCCTGGCGGCTTCTCGCCCTCGCGCTCTACCGCACCGGCCGCCAGGGCGACGCGCTCGCGGTCCTGCGCCGCGCCCGGGCGCTCCTGGTCGAGCAGCTGGGCGTGGATCCCGGCCCCCGACTGCGCCGCCTGGAGGCGGACATCCTCGGCCACGCCCACCACCTCGACCCCGCGTCCGGGCCCGGTGACGCGGCGGAACGGGTGTGGGCACAGGCCACCACCGCCTATGACCGGACCGTGGCCTCCGGTGCCCGCGCCCGCCTCGACTCCACGGTGAGTCTGCTGCGCAACCTGGCGGTCACGGGAGGCGGCGGCCTCGAAGCGGCCCGTGAGCACCGCGTGGCGGCGGTCGCGGCGGCGGAGGAACTGGGGGACGCGGAGCTCACCGCCCGCGTGATCGGCGCGTACGACGTCCCGGCGATCTGGACCCGCGTCGACGACCCCCGCCAGGCGGCGCAGGTCGTGGCGGCGGCCGAACGCACCCTGGCCGCCCTCCGCCCGGACGCACACCCGGCGGCACGGGCCCGCCTGCTGGCCACGATCGCCCTGGAGTCACGCGGGACCGGTTCGGCGCGCGGGCCCCAGGCCGCCCGGCAGGCGGAGGAGATCGCCCGCCGCCTTGAGGACCCCGCGCTCCTCGCGTTCACCCTGAACGGGTCGTTCATGCAGACCTTCGACCGCGCGGGTCTGGCCCCGCGCCGGGACGCGATCGGCGCCGAGCTCATCGCCCTCTCCGCCCGGCACGGCCTGGCGACCTACGAGGTCCTCGGCCATCTCATCCGCCTCCAGGCCCGCGGCGCGCTCGCGGACTTCCCCGGCGCCGACGGCCACGCGGCAGCCGCGGACCGGCTGGCGGAGCGTCACGAGCTGCCGCTGGTGGGCGTGTTCACCCAGTGGTACGGCGCGCTGCGGCTCGCGGAGACCGGCCCATCGCCCGCGGCCGAAGCTGCCTACCGGGCCGCCGCCGCGCGGCTGGATGGCGCCGGTATGCCCGGCCTGCGGACGGGACTGCTGCCGCTGGCGCTGCTGTGCCTGCGTCTACGGCACGGCCAACTCCCCATGAGCGGCGTGGAGTTCGGCGAAGAGAAGTCAGATACCGAAGAGAAGTCAGATACCACGGACTGGGGCCCGTACGAACCCTGGGCCCGCCCCCTGATCCTGCTGTCCCAGAACCGCGCCGGCGAGGCCGCGGCGGCGCTGCGCCGACTCCCGGACCCACCTCGCGATCTGCTGCTGGAAGCTCTGTGGTGCCTGGCCGCGCGAGCGGCGATCGCGGTCGACGACCGGGAGACGATGGAGCGCGCCCGCGCTGAACTCCTCCCGGCAGAGGCTGAGTTAGCGGGAGCAGGCAGCGGCTTGCTCACCTTGGGCCCGGTCGCGGAACACCTGTCGGCCCTCACCGCTGCTCTCCGCAGGCCTCGGTGACCCCTCTGACGCGACGAGGCCTTCGCCACCGCATAAAGCTGCGGTGGTGAAGGCCTCGTACTGCCTCAAGTACTTCCTGGACTGGCTCAGCCCTTGCGGGTGTTGACCTCTTCGGTGAGGGCGGGGACGACGTCGAAGAGGTCGCCGACCACGCCGTAGTTGACCAGGTCGAAGATCGGGGCTTCGGCGTCCTTGTTGATCGCCACGATCGTCTTGGAGGTCTGCATGCCCGCCCGGTGCTGGATCGCACCGGAAATGCCCGAGGCGATGTACAGCTGCGGCGAGACACTCTTGCCCGTCTGGCCGACCTGGTTGGAGTGCGGATACCAGCCCGCGTCCACCGCGGCACGCGAGGCACCCACCGCCGCGCCCAGGGAGTCGGCGAGGGACTC
>NZ_JBICXP010000020.1:0-53434 GCF_043200355.1 Streptomyces sp. NPDC048436
GCCGCAGCCGGTGGGCCTGCTGGTCCGCCGGGACGGGGATCACCGCGCGGATCCCGCGTTTGTGCAGGTGCGCGCGGATCGCACGTGAGGAGTACACCTTGTCCGCCAGGACCACGTCCGGCCTGGTGCGGGGCCGCCCGCGTCGGCGCGGAACACGCAGACGCGCCATCACCTGGGTAAAGGCGGGTGCGTCGCCCGCCTGTCCGGCGGTGAGATGAAAGGTCAGGGGGGGCGGCAACTGGTGACGGCAGCGAGGTGGATCTTCGTGGTTAATCCACCACGGGATCGGCCAGGCCGATCAGCGTGGTGAACACCCGCTCCCAGGTGCCGCCGCGGGCCCACATCCGCAGCCGGTTGTAGACGCCTCGCCAGTTTCCGAACTTCTCCGGTAGGTGGACCCACTGCGTTCCGGTCTGGAACTTGAAGGCGATCGCGTTGATCACCTGTCGGTGGTCTCGCCAGCGGCCACCCCGCTTCGGCGCCGGTCAGGGAGCAAGGGCTCAATCCGCGCCCACTGCACGTCAGTCAGCGACACGCCCGGACCAACGATCCGATGATCCAAACGAAACGGCCTAGCCGCGCTTGCTGCGGGCCTGTTCGACCGGCCGCCTCCGCAAAGCGAAACCAGGTGCGGGAAGATGGGCGGACGATCGAGCACAGGTGCAGTGTGAGGCCATGGAAATCATCGTCCTGCAGGAACTGGGCAAGCAGATGTCTACGGACTTCGGGCCAGGCCAAGCCAAGCCAGGCCATTCATCGAGCACGTCCATGCCGCGCCAACTGATCCCACCCTGCCCGGCGATCCGACAGAGTCGACCCTCTGCGGCAGGCCGACAACCGGCATGGAACCAGTGCCCTCCACGCCGCGTAACCCCGACGCTCCTTGGTACCGGAGGAACATGCACCGGTGGGTCTGTCCCGAGTGCGACCAGGCGCTAAGAAGCGCGGACACTCCACGGTTCACGGCGATGAAATCCCGTTAACAACCATGCAGGACACGCTCTTACGTGGATGCTGCCCCGTACACGAGGCGAGGGGATGCCCTGCGGACCGGCGGTGCGCGAACGGAGAGCCTCTGTGCAGACGGCTGCCGTTCAGGGAGCATCGGTAGTGACGTCCACCTCCGTGATGGCCGCGTCGGGATGCCGCACCCCCCTCAGTACCTGGTCCTGCCCAGTGTCGCCGAGGAGGTAACGGCGGAAGAAGGCAGCGAGGTACGTGGCGGCGACATGGCGCTGCTGCGGCTCGGTCAACTGCCTGGTCGGCGCCGCACCCTCTCGGTCGGTGCACTGCCCGGGGTGTCCTTGCACCGGCGTGGCATCGTCGGCGGCTGCGACCTGACGGCTGTGAGGCGACCACTGCGTGTTGAAGTAGTTGTGGTTCGCCCCGTGGATCGCGAACCGGTAGAAGCCACTTGGATTCCCCTTTGCCGCGTCGGCCGCGAACGAGAATGCCTCACCGCCGACCTGTCCGTCGCATGTTCCCCGGAAGACAGCGAAGGGGGTCTTGGTGATCGCATAGTGGGACATGTCCTCCGTCATCACGTTGTAGGCGGGCGCCACCGCCGCCACCGCCTTGACATCGACGCCCTTGGGCCACTGCCCCCGATGGCTGTCAGCCGCCTGCCAGGTGACCCCGGCCCCTGCCCTGGAATGCCCCATGATCCCCACGTTGCCCATGTCCAGGTGGTGGGCGAAGCCGACGCGTCGCGCCGCTCCGGTGGCCGGGTCGGTGAACTTCCCGGCGAGCTCACCCTTGTCCTTGGAGTTGAGCTCCTGCCACATACGCAGATGCCGGTTGACGAGGTCCGCCCGCGCGGCAGCGTTGTCATCGCCCGACACGGAGGAGGCGTTGATGCCGTTGGCACCGACCGAGACCACTACAAACCCCTGTCCGGCCAACGTCCGGGCCAGGTAGTCGTAGCCGAGCTCACTGGGCAACGCGGATGTTCTCGGGGCGCACGGCCAGGCGAACAGCTTCGCGGTGGCAGCTTCATACGCGGCGTCGTCACCCTCCTGCTCGGCAGTCGTGCGCGCGGCGTCGGCCTTGCGGTCGGCGCAGGTCTCGTGCAGCCCATGCATCATCACGATCAGCGGATGCCTCCCCGTGCCCAGGTCGGCGGGGTAGTGCACGACACCAGTCAACTCGGCCGGTTCACCTGTCTGCGGCAGATGCCAGGCCGCGTCCCCCATGTCGTAGCGGACCGTCTTGGTGGCCTGGGAAGAAGACACCGAGCTTTGTCCCCTCGCCTCGTTCACTCCCGCGGCGCCCGCCGCGGACGTATACGTGAAGGCCGCCATGGCCACGGACAGCGCCGTCGCCGACAGGCCCAGCAGGCGAACCGAAACCCTCGTTCGCTTGTGTCGCTTCACCATGTTTCCATTCCGTACGTAGTGAGTGGGGGGCCTGGGGCGGGGCGTGCAGTGGCGCTCATCGCCATCGCCCGAGGGCCACATGTGACTGCTTGCTTCAACGGGAGGCGGCATAGGAATCCGCCACAAACGCGAGGACCCGGTCCTGCAACGCGGCCCCCGAGGCACCGGCCCGCCTGATCATGTCTGTTCCGTGGAAGCCGCTCTTGTTGATGACGAGCTCCTTGTTGCGGGCAGCGGAGGCCGCGTAGACCTCTCGGACCTGCTTCTCCACCGCGCCCTGCATGTCACCGGGCGACACCACAAGAAGCGTGGGAACCCTCAGCTTTCGCACCGCCGCCACCGCATCGGCCCCCAGGCACCGGGCAGGCGAGGACATCATCACCAGGCCCACCACTGGCAAAGGTGTGTCCACGCCGGCGACAGCTGCCGTCGTACCGCCACACGACGCGCCAGCCAAGAACACCCTCTTGGCACCGACACGGCGCAGTTCCGCCAGCCCGGCCCGGGCATCGCGGTCGATGTGCTCGTTGTCGGCCAGGTGCTCAGATGCACCGTGATTGCGGTACTCGGGAATCACCACGTGATAGCCACGCTCCGCCAACTTGCGCCCGATGGCGACGAAAGAGCAGATGTTGTACCCCTGCTCGTGATCCAGCAGCACGCCATCGGGCCCCTCCCCCAGGACCAGCGCCGACAGATGGACGCCGTCACTGGTCGTCAGCGTGGTGGCCTTGCTCCTCAGATCCTTCGGCACACACGTGTTGACCTGATGTCCGCGGGCCGTGCGCACCGTGCGGTCGGGCGAGCTCGGCTTGTAGGAGACCGGCTCATGATCCGGCGGCGGCGCGGGAGCACGGCTGTCTGCTGACGGCGCCGGCGCGGACGTCATCGGCGCCCCCGCCTCCGCGTCACGCGCCGGCTTTTCAGCCGATCCCGAACAGCCCGATACCAGCCCCAGACAGCCCAGCGCGGCAGCCACAACGACTCTGACTCTCAGAAGCACAGTCTTCCTCAGATTCCACCTGCACGTCGGTGTGCCGTACCCAGGCACGGCACACATGTCCCGTGCCAGGACGGAACATCCCTTCACGACCTGACAGACGTGCGGGCCTGCCCGAGGTTGCAGGCCGCCACCGACGATTCATGTTCCGGAGGTGGCAGCCAGGGCAGCCAGGCAGGCCACAGCTGAGCGCTTACACCGCGCGGTGAACTGCAACCTGATGGCGCCCCACACGTCCTTCCCAGTAGAGGGCGCTCCCTGAAAGCCCTGAACCGCTCGCCCCACTCGGACAGATTGATCCCTATGCCAGACATGACCCGCCGGGAAACCGACTACAACACCTCCCCGGCGTCCCCCCGGCGGCCCGGACCCGATGACGGCCGCCACGCACGCCCTCAGGACGACACCATGCCGTCCGCGAGAAAAGGGCGCTGATGGCTGCCGTACTCACCTGTGCAGATGCCTTCCCGCGCAGTCCGTGGCGATGGCTCCTGGCCCGCCTCTCCCAGGGCCGAAACAGAGCGGACCTCAAGGGTCGGCCGCCTGGCACGGCGTCGGAAGAAATCGACATGCTCTACCGCCACAGCAGGCTCGACCTCGTGCGCCTGGCCGTCCTCCTGGTCGACGACATCCCCACCGCCGAGGACGTCGTCCAGGAAGCCTTCGCAGGCCTCTACCGACGTCACGGCAACACGCTCGACCCCATCACCGACCCCGAAGCCTACGTACGGCGCAGCGTGGTCAACACCTCCAGGGATGTCCTGCGCAGAAGGCGCACCGTGCGCGCCTACATCCCCCCGCGCATCCTCCCCGCACCACCACCGGAAGAAGAGATCCTCCTCAGGGAAGAACACCAGGAAGTGCTGCGCGCACTGAGACTGCTCACCGTGCGCCAGCGGGAGGTCCTCGTCCTCAGGTACTGGTCGAACATGTCCGAAGCGGACATCGCAGCAGCCCTGGGTCTGTCTCGGGGTGCAGTGAAGTCCACAGCGAGCCGCGCCCTCACGGCTCTGGCCAGAAGACTCAAGGAGAGCCCATGACAGCCGTCGAGGACCGTCTTCGCGCCGCACTGCATGCCCGGGCCCACCAAGTCACCGCCCTGCGCCCGACCTCCCCCCTCTCGACCCGCGCGCGGACAGCCATCCACCCCCAACTGCGCAAGGCCGCGACAATCCTCCTGGCCGCAGCAGTGGCAGCCGCCCTCCTCGTCCTGCCACGCCTCCTCTCACGAGGCGACCCACCAGCCCCCGCCCACACTCCCCCACCAGTCAGCCCCAGCCACAACACCCCGCCTCCGCCCGCCCCTTCCCCACCGGAGCAGACACCCAGACCCATCGCACCGTAGAACAGCCACAACCGCGGCAGGGGCCGCGACTGCTCTGCCACACGCCCTCCGCGCAGCGCCCCCAACCATCCTTCCGCGCCGGCACACAGCCACCCTGCTGAGGACGAGTGGACGTACGCGGCGCCAACCAGGCGCAGCGCAGTGTGAGTGTTCTGGGGTTCTCCATTGCGTATCGCAGCGATCCGCAGCCAGTACAGGTCTCGGTAGGCCACCACCGCCTCGAGCAGAGCGCCGACCAGGTCTGCAACCTGCCTGCGGTACTGCTCAGCACGGGCGCGGCGGTCGGCGAGCAGTTGGCGGCGGACAAGATTCCTGAAGACCACGCCGCACAAGTGAGCACGAGGGGCAGATGAGGGCGGGCCCCGCCGTAGAGCGAAGTGCCCGGGGCTGATTCCAGCAGTCCCGGGCACAGCTACGTCCGGGCACCGGCGTGAGGTGGTGGTGCTCCACCTCGGCCCGGGGCCCGTGGCCGTTGCGGATCTCGGCGACGGCGTCGCCTACGACCACGGCGCGTGTGCTGCCGTCGTTCTGATATTCCGAACGCAAGGGCTGGTGATGCCCGTGAGGGGGTGCGGCTGCCGGGCGTAGCGCGGCGCGCTCGATGGGAGATGAGGCGGGGCCCCGCAGTGCTGCAGGGTGCTTTGCGATGTGGCGCCAAACAAGATCGAGATGCGTGCGGCGTTCCATCGGGGTCCAGGATGTCCGGCTTATCGGTACGAGATTCAGCTCGCAAGCACAGCATCCATCGCAGCCCGGCCCGGGAAGCTCTGACGTCCGCGTTGCCCGCGCCGGGCGATGCGCGCCACGGCGTAGGCGGCGACGGAGCGGGCTTCGACCGCGGCGCGAGGGAAGCAATTAAGCGGATCGTTCGAGCTGCCTGGGTACGGATGTAGGGCGGTTGGAGAGCCCAGCCTCGCCCCGGCCCGACCCTGGAGTGGTCAGACCCACATAAGTTCTGAGCAGGCCACTGCGTCCCGGTTGGCCGACGCCGCCAACTCCTTGAAGCTCAAGCCCGTCTTTATCGCGCCTTCCCAGATTCAGCTCCGGATCGACGGCGCCGACAAGAAGCCCGAATGCTGGCCTTGCAGAACGCGGCCATGGCGGCGGGGTCGCTGCACCGTCCGACGCCACGCTTCTTGGCTTCGGCGAGG
The DNA here is from genome assembly GCF_043200355.1 of Streptomyces sp. NPDC048436. Taxonomy (NCBI): domain Bacteria; kingdom Bacillati; phylum Actinomycetota; class Actinomycetes; order Kitasatosporales; family Streptomycetaceae; genus Streptomyces; species Streptomyces sp. NPDC048436. The sequence goes on from NZ_JBICXP010000020.1 coordinate 5,872, forward strand.
GCCTTTTCCCACGTCATGGGTGCGAACATGACCTCCATGACCGCCGAACACACACCCGACGCCCAGAACCTGCGGCTCTACAGCCGCCACGAGCTCCATCACGAAGCCGCCAAGGACGACCTCGTGGAAGTCCGCGAACGAGCCGCAGGAGACCTCCTCGCCGGCGCCACTCACGCCGAACTCGCCAAGCTCACGGGGCTGTCCGATGAGTTCTTCCGCCGCATCACCCGCAAGGTCGGCGCCGACCGCAATCAGGAACTCACCGTCGGCCGCGAGGTCGAGGCCAAGCGTGCAGGCAAGAAGCCGTCGTGATTGACGCGGCGTTTCTCCCCGAAGCGGGCACCGTCCCGCCATGGTTGAGGATCACGTTCGCCGTGGTGGTACTGGCTCTGATCGCTGCCCGCATCTACCTGCGCTACCGGTCCCATCGGCGACGAAAGCGGTAGCACGCGCTCCGTCGTTTCCCGCCGCGCTCCCCCCTCCCCCGCCCGCCCAAGCCGCCACACTGCCCGCAGTTGGAGCCGGTGCTGCTCCCCCGGCTGCTCACACGATGACCGGTTGGTTTTGTTCACGAGAACGGGTTCTGGTCCGCTCTCTGTGGTGCTGGGCAGGGGCACCTCTGCGCGGGTTCTGGCAGAGGTGTCTGGCGTGCGCCGCATCTGGGTGCTGCTGCCCAGCGACGCGATGGCGACCGGCTCCACAAGAATTGGATCAGAGCCCGAGTTGCGACAGCAGACGTTCACCACTTCGGGGGGAGTCCCGAGGGCGGCGGCGTGCGAATGGTTCATGAGTTGCGGCAGCACCGGTTGCCGGTGCTCAGTGGCGGTACGCGGTTGTCGCGATCTCGGTGAAGGATCGGATCAACGGGTTGGTTTCACCTTCGTTCCACACCACCACCACTCGGCTCGGTGCCATGTCACTCAGCGGTACTACGGCGAACTCCGCGGGCAGGTCGTGTCCGAGTGGGGCCAGGCCGACCGTGCCGTTCCACAGCACGGCCTGCAGGCATTCCTGGACGGTGCGCACCACGGGGCCCTCGCGCGGCCTACCGCCGTTCCAGTACGACTGCCAGATGGGGTCGGTTCCCTGCGGGAACTGAAACCAGCGGCGATCGCTCAGGTCGACCAGCCGTAAACGGTCGCAGCGGGCCAGCGGATCATCGGCGCGCAGGACCACGCCGACCGAATCGGTCCGCAGCGCACGCACCATCAAGGCGGTCTGGTCGAACGGTGCTCGAGTCAAGGCGACATCGACCAGTCCGGCGCGCAGCCCGCACGTCGGGTCGGTCAGATCGGTGTCGCGGATGTGGATCTCGATGCCGGGGTGGCGCCGACGGTAGGCGGCGGCCAGTCTGGTCACTCCCGGGTCGGTGCCGTCACCCAGGATGCCGACGGTGATGGTCGTGGCGCCCGCCGCCGCGCTCACGCGTACACGGACTTGGTCGGCATGGTCGAGCAGCACCCGCGCCTGGTCGAGCAGCACCGTGCCCACCGGAGTGAGCGTGACGCCTGCAGGTGAGCGGGCGAACAGCAGGGCCCCGACATCGGCCTCCAACTGCTTGATCGCCCGGCTCAGCGGCGGCTGGCTCATGTGCAGTCGGGTAGCGGCCCGGCCGAAGTGGAGTTCCTCGGCGACCGCCACGAAGTAACGCAAGGTCCGTAGCTCCACGCTGCAACGATACCCACAAGGTATCGGTACTGCGGGATAGGTCTTGGACACTGACCAGACTCCGGCGGTGCACTCATGAGCATGACCGAAGAAACCAAGGGCAGCGAGCCTCACGCCGACCCCGCCGTATCGGTGGTGGGTCCCGGCGACGGCGAAAGGATCGTTCTGGGCACCACGCACATGCGCGTTCTCGAGGACGGCAGCCACACCGGGCACCGCCTCGCGATCGCCGAGTCCGTCCTCGCCCCGCACGCCCAGGGACCGCCCCAGCACCGCCACGCCCGACACGACGAGGGCTTCTACATCCTCTCCGCCACCGTGCGGTTCACCGTCGGAGACAAGGACTACGACGCCACCACGGGCACGCTCGTGATGGTTCCGCCCGGTACCCCGCACACCTTCGCCAACCTGACCGACCAACCCGCCGTCATGCTCAGCACTTTCACCCCCGACCTGTACGTGCAGTACTTCCGGGACCTTCAGGACGTGCTCGCCGACGGCCGGCGGCTGACGCCACAGGCCAACATCGACGCGATGAACCGCTACGCGACCGAGCCCACCACCGAGCTTGCCTGAAGCCGGCAGGACGCACGGCCCGACGGCTCCCCTACCGACCGCCGAGGCCGTGGCGCTTCCGCCTTTCGGTGTCCAGGCCCCCGGACTACGGAGCGAGCCTTCTCCAGGTTTCTTCTGGCAATCGACGGAGCTCCGGGAGCCGGTGGCCCATAAACGGAAACTATGAACGGAACCATGAACATCGCCTATTGGATCGTCGCGGGGCTCCTCGCCCTCTTCTACTTCTACGCGGGCGCGATGAAGGTGATCCGCAGCCGCGATCAACTCCGACCGATAATGGCCTGGGTCGACCGCATGCCATTGCCCGTCGTAAGGGCGCTGGGGACGGTCGAAATGCTCGGCGCGACCGGACTGATCCTGCCGCCGCTGACCGGCATCGCTCCCTCGCTGGCGCCAGCCGCGGCCATCGGCTTCGTTCTCCTGCAGATCGGTGCGGTCGCCGTCCACCTGACCAGCGAAGACCGCCGGATCACGCTCAACCTCGGGCTCATCGCCACCACGGCCGTGACCATTTGGCTGGCCACTGGGCTGTGATCGAGAGCAGTTCTCGGCCGGCGGATGCGCCTGCGGGTCAGCCGCCCGCGGCCGCTGACATTTCTCGGGTGCTGGCTCAAGTTCCGTGATGCGACCACGCCGAGCGAGGAGGGAACCTCTATGACGGCTCGGGAAGTTGACCGAAAATGATCAATCGTGATCTTGGTCTGGATGACAGTTCGAAGCCGTGGAAGAGGTCCTGCACCGGTTGAAGGAGCTGGTGTTCCCGTCAGACGATCGCGAACGCCGAGGTACTGCCGGTGGTCGTGAATACCGCGATCGGAACGGGGTGCCCTGCACCTGTAGTCCTATGCGACACCCGATTGATAGTGTGCGGCCATGGAGTCAAGTCTAGGCGAGGGTGATGGTTGCGAACTGCCCGCCACCGCTGTCTGCTGGCTGACCGACGATCCGCAACCGGGTCTGGTCCTGGTGGAGTTTGCCGACGCTTATGACCGCCCTCACCAACTGGTCGGCAAGACCGCCTACTTCGACGGAGATCTGCTGCCGACCTCGGCCTACCCGTGCCCGACCAGCATCCAGTGCACGATCGAAGAGGTCACTGACGACATCGCCACGGTGAGCACGTGGTGGTTGGAGGGCGGCCCCAACGACACACGTTTCGTCTTCGACGTTTGGTTGGACATCCTCGGGCCAACTACCGACATCTGACTTGCCGGCTTTGTTCAGGACGTCCGGTTCTGGGTCAACTCCGGTCGGCGATCACCGGTAGTGACCGCCGACGGTGGAGAACACCTTCAGACAGTTACCCGAAGCCGAGCTGGCTTCCAACTCCTCCACAAGCGGGTTCTCTTCGCATGACAGAGAGCGGCGGCTTCACGGAAGTTGAGTCAGAACCATTTCTCGTGTACATCGAACACGCCCTCCACGTGCTGCTCGGTGAAACGTAAATCTGCTGTCGCAACTCGGGCTCTGGTCCGATTCTTGTGGAGCCGGTCGCCATCGCGTCGCTGTGCAGCGGCAACCCAGACGCGGCGCACGTCAGACACCTCCGCCAGAACCCGTTTGCAGGCTCTGGTTCACTTCGTGTGGTTCGCGTACGCAGAGGTGAGCCCGGCGGACGGCGTCACGGAGCCAGTGGTGCACTGTCGGCTGTGTGCAGTCAGGTAGGGGTCGCGGCGCGGCGCCTTCTTCTTGTGGGCCGCGTGGGCCGAGCCGGTGGTCGAGCGCGGCGCCGACATCAGGGCAGTTCGTGCGGATGACGTCGAGGAAGGTGTTCAGTTCCGGGGAACGGTCCCGGGCTTGGAAGGACAGAACCAGATCGGGCAGAGAGGCACGTGGGGTCACCTCGTAGAACCACGTGCCCCGCTGTGAGGCCGCCAGCATGCGGGACGGCCCCAGACCGACGCCCACACCACAGGCGGCGAGGCCGATGATCGTGTGGATGCCCCTCGCGACAGTCGCGCCGGAGAGCGCCGGAGAGCGCCGGAGAGTACTTGCCTAGCAGGGCCATCAGCCCGGTGACGACGGCCGGCTCGTCCTCGCCCGACACCACGATCAGCGGCTGTTGCCGCAGCCGGTCCACGTCCACCGACGACTGACCCGCGTACGAGTGCGTGCTGCTCACGACCGCGACCAAGTGGTCACGCCCGATCGCGACCGATGACAAATCCGGCCGTGCTGCGCCTGGTCGCCATCTCGTGCAGTTCCAACCGCACGTCGGGCCGTTCACGACCGAACGGGCCCAGGACGTCCGGCAGGGCTTCGAGCAGCGCCGACGCAATGAACCCCAGGCGCAGCCCACCCGTCTCGCCGCGTGCTGCCCTGGCCGCGTCGACCGAGGCCGCCGTGATCTCGTCGAGCGCCCTGCGGGCCCGGGAGAGGAAAGCCGCGCCCGCAGCCGTCGGGAGCACCCCCTGGCGGGTGCGATCGAACAAGCTGGGCCGAAGACCGGCGGCGAAAGCCCCCGGGCTCCGCGGCGTGACGTGCGGGACCCGGGGGCGCGGCCCTGGCTGTGGCCAGGTGTGCGGCTCAGTCGAGGTAGGTGTCGTACTGCTCGACGTCACCGGGCTTCAGCTGCATCTTCGGGTCGGTCTTGATGCTGGAGAGCTCCGTGCCCAGGATGCGTCCGGTGTACTCGTCGAGGACGATCGTCCACCGCACCGTCTTCTTGAAGTCCACGCCGTACGCCTGGCCCTGGCGCCCCGCACGGTCCTTGACCGGACCGAGGGCACGCAGGCCGGACTGCTCGGCGAGCAGGCCGTCGATCGCGGCCGTCTGGGCGGGGCCGGGCGTCCACTCACGCAGCAGCGCCTCCACGGAGTTCATCGTCCAGTACGCGCTGCCGCGGGTGTCGGGGTTGTCCTTCGCCAGGTAGTGAGCGAGGCCGCGGACGGTGGTCGGGGGCGTACTCCTGAAGGTGGCGAACTTCTCCCACGAACCCGCCGGTAGGTGCGTGCGGTGGACGACCCGGCCGTCCTTGATGTCCTCCGCCTCACCGCTGCCGTCGGCGTTGAAGCGGTCGCGGGACTCGGTCACCGGCATCTGCTCCGGCTTGTGCTTGCCGTCGTCCCACATCCCCAGTGCCCACTCCCGGCGGTGGGTCCCGCGGTGCGCGGCGCCGGGGGAATCGGCGAGGGCGGCGGCTCGTTTCGCGACGGTGGCGAGCGGCACGGTGGCCCGGGAGTTCTCCACCTTGAGCGGGGCGGGCGCGGCGACGGCCGTCTGACCGCTGCTGCCGGTGACGGCGAACCCCGCCACGGCCGCCGCGATGACGGCGGCAGCCGCCCCGAGGGACATCGACCGGCCGGGCGTCAGCCAGCCGAAGCCCCAGGGGCGGCCGGCGGCGGAGCGGGACTTGGCGGACTTCGCGGCGTCGGACGTGGCGGTCGTGTCGCTGATCTCGTTCATCAGGTGTGCTTCAAGCTCCGCGTGACGGGTGGATGAAAGCCGGGGGGCGGCGGGCGGCGGGACCATCTCACGCAGTGCGGCGAGCTCGGTGCGGTCGCGGGCCTCGTGCCACTCCTGGCTCCCCTCCTCGTGGGCTGGGTCCGCCGGACGGGAGGACGGGGTGGCGGCGCCGGAACGGTTCCGGAACAGGGCGTTCATGCGAGGTTCTCCTGGGTGCTTCGAGCCGGAATGCTGTCTATGCGCTGTATCTGTCCGCTGCCTGCGGGGAGTTCCCGACCGGGTGCGCTCTGTGCGTCGTCGCGCCGGGCGGCCGGGCGCCCTGCGGAGTCGCGCAGCTTGGCGCGGGCGCGGGACAGCCGGGAGCGCACCGTGCCGACGGGTATGCCCAACGCCTCGGCGGCGGACGCGTAGTCCAGCCCGCCCCAGACGCACAGGGTGAACACCTCGCGCTCGGTGCGCCGCAGCCCCTCCAGAGCCGCCTTGGCCGCCGCCAACCGTTCGGCGTCCGCCAGCCGCCCGGTCACCTCCTCGGCGAAGTCCGGGACGGTGTCCGCACGTGGCATCCGGGCAAGGGCTCTCTGGTGCCGCCGGGCCGAACGGGCCGTGTTGCGCAGGACGTTCGTAGCGATGCCCAGCAGCCACGGGCGCAGACTGCCGGTCTCCTCCGGTCGCAGCCGCTCGCGCGAGCGCCACGCCTCCAGGTACGTGAGGGAGACGACGTCCTCGGCCGTGGCCCAGTTTCCCGTGGACCACAAGGCATGGCGGTACACGGCGTCCGCGTGTTCCCGGAACACCTCGGCAAGCGCGGCCGGGTCACCTTCGCGGAGACGGGCGTGGGTTGAGTGAGTCACGTGGAGTACTGTCCGACCGGTCTGGGGGGTTCCTGTGACGTGTGTCACGGGGTCCTGGGTGGAGGCGTGCTGAAGCTGGACTCGAACCGAGCTGGGAGAGAGGGAGGCGCCTGACAGCACCCGAACGAAGCGACCCCCGGGGGTCAGCGCCCCACCCCATGAACTGGGATCATTCACAGCCCAAGATCCACTTTCGATATACGGCCTAGGTTCTGTCCGGCGGATCACGATGGACAGGCGATAGCCGCTCCGTTGGCCATGAAGCATTGTCAGAGGCGCACAGTACGGTCTTGCCATGGCAGCCAAAATCGATCTGACGCTTGATTGCGCGGATGCACAGCTCCTTGCTGCATTCTGGAAAATGGCACTGGGCTACGTCGACGAGCCACCACCCGCTCCCTTCAAAACGCGCGAGGAGTGGCTTGCGCAGTTCGACCTCCCGGAAGACGACACCGAGGACGATGGCGCGTGGCTCTGCGATCCCGATGGCGTCGGCCCTCGCCTGTCAATCCTCAAAGTCCCGGAGCCCAAGACGGCAAAGAACCGGCTCCACATCGATGTCCGGGTGCCTGGACACGGCAGCCCCGAGGAGCGGTGGGCGCGGATCAAGGCAGAGTCCGGGCGCTTGGTGAAGGCGGGCGGGAGGGTCCTGGAGGAGTGCGACGGACACCACGTTGTGATGGCCGACCCGGAGGGCAATGAGTTCTGCGTTGCCTCAGCGAAGCCATAGTCGCAGCGCGACAACGGTGACCGTGCCGTGGAAGACGTAGGCGCGCTTGTCGTATCTGGTGGCCACTGCCCGGAAGTTCTTGAGCGCGTTAATCGTCCGTTCAACTTCGTTGCGGCGCTTGTAGATCGTTTTGTCGAAGGCGGTGGGCCGGCCGCCACTGCTGCCACGCCGTTGGCGGTTGGCCCGTTGGTCCTTGGGTTCCGGGATGGTGTGCTTGATCTGGCGTCTTCGCAGGTAGCGGCGATTACGCCGGGACGAGTACGCTTTGTCACCGCCCAGGTGATCGGGCCGGGTGCGGGGGTGACCGCCGCCGTGGCGGGCAACACGGATGCGTTCCATGACCGGGATGAGCTGCGGGGCGTCGCCCCACTGGCCGGGCGTGAGCAGGAAGGCGAGCGGACGGCGGCCTCCCTCACCGGCCAGATGAATCTTGCAGGTCAGTCCGCCCCGGGAGCGTCCGAGTCCCTCGTCGGGGCGGTGCTGCTGGGGCGTGCGTCTTTTCCCGGTACTCGTGGCGGCCTCTTGCGTGCTCCGGCGGCGTGCTGGTGGGCGCGGCAGGACGTCGAGTCCACGCTCACCATCGACCAGTCGATGCGGCCGTCCACGTCAGCGTCCGCCTGGACGGCCGCAAGGATTTGGTCCCACGTGCCGTCCGCCGACCAGCGTCGGTGACGTTCATAGACGGTCTTCCACTTGCCGAAACGTGCGGGCAGATCCCGCCACGGCACTCCCGTCCGCTGGCGGTAGAGGATTCCGTTGATCACCCTGCGGTGGCTGTTCCAACGTCCGCCCCGCATCCCGGACCTGGGCAGATGCGGCTTCAACCGATCCCACTCATCACTCGCCAGATCTCCCCGCCCCATGAACACGCCAACGACTTGGACCTGAGGCAGTCACATGATCCGCCGGACAGGACCTAGTCCCCGATCTCGCGTTTCGCGTGATGGCAGCATCCTTGACCTTTGTTCTCATCCGATTATGCGGGCGTCGTGTTCTTCGATGTCGACGGCACCCTCGCCCCGGGTACGAGTTCGTCGGTCTTCCTGGCCGGCTTCCACCGGTCTTGGGGAGCGGTGACGGTTGGTCACTGTCATGTTCGAGTGGGGTGATGGAAACCCGTGGAAACGACGGTGGCGGATATTTCGTGACGGTCACGGCGGCTGGGCAAGGACCGGCATCCGCAACAACTCGATTGAGGCCCGCCCATATGACCGGCGTTGTGCCAACTTGAGGCGCGTAACGCGACCTTCAACAGCGCCCGAATCCTGTTCCCAGCCCGAAGCAGGTGTTCCACCTGCGCCGCGACACCGGCGTGCCCCCGGGGTCCGCCGCCCTCGACCTCACGCGGGCCGCCGCCGCGGACTGGATGCCGGACCGCGACGCGGGCAAGCCCGCCGAGCGGCGAGAGACCTACCGCGTGTTGGAGGACACCCACATCGTGACCGGGGGCCCCGCAAGAGCGATCCGCCGCTCACCGTGCGGCGGACAACCTGCTGATCGGCGGGAACACAGCCACTCATTCGCAGCTGACACAGCCTCAGCGGATGCGGGTTGTTGACGCAAGCCTGTTCTCAGTTGGATCAGTACTGGCCCCGCCGGGTTTCGGCGGGGACGTCGCGCTGAAGCGGGGACAGGGTCAGCGGCGGTACATCACGTCCGTCACCGGAAGTGGTGAACGCCGTCAGCGCCGAGTAACTGGACCGCCTGACATCGAACCTGCCCCAGGTGGCGGACGTCTGCCGCAAGGGCCATCTCAAGTGGGGCATCTTCCACGGCCCACGTAGCTGACCGGACCGCCGCGGAATTGTCGGGAAAGAGGTCTTCCGGCGTACCCGGTACGGCGCTTGAATCGGGATCCCAGGGCCGACCGTGGTGCCACTCGGCGCTCCCGGAGCCCGGGCCGAAGGAGTCACGCGATGAGCATGATCCAGAGCGGCAAGCTGAGTTTGGACTCGTCACAATCCACCGAGACGACGGGCGGCAAGACCGACACGTTCAAGCGAGTCAACTTCCCCACCCCCTTCCCTGCGGGGTCCGACGTCATCGTGCAGGTCACCGTGCAGACCTTCAACGGGCCCGAGACGCCGGGCGTGCGGCTGCACGAAGTCAGCGGCACGGGCTTCAAGATCCGCCTCAACGAGATCTACGGCGGCGGTATCTCGGCCGACGGCAAGCACGCCACCGAGACCATCGGCTGGACCGCCTACACCATCTGAGGCACTCGGGAGAGACCGAAGGAGTCCGGTCGATGGTTTGGCCGGGCCCCTTCCAAATGGGTCCTGACCTGCGGGAGTGCACCGCCCGCAGATCGCCGCGAGGAGTGTCTGGATCAGTTGCTCGCGCCGTCGCGTGCGCCAGTCGGCGGGTACGGCACCTTGCCAGGGCCCCGGCCCGGCGACTCCTCGCTCGGCGTGGGGTTGCGCCAGTCGTCGAGCGTTTCGGTACCGCTGACTCCGCTCAGAGAGCAGTGGGTGGGGGATCACATCGAGCGGGGCTGCCCCCCCCCACCCGGATCAACGGGCGGGGAAATTCAAGGGTCTGGTCGGAATTCCGTGACGGTCACGATCGCGTAGTTCTGGGCGTCGTGTTCGACTGCGGGAATGACCTGCTCATAGGGGTCTGTCTGCGTTGAAGGACGTGCTGTTCCCGGACGTGCTGTTCCCGGATGCGGTGGGGATGGTGCTGGACCGGTTGGCTCAGGTGGGCGGGGTGGTTGTGGCCGAAGCCCACAGTGCCGTACCGGAGTTGACGAGTCCAGACTGCGCGAACGTCTCGCGCCGCGTGCACAGCCGTTACGGACGACGGCTCGCCGAGTAATCGGTCAGCGGGCGCCGGGTGGTGGTGAGGCTGAAGGTCCGGCGGTTCTTCTGCGACGCCGCCAGCTGCGGACGCCGCACGTTCGTCGAGCAGGTCGAAAGTCTGACCAAGCGCTACGTCTGTGCCGGGCCCGGCGTGAAGACGCTTGGGCGGTCCGTTGCGCTCGCGGCGGGCGGGCGGCCGGGGATGCGGCTGTGCCGCTGGCTGGCAGTACCCACCGGCAGGGCCCGGCTGTTCGGCCAGCTGCGCGCGTCCGACGTTTCCGCCCGGAGTCCGCGAGTGCTGGGCGTCGACGACTTCGCCTTCCGCCGCTCGCGTACCTACGGGACCGTCCTGGTCGACGTAGAGGCCTCCACGCCCGTCGACCTGTTGCCCGACCGCACCAGCGAAACACCGGCCTCCTGGCTCACCGCACATCCCGGCGCCGAGATCATCTGCAGGGACCGCGACAGCGGCTACTGTCGCACGATCAAGGAGGCGGCACCTGGCCCTGGGTGAAAGCGCAGCCCAGATCGCGGCGGACATCGGCTACGTCGACCAGTCCCACCTGCATCGGGACGTCCTGGCGTTCACCGGAGTGACTCCGGCGACCATGGCCGGCGAAGTAGGACTGGCGGTGGACGGCATCGCATACACGAAGCACGACGCCGGCGAAACAGACTGACCCCGCGCAGTGCTCACCACTCAGCAAGGGCGCGGGAACGGCCCCCATGCCACGGAGCACAATGTGCATTCCATCGCTGACTACCGTCCGTGAGACCGGAACTGGCCGTACATGGAGAATCCGAACTGGCCACTGCCACTCCGCAGAGAGGAACACCCGCAGTCACCAACTCCCCCTCCCCCTCCAGATCCGGAGGACGAGCATGTCGCTTCCAGGTTGGCTCTCCAGTCAGGTCTCGGCGGCCCAGGCCCGCAGGCGCCGCCGACGGAACGACATGGTCTGTATGGCTTCGTTCGCTTCTAAGTGGCTCCGCCGAAGTCCGCTGTTGATCCGCACCTGCGGTACGAACCTGGCCGCCCCTGGTGAACAGGGTCTGAGGGCGAAGCCCCCAAGAACTTCTTGTTCCCGCACCTCAGCGGAGCTGCTTACGGCCTGTCTCAAAGTCGGGTGTGAGCTTGTGACAAGATCGCGGGATGCTGCGACTCACCGATTTCATTATCGACTGCCCAGACACGATGAAGCTGGCGGCTTTCTACTCCGAGGTGACAGGCCGCCCGATCAAGGAAGGCAGCTCAGAGGACTGGGCTGGCATCCAGTTCGGCGAGATCGAGCTGGCATTCATCCGGGTGGGCGACTACCGCGCTCCGCAGTGGCCCGACAGCGAGCACCCCAAGCAGTTCCACCTCGACTTCGAAGTAGACGAGATCGAGTCCGAGCAGCGCCGCGTCCTCGACCTCGGCGCGACGCTAAGGCAGGACTTCATCGGCCCCAACGGCTACGGCTGGCAGGTCTACACCGACCCGATCGGCCACCCCTTCTGCCTGTGCCACAACAAGGGTGTCATCTGGACCGACCAGGGCCCGATCTGGCCCCAGCGCGACTAAGCGGCTTGGATGAGGTTCGTTGCTGACTGTCGGATCCGGTCGCGTTGATGGTTCATGGCCTGGTCGACGGCCTTGCCGATGGCGTCGGTGCTGGTCTGGGCGCGTTGGACCACGGTGAACGGCCGCGAGCATGCCCAGAGGGGCAGCTGTCCATCGAGGCCGTTGGCGGCCAGCTCCAGGGCTGCGGCCCCACCGGGCAGGCCGGCCAGGTCCGCGCAGACGAACTCCGGCAGCATCCCGGCGTCGATCTTCCCGGAGGTGGGCTGCCAGAGAAGGTCCGGCGTGGTGCCCACGATCTGGGCGCCGAGCACGTTGACCCGGCGGTTCTTGGTGTCCTCGCGGGGCACCACCGCCCGCTGCCCGATGCGCGAGCAGGGTAGCCGGTGGGCATGGTCGGGGCGAAGCCGGACTCGTCCAGGAAGATCAGGTCGCGCTCGCCCGCGTGCGCCTCCATCCGTAAGTCCGCAAGTCCGCAAGTCCTCCAACCGGGCCCGGGCCGCTTGCTGGAGGACGGGGTCGGCCTGGTGTCGCACCGTGTCGCGGGCACGTTTCCAGCGGAAGCCGTCACGGCACAGCAGCTCCCACAGCCAGTCAGCGGAGATCTCCGCTCCGCGCTGTTCGCGCAGGCAGTCGCGCAGTGCCGGAACGGTCCAGGTGATCCCTCCCGCGGCGGAGGCGTCCAGCAGCCGCGCCAGCGCGGCGCGGTAGTCGTCGCCGAGCCCCCTGGCCGGACGCGTGGGGCGTGGGGCGTCCGGCAGTGTCTTGACCCCGCCGCCGTGGGAGCGGTGGGCCGCAGCGCGCACCGTGACCACGTTGCACTCCAGCAGGTCGGCGACCTCGGGGGCAGTCTCGCCGCGGTCGAGCAGGCGGATGCACTCCGCCCGCTGCCGGGTGGAGCGGGTCAGATCCCGCCGAGCCGGCAGTTCACGCAACTCGCGACGCTGATCGGCAGTCAACTCGATGCGGAGGATGTTTCGACATGGCGTCCCTCCCACAGGACGCCTACTCAACAAGCTGAGGTTCCCTTGCTGCTCGGGAGGTGCTGATCAGCTGGTCAGAGCGGGTTGACGGGGTTTCAGGTTCAGTGGTTCGGCCGTCACAGCTCGGCGTAGCGCTACTCCTCGAACTCGATAGGGCTGAGGAAGCCGAGCCGTTCCTGGCGCGGCTGAGCGAGTGGGCGGCAGAGCAGGTCTTGGCAAATCGGCAATCAGCCGGCCGGTGTCCGCGACAACCACGCCGCAGGCGCCCGGCGGGACTTCCGTGGCCCACCCGAACGCCCCGCCAACTGCCCGCCTAGTATGGCGAGTCCGGCCAGCAGGAGGGTCATACCGACCGGCACCAGCCAGTGATTGCGTCCGAAGCCCATCGCGACCGCCAGAATCACCGTGCCTCCAGTCACCAGCACCGTCGTCCATGCCCCTACCAGTCTCACGACCGCGGCCAGCACGGCAAACCCCACCAGACCGACAAAGACGAGCTGGGCCCCGACACCGTAGATCAGCTGTTCTGCACCGGGAATGTCCTTCACCCTCGCGAACATGTCCTGCAACTCCGCCCGGTTCGCCGCGCGGAATCCGCCTATCAGATCCAGCAACAACTGCACCACGTTCGCCAGCGAACTGAGCAGGACCACCACCACACTCGCCCGCAGCGCAGCCCTGCGCCCAGTCGCCAGTCCCGCCGGTCCGGCGTCATCCCCGGCGATCAGTCGGCCGAAGCGCAGGCTCATTGCCGCGAACATCAAGAACCCCGCCAGCCAGACCGCGTGCGCAGCCGTCCACCAGCCTCCCGGCTCCGCCTGCCCTCCGATCGGCCGCATCAGCAGCCACCCGGCCAGAAAGCACGCCGGTGCGGCGGCGAACATCAGGCGGACGGTCGGAGTCGTCCGCGCCATCGGCGTTGCCGGAGTTGCCATGCGGTTCATCGTCGGCTTCATGACCAGTACCATCCCAGCGGGCGAGAGCCACGTCATTCATGGCCGCCCCCGCTCTGCCCGGGGGTTTTCCCCCGGGCTGGGACTGCCCGGCCGCTCTACGGACGCGACGACGTCTTGGCTGCACTCGACAACCTTACCGGTCCGCGTCCGTAACGGCAGCCACCTAGAGCACGCCTCGGCGTGATGGTGTTGCGCAACACACTGTTGAGATGATCCGAGCTCCGCGTCTGGTAGCTGCATCCGGAGCCCAGGTGGGGCCGGCCCGCCGCCTGAGCACTGCAAGGCGGCATCCTGGCTGACGGAGCGGATCGCCTGGCGCACGCGGTCCTGGAGGACCAAGACATCCACATCGGGCCACACGCCCAGGACCACGCCCGCGACGTTGTCGATAGGCGGCCCGCCCCCCCTGCTGAACGCAGAGAGCGACGCGAGACGCCTCCAAAGCAGCGACGAGGACCTTGCGTTCGGAGTCGCCGATCTCGGACGAGGGGACATCGGCGACCATCTCTACCGTCAGATGCAGCTCGCCGGGATCGTTCGGGTCTGCGGGGAGCGCTGGGTCGATCGGGAAGTACGCCATCACGGACCGGCACGCCTGCGCGAGCACCAACAGCTCATCGTCGGCCCCCACTTGAGGCAGAGCGTAGACGTGCACGGCGCGCATTCCGCCAGGGCCACGGGCTTCCCTGCCACGACGGTGTCCACCGCTCAACCACCATCCCTCCCAAGACGCATGTACTCCCGTTCAGCTCACCCTGTCCGAGGCGGGCCACATCCGCACGCCCGATACGTAGCAGGCGGTTGTCAGCTATACAAGCCAAGGTGTTCGAGATCCGCAGGGTCGCGGTTTGGGAGTGCCCGCCCCGACGAAGTCCTACGGGTGAGGCGTCCCTTCGCCCCCGAAGGAAGCCGCCGCTCCCGCTGGCGCCTTCAGGCGATGTGGACGGCTCCTGGCTCCCCCGCCCGGACCGCCATCACCGCCATCACCGCCTCCAGAGTGGCACTCGAAGTCGTAGAGCATGCAACTCGACTCCGAGGTCGGCCCGTCCCTCGGCCTCTCACTGAGATCGGAGGCAGCGCGCCAAAGCAGCCCAGAGATTCAGGCGTCCTTGCGTGCTACGCCGGCGTAGAAGCCGATGTCACTGGACCCGGCCGGGGTCGGGGCATCCGGGCGCCAGAACGGCGCTTGCACCAAGCCGGGAGCGAGCAGGGTGAAGCCCTCGAAGAGTCGCTCAACTTCGCTACGGGTCCTCAAGTTCAATGTCGCGGTCGCTTTGTCGTAGACGGCCCGCGCGCCTCTACGGTCTGCGAAGTCACCCGTAGCATGCGACAGCACCAGGTAGCTTCCGGTCGGCAGTGCGTCGCGCAGTGTCGCAACAATCCGCTCAGGCTGCTCCGCCTCGGTGACGAAGTGGAGGATCGCGACGAGGAACAGGGCGACGGGCTCGTCGAAGTCGATGAGGCGTCGGATCTCGGGATGATGCACGAGGTCCTGCGGCGTACGCAGGTCAGCGAGCACGATGCCAGTGTCGCCAGAACGACTCAACAGCGCGTCACCATGGGCCTTTACGATCGGATCATTGTCGATATATGCAACTCGCACATCTGGATTGATGCTCTGCGCGATCTCATGGATGTTCGGCGAGGTGGGCAGTCCGGTACCGACATCGAGGATCTGCCGGACATCCTGGCTGACGACGAACCGTACGGCCCGCTCCAGGAAGGCCCGGTTCGCCCTCACGCCTTTCCGCGCCTCCGGCGCTACAGCAACCAGTTCCTCACCAGCCTCCTGGTCCACCGCGTAGTTGTCTTTTCCGCCCAGCAGGTAGTCGTAGACCCGCGCGGGATGCGGCTTGCTGGTATCAATTCCCGCGATGCTCTCGCCGTCCAGAGTCACTCTGCATCCCTCTCCGCGCGCGTCAGCGTCGCCACCGGTCACGCTCTGCCTGCGTGCGCCCAACTGCCCCACACGAGTGCCAAGTTGGTTCATGGTGTGGTGACAATACAACGCGTCCCGCCTCGGCTCGTTCCCTCGACGCCCTGCAGCACGCAACAGCCGTACACGCGCTTGAAATCAGGGAAGCCGTCGGCTCCGGCGACCGAGTTCTCGCCCTCGGCATGCATGCCGCCCTCACCCTGGCACTGACCGGGCTGGCAATCCGGCGCCGGGACGCGCGTACGTAGAAGGGGTAGGCAGCCCGACTGTCACGGTCGCTGCGCTCGGCTGCACCGCCTACAGCACGGACACGAGCCTGCGCTTCGCCACCGATTTCCTCGACGTGGCCGGATCCGCTGAGTCGGCCATGATGTTCGGCGCCACGGAACTCGCGCTCTTCGCGACCGCGCTGATGGCCCGACAGCACCTGACCATCTAAGGGGCTCCAGGCCTGCCGGGCACGCTGGTCTGGGGGGCATCACCGGAGTGCAGGTGATATCCGCTTACGCCGGGTCTGGCCCCGTGGGCGGCACGGTCCACGCCTTCGTCGGCTCAATCATGGCGGCGATGCTCCGGCACCTCGCCACGGGCATCGAACTTCGCCTGTGCAGCCCCGGCGACGCCTCCCACTGCCTGATCGCCCCGGGGCGGTAGGTACGCGAGCGTCTGCTGTTGCGTCTGGGCATCTCCGCCCGGGACCGCGCTGCCGCGCAGATCACCCGCGACCTGCCCATCGACCGCACCCTCGCCTATTTCCACCTCTTACGTGAGGATGGGGAGCGACGTCAGCCCTCGAACGAGGCGGGTGCGTCGCCAATCGAGTTGATCCGGCGGGACCGCAAGGCGGATGCCGGGGAAGCGGACCAGGATCGCTCGCAGAGCGATCTCCGCCTCGGCCTTCGCCAGGGGGGCGCCGACGCAGCGGTGGATGCCGTGGCCAAAGCTGAGATGAGCGGCGCTGTCCCGGTCCAAGTCAAGCTGGTCAGCTGCGGAGAACTGCTCTGGGTCGCGGTTGGCGGCGCCGAGGGCGACCATCACGGGGACGCCGGCGGGGATCTCGGTGCCGCCGAGTGTGAGGGCCTCAGTCGTGAACCGGAAGGTGGCTGTGCTGACGGGGGAATCGAACCGGAGTAGCTCGTCCAGAGCGGCTGGCACCTTTTCCGGGTATTTCCGCAGGTGACCCAGCTTGCCGGGGTGCTGGAGCAGTGCCAGGACGGCGTTGCCTAGGAAGTTGGTTGTCGTTTCGTGCCCGGCGACGAGCAGCAGCACTGCGAGTGAGACCAGTTCGTCTTCGCTGAGGTGGTCGTCTCCGTCGCGCGCCGAGATGAGGCGGTCCAGGAGCGAGTGGCCCGGACGTGAGCGCTTGGCGGCGATGAGGCCGGTCATGTACTCGGCCATGGAGTGTGAGGCCGCGTCAATGAGGTCCGGCTTCCCGGCCGCGAACAGTTCTGCGGACCAGCGTCGGACCTCGACCTGGTCGGCCTCTGGCACTCCAAGGAGCTCGCAGATCACGATGACGGGCAACGGCACGGCCAGGTCGGCAACGAAGTCAACCTGCTCGCCGGCGGGCCACTGGTACAGAAGCTCGTCGGTGACCCGGGCGATGAAGGGACGCATCTTCGCGACGGCCCCGGTCGTGAACGCTTTGGTCACCAGGCGGCGCAACCGGGCGTGCTGGGGAGGGTCGCTCGCCAGCATGCTGTGGGCGACCGCGGGGTGCAGGCGGCGCCGTGACTCCTTGTCCGCAAAGAAGGCGGCCGTGTCCTTGGAGAGCCGAGCGTCGCCGAGGGCTTCCCTGGCTTCCGCGTAGCCGGTGACCAGGTAGCTGGAGTGGCCGCCGGATCCGGGCACAGGCTGCACTGGGCATGCGGACCGCATTGCCGCGTAGGCGAGGTAGGGGTTCTGCAGGAAACCGGGGTCCTGAGTTGGATCGGTCATGCTCTCAGGCTCCAATCGCTTCTGGCTGACCGTCGGCGGCGACACGCCCCACCCGGTTCGTGTAGGCCGCAGCCACCGGGAGAAGCCACTGCGTGTTCGTGCGGAGGTCCTTACGTGAGACGGCATCCGCTGGCGGAAGGGCGATCTCGTCGGCGACCCGGCCGGCCTTCAAGGATGCCAACGCTGCTTTCACGACAGGCGCCTCGACAGCTGCGGCTCTCATTCCTCCGTTCCATCCTCGCAAGATTCCTGGGCCAACTCTTGCACTCTGCAGGGCCGGTAGGGCCGAAGGGCCAGGAGGCCGTCACTGATCTCGATGACCCGCTTCGCGCCCTCCGCTCGCTGGGGCAGCGTTGAGGTGACCCGGCGGGCCGCACCTCGCCTGCCCGCCCGAGGCCACGCGCCGGGAGAAGTAGCGCCTGGACCTGGACATGCTCGACACTCTCGCCACCTGGGGCCAAGCGCCGCCGGCGGTGATAGCCGAAGCCGCTTAAGGCACCAACGCCCACCTGCGGGCCGCACTGCAGGAGCGTCAACTCACCTACGCGCTGGCCCATTCGGAGGCGGCAGGAACAGCCGCCATTGCAGCGGGCAGGTGAAGTGCCCCCATCCCGGGCTTCGCCGTATCGGGTGGCCCCGCGCTCTTCGTACGCCCAAGAGATGCATGGGCAAAGAGCCGGCGTGGGCGGCGCCTTCGTCATCCGGTCGCCCTTCATCGCCGAGGCCCGTGGCGGGGCCGCAGGACCGTGCATGTGCAGGCTCCGGTGGCGTTCCACCAGCTGAGTCAGGCTCCCGCAGCGTGTGCAGGACCGGCAGGTCGTCCGGACGGCGGAGGGAAGCGTCGGCCCTCGGCAGTGCGCTGCTTTTGGCGGACACCAGAGCCGTCCGGTGATGGCGCGCTTCGGCGTCTCGCCAGGATGCCTCGGGGATGCCGTCCAAGCGAAGACGGGGCATTGCTCTCCAGGAGGCCGACGTCGATCCTGTCGTGGCCAGCTTCGATGCTCAGTCCGCGAATGCCCCGTAAGCCGTCCTTGCCGCCGGTACGAGAGAGTCCCCGCACGAGCAGGCCGGAGAGGCCGTGGCCGGAGTGTCACGCTCGTCCTGGTCCCGGGTGATCTCGGTGCTGAGCCGCCGGAGCAGGGCGTCGGGGTCGGTGGGCAGCGAGGCCAGCCACGTGTACGTCGGCCGGTTGAGGCCCGCCGGGTAGCCGACGCCCGTCTCGCCGTCCTGGACCCCGACCGTGATCGGGAAGTACGAGCCGTCCTCATGGATCAGACCTTCATCGATCACCGGATCCGCCTTCTATGACATCCAGACCTCACGCTCGTGGGGCTCGGTCAGTTTCACCGGGCCGCCGAGTTCGCCCTCGTTCCCGGCCTGCAGTGTCTTGACGTACGCGCACTGGTCGTCGGTGGCCTTCTGTTCGCCCTTCTTCGCGGCAACCGAGGCGACCCGGTCGAGCAGCACGGCCGCGCCCCCGCGGAGCCGTGGCCTGGGAACTCGTGCCCGCGGCGGACTGTGCCGGAGCGCGGTCCTGGCCGGTCACGGTGAGCGTGGTCAACAGCACCCCGCCCAGGGCCAGTTCGGCGGAGGGCAGCAGGACGGTGGGGCGCAGAAGGCGGGGTCAGAGGCGTGCGGTGGCGCGCTCGCCGTCCTGGTCGATCAGATGCATCAGGGTGTCCTTGTGGTGGAGATGACGGCCCGGGGGCAGGTCCCGTTCGGCCAGGGCCGGCGGCAGTTTCCGAAGCTCGATCGCCGATTACCGAAAGGTCATATTCGGCGCGGTACGGTTCCGTCCTGCCAGCGGTAGAGGTCGCGGAGCAGGGAAATCTCGGCGCCGTGATGGATCAGCTCCCTGTTGACGTGCAGGACGATGCCCTCCATGGGAAACCGCTCGGGGCCCACCGTGGGCGGATTCTCCAGGTCAGCGTCCGAGAGCTCGCGGACCCCCGCGTTCCATCTCCCATACATCTCATCGAGCTGTTTTAGCGCCTCGTCAGCGGTCCCCGCGTAGGCGAATGTCTGGGAGTCGACGTCCTGGCCGCCGAAGTGCCATCCGACCCGATAGCCCAGGCACGAGACGATGATGTGCGCCAGCCGCCAGGCAATCGTGGTCACCGGCGCCGGCACCGGGTCAGGGGACGCGGAGTCCACCGTCCATTCCCCCGAACCTGCCGACATCGGTGCGGCCGAGTTGCCACGTGGGCGGATGCTCCAGCAGCCGCGCACCGGCTCCCAGAAGTACTCCTCATCGGCAAGGCCGTGCAGCCGCGGCCGCAGGTTCTTGTGCCAGTGCCGGTCCAGCTGGTCCGCGAGTCGCTCGCTTCTCGTCATTTCCGCACACTACATACAAGGGGTCAGGCTGGGTGAAGCGGCCGGTGTTCGGGTCGTAGTAGCGGTTGGCGAGGTACATGTCGGTCGGGTCCTGGTAGTCGTCGGCGAACCGGTAGGGCTGGGCGGCCTTCTCACCGCTCGCAGAACGGGTGACGCCGCGGGGACAGTAGGAGTATGAGTTCACCTTCGCGCCGGATTCGTCTGCCATGGCAACGACGGAGCCGAGTGTGTCGGTGAGGTAGTAGTACGCCCTTCCTTCCCGGCCACACTCATCATCGCCCACTCCCCCAAGTAGCCAACGCTGGTGCCTGGAGGTCAGCGGCAACTCCACCGGCGTCCTCACCGGACCGCCCGCGCACAACAGCGCGCCGGTCAGCTCGAAGAACGCACCCGTCCGCCCGGACAGACACCCACAGAAGGCAGTCCGACAGCGTGACAGTCCCGCGAAAGACGTCGTCCCCACCGACCCACGCCAGGACGCTCACCCCCACGGCCTTCCCCGTGAAGTTCCGCGCTCCATCAAAGAGTTCAGACTCACGAGGAAGGCCGCACCACGCCCTGCGATCACTCCGAAGGTGACCACACCACCGGGCCCAAGGGGTACAAGCTCAGCCGATCAGCACTGGTACTGCCCCGAGACCTAGACGTACCAGAAGACATGCCAGGTGATCAGCGGTTCGGCGGCACGACATAACCCTTCTTCACCAACTGGTCGCAATGCCACCTGCCATAGGACGCGGACTCACCCTTCGCCTTGGTGGCGGCCAGGCAGTCCGCATACGGGAACGGCGGTCCAGCCTCGGAGACCGGAGCAGCGCTCGCCAACGGAGTGGCCAGGCTGATGGCCACGACGGCCGTAGCCAGGACCACGCTCATTCGACGCACAGAAGTTCACCTCTCGCTCAGTTACGGAACATTCGTGAATACCAACGAATTCTGATCGCTTTACGGCACGGCCCCGCAGTGCCGGCCATCAGGCATACGGGTGATCCATGATGAGCAAGCAGGCGTCGTGCCGTCACTGGCCCAAGTGACCGAGCAGGCGCACGACTACGGCCGCGAAACCCCGCCCCTACCTTGCAGCCGGTGCCCGGGCCCGCAACTCGCTAAAGGCTGTTGCAGAACGCAGGAACGGTCGCCGGACGTCGTCTGCGGAGGACTGTCAAGCCGGTGGAATTCGACGCACAAGAGGGCAGTTGCCCTTGCCGCCGGTGGCCGGGTCCGAGCGTGATCGGCGTTCTGCAACAGCCATAGCCAGCGATGGACGACGCTGAAGGTGCGCATCACCTTCTGGCGCGGGGGGGGGCGACGGCGCAGGTGTGGCTACTGACGTGCCGCGCGGCGACCTCGTGATGTCAGGCGGCGCGCTTCACGTGGCGGACCAGCCACATCAGCAGGGTGTCCAGGTCGGCGGCGGCCGAGAGGACCCGGTCGACCGCCTCGGCGGTGTGCAGCCATTCCTCGCAGCCGAGGGGGCGGGCGGCAATCAGAGAACGGTGGCGCAGCAGGTTCGTACGGGAGTGGCCTGTCGGATAGCCGCGCGGAGGGCGTTTCATCACGTCCCCGGAGATGTCGTAGCCCTTCTTGCGCACGTCCTCGACGATGGCGGACAGTTCGCGGCCGCTCCCCTCGGAGACCACGGCTTTGCGGAACATGTCCACCTGGCCGGGGTCGGGGTACCACCAGGCGCCCTGGATCCGCAGGCCGTTCAGGGAGAACCGGAGACCGATTTCGATCTTGCGGCCGAGCCGGATCACCGCGCCCTGGTGCTGCCACCACCAGGAGTCGGTGCGGTAGTGCCAGACGGAGAAGTCCTCGTACCGGGGGTCGGTGTCCGCGACATCGTTGAGCAGGGCGATCATCGGCTGCCGGACCAGCCGTTCGCGGTCCGCACGGTAGCGCTCGCGGATCGCTTGGGTCGGTTCGCCCTGGAGCTGCCACAACACGTCCATGGCTTGCTCCGGCCAGCCGGTGAACTGTCCACGCATGCGCCGAGGGTAGTTCACCCATGATCCGCCATGATCCGCGCGGAGAGTGAGACGGGTGGGAGGCGTAGCCCCAGACATGGTGGGAGGTGTTGCGGCGGGACTCGCCGGTCATTTCCATATGCCGTGCGCGCGGGGGGCGAGTTCGTCGAGGACACGGAGAGTGCAGTCGATATGAAGCGGGCGGTGAGGTTGTGTAGCGGAACTTGAGATCCCACAGCAGCCGCGCCCGGCAGAGTTCGTGTCCCGTCTCAAGCAATCGAGTCGTTGTCCCAGCGAACCGAGTCGCTCGAGCTTCCGCTTCGTTCCTGTGTGGCTGGCCCGGTACGGCGGCCTCTGTTGCGGTTCCCGAACGGACGGGCGTGGTGGACGGACATGAATTCCGCGATGAGGGCCGCCTCGAAGGTGGCGGGATCCAGGTTCGGGGTCTCCCGCCAGGCCACCAGGAGGGCGTCTGCGTCCACGAGCTGCCACACGTACCGGCCACCCCAGTGTCCGACGGCCTTGCCCGCGCCGAACTGGCGGAACTCGTCCAACCGCTTGCGCAAGCCCCGACGCCCGTTGGCGCCTGCCGATGCCTTGCCGATGTAGACCACCTGGGCGCCGTTCACCCAGGCATCCTGCAACGTCGCCACGTCCACGGACGGGTCTCGGTCCTTGAAGTGCCCGGCGGGACTGACGGTACGGAATCCGGGCATCCCGCCTTCGGCGCGCACCACCACGTACACGCCGTCTGTCGGCGGTACATCGCTCTCCGGCAACGTCGCGAAGCGAACGAATCCCTTGAATCCGCGTTCCGCGAGCGCGGTGCGCGTGAGCTGAGTTTCGGCATCCATGCCGAGAATCGTGCACCGAGGCTCCGACATCGTGTGCGCCGGCGAAGTCAGTCGGCAGCAAGGCCCTGATGTGCAGTCAGTTCTGAGAATGGGGCGCCGTTTTTGAGAACCTACATTCGTGTAGGACCTCGCGGCTGGTGTCGGGCACCATGCCTTGCGGCCTGCGGATATGTCCGCTGTCTTACGTCATGTCGGACGCTCGGCGTCTCAGTTCCCTGCCGGAAAGCGCCGTCGGCGCGGATCTGCGGCGACGGCGCGACCCACTGACCTGCTGCAGCGGCGCGGAAGTTGCACCGATGGTCGTCAGCGGGCCGCGGCGCGCGACTAGTAGCTGTCGTAGCTGGGCTTGCCGTTCGGCCGGTAGATGCCGAGGACGGTGCCGCCCTTCGTTGTCGAGACGCTGACCGGGTCCAGCGCAGTGGGGATCGCTCCGTCGGCGAACAGTCGCTTGCCGGTGCCGATGATCACCGGGTGGATGGTCAGCCGGTACTCGTCGACGAGGTCGTGCTGCATGAGGGTTTGCGCGAGGTCGCCGCTGCCAACGACGTTGATGTTGCCGCCGTCGGATGCCTTGAGCGTGCGCACGGCACCGACGATGTCGCCCTCCAGCAGCGTGGAGTTCTGCCACTCGACGGACGTCAGGCTGCGAGACGCCACGTACTTGTGCGTGCTGTTCATCCGGTCGGTGAACGGGTTGTCGGGATCGGCAGTTGGCCAGTACGACGCGAAGATCTCGTACGTCTTGCGGCCGAGCAGCATCGCGTCGGAGTGCTGGTACCAACCCGCGATTGCCGTGCCGACCTCGTCGTCGGCCACCGTCTTCTGCCAGCCCCCGTGCTTGAAGCCGCTCCCCGTGTCCTCGTCCGGACCGCCCGGCGCCTGCATGACGCCGTCGAGCGTGAGGAACGTGCAAACGATGATCTTGCGCATGGTGTGCTCCCTTCGTCGATGGGTAGACCCCACGACCGTCGGAAACTTATCGGCGGAACTTCCCTGGCACAGGACCACGTGTCCCATCGCGTTGAGCTTGTCTGTGGATCATGCTGAGCTGCGGAGTTGGCAGGCCTTTGGAGAACACTCCGCTCGCGATTCTCAGCGCATCCGGCTTCTGCGGAACAGGTGCCTCGGCCGAGGCGGGGCCGTTGGTGTGAGGAATCCGGTGAGTGTCTAGGCGGCGAGCCTGATCGGCGTGCGGGGGTGCTGGCGCAAGGTGGCGCGCGGTGGTGTGGCGGGCTTGAGCTGGAGGCCGACTACGGGTGCTGCCTCTCCCGGATCGACATCGATGTGGTAGCGCTGGGCCGGCGTCGCGAGTACCAGCGCTGTCTCGACCAGGGCGAACCGTGCACCGGGGCAGCCGCGCTGACCTAGGAAGTGCTGCGGCTCTACCCGCCCACGTGGATCATCCCTCCCAGGGGGCGCAGAGCGGTACCGCCCTGGGAGGTGTCTCGATCCTGGCCGGGACGGTGGTGTGGTGCAGCCAGTGGACCACCCACCGTGAGCCCCGCCGCTGAACGGGAACCACGTGTGCGGCGAAACGCATAGTCGCGGCGTATCCGAGCACCCGACTGGGCGGATGCTCGGCTGGGCGAGGGACCGCTTGCGGCGCCAGTCGGCGCCCTGGCTATGAATGACGCTGTCACCGACCAGTTGTCTGAACGCCAGCTGGCATCGAGGGTCTCGTAGTGTCGCTCGTCGGCCCCGAGGAGTGCCGCGATGTGCCCGGGATGGGAGAGGAAGACGTTCCGCATCGGTCCGAGGGACCAGGTGACCACGTGCCCGAAGTCGTCGCGCAGCCGCTCCAGAAATGCCAACGGGTCCCGGCCGAACACCAGGAGGTTCCCGAGACCAGCACGGACTCCCTCAGGCCACAGCGCTCGCCATCAGCCCACTCCACATCGACCAGGCCCAGGTCCATCGCCACCTCCGCAGGGACTGCCGCGAGCAACCGCGGCCTGCGGCTGTCTCAGATCGGCGGCAGCGGGCGGGAAGGCGGCGGGCAGGGGCGGTGGGCAGATAGCCGGGGACAGATGCCGGGGTAAGGGGCGACGGTAGCTGCCGTTGTCCAGGACTGCAGGTAGTTCGTGGCGTGGTGGAAGCGGAAGAAAGAGCTGATGACGGTGGTGTGGTCCCCAGAGTGACCCCGTCGAAGAATCGGCCCAGTTGAGGTGGGACAGCCGCGGTCGCGGCGTAGCCGCGGACGCTGGCGTATCCGCGCTGAGGGTTACGCCGGCGGCCGGTTGAGTTTGGCGGCCACGGCGTCGAGGACCCAGTCCAGGCCGGTCGCGAAAGATGTCTCGGCGTCCACGTCCGTGCCGTCGTGCACGGCCTTGGCCAGTGCCGGGAAGCGACCCGTGGCCAACATTTTCGTCACATGCGGGCCGGAGGCACGCTGCCAGTCGTGCTTGGACAGGCCCGTGGCACGCTCGGCCCGCAGGTTCGCGGTCTCGCGCCTGATCGCGCCGGTGAAGTAGGCGCTGACGGTTTCCACGGACCGCATGACGGTGTCGATGTCGGCGAGGCCGTCGAGGGCGCCCAGCGTGGCCTCGGCCACGGCTAGACCGTTCGGGCCCAGGGCCGGGCGGCCGCCGAGCAGGTCGGCCAGCCATTGGTGACGGAGAGCGGCCTGCCTGGTGCGGTGGGCGAGGACGCGCAGCGCCTCACGCCAGTCACCAGGCCGCTCCTCGGGGAGAATCTCGGCGTAGACCTCGTCCACCATGAGGTCGAACAGCTCCTGCTTGGTGGAGATGTATCCGTACAGCCGCATCGGGCCGGCGTTCAGCCGGGCGGCGACCTTGCGCAACGACACCGCCTCCAGCCCACCCTCGTCGGCCAGCGTGATGGCGGCGGCGACGATCCGCTCCCGGTCGAGCGGCACGGGGCGATTCGGCGGCTCCGGCCGGTCCCACACAGTCATGGTCACACCGTTCTCTTGCGATGCATCGAAGCGGGGAAATACAGTGTATCGATATGAGACATCGTATCGCGGTGGTCGGTAGCGGCCCTGCCGGCCTCAC
Organism: Streptomyces sp. NPDC048436; assembly: GCF_043200355.1. Classification (NCBI taxonomy): domain Bacteria; kingdom Bacillati; phylum Actinomycetota; class Actinomycetes; order Kitasatosporales; family Streptomycetaceae; genus Streptomyces; species Streptomyces sp. NPDC048436. The sequence continues at coordinate 31,446 of NZ_JBICXP010000020.1, forward strand.
CTTCGCCCGCGTCCTGCACCGGCATGGCTACCCCGTCGCCGTCCTCGAACGCGATCCCGCCCCCGACGCCCGTCCGCCGGGCGGCACGCTGGACCTGCACGAAGCGCTGGGCCAGCTCGCGCTGGAAAAGGCGGGGCTGCTGGCGGAGTTCCAGGCGCTATCTCGTCCCGAGGGGCAGGCCATGCGCATCCTGGACGCGGACGGGACCGTCCTGCGCGACTGGCAGCCCCGTCCGGGCGACCGGGCGAACCCCGAGATTGACCGCGGGCAACTCCGTGACCTGCTGCTCGGCCCTCTCGACGTCCGGTGGGGGCGGGGCGTGACGCAGGTGGTGCCAGGGAGGGATGGCGTACTGGTCCATTTCGCGGACGGACGACAGGAGACGTTCGACCTCGTAGTCGGCGCGGACGGCGCCTGGTCCCGGATCCGCCCGGCAGTCTCGTCGGTGACGCCGCACTACACCGGCGTCACCTTGGTCGAGACCTCCCTGGACGACGTCGACACCCGCCACCCTGACCTCGCCCGGTTGATCGGCGACGGTTCCGTGGCTGTGTACGGCGTGAACCGAGCTCTCGTCGCCCAGCGCAACAGCGGCGGCCACGTCAAGGTGTACGCCCAGTTCCGCGCGCCGCTGGACTGGCACAAGAACCTGGACCTGGCCGACGTCGAGGCCGTGCGATCGAGTCTGCTGGCCCTGTTCGACGGCTGGGCCGCTCCCGTCCTCGAACTCCTCCGTCACGGCACCGCTTTCGTTCACCGCCCCCTCTACGTCCTGCCTGTGTCCCACACCTGGACCCACGTTTCCGGGGTGACGCTACTGGGCGACGCCGCCCATCTGATGCCCCCATTGGGTGCGGGCGCGAACCTCGCGATGCTGGAAGGCGCTGAACTCGCCGAGTCCATCGCCACCGGCTCTGGAGATCTGGACGAGGCCGTCCGCGCCTTTGAGGAACAGATGTGGGCACGGGCCGGCAGGTGGGCAAAGTTGACGATGGCCGGTCTGGAACGCCTCGTGAGCCCGGACCCCGGCGAAGCCCTCGCCCTGTTCGACCAAGTCCAGCCATCCTGACGGCCAAGCGCGAGACCAGCACTGTTGGTGGCCATCACCGCCGAGAATGCCGGCGTCCGCACGACCGCCACCGGCGACTTGCCGGCCCCCGTACGCGAACGCCGCGAAGCAGCGGCCCTGCGCGGCCCCGCGCGGCCCGCATCCTGCCTGACGCATGACCCGCACCTACCACCGACGAGCAGTACGAACGCTGGTTCATGGTCGGGTGCTGTCGCTGCTGCCGTCGACAGCAAGGTCAACTACCCCCTTGCGCGCCGAATTCCACCGTCGCGGGGGCGCGCAGTCGGCAATGTCAGGTCGCGAGGCTACCGCTGTCGGCGATGGCCGCCTGGTATCGCCGCTCGAAGCCGGCCGGCTCGGCCATCGCCTGGACTTCGTTCTCTCGCCAGGCTGCCTTCTCCGCATCCTTGATGTGGCGCTTCTTCACACCCAGCCGCGCGACTTGCTCCACCACGTCGGCGATGCGCAGAGGCTCGCCGTGGTGCCGTTCCGCGGCCCAGACGGTCGGTTGAGCACCCTCACCACGACTTGTTCTGAACGAACTGCACGACGCGGCGCTACTGACCGGGCGTGGTGGCGTCCGCGGCCTCCAGGGCAGTGACCAGCCGATCCAGGGCTGGCAGCACCTGGCTCAGTGCCGCCCGGTCGGCATCGGACAAATCCTCGACGACTCGCGTGAGGGCCGCGGAGCTGGCCCGGTCGTAGCGCTCCAGCAAGTGCCGAGCCTCGTCCGAAGCGGTGAGCACCACGGTCCGCTGGTCGTGCTCGGGCCGGACCCGCTCCACCAGCCGGGCGGCGGACATCGTCCGAACGAGGTTACTGACGGTAGACGGGGCGACCCGCACGCGCGTGGCCGCCACCCCTGGGCTGAGGCCCTCGGGCGAGGAGGACAGTGCCCGGAGCAGCTCGATCTGCGCCTCCGGCAGGTCGGGCAGGCCCTCGGCGTTGCGCGTGGCGCGCAGGACGGCGCGCCGCAGCGGCCCCAGCACCCCGCCAAGGCCGGCAGCGACCCGGGCAGCCTCCGGCATCCCGGACCCACCGCCGTCGCTCTTCTCCTCCATTGCTCTACCCCTCTCGCGCATGCCTCCATTATGACCCGCGATCATATTGTTTTGTCACAAATATATTTTGTGGCACACTGGTTTCAGGGCGGTGAGGGTCGATGGCCTGAACCCAAAGCTGGCGAACCGCCGCTCGAAGCACGAAAGGAACAACACCATGACCACCACTGCGTACGAGACCCTGACCACCGTCGAGAACCCCGTTCCCCCGCAGGACCTGTCCGGCATCGTCGGGCACAGGTTCATCTACACGTACGCCAACGGCTGGCAGTACGAGATGTACGTGAAGAACGCCACGACCACCGACTACCGCATCCACTCGGGCATGGTCGGCGGCCGCTGGGTGAAGGATCAGGAAGTCGACCTGGTGCAGCTCGCCGACGGCGCGTACAAGGTTTCCTGGAACGAGCCGACCGGCACCTCGGTCGTCGTCAACGTGCTGCCCGGCCGACGTGTCCTGCACGGCACCATCTTCTTCCCGCAGTGGATCGAGAAGGACGGCAGCAAGACGGTGCTCTTCCAGAACGAGCACCTGGACGAGATGCGCGCCTACCGGGACGCAGGCCCTACGTACCCGATCTACGTGGTGCCGGAGTTCGCCCGCATCACCCTGTTCGAGTACGTGGGCGAAAACAACGAGAGCGTCGTCGCGGTGGGCCCAGAGGACCTGCCCGAGGGCTTCGCCGACCGCGTCCAGTGACGCTCGAGGGCCGCTTGCACGGGTACGACGGCGGCAAGAGGGTTCTGCGCATCAAGCGCCGCCTCCCGGTGGACACGCTCGGTCTGATCTTGGACATGTGTGTCAGCCCCACGAACGTGAGTGCCCGCGACGGCGCCGCGGTGCTGCTGGCCCGAAGCGTCGGCAAGTTCCCACGGCTGCTAAGCGTCTGGGCTGACCAGGGCTATCGCGGTCGCGAGCTCCTGGCCTCGGCCCACTAGGAAAACCGGCGTCACCATCGAGGTCGTGCAGCGCAAAGACGGCGGCTTTCGCAGCACACGAGCCGAAACCGACGCATCACCGCGCGAAGTGCCCACGTTCGCGGTAGTCCCGCGCCATTGGGTGATCGAGCGCAGTTTTGCCCGGCTGGGCTGATACCGACGGCTCTCCAAGGGCTACGAGTACCTACCTTGCCGCCACGCAAGAGAATGCGATCTATCTCGCCACGATCGTGCTCCGTGATTCGGGCAGCGTGGGCCCCTGCCGAGCCGGCAGGGGCCCACGTCACACACAGCAGAGCAACGCCGGGGCCTTCCCTGGACGAGCAGCATCCTGGTCAGTACGGCTCAGCGTCAGCTGGTGGCCTGACGGCCCGGCTTCACTTCAGGTGGCGGGTCAAGAACTGGGCCGCGGCATCCCCCGCGAACTGCGGGACGCCCGTATGCCCGCCGAGATTGGCGTGCAGCGTTTTCACCTGCGTGCCGAAGGCGTCGAACAAGTCCAGGGCCGCCTGCCGGTCGTTGCCTTCGTCGTCCCACTGCAGCAGGACGTGCAGCGGAATGGTGACCTGGCGGGCCTCCTCGAACATGACGCGAGGTACGAAACTCCCGGCGAACAAAACGGCGGCCGAAATGCGCGGCTCGACCACCGCCAGCCGGACCCCGATGGAGATCACTCCCCCTGAGTACCCGACCGGGCCGCCGATCTCGGGCAGCGAAAGGAGGGCGTCCAGAGTGGTCTGCCATTCCGGGACCGCCTTTTCGACGAGCGGGAGGATGAGGGCGTCGATGATCTCGTCGCCGACCGGCTCGCCGGCCTGTAGCGCCCGGCGCAAGTCGGCGCGGGCCTGCTCGGCGCCGACCAAACGGAGCCGTTCACCGCTCCCGGGGAGCTCGATGGTGGCCGCGGCGAAGCCCTCCGCCGCAGAGTGCCGGGCCCGCCCCGCCAGCCGGGGGTACATCTTGTGCAGTCCGCCGGGGTGGCCGAGCAGGATCAGCGGCGCCGGCGCGGTCGCGGACGCGGGCGTCCACAGGATGCCGGGGATCTCGCCGAGGGTGAATTCGCGCTCGAGGACGCCGTCGTCGAGGCGCTGTTCGGAAGTGAATTGCATGGTCGTGCCTTTCGGGAGTGCACAGAGCGGCGCTCCCGGACGACCTATCGCCCGACCGTGACCCCGGAGGGGAGCACCCATGTCGATACAGCGTTCACGGGTACCACCTCCTCGTTCTCTCGCACGGCCTCCGAAAACGTAGCAGTGGTCGCGGTGGCCCGCCAAACGGATTTCTGCGGAGGCCTCGTGGCCGGATGCCAAGGAGTCGGACACACCACGCAGAGCTCCTCGGGGCCTCACTGCGGCTTCTGGTGGCGAGGCCCGGGGACGGCGGGGCGTGCTGAGGGTCTGGGGGCGGTGGGGTTGGTCGTGATCGCCTACCAGTCCGGTTTGGTCCAACCGCGCCCACACCAAGGCGGCCGACACCAGCGGACTCGACGCCCGCCGGTCAGCCCGCGGCGCCTGCCCTGATCGCTTCACGGATACGGAAGTAGGTGCCGCAGCGGCAGATGTTGCGGATGCCGTCGAGGTCGCCGTCCGTGAGGTCGCGGCCCTCGGCGGCGACACGGCGGACCAGCGCCACGGCCGCCATGATCTGGCCGGGCTGGCAGTAGCCGCACTGGACGACGTCGTGGTCGAGCCAGGCCCGCTGCATGGGGTGAAGGTCCTTGCCGACCGTGGCCGGGAGCCCTTCGATGGTGGTGACTTCGTCGGTTGGCTCGAGGTCCTTGACGGGAATCGCGCAGGGGTTGACCGCTTCGCCGTTGAGGTGACTGGTACAGGCCTTGCATACGTTGATGCCGCAGCCGTACTTCGGTCCGGTGATGCCGAGGATGTCGCGCAGCACCCACAGCAGACGTACGTCATCGGCGACGCTGACCGTGACCTGCTCGCCGTTGACGCGGAATGTGTGCTCAGGCACGGAAGGTCTCCTTGGGGTCGAGGCACTCAGCGGGCGTGGCCCCGGCCGTCGGTCGGGGACGGGGGGATCGGCGGGACGGTGGGTTTGGGGGTGAAGGAGAGCGTGCCGTGGTTGATGGGGAAGCTGGTGGGCATCGCGCCGGTCGCGCGGCCGTACGCGCAGGCGACCGCGGCCGTCGACGCGGCAACGCCCAACTCCCCCGCGCCGCCAGGATGTTCGGACGTACTCGGCATGACAATGACCTTGAGCTCGGGCGGGGTGTTCCACTGCCTGGTGTAGAAGTAGTTGTCCCAGCTCGCTTCGAGGAAGTACCCGTCACGCAGGTGCAGGCTGGAGGTCAGGGCCAGCGCGATGCCGTCCATGACCCCGCCCATCATCTGCGCCTCCAGACCGCGCGGGTTGACGGCAAGACCGACGTCCACCACGAAGACGAACTTGGTGACGCGTGGCCCGCTCACGCCGTCCCGGATGGGGCGGTTGACGGTCCCGGGCCGGCAGTCGATCTCCACGAGTGCGGCGCTGGCCGCCTTGTACTCGGCGTGGAAAGCGATGCCCTGCGCGGTGTCGGCCGGCATGGGCCGACCCCAGTCACCGGCCTCGGCGGCCTTCTTCAGGACCGCACGGGAGCGGTCGTCGCGCAGGAAGTCGTAACGGAACCGGTAAGGGTCCTTGCCCATCTTCGCGGCCAGCTGGTCGACGATGAGCTCCCGGGCGCAGGTCACATCCGGCGAGTAGACGTTGCGCATGCTGCCCGTGTTGAAGCCCTTGTCGGTTTCGCTGAGCAGCCGGGAGTTGACGCCGAAGTCGTACGACATCGTCTGGCTGAGCTGGAAGAACGTCTCGGAGAAACCGATGTCGCCGACCGGCAGCCGCGCGGCCATGGCGGTGATGACCTCACCGAGCCCGTGGCCGAGGTCCGTGGAGACGCTGGTGTGCCGCTGCTTGTAGCTCAGCACGGTGTCGCCTGCGTAGGCGACGCGTACCCGCGAGGTGGCCATCGGGTGGGTGCGGCCCTGCCGGGCGTCGTCGGCGCGGTGCCACATGAGCTTGACGGGCTTGCCGGTCTTCCGGGAGACCTCGGCGGCTTCAAGGGCGGCGTCGAAGAACAGCTTGCGGCCGAAGGAACCACCACCTTCGGTGACGTGCACGGTGACCTTGCTCGGCGGCAGCCCGAGTTTGCCGGCGATGGTCTGCTGGGCGACGATCGGTGATTTCAGCGATGCCCAGATCTCTGCGTGGTCCGAACGCACGTCGGCTACCGCGCAGTTGGGCTCCAGGGCGCTGTTGCTGCGGAAGTGGAAGGTGAACTTGCCTTCCACGGACGGGGTCAGCGGCGGCAACCCGAGCGGCACCTCCGCGGCAGCCAACTCCTTGAGGACGGCCCCGTCGGACTTGCCTTCGGCACTGCCCGGTCTCCAGGCCACGCGCAGCGCACGTACGGCGTCGATGCACTGGCCGAAGGTCTCGGCGCGGACCGCGACACCGGTGGAGATCACCACGACATCGGTGACGCCCGCCATGGCGCGGACCTCGGCGAGGTTGGCGACCGACCCGACCTTGCCGTTGATGGTCGGCGGGCGGCACACCATCGTCGGTTTCGCGTCCGGGACGTCGAGGTCCATCGTGAACTTCTTGCGCCCGGTCACCGCCGCCAGGGCGTCGACCCGGTTGTGTGGTCTGCCGATGACGGTGAAGTCCTCGCGCGCCGTGAGCTCCACGGGCACCTTACGGGTCCGTGTGCTCGCGGCCTTCTCGGCGAGGTCGCCGATGTCTACGCCGCGACCGGAGCGATCGGTGATCACCCCGTCCTTGAGCGTCATGTCGGCTTCCGCCGCGCCGAGTTGGATGGCCGCCGCCTCCAGCAACCGCCGTCGGGCGATGGCCGCGGCGACGCGGATCGGGACGTAGGTCGCGATGGTCGTGTTCGATCCGCCGGTCAGCTGGTTGAAGACCAGCTCCGGGCGGGCGTCGGCCAGTGTGACCCGCACCCGTTCCAGCGGTACGGACATTTCCTCTGCGATGAGCATGGCCGTCGAGGTGGTGATGCCCTGCCCCACCTCGGCCCGCGGCAACGCGAACGACACCGTGCCGTCCTGGTGGACCTCGACCGTGATCAGACCGGACGTCGGCAGCGCCGCCGCGGTCATCATGTCGCTGAGGTCAAGCAGTTGCGTGACGTCCGGCGAGGGCAGCCCCGCGTCGGAAGCGAATCCGGAAGCGAGGTCGGAAGCGGCGTCGGCCGCCGGGGCCGGGCCGAGTTCGGCCGCGGCCACCAGGGTCGGAGCCGCGAGGACATATCCGAGGAACCGTCGCCGTCCGAGTGCCTCAGCCATCGCGTCAGCGTCCCGCTCGCTCAGGGCGGTTGATGACGGGGATATCGATCTTCGTCTCCTTGCCCTTGGTGAGATAGAACAAGATGTACTGCCGGGCAGCCTCGTCGATGGCCCAGGCGGCCTCAGGCACCAGCGGCCGGGGAATCAGTCCCTCGCGGAACTTCACCAGGGCCGGCCACGCGATCTTCATCGCCGGGCCCCAGACCGGCTCACGCGGGATCTCGTCCCAGTCGGCCACCTCGTCGCCGACCAGGTAGCGTGCGAGCGCGTTGCACAGCGGGCGGCTGATACTGCCGGGACTTGTCTGCTCGGCGAGCTGACCGAGCAGGATGTCGGTCAGTTCGACGCCCTCGCGGGTCGGCCCCATGGACGACGGCATGATCTGGTCCGACTGGGCGTTGGCCGCGTCCCAAGTGGCGGGAACGTATTCGTCCTTGATTCCGAGCAGGTGCGCGGTCACCTGCCATACGTGCAGATACGCCTCGGCCTCGGCCCCGGTGAGCGGGACCTTCCATTCGCGCAGCTTGCGCATGGCGAAGGTCGGCAAGGTATGCCAGGTGACCAGCATGTCGTTCTGGCTGATCGGAATGGAGTCGCCCCCGTGGGGAGACTGCTGGAGCAGGTGCCGTACCGCCGCGTGCACCAGGCGGGTCTTCACCGCGTTGACGATGCAATTGCCATCCGGCCGGTACGCGTTGAGGGCTCCGACGGCGAATCCCAGGATGCTGGTCTTGGCGACGCGGTCCTCCATGTCGGCGCCGCCCTTGGAGTAGTAGACCGCGCGCGCCTCCTTGGGTATGGCGGTGCTGAGCATGCCGCCGCCCACACCATTGAGCAGATTGAGGTACAGCCCCCGCGACTTGTTGAACTCGGCGGCGGCCTCCAACTTGCCCTTGTCCGCCCACGACGGCAGTCGGCGCGCCTGCTCCATGAACGTCCGCAAATCCTTTGGCAGACCGTCAGGCAGCGGCTGGTCGTTGCGATTCCAGTCCCAGAGCAGGCGGTTGACCTCGGGCACGGCGCCACGGTCGAGCAACGAGGCGAGCAGCGGATCGGCCTCCTCGTCCCACACCCACCGTGGATCGGAGCCGTCGCCGGCACCCGCGACCGAACCACTGGGCGGCCAGGTCCAGTTCATCGGGGTACGTCCCTGCGCCGGGGTCGCCATGCCGAGCGCCCCGAGCGCTCCCAAGGCCCCACCTGAGGCCAACATCTTGCGCCTGCTGAGCTCCGCCATGTCCTGCACTCCCCTCCTTGAGTTCTGGTGCCCGCGGTCCTGCTCAGGACGGGCGGTTGCCCTGCGGGATCTCGATGCTGATCGGCCGCGCCTCGGACAGGAAGAGCAGGGCCGCCTTCCGCAGGAACTCATCGAAGGTCCAGTACGCCTTCGGCGCCTGCGGGAGGGGCAGCAGACCTTCGCGTACGGCGATGAAGGGCCCCCAGGCCGTCTTGAGCAGCGAGTCCCAAATGATCTCTCGGGGGATCTCCAGCCACTCGGCGATCCGGTCACCGAGCAGGAAGCGCGTGAAGGCTCCGAGTATGTGCTTGCTGACGATGCCGCCGTCGACCTCGGAGCCGAGGTTGAGGAGGATGTCGGCCAGCTTGATGCCCTCAGGGGTCGGCGCGAGAACCGGGTCAAGGATCTGCTCCGCCTGGGAGTTGGCTTCGTCCCATGACGCGGGGATGTACTCGTTCTTGATGCCGAGCAGGTGCGCGCCCAGCTGCCAGGAGTGCAGAAAGGCAGCGGACTCGGCGGCGGGGACCGGCACCTTCCACGCCGTCAGCTTCTGCATGACGGTCGTGGGCAGGCTGTGCCATGTGACCATCATGTCCCGCTGGCTGATCGGGATTTCCTCGTCGGCGACGTCCGGCCAGTGCGGGGACTGCGGCAGCAAGTGGCGCACCGCCGCGTGCACGAGGCGGGTCTTGACGCAGGTCACGATCATTTCGCCGTCGGGCTGATAGGCGTTGCGGGAACCGATGTCGTACCCGAGTTTGGCGGTCTTGGAGATGCGGTCCTTCATGTCCGCGCCGCCCTTGGAGTAGTAGACCGCGCGCGCCTCCTTCGGGATGACCGTGCTCATCATGCCGCTGGCCAGGCCGTACAGCACACCGAGATAGAGCCCGCGCTTCTCGTTGAACTCGACCGCCGTGGCCAGCTTGCCCTGGTCGGCCCACGGGGGCAGTCGGCGGGCCTCCTCCATGAAGTCCCGTAATTCCGTGGGGAGTCCGGCCGGCAGCGGCTGGCCGTTCTTCGTCCAGGTGCGTAAGAGCTCGTTGACCTTGGGGACATCGCCCCGGTCGAGCAGGGAGGCGACCAGCGGGTCGGCCTCCGGGTCCCACACCCACCGCGGGTCCTCCCCCGCTCCGGTGCCCGCCACCGAGCCCTTGGGTGACCACGTCCACGGTGTGTGCGCCTGTGCGGGTGCCGCGGCGCCCAGTGCGCCGAGCGCACCCACCGCTCCACCCGCCATCAGTACGTTGCGCCTGCTGAGTCGGTCCATTTGCTCCGAACTCCTTCTAGAGCCCTGAAGTCCCCGGCTGGTACTGTGAAACACATCGAGTATCTGTGTATCCCCAGAGGAGCACAACGGAACCATGAACGCCAGAGGCTCCACAGAATCAGGCGAGGTCCTCATGAATCCCTCGGTACCCCAGTCACTGCTGGAGCTCGCCTTCACCGAGGCCGTCGAAGGGCACGAAGGCGTCGGAGGCATCCGAGGTGTCGAGCAGGACGACGAGATCACCACGCGCCTGCTCGATGCCGCGTACGGGCTGTTCTGCCGCATGGGCATCAAGCGGGCCACCATGGCGGATGTGGCACGCCTTGCCGGGCTCTCCCGGATCACGGTCTACCGCCGGTTCGCTTCGAAGGAGGCGCTGGTCGAGCAGGTCGTACGGCGTGAGTTCCGCCGCTACTTCGACCGGTTCATCATCGAGATCAAGGACGCGGGGACCGTCGCGGACCGGGTCGTCCTGGGGTTCGTGAGCTCAATGCGGGCCATCCGCGCCAACCCGCTCATCGGCGGCCTGCTCGCCGCGGAACCTGACGCCGTCGCGCCGTCCATGACCAGCGACGGGGGCCGTACGCTGGCCGCCGTGCGGCAGTTCCTCGCGGGCCGGCTCCGCCAGGAGCAGCGCGCGGGCAACGTATCCGGCGAGGTGGACGTGGACCTCGTGGCGGAGATGATGGTCCGGGTCTCCACGTCCTTCCTGGTCATCCCGAGCCAGGTCATCGACCTGGACGACGAGGAGCAAGTGCGCAGGGTGGCGCGGCAGTTCCTGGTCCCGATGCTCTCGCCACCGGGATCCGCCGCCCGCTCATAGGCCTCCCCCATCAGGCCCAGTTCCAGGCACAGCCGGGGAGCACGTCCAGCGGTCCGCATCCCGGCCCCGAGGCTTGGGCCACCCGGATTCCGTGTCAAGTCCGGCCTGTGTTGCATGGGTGTCCAGGGCCTGCTTCCGGCACCAGCCCCCCTTGGCTCGGCTCAACCTTGCTTGAGATCCGCCGTTGCTTGGACGTCGAGGTCGAGAATTGCCCGTCGAATCGCGCGAAGGTCTCGGACCGAAACGTCGAGCCCGATGTGTTGCTCCTTGCCGTCGTCGCCTTTGAAGGGCAAGAGACCTTGGGGAGCGTAGTTGGTGTGGAGCAGATCGACGTAGGCACCGTAGTCGATCACCCAGACGTCAGTCGGTCCGGCTCGGGATACGCGCGGAGAGCACGCGCCTTGTCGGACTGATACCAGGCTCGCGCTGCGTCCTGGACGATCGGAACGGAGATCTTGCGGTCTCGGGCCTGCATTGCGGCTTTCGCGGCGATGTGGATTGCATCGCGAGGAACGCCCTCGGAGGCCCGAACGAGTTCATCGAAGGCGGGCTCGGACGAAACCCCGGAGCCGGCCTGGCAGGGTCAGGTGCCGGCGCTCAACGCGGGCTGCGCCGGCTCCGGTAGGCCGCGACGCTGGCCCGGTGTGCGCAGGTTCGGGTGCAGTACTGCTTCGAGCCGTTGCGCGAGAGGTCCACGAAAGTGGCCCGGCAGGTCGGCCCGGCACATACGCCGAGACGAGCGGGACCGAGCGTGGCGATCACGGAGGCCAGTGCGCTGAGCGTAGACGCGGCAAGGTGCGCCGAGCAGCGGTCGGTGTCGGAGGTCACCTCGGTCCACCAGCGGTCGTCCTCGTGGCGCAGTACCGGGGTGGCGCGGCTGCCACGCAGACCGTCGTTGATCAGAGCCGCAGCTTCGACCGCGTCCACGTTCGCCCGTTCGAGCACCTCACGCACCGTCTCGCGCAACGCGCGGACTTCCGCCAGGTCGGCGCGGGTGAGATGCCGCGGACCGGCCCCTTGGTTCGCGGCCGAACTCGGAGGCTCAGCCGCGGGATGGTCGTCAAGGAAGTCCCGGAGCTGCTCCACGGTCTCGAGCGCGTCCTCTCCCTTGATCGGCCTCAAGGTGTTGGCCAGGTCGACGGCCGCCTGGACCACCAATGGGCTGTAATACGCATCCCGCATTTGACGTGTCTCCTCACTACTCCGTAACGTTACACTCAAAGGAGCTTTAGCATGTCACAACATACCCGGCAGAGGACGACGCCGCCGACGATCCCGTCTGGAAGGGCCCCGGCACCAGAGCGAACCGACGCCCCGGACGGGCGTCGACTGGGGCTGACTTTGGGGATGCTGGTGCTGCCGATGTACGTGGCACTGGGAGCGCCGTCGGTGGCCCTGCCAGCCATCGGCCGCGCACTTGCGGTGCCCTTCGGGGCCACCGCATGGATTCTCGCCGCATGGTCGCTGACCTCCGCGCTCGCGATGCCGGTCGCGGGTCGGCTGCTGGTCCGCTGGAGCCCCTTCCAAGTCCTCGTCGCCGGGGTCGTGACGCTCGCCGCGGGTTCCGCGCTCGCCGGAGCCGGGCCGACACTGTCCGTCGTGATCGTCGGCCGGCTGATCGGCGGCGCCGGGGCGGGCGCGACCGTGATCGCCGTCTTTGCCGCGGCCACCGCCCTTCCCCGGCGGCAACGGATCCGCGCCCTGGGAATCATCGCGGCCGCCAGCGCGACGGCGTCGGGGTGCGGGACGCTGTTGGGCGGGGCGGTGACCACATGGCTCGGGTGGCGTGCCGTGCTCGCGATCCCGGTCCTCGCGCTGCCCCTCCTGCTGGCCGCATTGCCGAGTAGGCGCGTGCTGACGCGCAGCGGTAGCGGTAGCGGTAGCGGTAGCGGTAGCGGTAGCGGTAGCGGTAGCGGTGAGCGAAACGGCTCGACCGGGCGACTCGATATCGTCGGCGCGGCCGTGCTGTCGGTACTCGCTGGCTCCTTGATCACGTTGCTGCAGGCACACTCGGTCGGCCTGCCCGCTCCGGTCACCCTCGTCGTGGCTGCCGCCGGGGCGCTCGCCGCCGTGGGACTGTGGTGGCGCGTGCGAAGCACGCCCGACGGGTTCGTGCCTCGGCGGGTGATCGCATCCCGCGGCTTCCTCGCGGCCGGGCTCATCGGCGGGACCGTCTTCGCCGGCTACTACGGGGTGCTGTTCCGCGCCCCGTCCCTGATCGAGCAGGCCACGGGCGGTGGCCCCCTGGAAGCCGGCGTACTCCTGGTCCCGGCCGCCGCCTGCTCGGTGCTGGCCGGGCGGCTGGTCGGCACCTTGACCGACCGGTTCACCGGCTGGCAGGTGTCGGCCGGGCTAGCGGCACTCACCGTCGTCGGCGTGCTCGTGGTCGCGATCTTCACCGGGCCGATCCCCGTTGTCGTCGGCACGGCGTTGACGGTGTGCGGGTTCGCCGGCGCCCAAGCCGTACTGGTGAGCCTCGCGCCGGACCTGGTCGCCGCGGCCGACCGCGACACCGCACAGAGCCTGCTCAACTTCATGAACGCCCTGGGTGGCGGGGTCGGTCCGGCCGCTGTCGCGGGTCTGTCCGGCATCGTGCCGGTGCCGGTGGCCCTCGCCGCGCTCGCGGCACTCCCCCTGGCCGGACTCGTCCTCAGCCTGACCCGGCGCCCTGCCGCCGACCGCCGCCCCCAACCCGACGCCACGCGTGGGAGCCCGCGATGACGGTCCACCTGCACCTGATCCGATAACGCCTTTGACGCCTTGACCAGTAAGGAGCCTTGCCATGTCCGCCGAGCCATTCGAGGTCAGCATCACCGAAGCCGAGATCGCGGACCTGCGTGAACGATTGCGACGTACACGGTGGCCCGAGCGCGAGCCGGTGGACGACTGGTCACAGGGTTTGCCGCTGGCGTACGCGCAGGAGCTTTGCCGCAGCTGGGCCGAGGACTACGACTTCGGGTTCGCCGAGCGCCTGAACGTGTTCCCGCAGTACCGCGACACAATCGACGGCCTTGGCATCCACTTCCTGCACGTCCGCTCGCCGGAGCCGGACGCGTTCCCGCTCGTGCTCACACACGGGTGGCCGGGTTCGGTGCTCGAGTTCCTGGAGGTCCTCGGCCCGCTCACCGACCCGCGCGCGCACGGCGGTGACCCGGCGGACGCGTTCCACGTGGTCGCGCCGTCGTTGCCCGGGTACGGCTGGAGTGGCAAGCCGTCGACTACCGGGTGGGGCATCACTCGCACCGCGCGCGCCTGGGACACGTTGATGGTCTCGCTGGGTTACGAACGGTACGGCGCGCAGGGCGGTGACTGGGGTTCGGCAGTGTCTGCGGTGCTGGGCGAGGTGGCGCCCGAGCGGGTCGCCGGCGTGCACCTCAACCTGGGGTCCGTGGCGGCGGGCACGTTCGACGACCCGACGCCCGCGGAGCTGGCGAATCTCGATGCCGAGAAGGAGATGCAGCGCACCGGCCGGGGGTACTCGGCGATCCAGGCGACCCGGCCGCAGACGCTCGGCTACGGCCTCACCGACTCCCCGGCGGGGCAGGCCGCCTGGATCGCCGAGAAGTTCTGGGCGTGGACGGACAACGACGGCCATCCCGAGGACGCGTTGTCGCGACAGACGATCCTCGACGAGATCTCGGTCTATTGGTTCACCGCGTCGGCCACGTCGTCGGCGCGCCTGTACTGGGAGAGCTTCGCCAACTTCCGAGACAAGGTGACCGCGCCATCCGGGCTGTCGGTCTACCCGTGCGACATAACCCGCCCGTCGAGGCGGGAGGCCGAGCTGCGGTTCACCGACCTGCGCTGGTTCGAGGAGCTGCCGCATGGTGGCCACTTCGCCGCACTGGAGCAGCCGGAGTCGCTGGTCAAGCAGGTGCGCGGGTTCTTCCGCCTGTTCCGCTGACTGTCCGTGCCCCCTGGGAAGCCCGCGCCCAGGGGATGGTCCTGTCCGTCCCCCGGGTTACCGGCAAGGCGTCAGGGGCGGCGCCAACCAGAGCAAACAGCCACTGGTTCAGCCAGATGGAGTAGATCCAACGGCCCGGCACTCACGGCGCTGACGGAGGTCAAAGCACAAGCTGAGAAGCTGTCCTACGTTTTAGGGCAGGCTGTGGGCCCCGGGCAGGGGCGGAGTCAGGCCGCTTGGCCGTATTCGTCCGTGCCGGGGTCGTCGCCGCGCAGCGGGCTGAAGTCGACGTCCAGGTGCGGGTCGTACGCCTCGGGGTGGATGCCGAGTTCGTAGGTGGAGTATTCGCCGAAGCGGCGGATGTGCTCGGTCAGGTACGGCGAGATGTGGGCCCTGCTTGCGGACGAAGGCGCCGAGCCGGTTCTTGTCGCGGACGGCCTTCTGCCAGTTCAGTGTGGCGAACGAGATGTCGACCGGGCGGCCGTCCTCATACCGTCCCGGGATGTAGTCGCGCAGGTGCTTGTGGCGGCGGGCGTGCGCGACGCGCCCAGGACCCGGTTGTCCTCCGAGGTGGCGGTCAGCTCCAGACGGCTGGTCAGGTCGCACATCGTGAAGCGATCCTTGAGCAGGTCCCGTACAGCAGCACCTCCCAGTAGTTGCCGTGATGGGCGGCGGCCTTCTCGATCTGCTCGTACTGCTGCTCGAAACCGCCGAAACCGTCCACCGCCACCGCCGCGGTCCCCAGGGCGCCGGCCTGCACCCGCAGGGCCTTCGCCATCGTGTGCAGGGCGGGCGCGAGCTGGTCGCCGAGCCGCGTGGCCACAGCGCCGGCCTCCGCGTCCTGGTCGAGCTCGGTGAGCACCCCCAGGATCTCCGCCGTCAACGCGGCCACCTTCTCCCGCGCGGCCTGGACGGGGCCGTCAGCGTCGATGTGCTGGAGCACCGTGCGATAGTTCCCGATCAACGCCTCGACGATGGCCTGCTGCCGCTCGCGGATGCTCTCCAGCTCCGCCTTGGCCCGCTTGACCTGCAACGCGACCCGCTTGCAGAACATCGTCGCCAGCTCGTCCCGGGCCCGCATCCGCGCCTTGTGCACGAGACACACCAGCAGCGCGAGCCGCTTGACCAGGCCGTAGTCCCGCAGCCCCGGCGCGTCCGCGGCGTCCGCCTCCCCGGCGAAGTCCGTGATCTTCCCTGAGGCCACGCCGGACAGCTACGCCCCGGTCTCGCCCAGCCCGTCCACCCACCCCAGGTGCTCGGCCTGGGCACGGAAGTGCGACCAGGTCGGGGCCTTCGCCGACTGCTTCAGCCGGTTGCACTTCGTGGTACCCGAGCTGTCCTTCTCCGACAGCAACGCCAGCAGCCGCTCCCGGTGGGCCTCGCTGAGCTGCTCGCAAATGCCCGCGCATATAGAGGCGTTCACCTCGGTGCGGACCTTCGCCGCGAGCGCGTCCAGCTTGGTGAAGCCCGGCAGCTCCAGCCCGGCCTCCACGACCTTCTCCAGCGCGATGTTGATCAGGTCCGCCGGACGGTTCTTCGACACCGCCTCGCTCCGTATCACCGCCTCGGCGATCTTCCGGGCCTTCGCCTTGTCGTACGACAGGCCCGTCCGCTGCCGTACGGCGGTGCGCTGCCGCTCCGCCGTACGGTTCGCGGCCCTCGGCACCGTGCCCTCCGGCAGGTCCGCCGCGCGACGCACGAAATCGACGACCATGTCCGGGACCTCGTCCAGTTTCGGGAAACACCCCATGCGCTGGTATGACTTCAGCACGAGCAACTGCGCCAGCAGGTGTTCGTCGCAGTCGGTACGGGCGGTGGCCCACTCGACTTCCTCACGGCTGGGCGCGAAGAAAAAGTGCAGCTCGTGCGCGGTGATCAGCCGCTTGAACCGCGGATACGCGGTCCTCTCGATCGAGGTCCCAGCTCACCCCGCCCCGGACGACATCCAACGTCACCACCAACGACGCTGAGCCGAACGGGTGACGGGCCCGATGCGCTCAACCCTTCAAGATCATCCCGTGGCGGGTTTCTGGCGCATCTGGGTCACGCCCCTACGTCGGGTCCTGCGGGAGCCCGATCCCGAGCACGCCCTGCTCGACGGAACGCTCGCCGAGTGCGACCGGGTCGGCGACAGCCGGGCCGACTTCTCCCAGAAGAACCGCCGCCACGGCGCGAATGTGCAGGTCGTTGCCGACGCCGCGGGGAAGCTGCTGTGGATCTCGCCCGCCGGGCGCTGTCAGCGGCGCGAGTCCCGGTCGAACGAAGCGTCTGCCCGTGATGATCACGGTGACGCCCGCCGACACCCTCGATCGCGATGCGGCCCGCGAACTCCTCTGGCGTCTGCGCGTCATGCAGCCGCAGATCACCCACATCTCGGCCGACTCCGCCTACGCGGGCCAGCTCACCGCCTGGTCCGACGACTTCCTGCACATGACTCTCAAGACCGTCTCCCGACCGCACGGAGCGAAGGGATTCGTCGTCCTGCCCCGCTGCTGGAAAGTTGAACGGACCCCGGGCTGGATATGAAATCCCGCCGCAATGACACAATGTCAGGGACTACGAGCGCCTTCCTCAACATTCGGAAGCACACCTGACCTGGGCGCTCATCACCCTCATGCCGCGGCGACTCACGCGCAAGGGGTCCCGAGCTGACTGGCCCAGGAAGACCAGTTGCCCCCGGAGAGCAAGGGCTTGGACAACTCCCTCATCATCCATGGGGTTTGTCGTGCCAACTCAAAGACAGATAGTTAGGCATCGCCTGGCTCACGATCTTGCATTTCTGAGACCGAGCCGGAACGCGAGATACCGGCTGAAGGTTTCGTGGCTGTCGGGAGTAAAGCGCCACTCCAGCAGGGCCGACTGCAACTCCGGCTGGGTCAGCCAGCCATGCCAGGCGACTTCATCAGGATCGGCGGCCACGGCGTCCCGCATCACGACCTCGTGCACGCCGAGCCAGTGAGGGCTCAACCCGTTGCGGTTGAGGAACGTGAACAGCAAGCGTGGCAGCACACGAACGCCCAGCTCTTCGGCCAACTCCCGCGCGGCGGCCTGTTCATAGGACTCACCGACACCCACGGCGCCACCGACCCCGACCTCGTAGAGCCCGGGGAAGCGCGACAGTTGCTCCGACCGCCGGTGAACGACGATCCGCCCGCCCTCATCACGACACACCGTCACGGCGACCCGGTGCAGCCAGCCTTCCCGAACTGCCTGCCGCCGGCTGACCACCACCCCCAGGACACGATCCTGATCATCGACACGCTCCACCAATTCGTCCACGATGCACACCCTGGCATAGCCCACTGACAACGCCGCTTCTCGGAGCCGATGGAGGCCAAGCCAAGAGAGCCTGCACCAGGAGGCCCGACACGGATCACGACAGTAGTCGTGCAAAGAACGACACCTACCGTGCTCAGGCTCGAATTCCCGGTACTGGGGCCAGTGAATCTGCTCGGTTCTCAAACACTCCCTTACTGAGCGTTTGGCACTGTTTCACTCCGATGTGTTGCGATTTGGTGGTCGCGGTGTGTTGAGGCGGGAGGAGCCGGTGGGTAGCTGGTTTGCGGTGTGCCGGAAGAGGATTGTTTCGTTCCGGCATCTCCTGTCTCATCCCAACTCGGCCATGCTCCTGGGCCTTTGACCCCTGGCCGGTCCGCTCGCCGTGCGGTACATCGGAAACATGACCCCGCGCGACGGTTACCCCAGCGATCTGTCTGACGAGCGCTGGGAGCTGATCGAACCCGTCCTCACCGCCTGGCGGGCCCGGCGCCGCCGGGACGCCCTGGACATCGGCCGCCCACCCGAACACGACCTGCGGCAGATCATGAACGCGATCCTGTACGTGGACCGCACCGGGATTCCCTGGCGCTACCTGCCACACGACTTCGCCCCGTGGGCCACGATCTACGGCTACTTCGCCAAGTGGCAACAAGACGGAGTCTTCGAGCAGCTCACCGGGCTGCTGCGGCGCATGGTCCGCGAGGTCGAGGGCCGAGGTGCCGAGCCGTCCGCCTGCGTACTGGACTCCCAGACCATCAAGACCTCCGCCAACGTGCACCTCGCCGACCAGGGCACCGACGCCGGAAAGCGCATCATCGGCCGCAAGCGCCACCTGGGCTACGACACCCTCGGCCTGCTGCTGACCGTGCTGGTCACCGCCGCCAGCGTCTCCGACACCGCGGCCGGCGTGACCCTGCTGTCCCGCATCGCCGCCACCCACCCCAGCGTCAGGAAAGCCTGGGTGGACGCCGGTTACCGCACCACCGCCATCGACCACGGCGCCCGCCTCGGCATCGACGTCCACCCCGTCCAACGCCCGCCAGGAGTCAAGGGATTCACGATCACCCCAGACGCTGGACGATCGAACGGAGCATCGGCTGGCTCATGCACCACCGCCGCCTCGCCCGCGACTACGAGAGGCACCCGCACCGCTCCGAAGCCATGATCCACCTCGCAATGATCGACCTCATGGCCCGCAGACTCACCGGCGAAGCCACCCCGAACTGGCGCGGAACCTAACCCGGGACCAAACACGAACCAACGGACCAAACGCTCAGTAAGAGGGAAATAAGTTCGGCTATGCGCCTTTCAGGTCTTGAGCGGTCTTTATGGGGTTGTTAGGGATTTGTCACCGCTCGATGTCGTGAGGTTGGAGGCCTGGCCGAGAGCCGTGGAAGTCGTTGGCGTGGTCGACGGCCCATTGGGCGTAGGTGTGTGCTGGCGCGCTGGTGATTTTTTCGACGATGGCGGAGGTCAGGGCCGGGACGCCGTTGGCGGCGGCCCACTGGCTCACGATCGCCTCGGCCACGATCGGATGCATTGTTCTGCCGACTTCCGCGCGAGCCTGCTTGTCGGAGATGTGTTCAATCCGGATGGGGCGGTCGATGGCCTCGCCGATGTGCTCGACCTGGCGTTGCAGGGTCAGGGACTCGGCCCCGTAGATGGTGTAGGTCTGGTGCGAGTGGCCCGGTTCGGTCAGGGCGGTGACCGCAAGCGCCGCGATGTCCTTCTCGTGTACCGGCGCCGACTGTGCGAGCGGATAGGGAAGACGGACAACGTTGTCGGTGCGGATTGATTCGGCCCACCAGGTGCGGGTGTTGGTGGCGAATGTCCCCGGCCTGAGGAACGTCCAGTCCATACCGGACCGTTGGATGGCCTGCTCGATCGTGCGATTCAGGAGGGGGACCGGGTGGTCGGCATCGGGGTCCAGGACCGACACCGACGAAAGCAGAACGACCTGCCGGATCCCCGCGGCTGCGGCCGTCGCGGCGACCTTCTCGATGTCGTAGGGCTTCTGGGGGTTGAGCATTCCGTAGAGGAACAGCTTGTCGGCACCGTTGAGCGCTGCGGGCAGCGTCTCGGGACGCTCCAGGTCGGCGGCGACAGCTTCCAACCCGGGCGTCCGGCCTGCGGCTGGGGTTCTGCTGACTGCTCTGACGTGTTCGCCGGCGGCCAGCAGGCCGTCAGCCACGTGTCGGCCCACGTTTCCGCGAGCGCCGAAGACAACTACCACCATGACGGGATCTCCTGTTGTTTGTATACATGAATTGCCGCATAACGTGTGTTTCCAGTGGAAATCCACTTTCGGCACCGGTATGTCGACAGTGCGGGGACGGCTGCCATTAGGGCTGGATGTTCTCCAGGTCCTGCAGAAGGCGCGGGTGCTTCGGCTCCCAGCCGAGAGCCTGCCGGGTGTGGGCGCTGGACGAGGGCTGGTCGGTCGCGAAGATCGGGCCGAGAGGGCCGTAGGTCTCCGATGGCACCGACTCGACCGGCAGGCCCAGCCGTCGGCCGATGACCGCAGCGATGTCACGCACCCTGTCTCCCTCATCGTCCACGGCGTGCCAGGCGGTACCGGCTTCCGCCTGCTCCAGGGCGAGCCGGAAGAGGACTGCCGCGTCGAGCGCGTGCACGGCCGGCCAACGCTGTGCGCCGTCGCCCGGGTAGCCGGACACTCCGGTCTGGCGTGCGATGTTGGTCAGCAAACCGGCGAACCCGCCCGTGCCCTGGTTGTGAACCGTGCGCGGCAAGCGTACGGCCGTGCTCCGGACCCCGCGCGAGGCCAAGTCCAGGACCGCCGTGACCGCGCGACCGCGACCACCGACCGGCCCGTCGGTCGACACCGGGTCGGCCTCGGTGGAGACGCGGCCCGTCACATCGGGCGTACCCGAGACGGTGACGAAGGGGCGGTCGCTGCCGACGAGTTCCTCGCCGAGGGTCGCGAGGGCGGCACTTTCCTCGGCGACCGCCTTTGCCAGGGCGTCGGGGCTGCTGAAGTCGTTGCCGAACGCCAGGTGGATCACCCCGTCGGCCTGAGCGACGCCGACCCGAAGGATGTCCAGATCGGTGAGGCCTCCCCGGAGCGGCTCGGCGCCGGCTGCCTCGGCGGCCAGTGCGGACGCGTCGGAGCGGGCCAGGGCGAGGACGGTGTGGTCGTTGCCGAGCAGTTCGGCGACGACGGCGGAACCGATGAGACCGGTGCCACCGGTGACAAAGACGCGCATGGAACTCTCCCGAAAGTGATGGGACTCTTGTCCCGTCACTGTAGCAGGATGACGGGACAAGAGTCCCATCACGTAGGATGGGCCCATGGGTAGATGGGAACCAGGGGCGCGCGAACGTCTCGTCGTGGCTGCCGTCGACCTGTTCACCGAGCAGGGGTACGACGCCACGACGGTCGCGCAGATCGCCGAGCGTGCCGGAGTCACCAAAAGCACTTTCTTCCGGCACTTCCCCGATAAGCGCGAGCTGCTGGTGGCCGGGCAGGAGACGCTGAGCCGGCTGCTGGCCGAGGGGATCGCCGAGGCGCCCGGTAACGCCAGCCCGCTCGAGGCGGTCGCTGCCGGCCTCGAGCGCGCCTCGAGCGCGATGGGCCCCACGAGTCGGGAACTCGCTCCTCGCCTGAAGGCGGCCGTTGCCGCCAGCGCCGAACTTCAAGAGCGTGACGCTCTCAAGAGCGTCAGCCTCGCGGACGCGGTGACAACCGCCCTGGTCGCCCGCGGTGTGCCCGATCCGACTGCGGCTCTCGCGAGTGAGCTGGGCCTCCTCGCCTTCAAACGGGGGTTCGCCGAATGGTCCGAGGGCGACCGTGATGGCAAGGACGAGCTCGCCGGGTACATCCTGGCGGCCCTGGACGAGCTGCGTGCGGCGAGCGCATCGCTGGGCTGACCGGACAACCTCCCCCGCTCATCGGCTGCTTGCGCATCGACCTATCACTGACACCGCGGCCGGCGTGACCCTGCTGTCCCGCATCGCCGCCACCCACCCCAGCGTCAGGAAAGCCTGGGCGGACGCCGGTTACCGCACCACCGCCATCGACCACGGCGCCCGCCTCGGCATCGACGTCCACCCCGTCCAACGCCCGCCAGGAGTCAAGGGATTCACGA
>NZ_JBICXP010000021.1:0-12771 GCF_043200355.1 Streptomyces sp. NPDC048436
CCACACCCTCCACCGCAAACACCACCCCCACCACACCCTCCAAACCACCCTCGCCCACCACCACACCCACCACCACACCACCCACCAACCCAACCAACCCGGCCAACCCAGCCACCACACCAAACTCCCCACCTACCCCTTCCAGGGCCACCCTTACTGGCTGGACAGAGTCCCTGTGGCCGAGGTGCGAGCCCCGGTGGCCCAGAGTTCGCCGCGTGACGTGGTGCGCGGTCAGCTCGCCGTCGTCCTCGGTGTCGCCGACCCGAAGGCCATCGCCGGGAACCGGACCTTCAAGGAGCTGGGGTTCGACTCGGCCGCAGCCGTGGAGCTGCATCGGCGGCTGTCCACGGCGACAGGGCTGCAGCTGCCCAGCTCGCTGACGTACGACCACCCCACGCCCGACGCGGTCATCGACTTCCTGCGGTCCCGGTCGGCCGCCGGGCCGGGTGACGGTGACGGTGACGAGGGGATGGTGGAGCCGGTCCTCGAAGGGCTGGACGAAGTACGGGAGTTGCTGTCCGGGAGCCGGTTGGCGGAGTCGGCGCGGGCCGTGGTCGCAGGGCGGCTGAGCGAGCTGCTGCGGTTGTGCCAGGAGGCGGATGAGCCCGTGGAGTCTCCGGGCGGCGCGGATCGGCTCGAAGCGGCCAGCGACAGCGAGATGTTCGACTTCATCAGCAACGAGCTCGGAATCTCCTGACCGGTCGGACTCTCCTGAGCGGAACGAAGCGCACGGCCCGGGTGTGATCACCCGGGCCGTGCGCTTCGCGCTGCTGTGGGACCCTCAGCCCTCCTCGCGAGAAGCCAGCTCCGTGCACAGTTCCGCGATGGTCGGGTTGTCGAAGAGCAGGTCGGGGCCGTCCTCCGCGTCGTCGGACAGGCCGAACTCCGCCTGCAGCCGGCCGACGATGCTGACCGCGTGCAACGAGTCGCCGCCCAGCTCGAAGAAGTCGTCGGTGACGCCGAAGTCCTCATGCCCGAGGGCCGCGCTCCAGATGGCGAAGACGCTCCGTTCCCGGTCGTCGCGCGGAGCGACCCGCTCCCCCTCGCCCGCCTCGTTCCACGGCGAGGGCAGTGCCGTGCGGTCCACCTTGCCGTTGGCGGTGAGCGGAAGGCGGTCGATGAGCATGACATGGCGCGGAACCATGTAGCCGGGGAGAAGCTCCTCGAGGCCGGCGCGGAGCGCCTCCGGGTCGAGGGTCGCCGCCGGGCCGGCGCCATCACCACCTGGGCGCTGCGCGATCAGCACCTGCTGGCCGTGGAAGTCGACGGTCGCCTCCGGCCCCGGAACAGCCGCGAACCTGGTGAACCCGGCGTCCCCCAGGTGCCGTTGCCAGGCATCGGCGGAGAGCAGCGGGAGCCGCTGTTCCCCGCGATCCTGGGCGAGGGCCTCGATGAGACCCACCGTCACCAGCTGCTGGCGGGAGTTGACCGTGCCTTCGAGCAGGACGAGCAGGCCGCCGGGTGCGAGGACGGAACGGAGCCGGGCGAGGGACCATGGCAGATCGGTGGCGTCGTGCAGCACGTTGGCCGCTATGACGATGTCGACCGAGCCGGGCGCCACGCCCTGCTGCGCCGGCTCGCGGTCGATGTCGAAGATGCCATACTCGACCTCGGGACGGTGTTGAAAGCGCGTCTTGGCCAGGGCCGTGAAGTACGTCGACACATCGGTGAACGAGTACTGGGTCCGGCCCTCGGGCAGCGCTTCCAGAACTGCCGCCGTGGTCGCGCCCGTGCCCGCGCCCACCTCGAGGACCCGGACCGGCCCGCGTTCCTTGCCGCGGCTGTCCACGAAGGCGCGCACGCCCTGCGCGAGGACCCGGTTCTGCAGCCTCGACACGGCGTTGTCGGCGTACAGCGCGTCCGTCACCTTCTGGTTGCCGCCCTTGAGCAGGAGCTTCAACGGGCTCGTCCGGCCCTTGAGGATCTCGGTCTGCTGTTCGGCGCAGTCGGCGAAGTAGCCGGAAAGGACCGCCTCGCTGCCCTCGAAGTCCAGGGCGGCCAGACCGGCGTCGACCCGCTCGTCCAGGTCCGCGACGTCGAGCGGCTCGTCGGCCACGTACTCCCCGGGCGCGTCGCCGGCCCGCAGAACACCCTCCGCGGCCAGGATGCCAAGCCAGCGGTCCACAGCGCCGCGGTATCCGGGCCTGATGCCGCACCGGTCCACGATCTGCGCGGCGGACGCCCCCTCACCCTTGGCCGTGAAGACGCCGAGCCCGGCGAAGGTGCGGGCCATCAGGACGGGCGAGATGCCTTCCAGCGTCTCCAGCATCCTGCGGTACTCCGTCAACGGCGCCGCGAGCTCCCGCGTGCCCAGGTCCGTCCACTGCGCGCACGCACCGAGCACCTCGCCCCAGGCGCCGTCCTCGCCGACGCCCGCCGAGCTGTCCGAGGCACCCGCGGCGGGAACGACGTGGGCGACGAGCTGCCGGTGGCCGGTCTTGGGGCTGGTCTCCACCCCGGCGACCGCGTCGGCCACGCCCGGCCGGCGCAGCAGTGCGGCAGTGATCTCCCCCAGCTCGATGCGGTAGCCGTTGACCTTGACCTGGTGGTCCGCCCGGCCGAGGAACTCGATGTCGCCGCCCGGCAGATAGCGCCCCAGGTCGCCGGTCCGGTAGAGCCGCTCCCCGGTGCGCGGATGCTCCACGAAACGCTCCGCGGTCCGCTCCGGATCACCCCAGTACTCGCGGGCCACGCCGGTACCGCCGATGAAGATCTCGCCCGTCGACCAGATCGGACAGGGCTCCATGGCGGCGTCGTACACATGCAGTGTCTGATTGGCGAGCGGCTTGCCGTACGGGATGCGCGCCCAGTCCCCGGGGACCTCGCCGATGGGATAGCACACCGACCAGATGGCGGCCTCGGTGGCGCCACCGAGGCTGATCACCTCCGCCTTGGCGTGCTGACCGCGCACGGCGTCGGGCAGCGGCACCGGGATCCAGTCGCCGCTCAGGAGCACCAACCTCACCTTGGACGGGGGCAGTTCGACCGCGTCGCCGCGCGAGTCGACCCAGGCCTGCATGAGCGCGGGCACCGAGTTCCACACCGTGACGCCGTGCCGCTCCACGAGCTCTGTCCAGTGCGCGGGATCCTGGGCGCGGCCCGGCGAGGGGACGACGACGGTGCCGCCCGCGGCGAGCAGGCCGAAGATGTCGTACACGGACAGGTCGAAGCTGAGCGACGACAGCGCGAGCACCCGGTCGGCGGGGCCGACCTGGAAGCGGGCGTTCATGTCCTGGACGGTGTTGACGGCCGAACGGTGGTCGATCGCCACGCCTTTGGGCCGCCCGGTGGAGCCCGAGGTGTAGATGATGTACGCCAGATCGTCCGGGCCCGGCTCCGTGTCGAGCGGCTGTGCGCTGGAGCCGGTCACCTCCGCGTCCTCGAAGGTGACGGTGCGCACGCCCTCCGGCCAGTCGAAGGCCTCCCGCAACGCGGGCGAGGTGACCACGACGCGCGCGCCGCCCTCGCCGAGCAGCTGGTCCCTGCGGGCCTGCGGCCAGCCGGGCTCGACCGGCAGGTAACCGGCGCCCGACTGCTGCACGCCGATCACCGCGGCGACCTGCTCCCAGCCCTTCTCCAGCACCACGCCGACGACGGAGTCGGCCTCAGCACCCAGTTCCTTGAGGCGCCGCGCGAGCCGGCGCGCGTGCCGCACCGTCTCGTCGTAGGTCAGTTCCCGCTCGCCGTCGATCACCGCCACCGCGTCCGGCCGCAGCCGCGCCCGCGCCTCGACCAGGCCGCACAGGCTGCCGCCCGGCAGCTCGGCGGTGGTGTCGTTGGCCCGGTCCCGCTCCTCGGTCTGCCAGGCCGGAAGCGTCGCGGGCGAGCCGGGCGCGTCCCAGGCCGCGGGCTCTTCCACGAGCCGGTCGAGCGCCCGGCAGTACACGGCGAACATGTCGTCGAGCATCCCCTCGGGGAAGAGCGCCTCGACGGTGTCCCAGTTGAAGAGCAGCGCGCCCCGCTCCTCGGACGTCTGATGGTCGAGCCACACCTGCGGAGTCTGCGTCAGGCCGTACACCTGCTCCCCGAAGAAGCGGATGCCGTCCGACGGATCGCTGTCCGGGGCGCCGAGAACCAGGGCGCTGGTGAAGACGACCGGCATCGCCGCGGCCGGTCCGCCGCCGAGCCGCCGCGCCCGCTCCCGCAGCACCTGCACGCCGTTGTACGCCATGTGTTCGAGGTCGCGCATCAGCTGGGTCTGCAGGGCCTGGACCCGCTCGGCGAACGTCGCCCCGGCGTCGTACCGGTTCTCCAGCATCGTCAGCGTCGTGAAGTCCCCGATGACGTCATTGATCTGGGGATGCACGGGCGGACGGTTGAACAGGGTGAGGTTGAGGGTGAAGTCGGGCTGCGCCGACCACAGCCGCAGGGCGTCGCCGAACGCGGTCATCAAAACCGCCGACGGCGTCAGGCCGCGCTGCCTTGCCGTCTCCTTGAGGGCGCTCCAGCGATCGCGGGTCAGGCTGCCCGCCCGGCGGGTGAACTCGGTGCGGGACAGCTGTCCGGGCCGACGCGCGAGGGGCAGTTCGGGCGCGGCGGGCAACGAGTCGAGGCGGTCGAGCCAGTACGCCTCGTCCTGCTGGTAGCGGGCGCCGGAGCGGGACGCCGCCTCGTGCAGGACATAGTCGCGGTAGGACAGGGCCAGCGGCTCGGGGTGCCACGACGGGTCCTCGTAGAACCGACGCCACTCGCCGAACAGCACGAACAGGCTGAGACCGTCCAGGATCAGTACGTCGATGCTGATGTGCAGCCGCGTCCGGCCGCCCTCCAGGAGGCAGGCGCGGATGTCGAACATGGGGGCGCGGTCGGCGGGCAGGACCTGGTGGTCCAGCTGCCCGCGCACCTCCTCGATACCGGCCCGCTCGCCCTCCTCACCCGCACCGCGCAGATCCCGCACCGCGATCTCGTACGGCGGTACGTCACGGAGGATCCGCTGTCTGCCGTCCGGCTGGACCACGGCGCGCAGCATGTCGTGGCGTGCGATGACCTTGCGGAGCGCGGCGGTGAGGCGCTCCAACTCCAGCCCTGTGCGCTCCAGTTCGAAGTAGAGGTGGGTGGAGACACCGCCCAGGTCGAGTGCCGAGCCACGGCCCACCCAGTAGGCGTGCTGGATGTCGGTGAGCGGGAACGGCTCGTACCGCTCGTCGGGGCGGGGGGTCACGTCCGGTTCGTGGCCGGCCGTGGTGGTGCTGCCGCTCCGCAGCAGCGCGATCAGATCGTCCTTGCCGCGCTTCAGGCTCTCGCGCAGCTCGGCGGTGAGTGCGCCGGTGGGGGCGACGATGTCCAGGCGGTCACCGGCCAGGCGCAGCTTGATGCCCCGCCGGTGCAGCTCGGACAGGAGTTCCTGGGACATCTCAATTCTCCTTGGTGGTCTGGTGTGCGGGCACCGACGTGAAGCGTGTGATGCCCGGCGTCCCCAGCTGGTCGATCGCATGGGTGACGGCGGTGACGGCGGCCGGATCGGCGAGCAGGGTGTAGTGCGTGGCGGGGATCGACATGGCGCTCGCCCCGGCCCGTGAGAACCCGGCCCAGCCCCAGTCGGCGGCGGCGGTCCGCGGATGCCCGGCGAACTCGCTCACCACGCCCCGCTCGGCGCGCAGCACGTCGATCGGCGCGTCTATCGCACCGCCCTGATAGCTGTTGCAGGCCCGCACCACGCCGCGGAACACCGCGAGCGGGGAGACCAGATCGGCGGGGTCGAGCCCCGTGTCGGGCAGCCCGCGGGTGTAGCCCATGGCGAGCGTACGGGCGATCCTGTCGACGTCCCGCATACCGTCCAGGCGGCGCACCTCGTCGAGCGGCGCGTGCCCGGACCTGAACCCGACGCCGAGGTCCTCCAGGAACCACACCAGCAGCTGGGCCTCGTCGACGTCCCTGGTGAGGGACGGGGCAGGGGAGTCGAGGACGATGACGCGTTCGACCCTCTCGCCCTGCTCCTCCAGGAGCCGGGCCGCCTCGAAGGCGATCACGCCACCCGACGACCAGCCACCCAGCACATACGGGCCGCTGGGGCGCAGCTCACGCAGCGCGTCGGCGTAGAGCCGGGCCATCGCGCCCACGGTCGTCAGGGGCTCGTGTCCGGTCGCCGGGCCCGGTGCCTGGAAGGCGTACACGGGCCGGTCCAGGAGCTCGGCCAACTGCCGGTAGCACGCCACGTTGCCGCCGGCGGGGTGCACGAGGAACAGCGGCTCACTGCGTGCGGCACGCTCCGGGCCGCGCAGGGTGACCAGCGCAGTCCAGGCGCCCTGAGCGCTCTGCAGGCTCTCGGCGAGCTCGGCGATCGTGCGCCGTTCCAGGAGCAGCCCGAGCGGCACCCGGCTGCCGGTCCGCCCGGCCACCTGGCGCAGTACGCGCAGCGCGGCGAACGACTGGCCGCCCAGATCGAAGAAGTCGTCGTGCACACCGATCGCCTGAACGCCGAGCACCGACTCCCAGATCTCCGTGAGCAGGGCCTCCAACGGGTTCCTGGCCGGTGTGCGTTCGCGTTCCTGCCCCGCCTCCGGGCGGGAGAGCGACTCCAGGGCGTGGCGGTCCAGTTTGCCGTTGCCGGTCAGCGGCAGCGCGTCGAGCAGGACGACGCGGCCGGGAACCATGTAGTGCGGCACCAGACGGCCCAGCCGGGCCGTCAGCTCCGGTACCCAGTCGGCGCCGGAACCCTCCGGCACGACGGCACCCCGGTCCCGGACGACGAACGCGACGAGCTGCCGCCCGGATGCCGCGTCCGGAGCGACCACCGCGGCCTTGCCCACGCCCGGACAGGAGAGGAGCGCGTGCTCGATCTCGCCCAGCTCCACCCGGAACCCCTGGATCTTCACCTGGAAGTCCGAACGCCCCAGGAACTCGATGGCGCCGTCCGGCAGATAGCGCCCCTGGTCGCCCGTCCGGTACAGCCGCTCCCCGGTCCGTGGATGGCGGACGAAGGACGCCTCGGTCTTCTCCGGGTCGTTCCAGTAGCCGAGCGCGAGGCCACGGCCGCCGATGTACAGGTCGCCCGGCACCCACACCGGGGCGTCCCGCCCCGAGGCGTCAAGCACATGCCAGCTCTGACCCGCGAGCGGACGGCCGTACGGAATGCTCGCCCAGGCGGGATCGGGCGCGTCCACCGGATGACAGATGGACCAGATCGACGCCTCCGTCGCGCCGCCCAGACTGATCACCCGCGCGTTCGGGGCGACCTCACGGATCCGCCCCGGCAGGTCCACCGGAATCCAGTCCCCGCTCAGCAGCACCGTACGCAGCGACGGCAGCCGCACACCGGCGGCGGCCGCCTCCTCCACGAACAGCTGCATGAGGGCGGGCACCGAGTTCCACACCGTCACACCGAACGAGCGCACCGTGTCGATCCACGACGCCGGGTCGGTCTGCGACGCCGCGGGCAGCACCAGGGAGGCCCCCGCTTCCGCCGCGCCGAAGACGTCGTACACGGACAGGTCGAAGCAGAGCGAGGAGACGCCGAACAGCACATCGGACGAGGTCACCCCGAAGCGCCGGTTGATGTCGGACACCGTGTTCAACGGGCCGCCGTGGTCGAGCATCGCGCCCTTGGGGCGGCCCGTCGACCCCGACGTGTAGATGATGTACGCCAGATCGTCGGGCCGCCGTGTCGCCGCCCCCGCGTGCGCGTCGGGCGCCTCTCGCCGCCGCGCGCACTCCTCGACCGTGACCAGCGGCACCGCTGCCGCCTCGGCGAGCCGGTCGCGCAGCGCCGTCGACGTCACCACGGCCACCGCGCCCGTATCCGCGAGGACATAGCGGATACGGTCCGCGGGCCACTCCGGATCGACCGGCACATAGGCGGCTCCCGTCGCCAGAACGCCGTGCACGGCCGCTATCTGCTCCGGGCTCTTCGGCAGCGACACCGCCACCACATGGCCGGCGCCGGCGCCGCAGTCCGCGAGCCGCGCGGCGATCCGCAGGCTCCGCTCCCGCAGCTCGCCGTAGCCGACCTTGGCGTCGGGCCCGATCACCGCGGGCGCGTCAGGCCGCGCGGCGGCCGCGCGGGGCAGCAGCTCGTGCAGCAGCCGCACCGGCGGCTCGCCCGCCGCGGTGAGCGCCTCCTCGTTGACGGCCGCGCGCTGCTCGCGCTGGGACGCGGGCAGCAGGTTGAAGTCCCGCTCCCGCCAGGCCGATTCGTCCTCCGCGAGACGCGTCACCAGCAGGCCGTACGCCGACAGCATCTCCTCGATCATCCCCGCGGGGAACATCGCCTCGATGGCATCCCAGATCACCCACAGCCGGCCGTCCCGCAGCTCCCAGAACTCCGTGTCGAGGAGGGTCTGCGGCGTTTCGAGGAGGCTGTAGCCCGGCGGATCGGCCGGGCCCACGAACAGCGCGCTGCCCACGGCGAAGGGACACACCGCGCTGCCCGGAGTCTGCCGCACCTGATTCAGCGTCTGCAGCACCTTGCTGCCGCTCCAATAGGTGTGCTCCGTATCGGACATCACCCGCGCCTGCAGCCTGCGCACCCGTTCCTCGAAGCCCTCCGGATGACGCCAGTCGACCTCCAGCGGGTACAGCGACGCGAAGTTGCCGACGATCTCCCGCATCTGCGGATGCAGGGGAAGCCGGTGCGTGATCATGTTGTTCAGGAGGAAGTGCCGCGAGCCGCTCCACTGTGCGACGACCTCCGCGTGCGCGCCCAGCAGCACATTCGTCAGGGTCAGACCCCGTGCGTCCGCGCGCGCCTGCAACGCCTCACGGATACGCGGTTCAAGGAGCAGCTCACGCCGCGACAGCTTCGACCGGCGGCGGCGGACAGCGCCGCTCACCAGAGGCAGTTTCGGCGCGGACGGCCAGTCGGCCATCCGGTCGCACCAGTACTTCTTCGACTTCTCGCCCAGTGGCGACGCCTCGAGCTCGGCGAGCGTCAGCACACAGTCCCGGAACGCCACCTCGAGCTCGGGCAGTTCATCGTCGGGATGGTGGTAATAGTGCAGGGCGTCGCTCAGCAGCCGGAAGGCGCTCGGTGCGTCCGCGAACAGGTTGTTGTTGTTGAAGTGGAACCGCGCCCCGCGCTCCCCGTACAGGGTCAAGTGCGGTGTCAGCCACGGCCATTGGTCGTGCGCCGGCTCCTGTCGCTCCATCTGCTCACGGAGCTTCAGCAAAGCCGTCTCGACCTCGTCGGCGGGCATACCGCGCAGATCCGACACGGTGAACTCGACCGGCGCCGGATCGCGCACCGTGCGCAGCATCATGTCCTCGTCGGCCACCACGAGATTCTTGCGCTGGCGGTGCACCGCACGGTTGAAGGCCTCCTGGAAACGGTCCGCGTCCAGCTCGTCGAAGTCGAACTCCCCGTACTGGTGCGGGCGCACATAGAATTCGAACCCCTCCCGGCTGCCCATCAGGAAGGACTGCTGCAGATCGGACGGGGCGAACGGCTCATACAGCCGCTCCGCGTCGTGCTCCACCGTGGGCAGCTCGCCACCGGCCGCCCCCGGGCCGCTCGCCGGCCGCGCGAGCCACGCCACGATCTCCTGCTTGTGGCCCGCGAGACGCTCCCGCAGATCCTCCGTCAGGCTGCCGCGCGGCGCCTGCACCTCCAAGCGGTCACCGTCGGCGAGCTTCAACTTGATCTTTCTGTCCGCCAGTTCGTCCAGCAGCGACGCGATCTGGCCCATTCCTCCGGTGCTCAACTCGGAGCCTCTCTCCTGTGTCGTGGTGCGTATGGGGATGCGGGCTGGGACACGGGGATGCCGCGCGCCGTGCGTCACAGCGTCAGCACCTCGGTCTCCGCCGAGTCCTCCACGGCGTCGTCATCAGCGGCCAGTACGCTGCGCAGCGCCAGCTGACGGCAGACGAAATCGGCGATCTCCCGCGCCGTCCCGCCCCCGAACAGCAGGTCCGAAGGCACGTCGGCGGAGGTGTCGGACAGCAGCCGGCCCCGCAGCCTGACCGTCGTCAGCGAATCGAGACCCAGTACGTTCAGACGGGTCGCCCCGAAGCCGGGCCGCAGTTCGTCACGTCGCTGCTCATCGAGGCCGAGCAGCACCGAGACCATGTCGAACAGCTCACCCAGCACGATGTCGCGGGCCTGCTCCGGATCGGCCGCCGCCAACTCGGTCAGCTCCTCCGCGGACCGGTAAGTCCCGTCTGTGGTCCAGGGGTTGACACCGCTCGGCAGCACGGATTCCAGCAAGGTGTACGGCACCGGGCGCGCCGTCACCGCCGCATAGCGGTCCCAGTCCATCCGGGCCAGACCCACATGCGCGGGCCCGCCCGCAGACAGCCGCTGGAACGCGTCGAACGCCTGCCGCGGCGGCATCGCGTCCACACCCGTGGCGGCAAGTCCAGCGAGCGACCCGCCGCGCGCCGCCATGCCGACCTCCCCCCAGGCGCCCCAGCCGACGCTGAGCGCGGGAAGACCGAGCCGCTCACGACGGGCGGCGAGTGCGTCCAGAACCGTATTGGCCAGGACATAACTGGACTGCCCCGCGGCGCCGGTGATCGCCGTCATCGAGGAGAACAGCACGAACAGGTCGAGGTCCTCGCCGCAGGCCTGGTGGAGATGCCAGGCCCCGCCGGCCTTCGGGCCGAGTACCCCGCGGATCCGTGGCCCGTCCAGATGGTCGAGGACCGCGTCGTCCACGACACCGGCCAGATGGAACACACCACGCAGGGCGGGCAGTTCCTCCCGTACGAACGAGACAAGACCGGCGACGTCATCGGCCCGCGACACGTCCGCCCGCCGAAGCTCGACCCGCACGCCGTCGGCGCGCAGCCGCGCCACCTCGGACGGCACCCGCTCCGGTATGTTGCGGCCGGCCAGCACAAGCGACGTCGCCCCCTGCCGGGCGAGCCACCGCGCCACTTCCAGACCGATGCCACCGAGACCGCCGGTGACGAGATACGTCCCGTCGGGGCGTACGTCGACCGGGGGACGCCCGCCCGCCGGCTCCCGCTCGGTGATCCGCGCCTCGAACCACCGCCCGCCGCGCTCAGCTAGATGCCCCGCGCCCGGCAGCAGGGCCGCCCGCGCGATCGCCTCACCGAGCGGCGGCACCGGTCCGGCAGGATCGATGTCGACCTGGACGCACCGCAGATCCGGGTGATCGGAGATGACGGCCTTCGTGGCGCCGGTCAGGACGGACTGCGCCAGCGAGGGCACACTGCCCGCGACGCCGCCCGCTCCCGGCGGAAGGTGGGCGGCACCCACCGAGCGGATGACGACGCTTGGCCGCTCGGCGCCGCGGGCGCGCAGGAAGTGCTTGAGGATGAGCAGGCTGTGCAGGGCCAGGCGCTGGACCTCGGAGAACTCGCCGTCCGTGTCCGTGTCCGTGTCCGCGTCCGCGTGCGTGTCCGCGACTTCCGCGCCGGAGGCACCGTTACCTGAGACACCGTTCAGGACAAGCCCCGCGAGACGGCCGCTGTCGGCGCCCAGGGCGTCGAGTTCGCGGCTGAGGCGCTCACCGAAGAACCGCTCCAGTTCGGACTCGGTCTCCGCGTCCACGACGAAGGGAGCACTGAGCACCTCGCCCTCGTCTTCGGCCCCGCCGTCGCCCTCTCCATCGGCTGACGCGCCCCACCGGACGAGCCGCCCGCGCCAGCCACCGGTCATGTCGTCGCGGTCCACCACGAGCCACGGTGCCTGGGCCGGTTCAACGGTCTCGTCGGCAATGACAGGCGGTACGAAGGGCACCCACTCGACGGCGTACTCGCGAGGACGGGTGACGGCCATGCCGCGCAAGGAGGCCGCGGCGACGGTGCGGAACCGCAGACCCTCGACGGAGGCGAGCACCTTCCCGGACTCGGTCAGCAGGTCCAGGTCCATCGAGCACTCGCCGGACTCGTCGACACCGTGCCAACGGGCGTACGCCCAGACGCGATGGGGCAGCCGCTCGTACACCCGGATCCGGTCGAGCCCCACGGGCAGCCGCAGCGTCTCGTCGCTTTCGGTGAACCCCGCGACGACCTGGAAACAGGCGTCGAGGACGACGGGATGCAGCGTGTACGTCTCCGTGTCCCGCGCCATGCCCGGTGCTTCGACCGCCACCAGCGCGAGCGCCTCAGTGCCTGCCGCCGAGCGTCGGAGCTGCTTGAGCGCGCGGAAGGCGGGCCCGTACTCGACCCCGATCCGGTGCAGGCGCTCGTACAGCCCGCCGGAGTCGACGACCGGCATGCGGTCACGCAGGTCGTCGAGGTCGACACGGTGCGAACCGGCGGCCACGGGTGCGGCGAGCGCCACGGTCAGATGCTCGGTCCAGGGCCGGGCCGCCTTCCCCGTGGCGGGCTCGTCCGGCTGTCCGAAGCAGCGCACCAGGTAGCCGGCCTGTTCGGGCACGACCGATGCCTGGACCTTGACGGGTACGTCGGCGCCGAAGTGCAGGAAGTCGTTGAAGGTGACGCCTTCCAGGCCCACCCCGACCTCCGGGCCCACGTCGCCGACGGCCCGCACCCCCTCGACGGCCCACTCCAGCATCGCGGCGGCCGGAAGCACGGCGGTACCGGCGAGCCGGTGCTGATCGAGGAACCAGGGCCGGTTCGCCTCCAACTCCCCGTTGAACCAACGCCCTTCGCCGGCCGCGAGCTCGACGGGCTCGCCGAGGAGCGGGTGACCGCTCTCTGTTTGCTGGCGAGTCGCGGGGAGTGAGGTGATCCAGTAGGGCTGGTGTTGGAAGGGGTAGGTGGGGAGTTTGGTGTGGTGGCTGGGTTGGCCGGGTTGGTTGGTTGGGTTGGGTTGGTGGGTGGTGTGGTGGTGGGTGTGGTGGTGGGCGAGGGTGGTTTGGAGGGTGTGGTGGGGGTGGTGTTTGCGGTGGAGGGTGTGGGTGGTGT
>NZ_JBICXP010000022.1:0-11764 GCF_043200355.1 Streptomyces sp. NPDC048436
GGGGGGAGGGTGTGCATGAGGCGGGCGCGGGTGGTGATGAGGTGGGCGGCGTCGGTGAGGGTGAGGATGCCGGCGCAGTGGGCGGCGGTGATTTCACCGATGGAGTGTCCGATGAGGAGGTCGGGGGTGATGTGGTGGTGGGTGAGTTGGTGGAAGAGGGCGGTGCCCAGGGCGAAGAGGGCGGGCTGGGTGTAGTCGGTGCGGTCCAGGAGGGTGGCTTGGGGGGTTCCGGGGTGGGAGAAGATGATGTCGCGCAGGGGGTGTTCGAGGTGCTGGTCCAGGGCGTGGCAGACCTCATCCAGGGCGTCGCGGAAGACGGGGTGGGTGTCGTAGAGGGCGCGTCCCATGCCGGGGTATTGGCAGCCCTGGCCGGGGAAGAGGAACACGGTCTGCGTGGTGGGGGTGGTGGGTGTGGTGATGAGTGCGGGGTGTGGTGTGTTTTCGGCGAGGGAGGTGAGTGCGGTGAGGGCTTCGTCGCGGTCGTTGGTGGTGATGACGGCGCGGTGGTCGAAGAGGGTGCGGGCCGCCAACGCGTGTGCGGTGGGTGCGAGTGCGGCGTCGGGGTGATCGCGCAGGTGATCGCGCAGCCGGGCGGCCTGAGCGGCCAGTGCGGTGGGTGTCTTGGCGGAAAGGGACAGCGCGACGTGCCCTAGGGGCGCTTGCGGCGCTTCCTCTTCTGCTGTGGTGGAGGCAAGTGCTTGCTGGAGGATGACGTGGGCGTTGGTACCGCTCACCCCGAACGACGACACTGCGGCGTTGCGGGGCCTGCCCCTGTCCGGCCAGGGTGCTGGCTTGGTGAGCAGGCTGATGTGTCCCGATGCCCAGTCGATGTGGGGTGAAGGCTGATCGGCGTGCAAGGTGGGCGGCAGCTCGTCGTGGTTGAGGGCCTGGACCATTTTGATGATGCCGCCGATGCCTGCGGCGGCTTGCGCGTGCCCGATGTTGGACTTCAACGAGCCGAGGTACAGGGGCTGTTCAGCAGTGTGGTGCTGGCCGTAGGTGTTGAGGAGGGCATGGGCTTCGATGGGGTCGCCCAGGGTGGTTCCGGTGCCGTGTGCCTCGACGGCGTCGACCTGGTCGGGCGTCAGTCGGGCGTTGGTGAGGGCTTGTTGGATGACGCGTTCTTGGGCGGGGCCGTTGGGTGCGGTGAGGCCGTTGCTGGCGCCGTCTTGGTTGACGGCGGAGCCGGGGATGATGGCGAGGATGTTGCGGCCCTGTGCCTGGGCGTCGCTGAGGCGTTGCAGGACGATGACTCCTGCGCCCTCGGCCCAGCCGGTTCCGTCGGCGTTGGCGGCGAAGGCTTTGCAGCGTCCGTCGGGGGCGAGGCCGCCTTGGCGGCTGAATTCGATGAAGACTTCGGGGGTGGCCATGACGGTGGCGCCCCCGGCCAGCGCCATGTCGCACTCACCGTTGCGCAGGGCCTGGCAGGCCAGGTGCACCGCCACCAGGGACGACGAGCAGGCGGTGTCGACGCTGAGTGCGGGGCCGTGCAGGCCCAGGGTGTAGGAGATGCGGCCGGAGGCGACGGCCAGGGCGTTGCCGGTGAGGAGGTGGCCTTCGAGGTCGGTGTCGCCGTGGGCGGCGTAGTGGTTGGGGGACAGTCCGGTGAAGACGCCGGTCTGTGAGCCGGCGAGGGTGGTGGGGTCGATGCCCGCGTCTTCCAGGGCCTGCCAGGTGATTTCGAGCAGGAGGCGTTGTTGGGGGTCGATGGCCTTGGCTTCACGCGGCGAGATGTTGAAGAAACCCGCGTCGAACTGATCCGCGTCGTAGAGGAAACCACCTCGGCGAACCGTGGAGGTTCCCGGCCGGTCGGTATCGGCGTCCGTGTCGAAGAGGCGTGCCAAGTCCCAGCCGCGGTCGATGGGGAAGGGGCCGATGGCATCGCGCCCCTGGGACACCAAGGACCAGAGCTCGTCGGGCGAGTTGATGTCGCCGGGGTAGCGACAGCCCATGCCGACGATGGCGATCGGTTCGCCGGGCCCGGCTGTCGCGGTCGAGGGGGTGCTGGTGTGGTGGGTTGTGGCGTCCTGCTGGGGGGCGAGCTGGAGCAGGAGGTGGTCTGTCAGGTCCTGCGGTGTCGGATGGTCGAAGGCCAGGGTCGAGGGCAGGCGCAGGCCCGTCGCGCGGGAGAGATGATTGCGCAGCTGGACCGTGGTGAGGGAGTCGAAGCCCAGCTCCTTGAACGACTGCTGGGCGGC
Organism: Streptomyces sp. NPDC048436; assembly: GCF_043200355.1. NCBI lineage: Bacteria > Bacillati > Actinomycetota > Actinomycetes > Kitasatosporales > Streptomycetaceae > Streptomyces > Streptomyces sp. NPDC048436. The sequence goes on from NZ_JBICXP010000022.1 coordinate 2,199, forward strand.
GATGAGTTCGGGCTCGGGGTGAGCCAGCACCGCGGCGATCGTCGCGCGGACGAGCTTCAACACGTCAGCGGAACGCTCACCCTCGGGTATGCCCGCCAGACGCTCCTTGAGCGACGGTCCGGCGTCACCACCCCCGCGCGGCCCCCCGGTTGGGACAGCGGTGCTCCTCGCGCCAGCTGTGCGCGCGGGCACCGGGACCCGTACGAGATCGCGTAGGAGCGGCGGCAGAGCCTCGTCGCGGGCCAGGGCCCGCAGTGCCGGGGGGCTGACGCGGGCAAGTACCGGAGCGGGTTCCGTCGTGGCCAGCGCGGCATCGAGGAAGGCCAGCGCGTCGTCCGTCGCCAAGGGCGGGAACCCGGAGCGGGTGATGCGGGCGACGTCGGCCTCCGTGAGGTGTCCCGTCATCCCGCTGTGCTCGGCCCACAGGCCCCACGCGAGGCTCGTCCCGGGCAGCCCCAGCGCCTGGCGGTGGTGGGCGAGCGCGTCCAGAGAGGCGTTCGCCGCCGCGTAATTGGCCTGGCCGGGGGCGCCCAGCGTGCCCGAGAGCGACGAGTAGAGGATGAAGGCGTCGAGGTCGAGGTGGCGGGTGGCGTGGTGGAGGTTCCAGGCGGCGTCGGCTTTGGGGTGTAGTACGTCGTTGAGTTGGTCGGGTGTGAGGGTGGTGATGGTGGCGTCCTGGATGACGCCGGCGGTGTGGATGACGGCTCGTAGGGGGTGTTGGGTGGGGATGGTGTTGAGGAGTGTGGTGAGTTGGTCGGGGTCGGCGGTGTCGCAGGCGGTGATGGTGACGTCGGCGCCCAACTCTCGTAGTGAGTCGGCGAGTTGCGTGGCCCCGGGTGCTTGCTGGCCGGAGCGGCTGGCCAGGAGGAGGTGGCGTATGCCGTGCCGGGTCACGAGATGCCGTGCGGTGAGCGAGCCGAGGACACCGGTGCCGCCGGTGATCAGGACCGTTCCGTCAGTCCTGACCGGCGCCGCAACGCTCAGGACGACCTTGCCGATGTGCCGTGCCCGGCTGAGATGGCGCAGTGCCTCGCGGGCCTGCCCGATCGGGAACGTGCTCACCGGCGGCGGCAGCAACGCACCGCTGTCGAACAGGGGGGTGAGCTCTGTCAGGAGTTCATGGATCCGTTCCGGCGCGGTCTGCGTCAGGTCGTACACCCGGTAGTCGACACCCGGGTGCGCCGCGGCCACCTGCCGGGCGTCACGTATGTCGGTCTTGCCCATCTCGATGAACCGGCCGCCGTCGGCCAGCAGCCGCAACGACGCGTCGATGGCGTCGTCGGCAAGGGAGTTGAGCACGACATCGACGCCCCGGCCCGCGGTCCGCTGCCGGAACTCGTCCTCGAAGCCGAGGGTGCGCGACGAGGCGATGCGGTCGTCGTCGATGCTGAGGTCGCGCAGCGCGTGCCACTTGTGGGGACTCGCGGTGGCGTAGACCTCGACGCCCCAGTGCCGGGCAAGGTGCAGCGCCGCCGTGCCCACGCCGCCGGTCGCGGTGTGCACGAGCATGGACTCGCCCGCGCTCACCCGCCCCTTGAGAGCCTCGTACGCCGTCAGATACGCGACCGGAGCGGCGGCGGCCTGCACATACGACCAGGCGTCGGGCATCCGGGCCAGCAGGTGCTGATCGGTTACGGCGACGGGGCCGATGCCCTGCGAGAACATGCCCATCACGCGGTCGCCGGGGGTGAGCCCACGCACCTCAGGGCCGACCTCGGTCACGATGCCGGCGCCCTCGCCGATGACGCCCTCCTGGCCGGGCACCATGTCGAGGGTGACGAGCACGTCACGGAAGTTCAGTCCCGCGGCCCGCACTTCGACGCGGACCTCGCCTGCCCCCAACTGCTCGGTGGCCTCCGGATACTCGACTGCCGTCACCCCGTCGAAGGAGCCCTTGCGGGTGAGGTCGAGCCGCCAGGCGGAGGCGTCGGCGGGCGGAGTGACCGTGGGGCTCGGGAGCCGGGTGAGGCGGGGAGTGTGCAGGGTGCCCTGTCGGACGGCGAGGTGGGGTTCGTCGGTGGTCAGGGCGTGGGGGAGCGCGGCGAGTGTGTCGGGGTGGGTGTCGAGGTCGATGACGGTGATGCGGTCCGGGTGTTCCGTCTGTGCGGTGCGGATGAGACCCCAGAGGGAGGCCTGGGCGGGGTCGGGGTTCTCGCCGGTGTGGACAGTGACGGCGTGCTGAGTGAGCAGGACGAGGTGACTGTCGACGTAACGGTCGTCGACCAGCCACTCCCGCAGCAGCCCCAGGACGCGGACGAGCACCTCGTGGGTCTCGTGCGCGCCGCCGTGCCGGGCGCCGGTGCCGACCGTGAGCGGGGCGAGCACATGATCCGGCACCGCGGTGCCGCCGTCGAGCGCGGCGGCGAGCCCCGTCAGATCCGCGTAGCGACCGTCGTCCGGGACCAGCGTGGCGGCCGGGTGCCCGTCGGAGGAGAGTGCGAGCCAGGCGAGACCCGCCGGTCGCGCGACGGCGGGCGGCGCGGGACGCTCGGTCCAGGCGACTCGGTGGAGCGGGGTGGACGGGGCCGGAGTGGCCCGCGGCCGCAGCGTGACGCCGCCGATGGTGGCGTACGGGGTGCCGTCGGGATGGGCGGTGGTGAGCGTCAGGGTGTGCTCACCTGTGCGGGTGAGCCGGACCCGGAGGGCGATGGCCGGGCGCTGCGGGCTGTGCAGGGTGACGCCTTCGAGAACATACGGCAGGGCGGTACCGGTCTCGCCGCCGGTGCCGTTGTCGGGGTGGAGCGCAAGAGGGTGGAGGGCGGCGTCGAGCAGCGCGGGATGGATGACGTACGCGCCGTCCGTGTCCGCCGCGTCGGGCAGGCTGACCTCGGCGTAGAGGTCGTCGCCGTCGCGCCAGGCGGCGGTCAGCCCCTGGAAGCGGGGGCCGTAGTGGTAGCCGCGCCGGTCCAGAGTCTCGTAGAAGCCGTCGAGGCCTGCGGCAGCCGCGCCCGGCGGCGGCCACGCCTCCGCACCGGCGCCGAGCTGGGACCCGGTGCTCTGCGGGGCATCGGCCGAGAGGGAAGCGGTCGCGTGGTGGGTCCACTCCTCGTCGTCGTGAGCGCGGGAGTGGAACGTGAGTTCACGCCGTCCGGTGCCGTCCGGTTCGTTCTGGGTGGCCAGGAGGCGTAGGTCGTAGGTGGTGTTGTCGGTGAGGGTGAGGGGGGTGTGCAGGGTGAGTTCGTCGATGTGGGGGTGGCCGAGGTGGGTGGCTGCGTGGAGGGTGAGGTCGAGGATGGCGGTGGCGGGGAGGAGTGGGGTGTCGTGGATGGTGTGGTCGGTGAGCCATGGGTGGGTGGTGAGTGAGATCTGTCCGGTGAAGAGGGTGGTGTGTCGGTCGGGGAGGTCGAGGACGGCGCCGAGCATGGGGTGTCCGGCCGCGGCCTGGCCGAGCGCGGTGGGCGAACCGACCCCGTCGGTCGACGCGGTCAGCCAGTAGGAACGGCGCTGAAACGCGTACGTCGGCAGCGACAGCGGCAGCCGCAGTCCGGGACCGCCACTGTTCCGGCCGACCCCCATGGACCAGTCGAGGGTGTGATGGTGGGTGTGGAGCTTGGCGAGCGCGCCCAGGAACGCCTGGTGGTCGTCACGGTCACGGTGCAAAGTGCCGGTGACGAGCGGCGGGACCGGGGCGGCGCGCTCACCTGTCGGAGCTGCCGCGGCGGCGCGCTCCTCCCCTTCGGCCGCTCCTTCGGCCTCCTCCTCGGCACGCGCGTCGATGGTGTCCTGAACGGCCGGGGTGAGCACGGCGTGCGGGCTCGACTCGATGATGGTGAGGAAACCGTCGCCCAGCAGGGCACGCGTCGTGGCCTCCAGCCGCACCGGCCGGCGCAGGTTGCGGATCCAGTACTCCGGGGTGAGCTCGGCGGTGTCGAGGCGCGCGCCGGTGACCGTGGAGTAGAAGGGGATCCGCGCGGGCCGCGGCCTGATGTCGGCCAGCTCGGCGAGGAGTTGATCGTGCAGCTCGTCGATGTGGTGGGAGTGCGAGGCGTAGCTGACCGCGATGCGGCGCGCCGGAATGTCGTTCTCCGCGCAGTGGGCCAGGAACGCGTCGAGGGCGTCGATGTCGCCGGAGATGACCGTGGCGGCGGGCCCGTTGACGGCGGCGACGCCGACTCTGCCCTCCCAGGGAGCGAGCAGCTCCGTGACCCGAGCTGTGCCCAGCGGCAGGGAGGCCATGCCGCCGCGCCCTTCGAGCGCCGTGATGGCCCGGCTGCGCAACGCGATGATCCGCATCGCGTCGTCGAGGTCCAGCGCACCGGCGACATGGGCGGCGGCGATCTCGCCCTGCGAGTGGCCGAGTACCGCGTCCGGCCGGACCCCGTGGGCCTCCCAGTGACGGGCGAGCCCCGTCATGACCGCGAACAGTGCCGGCTGCACGACATCCACGCGCTCCAGGCTCGGCGCGCCCTCCGCGCCGAGCAGGACGTCGGTCAGGGACCAGTCGACGTACGGAGCCAGAGCGAGCTCGCACGCCGCGATGTGTGAGCGGAAGGCGTCGGAGGAGGCCAGCAGCCCGCTGCCCATCCCGGGGTACTGACAGCCCTGGCCGGGGAAGAGGAACGCGGTCTTCCCGGTGGTGGTCTCGCCGGGGGCGGGAGTGGCGCGCCCGGTGGCTAGCGCGGGGTGTGGTGTGCCTTCGGCGAGGGAGGTGAGGGCGGTGAGGGCTTCGTCGCGGTCGTCCGTGGTGATGACGGCGCGGTGCGTGAAGACCGAGCGGGTGGTGAGTGCGTGTGCGGTGGGTGCGAGTGCGGTGTCGGGGTGGTCGCGCAGGTGGTCGTGCAGCCGGGCGGCTTGGGCTGCCAGTGCGGTGGGTGTTTTGGCGGAGAGGGCCAGCGCGATGTGTTCTGCGGGCGGTTGGGGTGCTTCTTCTTCGGCGGTGCTGGTGGTGGGGGTGGGTGCTTGTTGGAGGATGAGGTGGGCGTTGGTTCCGCTGACGCCGAAGGCGGAGACGGCGGCGTTGCGGGGCCGGTTGTGCTTGGGCCAGGGGGTGGCTTTGGTGAGCAGGGAGACGTGGCCGGTGGTCCAGTCGATGTGGGGTGAGGGGTTGTCGGCGTGCAGGGTGGGGGGCAGCTCATCGTGGTTGAGGGCTTGGACCATTTTGATGATGCCGCCGATGCCTGCGGCGGCTTGCGCGTGCCCGATGTTGGACTTCAACGAGCCGAGGTGCAGGGGTTGTTCGGCGGTGTGGTGCTGTCCGTAGGTGTTGAGGAGGGCATGGGCTTCGATGGGGTCGCCCAGGGTCGTACCCGTGCCGTGTGCCTCGACGGCGTCGACCTGATCAGCAGTCAGACGAGCGTCGGCGAGGGCCTGTTGAATCACCCGCTCCTGCGCGGGACCGTTCGGCGCGGTCAGCCGGCTGCTGGCGCCATCTTGGTTGACGGCGGAGCCGGGGATGACGGCGAGGATGTTGCGGCCCTGTGCCTGGGCGTCGCTGAGGCGCTGCAGGACGATCAGCCCGGCGCCCTCCGCCCAGCCGGTCCCGTCCGCCTCCGCGGCGAAGGCCTTGCAGCGCCCGTCCTCGGCAAGCCCTCGCTGGCGGCTGAACTCCAGGAAGACCGCGGGCGTGGGCAGCACGGCGGCGCCGCCGGCCAACGCCATGTCGCACTCACCGTTGCGCAGGGCCCGACAGGCCAGGTGCACCGCGACCAGCGAGGACGAACAGGCGGTGTCCACCGTCATGGTGGGTCCCTGAAGGCCGAGCGTGTACGCGATGCGGCCCGAGGCCACGCTCCCGGAACTCCCCGACAGCAGATATCCCTGGTACTCCGCGGGTGCGTGGGTGGCACGCGGCCCGTAGTCGTGTGCCGAAACGCCCGCGAACACACCGGTGTTGGAGCCGGACACCGTCTCGGAACCCGGATCGATTCCGGCAGCCTCAAGGGCCTCCCAAGCCACCTCAAGGAGCAGCCGCTGCTGCGGGTCCATGGCCTGTGCCTCGCGGTGCGAGATGTTGAAGAAATCGGCGTCGAACTGATCCGCGTCGTACAGGAAACCGCCGGACCGGGTGTACGAGGTGCCCGGGTGGTCAGGGTCCTCGTGGAAGAGACCGTCGAGGTCCCAGCCACGGTTCGTCGGGAACCCCGAAATGGCGTCGCGGCCCTCGGACGTCAACTCCCACAGGTCCTGGGGGGAGTTGACGCCACCCGGGAAGCGGCAGCCCATGCCTACGACGGCGATCGGCTCATGGGCGCTGTCCTCCATGTCCTGCAGGCGCCGGCGCGTCTGGTACAGGTCTGCGGAGACCCGCTTGAGATAGTCGACAAGCTCTTCTTCATTCGCCATCGGAAACCGCCTCATGGGAAACGTGGAGGGTGTCACTGAAGTCGCTGCTGCCACTGAACTCGCTGCTGCCACTGAACTCGCGGTCGATGAACCGGAGTACTTCGTCCGTCGATGCGGAGCGGAGCTCATCGGCCACCTGCTCGCCGGTCGGCTGGCCGGCCTGATGCGGCTGAGTCGCCTGCTCGTTGCCGGGGGGTGAGGCCGCCTCGAATGCTTTGAGCAATGTGCGCAGCTGATCTCTGATCTCCGTACGCAGGGCGCCGTCGGTCTCGGACACCGAGGAGAGCGACAGATCCAGTCGACGGAGATCACCCAGAGCATCCCCCCGGCCGGGGCCGTCGCTGTTGGCGGACGCGAGTTCGGCGGACGCGAGCTGCCGCTGGAGATGACGGGCGAGGGCCGCGGGGGTGGGGTGGTCGAAGACGAGGGTCGCCGGGAGGCGGAGCCCCGTCCGGCCGCCGAGCGCGTTCCGCAGCTCGATGGTCGAAAGGGAGTCGAGCCCCATGTCGAGGAATCCCAACTGCGGTGGGACGTCCGAGACATCGGAGTACGCGAGGATCGACGCCGTGGTCTGCCGCACCAGGCCGAGCAGATGCTGCTGCTGTCCGGCCTCATCCAGCTCGGCGAGCCGGGAGGCGAGGGACTCGATGTTCGTGGCCGCCGCAGGGGAGCCGTTGGCCGTGGCTGAGACTGAGGCTGAGGCCGAGGCGGTCCGGCGCAGGCCGCCGCGGACGAGGTCGCCGAGGAGCGGTGGAAGGCTCCCGTCGTCGGCCTGAGCGCGCAGCGCTGCCGCACTGACCGCGGTACCGATCACCACGGGCTGCTCCGGGACGGCAAGCGCGGCATCCAGCAGATCGAGCGCGTCCTCGGCCGTCAGGGGCGGGAACCCCGTACGGGTGATCCTCGCGACATCCGTATCGGAGAGCTGCCCGGCCATCCCGCGGCTGTCGGCCCACGGACCCCACTCGATGCTGGTGGCGGGCAGGTTCTGGGTGTGGCGGTGGTGGGCGAGGGCGTTGAGATAGGCGTTCGCGGCGGCGTAGTTGGCCTGCCCCGGAGAGCCGACGGTGGCGGCGAGGGAGGAGTAGAGGATGAAGGCGTCGAGGTCGAGGTGGCGGGTGGCGTGGTGGAGGTTCCAGGCGGCGTCGGCTTTGGGGCGTAGTACGTCGTTGAGTTGGTCGGGTGTGAGGGTGGTGATGGTGGCGTCCTGGATGACGCCGGCGGTGTGGATGACGGCGCGTAGGGGGTGTTGGGTGGGGATGGTGTTGAGGAGTGTGGTGAGTTGGTCGGGGTCGGCGGTGTCGCAGGCAGTGATGGTGACGTCGGCGCCCAACTCGCGTAGAGAGTCGGCGAGTTGCGTGGCCCCGGGTGCTTGCTGGCCGGAGCGGCTGGCCAGGAGCAGGTGGCGTATGCCGTGCCGGGTCACGAGATGCCGCGCGGTGTGGGCGGCGAGGGTGCCGGTGCCGCCGGTGATCAGGACGGTGCCCTGAGGGTCCCAGGGTGCCGGTGTGTCCGGGGTGGGGCTGGGAAGCCGGGTGAGGCGGGGGATGTGGAGGGTGCCTTGCCGGATGGCGAGGAGCGGCTCCACGGCGGAAGAGTTTCCGGCCGCCCCGGTCCCTGCCCCGGTCCCTGCCCCGGCCGCGAGCGTGAGAGCGAGGGCGTGCGGGAGCGCGGTGAGGCTGTCGGGGTGCGTGTCGAGATCGACGAGCGTGATGCGATGCGGGTGCTCGGACTGCGCCGTACGGACGAGGCCCCATAGCGCCGCTTGGACCGGATCGGGATCTTCACCGAGGCGTACGGCGACGGCACGTCGGCTGACGAGGACGAGATGCGTGCCGTCGTGACGCTCGTCGGTGAACCACTCCCGCAGCAGGACGAGCGCACGGCTGAGTACGTCCCTGAGCGCGCTGCCGGGTTCAGCGGCGGAAGCAGTGGGGGCGGGCTCCGCTGCGGGCTCGGCGGAGGGAAGCAGGGCGAGGACGGTCCGGGGCGCGGACTCGGGAGCGGTTGTCCCGCTCCCCGCGGTACCGAGCACCGCCGAGAGTTCGCTCAGGTCCGCGTACCGGCTCTCGGCGGCCACCAGCGAGGTGAGCGGGCCGCCCGCGTTGTCACCGAAGGTGAGCAACGCGTCGGGGCGCACGGCAGCGGGAGGCACCGGCACGGTCGTCCAGGAGACCTGGCGGAGTGTCGCCCGCGTGGGGGCGCTCTGCGGGCGGAGCGTGAGTGAGCTGATCGAGACGACCGGCGAGCCGGACGTGTCCGTGACGCTGAGGGCAAGAGTCCGCGGCCCGGTCTTGGTGAGACGGACACGCAGCGCGGATACGGCGCCGGTGGCGCCCGGGGTGTGGAGCGTGACGCCCTGGAAGACGTACGGCAGGGACGTCTGACTGGTGGCGCCGGAAGCGCCGTCCTCGGGATGCAGGGCGAGGGGGTGGAGGGCGGCGTCGAGGACCGCGGGATGGATCCCGTACGCGCCCTCGGCTTCCGGACTCGCCTCGCCGCCCTCGCCGCCCCCGCCGGTCGCGGCGCGCGGGTCGATCTCGGCGTAGAGGTCGTCGCCGTCGCGCCAGGCGGCGGTCAGCCCCTGGAAGCGGGGGCCGTAGTGGTAGCCGCGCCGGGCCAGGTCGTCGTACGCCGACACCAGATCGACGGCCGCAGCGCCGGCGGGCGGCCAGCTGGTCGAATCCATCGAAGGCTGAGTTGAGTTGGACGGTTGCTCGTCGGCGGTGACGACGACGGTCGCGTGGTGGGTCCACTCCGTGTCGTCCGCGGAACGAGAGTGCAAGGTGAGTGCGTAGGACCTGTCCGGTTCGTTTTGGGTGGCCAGGAGGCGTAGGTCGTAGGTGGTGTTGTCGGTGAGGGTGAGGGGGGTGTGCAGGGTGAGTTCGTCGATGTGGGGGTGGCCGAGGTGGGTGGCTGCGTGGAGGGTGAGGTCGAGGATGGCGGTGGCGGGGAGGAGTGGGGTGTCGTGGATGGTGTGGTCGGTGAGCCATGGGTGGGTGGTGAGTGAGATCTGTCCGGTGAAGAGGGTGGTGTGTCGGTCGGGGAGGTCGAGGACGGCGCCGAGCATGGGGTGTCCGGCCGCGGCCTGGCCGAGCGCGGTGGGCGAACCGGAGGCTTTCGTGGTGGGCGGGGTGATCCAGTAGGGCTGGTGTTGGAAGGGGTAGGTGGGGAGTTTGGTGTGGGGGTTGGGTTGGCCGGGTTGGTTGGTTGGGTTGGGTTGGTGGGTGGTGTGGTGGTGGGTGTGGTGGTGGGCGAGGGTGGTTTGGAGGGTGTGGTGGGGG
>NZ_JBICXP010000023.1:0-5092 GCF_043200355.1 Streptomyces sp. NPDC048436
GCGGTCAAGCTGCTCATGCTGACGCTGAACTGGCTGATCGTTGAACAGCTCACCCTGCCGGACGTCTTCACGGAGACAGAGCGTGAACAACTGGTCACGGCCGCAGTGGAGCGCATCGTGGCGGCGGGGCAACTGCCCGGCCCAGGATGACTCCAGTCCGCTGCGGTGGAAGTGAGCTGGGCCGGACCGGCCTCGGTAGTCACCCGCTCTTGATTCCGTCTGCTGATCCGAACGAAACGGCCTAGTCGCTGTTGAAGGTCTGGATGATCTGTTGCACGAGGGCCAGGTAGAGGATGGCGGACTCCTCCCATGCCTGGTTGGCGGTGGCGTGGAGCTTGTGCAGAGCCTCGCGCATGGCGAGTCCCTCCTGGGCAACGTTCTGGGGCCTGCGACGGCGGCCGTGCGGGCTGTCCGGTCGACGGCCTTGCGTGCTTCGTTCACCGCTTGCCAGGCGGCCCGTGCCTCGTCAGTCGGCGCGGGGCGGATCGTGTGGCCGATGACGGTGTTGAGCGTGTCGTGCACGGTGTCGCCGGCGCTGAGCAGGGCTGCGTACGCTTCTTGGCGGCGTTCCCTACGCCACTGGTCGAACCCCTTCTCGACCGGCACACGGACTTGGCGGATCATTGACCGCTCGGTGGCCCATGGCGCAAGGCCCGCTCCGCCCGCGCCTGATGCTCCCGCGATAGCTGCGGCCCATCCTGCGTCCATGGTCAACCTTCTCGTAGGTCCGCGAAGCGCAGTGCTACAGCAGCCGTGCAGGGCGTTCTCCTTGAATCCGTCGTCGGCTTCGCGGTAGCGGTGCATGACCTCGGAGTCGGGCGCCCATCCGCAAGAGTTCCTGTCAGTGCGGCAGATGACAGCTTCTCCTGTCGTCGTGGACCCATTCGGAGGCTGAACCTCGACAGCCCTCTCCCTGGCCGCGGTGGTGAGTCGGGGCTTCTCTCATTTCAGGCGCTCAGCACCGAAGTCCAGGGCTCAGCCACGGCCCGTCGGTGGCTTGGGCGCGCGGTGCCCGATGGTCCCCTCGTGGCAAACGAGGGGACCGCCTTCGCAGTCGAGGTCAGCCGCCGGCACTCGCAAGGTCGCCCCATCCCGATGTCAGACCCCGCTGACATGCTGCTTTTCATGACGCACGCAAGCAAGCCCGATCTCGTCCAGATCATCGACGCGCGCGAGGTCACTCCCGAACTCCGACGCCAGATGATCGACTGCTGGATCGCGGTCACCAACTCGGGCGGCGCCGCCGGATTCCCCTTCCCTCCCGTCCAAGACGACGACGTCGCGCCCGTCACGGACAAGCTTCTCGGCCGCCTCCACCCGCAGCAAAGCCGACTCGTCACCGCCAGACTCGATGATGGTCTTGCCGGATGGGTCGTCCTCAACCGTGATCCCTATCGGCTCATCGGGCATTGGGGCACGGTCCACCACCTTCAGACCCACCCCGAATTCCGCGGCCGTGGTGTCGGGTCCGCTCTCATGCGTGAGCTGCAGAAGATCGCCCGCGACGAACTGGGACTCGAACAGCTCCATCTCGCGGCCCGGGGAAAAGAAGGGCTGGAGGACTTCTACAGCCGACTCGGATGGCGTGAGGCCGGTCGCTGGCCCGGAGCCCTCCGCCTCGCGCCCGACGACACTCGGGATGAGGTCCTGATGCTCCTCGATCCCCTCTGATCGCGGGGGTATTCCGGGAGTTCCAATACCCGACTCCACCATTAGGGGGTAACGAGACCCGCAAGCGTGAGGCCGTGGAGCGGTCACCGCGATGCAGTTCGACCGGAACGGCAACCGCGTCTGGCGCAAGGCACAGGCCCTGCTTGACTCAGAGCACGCCCGCCGGGCCATCGGCGAGGTGGGTCCAGGTTCCCTACGGGCTCTGCACCGAACCCACCAACGTGCAGGCTGGCGGGCACGATTGCCCTGTCAGATTCCGCCGCGTCGGCTGTGATCACTTCCGCACCATGGGCGCCTTCTTGGAGATCACGGACCCCGGTGGCAGCCACGCCCCGCAGCTGCTGGACGAAGACAATATGCGGCGATTCGCCAGCGATCGCAGGAGCCGGATACGTGAAAGCCTTCCCGCCCTGGCCCTTTGCGACAACACGGGCCAGCCGAGCACGGTCACTGCGCAGTCCGGCCGGTTGGTCTTCAACCACGCGCGGGCGATCCTGCGCGCCGCCCTGGACAGCGGGCAGGCGGAGGAACTCCGGCTGCCACGGAGGTTCGTCGTCGCGCTGCCTGCCGGCGGCGCCGCTCAGCACAGGGCCCGACGGCCGTTCCCCGACCCCGTCGCCCGGGCACTGGCCGACCAGGGAGACCTGCAGGCGCTGGCGGACCGCTACGACCCGAAGGACCGCGGGATTTGCGATGCCTGGGAGACCTTGGTGTCCACCGGCCGCCGGGCCAATGAAGTGCTCCAGCTGCGGCTGGAGTGCCTCGCGGTCCACAGCCGTGTCCCCTTCCTCTGGCACGACCAGACGAAGGTCGGCAACCTCGATGAGGCGATCCGCATCCCCGAGGCGCTGCGCCTGCAGAATCGCCAACAGGCCACCCTGGAGCGGTTCGAGGACCGCCACAGCCGACCGGCGACCACGAAGGAGCGCGCTGTGCTGGCACTGCTCCCCTCTCCCAACCACAACTCCAAAGGCACGGAGCCGATTTCGTACGCCTTCTTTCAGAAGTGCTTCAGCAGCTGGCTCCAGACCTCGACATCGGCGCGTGGGTCCCTCACCAGGCTCGTCATACTCTGGCCACCAATCTCCTCAAACACGGCGCCGTCCTGCACCACATCAAGCAGTACCTCGGCCAGGTCTCCGGTGATGGCCGAGCACTACGCGAAGGCCGTCTCCTCCGAGATCGACGATGTCCTGGAGCTCGTCTGGGGCGGCGGACCGGACTCCGCCCACCCCGGCGAGCTCCTCGTCTGGCCCACGCAGGGCATGTCCAAGAAGGAGGCCGAAGCCATGGCCCTGGACCTGGCCCGCCGCAGGACCCCGGCCGAAGGCGGTTTTTGCACCTTCCAGCCCGTGGTCCGCAGGGACGCCCGCCCCCACAACCTGGACTGCCACAACTGCGACAAGTTCGTCATGTCCGGCGCCTATCTCCTCTACTGGCGCCGCAAGGCCGAGCAGTGGCGGCCCCTGGCTGAACGCGCCCCGCCGATGCCACTGCCGACTCATCTGCACCAGGTCTTCGAGCCCACCGCTCGCACCATCGACGGTCTGGGAGCAGGCCCTGGCTGCCCTCGGCCTGCTCGAAGACGCGCTCGCGCTGGATCTACGACGTCCTCAGGACTACTTCGACCGCCTGTGGAGCCTCGCCTTCCGCACCAGCGACCTGGCCGTCACAAACGGCGACCTTCACGACGACACCCCCACCATGGCCAAGGGCACCCCATGACCGCCCCTGCGATTCCCGCCGCCCGCACGGCACACGCGTTCCGGTCACGGCGCAAGAAGGCCGAAGAGGGTCTAACCCGGATCAAGGCTGTCCTTGATCAGACGATCAAGGCCCGCACGCCGATCTCCATGGCCGGCGTAGCCCGGGCTGCCGAGGTGTCGCGCACGTTCCTCTACGAGCACGCAGACGCCCGCGCCCTGGTCACCGAAGCGATGAGCCAGGCAGCAGGGCGACGCGTCCAGGACCGCCGGACCGAACAAGCAGAAGTCGAGGCGTCCTGACGCGAGCGGGCCCTGAACACGGAGGCCGCTCTCAAGACTGCGCATACCGAGATCCTCGCCCAGCACGAGCAGAGCGCCTCCGAATGTCTTGGCCAATGTCGTCGAGAGATGAGGTCAGTGGGCTCGCGGTCGGCAACGCCGTAACTCGGGAGCTGGCCTGCCGGTCACGAGTTCGTCTGCGATCAGTCGACCGACGGTGGGCGCCAGGGTGATGGCGGAGTGCATGACTGCGACGTAGACGGATTGATCGTGTGTCACGTAACCAACGAGGGGGCCGTGCGAAGGCATTGGGCGTCTGCCAACGCGGTAGCCCAGCAAACGGCACTGGTCGCTTTCACGGAAGGTCGTCTGCAAGTGCTGGAGCGTGTCTTGAGCGGCCTGCTCAAGCGCTGCTGCTGTGCCTTCAACACAGGGCACGACCAGCACGAGTTCACCGTCCCGTACCTCTCGGACCTCGAAATCAGGGTTGGCCACGATGGTCTTGACCAAACCAGACGGTGCTGTGACCCGCGCGAGGGTAGCCGGGGAGGCGGCAATGGCCAGGTCGGCCGACAGCTGCTCGCAGAGCTTGGGGACGTTGGTTCCTGCAGCGAGTACGACAGTTGCGGCGGCGTGGAACCCGGTCGAAGTCAGCACTCCCTGGAGGCGGCCATTGGTCACCTGCAAGGCGATGACCGCAGTGTCGTGGAGCACGGTTGCTCCGTGGGCGCCGGCGGCCGCTACGAGTGCGTGGGCCAAAGCCGTTGGGTCGACGCCCGCGTCAGCCGGGGTGTGGATGGCCTGGTCGGGTGGGTGACGGAGATTGGGCTCCAGGGCTGCGATGTCACTTCGTCCGATGCGGAACTGGCCCGGCCCCGGTCGTGAGTCCTGAGCTGGTGTGCCGGACCAGGTCAGCGAGCCGGTCCGGCGGACGGTGACATGGGGCAGTTCGGCCTCCAGACGCTGGTAGTCCGCCAGGGCATACTCGTGAAGGTCTTGTGCTCCGCCGGGCCAGTGGCCTCCCGCGCTGCGGATCCAGGCGAAGGAGCCTGCGGTGACCCCGGTGGCCGGTGCAGGTCCTTGCTCGAGCAGGGTGACCGAGACGCCCCGACGCGCCAAGTGGTAGGCCACTGAGGAGCCGACGATTCCCGCCCCGACAACAACAACGGCTGGCATGAGGCCCTTTCGGTAGGGGACCGATCGGTCAGCTGTGGTTGCAGCCGTAGAGACACAGTCGGGGTCGCTGCTGGAATGACGCAACGGATAAGCACACTCCACGTTCCCACCGCGCGCCGTCAACTGACGTCAGAACAAGGGCAGGCGCGAAGCCCGTGAAGCCGTTCAGCTTGTCGTTTAACGTCTCGGTCCGAAATGCGATTCGAACTGAAGCGCTCACCTGGGCATTCGTAGGACGTGCGGGCGGCCTCGGGCTGATC
>NZ_JBICXP010000024.1:0-3424 GCF_043200355.1 Streptomyces sp. NPDC048436
CGACACCTCATCACCCACCACGGCATACGCCACCTCCTCCTGGCCAGCCGCTCCGGCCCACAAGCACCCGGCGCCGACCAACTCACCACCGAACTCCGTGAGTTGGGCGCTGAGGTCACCATCGCCGCCTGCGACACCGCCGACCCCGACCAACTCACCACACTCCTCAACACCATCCCCACCCAACACCCCCTACAAGCCGTCATCCACACCGCCGGCGTCATCGACATGGCCCCCCTCCAAAACCTCACCCCCCACCAACTCCACACCGTCCTACGCCCCAAAATCGACGCCGCCTGGAACCTCCACCACGCCACCCGCCACCACCACCTCAACGCCTTCATCCTCTACTCCTCCCTCGCCACCACCCTCGCCTCCCCCGGCCAAGCCAACTACGCCGCCGCCAACGCCTACCTCAACGCCCTCGCCCACCACCGCCACACCCAAAACCTCCCCGCCACCAGCATCGCCTGGGGCCCCTGGGCCGACAACAACGGCATGATCCGCCACCTCAACACCACCACCCGCAACCACACCACCCGCACCGGATTCCCACCCCTCACCACCCAACACGCCCTCACCCTCCTCGACACCGCCCTCACCACCCACCACCCCACCACCACCGCAACCCACCTCAACACCACCAACCTCACCACCCAAGCCCACAACAACACCCTCCCCCCACTCCTCCACCACCTCACACCAACCACCCACCACCACAACGGCTCGACCAAGGCCGATACGGCGTCTTCGCGCGCGCGTACAGGCTCCCTGGCAGAAGAGCTCGGTTCCCTCACCAAGGACGAGCAGTCCGAACGTCTGCTGTCCCTGGTCCGCGCGACAGTCGCCGGGGTTCTGGCTCACCCCGAGCCCGAACTCATCGCCGCCCAGCAGTCGTTCAAGGCGCTGGGCTTCGACTCCCTCACCACCGTCCAGCTGCGCAACCACCTCTCCCGCGCGACGGGCCTGCGTCTGCCCGCCACCCTGGCTTTCGACCACCCGACGCCACAGCACATAGCCACGTACCTCCGCGAGCAGCTCGCCCCGTTCGGCGGCCAACAGAGCCGTGACGCAGGGACGTTGGACGTCTTGATGACGGAGATCGGCAAGCTCGAATCGGCCCTCTCGCCCGGAGCCATGGGTGCGGCAGAGCACGCGCAGGTGTCCGCGCGCCTCAAGGAACTCCTCACGTCCTGGGAGAACGGCCACCAGGGCCACCCGGCCATGACCGACCCGGCTCCGGACGACCTGGACTCCGCTACGGACGACGAACTCTTCAGCGTGCTGGATGGCGAGCTCCAGACTCCCTGACCTGCAAATATCTCCGACTTCTGCAAGGGACTAATCAAGTGGCTGGCGAAGACAAGCTCCGGACCTACCTCAAGCGGGCAACCACGGACTTGCGTCAGGCCCGCCGCCGACTGCAGGAAGTGGAGGAGAGCGCCCACGAGCCGATCGCGATCGTGGGTATGGGATGCCGCTACCCAGGGGGCGCCAACTCGCCTGCCGAGTTGTGGGAGTTGGTGGCCGAGGCTCGCGATGTGGTCGGCGAGTTCCCCACGAACCGGGGTTGGGACCTGGACACCCTCTTCGCCACGGTCCCGGATGCAGGGCGGAGGAACGGCGGGGATGGCAGGGACGACGACGGCGGCGGCGACAACGACGGTGACCAGAGCGCGCAGGTGGACGCGGGGCCGGGCACCTCGTCCACCCGGTCCGGTGGTTTCCTCTACGACGCGGATCAGTTCGACGCGGGTTTCTTCAACATCTCGCCCCGCGAGGCCAAGGCCATCGACCCCCAGCAGCGCCTCCTACTGGAAATCACCTGGCAGGCCCTGGAAGACGCGGGCATCGACCCCACCACCCTCGCCGGTACCCAGACCGGAGTCTTCACCGGCCTGTCCCCCAACCACTACGCCGCCCACGGCGACACCGACCTCGAAGGCCACCTCCTCACCGGAAACGCCCTGGCCGTCGCCTCCGGCCGAGTCGCTTACACCCTGGGCCTGCACGGACCCGCACTCAGCGTCGACACCGCCTGCTCCTCATCCCTGGTGGCGGTGCACCTGGCCTGCCAGGCCCTGCGCAACAGCGAATGCG
Organism: Streptomyces sp. NPDC048436; assembly: GCF_043200355.1. NCBI lineage: Bacteria > Bacillati > Actinomycetota > Actinomycetes > Kitasatosporales > Streptomycetaceae > Streptomyces > Streptomyces sp. NPDC048436. The sequence goes on from NZ_JBICXP010000024.1 coordinate 2,101, forward strand.
ACATGGCCCTGGCCGGGGGCGCCACCGTCATGGCCACCCCCGAAGTCTTCATCGAATTCAGCCGCCAAGGCGGCCTCGCCCCCGACGGACGCTGCAAAGCCTTCGCCGCCAACGCCGACGGAACCGGCTGGGCCGAGGGCGCAGGAGTCATCGTCCTCCAACGCCTCAGCGACGCCCAAACCCAAGGCCGCAACATCCTCGCCATCATCCCCGGCTCCGCCGTCAACCAAGACGGCGCCAGCAACGGCCTCACCGCACCCAACGGCCCCGCCCAAGAACGCGTCATCCAACAAGCCCTTGCCAACGCCCGAATGACTGGTGATCAGGTTGATGCCGTTGAGGCACACGGCACCGGAACCACGCTGGGCGACCCCATCGAAGCCCATGCCCTGCTCAACACCTACGGAAAGCACCACACTGCTGAACAGCCTCTGTACCTGGGGTCGTTGAAGTCCAACATCGGGCACGCGCAAGCCGCCGCAGGCATCGGCGGCATCATCAAAATGGTCCAAGCCCTCAACCACGACGAACTGCCCCCCACCCTGCACGCCGATCAGCCTTCCCCCCACATCGACTGGGCATCGGGACACATCAACCTGCTCACCAAGCCAGCACCCTGGCCGGACAGGGGCAGGCCCCGCAACGCCGCCGTCTCCGCCTTCGGTGTGGGTGGCACCAATGCCCACGTACTCCTCCAGCAAGCACCCGCCCTCGCTACCGGATCAGAGGTGCCGTTGGAGTCGGGCTCGGATTCAGGTTCGGGTTCGGGTGGTGGTGGGTTGGTGTCGTTGGTGTTGTCGGCGAAGTCCGGGGTGGCGTTGGCTGCGCAGGGGGGCCGGTTGTGTGAGCATCTGACGCGTCATCCCGGGTTGTCTTTGGAGCGGGTGGCCGATGCGCTGGCCACCACTCGTACGCTCTTCGATCGTCGGGCTGTGATCACCGTCAATGACCGTGAGGAAGCCCTTACGGCTCTGGCGGCGCTGGCTCAGGGTGTGCCCCATCGTGATCTGGTCACCGGGCCCGAACAGCCCACCACGCAGACCGTGTTCCTCTTCCCCGGCCAGGGCTGTCAGTACCCCGGTATGGGGCGTGCCTTGTATGACACCCACCCCGTCTTCCGTGACGCCCTGGACGAGGCCTGCCACGCCCTGGACCAGCACCTCGAACACCCCCTGCGCGACATCATCTTCTCCCACCCCGGAACCCCCCAAGCAGCGCTCCTGGACCGTACCGACTACACCCAGCCCGCCCTCTTCGCCCTGGGCACCGCCCTCTTCCACCAACTCACCCACCACCACATCACCCCCGACCTCCTCATCGGACA
>NZ_JBICXP010000025.1:0-2407 GCF_043200355.1 Streptomyces sp. NPDC048436
GTCGGGGGTGATGTTGTGGTGGGTGAGCTGGTGGAAGAGGGCGGTGCCCAGGGCGAAGAGGGCGGGCTGGGTGTAGTCGGTGCGGTCCAGGAGGGCTGCTTGGGGGGTTCCGGGGTGGGAGAAGATGATGTCGCGCAGGGGATGTTCGAGGTGTTGGTCCAGGGCGCGGCAGGCTTCGTCCAGGGCGTCGCGGAAGACGGGGTGGGTGTCGTAGAGGGCGCGTCCCATGCCGGGGTATTGGCAGCCTTGGCCGGGGAAGAGGAACACGGTCTGCGTGGTGGGCTGCTCGGGCCCGGTGACCAGATCACGATGGGGCACACCCTGGGCCAGCGCCGATAGAGCCGTAAGGGCTTCCTCACGGTCATTGACGGTGATGACGGCGCGGTGGTCGAAGAGAGTGCGGGCCGCCAACGCGTGTGCGGTGGGTGCGAGTGCGGTGTCGGGGTGGTCGCGCAGGTGGTCGTGCAGCCGGGCGGCTTGGTCGGCCAGTGCGGTGGGTGTTTTGGCGGAGAGGGTCAGTGCGATGTGTTCTGTGGGCGGTTGGGGTGTTTCTTCTTCGGTGGTGGTGGGGGTGGGTGCTTGTTGGAGGATGAGGTGGGCGTTGGTTCCGCTGACGCCGAAGGCGGAGACGGCGGCGTTGCGGGGTCGGTTGTGCTTGGGCCAGGGGGTGGCTTTGGTGAGCAGGGAGACGTGGCCGGTGGTCCAGTCGATGTGGGGTGAGGGGTTGTCGGCGTGCAGGGTGGGGGGCAGCTCATCGTGGTTGAGGGCTTGGACCATTTTGATGATGCCGCCGATGCCTGCGGCGGCTTGCGCGTGCCCGATGTTGGACTTCAACGACCCCAGGTACAGAGGCTGTTCAGCAGTGTGGTGCTTTCCGTAGGTGTTGAGCAGGGCATGGGCTTCGATGGGGTCGCCCAGCGTGGTTCCGGTGCCGTGTGCCTCAACGGCATCAACCTGATCACCAGTCATTCGGGCGTTGGTGAGGGCTTGTTGGATGACGCGTTCTTGGGCGGGGCCGTTGGGTGCGGTGAGGCCGTTGCTGGCGCCGTCTTGGTTGACGGCGGAGCCGGGGATGATGGCGAGGATGTTGCGGCCTTGGGTTTGGGCGTCGCTGAGGCGTTGGAGGACGATGACTCCTGCGCCCTCGGCCCAGCCGGTTCCGTCGGCGTTGGCGGCGAAGGCTTTGCAGCGTCCGTCGGGGGCGAGGCCGCCTTGGCGGCTGAATTCGATGAAGACTTCGGGGGTGGCCATGACGGTGGCGCCCCCGGCCAGCGCCATGTCGCACTCACCGTTGCGCAGGGCCTGGCAGGCCAGGTGCACCGCCACCAGGGATGAGGAGCAGGCCGTGTCGACGCTGAGTGCGGGTCCGTGCAGGCCCAGGGTGTAAGCGACTCGGCCGGAGGCGACAGCTGGGATGGTGCCGGTGAGGAGGTGGCCCTCCAGGTCGGTGTTGCCGTGGGCGGCGTAGTGGTTGGGGGACAGGCCGGTGAAGACTCCGGTCTGTGAGCCCGCCAGGGTGGTGGGGTCGATGCCCGCGTCTTCCAGGGCCTGCCAGGTGATTTCGAGCAGGAGGCGTTGTTGGGGGTCGATGGCCTTGGCCTCGCGGGGCGAGATGTTGAAGAAACCCGCGTCGAACTGATCGGCGCTGTGGAGGAAGCCGCCCCAGTGAGTGGTCGAGGTGCCTCGGCTGTCGCTTGTCTGTGCGCCGGGTCGTTCAGCGCCTGGCAGGAGAGTGCCCAGGTCCCAGCCCCGGTTGGTCGGGAATCCGGTGATCGCTTCGCGGCGGTGGGTGACCAGATCCCACAGCTCGTCGGGCGAGTTGATGTCGCCGGGGTAGCGGCAGCCCATGCCGACGATGGCGATCGGTTCGCCGGGCCCGGCTGTCGCGGTCGAGGGGGTGGTGGTGTGGTGGGTTGTGGCGTCCTGCTGGGGGGCGAGCTGGAGCAGGAGGTGGTCTGTCAGGTCCTGCGGTGTCGGGTGGTCGAAGGCGAGGGTGGAGGGCAGGCGTAGGCCTGTCGCGCGGGAGAGGTGGTTGCGCAGCTGGACGGTGGTGAGGGAGTCGAAGCCCAGCTCCTTGAACGACTGCTGAGCGGCGATGAGTTCGGGCTCGGGGTGAGCCAGGACCGCGGCGATCGTCGCGCGGACAAGCTTTAGCAACTCAGTGGAACGCTCACCCTCGGGCATGCCCGCCAGACGCTCCTTGAACGATGCGTCTGCGTCTGTGGGTGAGTTGGCGTTGTGGTGGTGGGTGGTTGGTGTGAGGTGGTGGAGGAGTGGGGGGAGGGTGTTGTTGTGGGCTTGGGTGGTGAGGGTGGTGGTGTTGAGGTGGGTTGCGGTGGTGGTGGGGTGGTGGGTGGTGAGGGCGGTGTCGAGGAGGGTGAGGGCGTGTTGGGTGGTGAGGGGTGGG
>NZ_JBICXP010000026.1:0-2387 GCF_043200355.1 Streptomyces sp. NPDC048436
TAGTAGCGCGCTCAAGACCCGAAGCGGAGTGATCTAGCCATGGGCAGGTTGAAGCGGCTGTAAGAGGTCGTGGAGGACCGAACCCACCAGGGTTGAAAACCTGGGGGATGACCTGTGGTTAGGGGTGAAAGGCCAATCAAACTCCGTGATAGCTGGTTCTCCCCGAAATGCATTTAGGTGCAGCGTCGTGTGTTTCTTGCCGGAGGTAGAGCACTGGATAGGCGATGGGCCCTACCGGGTTACTGACCTTAGCCAAACTCCGAATGCCGGTAAGTGAGAGCACGGCAGTGAGACTGTGGGGGATAAGCTCCATGGTCGAGAGGGAAACAGCCCAGAGCATCGACTAAGGCCCCTAAGCGTACGCTAAGTGGGAAAGGATGTGGAGTCGCACAGACAACCAGGAGGTTGGCTTAGAAGCAGCCACCCTTGAAAGAGTGCGTAATAGCTCACTGGTCAAGTGATTCCGCGCCGACAATGTAGCGGGGCTCAAGCGTACCGCCGAAGTCGTGTCATTTCAGCAATAGGGCCAACGCCCGCTGGGATGGGTAGGGGAGCGTCGTGTGCCGGGTGAAGCTGCAGCGGAAGCTAGTGGTGGACGGTTCACGAGTGAGAATGCAGGCATGAGTAGCGATACATACGTGAGAAACGTGTGCGCCGATTGACTAAGGGTTCCTGGGTCAAGCTGATCTGCCCAGGGTAAGTCGGGACCTAAGGCGAGGCCGACAGGCGTAGTCGATGGATAACCGGTTGATATTCCGGTACCCGCTGTGAAGCGTCAAACATTGAATCAGGCGATGCTAAGTCCGTGAAGCCGTCCTGGAGCCTTCGGGCAAAGGGAAGTGGTGGAGCCGACGGACCAGACTTGTAGTAGGTGAGTGATGGGGTGACGCAGGAAGGTAGTCCAGCCCGGGCGGTGGTTGTCCCGGGGTAAGGGTGTAGGCCGTGTGATAGGTAAATCCGTCGCACATTAAGGCTGAGACCTGATGCCGAGCCGATTGTGGTGAAGTGGATGATCCTATGCTGTCGAGAAAAGCCTCTAGCGAGTTTCATGGCGGCCCGTACCCTAAACCGACTCAGGTGGTCAGGTAGAGAATACCGAGGCGTTCGGGTGAACTATGGTTAAGGAACTCGGCAAAATGCCCCCGTAACTTCGGGAGAAGGGGGGCCATCACCGGTGATGAGTCTTGCACTCTGAGCTGGGGGTGGCCGCAGAGACCAGCGAGAAGCGACTGTTTACTAAAAACACAGGTCCGTGCGAAGCCGTAAGGCGATGTATACGGACTGACGCCTGCCCGGTGCTGGAACGTTAAGGGGACCGGTTAGTGCACTTTCGGGTGTGCGAAGCTGAGAACTTAAGCGCCAGTAAACGGCGGTGGTAACTATAACCATCCTAAGGTAGCGAAATTCCTTGTCGGGTAAGTTCCGACCTGCACGAATGGCGTAACGACTTCTCGACTGTCTCAACCATAGGCCCGGTGAAATTGCACTACGAGTAAAGATGCTCGTTTCGCGCAGCAGGACGGAAAGACCCCGGGACCTTTACTACAGTTTGATATTGGTGTTCGGTTCGGCTTGTGTAGGATAGGTGGGAGACTTTGAAGCGGGCACGCCAGTGTTCGTGGAGTCAACGTTGAAATACCACTCTGGTCGTGCTGGATGTCTAACCTGGGTCCGTGATCCGGATCAGGGACAGTGTCTGATGGGTAGTTTAACTGGGGCGGTTGCCTCCTAAAGAGTAACGGAGGCGCCCAAAGGTTCCCTCAGCCTGGTTGGTAATCAGGTGTTGAGTGTAAGTGCACAAGGGAGCTTGACTGTGAGACCGACGGGTCGAGCAGGGACGAAAGTCGGGACTAGTGATCCGGCGGTGGCTTGTGGAAGCGCCGTCGCTCAACGGATAAAAGGTACCCCGGGGATAACAGGCTGATCTTCCCCAAGAGTCCATATCGACGGGATGGTTTGGCACCTCGATGTCGGCTCGTCGCATCCTGGGGCTGGAGTCGGTCCCAAGGGTTGGGCTGTTCGCCCATTAAAGCGGTACGCGAGCTGGGTTTAGAACGTCGTGAGACAGTTCGGTCCCTATCCGCTGTGCGCGTAGGAATATTGAGAAGGGCTGTCCCTAGTACGAGAGGACCGGGACGGACGAACCTCTGGTGTGCCAGTTGTCCTGCCAAGGGCATGGCTGGTTGGCTACGTTCGGAAAGGATAACCGCTGAAAGCATCTAAGCGGGAAGCCTGCTTCGAGATGAGTATTCCCACCCCCTTGAGGGGTTAAGGCTCCCAGTAGACGACTGGGTTGATAGGCCAGATCTGGAAGCCCGGTAACGGGTGGAGGTGACTGGTACTAATAGGCCGAGGGCTTGTCCTCAGTTGCTCGCGTCCACTGTGTT
>NZ_JBICXP010000028.1:0-1239 GCF_043200355.1 Streptomyces sp. NPDC048436
CAGGCCCAGACCCCGCCCGGCCGGGCCCCGCGCCCCACCTCGTGGAGGACCTTGTGCTCAAGCTGCGCATCCAACCCGCCCCGATGAGCCGCGAGGCCGACAGCTGGGCGTGGAACAGCACCCGCCTTCAATGCGGCTCGTCGTGGGTCGCCCCTCTCGACCATCCGTCCCTGGACGCGATCGCCCTTACCGACCGCGACACCGGACAGGCCCTGGTCCATGTCCGTGAGCGCGACGCCCACCGCGCGGGCGATGCCCGGCGTGCCGTCGTGGAGCTGTCCACGACCACCTTCCGCCAGCTCCGCGCGGAGCTCTTGGCCTGGCCCCTGAACTTCGTAGCCATCGACTTTGCCCCCGACGGCACGGCCAGCGTCAGGGCCGGGGAACGCGGCACCGCCCGCTGTACCTGACCGCTACCGACGGTGTGCTGCACGGATCATGGACCACGGCCGACCTCGTCAAGCGCATGCCTCGCGTGGACTTCCATGTCGCCGAGACGGCACGCCTGCTCAGCCTGTGGTTCCGCTACAGCCATCACACCTGTTTCACCGGCCTGTACCGGCTGACCGAGCGCACAACCGCCCACTACGACGGTCACGGACCGATCCGCTTCGAGCAGCCTGCCCCGGCGCTGCACTCCAAGGCCCGCGCTCTCGCCGACGACGCCGATGTACTGACCGCGTACGGCAGCATGCTCGATGCGGTGCTCGACCGGCACCTGTACGACCCGGACACCACCAGCGCGCACGTCTCAGGCGGCTTCGACTCGGCCGTCACCGGCACCCACCTGTCGCTGCGCCACCCTGAAAGGATCACTGCGTCGGCGATGCTGCTTCCGGGTCCGATGGGAGAGCAACAGCGCACACGTCGCGCCGAGATGCTCCGCGCCGGGCGCTTTCGCACAGACATCACCACGCCGGCCCTGCCCCCGCTGCACCCGGACGGGCGCCGGGCCTTGAGCGGATACGTCTATCCCTACGAGGAGCCCTACCACGAGTCCACCGCCGCCCTCATCTACCAACTGGCCGGGGCCGGTATCCGTACCGTGGTGACGGGGATCGGCGGAGACGAGGTGGTCGCCCTCACCCCCGCAGAAGCACCACACCAGCCCATCGGCCCGGGGCACGCGATGACGGAATGGCTGGGCCCTGTCGCCCGCGAGGCTCTCATGGACGTGGATGGGGGCACCTGTCCTCCCGCCGTCGTCAACGAAATGACCCTGCTCGCGATGGCATCGGC